>NZ_JBODJC010000001.1:0-1426822 GCF_050611765.1 Ferruginibacter sp. SUN106
CCATTAAAATTATATCGGGTAAATGAAGGGGATTAATTCTGGAAATCATATCCTTACCGTTTGCTGCATCGAAAAGAACCTGATAGCCTGGTAACAGGTTTACTAATGCGCTTAGCCCTTTACGGAACATGGCGTGGTCATCTATAATTGCTATTAATTTTGAGTCATGCATATGGCAAATTAACGCTTATCGTGGTTCCCTGATTAACAGAACTCTCAATTTTCCCATCGCCTCCCAAGAGGCTTGCCCGATTAATGATATTCTGCAGGCCAAGGCCGTCTTTTTTATTGATCAAATTGGTATCGAACCCAATTCCATCATCTTTTATCTCAAATCTAAATTGGGAAAGGTCATAATAGAAAAGTACTTCAATAGAAGTTGCTCTGGCATGTTTTAAAATATTCTGCAACCCCTCCTGTATGATACGTAAAATAATAAGTTTTTTTTGTTCTTCAATGCCTATTTCTTTTCCGAAGGAATAAAAGGAAGTTGTAATGGTACCCAACCGACCGATACGCTGTAGCTCATGATTGGTTATTTCAGCAAGACTGTTCAATTTTAAACGGTCGGTATTAAGGCTTTTGGCAATGTCTCGCAAGTCAGTCAATGCCTTGCTTATGGATTCCTTTATGTCACTAAGCAAGAGACGGTTTAAGTTTTCACCCTGTTCCATTATACTTATCTGCACCTTGGCAAGGCTCAACAATTGTCCTACGTTATCATGAATCTCTTCACTGATGATATTGAAGGTATGCTCCTGCATTTCAACCTGTGATTGCAACAACTGCTCCTTAAAAAGTACTTGAAGGTGTTCCTTTTCAAGCATAAACTTTTTCTTCCGGTTGTTGGCATAACTAATAAGGATGAGAATGAAAATTCCAGCGATTAGCAAAACAATAATGGCAGCGACTACGCCTGCAACGATCGAGTAGTTTTCCGTTGGCATATGAAAGCAATGATTAAGCAACCGTACAAAATCAGGTTTAGTGCGTAGTTGATATAAGTACCGATATCAAACCTTATTTTTTTATTATAAAGAGCCAGCAAATTCGAAAAATGATAAAATAAAGCGCTTCCAAAAGAGTATAATAGTATACCGGTAGCCAGCCAGAAATAACTATAACTCATCAAATGAATGTGTTCTTCGCTTTTCACTAGGCCAAACAAAAAATAACAGCAGATCACTGAAAGGATGATGTCGGCAACTGATTCTGAATAACTGTTGTAACTCCAGAACCTCTGGAAAAACAAAAGATTGATAACAGAAAAAATGAAAAAAAATAACCCAGCAGCGAGCAGCCATTTTTTTACTTTTTCCATGCCTCTAGCGAAAGAAAAAAACCATATAAAAAAAAGGTCACCAATTATCATCAGTAAGTTGAATGGGAGTGCGTTTGCAGGCCGGTGCAGATGAACATAAAGATACCAGCCGGTAGTTTCTGTACAAATAGAAATAAACAGGAGGACAATAAAAAGCTGCCATCGTTTAGTGTCTCTGTCTAACAAAAGCAAGGACATTATAAAGGCGCACCATTCGGCAAGTACAGTAATATTTAAATAGCTGTTGATCATTTAAGGTTCAATTATAGGGCAAAAAGTTGGGCACAATTGACCGTTATCAAGGATTAGTACCGCTCTTTTTTGAGCCCTGGTCATTTTCTTGAGATCATACGGTGTAAATGCCTTCATTGATCTTCCCTTGGTTCGCAAAGAAGCATCCAGCCTACAGTCATAATCAGGTTGGTCTTCTAAATAAAACACTTCTTTAGTTTGACCTGCATCAACTAAATAATCAAATTGTATAAAAAGCCTGTTTTTATAAACAGGTTTTGAACCACTGCCATCTTTGCCAAAAGTAGACAAGCTGATTTTATAAGCTGAAATATTTTTTCCGCGTGATGGTGATTGCTGGTATTTTTCCTCTTTTGTAAAAGCCTCGACAATTTGTTTCCAGGTATAAAAAATACTTTTTGTATCTGAATATCCGCCTGGGCTTGTAGCATCTGCATTTTCCTTGGCAGTCTTATCGAGCATTGTTTTTAGGCCAGGCTGATTTTCGGTACTAAAATTTGCGATCCAATCATGAGCGCATTGTGCACTAACGGGATATAACATGTCATCGTTGTTGTTTAAAAAATAAAAATCTGTTGGTTTGGAAGTCTCAAATTCGGTAGCAAAAAGCAATATCATCGTGCCCGAAGCAACACTTGCTGGCAGAGTTGTACCTGTGCAAGGACTATAACGAGCAAAATAGACCCTAATGCCCAAATGATTATTTATTTTAGAAATCAGGTCATCCATAGCTTTCCTTGTAAAAATATAGAACAGTGGCTGAGATCCATTTTTATCTACCAATATTTGATACTTTGATGGAATTGTGCTGGAAAATTCAAATATCCTTTCATTACCGGCTACCTTATCAACAAACATCTCAGGAATTGGAGGATAATTAATTCCTTGTGTACAATCAGCTTGGGCAGCACAGAAGGACCATGCAAAGGCCAGAATAGAACTTAAAAGAATGATGCTGGTAAATCTTTTCATAAAATAAAATTTACTGGTTTAAGATTATTGATGAATTTACTAACTTATAAATTCTGGTGCAAGTTGCAAATTCAATTTTTTTTCATTAATAGTTGATTTCCGCTAAAACCACCGCTCTTTTACGGGTGCAGATTCCGTGATAATACCCTCTTCATTTTTTTTTACTGGTAATAGCTTTACAAAATAACCGACAGTTTATTAATTGCTATTTTTTATAGCAGGCTGAAATAACTGCATGGGATCATTTTTTAAACCATAATAAAATCTACAACAATGAACAGTATTAAAACATTCAGGTTTTTTATTTTATGCTGCATTGCAGCGCTGGTGTGTTCATGTACAAACCTCGAACAGCAAGTGGACCGCTCAGTAAATGACCTGACGGCTGCAGAAAGGCGCATTGATGCCAATGTCGCCAATTCTGTGGAGGTACTTAAAGGTATTAAGGATGATTACCCGAAAGAAGTCAAAAGTATTATTAATAATGATATTGACCGGCTGTTGAAGACGACGATTGGTACTGCCGGTACAGAATTCAGGTGCGAGGCTGATTTTTTAAGAAAGCGTATAAAATTAGGCATACAAAACACCATTATAAAATTAAAGAATCTCCTTGTGAAAAAAGGAGGTACACCTGCTCCGCTGTTAACTTTTCCGCCTTCTTTTTGTAACTGCAACCCTGAACAGATAGATCTTAATGAAGCCAACACCAAGCCACTTATCATTTTTGGCTATGATTTCGACAATTTCAAAAAAATCAAAGTGATGGCAACTGCAATGGATGGCTCGAAAAAAGACATCAGTCAATTGCTTGCAAAGCCTTCTGATTACTCGCTTACTTTAGGAACTAACGACCAGTCAAATTTTAAAGATTTTAATAAAGTGGAGTTCTTTTTTAATGATACCAGTTTATATAGTTTGTTGATTATACCAAAGGCTCCGCAATTCTGCCATGAAGAAGACAAAGTGATTTCACCCGTCCCGCAAAGTATAAATTTTTTCGCAATTGGTTGCGGAGGAGATCCTGAATATGCGGGAGATGTTGATGTAAATATCAGTGCCAGGCTGGAATTAAGCACTGATCAAAAATCAATTAATTGCCATATTTCGTTCAGGGCAAATGAGAGTGATGGGGATACCCGAGGCTGTTACGAAGGTGATCAGATTGTTTATACCGCACCTACCGGGTTTAAGATAAAAAACATACTGACCCCAAAGATTTTTGGGTTAGCCTACACCCAGAAAGGTAATGATCCGCTTCCTGTCGGGGGAAATGGATTTGTGGTAAATGGAACAGTAAGAGCCGACCATAAGGGAGATGACGTTCCCGGTTACACAGGAGCACAGTTGAACCTTGCCAATATTACAGTGGCTTTAATTGAAGATGGGACAGATTGTGTGGAAAAGGCTGTGTATATAAAAGAACACCCTGTACAATTGAATAGTGCAGTCGAGCAGGTGAAAAAGATGGTTAGTGACAAACAATTGTTACTGATAAAACAGATTGATAACTCAAAAAAATAGTATCACCATGGATAATGTAACAGTAAATCCAGGAGAAAAGAAAACAGCCTTCTGGTATATTAATCTCAGTGGCAGACTGTTTTTTAAAATAACTAGTAAATCAGGTACCAATCGATTAAGTGCTTCCTGGATAAAAGGTCCTTTTGGTTCCGAAGAAAATATTGGAGAACTGACTGGTTCAGGAAAAATTGATTTCAAAGGAATATTGTGGGGTAAATTAAAAGTCTTTAATGCCGACTCCGCAACAGTGATCCAAGTTAGCGAAGATGCTTCGGTTGCACACAATTTTCCGCCCGTCAATTTTTAATACTGCGAATAAATTAAGCGTGTAAATATTGCCAATAGAATTAGCTAATAACTCAACCATGAAAAAATAGTAAAACCCCTTTTTATTGTGGCAGCAACATTTTATTTCTACCACCTCTTCATAACCAAAGTGAGCAAAACTTTTGCAAAGCACTATTCAAAAATCATTATTTAACTTAAAATAAATAACATGGAAGAATTAACAAAAGGCATAATGCCAAAGGGTGCAGAGCCACCCAAAATGCCAAGAGGTGCACAACCATCACCAAGATACAAACTTGCAGAAGCAAGTCCACATCAAATTATTGGACTTACTCCTGACAATTATTTACATGTTGCCCAAAACTTATCATTTTGGGGTAACAATATTTATGGGGATTGTGTAACTGCTGAAGAAGCCTTTGCAAAGGGATGTGGCAATCCCGAAGTTTTTATCCCCGAACAATTAGCAATTGATTGGGCAAGTGATAATGGTTTTTTAAATGGAGCTGTCATTTCAGAAGTGTTAGACAGAATGACTAAAGTTGGCTTCAGAATTAATGATTCCACTTATAATGATGGAAACTTTAATGGTGTTAATTGGACAAATACATCGGTTTTGCATAATGCTATTGCAATGGCCCCCGTTAAAATTGGTATTGCTGCTGACCAATTAGAAATAGCATATCATCGCAGACCAACAAATGCCGGTTGGTTTGCTACAGGATTCAGTCCTGAAGCAAATGAAGATCATTGTATCAGTCTTTGTGGCTATGGAACACTAGCCTGGTTAGCGTCACAATTTCATGTAACACTTCCATCTGGGTTAAATGGACAAGATATTGGCTATGCCTTTTTTACATGGAATTCGATTGGAATTATTGATAGAAACTCCATGCTGGCAATAACTCATGAAGCATGGTTAAGAAACCCTACCACACAAATTACTAATGTTTTTATTTTGAAATTACAAGCACATGGTGGAGAAACAGGAAAATATCTTTCACATGCTCACGCCAATGTATATCTTAATGACCACTATGGAGGATGGGGAGAAGCTTGGATATGTCATATTTTAGGAAACAATGAGATTTCTATTGAATGCCATGGAGCAGAAAAAGGATTATATCTATCGCATGCATATGGAAATATAGGTTTACAAAATGGATATCAGGGTGCAGGCGAGGCTTGGGCTATGCATAATTTAGGTGATGGCAAATTTTCGCTAGAATGCCTTGGAGGTGAGAGAGGTAGATATTTATCACATGCATATGGAAATATAGGTTTACAAAATGGATATCAGGGTTCAGGAGAAATGTGGTCAAACACTGGTCGTTATTAAATAAATTTTATTTTATGGAAGAAATAAGAAAAATAGTTTTTTGGATAGCTGGAATAATTTTATCTCTTATTATAGTTTCAATCATTTTTTTGACATATAGTATCTCAATGATGAAATTACCTTTAAGTCCAAATACTACTGTCAGCTCAAATACAAGTGAGCAGGAAGCAAAGACAAAAGAAATTGCAAATTACAAGCAAGTAGTTGAAATATTGCAATGGCAAAAGACAAATGTCTACGATTTTATAGTTATAAGAACGTTATTGCCCTTATTTAACTACTTTATTGCCTCAATTTTGGCTTTTGTCTTTGCCAAATCTGCCTATGAAATTTTTCAGATTTATTATGCAAGAAAGAAGGGGGGGTAAAGGCAAATAAGCGGCACACAAAAAAAATGCTTCAATTGGATCTGGTTGTAGAGTGCCCTCATGGAGTCAATACCTGCTCGAAATATGAACTTAACTGATCTTATTGGACGAATTTTTCCTGGTGCAGTTATTTACTGCACCAGATTAATAAATAAACTGGTACAAACCTATTTTTACCAGGTAACCGCTTTACATGGGGAGCTACTTTTTTTGTCACTACTGACTTGGAAGTTTCTGTTACGTTTTCCATTAGTGAGGTAATCCAGAAGCAGGCCTAAGACAAGTTGCACAGCTTCAAAATTTTTCTTACCAGCCTTTTTGGACAAGGCTCCCATATTTCTTGTCGCATCATATAATAAAGTCTCAGCGACCCAAAATTGCTGGGCAATTAAATTAAATACTCCCATACTGGGCCATCTTTTATCACTCTCCAGTTGGCAAGCAACAGTTCTCATATTACAAAGACCCAGTGGCTGCCCCAAACTTATATAAGCAACTTTACTATTTAAAAACCTTGACTATGCTCCTTGGTACATTCTACGTTTGATAGTTTTATTTTTTTTCTGACTCGTAGTAAAACAAGAGGCTAGTGATTAATCTATAATGAAAAGTCAGACTTCTTTTATTACTTTGCATTAAGAATTACTGCCACAATCATTAATCAGCAACTAAAGAATGAATTCGATTGCCTTTATTGATACTGAGATTGATCCCCAAAGCCGAAAGATTCTCGACATAGGAGGTGTAAAGGATAACGGCAGTTCTTTTCACTCGAATTCTGTTTCTGACTTCACCATCTTCCTCAAAGGTTCGCAGTTCGTTTGCGGACATAACATTTTCAACCACGATTTAAAATATATCCAGAAAGCAGTTACTGATGCCGGAATAAAATCGGCCAATATTATTGATACTTTATTTCTTTCCCCGCTACTTTTCCCTGCAAGGCCCTATCATGCCTTACCGAAAGATGACAAATTCCAAATGCATGAAATAAATAATCCGCTTAACGATTCTGTAAAAGCTAAAGATCTTTTCTTTGAAGAAATCGCAGCGTTTCAACAATTAGACGAAATACTTAAACAAATTCTGTATTTGCTATTGAATGACAAAAAGGAGTTCCACTCTTTTTTTCGTTTCATTGCATACACAATCATCGATACGAATCTTGAAAAACTAATTCGGGAAAAGTTTCATTCTGAAATTTGCGAACATTCAAACCTGGCAAAACTAATTTTAGAAAATTCAATTGAACTAGCTTATTGTCTGGTTTTAATAAATTGCCGAAATCGTTATTCAATCACACCACCATGGGTGTTGAAAAATTATCCCGAGATAGAGCGTGTAATGAACGCATTAAGAAGCAAACCGTGCTTAACGGGTTGCGTGTATTGTGATCAAGCTTTGGATATTCACAAGGGACTAAAAACATATTTTGGCTTTGATTCTTATCGAACATACGCGGGAGAGCAATTACAAGAAAACGCAGTTAAAGCTGCTGTTGATAACAAATCTCTTTTGGCAATTTTTCCGACAGGTGGGGGCAAATCAATTACATTTCAAGTTCCTGCTTTAATAAGTGGAGTTGCAACAAAAGGTTTGACTGTTGTAGTTTCTCCTTTACAATCTTTAATGAAGGACCAGGTTGACAATCTTGAAAAAATTGGAATTACAGAAGCCGTTACAATAAATGGTTTGCTTGACCCAATAGAAAGGGGGAAATCTTTTGAAAGAGTTGAAGACGGTTCTGCCTCATTACTTTACATCTCTCCGGAATCTTTGCGCTCCAAAACAATTGAAAGACTTTTATTGGGAAGAAAAATTGTTCGCTTTGTTATTGATGAAGCTCATTGTTTCTCATCATGGGGGCAAGATTTCAGAGTTGACTATCTATACATTGGAAAATTCATAAAGCGAATTCAGGAACAGAAAAATATTGAAGAGGCAATTCCAGTTTCATGCTTTACAGCAACGGCTAAGAGAAAAGTTATTGAAGATATTTGTGCTTATTTCAAAGACGAACTCTCTATTGATTTAGAAATTTTTAGTTCCAATGCTGCGAGAACAAATTTGCGATACAAAGTTTTTGAGAAGGGAGATGATGAAGAAAAATATAATTCTGTAAGAGACTTAATAGATGAAAAAAAGTGTCCTACTATCATTTATGTTTCAAGAACCCAAAAAGCGTATTCACTTGCAGAGAGGTTGACAAAAGACGGCTTCAATGCTAAACCGTATCACGGTAAGATGGATACAAAAGAAAAAACTGCAAACCAAGACGCTTTCATAAAAGGAGAAGTTCCCATAATGGTTGCTACTTCTGCTTTCGGGATGGGAGTTGATAAGAAAAATGTTGGGATGGTTATACATTATGATATTTCCGATTCGTTGGAGAATTACATCCAGGAAGCCGGGAGGGCAGGTCGTGATGAGAGTATAACAGCAGATTGTTTTGTATTATTTAATGAGGAAGATCTTAGCAAACATTTCATCTTGCTAAACCAAACTAAACTTTCAATCAAGGAAATACAGCAGGTTTGGAAAGCAATAAAAGACATAACAAAATTCCGTTCGTCGGTTTCAAATTCAGCATTAGAAATTGCAAGAAAAGCTGGTTGGGATGATAATGTAATGGAGATTGAAACAAGAGTAACAACAGCCATTGCAGCACTTGAGGATGCTGGTTATTTAAAACGAGGGCAAAATATGCCACGGGTTTTTGCTAATAGCATTCTGTCAAAGAATGCACAAGAAGCTATTGATAAAATATATGCTTCAAATAGATTTGATGAGAAGCAGAAAGAAAAAGGAATTAGGATAATTAAGAAGCTTTTTTCTAGTAAAAGCAGAAAACAAAGTAATGATGAGGCAGCTGAATCAAGAATTGATTACATTTCCGATCATTTAGGTATTGTAAAGGAAGAAGTGATAAACATTGTAAACTTGCTTCGTGAGGAAAAAATTTTAGCAGATGCAAAGGATTTAACTGCATTCATAAAGAAAGGAGAAAACATAAACCGCTCATTGAAGACTGTAGAGATTTTTAGTCAGATTGAAAATTTCCTTTTGCCAGTGTTTGAAGAAAAAGAAAGAACATTTCATATAAAGGAATTAAATGAAGATGCGGAACAAAAGGGTTGTAAAGAAGTTACACCTAACAAATTAAAGACCATAATCAATTTTTGGGCAATCAAGAATTGGATTAAACGGTACAACGAGGAATATTCAAAGAATCATGTTGTGATCCTTTGTGTTCAACCGAAAGAGTCATTAAAAGAAAAATTAGAAAAGCGACATGAATTAGCCAGTTTTCTTGTTGAATATCTCTATGCGAAAAGCAATTTAACCATTCCAGGAGTTGAAAATGAAAAGGAAGAAGTATTGGTTGAATTTTCTGTTCATGAACTAAAAGACGAATTTGAGAAAAAGCCGAAACTATTTGAAATTAAAGTTTCAATCGAAGATATAGAAGATACACTTTTTTATCTTTCAAGAATTGATGCGATAAAAATTGAAGGTGGGTTTTTGGTTGTTTACAATCGGCTTACTATTGATAGAGTTGAGCAAGACAATAAAAGACGATATAAAAATGAGGACTACCAAAAGTTAAATCAGTTTTACCAAAATAAGGTTCAGCAAATTCATATTGTGGGTGAGTATGCCAATAAAATGATTGGTGATTATAAAGGGGCATTACAATTCGTTGATGACTATTTCCAATTGAACTACACTTCATTTCTCAACAAGTATTTCAAAGGCAGTAGACAAAATGAAATCAAAAGAAACATTACTCCTGCGAAGTTTAGGCAATTGTTTGGTTCATTGTCTCCGACACAATTAGAAATCATAAAAGACAATGAGAAGAATACTCAAGACAATAAACCTAATCATATTGGAGTTGTGGCTGGACCTGGAAGTGGGAAAACAAGAATATTGGTTCACAAATTAGCATCCCTGCTCTTGATGGAGGATGTTAAACATGAACAATTACTCATGGTAACCTTTTCAAGAGCGGCAGCAACAGAATTTAAAAAACGTTTAATTTCACTCATTGGTAATGCTGCTCACTATATTGAAATAAAGACCTTTCATTCTTACTGTTTTGACTTATTGGGCAGAGTTGGAAGTTTGGAAAAGTCAGATGCCATCCTGAAAAATACTATTGAAAAGATTAGGAATGGTGAGGTTGAAGCAAACCGAATTACAAAAACGGTTTTGGTAATAGATGAAGCGCAAGATATGAATGCTGATGAGTTCGCATTAATTAATACATTAATAGAACAGAATGAAGAAATGGGAGTGATTGCGGTAGGAGATGATGATCAAAATATTTACGAATTCAGAGGAGCAAGCTCAAAATATTTGGAGGAGTTCATGACAGAAAGGAAAGTGGCCAAACACGAACTTATAGAAAATTATAGAAGCAAAAACAACCTGGTTGAATTCACAAACGGGTTTGTGAAAAAGATCCGCCACCGTTTGAAAGAAACTCCTATTGCAGCAAAACAAACCGACAACGGAAATGTCAAGTTGGTGCATTATCAAAATGGGAATCTTATTTCTCCATTAACGCAAGATATACTTTCAACAGAACTTGCAGGAACTACTTGTGTGCTTACAAAAACAAATGACGAGGCATTACAGATTGCAGGTTTGCTTTTGAAAAATGGAATGCAAGCAAAGTTGATTCAAAGTAATGATGGTTTTAGCTTGCAAAATCTTTTGGAAGTTCGTTTTTTTCTGAATCAAATTGACATAGGAGATGATATAAAAATTATTAGTGATGAAGTTTGGGCTTCCGCTAAAAGCGAACTAAGGAAAAAATTTCAGCAGAGTTCAAAACTGGAAGTTTGTAACAACCTCATTAAGCAATTTGAAGATAGCAATTCAAAGAAGAAGTATAAATCAGATTTGGAAGTTTTCGTAAGAGAATCAAAACTTGAGGATTTCTACAATGAAAACGGAGAGAAAGTTTTTGTTTCAACAATTCACAAAGCAAAAGGAAAAGAGTTCGATAATGTTATCATCATGCTTGAAAACTTCAATCCTACAACTGATGAAGCCAAACGGCAATTGTATGTTGCAATGACGAGGGCTAAACGAAATCTTACTATTCATTTAACTGGGAATTATCTCGACAACATCATTGTAAAAAATTTAGAAAGAGTTGAAGATAGGGAAAAACACATGTCTCCTAATGAAATGGTAATGCATTTGTCTTTCAAAGATGTTTGGTTAGATTATTTTCTTGCAAGGCAACATCTTGTTTTACAAATGACAAGTGGAGATACTTTGACAATAAACGGTGATGAATGTACAACGGCTAAAGGACAATCGGTATTGAAGTTTTCAAGGCAGTTCCTCAATACTATAGAAACATTAAGGCAAAAGGGTTATCACTTAAAACAAGCAAAAGTCAATTTCATTCTTTATTGGAAAAAAGAAGATACAGAACGAGAAGTGAAAATTATTTTGCCTGAATTATATTTTGAGAGATAAATTATATATTACCTGAATTGCAACCATTAATTGGTTATTTACGCCAACCCAATTTATTTAATTATAGGCAAATAAGAAATATTGCTTCGGTGTTCTCATCAGACAGTTTCTGGTGGTAGTTTAAGCCAGAATCATAGGTAGTTTGCGAATGGGCTATGGGCCAATTTGTCTGGATTTAATATTTTCCAGGCTTTTCTGGGTTAAAGACAATCTAAAAAATATGGGTAAACCAGGTAGACTCAGAGGTATACCATTTTTTATTTAGTGATTGATACATCTACCCCAATTTCCAATTATCGGCTCTTAATACGTCTTAAATTAGGTCGGTTCAAGTTTGGGTTTTCCAAATGTTTCAAGAAATTGCAGCCTGACCAAACTATTTTTAAATACATAATTCGAAGTTGACTATTTTTTATAACTAAATAATGGATTCACTGATTTAATATAAAGACTTCCTCCTTTTATAGGCAGCGCAAAACTTTCTCCAAGACAGTCAAAGATGCCATAATTCAGTAATTTTTTTATCAGTTTGACATCCGGATATTCGTACCAATATTCGAGTGTCAGGTATTCTTCGCCTTTTCTGTCTACGGTAACTATCCTCGACTCCAGTAATTTCTTTGGTGGTAATACTTCTTTATTATCCTTCAAAAGGAAAAGCTGCAGGTGCCTTTTGTTTTTTGGATTTAATATAACACGTTCTTTTATTAACCCCTGTTTAATATATTTGTTCAGTAAGGGGCCAGTGATATTGAAATAACTTTCCATTTCATCTGTTGAATACCAGCTTTCCTTGTTTTTTGCAAGGGCAGCCGGAATGATCTTTTCATTAATTGCGTTTTGGCAAATCATGCATTTAATGCCATACTTATCATACCATGAGTTGTCGCCTTTTGCGGTGCCCTCGCATATCTTACAACGATAACTGTTTTCGTCAAGATGATAACCTTTTGGAAATTCTTTTAGTTTCTCTTCCCGAATCCATTCTTCTTCCATTAACTCCAGGGAAATATCAGCTAGAATTTGTAGATCATGTATTGCTTTCCTGGATTCTTCCCAGAAGAATTCACGACCATGCTGCTCTTGCAGCATTTCCTTCATTTCCTGTATTTCTTTATCTCTAATGTTCCGGGGGTCTCCTGCAAACAATAAATCATTAGCCATGCTATTAAATTTATGTTTTTACATCAAAAAATGTTCCTTTTTACTATTGGTTGAATGAATTCCGATTAACCTTACAAGACTTTTTGCACTAACCTGATCTTCAAGTGTGCTGAGATAATTTTATTACAGATATTAGCTTATATATATTGTATTATGTAGTACGCAAAAGAACTTCAATCGGAAAGATTGATTGATCTTTTAGTGCCAATTAGGAGTTAGACTTAGTAATAGGAAAAGTCAGACAGATCTTGTTGCCTTGTATTTTCTTGGCGAAGGTTAATATGATTATATTAGGCGTTAGAATTAAGACTCCGATATATTTGAATTTATTTAATTTGAATCTTTGTTTTATATGGCTTTATTGTTAAATTTGAATTACTTTCATCGTTCTTAATTAATTGCCCTTAATTAGATGTTAAACCTAAGCCTTTCGGTATTTTAAGTAAAATGCCAGAACAATAAATAACCAGCAAAACCTAATGGAATTTACCCTTATAATAATAATCTGTTTACTGCTGGCAAGTACTATTTTAATAATTCTTTTCCGTCCGAAACCTAACAATGACCTTTTAGAAATTCAAAGTAGAGTATTGGAGCTTCAAAACAATCTGGCTAAAATAGAGTCCAATTTAAAGGATGACTTCCGTATTAACCGGGAGGAAAATGCCGGCATTGCAAAAGACAACAGAATTGAGTTAAATAATACTTTAAAAACTATTACAGAGCAAAGCCAAAATGCATTGAAGGAGATTAATAAAACATTGGAAGATAAGGTAGGAGCCTTAATTACTAAAATTGAAGAAAACAATAAAACTAATCGGGAGGAGCTTACAAAGAATATTACTGACTTTGCCGGGGCCAATATTATCCAATTAGAAAAAATAAATAACCAGGCAAAAGAGGATAACAGGTTAGTTCGTGAAGCCATGTCGACTTCTTTCAAAGCATTCCAGGATACATTTGAAAATAGTATTAAATCCTTCAACGATCTGCAAAGGGAAAAGTTTGGGCAGATGGATGCTAAACAGAACGACCTAGTAAAAAATACGGAGACAAAACTGGAAAGTATAAGAGTAACCGTGGAAGAGAAACTTGAAAAGACGCTCAGCGAACGCCTGGGACAAAGTTTTGAAACAGTCGGTAAACAATTAATAGAAGTACAAAAGGGCCTCGGTGAAATGCAAACCATTGCCAGTGATGTAGGTGGATTGAAAAAGGTATTGAGTAATGTAAAACTCAGGGGAGGAGTGGGCGAAGTGCAGTTGGCGCTATTATTGGAGCAAATATTAGCCCCCAACCAGTACGATGCCAATGTTCGTACCAAAAAAGGTAGTACTGAACCAGTGGAGTTTGCTATCAAGCTACCAGGTCGTAGCGAAGATGAAAGCTCATTCGTTTACTTACCTATAGATGCCAAATTTCCCAAAGACGCTTACGAGCATTTGATAGCGGCTTACGAAAATGCTATTCCCGATGATATTGAAGCAGCTACAAAAAACATGGAAGCTACAATCCGTAAAATGGCGAAAGATATCAGAGACAAATATTTAGACCCGCCTAATACCACAGATTTTGCCATAATGTTCCTTCCCTTCGAGAGCATTTATGCGGAAGTAATTCGCCGATCAGCCCTGGTAGATCAGTTAAGAACAGACTACAAAATAACTGTGGCTGGTCCAACAACCTTAATGGCTATTTTAAACAGCTTGCAGATGGGATTCAGAACATTAGCTTTGCAAAAAAGAAGCAGCGAAGTATGGGGCGTGCTTGCCACCGTTAAAACAGAATTTGAAAAGTTTGGCGGCATGTTAGAAAAAGCCCAGAAAAATATTCAAACAGGCCTGGGACAATTGGATGATGTTGTGGGCGCAAGAACCAGGGCGATTAAAAGGCAACTAAGGAATGTAGAATCATTGCCAGCTGGCGATGAACAAAATATATTGCCAGAAATTAAAGGCGATGATATTATAGAAATTGAAGAATAGAATTATTAATGGAACAGAAGATATCAATGGAAATTAATTCCGACATAAATATTTTAGGAGGCTTACCAGATTTAAGTTTGATTAGTTACTTTTTAGGTAAAGATAGAAGTGGATTATTATTGAAGGAAGATCATCACACTTATACATCTATTAAAACTGATAAATCCGTAAAACGTTTTGAAAAGGCTATATTTTCAACATTCCTGAAATTTAAAAACAGTAACATTGAATTGATAATAAGTTCAATGCTTAATCAGGAATCAATATCAAGTGATAGCCTTATACTATTATTTTGGAATTCATCATATAATAATGATGTTTTAAAATACCTGAATGAGAATTTGTATTTTGTATCTTTTTATAGTGGAAGGATTACAATAAAGCAGGATGATGTAATTGCTTGCTTAAAAGATTTAAAGGAAAGAGAAATCGAATTAAAAAAATGGTCGGATTCAACTTTGAAAATTACTGCATCCAAGTATTTAACATTGCTAAAAAAGTTTCATTTGATGGAAGGGGCTTTGCATAAAACTATTGTTCATCCATACTTAAACGATAAGATGTTTATATTGTTTGTATATTGGATAACTGCAATAGAGTCTAAACAAAATCTGATGGAAAGCAAGTGGTTGAAATATTCTTTTTGTGAACGACCTCTGTTTATTGAAAGAGTTCTGCAAAAGAAATTCTCAAAATACTTTCAACTACAATACACCGGCGATAAGCTAAATATTGAAACCTCAATCCCTTACGAAAATATTTACCATGCCATTAAATAATCCAGCGCATTTAATAATGGAGGCTAAACGTCTTGTCGAATCCGACAGGCGTTCAGAAATAAGATTAAATGCTAATGGAGGTAATTCAATTTTGCTAGTTTGCGAACCAATGAAAGAAACGGAATACATTGCCCATCTGGGAGAGATGTTACCTTCCGAGAAATATTCAATAATTGATTTGAACCAATGTCTGGTTGATTTCGTGACTGATCACAAAAATCAATTGATAGAATTATATAATTTACTTCAATCTGCTACGCATGAAATCTTTAAGGCTCCCGCTGGTGAAGAATCTGATGATTTATTTAAAGCAATCATTTCGCAAATTCAAAATGCATTACAAAATGATAAAGTACCAGTTTTAATAAATACTGGCTCATTATATGGAACGGGTATTCATAACATCCATATTATGGAAAATGAAATCGTAATGAAAGCGGCTTTACCAGTTATTATTCTATATCCCGGTACAATTGAGCCTGATAGAATTATGTTCCTGGGTAAGCATCCGGCATCTAAGTACCGTTGTATGATTATTCAATAAAAAAGAAATTTCTGACATGCTTATAAAAGATATACTAACAATTGATTTAACGGAAGACATTAAGAATGTTATTGACTTAGAAGATATTTCAGAAGCTGCCATTCAATCTGAAATAGAAAGCTATATTATTACAGACGGCCTGGCAAAGGAGTATGGCAATTTTGTGTCTATTTATACTTCTAATATTATCGAAACTGGTGTCTGGCTTTCTGGTTTTTATGGATCAGGTAAATCTTACTTTGGTAAACTGTTGGGGTATATGATGAGCAACAGGCTTATCAGTGGCACACCCGCCAGGGATAGAATACTGCAACGTTTTACAGGCATTGATGATGAAGCACTGGTAAAAAATTCTATTGCCAAATTGAATAGCATCAATTCCCGTGTGGTGTTTATGGATATTGCAAAGCAGGATACTTCCAAAGGCTTTGCTTATGCTTTATTCCGTAACTTTTTAAAATCTTTGGAGCTGCCAGAAAATGAACATGGCTTTTTATTGTTCTCCTTAATGTGCGATGCTGCTTATAGCAACGTAACCGATTTTGTGCAAGACAAGCTGGGCAAGTCATGGACTGAGTTAAAAAACAATCGTACTGTTTATATTGGTAAAATAAAGGAGATACATCTGAGCTTAGGTAATTCAGAAGCAGACTACAACAATATTCTTACTACCATCCGCAGGGAAATTGATGAGTTCAGTGCATCAAAGTTGAAAGAAGAATTAAACAACTATTTTAATGCAGTAAAAGACGAAAAAGTTGTCTTTCTATTTGATGAAGCCAGTGAAGCAATCAATCAAAAGAAATTCACTTTACTCGATTTAGAAGGTTTGAGTGAATCACTTTCATCATTAGGTGGTAAGGTTTGGACTATTGCCATTGCCCAGGAAAAACTGGATGATGTAATCAACAACTCAAATGTAAGCAAAGCTCAACTCACGAAAGTTACTGACCGCTTTAAAACTAAAATACACCTGGAAGCTACTGAAGTAGATGTGATCATTCGCAGCCGTCTTTTGAAAAAGAATGATGCCGCTGTGAAGAAACTAAAAGAGCATTATCAAAGTAACTCGGGCAAAATCGCTGACCATAGTGGGCTTACCGGTGCAGGTAAAACTGAATCGGTAGATTCATTTGTTACTTATTACCCATTCTATCAAAACCAGTTTGGTCTGTTGCAGAATTTTTTGTTTGGCAGGCAGGGCTATGCTTCTACCAAAGTCGCAGCAAGGGGCATGATTATAACTACTTACGATATTCTGAAACATGAAATTCAGAACGAGAAAATATACAATGTGGCAACAGGTTGGCAAATTGCTAAAGAAGCACAACCACAGCCGCCGGTAAGGTTGGTAAACCGTTTTTCTAATGCAGAGACTATTTTAAGAAATGAGAAAATAGATTTACCGGGCCGTCATTTGTTAGAAACGATTCACTTTTTAACGGAAGCAGAAGTTGCTCCAACGTCGTTAAGCAATATTGTAAAAGCATATATCAAAGCACCGGAAGACTTCCATGCTTCACAGGCTATAATTACCATGGCACTTGAAGCATTGGTGGAACATAAGATATTGCTACTCTCCAATGGCACGTATCGCATTACTTCTGATATTGAACAACGTTTGTTGGATGAAATGAACCAATACCCGGTTCAGATATTCAAGAAAAAACAGCAAGTGATTGCGGCCTTCAAAAATGCAGCCTTCATCAAGGCATTGGGTAAGATCAATGATAACAACACACCTTATGATTTCTATATAACATCTGACAATGATGACGAATTAACTAATCCGGGTTTAAAGCAATTGAAGCTAAAAGTGAAAAGCCTTTACAGTTACGGGGATGATAGAAGTGCAGATATAGAGCAGATAAAAACACAGTTCCAAAATGACAAGGATGTAATCTGGCTTGCACCCGACAACAATCATTTCAAAGAAATTGACAAGTTGCTGGATGAAATAGAACGCATTAAATACCTTGAAGAAAAATATTCAAATCCAAATTCTGATGAGGGTATTATTGTTCGGGCTTTCCAAGCGGAACGATCTACAAAGGAAAACTGGCTTAAAGAATTGGTAGAGCAATCATTGGTTGAGGGTAATTCCATCTATCTGTATAATACGGCTCAGTTAGATAAAACCAATTGGCAAACTACAGTCAATGGATTGCAAAGACAGGTCATTCAGAATGTATACAGCCAACGCCTTTCTGCTCAATTATCTGATGCTGTTGCCGACCGCATTATTAAAGAAGGCAATAACCAACGCTTGCATACATTCTTTACCGGGCAAGGTGCAGATTTTCAATTTTTCGATGCACAAGGAAATTTCATTGGAGAATCATTAAAGCCGGCTGAACAAATCTTATTTAAAATACGGAATACGTTTGTAGACGGTGCTACACTTGAAAAAGACCTGGAGCAACCACCTACAGGGTTTGGGTTTGGTACAGTAATAACCACAGTAGCAGCTTTAATGCGTGGTGGAAAAATAATGGCCAAGCATAATGGTTCTGAAAAATTCTCCTGGAAGGACGATGGTGTGGCAAACATATTTGGTAACGCAAGAGAATTTAGAAAGGCTTCATTTAAGGCGATTGCAAAATCATTAAACACTACACAAAAGAACAGCATAGTTACTGCCTTGCAGGAAATGGAATGTGAAACCCATACAGGTAAAAAGATCGATTGGAATACCAACGATTTTGATTTGGTAAATGCTGTTCGGGAATTGGCTAAACGTTTTTGTGATAAGGTGGATGATATGAAGCGACAGAATAAAGATTTTGATTCCTTATTCAGCAACCTTGAAAACAGTAAAGATCAGATAGGAAATTTCACCGGTGCTGTAAGTGAAGCAAATTACATTGATAAGGCAGAAAGCTACCTTACTCAAACAGATATGTATGCTAAAGCTGTTAAAGAAATAGTGGATGCAGAAAAATTCATTCGTAATAACCTCGATAAGATACGCCAATGGAAAGCTTTTGCTGATGGTGTTTCGGATGAGTTAACCAAGGCAGCAAAGGCAGATGTCAATATCACCACATTGGTTGCCACTTTCAGCAGCTTGTATAAAGGCGAAGTGGTAAAGAACTTCAAATCATTACAGGATACGGTTCAGAAAATAAAAGATGCTTATTTTCAATTGATGCAGACTGCTGCAACGGATATGGCAGCTAAATACAGCATATTGAAAAAAGATGCGGATGCTTTATTGAAAGAAATTACTACGCTGCCAGCAGGTTTGAATGATGAAGCAAATGCCAAAGCAAATAACATTCTGCAATACGCTTCACAGCGTACCGCTGCATCAGTTGATATTGATTATGATGTTAAGGACAAGCAAACCAGGTTCACCTATTCTGAAATGCTATCATTCATTCAGTTATTCAATAGTAATAAAACAGAGTTAGAGATCATCAAGTCGGGTCTCATTAAAACGGCTCCACCAAAGCCAGTACCGGGAACACCACCAACCCCAACCAAAAAAACATTCTCAGCTACCTTACCCGGTAAGAAGGTAAAAGTGAGTGAGTATAAGATTTGGTTGCAAAATGAATTGCAAAAAATATCAGGAGCTGCAGCCGATGATGAAATTGAAATCAACAGTTAATAATTTAAGATGAAGCTATCTGATCATACCGAACACATACGAAAACTAATTGACTCCGCTTTCAGGAACAGATTGGGACGTATGGGCATTACGATAAATAAGTATACAGCAATTGAAGAAGTTTTAAAAGAATACCGGGAGGATCGGGAACGAGTTGAGACAATAAGAGAAGTGTTTCTTGAAGAAACAGGAAGCATAGCCGATGCTTATGAAAAGTTAGTAGAGGAATTTACATTCACTTTGTTCAACCGACTGGCAGCATTAAAAGTAATGGAAGCCCACACACTACATTCTGAAATTGTTACCCGAAGAAGCCAGCACGGTGATCGTTCTTTTGCCCACAAACATTGGTTAGAACAAAACCCAGATGGCCGCAGTGAGGAAATGGAAGGCTTAGTTCGTTTTATGGAAGATCAATTGGCTTCATTGTCTACAGATATTCCTTTATTCAGTCCGCAGCATCCTTATCATTTGTTGCCTACTGCCATTGAGTTGAGCGGCATCATGAATGCCTTTAACCAAGTGGAAACAGATACCCAGGTAGAAGATGCCATTTGGCAAAGCGATGATGTTTTAGGCTGGCTTTACGAAAGTTATAATAACACAAAGAAACAAGCACACAAGGATAGTGGCGAAAAAACTGAGTTTAATAAAGTAAGCATACAAAGCCAGGTATATACCCCCCGTTGGGTAGTGAAGTTTTTAGTGGACAACAGTTTGGGCAAACTATATCTGGAAATGTACCCCGACAGCGATATTAAAAATCGTTACAAAATTGCAAATGCACCGAAGACAAGAACAAGAGAACCAAAACCGTTGACAGAAATCAGGATGATTGACCCAGCCACAGGTAGCGGAAATTACCTGTTGTATGGCTTCGATCTGTTTTACGATTTATATACAGACCAGATTGAAAACTATGGTGCAGATTATGACGACCGCAAAATTGCGGAACTTATCATTGCTAACAATCTGCATGGGGTTGACCTGGATGACCGTGCAATACAGTTGGCTCAATTAGGTTTGTACATAAAAGCTAAACGAAAAAAACGTAATGCAAAAATTGAACACTTCAATATTGTAAGCTCCGATTTCTATTTGCCGGAATATGCTGCTGTAAAGCATTTGTTTGAGAGTGAACAGCGATTAAGCCCTGAACTGGAAAAAATTGTAACCGACCTTTGGGCCGATTTACAGCAAGCCCACAAGTTTGGTGCGTTAATACGCCTCGAAGAAAAATTCAGTTTGCGGTTGCATGGATTGGTACAGCAATTTGGACAAACGCAGACAAGATTGTTTGAAGAACAAACATTAGCTAATTACGAAAATTTCCGAGATAACTTCTTCACCAATCTGCAAAAAGCAGTGGCAAAAAATACGGCCAGGCAAGGGCAAAACTTCCTGAATACAAAAACCCAAGATGCCATTACGTTTCTTCAATTGCTTACGCAAAAATATGATGTGGCGGTTGCTAACCCTCCTTATACAGATAGTGCTGACTTTGGGACTGAGTTAAAATTATTTATTGATGCAAACTACCGACAGCCTTACAGATTCAATACAAATCTTTATGGAGCTTTTATTAAACGATGTTGCGAGCTGACAGACCAAACAGGTTATATTGCTCTTATTCATCCCCATACCTTCATGTTTATTCGGGCTTTTGAACATGTAAGGAAGTATATTATTGAACATACCCATATAGATATTTTGGTAGACTATGGTTTAGATAGAGTAAATCTCTTTGGCCCAGGTATATTATTAGATGCGGCCTGGTATGTATTGAGCAAGAAAGCGAAAGATACAGATGGGCTTTACTTTAATATCACGGCAAACCAACAAGAAAAAGCAAAGCAGAAATCTTTAGAAGTTGCTTATGATGATACAATCAATAATAGGAAAAATAATAGAGTTTATTTATTAGATCAGTCAAAGCTGAAAATCATTGACGGTTGGCCATTTATCTATTGGTTAAGTGATGAGTTCAGAGAAACATTTATGGAAAAAAGTTTGAAAGAATATGTTTCAGCAGGAGGAGGGCTCACGTCTGGGAATAATGAAAGATTTTTGAGACTATGGTGGGAGGTAGACTCGGAAAATATTTCACAATCAATTGAAGATAATAATAAATGGAAAAACTATCCTAAAGGTGGTCCATTTAATCGATGGTATGGCAATAATTGGCTTGTAGTAAACTGGGCAAATGGAGGGTATGAAATTAGAAACTATAAGGATGATAAGGATAGATACAAAGCCACATTACGAAGTGAAAAACTATACTTCTTGGAGGGGGTAACGTACCCAAATGCTGGTTCTAAAGGTGCATCTTTTAGATTATTGCCGGAAAATTCAGTATTTGATAGCGGCAGTGCCGGTATATTTCCCAATAAAAGCGAAAACTTATATTATTTCTTAGGGCTGTTAAATTCGAAACTCGTTTTTTATATTCTTCATTGTTTAAATCCCACAGTTAATACACAAGTCGGGGACATTGAAAGAATACCATATGTCTTAGCACCCCAACTAATCATGGATAACATATCAGCTTTATCCAAAGAAAATATTGATATCAAAAAACTGCTTTGTACTTATAAGATCATAGAAACTAATTATGAGTTAAATCCAATTTTGGCTTATACCAATAGTTCTCCAAAAGAACGTTTAATAACCTACCTCAATTATGAAAATGCTCAAATAACTCAGGTGCTATTGAATGAAGCTGTTATCAACCAGCTTATTTTCCAAGTATATGATTTAAGTGAAGAAGATCGGCTTCAAGTGGAAACCAAGATGGGCAAACCAGTCTGTGAATTACCGGTGTTAAATGTTGCCCGAAAAGCCTACCAATTGGAACATGCATCAGAACAGGAAATTGTAAATAAGCATATAGCCAACCTTGAATCAATTGAATTTGATGTACAAAAAGTTCAGGCAATTAAATCTGAGTTTGGCTCTTTGTATCAAAGTAATAATGATCTCGAAGAATTTTGTATTCGTCACCAGGTAAATCCCATCAATGTTTGGTATTGGTTTAAAGAAAGCAAAATATTGCCGCAAGCCCGTGCTGCTGAAATAGCTTTGGAGTTTTTGGCAGATGCCTTTCGTACTATTTTAATGTCTGATGAAGATGGCATTGTACCCTTGGTTGGATTACCCGGCGAGCCACGTTTAATGGATCGATTTGAGGAATATTGTTCCAGCAAGGGTTTTACCTCGGCACAGATCATGCAACTAGATGCCTTGGTGGGCCGCCCCATCAATGAGTATGTAGAGCAATATTTTTTCAAAAATTTCAGCGATCATCTCAACCTGTTTATGTACCTGCCCAAAACACCATTCATCTGGCATCTCAGCAGCGGAGAGCATCAGGGCTTTGAAGCATACATCATTATTTATAAATGGAACAGGGATAGTTTGTACAAAATAAAAAGCAATTACCTCAGCAAACGTACCGAAAGCCTGCAATACCGCTTACAGCAAATTGCAGATAATACAACCGGCCAGGCACAAACAGAAAAAGAGACCATCCGCCTGCAATTACAGGAAATAGAAGCTTTCGCCAAAAAGATAGATGCATTGATAGCAGAAGGCTACGATCCTAAACTGGATGATGGAGTAGGTAAAAACATTGCACCACTTCAGGCAAAGGGAATGTTGAAAGCGGAAGTGCTGAAAGCTTCCGGTAAAAATTCTCAATTACAGAAATATTTAAATGCAGATTGGTAAACCTTTATTATGAAAAAAAATAAATTTTATTCATTGTTTAAAAACAAAAGTTTCTTTCAGCTATATAATATCGGCGGCGACTTGGATAAATTATTTGATTTACTAACTGAAGAGGAAATAGATAAGCTTGTAGAATTAAATGTTCAATTTATAAGAAGTTGTTCACCATCTTCAACGATAATTTTACAAGATTTAATTGTCAATGGGCGGCTGACAATCATTAATGTTGATGTAGAACAAAAAAAAGTATTTACTCCAAAGGAATTCATTGCTATTCTTCTTCATGAAATAGGACATGTTTTTAATCCTGGAATCTCTGGCATTGAAGCAGAATATGCAGCTGATAATTTTGTGAACAGTAAAGGTTATGCCTCATCAATTAAGAGTGGACTTGAAAGAGGATTAAAAAATAATTTAAGTGGGTTTGAACAAATTAGTTGTGATTTACGAATCGATAATCTTTTGAAAACAAAATAGGAGATCATGACAGAACAATGGCTGATACAAGACATCAAAAAATTGTTGCGACACCGCAATCGTGTTGTAATGCTGGATCCTACAGGCCAGTGTAGTTTTTCTTTGCCTATTCTGCATCAAAACCACATTAATGTAATTCAAACAGATAACAGTATTACTGAACAATGGCAGCAAGAAAAAGAAGAACTGATGTTACGTCATGAAGCTGAAACAACCTTTAAAGATGGCCCCGTTGTTTTTTATGTTACCCGCCAACAAGATAAACTTAGTTTCCTTTTTGATTATTGCTTCACACATGGCTGCCTCGATCTGAGCCATCCCCAGGATTGGCTAAAGAAAAAAATATTTAATCATGCCGGTTTGCAGGTGCAGCTAGATAATCCAATGTTACTTACAGCAGCAAAATTGGGCATTGGTAAAGACCTTGCCTGGTGGAAAAAGATAGTACAGGATTTAGAAGAAGTTATCAACCTTGATGATGAGTTGTTGCCATTTGTACACAACCCTGATGCTTATTTAAATACCAAGGATGCCGACATTAAAAGATTGTTTGAAGAAAAACTGCATGAATTATTAAGTCAACAATATATCAGCAAGCCGCCAAAGACATTAGCAGATGAAGTAGTGAAAAGAATGTTTGATGGTTTGGTAAATAATGAAATTTCTGAAACGCTGTTGGCTTTGTACTATAAATGGGCCGACAGTGCTACTTACCGTCCATCGTTAGATACATATATCCGCAACTATAAATTGAACGGAACTGCAAACCCCTGGAGTGCTCATCCTGATCATTGCTTTGTAAAACTGGACCTGCTTGCATTAAAACAAATTGCAGAGAATGTCCGGGATAAATCATTTGTAAGCGATAAACTACAAAAACTAAAGAAGCGGATTTTCTCATCCAAGGCTCAACTTTTTCTACCTGCATGGTGGCAGGATGTCTGGTCCTTATTTCATGCCGATACCAATCCACTATCAGCCTGCAATAACCTGAATGCTTTTGTAGAATATTATACCGGCACATTCTCCAAGGTGGATAGAGCCATACGGAATCTGTACGAAATCTTTTTAAATGACGCAACCATCATCCGTCCTTTGCAGGAATACTATGAAGGATTGAATCATTTGTTACTTCAAACCTGGTTTGGTTTTTATTCCGAATACAAATCAGATCAGCAAGGTTATTTGCCAAAGTTGTTTTCTACTGCAAAGCCTAAAACAGCAGTCATCGTTGGCGATGGGGTCAGGTATGAAATCGCTGATTTTGTAGCCAACGAATTGCAAAAGCATTTTAAGGTGGAGAAGCAAATCATGATGGCCGATATGCCATCTGAAACAGAACACAATATGAGCGCTTTATATGTAGGGAACAGGAAGGTTCTTCCGTTGCATAAAGACCGTGAAGCAAGTTTGTCGCAAACAACGAGTAAAACTATTGTTTATATTCCGTTGGAACAACTGAACTATGGAATAGAAGCGGATTATCTTCTATTAACTTACAAAGACATTGACAGTGTCGGAGAAAAATTACAACAGGCTGCTATTAAGTTATTCTCAGAGTTTGAAACAGTGTTAGTTGATAAAATTGCACTGTTGTTAAATATGGGCTATCAGGAAGTGCACCTCATCACTGATCATGGTTTTGTGCTTACAGGTTTATTGGATGAAGCAGACAAGATAGACCCAAATGCAACTGGTAAAAAAGAAGTGCATGAACGCTTCCTTCGCACACAAGATAAACAAACTAACGGCGAATGGTTAGCTTTTGAAGAACCTTATGGAGAGTACAACTATGTGTATGCAGCAAAGAATCATCGCCCATTTAAAACTAAAGGGGTATATGGTTTTTCGCATGGAGGGTTTACACCACAGGAGATTATCATACCAAAATTCAAGTTTTCCAAAATAAAATCCCAAACGTCACAGTTAGAGGTTTTTATTTCCAACAAAACTGATTTGAATGAAGTACCAAGTGAATTGTTTATAATCAGGTTAGATGCTCCGAAAGCACCAACTGACTTATTTGGTGGTATTAGAAAAGTGCAGATAAAGTTATATGCTGGCAATAAGGAATATCAGTGCAGCGACATAATTTCTATTGATGCCAATTCGATTGTGGATAAGGAATTTTCCTTTGGCAGCAATACTCAAGTACAGGCAGTGCTAATTGATGCAGCCACACAAGAACAACTGGATACAGCAATAATAAAAAAATCAAACCTCCGTGATTTAGGGGGCCTTTAAAAGAACAACAATTTCTTTTAGTCACCATAACAATTAATAAAAAAATGGGAAAGTTAACAGAAGAACAAGAAATGCTGACTGATCATAGATGGTTTCACCAATTGGCAGAATGGTTACTGGATAACCACAAGTCACTATATGAAGAATTGAAGCGAGAGGATGACTTAGAACTGTGGATAGTAAAAAAACTTGAGACAGCAATCGAAATGAGGGATGGAATAGTAGCCGATGGGATACATCCTAGCCAAGCTGATGAATTAGCAAAAGAGGATATGTTTTCTCTTTAAAGAATTATACTTGTTAAATTGATAAAATGATATCATTATGATTGTCTTAGATGAATTAGATAAAAAAGCATTAGATCACTTTAGAGGTTTTGTTGTGAAAAAGGATTTAGTAGGTATCATCAAAGGTGGTGCAAATGTACCTGCATTTGTATTGGAATATCTATTAGCTAATACTTGCAGTACTGAGGATGAAGAAAAGCTAAAAGAAGGCATGGAGAATGTTAAAAAAATTCTTCGTGATCATTATATCAATCCGGAAGAAAGCACCCTTATACAATCGAAGTTGCGTGAAAAAGGGAGGTATAAAATAATTGATAAAATTTCGGTTGAACTCGATCCGCAGAGAGACCGCTATTGGGCAAATATCGCTAATAGTAATATTAGAAAAGCAAATATCAGTGACGAATTGGTACGTACCCATGAGAAACTAATGCTTGGCGGCATTTGGGCAATTATTGAAATGGAATATGATCCGATGATTACAATTGGCTCAACAGTATTTCCTTTTGTGGTTAGAGATATTAAACCGATCCAGTTATCCAGCTTTGACAACACGAAAATTTCTGATAAAAGAAAAGAGTTCACTAAAGAGGAATGGAAAACCCTGCTACTTCGTAGTGCAGGCTATGAGCCACAAAGTGAAGGATTGAATGATCGTAGTTTGAATTTACTCTTATGCCGTTTAGTACCGTTGGTAGAAGCCAATTTCAATATGGTTGAGTTGGGTCCCAGGGCATCCGGCAAGTCCTACATCTATAAAGAAATTACACCCTATGCCATTTTGATTTCAGGTGGCCAAGGTTCAGTAGCTCAATTATTCGTGAACAATACTACTGGCCGTGTTGGCGCTGTTGGTTTGTGGGATGCTATCTGTTTTGATGAAAGTACAGATAAGTTATTCAAAGACCGTGATGCTATTCCTTTGATGAAAGATTACATGGAGTCCGGTTCTTTTTCAAGAGCAAAAGGAGGTGAGATTTCAGGTTCTGCTTCAATCATATTGAATGGTAATATCAATCAGCCTGTTGAAACTGTTTTGCAAACTTCTCATTTGTTCAGCCCTTTATCCGATGAAGTGAATTATGATACGGCCTTTTTAGATCGTATTAATTTATTCTTGCCCGGCTGGGAAATAAGCAAATTTAGCTCTAAGAATTTCACCAATCATTTTGGTTTTAGTACAGATTTCTTTTCTGAAATACTAAAATCGCAGCGAAAGACTACTTACTATGATGCCATTGATAATTACTTTACGCTTGGTGCTCATCTAAAGCAAAGAGATTCTAAATCGGTTCGTAGAATTGTTTCAGGCTTCATTAAGCTACTGCATCCTGATGGCATTTATACAAAGGAAGACATTAGAGAATACTTGGTAACAGCAATGGAAATGCGTAGGAGAGTGAAGGAACAGTTGAAACGTATTGGCGGCATGGAGTTCTGGGATACCAATTTCTCATACATTGACAAGGAAACACAAGATGAAATTTTTGTTGGCCTGCCCGAAGAAAGAGGCTCATCTCTAATTGAAAGTAATCCCTTGCCACCCGGAGTATGTTATACAGCAACAAGCGATGGAGAAAACAATTCCTTAGTTAAAATTGAAGTGGTGGCAATCCGAGGTAGTGGTAAAGTAAATGTGACGGGTACAAACAGCCAAGAAGTAAAGGAGAATATAAAAAATACCTACAACTATCTCCGGGCAAATGAAAAAAGTATTCTCAATGAACAGCATTCGCTTGCTGGTTACGATTTGAACATCCAAATTAGTAACCTGATGGGTGCTTACATTTTTGGCGGTATTGGAAGTGCTGTTTATGTTGCCATCATCTCAGCTATCTATAAAAAAAATCTCAAAGCTGGGTTGGCTGTGTTAGGAAATATCTCAATTGGAGGAGCAGTAGAAAGAGCTCAAAACTTTGCTGATAAGGTAACATTGCTTTCAGAAAATGGGGCAAAGACAGTATTAGTACCAATGGATAACTTAGGGGAAATGACAACATTACCTTCCAATATTTTAGGTAAAACAGATACTCCTTTTTATGGGAATAGTCAGATGTTGTTGCAGAAGGCGGTACTAGGGGAGTGATATTTCTTCGATAAATAGCGATGACAAGGTATATCAATTCAGCAGAATGTATTGGAAAAACGTAAGCCAGCAGAACCTGCCCATTAAAATCAAATATCACGAAATGGTGGCCGAGGATATTCCATTGCCCCACCCACGAAAAACTACCTGACCACGGCAAGGAGAGCCTGTGGTTTTTATAAAATAGTATCTGAAAATATATGCCAAACTGGTTTGATAAATCGGATAATGAAATCTTAGCTGTTATTAAAAAACAATTAGAAATTGGAGATGACCTAATTGTTGTTGGCAGGTTTGTCAACTATAAGGGCAAGGACAGTTTTATTAATATCAGAAACAAAAATTTTATTCCCCTGACTTATGTTGGTCAAGGGAATGAACATATTGGGCAAAAAATAAAAATTGAGATTAGAGAAAAGCATTCATACATTTTGCAAAATGAATGGTATGAATTCAAAATAAAATTGGGTGAAGAAGGTTTGAGGAAATTTCTCAATAATCCTACCCTGATTACCATTGATTTAAGTTTTGAACCAAAACTATTTCAACCAAAAGAAAAAGAATTTGTTCTTAACCTATACACCCGAAAGGCACATCAAAATTTGGAAAGTGACAGAAACAATATTCAGTCGTTAAGAATTATAGAAAGAGAAATAAATAGAGTTAAAGAAGCATTCATTTATGAGTTGCTTCAAAATGCTGATGATTACCCCTTACCAAATAAAAAGGTTGATGTAAAAATATTTACAACTACAAACGAATTTATTTTTTCACACAATGGAAGCCCCTTCAAGTTCAATAATGTTTATGCACTCTGTAATATTAATGATGGAGATAAACAAGATGATGTTGACAAAATAGGGTATAAGGGAATTGGCTTCAAAAGTGTATTCGCTTATTCAGAAAAAGTATTGGTAAAGTCAGGTAAATACATTTTTAAATTTGACAAAAAACACCCAGAATTCCAAAGGGAAAAACCTTTTCAGATCATTCCAATTTGGATAGAGAATTTAAGTGCATTGAAAGAACTGCCAATTAAAGAGAATGTGAATGTTGTTATTGAATCTAAGCTTGGTAAAAGTAAAATTGAAGAATGGAAAGTATTATTGAATGACATTTTCTCACAAGAATCTAGTACACCAGTAATTTTATTTTTGCGAAATATCAGGAATGTTTCTATTGACAGAGTTCTTGTTTCACAAACAACTAGAGAGTGGTGGATTCGTGAATTCAAGCTAAAACTACCAGAGGAAATAAAATCAGAGATTAAGAAACTATTTGAAACAAACACAGGAAATATCCCTGAAAAACTTGTAGGAGTTGATGAAATAGAAATTCAATTTTCATTGAAACATTCAGATTATCAAATCATTCCTTTATCCGAAGCAATTCTGTACAATTACCTTCCTACAAAAGTAA
Organism: Ferruginibacter sp. SUN106; assembly: GCF_050611765.1. Classification (NCBI taxonomy): domain Bacteria; kingdom Pseudomonadati; phylum Bacteroidota; class Chitinophagia; order Chitinophagales; family Chitinophagaceae; genus Ferruginibacter; species Ferruginibacter sp. SUN106. The sequence continues at coordinate 29,885 of NZ_JBODJC010000001.1, forward strand.
ACTTAGGATTTTCCTTTCTTGTAAACTCCGATTTCATTCCGACTGGTGATAGACACTACTTGTTTGAAAACGAGTGGAATAAATATTTGATGAAAGAAGTAGGCAAGAAATTCTTTAACTGGTTAAATACTCTTTTCACTGTAAAGCATAAAACAACAGAACAGATAATCTTCAAAAGAGATTACTTGAAATTGTTGCCAGGTTTATCGAAGAACATTCAAGAACTAAGATCAAAAACATCCAATAATTTGTTTCTTTTGGAAGCGTTCAAGCAGGGTTTTGATTTGTCACTTTTAGGAACTGAGACCAATCCTGCAATTCCATTTATCCCTACACAATCAGGAACTTTAGAAATTCTTTCAAATATTTTCATTGACGAAACGGGTTTGGCTGATTTATTGAAAGAAGATTATTTCACACTTACCGGCATCAAAGAAAAGTTGATTCACAATGAAGTTGGTGAAGGGATTGAAAAAATAAAAGCACTAATTACAGAATACGAACAAGGAGTTGTTTACGGAGTTGGAGACTTGAAAACCGACCTTAAAAAAGTTGAGTTTCAAGAGTGGTTAAAGATTCCATCAAATAACTTCAAGCTCATTCACTATTTTAATTCAAAAGAAGAGTTACAGAGTTTGATTGTAACAGAAAAAATAATTTTATCAGAAGGCAGACAACTACACAAATCATCTTCATTGTTTGGTAGAATTCCTGAAGAAGTAACTTTTATACCAACTGAAAAGATAAACAGTGAGCTTTTGACTTTATTGGATGAGAATAAAATTTCCCTGGTACTAAGAGAGTTTAATGCAGTCAAATTTTACAATAAAAATATTTTAGGAAAGCAGAAGACTGTAAACGCTGCTTTAACAGATGAAACAGATCTTCTCAATTTCTGGAAATTCATATTTGACCACTGGAATTTATTTGAGAAGGAAAAATTAATAACAGATTCATTACAACAGTTTGAAGTTTTATGCAAACCAAAAGGGGGAAACGAATTATTAAAAAAAGTTATTTCATCCGCTTACTTGTCAGCTGAATTTAATTTTGCCAATGAGATTGAAAGTGTCGTAAAAGATATCAGCACCGATGCAGTATTTATTTCTGAAAAATACATTGAGAAGAAAAGAGAAGCAGAAAAATGGAAAAAGATTTTCAAACAGGCAGCGGCAATTACCGACTTACAAAAAGTAATTGAAGTTTTGTTGCCAAAACTTCCAGCAATTGAAGTTCCTAAACACTTTGAAATAACAAAACAAATTTTCAGGTTTTGGAAAGACTCTACAAACAAATTATCAGATGCGCAAATTGGGTTAATAAAAACTAATCTGAAAATAAAATGCGGTGACAATGAGTTCCGAAAATCAACTGAGTGTTTTATTTCTGACTATTACAACAACAATCAACTTATTTCCTCATGGCTTGCCAATATAGAACTTACAAATCAAATTGCGCAAGAGTATGCACCAAAAACTAATCAGATTGCAGAATGGAAGAATTTCTTTGCGCTGATTGGTTGTGTTGAGTTATCAGACAAGCAACATGTATTTGATGCTAAACTTAATTTCTTCATAGACTTGCAGGATCAAATGCAAGCAAGGCATTTTGAATTATTAAAAAGTATTTCCGAATTACATAAAGGCAAAAAAGAAAATGGTTTAAACTTCGATTTCGAAAATTCTTTGTCTCAAATTAAATTACAAACAAGTAATGCTGAATGGCATTTGCCAAATAACATTCATTTGTCAAACCACTACAAACCAAAGTTGAGTTTACAGAATGAGGAAGCAATAAATTCCACATTACATTTTCTATGTGAGAAATACTTTCCAACTGAAATTGAAAAGTACTTTCTAATTGAAATGGGAGTTAATGACAGTTTTAAATTCTCTACAACTGAGCTGAAGCGTAACGAAATTCCATCTCAATATAGGCAAGCGTTTGAAAGAAAGAGTAACTATGTCGTTCAAAATGCTGCACGGTATGCAAATCAACATAGGTTGGTAAATCACATTGACTTGAATTACAAATCGTTGTTAAACGAATTCAAATATGCTGAAATATTTTGGAGCGAAGTAAAAAAGCAAAACTCAAAGCACATAAAGTATTTATTTGGAGAAAGTACATACAAGATGGCTTTTAATTCTGTTTCGTTTGAAAACTTTGTGGTCAATTACATAAAACAAAACGCAACTCTTCCAAATCAAGAAGATAAATTGAGAAAACCAAACGAATTGTATTCTTTTCAACTGATCGATTATATTACCGATAAGAATGATTTGCAGAAATTTGACTTGAGTGAAATATATTTTAACAATGACGAAACAAAATCACTGGAGGATATTTTAGGCATTCAGAAACAACTTTCCCAAAAACATTGTATTGAGTTATTAAGTAGAACAGAAAACAGGCTAACATATGAATATATAACGAAACTTCAACTTGTAAATATTCTATCAGTTTATGCTCCAAGCGATGATGAAAAAGCAGGGTTATTTTTACTCAATAAACACCTTGAATGGAAACCTATATCTACATTGTTCATTTCAATAGATGAACAATTTCAAATTGAGCCAGATCAACAACTTCACGAAGTTTTTCATTCTATGGCAGATAATTTTGATATTCAAAAATTATCAGAAGATAATCTGGTTCTGAAAACAACCCCAAAAACTCTAACAGTTACAGAAGAAATTGGGCTGTTCTTTAAAAGTAAGGCAAAATTTATCGCCTTCAAAATTGACCATTCAAATTATGTGGAGATTGAAATGGAATTAATTGAAAAGGTTACTCAATTTAGATTTTATGAAGTAACATCTATCGCAATGGTGTTTCCTGAAATCAACCCGATTTACAAGATAGAAAGTGGCTTTCATTTTAACGATGCGGAAAATGGAGTTCTTTATAAAGACAACTGGAAAACAAATGAAGAAATTAAGGACTTCTTATTTCGGCTAATCCAACATGAAAAAATTGAAAGGTTATGGTTTGAAAATTTAATTAATCGCTGGGATGATGAAAAGATAATTGAAAAGCTAAATGAGGAAGTCGGAGCAACGCCTAAAGAATGGAATCCTGCCCAGGAACAAGAGAAAGAAGAACCGTTAAGTGACTATTTAAAAGAAGTACATGACTTCATTGAGGGAATGAGAAAGGTTGAGGATATTTATGATGCTGATAAAATTGAAGAACTTAAATCCATTTTAGCTACCTTTAAAAACCAGCCTGAGGAAAAGAAAAAAACGTTTAATCTGCTCGCAAAATTGAAGCTGTGTAAACGTCTTGGTTTGAATTATAATAATGAATGGGGATTTAATAAGATAGAAGAAGGGACAAATAAATATTTCATACATAGTGCTAGAGGCTCATTTGCATATATACATCCCCATGAAATTATACAAATGAGAGATAATCAATTTAAAATGGCAATCGATTACGGAACAAAGGACATTAGAATATATAATTCATATTCTGAAATACTGGAGCTTTATCATAATTATTTAATGCTTTATCAAGGTAAGCCAAGTGAACAGGAAATTCTTCGAATATGTGAGGAGAACCAAGGTAAAGGAAAATTTCATTTCTTAATTGTTGATCGGGAAAAGCAAACAGATGATGCTTTAGCAATATTAAAAATACTTAATACTGATAATTATGAATAGGTTGAATCATCTTAAACATATTGAACTTATTCGGGATGAACTTATTTATCAAACAAATGAATTTAATAAATTACTTAATACACAGGCCGCAAAAATGTTTGTTAATGGACAATTGTATTTATGCCGTTACCAGGGTTTTGACGAAGCCAGAGGAAATCTGATTGTTAAGTTTGACCATAAGGTATGTTTACCTCCGAGGAAAAACGAACACTTTCAGTGTTTCGTTTCCGAGATTCAGAACGACGCAGTGAGAAATTGGGGCGGGTTAACCTACAAAGATTTAAGAACAAAAGTTACTGCACAATTTGAATCAAAAACAGTTTTCTTCACTTATGAAAAGGATCACTCTATTGTTGGCTTATCCGGTGTAAAAGTTGAAGATGTCGAAAAATATCAGAAGAATGCATTGGTATTTTTAGCACCAACTGACCCCCCACTAAATTATCTATTAAATCTTTTGAATTTCTTAAAGGAAACACCTGCAAATTCAAATGAGATATTGTCCTTAGATATTAATGAAGTAAAATGGAACCCTAAACCATTAGTTGTCAATGAAGATATTGTAACAAATATTCAAACAGATTTAATTCAAAATGAAATAATAATCGTACAAGGTCCACCCGGTACGGGTAAAACATATTTAATGGCGCAACTTTGTAGTGCGTTTCTAAAAACAGATTATAGGATATTAGTAACTGCATTAACCAATAGAGCTTTAGTTGAATTGGCGGAAAAGGAGCATTTGAAAACCGGATTAGCAGAAGGTAAGATATTTAAATCAGCTCTGACAGCCGATGAATCTAAGAACAAGAAAATAAGAGGTATAAAGGCTTTTAAAAGCCTTAGTCAGCAGAAGCCTCAAATGCTATTGTCAACCTACTACATCATGTCTCAGATTGCTGCAAAAGCAATGGTTGCGGATCACTTTGATTACATTATCATAGAAGAAGCAAGCCAGGCGTTTTTATCAACGATTGCTTTAGCGAGAAAACTGGGCAAGAAATGCATAATTATTGGCGACACAAAACAGCTTGAACCAATATTCCATAAAGAATATGCACAGGAAGATATAAACAATTGCCACTGGATGGTTTGTGGGTTAAAAGCAATTAGCTACTATTTGCCTAAAACAAAGCAATACATACTTACAAATTCATACCGGCTTACACAAAATAGTGTTGATGCAACTAACTCGTTTTATTCTGGAATGCTAAAGAGCAAATCAGATGCCCTGCTTCCATTGAACTTCAGCCAGTTTCCATTGCTAAAAAATACATTCCAAAATAATGGGGGTACTTCATTGAAGATGTTTGAATTACCAGATGGTCGAATACCTTCAGGCGAGTGTTCTAAATTTATTGTTGAATTGGTTAATGAGTTAAAGCAATATAATGCTAAAGCTGAAATCGCTGTATTGGCATTTAACCGGGATACAATTCGTTTTCTACAAAAAGAGATTTTTTCTAAATGCTCAAATACAGAAGACGTATTGGTAGAAACAATTGACAGAATACAAGGCTTAACAACAAACTTTTGTATTTTCTTTATTCCAACTGAAAGCATACCGTTTGCTTTACAAATCAATAGGTTTAATGTAGCCACTTCCAGAGCCAGGTTCTGTACATTGCTTATTGCAGATAAAGACATACTTCACTTTAAGTCGATTTCGGAAGAGGTGTCAAATTATTTTAAACATATACAAACGAAATAGTAAAATAAAAGAAATTAATATGAAAGTAAATGGGGCATTAATAATGTATGATTTATACACTCAATTCATTGAAACTTGCATCCTGCAAGGGAATAGCTTACTAACAGATGATAAGGACATTTTTACCATTGCAATTACTGATGAGGTTATTGAGAGATTTATTACCAAAGGCTTGGTTGGTGGAGATAACTTTGAAACAAAGATTCGCAAACAATTTGAGGGTGCAGATTACAAAACCCTTCTATTCTTTGCTCATGCAAATTGGCTTTGGGCAATGTCTCCAAGTGATATAACTCAATGGAGGAAACAGCAGGTTGTTAAGGACGTGATGAATGATCAGGGTATTATTTTGCATCAGGATAAATTTCCAGCTCAGGGTTTTGGTTCGGCAGGTCAATGGCATCGACAAAATAAACATGCCGAAATTACTTTCATCATATTTCTGATTAAGCAATTGCTTTTATCAAAGGAAGCTGGTAATTTAAAAACAGTTGAAGATGCCAATACCATTGCCGAAAAGATTTGTTTGAAGTGCAAATACGATTGGGATGGCGATAAAGAATTTATTGATGAAGCAATTTGGAAGGCAATTCCGGAAGGAAAACTTGCAATGTATAACATTTTACCTCATTTATGCAATCCAACCCATTATGAACCAATAGCATCAGAGAATCATAAACATAGAATTATTAATACATTCCACAGCTTACTGGCGGATGCACCAAAAGATATACTGGATGGTAATTCAGACGAGAAGATTTTAGCCATTCGACAGAAAATTGCAGAATACTGGGGTGAACCAGATTTTAGTTTTTACGAGGCTGAATTAATAGAGATATGGAATTATTATAGTGGAATTTCTGACTTCGATGCTTTTCAAGCAATTCAATATAAGAAAGCCATAATTTTTTATGGTCCTCCTGGCACGAGTAAAACACACTCAGCGGAGCAATTGGCTACCAACTTGATATATCAGCATTATTTTGCAAAACCAGAGAATGTAAGGGCTTACTTTAAGGATAACCCGGAAATTAAAAAAGATCGTATCCATCACCTACAACTACATCCAAATTACACCTATGAAGATTTTATTGGCGGTACGCAATTTAAAGATGGGAATACAATCAAACAGGAAGGTTATTTATTAGAACTATTAAAAAACGTAAGAAAGGATGATTACCCAAATGTTCTGATCTTGGATGAAATAAACCGCATTGATTTATCACGATTGTTTGGTGAACTGTTTTCAGCTTTAGAAAAAAGAGAAACAGATATTGCAACTTCAGTTGGGAATTTCATCATCAATGTTCCAAAAAACCTTTATGTTATTGGAACTATGAATGAAATTGACTTCTCATTAGAAAGGCTTGATTTTGCTTTGAGAAGAAGGTTTGTTTGGTTTTTCTTTGGATATAATCAGGAAATATTGAAAAACATACTTCGTCAAAAGCGTACTACATTAGGTAGCAATATTAAAGATGAAGAAATTGAGGAGTACATAGCAAAATGTACAGCTCTAAATATTGCAATTGAAGGCATTGAAGAGTTGGGAAAACAATATCAGATTGGGCACACATTTTTTGCAGAGATTGTAGATATTCATGAATCATTTAGAAACTTAGAAGGGTTCCCCCGTCTTAAACTGTTACGTAAAAACGCCTCGGTAAAAGTTCTTTGGGATATATCTGTTAGGCCAATGTTAGAAGCATTTTTAGGGAATATGGATAGGGCTACAAAAGAAGAGCATATTAATAAATTGGCTCAAATTCTATTGCCATAATGCAATTAAATGACTGTATAAATATTGAAACAAAAGATTGCAGCTTGATGCAAATTCCTTCTGAACATTTGGAAGCAATAAAGTCATTCAACACAAATGCTGTAGCATTTAATTGTTTTAATTTTAAAACAATTCCATACACAGAAGAAAGTACTTCTTTACTTGAATATGATTACAAAAATAATTCATGGTGGTCAAGTAGGTATATAGGCGAGGCAAACTTTAAATACAACGCTCAAGAATATAAATTGACTATTCAACCAAGATTTGGTGAATTATTTTTATTTAGGATGTTCGAGGAAATATTTAGTATTCGGCTTACCCATTCAACAAATAAAATTACCAAGTACAATGATATTCAATTTTTGATCCGAAAGGTAATCTCATTTATTTGGGTTCAGCTTTTAGCAAATGCAAATAAGCATGGTGTGCCAAAGAAAAATGTTACTCGTTCTTATCAAGGTTCAAAAATCAAAGGTAAAATTGACATCACAAAAACGATTCAGTCTTTGACAAAACGGAATTTAATTTCATCATCATACAAGGAGAAAGCTGTTGATGCCACAATTTCTAGTATCATTTTACGGGCCTACAAAATACTTAAAACTGATTATGGATTAGACAGCATAAACTTACCTGATAACGCACAGGATGCTTTAAATGATTTGTTTGCGGAAATGAAAGATGTAAATAATGTAAATAATCATCAATACCGGAACATTGTTTACAAGGATATTTATGTTTCTTTTAAACCATTAGTAGATTTTTCATGGGATATTATTCAAAGGAAAAATATTCTCAATCAAGAAAAAAGTAATAAGCAAAATAAAGGGTTTAGTTTTTTTATTGACATGGCAGAAGTATGGGAATTATATCTTAAGTCGCTTTTGAAAAGGAAATTGCAACCAGAAGGCTGGAAGCAGGTTGATGTGAAACATTTTGTATACAACGATAAATTTTATGGTAGAAGTATCATACCTGATATTGTTTTATTAAAAGCAAGCCAAAGCGTTGTATTAGATGCTAAATATAAGCGGATGTATTTTTTTGGAAAGGAGTTAGATCGTACTGATTTCTTTCAAATTCATACTTATTCTGGCTATTATTCAATAAATAGTAATTTAATTGCGGCTGGCTTATTATATCCGATAACTTCAAAATCAGATAGTATTAAGTTGTTATCTCATCATTCCAAAGGGTTGTTTGGCGAAACAGCCTCAAGCACAAATTTTATTGTAGATGGCATTGATATCTCATTTTTAAATGAAGATTCAATTTCTCATGATGAGAAGATAGTTTTGATGAAGGAAAAAGAAACTCAGTTTATAGACCGTCTGGCTTTGACATTAAAAGGCACAATCAATTAGGCATTTTACAAACAACAAAATAAGCCACATTTAACGGACTCAAAAACAAGGCCTGTACTGTGTAAGAATTTCAATCCCTATTCTCTCCGTCAAACCTTCATGTTTCCAATCCAACGGATGACAACTGGCACTACATTTAAAAAATAAAATAAACTGCAAAGATAGCACCGGCACAAAGCCAACGCTTCCCAGCATAAGCACAAGGCCAACAGACAAAACCATCCTTTATACTGCCACCAACAATCCCGGTGCTGTGAGGGTGCGGTTATTTTGTTTAAATCTATCACTCTGGCAGTCCTTGTTCAGGTTTGGCTAGTTGGTAGTATTAGATTGTCATGCTGATCCATTTTATCTGTTAGTTAAATTTTTTCACGACAGCTGACAGATTGAATTACCTCGCCATATTAATCTCCCAGTCAGGGTTATCACTATTCAGTTTTATATTATTCGATAAAGAAACTGGAATGATACCGTACTGCTTGAAGGACACCTCCTGCATTTCAGTCGTTTGGTCGTTTCACCTACGTGGAATCAGTCATTCAGTTGTTAGCATCCTGCAATTATTATCCTGCTCCGATTGCCCAACGGCAGCAGGTCAAAGCTATCCTAAAACTCAGATTGGGAAGTTATAAACCTTGGCTTCTATTTACAATATATGTTCATGAAATATGTAGTATAAGTATATTATTTTTTTTAATAAAAAAAATCTGATACATATACGTGTCAATTAACAAATGATGTTTATATTGTATGAGAATTGATTTACAATAAATATTTCAATTGTAGGCCTAAAAAAATAGCTATTTGTCGAGTAGATTCTTTCTGGGGAATTTTGAAAATAGCTTTTTCGCAAATAAAACTTAATATTTTAAAGTTATGTGGTTTAAAACTGAAGGCCATATAGAAATTGAAAATGGCAAATTGCAATTTGCAGGAAGAGACCTTGAGACTATTGCAAAGGAGTTTAACACACCAATCTATGTGTGCAATTTAAAAAGGATAAAGGATAATTACACCAGAGTAAAGACGACGTTTCAGTCTTATGCTATTGATGGGGTTGGTTCCAAAATTTACTTTGCAATGAAAGCAAACGGTGCGGAAGAAATTTTGAATGAATTGAAAACATTGGATGCAAACATTGAAGTATCTTCTCCTTTAGAATTAGAACGATTGTTAAAGCTGGGCTTTGACTCGAAGAAAATTCTGTTTACAGGAATTGGTTTTGGATTGCATAATACAAAGACTATTGCAGAATCAGGGGCATTGATAAACATTGATTCCTTTTCACAATTAGAGCATTTCAAAGAATTTGCACCGCTTGATATTTCCATCCGCTTAAATCCCGGAATTACATTGGGATTCAATGAACGACTTGAAATGTCCGGAGAAAAAGTTGGAGCAGGTAAATTGGGCATCCATAAAGACAAAATTATTAATGCATATAAAACTGCAAAAGGGTACGGTTTGAATCCAGTTGGCTTACATCAACACATCGGTTCAAATTGGTCTGCAGATAAGCTTCCAACTTTTTTCAAAGCAGTTGAGATTGCACTAGATGTTGTGAAGGAGCTGAAGCAACACGGTATTGAAATAAAGCAATTCAATTTGGGTGGTGGTTTAGGAGTTAGAAGTTCAGAGACCTTGAGAGAATTTCCTTTGGATGAATACTGCAAAGGCATTTGGAATTTAGTAAAGAAATCAAACTTAACTTTTGAGTCGGTGAACATTGAACCTGGGAGATATATAGTTGCTGATTCTTCAGTTTTATTGGCTACTGCCAACATGGTTGAAGAAAAGGGGGGCAGAAATTACGTTGGGTTAGATTGTGGTTTCAATACTTTTAATCACAAATTTCTTTATGGCATTGAGCCAGAAATAAGCAATGTTTCAAAGTTCAATGAAAAAGAATTTGACGACTATTGCGTAGTTGGATATTTGGGTGAATCAGGCGATGTTTTCAATGAAATAAAGGAACTTCCTAAAACTGATATTGGTGATATAATTGCAATTTTTCCTGCTGGAGCTTATTGTGCTTCTGAATTAGCAGACTATCACATGCAACAACTTCCCAAACAATTATTCTTAGATAAAGCAAAAAAAGAATTTGATATTTTCCCATTCTGTAAAGTTTGCCCAAAAAATTGTTGCTATATCGGAGCTGTGAATGTATTGCCTGATGAATACAAAAAAATAGTTGAAAGAACAGGCAGAACTGATGTATTCAAGGAGGAAGAAGGCTATTTCATAATTAACAAAAAAAAGGGGGAAGGCTGCCCTTTTTTATCTAAGGACGGAGTTACTTGTTCGATACAAGATATAAAGCCAACCGATTGTAAAGTTTGGCCTTTATACTTTGACCAAAATGGAGGTGTTGAACAAAATACAATCAGCACTGATTGTCCAGCACACAAATTTATGCCCTACGACTATTTAAGGGAATTGCAAGTTAAACTCAATGATATCCCGCAAAATTTGCGCAAAACATTCTATAACGATACTTTTCGCTTTGGATATAAAGTTGAACCTTTTAAAATAAAAAAAGATGATAACTGACAGCAACAACTCTTCGGAAAAATATAAATCCATTTACTCAACACTATTTGGGTTGGGAATAACCTATTTTCTGACTCATGCCTTCAAATACTGGACTTTTGTCTCAGGTCCAGAAGGAATTACTTGGAACATCAATATTGTAATGTTTGTTACTATTCAATTATATTTCTTCATCAACTATTTTCGTTACTTATTTGGACTTAGGAGATTTGCAGAAATGACAGGGGAGAAATTTATTCCCAAAGAAAGTGATTGGATGTCAACAAAAAGCAATTTGTTCGTCACTTCTGTAAAAAACATTTTGAAATTGCTAATTGTAAATGTCGGAGTTTTCCAGCTGCTTATTTTCTTTGCTATATCTTTCATAATAATTCCTGAAGTAGGCATCGAGTCTGTAGACTCAAGAAATGTATATAAATATTTAGATAGTAATTTAGTGGGGATTTATAAATGGTTTTTTAAATTAGACGTACTACTATTAGTCTTTGATGTTTTTGCTGTTATAGGGTTTAGATATTTAGATTCAGACATACAACCGAGTGAAAAGAATGAAGTTTCTATTTGGGTTTTAGCAAATGGTATAGAAATAGCATGTTGCCTTTTGGCTTTACTGGTTTTAAGAAATGGTAGCCAATCAGATTACACAGTAGCATTTACTTTTGTAATAATAAAATTCTTTATGCTAATAACTGAATTATTGGGTGGCTACTACATATTTCAGCGAATAAAAAACTCACTTCAACCCAAAATTGAAAATGCTGAAACTAAATAAAATTGGAAAATCATTCGGCTCAATTACAGCTTGCGATTTGATTGATTTGTCAATCAAACAAGGAGAGTTTTTTTTTATTCTTGGTTCAAGCGGTTGCGGAAAATCAACTTTGCTTAAAATCATTGCGGGACTGTTAAAACAAGATTCCGGCGACATAGAATTTGATGGAGTTTCATACAATGAAATCCCGCCTTATGAAAGACCGTTCAACATGGTATTTCAAAATTATTCTTTATTTCCTCATTTATCAGTGTTTAATAATGTTGCCTTTGGTTTGAAAATGAATAACACACCGAAGATTCAAATAAAAAGGAAAGTTGAAGAAACTCTTTCACTCTTTCAAATTTCAGAGTTAGCAGGCCGCAAGCCTGACCAGTTAAGTGGCGGACAACAACAAAGGGTTGCTTTAGCAAGAGCAATTGTAAATCAACCCAAGATTTTATTGTTGGATGAACCTTTATCAGCATTGGATGAAAAGTTAAGATTGAGTATGCAACAAACACTTAAAGAACTCAAAGCTAAATTGAATACAACTTTCATTTATGTAACCCACAACCAAGAAGAAGCTCTTTCAATGGGTGATAGGATTGCGATAATGAATAAGGGAAAGATTGAGCAGATAAGCACGCCAAGAGATATTTATTATTCACCTTTGACAAGGTTCATTGCGGAATTTATGGGTGAAGTAAACATTATTAACTATCGTGTCCTTTTCACTGATTGCAACATAGAATCAACTGAACAATTCAATGATGAGAAAGAATTTCTTTCGTTCAATCCTGATGGACTGAAAAGAAAAGAAATTGAAATTGTAAGACCAGAGGATATTGAAATTAATTCACAGCCGCTTAATATAAGTGAATATGCAGAAGTGAAAAAAGGGAAGGTAATTCAAATATTATTCAAGGGAACTACAACAGTATACATAGTGCAATGCGAAGATGGAATGGTAATGAAGTCAACAGATTTCAATGTAGGGTTTATAGGAAATATTTTAACTGACACTGAAGTTTACATAGGTTGGAAAAAAACAGCAATAAAAAATGTTGAAGCATAAAATTACATACAGCAGATTAAGGAATTTATTCCTTCTACCTTCGGTAGTATGGATAGCAGTTTTCTTTGTTGCACCTGTAATACTTGTGTTGGTTTTTAGTTTTTTCGAACGAGGTATTTATGGTGGGATTGAGTATAATTTTACTGTAAAAAACTTTTTATTGATTTTTGATGATTTGTATTACAAACCCGTCACGAGAACATTTTTTGTTGCTTTGTTAAATGCTACGATTTGCCTTTTGGCAGGTTATCCATTGGCTTACTATATCTCAACGCGGGGTAGCAACAAATTCAAGAATACTTTACTCATTCTTGCATTACTTCCATTTTGGACAAACTTCCTGATTCGGACATTTTCTTGGATGATGCTTTTAGGAAATGAAGGTCTAATCAATTCCACCTTAATGAAAATGCACTTGATACACGAACCATTGCAACTGCTTTTTACTCCTTTCGCAGTTCAACTTGGATTGCTTTACAATTATTTGCCGTTTATGGTTTTGCCTCTATATGCTTCAATAGAGAAGATTGATAAGAATTTATATTTAGCATCAAACGACTTAGGGGCATCGGGATTAAAAACATTTTGGAATGTTACATTGCCATTATCAAAGCCGGGAATTTTGACTGGATTATTTTTAGTTTTCATACCAACATTAGGTGAATTTGTAACACCTGATTTATTGGGCGGAGCTAAATCACCAATGCTTGGAAATATTGTCAAAGATCAATTTCTAACGGCAAGAAATTGGCCTTTTGGGTCAGCTTTAGTTTTTGTCATTATGATGCTAATACTTTTATCAATCATTCTTAGGGACAAAGTTTTCAAAATTCAATCAACATGAAGAAGAGGCTTTTATCCACATACTCATTGTTTGTATTTGCATTTCTGTATTTGCCTATTCTTGTATTGGTTATTTTCTCTTTCAATAAAGACAAAATAAATTCATCGTGGAGTGGCTTTACTTTGAATTGGTATTTCCGACTATTTCAAAACGAAGATTTACTAAATTCATTTAAACTTAGTTTCATGATTGCATTCACTTCTGCAATCGTGTCAACAGTCATTGGCACATTCACAGCGTATGCTTTATATAAATTTAATTTCAGAGGAAAGAAAGCATTTCAATCACTTTTAAATTTGCCAATCATTACCCCTGACATTGTAATTGGCATTGGCCTATTACTTTTCTATGTAATGATAAATTTTACACTTGGTTATTACTCTGTTTTATTTGCTCATATCACATTTAACATTGCATATACGACTCTAATCGTTTCAACAAGGTTCCACTATATTGATGTGAATCTTGAAAACGCTGCAATTGATTTAGGTGCAAAACCCTTCCTGGCTTTTCGGTATGCAATAGTTCCTGCAATAATGCCAGGGATAATTGCTGCAATACTAATTGCCTTTACGCTTTCTTGGGACGATTTTATTGTTTCATTCTTTACCTCGGGTGTTGGAACAACTACGCTGCCTGTTAGAGTTTATTCGATGATTAAGATGGGGGTAAATCCCCAGATAAATGCTATATCAACAATTACTTTGATTGTATCTTTGATATTAATAATAATTGCACTGAAATTACAAAAAAGTAAAATTGCAACTTAAATAAAATCAGAAAAATGAAAAATAATACGCCGGTATTTTCACTAATTTTAGTTGTATTATCAACTACAATTTTATTTCAATCTTGTTCTAATAATCAACAAGGCACAGAAGAGAAAAAACTTTCAGACAAATTGAATATTTATAATTGGGATGGTATTTTGGCACCGAATACTGTTCCTGATTTCGAAAAGGCAAACAGTTTAAAAGTTACCTATGATCTCTATGCAAGCAACGAAGAATTGCTTGCTAAACTACAAGCAGGGGCTAAAGGTTATGATTTAATTTTTCCAAGTGATTACATGATAGATATAATGAAAAAACAGAATATGCTTGAAAAGATTGACTTTTCAAACATTCCCAATTTCAAAAATATCAGCCCGAAATTCAAAGGACTTCCTTTTGACCTTCAAAATGAATATTCAGTCGCTTTTGAATATTCAGCTGTGGGAATTGCAGTTGACACTTCAAAAGTTAAAGGCTTTAAGAGAAGTTGGAGCATGTTGTTTGATGAAAAATATAAAGGACATATTTCAATGTTGGATGATATTCGCTACGGAATGGTTCCAGCTTTAAAATATTTAGGTTACTCAATAAACACAACTAATGAAACGGAATTGAATGCGGCAAAAGAGTTGATGATTAAGCAAAAGAGATTGGTTAGAGCATATTCAAGTGACACTTATAGAGATATGCTTAAATCAGGTGATGTATGGATTGCAGAAGGTTACACTGGCGATGTTTACCAAGTGATGAGAGAAAACCCAAACATTATTTATTTCATTCCGGATGAAGGTTCTGCATTAGCAGTTGAAAGTATGTGTATACCCAAAGGTGCTCCACACAAATACACAGCAGAATATTTTATGAATTACATATTGACACCAAAAGTTCATGGCACAATCACAAATAATTCTTTGTATGCAAATCCTAATGATTCGGCGAAGGCTTTTATTGATTCGAAAATTGTAAACGACAAAGCTATTTTTATTGACAATACAATTATTGACAAAAGTCAATACATTCAGGATGTTGGCAATTCAACCAAGTTTTATGATAAGGTATGGACAACCATTAAATCAAACTAATTTATATTAAGATAATAGTTTCCTAATCAATGGGGCACTAGGTCTGTAATCTAACTTGTGTCGATTGGAATATCTATGCGTAGGGTATAATTTAGGAAGAATTGAACTAAAAATGCCGAAAAAACATTGTTAATTTTATATAACCTTAGTTTTTTGCCAGAGAAGTCCATGCATTTTCCACAGCGATAAGATTTAATTTAAATTAACATACCTCCTAAAACTTCTTTTATCCCTATGTCCAGATATTTTCCTGACCATTTGCTTTCCTAAATGAAGCTGCTGGCTTATTGAAATAAATGCCCTGTGGGCCATATGTGTTGTAATGATTTCATGTTACCGGGAAACTTCGATACGCAAAAAACTCGCTCTTATAATTTAATGCGCCCGTTCGACTGCTGTTAATTACTTTATGTCTTCAATTCTTACGTATTCTTAAATAAGCGAATACTCTGAGCAACACTTTTTACCTGATGTCTTTCAATGAAATTCAATATATCAGAAAGTTTATAATAAAGTTTTCCACCAATTTTCGAATAGGTAATCTGCCCTTCTACTCTGAGATCGCAGGCGTGTCTTTTTGAGATTTTTAAGAAGTTGCAAAAATCAACCTCATCCAATATTACCTGATCAGGTGGTCGTTGCATATTATAAAGTTCATGACGAAGTTCTCTAAAGAACTCTTGGGCTGAAGTACTTTGAAAAATTTCGGAATTTTGCATAACAATATAAGTTTAACCTTTTTGGTTTTAAAGTAAAAAAAATCTATGATTTTTCAAATTAAATATTGATAATTTATTTGGCACGTAGTTAAGAAGAATCCTGTCCTTTCTTCGTCTCTTCATCAAAATCACATAATTATATTACAAAAAAAATGGTGAAACATTTCGATTTTTCCTCTAAAAATGTTGCTTTTTTATAGATTTTATTATAATAGTTTTGAAAAAAGTAATCAATAAAATCCCTTTACGGACAATGGCATTATACAATCAAAAATAGAGTATCGTAAAATTCATATCGGATTTTATATTTGTTCTACCCTGCGAATGAATGAGCCATCTATTGAGTTAATCAAAAAAAATAAAGTAAATAATCTGCTTATTTATCAGAGCAATCTTTCAATCATCTTAAGAATTCATGTTCGGCATTAATGAAATGATAGACGAAGTTTTTAGTTTTTTTTGACAAAAAAGGGAAAGAACACAATATGCAAGCTATATTAGAATTGTTGTTGCCCCATATTCGTAATCAGTATAGTTATTCTTGTAGCTTCAGTTAGTTTGAACAAGCGACTTTGTAGTATTTTGAATAACGGGCTGTTATTGTGATAAAGCCAGCCGTACTACAGATGACAGTTAATAACTGTTTTCAAAATTTATTTGAGACATCAAATGGTAAATATTCTCTCCTCAATACTAAGCAAACCACTCGAATTTTCTGTTATTATTTTAAAATGGTGATACACTATATTCCCGTTTTCATCAAGCTTTTTGAGGCTGGCGAATTCTTCGAACTTTCCGAGATCTTCCTTTTCCGGGAACCGGATATCATCGGCATTTGTTTTCCTGGTAACCAGCTTTCGCCAATTTCCGGTACTGGTCATGCTATAGAGATGGTAACTTCCGTTGTGTACAGTTTTCTCCCATTTCAAAACCAAATCAGCGATACGGATCGGTCTATTATCCGGCCCCATAATAACCGTTCCTTTTTCCTTCGTAATAACTGGTGCGGGGGGATTGTTCTGATCAATGATACTGGCTACAATAAGCTGGCTGGGTAAGGAAGGAACGTATTCGGAATTCCCATTTTCGTTTTCTATTTCACGCAAAGCGACTACCCTGTAATACAATGGCTGACCGAATGGTGGTATCGGGCTATCGCTAAAATCATCTGTCAAAACGTTTGTATCGGTTTCGGCAACCTGTTTCATGTTTTGAATTTTTACGGCAGCAACCGGATCGTAAGCGCGGTATAAGCGGATTTTTTTTACCCGCTCAGTTTCAATAAACGGGATAACAGAAATAGAAACCGACTGGGAAGAGTTTGTGGTATTGCCATTTCCATTTGCCTGTTCTTCGACGATCTCAACATGACCAATCTTTGGACTTTCCGGCGGAGTGGTGTCGACTGGTTTTACCAGCACTACGGCAGAGCGTGCAGACAGGTTTGAATTGACGCCAATTTCTTTTACAAAATAGAAGAAAATATTCCGGTTATTTCCTTCAAATGAATAATCCGTATACCGGACATCGGTAAACTTGTCCGGTACAGATAAATTTACCGCCATGGGAAATGGATCGAATCCCTGATCGTTGGCATTGAGCAAATGCCCGGCAAGGTCACGCAATCGCGGCAATGCCGCTGAGGTCTGCCCGGTATATTTCAAAAATTGAAAAATGACCGGAACCTGTGTAAGTGGTGAGAATGCGTCTTCGATGGCCCTGGTCACAAAATGTATCTTGTCAACCAGTTTTTCACCGGCCTTTAACGGAAATGGATTGGTTATACATTCTTCAATCGGTTTTAAAGGATCAGGAATAAATACGTTTGTATTGGGATTGTCCGGATTGGGAAACCTGTAATTTCCAAATAACAGGAAACTATTATTTGCTGCATCTGTTTCCGCGTTTAAAAGACTTATCCATCTTGATGCAAACTCGGGGTCGGTCGATATCCTTACTTTTAATTCCTGCATTACCAGTTGCAAGGTGCCGGGTGCATAGATTGCTGAAAGAATGGATGAATCGGTTGCCCTGTATACCAGCATGGCAAAAGGTATCCTGCCATCGCGGTCGTCCAGTTTTATATCCAGTGTATATGTTGATTTCTTAAAAACGTCCGGTCGGGTGGCGTAGGCCGGAGAGGATACCTGTACCGGCGGCAATGGCAGTGCGAGATTTCTTGCCAGCAATACGGCCGGCGAAGTAAGCGGCGAGTTCAATGGAATGGTGGAGTCGATACTTCGTGCAGCAAGGTAATTATGATTAAAGCTCTTATGCTGTGGCGGCATGATGGCATGGCTGTCAAATACACCGGGTTCGGGAGAAAGATAGACACGATAACCCGGGTGGAAATTCACCAATTGATTTCCTGTGTCAACCCTGTTATCCTGATCAGTAAAATACCCGGGATCAAAAGCCACCAAACCGAGTGGGGAAGTGGACGTGATAGAGATGACGGCAAGACGTTTTTTCCGGGTATTATCAACCTGGAGGAAAAGCCGTACTGAACCCTTTGTCCAATTGACCGCAGGATCGGGATGAGGGTTGAGATCGGTTCCGGGTTGAAATAGTATCTTATATCCTCCAGTGGGGTTTCCGTCGGCGTATATTTCCCGGATATCCGCCTGGCCGTAGATACCTCCGATAAATTCTTCGTGCTGGCTCCCATCCGGTTCTATCACTATTTCTTTCGTTTTGCTGAATGGGATCAAGGTTACGGTTTGGCTTAGTCTCGTCCAGGCCGGATCGGAAGCATCATTTTTTTCGATAATGGAAAATTTGTCACCAACACGCGGTTTCTGATGATCAGGGAATAATACTACCGGTTCGGAAGGACTTACAGATACGGGTACACGCATCTGTGTATTCCTGACGGTTATAGCAGGCGGATTGATGCTAACGATCGGGAATTGCCCGACTCCGGTATTGAATATACTGCCGGTGTATTTTGGAATGTCTGCTGCAGCGATCACCGGTGTTATTGTTACCGGCTTAGATACACTGCTGATCGTAAATGGGTCCATTATCACGAGCGATTCGTCTTCCTTTCCAGTGACAGGCAGCACTTCTTTAACCAATCCTTCGATTTTAGCAAGCGGTGTTTTTCGAAAGAAAAATTCGACTTTATCCGCAAACTGGTAAGCGTTGTTTTGAAAATTATCCCAATCAAAGACCACACGGGTCTTGCAATGATCACCGTCTGGATCGGCCTGTTCTGCAGCTGCCAGATCCTGCTGTTCAACAGAGGTGGTGAAAATGAGCGGATCTTCTTTTTGAATGTATTGCACCGCAAGGTTGGAAGGAGGAAAAAGCGTATTTCTTTTTTTAAATAAGGTAATATCCGTAGCGAGAATATTACTGATTGGCGACGCACGACTGAACCAATTGATCGCATACACGCCATATTCGTGTATGCCTTGTTCGATCTCACCATGTGTATAGAAAAATGACCGTTCATGATCGGGGATCGTAATGACTTCATTCACGCCCAGCGGATCAGTAAAAGTGGGGTCATTCAAAATTTCAGGACTATGAAAAAGGGTTTCATTTTGCCGGCGGTATTCTATACCTGCTGTGCATACGGGACTGTAAATGGTACTGTCGAATGCATCATTAAGGGGAATTGAATCCCTGACAGGTTGCGGAAGCTGCTGATTCTTTTTGTGAAGATTGATGTACCTGGTATTTTCGAAGAACGAGTAACCCATCGGATCGGATAATAAGACGGGATCATTACCATCTTCATTCGTTTCAGCGTAATGACCGTAAGAAATTCTTTCCAGTAAAGGAGTGCTGGGCAGCCGGGACTCAAATTCGGTTGTTGGCAATGACATAAAAATGTGATCGTTCAAAGCACCAGACATGGGAAGGGGAGCCAGGGTTTGATAAAATGCAGCATAGATAAACCCGTTGTCACCTGACGTATTTTTGTCCAGGTATCCTAATCCCAGCATCCTGGCCACATGGAAATCGGAAGCGGCAAGCTTCAGCATGTCAAGCATGCTAACTGTTATCCCGGGCATATCATCGGGAGACGATTTCAGATGAACGAGGGCGCTAGGATTATCTTTCGAACTTAATTCAAGGTATTTTTCAACGGCCGCTTTCAATCCCTCTTTCTCTAAAAGCCACTTTGTCGCATAATTAGCCGGGTTCACTTGTGCCACATCGTTATATTTCGGCCAGCTTAATTGCAAAAGACCGCCTGTATATGGAAATCCCTGCAACCTCGTGAAAACCTCATTGTCATCGAGGCTAAGACCAAAATCTTCCACGTGTTCCCATCTTTCGGTTTGTTGCACACCATCGAAATAATCCTTATAGGTCTGTATGAACAGGAAGGATGGCCCACCGAACTCACGCGAATGGACAAGCCGTAATGATTGAATATTCTCACCTGTTATTTGTACCTGGCTACCACCTTCGAATGGATGAGCCGAATCATAATACGATCGCCTTATCACTTCCCTGGACGAGTTTTCCATCGTGTTTTTAAGTGAAATACATTCCACATGCAGAAATTCGTTATCAGGAATAGCATTCTCATATATGATGGCAGCCTTAAAAAATAGTTTACGTGGTATACTTATTTCTAGCAGGCCGGTGTATTTGGTTAAGAGATCTTTAAGGGGATGTGTGGAAGACAATCCTGGTATAAGCTGGCCAAGCTGGACCGGATCGGCAAACCTGAATTCGACATTATTTGTTTTATTCGTATGGGTAATTTCGGCTTCATAAGTGACCGTATCGCCAGCATGGAAAAACTGGCCCGGTAATACGGGAGCGTTAAGATCAATTTTTGTAAACCATTTGGACTGATAACTGGTTCGATAAAGCGATACAAAATCGTTCTCGCGGTTAAAACTTCCTTCTTCCATGCCTACCGGCTTGAACAGCTTTCCTTTTGGGATATGCTGGGTTCCTAATTCACGCAGGTAATCCCATCGCACATGTATACCGCGCTCGGATCCGTCATCTCCCCTGGAACCAGCCGCCTGGCAATACAGGAAGGGGGATTGTAATCTCACCGTATTCGTAACAGGAATAGTAGTCATAAAAATGATTTAAGGTATCACCTTTTGTTGTTCAAGGGTTAAGGGGACATTGACAGATTGACCGACCTGGTATACTTTACCATTAAACAGGATATGCCGGAAAAGAAGGTTGATCGTTCTTTCAGGCAGATCCATATTATCATTCGATATAAAAACAGATGCACTGTCATTTCCAAATACGTACCGGAATAGTTCCGATGGATTGGCCGGCTCACTGACCCGGAGCGTTCGCTGAAGTTCCGATGCTGGTAATTTGGGATCATTGAAAGGTTCCGGGCTCCTTGCCAATACACCTATGATCCGCGACTTTTGCTGGCCGGTTATGGTAAAACGTATGATCGCGAATTCTGTATTTGTCAGCGCCTCCAGTTGTTTCAAACCAAGTACACCCGATACGATACGATCGAGGACAGAAGCGTGACTATTGAAAAGTGGATCGGCGGCGGGAAGCTTATCCTGTAGCAGAGCCTGCATTTTTTCAACCAACATCGTTACCGATTCCGGTGCAGCCACTTCAATGTTGATCGTGTAAATGGCCTTGATAATGGTTTCCTGATCGCCCGATCGTTGGCGGCTGATATAAGAATTCACATGTTCGGTAAAATCGCCGTATCGTGATGTTTCGAAGGGATATGAATGGACCGTCGATTGTTTTTCACCAGCATTTTTCCCATGCACAGCGTTGAAAACAGCCGTATATAATTTTTGAGGGGCAATATCATCCTGGCGCTCCAGTATGGCACTCAGGGTAGGGGGCCTGAGCAATGCTATATTCTCACGACAGGGCGTGTTGCCCTGGTGGAGTATGTTACTGATGATTGTTATATCAGGCGTTCCCGTTTCTATCGAATCTTTTCCTTTGTGAATGATCCAGCCCAACTGTTGCGGTGCAATGATATTCCCGTTTTGTTTGTCCAGCGGATCTTTTATCAACGACAACAGCTTGTATTCTTCAGGGTCATTTCCCCTGTATTCCCCCCAGGTAGTAAAGAACTCATAGACATAGGGAATTGTAAAAAACAGTCCCAATTCTGGCTTTTTATAATAAAGCGGTTTTGCATTCAGCAGTTTTCCATCAGCATTGGGGAACGATCTTCCGTAATCTATATAGTGTTTGAGATTGGCCAGTTTATATTGATCTTCTTTACCTTCCGACAGGAGTTGCTTGTATTGTGTATGCTCCTGGTGAAAGAAACCTAGCGAACCGGCCGTACGGAAAACGGCAGTGGAGGAATTCCTGAAGTCAATTCCCTGGCCCGGGAGGGAATCGTTGGTTGTGACTTCAATGGCGAAATAGCTGTTGGGACGCCATAAAGGTGGCAGGGTTTCATTGATGGCCATAGCCAGGGCGTTCAGGTCCGCATCGATCGTCTCCTGGTTATTTTCTTCCACTATAATATTATGGGCAGCCTGTGCACGGGTCAGCCAGCATACTTTATGCAGGAAGATAAAACACCGTCTATCTTCCAGTGCCCTGGTCGAAAAAGGTGAAGACAAAAAAGCCAGCCATTTTTCCAATGTCTTTTTTTCGGCTTCAGTGGGATTGGGGTGCTTCAACATAGCACTTCCCGGTTGGGTTAATAGATGAATATAATCCGGGATACTGATTCCGGAAGATATATCCGCATTGCAGGAGGGGCTTTGAATCCCGATTTTATCAAAAGCTATTTCACTGCTTTCAAATACGATGGGATTTTGTAATTCTATAGTGCTGTATTCTTTTGTTTCAATAAGCCGGTAAGAGAAATTGATTATTCCACTGATGGTTTTGGGTTCGATAAATATCTTTTCGTAATAACTTATCCTTACCGGGCGAAGTGATGTCAGAAGAAGTTCAACGCTGACGATGGGCTCGGGAAAAAAGAGTTCCGAAGCATGACCCACATTTATTTTCAGCGACTGATTTACCAGGAAAACATTAGGAATTGAATCGACAACGCCATCTTCACCCCGTAGGAACAGTATTATTCCGCGATCGCGGACCGGTTGTTCGGCAGGGTAGATGGTCAGCGGGTCGGTCCCGATCCAGGTTTGGCAAGTGCGTACGGCCGGTACAGCCGGGCAAAGTATATGATGGGACAAAAGACCTGATTTCTCCGGAATGATACTGTTCGTAACTGAGAATGGGCTTTGTGAAAGTATCCTTAAGGAAGTGTATTTGCCTGGTTGATTATTATATTGCCAGTGTCCATACGGAAAGGCCGATATATTCGAAGGTGTAAGACCGCTTTTTTCAAATGATACTTTGAGTGCCTCCCATACATCATAGGTCTCCCACCGTTTAGATGATCGGTTCCAAATATAAAGGGAAATATTTTCTACGAGGAGGTCATGAGATAACTGGGGATACCGGGCTCTTACCGGGGCCACATTTTCCCTGAAAGAAGGCAAGGGGTTTAAACCGCCACCGTACCGGGTTGTAAATGGTTTTACCGGCCGGCTGAATTCGATATCAAAAAAACTATCCATCGGGATCCGGAAATCATTCCATCGGCTATCGTTGGTTGGATCTGGATTCCACTGTAGAAAAGTTTTACCCTCGGGTGGTTCAATGGTATTTACCATAAAAGCTTCCTGCGACAACATACTGATAGCTTTGAATGGCGTTTTGCCTGTATTGCCTTCTAATAAAGGAATTTCTACTGGTCGGAACTCCGTGTTAAACGCCCATACCAGTTCCACTCTGATGCGGATCTTTAAGAACCAGGCGAGCCGGAGCTTGAATTCCATGTAGCCTGCCAGTACAAATGGCGAAGGCGCTTCAGCGGATACCCCGACAGCTGCCTGTGCTGCATAACCGAATCTTCCAACCGATATACTTACGTTGCCGGCCATTAAAACGGCACCACCAATCTGTACAGGTTTGAAACTGATAGACCCTCTTGCATCAATAAAAGCGACAAAACCGAACCGGACAGGTCCAAGGTTTTTTTGAATGGAGAGTTTGGCACCTCCACCGGCCCTGACGCCGGTATGGTTGATCATCATGAATGCGTACGCATCGAATATCCGCAGCATCCTGGCCTGGATACGTTTTTCTTCCGGCTGATCTTTCCCGAGATTGATATACCATGCGGAGGAATCATTGAAAAAAAAGCCTGCCTGCAGGTCGCCCTTCATATCCAGGATATCACCGCGGTGGCTGCCGTTATCGGGCACAAGGTAATTGATGCCAAGGGCCGCCTGTATCGATTCTTTATCAATAAGCAGGAAACCGTAGAATGGAGGATCTTCTTCATTGTCCACACCCAGCCGTTCATGCAGGATATTCGCTTTGCCCTCCACCAGCAATAATCCCGGCAGGCTCAGCAGAACAAATACTTTACTGCTGAACGCCCAGCCGTTGTCACCCATTGTTGCAATGCTGGCCCCGGCCCCGAGTGAAACACCTTCTTTTTGCGGATCGAACTTTTCAATTACTATCCCGTCCTTTTTTGATTTTGGTACTTTCTTTTTCAGGAATTCATACCAGCTATCTTCCTCTTTCATTCCGATATAGGTCTTGGAGGGGATATAATGACTTCCCAACAATCCCCTGAACCCATAGATGCCCAGCCCGGTGGAACCCAACGGGATCGGCGTCGGGATGTCCAATTCAATATCGACGATGAAAGAAGGTATCTTCGGACTGAGTTTCATCGACGCTTTCGCTGCAATCGATAACGAGCGGATATCGAGTGTTACCGAACCATAATATTCGGGTGGCTGCGAAGATTCTACACCATTGATATCCGGCCCGGCGCGAAGCGAGAGGTAGCCTTTTATAATTATATCGGCTTCCTCGGCAGTAGCATTCCCGGGGATACTGATGTCTACACCGATACCGACGATACGCAGGTAACAATGAAATTTGTGAATGTCGGCCGTGAAGTGAAATTCCACACCGTCTCCCCGGACAGACACGCCGGCTGAACCCGTATTTAATTCGCCGTTGAATCCAAGACAGTAATATTGCCTGTTCGTTCCATTGAATATACCTCCATGTGATCCGAACGATATATGCGATACTGCCAATGATACAGGCCCGATCGACATATGCAGGTTGGTGGGCAGGGTAATACCTCCGCCAGCGAATTCGATCTTCCCATCCTGCCATATTCGCAACCGTTTCACTTCGATCGGTTGCTTGATAAAATCGATTATTTCTTCTCCCGGCACAGTCGCTGTTATCTGTATGGTGCCGCTGACATCGAGGTACCAGCGCTTATCCTCTCGGCCGATACTCAATGAATGTATGGCAATATCGAGTGCATCAGGAATGCTGAATTTAAGCGGGTTCGAAGTGGCATCGGCAGAAAGTAAGAAATTACCATGGTTGTCGAAACTTGCTGTTACATCCAGGGTAGCGGCGTTGCCTGTATCTCCGTCCCTGAATCCAGGGACGATAAGTGTTCCTTCGATCTTGCTGGAAATAATGGTGTTTTGTTTCAATTGCAATTCAAAGCGATCCAATGTCAATGCGAAATGTTCATTATTGCCCGGCTCACCCAGTTTGAAAAGGGGACCTTCCTGCCCGGCTTCTTTGGCAAGAGAGAGCAGGCCGGAAATTCCTCCTGTTCCGATCAATACATTTTCCGCCTTGATCTGTGCTCTTTTCGAAGTGGGGTCTTCGTCCTGGTTCCAGAATGCAGGAAACCCGATCACGCCTTCACTTACGAATACACCCATGAAATCTGCAGGCCGGTTATCTGCTATGGCTTCAGCGATATTACTGGTTGAACTGAGGTCCAGTTTCATTTCTGTAAATGCCAGTGTCAGCCCCGTATTCCCGATCTGTGATTTGGAGAAACTCAGACTCTTCTCACTGTCAAAAACAAAGCCTCCCTCTGAAGAAAAGCCCATACTGCCGACACTGAATTCAAGGCGGGAGCGTATAGCGGGATCTTCGAAAGGTTCGTTATTTGTATCCAGGGGAACCAAGTATTCACGCGGAAACTCGATCGCCAGTATGACCTCGTCAAGAGAAGCCTCTACGTCTAGTTGCGGTTTGAACAGTTCTAAAAAAGACTGGGGTTGTGAAGTACCGGTAGCATCTGCTAAGAAGGAAGCCAATGCCTCCTCTGCTTCGGCAAAGTCGGCATTGGGAGTAACAACAAAGTCTAACAATACCCTGTCGAGGAATATACCTGCATTGACCAACGCCAGCATTATTTCATCCATTGTCGTTTCAGGATTGGCAACATAGGGTATTTCCAATGACGTACCGGATAGCTGGAAGTGCTCGTTAAAACTGGCGATGAGATCTTTCACAGATAGTTGTGTTTCTTCTTTTTCTGGGTCGATCCGTTCCAGTATGTCTTTTATAGTATCGTTGCCCCCCGGAAAGTCTGATTCGATACCGAAGTCCGCGATCACATCGGCGATAGTAATTGCTGCTTTTGCCAGTTCGACCCCGAAATCATCGAATGACTGGATGTTAATGGCTTTTAGTTCGGCAGGTGTGCCCGTTAGTGCGTAGTAGTCATTAAAAATCGCAATATATTTTTCAATCGTAATTTCTTTAAAAGGTATATTCCCTTTTTCAGACCTGCCGAGTTGAAGTGCGATGGCTTTTAAAAACGAAGTGTCGTCGATCTGGATAGTGTTTGTAATGAGATCGGCAAAAGCTTCAGCCGAAAAGGAAAACTGCGTGGGTGTGAAAGAGTTAGTATATCTTAATATGCCCAGTTGCCAGTTTATGCGCAAGTCAAGTCTGTTATTGCGCGGTTGCCCGGTTAGCGCATCATTCGGATTCAGCAACAGCAGCAAGTTTGTACCGGGTAACTCGAAGCCGATCTGCCTGTCGAGAAGCAGTGTTAGCCGGATATCTTTTTTATCACCGTCACGTGAAGAATTCATCCGGAAATTGTCGTAATAAGTATTGCTAAGAACGGACGTTCCAGCATCTTTAATAAATCCAAGGCTGTCCGGGAGATCGTCCAGTGTGACAAGTGTAGATAGACTCGGTAAATATCTTTCCATAATACTTATTTTATATCCGCGATTTTGGCGCGGGTAGAATTGGTATATCTGAAAACATCAAGTGTGTTCATTAGATTCAATACTTCTGGGATATTGGCAAATTTCGATTTCCGTACAGCATATACCAGGTAACGGTAGTCGTGCGTGTTGAAAGCGTGGATGAATCTTCTCGTGGATTCTCCGAGGCTAGGGTTTTTTGTATGGTAAGGGTTGAGACTACCGGCACCCTTATTATAAGAGGCTCGCAGGAAAACTACTTTTTCAATTTCATTGAGGAACTGATCTCCATTATCGTTATAAAAAGGTTTAAAGAATGGCTGGTAGATGGTCAATAACAGGGGTAGATTTTTTTCCGTTGTATAACGAATAGCGATCGCATTCAAGGACTTTTCTAAGTATTCATTCTTCATCAGTTTCACAGTTGCCGGTACCATTTTCTGGTAATCCATCAGGATATGCTTCCAAAACATGTCGAAAAAGGGGTAGAAATGACGCATTGCATCTTCCTGTATTTTTCCTATTGCTTTTACAAGTATCACATCAAACTCATTGAGAATTTTTGTAGTTTCTGGATCTGGTGAAATATATGCGAGCAAATTTTTTTTAGGCGTTTTTTCTTCTAGGCGTTTTCCTATGTCATACCCCAACCCGAATGTTATACCGGACTCGTTTCCTGAATTTCGCGGCCAGGAAAAATCGTAGAGATAGAATTCTTTTTTGTCGACTTCTTTAACAACAAATCCTCCTTTCCCTTTTATTTCAACGTACTTGGCACCGTTTTCCAGGGCTGTTTTCTGTATTGTTGTTATTATGTTACTCTGTAACAATTCTTCAAGATCTCTAGGACTGCCTTTGTCCACTTTGCCCCCCTTCACCGGGAGATGTGGCCGCGGATTGTATTTTTTTCTTGCGTTTTCGTATTCAAAATTCTTAACCATGTAAGCGGGAGTAACTGATCCAAACAACTCATGTTGCTGAAGACCCATTAATCGGTAATAATCTTTGTCGGAGTCCTTGAAATCGCCTCCTGCATAGTCTTTCTTCCATTTACCAGCATAATTTAATTCAGAGATATTTTTAATCGACGCGGTTCTGATTGAATTGGCGATTTTATAGCATTCATCAAATTTGGTGTAATAGGGATTGTTATCGTTGGTATAAGGTTGTGCTGCAATATTCTTCATGTAGAAAGGAAATCTGAATGCCATCTGGAAGGTCAAATCATCGATATTATTACTATAGAATGCATCCCTGATCTCCTGATTAAGCAGGTCTTTAGCCGTATCTGGGCTGCCAGGTGTAAGAGTTTCTGCCAAGCTGATAATATCTTCAAGGCCCTTTCGGATAATGTTAAGATCGGGGCCAAAAGGTTGATCACCAGAAACAGCGCCGGGGATGATATGGTTGTTCCAGGTTATCTTATCCTCAATCTTTAGAAATGCAGCTTCCGCATAGGCGTCTGTAAAAAAATTTCTGCCATCAATACTCCTCGCAATGATTCCTGTTTTAACAGTATTGCTGAGAATTTTACCCTGCACCTTCCTGCTGCCTTTCAATAAAAGGGTGACCTCAAAATAGTCGCGTTCTTTTGCCGTTACTTTGCGGATACCGGGTATTGTTTCATCATAGATTAAGAATGTCTTACTGCCTGGAATAAAATTAGCCGGATCGCGGATAAGATCATTGATCTTTATTTTCTCTGCTGTGGAATAAGCAACCGAAAAGAAAAGATCGATTGGGGAGGGACTCAGCCCGATTTGATCTATTGGATCCTTTATTCTCAATTCAAGAACCCGTTTCTGATTTGCCAATTCGATCTTGCGGATAAAGATCGTTTTCATCGGTACCTTATTGAGTCCCCTCAGAAGTATTGACTTCCCACTCTTTTCCGTTATCATCCATTTGAAATTATAGTCCGATATATCAGCCAGGTGATTATAAAAACAGGATGTTTTTTTGGGTTCGGGTCTCACCACTTCAAGGATAGCGGTCTTGCCTTCCCGCTGATCGATACCCTTGTTATCAGTTGGCATTTTAGGAATGAGTTTCACCTGCGACTTATAAGCAAATAAAACTTGGCCGCATTCATCGTTGATGGCACCAAGATCCACGGCAAACCCCACCTGGTGAAACTCTGCATAGCTGGTATAAGGCCTGGTTCTTTCGCTCATATTGTCAAGTTCTAAATTTATAATTCTGATTGTTCCGGTAGATGAATCTGGTTGGGTGAGAAAAGAGTCCCGAAACCGATCAGGACAGTATCGTTGGGATTACCGATGTATTCGGGATCTTCCAGCGCTTTTTTAGTCTGATATCGCAAAACCTGTACACGCAGATAAGATGCCACCGGTACTTTTACACCCTGATCGTCCACGGCTGATACGGCAAACTGCAGATCCGTGGTCCATCCGTTTACGACAGTACAGGCAGAAAAAAGAATATCCTGCCGGATAACCGGAAAAAGATCGGACCAATAGCCGCATTGCAAGGCGATCATTGGCGTGGGGTTATTTTCCGGTGCAATGGAAAGATTTATGATAAAAAAAGATTGGCTGTTCTTCACATGCGGGCTGTCGAAGCCTGCCAGCAATATATGGAGTGGAAAAGAAAATTGATTCCTGTAATTAATAGGAAGCGTAGAAGAAGCAGAGGCTGCGTTCGCTGTGATTTTAATCGTGGGATCCGCGCTTGCAAACCAATCAAGCGGGTTTCCTTCCTCATTTCTTAGGTCAACATATACCGTATTCTTTGTTGTAAATTTTTTTAACACAGGATAGATTAGATCCGATGTCATATTTTTTTTATCAATAACCACTTCTAAAGCTGCACAAAAACTTCCATAATACGCGGCAGGATCAATATACGCCAGAACGGATGACAGGGCTACATCTTCTTCTCCCGTTGTAGTCGCCGGGATATCGATTATATTGACATCTTTCTTTGCAATACCGATGCTGGCATTATAGCCGGGTTCGTCAAGAATTATCTCGAAGCCATAATCTGTGGATGCCCCACCGGGAACAAGACTGTCAAACCGGCCAAGACTAGTTCCAGCCCATACATGATGGAAGGTATTGTTCTTATCGAAAAATAAATTGTCAATAAGCATCGTATCCGGCAACTGCCCATAATTAAACACGGCTGCATTCTTACCTTCCTTAGCTTTCAGGATATGACTTATCAGTTCACTATCATTGGGTGCAGCTTCTTTTATTTCATCTTTGCTTTTTTTATAGAAATCATCTCTCTTCAAACCCCTGTAAATGAAGTATCGTACTGGTGGCAATCCCTTTGGTAACGAGTCGGGTTTTAAAACCAGGTTGATCTTACTGGTGCCGGCTTGTTTTACGAGGAAAATATGCCCAGACGTTACCGCAAAAGCCATGGGTTCCGCGGAAATGGCTACGCCATTAAAAACGGATGTAACACGGAATTGTGTCGGTGACATGGGGCCATAGCTATTACCAGCAATTTGCCCAGGTAAATCTTTTTCGGAAGAAAAAAAATGTAAAGTTGCCATTTAGGTAAAAAAGTGAACTGAAGGAAAATTTTCGCCTTCTAGTTATACAATAGAAAAAATCACAATTAGTTAAATTTATAAAAAAAAATAATATTAAACTTTTATTTTTTTGTGTACATGATCTAGGCCATGTTAAGAAAAGATACTATAGTCGAAATACTGTTAAAGAAAATTCTTACGAAAATGAACGAGGCAACAAATTGCTCAACTGTTTTAATCGCATTAAGAGTCGTAGGGTGTACTAAAGCAGCTGCCCGCACTTAAAAATTTAGAAATTTATTGGGATAGTAGATACGCCAAACCCACCACTCTCAAACACGGAACAAGAACATCATTTAGATTGTTTCAAAATTTTGTTATACCAAATAGCTTTGCAGTAAGGCTCTCATTGCGAAAAATAATTCCGTATATTAATAGTCCCAAAATCAACATTGTTACTCACATAATAGGCAACCTGTGGCATACTCTAATATTAGACTTTGCTTATCTATTTTTTGCAAACAATTAATTCCAAATTCAAGAAACATACTTATTAATGATTCCCCAGATCGTTTCCATTTATGGACTGACGACACTCTCATATTTCATTCTAGGTCCTTACCTAATATTTCAATAAAAATTTCTCTAATAAGATGGATATATTCAATGCGAGAAGGTTATATCAATAAACTAAATAAAGTCCTGATCTTTCTCCGTTTTCGCACCAAAATAAAATACTTCACTTTCAAAATTAAAAGTGGTGAAATATTTTGAACTTTGCTTCGAAAAACGTCGTTTTATATTTATACTAATACAATAGTTTGAACTAAACAACTACACGGTCTACTAAATGAACAATCACATAATATTATTAAGTGCGGTAGTCGCTAATAATAAACTTGAGATTTTTAATTTAGGCCAACATAGATGCCCATGCATTTGTCACAGCCACAAGATGAGATTTATTTAAATTAACATATCGCCTAAAACTCCTTTCATCTCTATGTCCAGATATTTCCCTGACCATTCGCTCCGCTACTCCAAGTTGCAGACTTATTGAAATGAATGTCCTGCGGGCCATATGTGTAGTGATGATCTCATGAAGACGCCAGGAAACTTCAGTTTTAATATTGTCATGATATTTTACCTTTTTTACAATTCTGTTCAATCCCGCCTGTTCTGCAATTAGTTTTAATTCGCGATTTATGACCTGATTGCAATAATGGGGTAAAGGAGTTGGCAAATGTTTGTATCTATCAAGAATACGAATTGCATTTGGATTGAGTGGTACTGAAATATGCGCTCCGGTTTTTTCAGCAATATAATTCCAAATTAACATTCCCATATCGACTGCTATGTCTTCGTTTTTAATTTTTTCAATGTCCCCATACCTTGAGCCCGTATAACATTGAAATAAGAAAACATCTCTGACCTGATTATGATATGGGTTGTTAGAATTAAATTGCTCTAATAGTTTTAATTCATGCTGGGTCACAATATTTACTAATTGCTCGGTCTCAGCAAGTTTAATTTCATCTAATTCAGCCTTTATTCTGAATCCCTTCTTTTTTAAATGAGTAAAGAATGTTTTTAGAGCAACGATATATTTGCAAACGGTATTATCGTTTAAATGTGAATTATCCCCAAATCTTACATCATTCATAAGATATAGCTTGAATTTTTTTAGCCAGTCGGTATTGTATAGCTCAGGAATAAATTTATCATGCTTTTGGAATTTAATAACATGTGAAATCGTCGAACGATATTTTTTTACCGTATTAAGTTTAACACTTGCTCCTCTTTTTGTTTTATGGTCGAAAAAAAATTGGTTTAATATTTCTTTCAAACTATAAGCTTCATTATTATTTCTTACTTTACGAAGAATTAATTCATATAATTCATCCTTTGAAACGGAACGATACTCTTCCCTTGCACTACTTATGAGTTTTTCTATTTCTGTTTTTTTTGCATCAAGCCATTCCCTGTCTACTATAGACTCCACAGGAGTTTCAGTGAGAATCTTTATTCGCATTGTCACCCTATCCCATAAACGTAGTTCAATAAATTTTCCGGTAGAAAAAATTTCTCTTTTCCCATCATAGGCTATTGAAATGATTATTGACCTTCTTAAATTCATTTCCAGATTGTACTGGCTTCGGTTTTCTTTTTTTAGTATCTGAAGAAATTCTTCTTTCGGTACGTTCTTTAAATAGTAATTAACTTTTGACATATATTTGATTTTTGGTTACACTTTGGCTACAATTTTTCTTGTAAGTGTAGTGTTCCAAAAATCAATAATTGTCACTAAATAATTGATTGTCAGGATATTTATATCAGGTTATTCCATATGTTATCACATGATGTTACCTGTTCAAAATAACTGGCGAGGCCACACAAGAAGAATGATGGTCGTTTTTAATTAAACGGCCATTTTTATTTCCACCTAAAACCCTTACTGCATTTGCAATGCAAGAGTAGACGGAAGTTCAATCAGTATAAATCACGATTTAAATTTTAATTATTGCTGTTCTCCGGATTCTGTAGAGTGATGTACCATTCTGTTTAAATCAACTATAGAAGGAGTGCTAGTAAAATCTGCTCCGCCACCCCAGATTTTATTTTTTCCATATCATCCAACCATTGTTAACGTTTATGACAAATACTTTTACCATAATAATCCTCTTAATAAATTACATAAGTAAAAAAAATACTTTACTATAAAAACTCCATTACCAATACAAAAAATAAACCTGAAACTTGCACTAAATAAAAAAAAAATCTATTTTCACTTTTTTAAATCGCATGGTGCTGAAAGTTAAAATGACCTTAACCTTAAAGTTATTTTGTGTTGCAAGTATCTTTTTTCTTGCTTCTCAAGAAATTTTTGCTCAATCTGATACGCTTGATTCAAAATGGTCAACCCTTTTAAAGCAATATCAATCAGGTAGATTAGATGACACCATGTATATGAAGGCGATAGAAAAATTGAGTGACCTGTACATTAAAAACATTACGCTTAAAGAAAAATTAGTTACCTATAAAAAAATCGCCTGGAGTAATGATGCTTATCAAAGACGCCGTGTACGTTACTATATGATGCTCTATGATAATTGCTTATACACTTACAGGCCGGGTGTTTCCTTTTATTATGTGGAAAAGGCTGAAGAGGAAAGAAAAAAAATAAAGGGTTATGTCAATTCGCTTTTTAGTTTGGTTGCCATTATATATAATTATGGAAGAACAGCAAGCGGGCGCCAGAGGTGTATAGAAGAATATAACCGTTACCTGCCTTTTTTACAACAATTGCCACAAAAGATAATTACAGACAGCGTACCAAGAGGTACTCTGATGAATTCCACATCTGCACTAACAGACATAGCTGATTTTTACCTTCAACTAAAAGATACAGCCAATGCATTAAAGGCATGTGTCCTTTCAGAAAATATCAGGAATAGCTGGCAAAGGAAAAGGGATATTCCAGATTCGCTATTGTACAGGCCAACTTATAATTATTACCTGGCTCAGTATTTCAAGAAAAGAATCCTCCATCAACCCGATAATGCAAAAAAAATGCTGGATTCAGCGTATGCCATTGCATATGCTAAACATATGAGCTATGATTATATATGGCGGGAAGCAGTTCGAAGTGATATGTGTTTATATCTTTTCGATTTTTTTATTGGTAAGGGGCAAACCGACAGTGCTGCGTTTTATCTCCAACAAATGAGAGAACGGCAAGATAATGCCGTGGACAATTTGTCGGATGGAACAGTTTATTTATATAACTACAGCATACTTAAAGCAAGTGAAAAAGACTATAGGGCAGCCTATCAGAATTTAAAGAACGCCTATGATATAAACGATTCGATAATAGGAATTAAAATTGCTGATATTAATAACAATATGTATGCACAAACACTTGCCGAAGCGAAAACAGAAGAACTGCAAAAGGCTCAGCAACTGGAGCAAAAACGCAATGTTCTTATTGGCATTATCTCTGCTATTTCTTTAATTGTTATTCTTTTTTTATACCTGCGTATAAGAATAAAAGATAAAGCTGCCAAAGAAAGGATTTCTAAATTGAATTATACCAGCCAGTTGCAAATTATGGAATTGGAAGAGAGAAGCTTTTTAATAAAACAAGAAGAACAAAAAAAATTAGGGATGGATTTGCATGATGGTTTAGCCGGTACTATTGCTGCGGCAAAAATACAAGTCGAATCAGAATTGATAAACAATCACAATAAGGAGCAGGTGGAGCGGCTAAAAAATATTGCTAAATTAATGACAGATATTTATGAAAGTACGAGAGAAAAAAGCCGTTTGCTCTATAATGGACAAGCAAATGAAATGGAAATAACCTTTTCAAAAAGAATAAGATTGATAATTGAGAATAGTATTACAGCTGACAAATACAAAATAGTGATTGAAGTGGACGATGAACTTATGAAAGAAGTCAGTTTGGAAATAAAAATTCAACTGTTGTATATCATACAGGAAGCAATTACCAACATCATTAAATACGCCTTCGCTAAAAATATCTGCATACTAATTTATGATGATAGCAATGAAATTGTTTTGCAAGTGTTAGACGATGGGAAAGGGTTTAACGTGCAATCGAAAAAAGGAATTGGATTGAATTCAATTCGTGACAGAGCTACTGCATTAAATGGCACGAGTGAAATAGTTTCAGGAAATGAGGGTACAGAAATTACAGTGAGCATTCCCACGGAATTTTAACAGTAATAACTGTAAGCAATTAATTGTTCATTGATTGGCGCCTCGATAAAAAAATTTACTATTTTAATTTAGGTTGTTTGTAAATACATACTTTACCAATTCTGCTGCAGTATGAAGGTCAAGTTTTTTCATAATATTTCTGCGGTGGGCCAAAACTGTATAAGTGCTTATAAAAAGTATCTCACTGATTTTATCCACTTTATATCCTTGTGCTATTAATTTCAATACAACAAGTTCTTTAGCAGTTAAATTTGTTTGAGCAGGAAAAAAAAGACTGTTGGCTAATTTGCTGTTTAAATCAGAGCTTACATACTTGTCTCCGGCATAAGTTCTTTCAAGCGCAAGATTTAGTTCAAAGACGCTTACAGATTTACTGATATACCCATCCACGCCCCAGGTAAAACATTCTTTAACCCTGTTTATTTCAGCAATAGTGCTTACAATAATTATAGTTAAATAAGGGTACTTTTTTCTGCATGTAGTTATAAATTCTTTGGTATCAGTGCCCGGCATCTGTAAGTCAATAAATAAAACATTGTAATTATTTGCCTGTAGTTCATTCATTGCCCTTTCTATATTGGTAAAATGAAGGCTGTTATTAAAAGCCATGGATTTCAATATCATTGCAAAACCATGGCCAAAAAGTTCGTGATCGTCAACTATAATCCCATTAAATGAGCTTAAGTCTAAGGGGTTTATCATATAATATAGTTTGGATTTTAAAAAACAAATTTATTACAGGACATAAGTTTTTTTTACATAAAATCAAACAGTAACATCCCGATAAAATATGTAGCAAATATCCAAATAATCGTAAACTTATGCAACTGACATTTTTTTATAATTTACCCGCTAAAAATAGGGGGCGCTTTTCTCAAAAAAATAATAATGAACTACATAGGGAATTTTAAAAACATACCCGGGCATAATAAAAACAACAGCAGGCATTTACTCACTATTATTAATTAGCTACTGCAAGAAACTTTTAAAATAATATTATCCGGGTAATTAGGTATTTATTATTTAAGATGGGTGAATAGTATAATTGAGATTGTAGTCTGAACAGACTAGTATAGCTAGTTGTTTATGGTAACTGCCGCACCTGTTGAAACTATAAAAAATATCAATGTAGTCTATTTTTTTCGGGGTTTGTTTTATTCAATTTTGCATGGCAATATTATCAGGTTTTTGATAGGCCGGAATTGCACATACTTAAGTTTGAATACCTTTTTGAGAAACCATTTTTTTAACGCTGAACGGTACCCTTTTTTAAAAAAACAGCGGTAAAGAAATACAAAAAAAAGAAAAATGAAAAAAACAACTACACGAAAAAAAATCCAGCTTTTAGCAGTATTGTTATTGCTGCTGGTAAATTACACTTTTGCCCAGGCGCCCGGCGGCGTATCTTCTCCCGCTGCAAATGTTCCCGGAATGCGGTACGAACTTTATAATGGCACCACAACAGTAGCCAACCTGGCTACTGCTAGTTATGGTACACTAAAGCAAACAGGGTACACCAGCTCGTTATATGATTTTGATGACAGGTTTACCAGTGAAATAGCTAACAGTTTTACCCTCGTAGGTAAGGCTGGCTTTACTATTACTGTTGCAGGTAGTTATTCTTTTAGTATGAATGCCCTGGACGATGCTGCTATTATTTTAATAGATGGTGTTACCGAAGTATACAGGGGAAATGTATCTGCAGGATTAGGTACGGTTGCTACTACCATAACACCGGTTACACTAAGTGCCGGAATGCATACCATTGAAATACGTTTTACGGATAATGGTGGTGGTGTTACCTGCGAACCTACATGGAAAGGTAATGCAGCCGGTCTGGATGCCGGTACTTCATTTGTACAAATGCCCGATAATAAATTTATACTAACCACTGCCGCATTAGGTACCTGGCACAAGGCAGATGCCGGCATAGTTGCCGTTAGTGATGCTATTGCTTCTTCATGGGCTGATCAATCGGCCAACACATTTAAAACTGATATGACAAGCATTGTTGGTACAGGACCGATCTATCGTAGCGCTGCTACCGGCTTGTTTAATTTTAATCCAACATTACAGTTTACAAATAATGGGGCAATGCGTAGTAATGATGATGCCTATAACTTAGCTTATGCCACACAGGGCAGAACTACTTTTGTGGTATCATCCAGTGCCAATACAACAGACCAGGGCAACATGATGTCGTATGGCAGAGATAATGGTACAGCAACAAGTGCGTTTGTATTGGAAAATGTTGATAAACTTGTCAGCGGGTTAACATTTGGTACTAATGTAAATACAGCTAATGTATTTAATGTAGCCAATCAACCCGTATTGTCGGTTGCTAAATACCAGAACACATCCATTACAGCTTCAAATAATAATTCTCAATATGCCAATGGCTATTTACGCGGTACCACCACGCAAAGCGGTACTGGTGTAGAGATAAACGATAACCAGGATTATTTCATTGGTACATTGGTTGATAATGGCGGTAGTATTGATTATTTAGAAGGTAATATTGCCGAAGTAATCAATTATCCCTGGGATTTATCAAATACAGAAAGAAATAAAGTGGAGTCTTATCTTGCCATTAAGTATGGCATCACATTGGGCAATACCTCCAATTTAGTTAATTATACCAATTCTGCCGGTACAACCACCTGGTCAGCTGATGCAGTTTTTCAAAATAATATATTAGGTATAGCAAGGGATGATGCTTCAGCATTAAATCAAAAACAATCGCAAAGCCAGAACCAGGGTACAGCCTTAATCGTTAGTAATGGCACTGCAGGCTTTGCAGTTACAAATAATGCCAACAGCAATAGCTTTAGTACAAACCTGCAATCGCTGATTATGGGGGATAATAATTTGAGTACTGCTATGAATGTAAATGTTTCAGGTATTACATACAGAATGGCCGAAGCATGGAAGGTACAGGATGCAGGTGGTGTAGGTATTGTTACACTGGCTTATCCTGTAACTGCTTTCAGCAGTGTTACAAACCCACAACTTATTTATGCTAACAATTCAGCTTTTTCTGGTTACGGGCTTATTGCTAATGCAGGTACAGCAATGGTAAATGGTGTGGTATGTTATCTTTTCAATTACGATTTTAGTGATAATGCTACCAGTTATTTTAGTTTTGGAGGTACTGCTACCGCACCGGGAGGTGTGTTGGCACCAGCTGCAAGTGTTAACGGAATGAAGTATGAAATATACAATGGTGTTGTGGCTGATCGTGCCACTATTATTGCCGGTACTTATGGCAGTTTAAAACAAGTCGGTTACACTAATACAATGTATAACTTTAATACAGTTCTGCAGGGTTCAGGCTCAAGTTCAGAGTTTCCCGGAGGTAATTTTACAGTAGTGGGGAAAGCCAGTTTAACAATAACTAATGCCGGGGCCTATCAATTTCAAATGCAGAATATTGATGATTATGGCGCTATATTTATCGATGGAAATCTTGCGTATGCCGATGAATTTGGTGGCGCTGCAGCAACAATTAATACCCA
Source organism: Ferruginibacter sp. SUN106 (assembly GCF_050611765.1). NCBI lineage: Bacteria > Pseudomonadati > Bacteroidota > Chitinophagia > Chitinophagales > Chitinophagaceae > Ferruginibacter > Ferruginibacter sp. SUN106. The sequence continues at coordinate 68,977 of NZ_JBODJC010000001.1, forward strand.
AAACTTATCGGCAGGGGCTCATAATATAGAGATACGTTTTAGCGGGGGTGCACTTCCAAATCTTTGCCAGCCTCAATGGAAAGGTACTACTGCCGGTTTAGATGCCGGTACCAGTTTTGCCCAGCTACCCGACAGCAAATTATTTATGGATCCATTATTGGGTACCTGGCATAGAGCAGATGCAGGTGTTACCGGTAGCGAGGGGGTAGCAGCCAGTGCCTGGGCAGACCAATCTGCCAATGGTAATCTAACAAATCTTACTGCAGGAGGAACTTCACCCATTTACCGTACAAGCACCAACCTGCAAAATTTTAACCCAACTATTGAATTTGGAGGAGCAGGTTATTTTGAATCAGCAGATGATGCCAACAATTTGCCTTATGCCCAACAAGGTACAACCAGTTTTGCTGTTGCATCAAGGTCGGGCATTGCAACTGGAACTACTGATGTTATATTCTCTTATGGAGATGATTTTGGAACTGCATCGATGAATTTTATTAATAACGTAAGTAATAAATTAAGAACGGGTACTAATAACTATCCTGCTACTGCGGTTCAAAGTACTGCCGATGCATTTACATCTGTATTAAAACCTGCAATTGGTGTTCAGAACTATCAGAACAATAACCTGGTGGCTACATTAAATAATAGTCAAATGGTGGATGGCGCTTCATCTGCAACGGCTATTACAGATGCAGGAACTTACAGGTTTTTGAATGATAACAGGGATTTTAATATAGGAAGAGAAGTGGATGGCGGAAATCCATGGAATGGTTCTATTTCGGAAATTATCACCTATCCGTGGCCGTTAAGTACTACAGAAAAATTAAGGGTAAATTCTTACCTCGGTATTAAATACGGAATTACACTGGCAGCAGGCACAAGCAGCTATGTGTTTTCTGATGCAAGTGGAACAAATGATATGTGGACGCCTGCAAACAATACAGGTTATATTAATGATATAGCCGGTATCAGCCGTGATGATGCTTCCGGATTATACCAAAAGCAATCTCAAAGTGTAAACGATAATGCATTTGTAACATTGGGCCTTGGTACTATTGCAATAAGCAACGCCGCAAATAACAATACCATATCCTCGGATAAGTCATCTTTAGTATGGAGTGCTAACCAGGCTACCGCACCTGTACTTACAGATAATGCTAATTACAGCGTTTCTGCACAAGGTTTCAATACTATACTGGATAAAAAATGGAAAGTACAACTTTCCGGTTCAGGGCTTGCAGGTAAAACTATACGTGTAGGTATTGCTGCCACCAATGGTATAATACCTGCAACAGAAAGTTATTTAATAGTAAGTACCACAGGTGCATTTAATGCTACTAATGAAACTTATTATCCGTTAGCAACCAACAGCAATTATATATATGCAGATGTGCCAACCAGTGTATTATCCAATGCAACGTATTTTACCTTTGGGCATAAAATAATTGCACCTGGCGGCGTTACCCCTAACCTTAGCGTATGGCTTAGTGCAGATTCCAACTACGTTGCCGGGGCAACCGATACCTGGACAGCCAGGAATACAACCGGCTATAAAGTACAGCAGGCTACGGCGGCCAAAAAGCCTGTATTCAATACCGTTACCAATGCTTTTAACTTTAACCCCGTGGTAACTTTTGACGGATCGAACGATGAACTTATAAGTGCAGCCGGCAATATTCCGCTTAGTGCAATTACAACCACTTCAGGTGATGCGCCTTCTTCGCAATTCGTAGTATATAAATCATCTTCAACAAGCGGTTTGGCCGTATACAATTATGCTTCAAACTCCGGGGGTATATATGCTGCTACCTATACTGATGCCGGTACTTTTTATATTCAGCAAAATACAGTTACAGCTGCTACTACTGTTGCTAATAAAGTAACATTGGCTTCTATGGCCGGTGCAAGAAATACAGCTACTGGTCAGAAAGGTTTAAATGGCAATATGAGTACCGCGACTTTTGGTAATTTCGGAACCTATTTAACATCCGATCAATTATTGAACGTTGGTTCAGGTGGCGGCGCTAATTATTTACCGGGAAGTATTGGAGAAATCATCCTCTATAATAACCCGGTTAGTATACCCAACAATGTGCAAAGGGTAAATTCTTACCTGGCACTTAAATATGGTATCACCCAGGGTAGCACAGCAAGCCCGGTAGATTACCTCAACACAAGGTCAACTGCTATGTGGACCGGTAATGCCACTTATCAAAACAATGTTGCCGGTATTGGGCGTGATGATAACGAAGCATTAATACAAAAACAAAGCCGCAGTGTAAATACACCTGTAAACAGGCAGGTAACTATTGGCTTAGGTACTATTGCAACTACTAATGCAGGTAACACTAATGTATTTGCTAATGATCTGAGCTATCTTGTTTGGGGCGATAACGGGCAAACCAATACATTAGGTGCGGATATAACAGCGGCTACCGCTCCAACATTTGTATACAATGCACCAGGTACCAATTACAGGATGCAGCGTGTATGGAAAGCCGTTACAACTAATTTTGGCCAGGCGGTTAAAGTAAGTGTGGATGGCACAGGAGTGATTGGTACCGTTTCTTTAATTGGTTCTTGTACAAAATTGTGCCTGGTAACTGCAAGTGATGCAGCATTTACCACAAATGTTACCACTACAATTCTTACGGTAGAAGGATCAAACTACGTTTGTAATACGGTATTCCCTGCAGGTACATCCTACTTTTCATTTGCAAGAGTGCAGGTAAAACCGGAGGGTACTGTTTATTTACCAGTTGCTGCTAGTACTGCAGTGCCTGTGTACAGCGGTTGCCCGCAGGAAGGATGGCAGTATTACTATTCAGATGGTACGGCAGCAAGTGGTACTACTGGCTTAAGCCTTGGTGATGGTACAAGGAAAATTTTTGCACTGTATGCCAACGGAAACACAATTCCGGCAAATCTTACAGGTAATGTAACCTACCAGGCAGCTCCTTATAGTGTAAGCAACGGTACGCCAAGTACACTTAATATTATGGGACGTTTGCTGACAATAACTGATCCTACCGCAGGTACATACAGTGCAGGTGGCGGTATGAAAGTAAGAGTGTTTTATGACCCGGCAGAATTAAGTGCTTCACTTGTGCCGGCACCCGTGATCAGCCAGAAATGGTTTAAGTTTGAAGGTGATGCAACGGCTGCTGTTGCAGCTAATACAGGATCAACTATTACCGGAGCTGCTTTCTTCACAGGTTTAACTACCGGCACCGAAGATGGAATTAGTTATGTAGAATATGCAGGCATTCAAAACTTCTCTACGTTTGGTTTTGCAAGCAATAACGGCTTGTCAAATCCGCTGCCGATTGTTTTAAATGAATTTGCTGCAAAGCTACAGGATTGTAAAGTGCTGCTTAACTGGAGGAGTGCTGATGAACCCGGTTTTAGCCTTTATGAAGTGGAGTATAGCAAAGACGGTGTGAATTTTAGTACTATTGCACAGGTAACAGCAAAAGGAAATAACAGCAGTTATCAATATACATATCCAGCACCGGACGGCAGGTCTTATTATCGCATTAAGCTTTTAAGTTCCGATATTGCTACCGCTAAATACAGCCAGACGGTAACGGTTAACTCAAATTGTAATAGTACTAAAATACTTATTTTCCCTAACCCTGTAAATACTGTAATAAATGTAAACCTTAGTAATTACATAGGCAAGGTTAACGGACAATTATACAACGCACAGGGACAATTAGTACAAAACATTAGTTTAATAAACGGTGCTAATACAATTAATTGTCAGAATATAACTTCCGGCATTTACAACTTACGTGTTACAACCGTAGAAGGGAAAAGTGAAGTGTATAAAATTCAAGTAGTACATTAATTTTTTGAATAGAAATACATTGCAGTTTTGCAGGCATGTGATAATTGTTGAGTAAGATTATTCTTTTGTGGAATGCCGCAAGCTGTGTTTTTTCTTTTGCAGCAGTTTAAATAAAATAAGTACGGGATAGCCAAGCAAAGAAAGGAGTCGTCATTAAAATGGCGGCTCTTTTTCTATTCAAAACTTTTAAATTTTAGCAAAGACCAAATGAACACAATGATAAAAAAATAGCTCTTTAAACCAAAATTTGTAATCAATAATTATAACTAAAATAGTTTGTTAAGACTACCAGATGCTCATTCAGTGTGAGATGGAATATAATCTAGGGATTATTTTTTTGTCAAGCATACTTATAAGTGTTTTCGTAATAGTTATGAGTGACTCCGAAAGATCCCGCTAATGACGATGATGATAATCAAATTTAATGAGAGCCCTGGTGAGGACACCAATAAAAAACCTGCTCCCAACTAGCTGAAAGCAGGTTTTTTATTGGTTTGCTATTACACAGTTGTGGCAGTAAGCATTTTCTCTGCTAAAGGAAACAGCAGGTTATTTTCTAAATGTACATGCTTGTGCAGGTCTTCTTCAAATTCTTTTAATTCGGCCAGCGCTACTTTAAATGTGGTACAGGCGTCAAATGGTGGTGTATAGTTATTAGTAAGTTGCCTTATTTCATACAACAATTCTCCTGCATGCTCATGCTCCTCTTCCATTACATTTACAGGGCCGCTGATATAGCCGCCTGCAAGGCCGGCCTTTTGTTGAGTATTATACAGTTGCCCTACTTCTTTAATCCTGGGGAACAAGATCATTTCTTCTTTTTGCATGTGCGATGTCATTTCTTCTTTTATGTCGGTAAAGAGTTGCCCTACTTTAACCATGTAAGGATAACGATCACCATGTTTAGTCGCCACTTTTTCTACATGCGATAAAATTGTGGGCATACTTTGTTTTACATAAAAGTGGTGATGTATAAGGATATAACTGATCAGTTGTTGTTCATCCATATCAGTAAAAGGCAATTGGTTTTTTTGCACATTGTCTGTTGCATTTTCCAGTTCAGTTAACAATGCTTCAACAGCAATACCTTTTTCTATACAGGCATCCGACAATGTTCTTTTTCCTTTACAACAAAAATCAAGATTATACTTTTCCAGTACAGGTACTGTTTGATGGTTTTGTGTTACGATAGTGGCTAATGTTTGTTCAGCTAAATTTTTCATAATAATTATTTTTACAAAGGTGTTACTGTTTGCAATGATCATTTGTGATTCAAATCACTTTTGCGTTTTTTATTTTGACTTACCAGTAATAGTAATAAACCAGTAAACATAATAAGAGCTGCTGCTAACAGCGCTTCATTGATAAAAGGAATATTGGTATAGGTTAATGCCGCAACACCCTGTGTCATTAAAAATATTTCGTTGATAATGATGCCGGAAGTAAAAATAATAGCCCCGGTTATTGTTTTTTTATTTATAGTTATCACATTGTATGCAAGCATATAACCAAGGAGAAATAAAGTGATCATACCCAGCAAAACCAGGTGCAGGTAACCAATTACAATGGGCCTGAACCCAAAAGCAAGATTGCTAAGCGAAGGAATAGTGGAACCCAGCTGCAACAATAATTTGATAGTTAACGCAGTTGCTGAAAAAATTAGTAACCATTTTGCAATTGGCGGCATACTGCTTTTTAAAACTGGTAATTGATTTTTTATAACTCCTAACGTATATACCCAGGCAATCACTTGTGCAAAGGCGGCAACTATTACCAATACATATACCCAGGTGGGAATGTTCATCCACAAGGCAGATAAAAAATAAGCTGGTACAACTGCAGTAACAAACAATAAAAAAATTCTTTTTAAAATAAAGAGGTCCGCATGGGCAGAAAGTTTTGCGGTGAGTAAACCCATGCAGGCAAAAAAGAACCAGCCATTATATTGAAAGTGCAAATAAAAATATTCTGCCGCCAGGTACCAGTTTTGATGAACGATCTTTGCTACCATCATCGCTGCTAAGGCAAAAGCACCTAATGAAGAAAGTGCATTAAAAAAAACTGCCGCTTTAAACCAATATAGTACAGTGCTTTTAATTTTTAATTTGTTCAGGTCTCTCCAGTAGTACACTGCAAAAAAATAAGTTACAAAAATAGAAAGCGTGGAGAAAATAATAGAATACAATCCATAACCTTCAACTGGAAAAGTAATAAGCATGCCATAAGCAGTAAACAGGTTGGCATACAATAGCCAGCGGTATCTTTTGTAAATAGTTTCACCTCTTTGAGTTGCCAAATAAGCTACCAGCAATATCATTATGGCCTGGGATATCCATCCTGCAAATGCAAAATGAGAGTGGCCATGCAATAAATGTTTCTGATCGATAAAGGGAAGAGAAAAAGCAATTTTATACCGTAACACCACTCCGATAGAAGCCACAATAAATAAATTGAACAGGGCAATTTTTATCCAGCGCCGTACGTACAATGACATAAAAAATATTTGCACAAAGAAACAACGCTTAAAAAGCGGCGGCTATGATTCAAATCATAATCAGCAATATACTTTTCCTTTTTCTATGGTTAGCTGTCCTTTTAGTTGCAGATTTTTTATCGTGCGGATAACAGTTTCCACTCTTAAGCCCGTCATATCAGCAATCTGCTGGCGGGTGAGTTTTATGCGGTTGCACTTGGTGCAGATATTCTTACGGGTTTGTTTAAAATAGCTGAGCAGGGTAGAGATGCTGTGTTCCGGATCATGATTAGCCATCTCCTTTAAAATAAAGAATTTAAAACGTAATCTTTCGCTTAACAGTTTACTGAATGCAAAATGTATTTCAGGATTTTCTTTTATCAATTCGTGAAAAGTGCTGCGATGTAACCTTATAATTACTGAATCTTCATCTGCAATGGCAGTGGCTGCAAAGGGTTCATCGTCAAACAAAGGTAATTCCCCAAAACATTCACCGGGTTCAATCATTACCTGTAAAAATTCTTTTCCTTCATCATTGATATTTACCCAGCGAATACTACCGCTAACCAACTGGTAGTAGAATTGCGCTGCAGTTCCTTCACGGAAAATTACTTCATTAGCGGAGAGCTTTTTAAAAGCGCCTCCCCAGGCCAGTAATGTATCAACGTCAATCATTGTCATAGCTTATTATCTTGGATAAGGTATAAAAATATTCTTCCTGTGCATTTCAGTAACTGACAGTAGTTACCCCCGGGTATGATTATAATCACATTAAGCAAAGAACAAAGGCGGAATTCCTTTTAAATCTGTAAAAAATGCCTGGTTTATACCAAAAAACCACGATTATCTTTTGCTTATGATTCAACGCATAAATAAAAAAATGCAGCTGCTGTAATCTTGTGGTATCATTTAAAATCAAAAAAGAATTATCATGAAAAAATTAGCAATCATTTTAAGCATAGTAGCTTTTATATCAGCTTGCGGCGGATCGGGTAGCGACAAAAAAGGTACCGATCCTTATGATGCAAAATCAGCAGGATCAAATGGTAACCCATCTTATGATCCCAACAGGGGCGAAGGAAAATTTACCAAGGTAGAAGTGGGTGCTGCATTAGATGCAACACTAGCAGCAAATGGTGAAAAAGTGTACAGCGTAAAATGCAGCAGCTGCCATAAACTTACAGAAGAAAAATTAGTTGGTCCGGGTTGGAAGGGTGTTACAAGCCGCCATGCTGCAGAATGGATCATGAACTTTATTACCAACACAGATGAGATGCTGAATAAAGATCCCAAAGCACAGGCACAGCTGGAAATATGCCTGGTGCGTATGCCCAACCAGAATTTATCAGATGATGATGCAAGAGCCCTATATGAATTTCAGCGTAAGAATGATGGCGTGAAATAAAATAATTATCTAAAACAAACAATATGAAAAGTATACGAATTATAGCTGCTGCTGCTTTTAGTTTCAGCTTGTTGATGAGTTTTAATTCCTGTAAACCAAAAAATGCAGGCAATGCGGTAAATGCCGATGCTGCTTCAAAAGCTTACGTAGCACCGGGAAAATATGATGAGTTCTACAATTTTGTATCGGGAGGCTTCAGCGGGCAACTGGCTACCTATGGTTTACCATCGGGAAGGTTGCTTAGAGTGATTCCTGTTTTTTCTGTTGACCCCGAAAAAGGATGGGGTTATAGCGAAGAAACAAAACCTATGTTAAACACATCACATGGTTTTGTGCCCTGGGATGATCTGCATCATACAGAATTATCTCAAACCAATGGAGAAATTGATGGCCGCTGGGTTTTTGGCAATGCCAATAATACACCACGTGTGGCGAGAATAGACCTGAAAACATTCCGCACTGCGGAAATAATTGAATTGCCTAACAGCGCAGGTAACCACAGCTCTCCTTTTATTACAGAAAATACAGAGTACGTTGTTGCAGGTACAAGATTCAGCGTTCCACCCGATGATAAAAACGGTGATGTACCAATTAATACCTACAAACAAAATTTTAAAGGCACTATAAGTTTTATCAGTGTGGCTAAAGAAGATGGCAAGATGGATATTGCTTTCCAGATCCAATGCCCTGGTGTGAATTTTGATCTGAGCCACGCCGGCAAAGGCAAATCTCACGGATGGTTTTTCTTCAGTTGCTATAATACTGAACAGGCGAATACTTTGTTAGAGGTAAATGCTTCGCAAAAAGATAAAGATTTTATCATGGCTGTGAACTGGAAAAAAGCAGAAGAATATTTAAAAGCTGGTAAAGGAAGAAAGCAGGCAGTTAAATATGCTCACAATACTTACAGTGATAAAACACATTCTGCAACATCAGAAATAAAAACAGAAGTTACTGTACTGGATGCAAAAGAATTGAAAGACATCTGTTATTTTATTCCTTGTCCTAAATCTCCTCACGGATGCGATGTGGATCCAACAGGCGAATACATTGTAGGCAGTGGAAAATTAGCCGCTTTAATTCCGGTATTCAGTTTTGATAAAATGATCAAAGCAATTGCTGATAAAGCTTATGCAGGCGATTATGATGGTATTCCAGTTATAAAATACGAAGCTGCTTTATATGGAGAAGTACAAAAACCAGGTCTTGGACCATTGCATACTGAGTTTGATGGTAAAGGTAACGCCTACACTACTTTTTTTGTGTCCAGTGAAGTGGTAAAATGGAATATCAAAGATCTGAAAGTACTGGACAGAGCGCCTACTTATTATTCTGTCGGCCACTTATGTATTCCCGGTGGCGACAGTAAAAAGCCTAATGCTAAATATTTGATCGCTTATAATAAAATCACTAAAGACAGGTATTTACCAACAGGTCCTGAACTGGCACAAAGTGCACAGCTCTATGATATCAGCGGCGATAAAATGCAACTGATACTCGACTTCCCTACCATTGGTGAGCCGCATTACGCACAAGCAGTATCTGCTGACCTGATAAAAGGTAACTCTGTAAAGTTTTTTAAGATTGATGAAAACCAAAATCCTTATGTTTCTAAAGGAGAAGGCACCACTAAAGTAGTAAGAACAGGCAATAGGGTAGATGTAAACATGACTTGTATCCGTTCGCATTTTTCTCCTGATAATATTGAAGGTATAAAGGCAGGTGATGAAGTGTATTTCCATGTTACTAACCTGGAACAGGATTGGGATGTACCACATGGCTTTGCTATAAAAGGTGCCAATACCGGAGAGCTTTTAATTATGCCCGGAGAAACACAAACCTTAAAATGGACAGCAGAAAAAGCGGGCATGTTCCCATTCTATTGTACCGATTTCTGCAGCGCACTGCACCAGGAAATGCAGGGTTATATAAGAGTATCACCAGCGGGAAGCAATGTGCCATTGTTATTCAGTACAGGTAAAAATTATCCTGTTGCAGATACCGCAGCAAAAAAATAGTTTTTTGAGCAGGTGAAAAGGGGCAGGTGTTTACCTGCTCCTTTCTTCCTCTCCTCATTATAAATTAAAAAAGATGAAAACTGTAAGGATACAAAACTGGGTGAGATTGATATTACTGCTTTGCGGAGTGGGATTGATTGCAGTTTTGTTTGTGCCGATGTGGAGAATTGATTTGCAGGCGCCGCAATACCCCGAAGGGTTGATGTTGCTGATCTACCCCAATAAATTAGCCGGTAATGTAGATATCATAAATGGATTGAATCATTACATCGGTATGAAAACTTTACACTCCGAAGATTTTATGGAGTTTAAAGTATTGCAATACATCATCGGTTTTTTTGCGTTATTCTTTTTCATTGTTGTTATAACCGGCAAAAGAAAATTACTCAATATTTTATTTATAGTATTTGTATGCTTTGGTATTTTGGCGATGTATGATTTCTGGAGATGGGAATATAATTATGGCCATAACTTAAATCCTGATGCAGCCATCATTGTTCCGGGTATGGCTTATCAGCCACCATTGATCGGTTTTAAACAATTGCTGAATTTTGGTGCTTACTCAATGCCTGATATTGGGGGGTGGATCTTTATCAGTGTAGGTGCTTTATTGCTTTTGGCAGTGGTGGCAGCATGGAGAAAGAATAAAGGGCAGCTGATAAAATTTAATACTGCAGCTATTGCGCTACTCTTAACCATATCGCTGGCTTCCTGTAATGCAGTACCGGAACCAATTAAAGCAGGTGTTGATAATTGCTATTTCTGTAAGATGACTGTTACTGATAACAGGTTTGGTGCAGAGCTGGTAACAACAAAAGGTAAGATTTATAAGTTTGATGATGTGTACTGTATCTTATCTTACCTGAAAACAAAAGACGTTGAAACTGCTAACATAAAAGATATTTACCTCACCGATTTTTGTAACACCCATCAACTGATCAATGTAAACCATTTGTCTTTATTAAAAAGCGAAGACCTGAGAAGCCCAATGGGTGGAAATATTGCTGCCTTTGATAATAAAGACAGCCTGGCAAAAACACAACAACGTTTTGCAGGTACCATTGTTAACTGGAACGAACTGATAAAAGAATGAAATCATTTATTTCAATATTGCTGTCTTTAATTTTTATCAACGCTGTTGATGCAGCAATAATACATGCAGGCAAACAACGGGCTGTAAAATCTGTTCAGCAGGCAATACAAATTGCTGCAAAAGGAGATACGGTGATGGTGGATGCAGGAGAATATCACGAAAAGAACTTAATCATCAATAAAACTATTTTTTTAATTGGTATCGGTCATCCTGTACTGGATGGCGATCATCAATACGAGATCATTTCCATTAAAGCCAGTGGTGTGGTGGTGGATGGGTTTAAGGTAATTCATTCCGGTGTATCAAGCATTGAAGATTTTGCAGGCATTAAAATTTATAACACGAGGGATGTTGTGATCAGGAATAATATCCTGGATGATACTTTCTTCGGTATTTATTCTCAGTATGGCACTAATTGCACTATCGAAAGCAATACACTAACTGCATACAGCAAAGAAGAGCAGCAAAGTGGCAATGGTATTCATTGCTGGAAGAGCGACAGTATGCGTATCATCGCCAATACCGTTTCTGGGCACAGGGATGGCATTTATTTTGAGTTTGTTACCAACTCCATTATCTGGCGCAATACATCGTTCAACAACCTGCGTTATGGTTTGCATTTTATGTTCAGTAATAATGATGCTTATATCACTAATATTTTTAAGAATAACGGAGCCGGTGTTGCTGTAATGTTCAGCAACCATGTAAAAATGTTTCATAATTTTTTTGAAGAGAACTGGGGCGATGCATCTTATGGCTTATTGCTGAAAGAAATTTCTGACGGGTATATCGATAACAATCATTTTACAAAAAATACTACCGGCATACATATGGAGGGCACCAGCCGTATCAGTATGGAAAAAAATGTATTTGATAATAATGGCTGGGCATTAAAAATACAGGCCAGCTGTATGGATATTGCTTTAACCAATAATAATTTCCTCAGCAATACTTTTGATGTAGGTACAAATGGAAGTTTGGTGTTAAATACTTTTAATAATAATTACTGGGATAAATATGATGGCTACGATTTGAATAAAGATAAGATCGGCGATGTGCCTTATCGCCCTGTGAGTATGTATTCCATGATCATCGAACAAAATCCGCCAGCCATGATGTTGTTCAGAAGTTTTATGACGGCGTTGTTGGATAAGACAGAAAAAATTATTCCCACACTTACACCGGAAAATTTAAAAGACGACCATCCATTAATGAAACCTTTGCCGCTATGATTATCGCAAGTAATGTATCTAAAAAATTTGGTAAACTAACCGCATTAGATAATGTTTCGGTAACCTGTAACAAAGGTGAATGCGTTGCGTTGATTGGCCCCAATGGTAGTGGTAAGACAACACTCATCAAAACCATTTTAGGTATGGTGGTTTGTAATAGTGGCTTTATCACTTTCAATGGAAAAAATATTCTGCATGATTGGCAATACAGGGCTCATATTGGTTATATGCCGCAGATAGGCCGTTATCCTGATAATATGAGTATTGGCCAGATGTTGTCGATGATGAAAGATATCCGTCATCAAAAAAATGCAGTGCTTGATGAAGACCTGGTGATAGCATTTAAACTGAATGAAGTGCTGGATAAACGAATGCGTACTTTATCTGGCGGTACCAGACAAAAAGTAAGTGCAGCGCTGGCATTCTTGTTTAATCCTGATGTATTGATATTAGATGAACCTACCGCAGGATTGGATCCGGTAGCTGCAGAAATTTTAAAAGAAAAGATCATCAGAGAAAAGCAAAAAGGAAAACTAATACTCATCACCTCTCATATTTTAAGTGAACTGGATGATCTTGTAACACAGGTAATTTATATGCAGGATGGGGTATTACAATTTCATAAAAGTATTGAAGACCTGCGTAAAGACACCGGGCAGGAAAAATTATCTAAAGCCATTGCCAGCGTAATGATAAAAATTAACGGATGAAAAAGATAATAAAATACGTGATCATTGATATACTGCGTAATAAAATTATGCTGGCGTATACTTTGTTTCTGTTACTGATCTCATTAAGTGTTTTTAACCTGGAAGATAATTCTGCTAAAGGATTACTTAGTTTACTCAATATTATTTTAATTATTGTACCATTGGTAAGCATTATGTTTTCTGCCATCTATGTATACAACAGTGCAGAGTTTTTAGAGTTATTAGTGAGCCAGCCTTTAAAAAGAAGAACCATCTGGCTAAGCGTATTTACAGGGCTAGGTACTTCTTTAGCTTTGGCTTTTTTTGTTGGTGCCGGTATTCCTATTTTATTGTACGAGCCTACAGCTACAGGCTTTATGATGCTGGGCACAGGTTTACTTTTATCTGTAATTTTTGTTGCTATTGCTATGCTTGCAGCTGTAAAAACAAGAGATAAAGCCAAAGGCATTGGGGTAACAATTTTACTGTGGTTGTATTTTTCATTATTGTTTGATGGCCTGGTATTATTTTTATTATTCCAGTTTTCTGATTACCCCATGGAAAAATTTATGGTAGGTGTAAGTGCACTAAACCCCATTGACCTGAGCAGGATATTGATCTTACTCAAGATGGATGTATCTGCATTGATGGGTTATACCGGGGCGATCTTTAAAAATTTCTTTGGTACGCAAACGGGTGTTGGTGTATCTTTTTTAATATTGATCATGTGGATTGTAATACCTTCCTGGTTATCGCTGCGAAAGTTTAACCGGAAAGACCTTTAATTTTTTGTTATGAAAAGACACGAAACATTAGCGCCATTGTCAAGAGAGCATCATGGTGCTTTAATATTAGCCCGTTTATTGCAAAAAGATGCACCTGCCTACAAGGGTTTGCCACAAGATACGGAAACGAAAGCAGTATATGCAATGAATTTTTTCAAAACAAATCTCCAGCAACATTTTGATAAAGAAGAAATATTACTGCACCAGGTAAAAAAATACAATAGTGCCATTGAAATTTTAACCGGAGAAATAATACTGGAGCACCTGCAATTAACAACCTTGTTTGATGCGCTGCAGCATACAAAGGAATTGCCAGCTGCATTAGATAAATTAGGCAGGTTGCTTGAAGATCATATCAGGAAAGAAGAGCGGATCCTGTTTCCGCTGATACAGGAGCACTGTGCGGAAAATATATTAAACGCTATAGAGTGGTGAGTAAAGAAAATAAGGCAACATGAAAAAAGATATTGAGTCAAAAACAGATATAGAATTACTGGTGAATGCATTTTACGAAAAAGTAAAAGCAGATGAAACTATTGGTTATATTTTTACTGATGTGGTAAAAGTAAACTGGGAAAAACACTTACCGGTAATGTATAATTTTTGGGAAAACAGTTTGTTTTATACCGGTACTTACGAAGGAAATCCTATGGAGATGCATAAACATTTACACCATGCTATTTCTTTATCTGCTGAGCATTTTAAACAATGGGTATTGCTTTTTGCCAATACTGTTGATGAATTGTTTGAAGGTAAAACGGCTAACCTTGCAAAGCAACGTGCTATCAGCATTGCTACAGTTATGCAAATAAAAATTCTTGCAGATCGCTCTGCAGCAGATAAAATATTTTAGATCATTATTATTTTAAGTGAAAAATAAAAAAGCAACTTTATTAAAGCTGCTTTTTTATTAATAGGCTGTTGGATTGAAATGAATTTTATTTAGCCGGTGGAAGTAATACTGCATCTATAACATATACAATACCATTAGATGCCGGAATGGTGGCGATAACATTGGCAACGCCATTTACTTTTATCTTACCATCTTTTTTACTGATGGTGATATTGCCTCCGTTCACCTGGCCGATCGATTGTCCATCCTGCAACATATCCTCTTTAAATACGCCTACCGAAACATGATATTGCAAAATATCAGTCAGTGCATCTTTCTTTTCGGGTTTTAATAAACCATCCACGGTGCCTGCAGGCAATTTATCAAATGCGGCATTAGTGGGTGCAAATACAGTGAAGGGGCCTGCATTGCTTAACGCATCAACCAATTCAGCGGCTTTAACTGCTGCAACTAAAGTGGTGTGGTCTTTACTGCCAATGGCAACCTGTACCACATTCTTGGCAGATTGATCGTCTTGCACTCCAGATTGCCCCGAAGGTGCAGGTGCTGCTGATGATGTAGCGGCAGCGTCGCCTTTTGTGTCGGAAGAATTACAACTTAGCGTAAATAATAATGTACTAAAGGCGAGGGCAGTTTTTATTGAACTTTTCATATTCCTGTTTTTTAATTACAAATAAAATTATCAGGTAAATCTACTTTTGCTAACTGTTTTTAAATATGATTGCAATCACAATTGATCAGGTAATTGCTATTGTGTTTAATGGTAAACAGGCTTTGTTTTTCTTTCGCAAATTTTTATATTTCTTGGATAGCTATCATATCCTTCATAATTTCGTTTCAAATATGTATTGTCATATCTATGTTTGAAGTATCACGTATAACTGAGGCAGGTTTTGATAAAGTCATTCTAAAAGATGCTGCTACCGATACAAGGGTGGAAATTATTCCTTCCTGCGGCGCCATACTAAACACCTTTACAGTTGCAGTAAACGAAACTTTTATTAATGTAATTGATGGTTTTGAAAATGAAGAAGATTTTAGGGTTAACGTAGCAGCCAAAGGTTTTAAAAGCTGTAAGCTTTCACCTTTTGCCTGCAGGATAAATAATGCCACGTATGCATTTGGCAAAAAGGATTATACCATAGAAAAATTTTTACTGAATGGCAGTGCCTTACATGGCTTGTTGTATGATGCCGCATTTATCATAACCGCAACATGGGACAATGAAAAAAGCGCAGGCGTTAGTTTACAACATCAATATTCCGGAAGCGATAAAGGTTATCCGTTTAAATATACCTGCGCCGTTACGTACGAATTAAAAAAAGATAACGCATTAACCATTACTACCACTATTACTAATAATGATGAAGGGTTGATACCGGTACAGGATGGATGGCATCCTTATTTTAGTTTTGGCGGAAACATTGATGAACTGCAATTAGAATTTCAGAGTAAAGAAATGGTGGAGTTTGATACCGCATTAATACCTACAGGAAAATTATTGCCCTACCAGGAATATGGGGCACTTCAAAAAATTGGTGCTGCTGAATTTGATAATTGCTTCACAGTAAACTTTGCCGAATGTCAACCACTTTGTGTTTTAAGAGATCCTGTAAATAAAATGCAGTTAGCAATTTATCCAGATAAAAGCTATCCTTACTTACAAATATATACGCCACCACACCGCAAGAGTATTGCCATAGAAAACCTTAGTGCAGTGCCGGATGCATTTAATAATGGCGTGGGTTTAAAAGTACTGGCACCCGGCGCAACCGAAAGTTTTATCACAACATATACCATCACTTCTTTACCTTAGTTACATGAACAGTATTGCAACCAGTGTAGTCAACATTTTCAAAAACAAATTTTCTGCCGAACCCAACATATATTATTCTCCCGGCCGTATTAATTTAATAGGAGAGCATATTGATTACAACGATGGCTATGTAATGCCTGCCGCAATAGATAAAGGCGTTTATTATGCGATAGCTGCTAATGGTACTGATACCATTAATTTTTTTGCAGCTGATTTTAATGAAAGCTTATCCATCACTTTAAAAGAAGTTACCAAATCGGATAGCTGGAAAAATTATGTACTGAGCGTAGTGAATGAATTTGTATTGCTGGGTAAAACAGTTAACGGGTTTGATTGCGTTTTTGGTGGCGATATTCCCCGAGGCAGCGGCATGAGTTCATCGGCTGCAGTAGAAGGCGGGCTGGCATATGCACTGAATGATATTTTTAATTATGGTATGAACCGTGTGGAACTGGCATTGCTTTGTCAGCGTGCCGAACATAATTATCCTGGTGTTAACTGCGGCATTATGGATATGTATGCCAGCATCAATGGAAAAAGAGATCATGTTATTTTACTGGATTGCAAAAATATTACGCATGAATACTTTCCATTGAAATTAGATGGCTATAAGATCGTTTTACTCAATACTAAAGTACACCACACTTTAGCCAGCGGCGAGTATAATGTGCGCCGCAAAAGATGCGAAGCAGGTATGGTGGTATTGAAAAAGGAATTGAATATACAATCCTTCAGGGAAATTAAAAGTGCCGCTGATGTGGAATTGCATAAAGATAAAATGGCGCCGGAAGTATACAACTGCTGCAAATTTGTAGTGGAAGAAATTGCCCGTACTCAAAAAGCTGCTGCATTATTGCAGCAAAATGATGTGAAAGCTTTTGGCCAGTTAATGTATGCCGGCCATGAAGGATTAAGCAAATTATATGATGTGAGCTGCCCCCAGTCTGATTTTTTAGTGGCGCTTGCAAAAGATAACGATAATGTTATTGGTGCCAGGCAAATGGGCGGTGGCTTTGGCGGCTGCACCATCAATATTATAAAAGATGAAGCCATTGATGATTTTATTGCAACTACAACTGCTGCTTATCAAAAAGAATTTGATATTTTGTTAGAGGCTTACGTAATGCAGTTGAGTAATGGCACAGAAAAAATAAGTGCCTGACCATAAAGGGCGGAGCGCTATCCTTAGCAAAGCTAAGGAGCGACCTGAACCTTCTCCCAAAAGAGACCACCTTCTCAGCTTTTGGTTACAATTATTCTTTAAAAAATGCAGTATTTCGGTCGGTGAAGACACCGACCGAGGACGACCGGGTCGGGGTGCTACCCTTGGCAAAGCTGAGGGGCGACCTGAACCCTCTCCCAAAAGAGACCACCTTCTCAGCTTTTGGTTACAATTATTCTTTAAAAAATGCAACATTTCAGTCGGTGAAGACACCGACTGAGTAGTAAATAAACAGCCTCTTTATCAATTACTTTGTTTAGTAAAATCTAAAGTCACATCATCCGGATCATTCCAACCTGTTGCAACAGCTTTTAAGCTCAGCTGTTTACCATCATAAGAAACCACTTTGTAAATATCAATCTTAGGAGGACAGCTTTGATTTACTCTCAGCGTACTTTTCGTCATAAAAGTTTTATTATCCAGCCAGCGGATTTTTAAAGTATCAGGATCATCGCATGCAATTTCGTTTGTCCAGAGTATTGTGGTGTTATTAATGAAATTGAAGCCTGCACAATTTGATTGGGATAATATAAAACGACCGGTGATATTAGTGTTATTGAAGTCATCGGGGATCTTCGTTTTACGTACCTCTCTATTGTGTATCGTATCTGCCGGGTTTACAAGTTCATTATAATTAGTTTTACCAGGATGTACAATACCGTGAAGAAGCCATCCTGCCAGAAATGTTGCCAATGCAATGGCCGATGTTATAAGAATAGTTAATCGGGACATAAGGTTTGTAGTTTTTAAATAGTATTCAGTTCCTGTAATTGGTTATTGTTTGCTGTGTACCGTGAACATACCAGCCGAAGGAGAAACAGCCTGATTGTTACTTCATTGTAACAGGCTCCACTATATACCCCAATGCTTCAATTTGTTTTACAAGGCCACATTGATTACAAAGATGGCCAAAGCCAACAGCAATAAAACAATTATTATTTTCTAAAAGTTGCGGCAGTTGTGCAAGCCATGCTTCATTTCGCTTTTTAATGAATTCATCGTTAGTTATGATACTTCCTTTAAGAAAATTACAAGTATCCTGAAATTTATAATCAATATCCAGCGAAGCGTATTGATTTGCACGAAAACAGGCAAATTCATTGGTCTTTGGGTTGCGGTATTGCTGAAGAATGATTGGTAAATTCCTTCTTGCAAAATCCCAGTTATATTTACTAAAGGAGGTTGCTATCATTTTCATTTGAAATGAATCAGTTTCAAAACTATGCAATTGTTTGCCATTCTTTGCACCGAGAGTTTGAACATATTCATCCATTGAAAATTTATCAGTAGGATCAAAGACACTGCACCTGGATCTTGGGTAATAGGTTTGTAATTTAATTACAAGCTCACCGGGAGAAAATTTTGATATTGGAATCGTATTATTTTTCTTAAACAGCTCAGCAACATAATCCACATCTTCTTTTGATAAGATAAGATTTATGGAATCTGATGCGGCACGGGTATTATATGATGCCGTAATAGCCTTTCTGTCCATTTTTGTTTCTGTAATGATTAAATCACTGGCCAGTAATTTTTGTTTTATAACCGGAAAAGAATTTACAAAAGACTCTCCGAAGAGATGATTAGTGCCTAACAGGTAAGATACTTTATGAGTTTGTTTGCTGCTTATTTTCCATAAAATGGTTTTTTGGCTATATAGCAATGTGGAGAAGAAAAAACTAATAAGCAGTAAGATCGTTTTCATTTATCGTACAAGTTAGTTTAGGTGAACATAAATCGTTTTAAATAATTTACACCCTGATATAGATCTTTTTCCTATCCAGCAACCAGGCAAAAAACCACATCATGGTAATAAAGCACAACGCATAAATTAAAGAACCGATATTAGGCTGTGCAGGAAAGACAGGCTTGCACAAATGTTCATAAAACCATCCCAGCGGATGAGTGGTTTTGGGCAGGCCTTCTTTATCAAATCCATTGGGTAGATGAATAATTAAAGAGGTTTTTAAAATAAGATTGCTGAGTGCAAAAATGAATAACGCATTTTTACCAAATACATCAAAAAAGCGGCTCCATACACCTTTGCGGTTTTTAAATTCTATAAGGTAGATCATTACCGATAGAATTAAAGTGGCTAACCCGGTGGTATAAACGGTATAACTGCTGGTCCATATTTTTTTGTTGATTGGAAAAACCATATCCCAGCAAAAGCCCGTGAGTATTAAAACGCAGGCAGCAACAAATAAACCATTCAGCATTTCGGGTGTTTTGCCTTTTTGCACAATGTAATTACCAATTAAATAACCCATCACTACCTGTACAATGGCCGCAAAAGTATTCATCAATCCTTCGGGGTCAAAGGCAATGCCTTCGCCATGGTACATATGGATTTCGCCTAAAATGGCTTTATCCACAGCAGTGCCAAACCAGCCAGTAATACTAAATGGATCAGCAGGATTTGCCGCCACACATAAAAACCAGTAGAATAATAAAATAAATGCACCGGCAATAAAAGACCCTCTTACTTTAAAAAAATGAACGATTACTGATGCAAAAAAATAACTGAGTGCAATACGTTGCAGTACGCCAAATATTCTAACGCCCACAATTTGCCCTTGTGCAGTTATGCCTGCATGCCCCCATGTTTTAACGGTTAAAATATTATGTTCATAAAAACAAAAAGGAAACCAGTTTAAAAAAAGCCCGATCAAAAAAATGAGTATCGTTCTGGTAATAGTTTTTTTCCAGAAAGCTGCCTCACCTGCAACTGCTAATTTAGGCATTACAAAAGCCATAGCATTACCTACTGCAAATAAAAAAAACGGGAACACCAGGTCGGTAGGTGTGCAGCCATGCCAGCTGGCATGATCGAGTGGCGCATATATATGTGCCCAACTGCCGGGATTATTTACCAATATCATCAGTGCTACTGTAGCACCACGAAAAACATCAAGTGAATAAAAGCGTTGGTTCATGTGTTTTTATTGAAGGGATTTTTTTTCGGGTTTTTCCTGTTGTCAATAAGGTTTATGATAATCAATTTATTCTTTTCAACCCGATAGTAAATCCTGTTTTGATATCCTTTACCAACAAGAACAGCTTTAGTATTTTTAATAGATGTGTTAGCACCAATGTTTGGTTTAGCCGCAATCAAATCTAATTTACTGATTACTATTTTGTTAAAATCTTCCGCAACGGTCTTGCCCCATTCTTTTTTTAAGTAGGAGGTAATTTTTTTAAAACTATTAAGAAACCTTTTCTTAGCTACAATTTGGAGACCCATTCGTTCATTTCTTTTTTTAACTCCTCAAATGTAATCGTGTCTTTATCGGGGTCTTCCGTGGCAAGCTCTTCCAGCTCTGCCCTGTCTTGAGGAGAAAGATCGGAAAGGTCATCAAAGTTTGCTTTTGCTTTAGTTTGATATGCAACAATCTCTTCTTTAACCATATTTAATACCTCCTCATCATCCAGGTTATCTATAAGTTTATGGAGTTCTTTTTTTAAAGCTGCTTTGCTCATACAAAGTGTTTTATCAAATTTACTAAAAAGCTTTGTAAACAAAGCAACCGGACTTATTAGCCCGGTTGCTTTATTTATAATAATTGCTTTTGCCCATTCACGCCTCACAATATCACATCCGCTCACTCAACTCCAGCCACCTCATTTCTTTCTCATCCAGCAGGGAAACAATTTCTCCTATCCTGGCGGCTGCTTTTTGCAACTCTTCAAAATTTAAACTGCCGGTATTCATATTTTCTTCTAATGTTGCTTTCTCTTTTTGTAAAGCCGGCATTTCTTTTTCTATCGTTTCAAATTCGTGTTTTTCTTTAAAAGAAAGTTTAGCATTACGGGTCGCTGGTTGCTTATCGGTCTTCGCCTCTTCGCTTACGTTCTTTAACTCGTCATTCGTAACCGGCTTTACCTCGTATCCTGTAAATTTAGCATTCGCAACTGCCTCACGGTACTGGCTATAGTTGCCCGGAAAATCTTTTATCACGCCATCACCTTCAAAGGCAAATAAATGATCTACCATGCGGTCCATAAAATACCTGTCGTGACTTACAATTAAAATACAACCCGGATAGTCCAGTAAAAATTCTTCCAGCGTTCTCAAGGTTTGCAGGTCAAGATCGTTGGTAGGTTCATCTAAAATTAAAAAGTTAGGGTTCACAAACAGTACACTCAATAAATGCAATCTTCTTTTTTCTCCGCCACTTAATTTGCTTAATGGGGTGTATTGCTGTTCGGCATTAAAGCCAAATTTTTCCATGAATTGCGATGCTGATATTTTGCTGCCATCGGCCAGTGGAAAAAATTCTGCAAAATCTTTTACATATTCAATAGCCCGTTTATCTTCTTTATACTTTAATCCTTCCTGGTCAAAATTACCAAACACCACCGTGTCACCATGATTGATCTTGCCACTATCAGGTTGCTCCTGGTGCAAAGCAATTTTTAAAAAGGTAGATTTACCCACACCATTCTTACCCACAATACCTACACGTTCGCCTCTTTTAAAAGTATAATCAAAACCTTTTATTAAAACCTTATCGCCATAACTTTTGTTGATCTTTTTCATCTCTAAGATCTTACCACCCAGCCTTGTCATTTTTACCTGAAGGCTTACTTCTGTATCATCTTTTTTCTGGCTTACCCTTTCTTCCACTACTGCAAAGGCATCCTGGCGGCTTTTACTTTTGGTAGTTCTGGCTTTGGGTTGCTTGCGCATCCACTCCAGTTCTTTTCTAAAGATGTTTTTATCCTTCTGCAGTTCACTTGCCTGCACTTCCTGCCGTAAACTTTTTTGCTCTAAAAAATAATCGTAGTCACCTTTGTAAGTAAATATCTTTTCTTCATCCATTTCTAAAATCTCATTACAAACAGCATCTAAAAAATAACGATCATGCGTTACTAAAAGCAATGTTACTTTTTGTGCACTTAAATAATCTTCCAGCCATTCAATCATACTAACATCTAAATGGTTGGTAGGCTCATCCAATATTAATAAACAGCGGCCTTCATGCAATTGCATTTCTATTAATGCCTGTGCCAGTGCTACTCTTTTGCGCTGGCCACCGCTTAAATTTTTAACGGGCTCATTTAAATGATGCAGGTTAAGCTTGCCTAATATCTGTTGTAACTCACTTTCAAAATTCCAGGCATTGTTTTCATCCACCAATGCCATCAGGTTGGTAAGTTTTTCTATATTATCAGGATCTTCTTCCAGGCATTGTTCATACGCTTTTACCACTTTTACCACGGGGTTTTCCATCCTAAGCACATTATCCCATATACTTTTGTTTTCTTCAAAAGGTGTATCCTGCTGCAGCATGATCACTTTAATGTCTTTATGTACCCAAACAGTACCGCTATCTGAATGATCGAGCCCTGCAATTATTTTTAATAAGGTAGATTTACCGCTGCCGTTACGGGCAACAAAAGCAATTTTATCACCTTCCTCCACATAAAAGCTGATATTTTTAAAAAGGGTACGTATCCCAAACGATTTACTTAAATTTTCTACTGAAGCGTAATGCATAGCGGCAAAGGTACTGTACGATTACTTATTCTGATGATTGATTTGAATTTGTATGAGTTATTTTTGTAAAATGCTGAAGGTCAAAAAAATAATTATATAGTAATTCAAGATAAAATGCGGGCAGGCTTGTTATTTAAATACTGGTATATAAAAATTTGCAGATACCTGTTGCACAAAAAATATCTTTCCATTATGGCCGGCCCGCTAAAAGGTTACCAGTGGTCGGTTAGCAGAAGTTATGATTATATCACCGGCACCAACGAACCAGCAGCAGTGATGGATGAATTTTGCTCCTGGCTGGGTTCAAACACTGTGTTTTATGATATCGGCAGCAATATTGGGTATTACTCCTTTATTGCCAATACATTTATAAGTACCGGTAAAATTTATGCCATTGAACCTACTGCATTTAATAACGAATTGTTTCAGCAACTTATGCTTATCAACAAAAAAAAGTTGCCACACAATACCATACAAGTTTGTGCCTTTGCTATTGCTGATACTGCAAAAGAAGTAATGTTTTCTAATAATATTGTTTTTGCAGAAGGCAACAGTTATGTACCTGTTGCAAACGATGATAAAGCCGAAAAAATAAAAGTGCAATGTTATTCCATCGATGGATTATTGCAAATGGGTTATGCCATTCCGGATGTAATAAAAATTGATGTGGAAGGGGCAGAATATGATGCGCTGGTTGGCGCAACAGCAACATTGCAAAAATACAAGCCTAATCTTTTGCTGGCCACACATGATTGTATTGTGCCGGGCATTAAAGAAAGATCGGTGCAGTATTTGGAAGGTCTGGGATATATCGTAAAACACACGGGATATCATAATAAATCAATGGCAGGCCTGGATGATTATATTGCAGTACATAAAGACAAATTGAAAAGGTAGATGACGGAGAACAAAAACAAAATAAAATTACTCATCATTACGCCCACGCTGGAATGTGGTGGCGCAGAAAAATATGTAGCACTGCTATGCAACCATCTTAATCCACAGCAATTTGAACTTACCGTGGCGGTGGTAAATAACTCTAACCCATTTTATACCATCAATAATAGGGTAACCGATTTAAAAACAAAACACGTTAGAAATTCTTTATTCGGCATAAAGGCATTGGTAAAAAAATATCAGCCGGATATTATTTTTTCAACAGCTAATCACCTCAACATTTACCTGGCTGTTTTCCGTTGGCTTTTTCCTGCAAAAACAATTTTTATTGCAAGAGAATCCAGCGTGGTAAGTATCAACAGCAAAAGGGCAAAGCTGCCTGCTTTGTACAACCGGCTGATAAAAAAATATTATCAACGTTTCAATTGCATTATTTGCCAGTCGCAGTATATGCAGCAGGATCTGACAGATCATTACCATATTAAAAAAGAACAAACCGTTGTTATTAATAATGCAGTGGAACAAGAGTCCAATAAAATTATGGCAGCTGCAAAAAATAAATTTGTCACTATTGCCCGTTTATCGCCGGAAAAGGGCATAGACAGGTTGCTACATGCAGTGGCCGGTCTCACTATTCCTTTCAATTACCATATCATTGGTGAGGGTAATGAAATGGTAAGGTTAAAGGAGCTCGTTGATAGCTTTCACCTGAATGATAAAGTTTTTTTTTATGGAAAAAAGGATAAGCCATTTACAGGTATGGAAGATGCCAGCCTTTTTTTAATGGGCTCGCAGTACGAAGGTTTCCCCAATACTTTGCTTGAGGCAGGAGCATTGGGTATACCGGTGGTAGCTTTTAATGCGCCCGGAGGTATTGGTGAAATTTTATACAATGGCGAAAATGGTTTACTGGTAAATGAGAGTGGGGAAAAAGCCTTTGCGCAGGCGATAGAAAAAGCTTTGCAAATTCCTTTTAACAGGCAGCAAATAAGTGAACATACATTACAACGGTTTTCTTTACAACAATGCATTGAAAAAACAGAACATGTTTTTGTACAGCTTTACCAACAGGCACAAAACGGGCAATAGCTATAGAAAACATCTTTCAGCAAATAAAAAAAATGCCTCATATTTGCGGTTATTGGATAGCCGAATAAATGAAAACAAATGAACGGAGTACGACCAAAGCTATTGATATTCATTAACACTTTACAATCTGGTGGAGCCGAAAGAGTGGTGTCGCTTTTACTGGAACATTTACGTGCCGATTTTGAAATTCACCTGGGGCTTTATACCAACATGGTCGATTATGCTATTCCTCCCGAAATAAAAATACTGGACCTTAAACAACCGCTGCAACAAAATAAATTTATCCGGTTTTTAAAAATGCCTTACCAGTCTTACAGGGTGTATAGCTACTGTAAAAAAAACAACATTAAAATTTCTGTAGCTTTTTTATACCGGCCCTGTTATATCAACGCTTTAATGAAAAGCCTGTGGGGCTATAAGGGTAAGGTGATCATGTGCGAAAGAACACATCAAACCACCATGCAGCAAAGCCATTCTGCCATTTACAGGATGTTCTCCAAATTTATGGTGATGTTCTCTTACAAACGTGCCGACCTGGTGCTGGCCAATTCTTACGCTATGCAAACTGACCTGGTAGAAAACTTCAGGATCAAAACACCGGTAAAAGTAATTTACAATCCTATCGACCTGGGTTTTATCAGGGCACATATTGATGAAGCGCCGCCTTTTATTTTTGATAAAAATATTTTTTATTTCATCAATGTAGGAGGCTTTAGAAAAGAGAAAAATCATTTACTGTTACTACAGGCATTTTTCATTATGAAAAACCTGCCATGTAAATTATTAATTGTTGGCGGCGGTTTAATGGAAGATGACCTGAAACAAAAAGTATCTGATTTTGGAATGAATGACAAAGTAGTTTTTTGTGGATGGGATAATAACCCGTTTAAGTATGTAAGCCGCTCCAATTGTTTTGTTTTAAGTTCCGACGTGGAAGGCTTTCCTAATGTATTGATAGAAGCCCTTGCTTGCGGTAAACCGGTTATTTCAACCGACTGCAGCTCGGGCCCCCGGGAATTGCTGGCACCGGCCACCGATCTGCACCACCGGGCTATTGCCAATTACGAAATTGGGGAATACGGTATTTTAACTCCCGTTAATGATGTGGTGGCACTGGCTGCCGCCATGAAAAAAATGTACGAAGATGCTGCTTTACGTGCCCGGTTTGAAGAAAAAGCCAGGGGCAGGGCGCAGCAGTTTGACGTGGATGAAATAAAACAGTACTTCCATGTAGCATTTACCGCAGTTTAATGGGTCATTAGCCAAGTCCTTTGGTTAATATTGTCTATTTTTGCCACCTCATATAATATTTAAATGCATACTATTTTACTTACCGGCGGGGCAGGATTCATTGGGTCGCATTTAACACGTTTATTTGTTACAAAATACCCGGAATACAAAATTGTAAACCTGGATAAACTTACTTATGCCGGCAACCTTGAAAATTTAAAGGATATAGAAGATAAACCCAATTACCATTTTGTAAAAGGGGATATCACCGACCTGGCACTGGTGCGGCAGCTTTTTAAAGAACATCAATTTACCGCAGTATTGCATTGTGCGGCCGAAAGCCATGTAGACAGGTCGATCACTGATCCGCTGGCATTTATTAATACTAATGTGGTAGGTACGGCTTCTTTATTGCAGGCTGCAAAAGAATTTTGGGGAACAGATTTCAGTAATAAAATATTTTACCATATTTCTACAGATGAAGTATATGGTTCATTGGGCGAAACAGGCTTTTTTACTGAACAAACTGCCTACGATCCCCGTAGCCCGTACTCGGCGTCCAAAGCTGCTTCCGATCATATTGTAAGGGCATTTTATCATACCTATCATTTTCCTGTTAAGATCAGCAATTGCAGCAATAATTACGGGCCTTATCATTTTCCCGAAAAGCTGATACCGCTTTGTATTCATAATATCATCAATAATAAACCACTGCCTATTTATGGCAAAGGGGAAAATGTGCGTGACTGGCTATTTGTAGAAGACCATGCCCGTGCTATTGATGTGATCTTTCATAAGGGGAGGATTGGCGAGACCTACAATATCGGCGGCCATAACGAATGGACCAATATTGCGCTGGTGAAAGAATTGTGTAAACAGATGGATGAAAAACTGCGGAGAGAAAAAGGCACGTCAGAAAAACTGATCACCTATGTAAAAGACAGGGCAGGTCATGATTTGCGCTATGCCATTGACGCCACTAAACTGAAAAATGAATTGGGCTGGTTGCCATCTTTACAATTTGAAGAAGGCATCAGCAAAACGATAGATTGGTACCTGAATAATAAAGAATGGCTGGATGAAGTGACTTCTGGTAACTATCAGAAATATTATGCAAAGCAGTATGATGGGGTTTAGGGGTTAGGGGTTGATTGTTTTTAATACGAAGCAGATACGGCTTTGCTATGGCTTAGCTACGGAGTAATACTGGCTTCGCTACGGAGTAACCCTGGCATTGGCACGGATTAAGCCGGACTTACATAAGAATAGATAGTTTAGTGTTTAGAAGGATTTAGAGTATTTTGTAATTCTGATTAATTTAATATAGTACCATGAAAATTTATTCATTTGAAAAATTGGATTGTTGGCAACATGCCCGCCAATAGCATATTTGTCTGATGAAAATTATAAAGCGGGTAGAGAAATGATTGAAAAGCAAACATTATTAATTGCAGGATTAAGAAAGTCGCGACAACGAACAAAGTTTTTGTCTTTCCTAAACTTTCTAACCCTCTAAACTTCTAAACCAAAATGAAAGGAATAATACTAGCAGGCGGCTCAGGTACCAGATTGTACCCCATCACAATGGGGATAAGCAAGCAGCTGATGCCTATTTACGATAAACCGATGATTTATTATCCGTTGAGTACGCTGATGCTGGCAGGAATAAAGGAAATATTAATCATCACCACACCTGATGACCAGGCTCAGTTTATAAGATTGCTTGGTAATGGCAGCCAGTGGGGATGCGCTATTGAGTATGCAGTACAGGAAGTGCCCAATGGCCTGGCACAGGCATTTGTAATCGGCGAAAAATTTATTGGTACCGATAGTGTGGCATTAGTACTGGGAGATAATATTTTTTACGGCAGTGGTTTTAGTAAATTATTGCAGGAAAGTATTGACCCCGACGGGGCGGTAATTTTTGCTTACCCCGTCAGTGATCCGGAACGTTATGGCGTAGTGGAATTTGATAAGGATTTTAATGCCATCAGTATTGAGGAAAAACCCGAAAAACCTAAAAGCCAGTATGCGGTACCCGGCTTATATTTTTATAATAATGAAGTGGTGGAAATTGCCAAAAAAATACAACCCAGTGCAAGAGGGGAATATGAAATTACCACGGTTAATGATACTTACCTGCAGCAAAAAAAACTGAAAGTAGGTGTATTGAACAGGGGATTTGCCTGGTTGGATACCGGCACTTTTGATTCTTTAAGTGACGCCAGTGAATATGTAAGGGTGATAGAAAAAAGACAGGGTTTAAAAATTGGTTGCCCGGAAGAGATAGCCTACCGCAGAGGCTTTATTACCAAAGAACACTTGATTGAACTGGCAGAAGGCCTGAAGAAAAGTGGCTATGGCGAGTATCTTAAAAAAATAACAGCATAATATTTACCCATGGCATATTTTGCTCACCCCACAGCAGTTATTGATGATAATTGTACCATTGGAGAAGGTACCAAGATCTGGCACTTCTCTCATATTATGCCCGGTGCCGTAATTGGCAGCAATTGCAACCTGGGGCAAAATGTGGTGGTATCCCCAAAAGTAGTGTTGGGCAATAATGTACGGGTGCAGAATAATGTGAGTATTTACGAAGGGGTGGTTTGTGAAGATGATGTGTTTTTAGGCCCCAGTATGGTATTGACCAATGTGATCAATCCCCGCAGTGCTGTAAGCAGAAAAAATGAGTTTAAAACAACTTTAATTAAAAAAGGGGCGTCTATAGGGGCAAATGCCACCATCGTTTGTGGCAATACCATTGGTAATTATGCGTTTATTGGTGCCGGTACCGTGGTTACTAAAGATGTGCCGGATTATGCCTTGATAGTAGGCAACCCCGGCAGGCAAACCGGCTGGATGAGTGAGTACGGGCACAAATTAAAATTTGATGAAAATGGTATCGCCACCTGTGAAGAAAGCAAACAGGCGTACGTATTGGAAAATAACACTGTAAGAAAGGTTTAGAAATTTAGGGTTTAGAGGTTTAGTCCGGAGACTTTCAAATTGCCTGAGCCCTAAACTTCTAAACGCTAAACCCAAAAACTTATCCTAAACCTAAAAACAATTTGTACATGAAGAATTTTGCATTAATCGGGGCCGGGGGATATATTGCCCCCAGGCATATGAAGGCCATAAAAGACACCGGCAATAATTTGCTGGCAGCTTTGGATAAACATGATTCTGTAGGCATATTAGATAGTTATTTTCCTTCAGCTAATTTTTTTACTGAATTTGAAAGATTTGACCGTCACCTGGAAAAATTAAAAAGGCAGCATACCAAAACTGATTATGTAAGTGTTTGCAGCCCTAATTACCTGCATGATGCACATATACGTTTTGGCCTTCGTATAGGGGCCGATGTTATTTGCGAAAAACCTGTGGTATTGAATCCCTGGAACATTGAGGCGCTTTTGGAAATGGAAAAAGAAACCGGCAGAAAAATTTATACTATCCTGCAATTGAGGTTGCACCCGGCGATAATTGCATTAAGAGAAAAAGTAGCTGCAGCGCCACCCAATAAAAGGTATGCAATAAACTTACAGTACATCACTTCAAGGGGTAATTGGTACCATGCCAGTTGGAAAGGCGATCCACAAAAAAGTGGGGGAATAGCTACTAATATAGGGGTGCACTTTTTTGATATGTTAATGTGGATCTTTGGCCCTGTAAAAGAAAATAATGTTACAATGCATACAGATGATACCGCCAAGGGTAACCTGGTGTTGGAAAAAGCCAATATCAGCTGGATGCTGAGCATTGATGCCAATACCTTACCGGCTGATGTAAAAGCGGCAGGTAAGCGTACTTACAGAACATTAAGTATTGATGGCGATGAATTTGAGTTTAGCGAAGGCTTTACAGAATTGCATACTAAAAGTTATGAGGAGATCATTAAGGGTAACGGATTTGGTATTAGTGAAACAAAAGCAGCAATTGAACTTGTACATGATATACGAAAGTTTAAAGCATAACTGGTTGCTTTGAAATAACAATATGTTCGGGTTATATTTGCAATCTTAAATAATCTTGGTTAATAATAATTGATGAAAGTAGTAATATTAGCAGGTGGAATGGGAACAAGGATCTCCGAAGAGTCTCATTTAAAACCCAAACCCATGATAGAGATCGGCGGCAAGCCTATCATCTGGCATATCATGAAAATTTATGAGCATTACGGGTATAATGATTTTATAGTTTGCTGTGGTTATAAAGGCCATGTAATAAAAGAATATTTTATCAACTATTTTTTATACAATTCTGATATTACCGTAGAAGTAGGCAATAATAATATTGATGTACATTATTCCAATACCGAATCTTTCAAGGTTACCCTGGTTGATACCGGTTTGGAAACAAATACTGCCGGCCGCATCAAGCGTATTGAAAAATATGTAAAAGGGGAGACTTTTATGCTCACTTATGGCGATGGTGTTTGTAACATAAATATTAATGAGCTGGTTACTTTTCATAAGAAGAACGGTAAGCTGGCTACGCTTACAAGTATTCAGTTGCCCGGAAGGTTTGGTAATATACAAACTGATGCATCGGGTAATGTGGAAAAATTCCAGGAAAAGCCAGAAGGGGATGGCGTGTGGATCAACGGTGGCTTTTTTGTACTTGAACCCGGAATATTTAAATACCTGCAGGATGACATGGACAAAGTGCAGTGGGAAACTGATCCTTTAGTGAAAATAGCCAATGATAAACAACTGGCATCTTATAAACATAAAGGCTTCTGGAAATGTATGGACGCACTTAGAGATAAAGTGGAATTGGAACACTTATGGGAATCAAATCAGGCAGCATGGAAAATATGGTAGCGGATACATTAAGCGGATTTTATAAAGGCAAGAATGTTTTTCTTACGGGGCATACTGGTTTTAAAGGAGCCTGGATGCTGGCCATATTAAAAACATGGGGAGCAAAAGTAACGGGTTATGCCCTTGCGCCTGATCAAAATGAACATGCGTTATACAACGTTATCGGTGGTGAGACTACCTGTAATTCTATTATTGCTGATATAAGGGATGGTAATAAATTAAAGGAAGCTTTGATTGCTGCCCAACCAGATATTATTTTTCATCTTGCAGCGCAGCCTTTGGTAAGGTACTCTTACGAAAACCCCATTGAAACCTTTGAGGTAAATGCCATTGGAACTGCTAATCTTTTAGAAGCGGTTAAACTGCTTCCCAAAAAGTGCAGTGTGGTTATCATTACTACTGATAAAGTATACGAAAACAAGGAATGGGAATATCCATACAGGGAAACAGACAGGCTGGGGGGCTATGACCCTTATAGTGCCAGTAAAGCTGCAGCTGAAATAGTAGTGGATAGCTTCCGGAATTCTTTTTTTAATACCGGTGATTATCATTTGCATCAAAAAGCGATAGCTACTGCAAGGGCCGGCAATGTGATTGGCGGAGGAGACTGGAGTGCAGACAGGATAATTCCTGATATAATAAAAGCATTGGAAAATAAAAAATCCATTAACGTACGCAATCCCAATGCCGTTCGCCCATGGCAACATGTATTGGAACCACTTTTCGGCTACTTATTATTGGCTTTTAAATTGAGTGAAACCCCAAAAGATTATTGCGGTGCCTGGAATTTCGGACCGTATAGCCAGGATACTTTTACGGTTATGGAGTTGGTAAAAAAAGCTATAGAGATATGGGGTGAAGGCGAGTTTGCAATTGCCGATACTAAAGGCCAGCCGCATGAAGCAGGCCTTTTAAAACTCGACATTAACAAGGCCATCAATAAACTGGGCTGGCTGCCACGGCTTTCGGCCAATAGCAGCATCATCAATACCATTGAATGGTATAGGGCGCAAGACAAACAGGCGCTAACTTATCAGCAAATCAAAAACTATTTTAGTACTACTGCTTATGGAAGTTAAGACGGGCAACAGGCTGGAGTATCTGGATAGTGCAAGGGGCCTTGCTGCTATTTTTGTGGTATGGGGTCATTTTATATTCCAGTATGGCATGCAGGATAGCTTTCCCATTGTAGCATTCAGCCCGCTGCGTTTTTTTTATAATGCCATCCCTTCTGTTTCCTTTTTTTTTGTGTTAAGCGGAATGGTGTTATCGTATAAATATTTTTCTAAAAACCTGCAGGTAAACTATACCGAATATGTTATTGCCAGGTTGTTTAGAATATATCCTGCCTTTTTAGTAGTGTTATTGCTGAGCTTTTTTTTACAGTATTTTTTTTACCATCCTGTTATTACTGATCCTGCAATGGCACAAGGCCGTGATTTTTGGATAGAACATGTACCTCCGGCCAGTCTGATAAAAGAAAGCATATTGTTTTCAGATATTAAGGGAAGCAGCACATTAGTATCTCAAAGATGGTCGTTGATAGTTGAAATACAAATTTCCCTGTTGATCCCGTTCATGATATTAATAACTCAAAAAAGCAAATACTGGCTTATGGCCTTTGTTGCTTGTGTTATGATAATATTCCATGAATCTTTTCCGGCGGTTTATTTTCTTCACTTTGGATTGGGCATTTTAATTGCGTTAAAAAATAAAGACATTGCTGCAAAGTGGATAACATTAGGCAGGGTACAAAAAATCCTGGTTTTCATAGCGGGTATCATGCTGTATAACTATCGTTATATGGTACCACACTTTATGGAAACTTATGTTACGGGCCAATCATTTAAAGGGATAATAAATCATGAGTTGATCATTAAGATATCCGAAGGATTGGGAGCGGCACTTTTATTAATTACATTGATCGGTTCTTTGTTTTTTCAAAAAATATTGCAACATAAGTACCTCACTTTTATTGGCAAAATATCTTACAGCATTTACCTGTGTCATTTTATTGTATTGCTGGCAGTAACACCACTTTGTATCACAATGCTCAACAATATGGGCATGAGCAATAACTTAATGGTATTATTTATTGCTTTGATAATTACAACAGCCTTTGTAATAGGGCTATCAGCTTTATTATATTACCTGGTGGAAAAACCTTTTATTCAATATGGTAAAAGAACAGCTGCGATAATTGTAAAACGAAAAACAAACCGTAATGAAATTTAATAAAACTTCTTTGGAGGGTGCTTATACCATTATACCAGAACCTTTTATTGATAACAGAGGTTTTTTTCTCCGCTCTTTTTGTACAGAGGAATTTGCACAACAAGGTTTAGTAAATACTTTTTTACAGATCAATCATTCAGGTACCAGGGGTAAGGGCAGTATCAGGGGAATGCATTTTCAATTTCCACCTTTTGCCGAAGTTAAAGTAGTAAAATGTACAAAAGGTGCCATTTTTGACGTGATAATTGATTTGCGCAAAAATTCGCCTACCTTTTTACAATGGGAAAGTTTTGAATTAAATGAGGAGAACAAGCATACGGTATACATACCACAAGGTTTTGCACATGGCTTTCAAACTTTAACGGATGAAGCTGAAATTATTTACCTGGTAAGCCAGGTGTATAATAAGGCAAGTGAGGGGGGAATCAGGTATGATGATGCTGCTGTTGGCATTAAATGGAAACTTCCTGTAGCAACCATTTCTGAAAAAGATGTGTCTATTCCTTACATTGATTCAACTTTTAAAGGAATAGACTTATGAGAGCAGCCATATCTGGTGCAAATGGTTATATCGGAAGTTATCTTGCCAGCTACCTGTTAAAACAAGGTTGCGAAGTAATTGCTATATCCAGGAAGTTTAGTACAATAATAGAACAACAACTGGAAGGTGCAACATTTATCAGGGCAGATGTATTGACTGATGAATTTGAAAACATGGCCATTAGTTGCGACACTTTTATTCACGCCGCATCATCAAATGATATTCTTTCTAAAGATTTAAAAAAAGGGGTTGATCTTTCATTATACGGCACAAAAAATGCACTTAATCTTTGTATTAAAAAC
The DNA here is from genome assembly GCF_050611765.1 of Ferruginibacter sp. SUN106. NCBI lineage: Bacteria > Pseudomonadati > Bacteroidota > Chitinophagia > Chitinophagales > Chitinophagaceae > Ferruginibacter > Ferruginibacter sp. SUN106. The sequence continues at coordinate 103,036 of NZ_JBODJC010000001.1, forward strand.
GGCATAAAAAACTTCGTCTTTTTTTCTACCATACAGGTTTTGGGTACCGAATTAAAAGGCAGCTACAACGATGCGTCTAAAGCTGTAATAGAAAGTAATTATGCTTTTAATCATTTCATTGCCGAAGAATACCTGAAGTTTTTTGTGGCCAAAAATGAAATAAACGGCCTTATAATAAGGCCGGCAAATATTTATGGTGCTATGCTGGATACTTCCATAAACAGGTGGACATTGGTGCCCAATTGTTTTTGTAAAGAAGCTGTTGAGAAGGGAACAATCACTTTGTTGTCATCAGGCAGACAGAACAGGAGCTTTCTATCTTTGGAAAATATTTGCAAGGGTACATATAACGCTATTATTAAATTTAGGGGCGAAAAGCTAAAAACGCTTAATTTCGCCAACACAAAAAACTACTCAATAGTACAACTGGCAAAATGGAGTAAAGAGGTATTAGAACAGGAGTTAAAAATTTCAGTTGATCTTTTAATCAAATCCGACCAGCCGGCAGAAGGTAATGAGTTTACTATTGATATTTCTTCATTGCACAATAACAATATCTATTTTGAAGAAACAGAAGCCAATTTTAAAAAAGAAGTAATAAAAATTATTCATTCACTAAAAACAAAAACAAATGAATCCGATTGAACAGTTTAATCAGGAAAGAAAGGCTGATATTAAAAGTATGGGGCAGGACGAAGAGTTAAAAAAGAAGTCGCTGGATTGGATGCTGCATGCCGATAAATATAAATACACTTATAATTTTGAATGGATGGGAAGGCCTATTATCAAATACCCTAATGATATTGTAATCATGCAGGAATTGATATGGAAATTAAAACCAGATGTAATTATTGAAACAGGTATCGCTCATGGTGGCAGTATTATTTTCTCAGCTTCAATGCTGGAATTAATTGGAAATGGAGAAGTGGTGGCCGTAGACATCGATATCCGTAAACATAACAGGGATGAGATAGAAAAACATCCAATGATGAAACGCATTACCATGTATGAAGGAAGTAGCACGGATGCAACTATTTTTGAAAAGATCAAGTCTCATTGCGAGGGTAAAAAAACAGTAATGGTATGTCTTGATTCTTTACATACACATGCCCACGTATTAGACGAGCTTAATCTATATGCTCCATTGGTAACAGTAGGTTCTTACATTGTATGCCCCGATACATTTATTGAATTTTTCCCTAAGGGATATTATGACAACCGCCCATGGGATGTGGGAGATAACCCCCATACAGCAGCTATGGCATTCTTAAAAGCAAACCCCAACTTTGAAGTTGATACCCAGCTTAATGACAAATTAATGATCACTGAAGGTATTGACGGATATTTAAAAAGGATAAAATAAAAATTATGGAAGATATACTAAAGAGTACTTTAAATGAACTTATTAGTTCATCTGAAGTAAATGCTCTATTAAATCTATTAGTTCAGTTGGAAAAAAAAAGTGATTTTAATAGTAAAATAAGAGAAAACGTTACCGGAAAAATAGTTGATGCAATATTCAAAAATACGATACCAATTAAGAAAACTCTGGAAAATGGGTTAGTGTTTGAATTTATTCATCAAAATAGAATTACAAGGGATTTTTTACTTTCTTCAAAAACAAAGCCCAATCATGTTTGGGAGCCGCAAACAACAAGGTTGTTATTACATTTTAGTAAAAAAGTAAATACGGTAATTGTTGGCGGAGCTTACATAGGAGATCATGCTGTAATGATTGCTAATGAAATTAAAGAATCTGGAATTTGCCACACATTTGAACCAGATAAAAACTCTGTTCACTATCTTCAAAATAATGCAAAGCTCAATAACTTAAACAATATCAAGATAAATCCAAAGGCATTATGGGATGAGTCGGGGAAATTTATTGTTTTAGAAGGGGATGATGTTTTAGGTAGTTCGATAGAAGTTACGAACGCAACGCCAGGAAGCATAGTTACTGTATCTGTTGATGACTATGCAAAAGAAAATCAATTATCAGAAATTGGTTTAATAATGCTTGATTTGGAAGGAGGAGAATACAATGCACTGAAAGGAAGCATTAATATATTGAAAACAATGAGTCCTATTGTGGTTTTTGAAACTCATAGTTTGTATAATGATTGGTCTAAGGGTATTCAAAATTCAGAAATAATGCAATTCATGCAATCTCAAGGCTATAAACTTTTTGCAATCAGAGATTTCCATTCGAATGTAGATACTAAAAGTATACCGGTGGAATTAATACCGGTTGAGAGTATAAATACAGATGGCCCTCCGCATGGTTTTAATATGCTTGCAGTAAAGAATACAAATGTCCTGGACACAGACTTTTTTTCAATTGTAGAAAACCTAAGTCCTAAATTATTTATTGATCGTAAAGAACTCATGAATTATCCTTCTGAATGGCTGAGCCAATAAAGAATAATATTTTTCTGTTTTCATCTAAACAATAAATTTGAAAAGATATTTTATGAACATTATTTCAAAAACGGCGCAGATTTCAGCTCTGTGCGATTTGGAAATCTCTTCGGTTGGCTCAATAATACAAATTGGCGAAAACAGTATTGTTGATTCTTTTGTGAAAATGAAATTTTCCGGAGGAATAGGCGATATTATAATAGGGGATGATTGTAAAATAAATTCTGGTACAGTACTCTATAGTGGTCATGGTATAAGAATAGGCAATTCGGTTTTAATTGCAGCAAATTGTACTTTTTCTGCAACTAATCACGAGTTTATTTCAAAACACAAAACAATAACTGAACAACGGTTTAAACCGTCACGGGGAGGTATTATAATAGAAGACGATGTTTGGATCGGGGCGAATTGTATCGTTCTTGATGGAGCTATTATAAGAAAAGGCTCTGTTATAGGAGCTGGATCAATTGTAAGAGGCGAAATTGCTTCGTATACAATTAATGTTGGAAACCCTTTGGTTAAAATTGGAGAACGCTTGTAAAGAGTTCTGATTTAATAAATAAACCCATAGTATATTATAAATACCTAGTTGAAAAAGATAGCTTCCAATATTATTGCTAATTTTTTCGGCAAAGTATATATTGCATTACTGGCAATAGTTATGGTGCCCATTTATATCAGGTACCTGGGTATTGAGTCGTATGGATTGGTAGGATTTTATACCACCTTACTTGGCTCATTTGCTATACTGGATTTTGGATTAAGTACCACCCTTAACAGAGAAATTGCAAAAGCCAGGGCCACTTCTGCCGATCCGTCGCAGTTACGTAACCTGGTGTTTACTTTAGAAACGGTGTATTGGGTGATGGGGGTTGTTATCTGCCTTGTCATTCTGCTACTGTCTGGCACTATTGCTAACCACTGGCTTAAAGCAGAGCATATAAGTGCTGTTACCATTCAAAGAAGTATTTTTTTAATGGGCCTGGTCATTGCATTTCAATGGCCTGTTGGCTTATATCATGGCGGCCTTATGGGAATGGAAAAGCAAGTACTGTTCAATGTCATTTCAATAATCATGATGACGCTTAGAGCAGTTGGGGTATTACTGATACTCATCTTTGTTTCATCAACTATTGAAGCTTTTTTTATTTGGCAGGTAGCTATCAATTTATTGTATGCGCTATGGATGAGATATGTTGTATGGAAACATTTAACTGTAGAAAAACCAAAAAGAAAATTTTCAGTAGCATCTCTAAAGTTGATATGGAAGTTTGCGGCAGGGTTGACTTCTACAGGCATTGTTGCATTTTTTTTAACCCAGGCAGATAAAATTTTATTGAGCAAAATTTTACCCCTGCAGGAATTTGCTTATTACACGCTTGCCTTTACAATAAGCAGTAGCCTTACAAATTTTACTACGCCAATAAGTTCAGCCGTTTTTCCTAAATTTTCGGGTTTAGCCGCAAGCCATCAATTTGATGCATTAAAAAATATATATCACCAGGCCAGCAGGCTTACAGCTTCTGTTATTATTCCCGTAGCGTTAACGTTAGTGCTTTTTGCACCGGAAATATTAATGGTGTGGTTAAAAAATGCGGATACTGTGGCTCATACCAGCAACCTGGTTAGGTTGCTGGTAATTGGTACTATGTTCAATTCTTTTATGATGACGCCATATTTATTAACCCTTGCTTTTGGATGGACACGTTTTTCATTTTATCAGAATTTAATTGCAGCTATTATATTGGTTCCATTGTTATTTTGGTGGACTCATCTTTATGGTGCCCTTGGGGCTACATTTGTTTGGTTATCAATTAATGTTTTTTCTACGTTAATAAGTGTGCCTTTAATACATAAAAGAATTCTACCCGGGCAAACTAAAAAATGGTACCTCCAGGATAATTTAATTCCGCTATTTTTTTCAGGTTTAATAAGTGTAGGGATGTATATGTTATATCGCAACTGCTTTGGCGATTTTAAATTTAACTATGTTTCATTGGTGATTTTATTTGTGTTTAGCTGTGCAGTATCATTTTTGCAATTTCCAAACCTGAAAAACTATGTCAGAAATCTTTTTGCAAACAAAAACGTTATTCGTGAATAAAGATCCATTAGTAAGTGTAATCATTACGTCTTATAACAGAGGTAATTTTATTGATAAGGCCATTCAGTCATCATTGAACCAGGATTATGCTAATATAGAAATAATAGTTAGCGATAATTGCAGTACCGATAATACACCATCGGTATTAGAAAAGTATAAAGAAGATAAAAGGGTAAAGTACTATGTTAACGATACCAACATTGGCATGATACCTAATTTTAAGCTTGCTACAGAACGAACCAGTGGTAAATACATAACTTATCTTAGTAGCGACGATTATTTTTGTAATGATAAATTTATTTCACTGGCGGTTGATTTAATCAATAAGCATTTAAATATTGTACTGGTTGCGGCTAAAAATGCCACTTTATTTGAAGATTTAAATGAAGTGGTTGAAGATGCTACGGCTGACATTTTTCAACATGAGTTTATGAAAGGCTCTGATCTTTTTCAGCAATTTCCAAAATGCTTTGCACCGGGCTGGGGCGCAGTACTGATGGACAGAGAAAAATTAATGGCCACCAGGGTATTTGAATCAAAAGCTCAATCGCTGGATTACGAAGCCAATTTAAAGATAATGTTGCAGGGTAATGTGGCATTTATAAAACAGCCTAGTTATGTATGGAGAAAACATTCTTCGCAGGCATCGGGAACAATGAATTTTGAAACCATTATTAACAATTTTGATTTTATTGAGAATGTGTACAGCTTTGCGAAACAAATAAATGCACCTGTAGATATTGAAAACTGGAGGTTACAGGTTTACTATGCTTATTTAAATGGTGTAAGCAGAAGAATGATAAATCAAAAAGGTAGTATAGTTAAAGTAATGAATTGTGCTAAAGCAAAAAGCAATATTCATATTAAACTATTAAAAGAACCCAAGTATTTTATCCTTTTTACAATTTATAAAAATTATGAGACACTTGGTCCATTGCTAAAAGTTATTTATCCTTCTTTATATCGTTCAATAGAAAAAGATAAATAAAACTTTAAAAGGGCTTTTTTTAAAATAAGGGCGCAAAAAAATGAATGCAAAAAATATTCTTTTTATTATTCCTGCAATGCAGCAAGGTGGTGCAGAGCGGGTGTTATCCCTGATGGCAAATTATTGGGCAGAAAAAGCATGTACTGTTTCTATAATGGTGTTTAATGAAAAAAGATCTTTTTATCAGCTTCATCCCGGTGTAAATTTCTATTTGCTTAACTCCGCAGCAAACTCATTTGGCGTATTCAATTTTATAATAAACAATTTTAAAAGAGCAAAGAATTATTTTAAATACATCAAGCAAATCAATCCCGATATTATTATCAGTTTTACAGATAATGCTAATGTATATGCTGTTTTATACAACAGGTTTAAAAAAAAACCATTAATTATAGCACAAAGAACTAATCCTTACTATAATACTTTACCCCGTTTTATACGCTTTCTTCCCCGCCAGATTTATAAACGGGCGCATGCAATGGTAGTGCAAACATTGCAAACAATAGATATTTACCAAAATCTTAAAATACCTTTGCCCAAAATTGTAAAAGTCATTTACAACCCGTTAAATGAAGCTATTTACAAGCCCCGGCCTGAAGTTAAGCGAACGAATATTATCCTGGCGGTTGGCAGGTTGTACAATAGAGATAAGCATTTTGATAAGCTTATAGATATTTTTCATGCCACTGGTGACCATCAATGGCAACTACATATTGCCGGCGAAGGCCCCGATAGAAAAATACTGGAAGATAAAATAAAATTGCTGCAACTATCAGACAAAATATTACTACTGGGAAGTATAAGTGATCTAGCACCATTGTATCAAACGGCAAGAATATTTGTTATGACATCGGAATTTGAAGGCTTTCCTAACGCTTTATGTGAAGCCATGGCCAATGGCTGTGCCTGCATTAGCTATGATTGCGCCACGGGCCCTGCAGAGGTAATAAAAAATAACAGCAATGGCATTTTAATAGCACCGGGTAAGCAAGCGGAATTTACCCGGCAATTGAATGATTTAATGAATGATGACAACCGGATTGAGCAATTTTCTAAAGCTGCCAGTAATTTGCGTGAGGTATTGAACGAAAAAAAAATTATGCAACAATGGGAAGAGCTTATTGATAAGATAATACCACTAAAAAATTAATCATGTGCGGAATAGCAGGGTATATTGATTTTAAAAATAACAGCAGCAAGGAGGTGCTTATCAGCATGACTGATACACTTACTTACAGGGGACCGGATGATTCAGGTTACCAGGTGTGGGGTGCTGGCAACGCAACTATAGGCTTTGGCCACAGGCGCTTATCTATTATAGACCTTTCGCCATTGGGGCATCAGCCAATGAGCATTAATGATGAGCTGCATATTATTTTTAATGGCGAGATTTATAACTACCAGGAAATACGTGATGAATTATTGCAGAAAGGGTATCAATTTAAATCGCATTCCGATACAGAGGTAATATTAAACGCTTACCGGCAATGGGGTATGAAAATGTTAACCAGATTCATTGGCATGTTTTCTATGGCCATATACGATGCAGCAAATAAAAAAGTTGTTTTGGTAAGAGACCGGGCTGGAGTAAAACCCTTGTATTGCTATTGGCAAAATGACCTTTTCCTTTTTGCATCAGAATTAAAAGCATTTCATCCGCATCCTCAGTTTATAAAGGAAATTAACAGCGAATGTTTACAGTCTTATTTGAAATATGGATATGTACCGGCTCCGGATTGTATATTTTTAAATACGTTTAAATTATTACCCGGCCATTATCTGGAGTTTGATATTGTAAATAAAAAATTTGAAAACATTACCTATTGGGCTGTTGCTGACTTTTATCAAAAACCCGAAAATAAAATATCTGAAGAAGAAGCAATTGAAGAAACTGACAGGCTGCTGTTAAAAGCCTGCCAGTACCGGATGGTGGCAGATGTGCCCGTGGGGGTATTTTTAAGCGGCGGCTATGATAGTTCAGTAGTAGCGGCTATCTTACAAAAAAACAGTACTCAAAAAATAAAAACCTTTACTATCGGTTTTGAAGACCAGCAATACAACGAAGCGGTACATGCAAAAAATGTAGCTGCACATATTGGTACAGATCATTATGAACATTATTGTACTTCCAGGGAAGCAAAAGACATTATACCAACCCTGCCGTTTTTTTATGACGAACCATTTGGCGATTCATCTGCAATACCTACTATACTGGTAAGCAAATTTGCCCGGCAGCAGGTGACCGTAGCATTGTCTGCAGATGCCGGAGATGAAATTTTTGCCGGCTATAATAAATATAAAGGGGTTTTGGATATTTTAAATAAAATAGAACGGGTACCCAGGAGTTTAAGAAGTTCAGCCGCATTTGCGCTTAAAAATTTACCAGCATCGGCGTTAAAAAAAATGACCGGACTTAATGATACAAGTAAGGAAAATATTACTAAAGTGGCCCGTTATTTTAAAGATAACGTGGATGGTGTTCAGATAATGGATGAGTCTAACTATAGCAGCCCTGTTGAACGGATAAATAAATTTTTGACCCACGAATACAAAGTTCAACCAGATTATTTTGGTATAACCAGATGGCGCAGTAACACGGATATACTTAAAGGTATGCTGGCTGTTGATTATGTTTCTTATATGGCAAATGATATTTTAACCAAAGTAGACAGGGCCACCATGAGTGTATCTTTAGAAGGCAGGGAACCATTACTTGATCAGACCATTGTGGAATGGGCTGCATCTCTCCCTTCCCGGCTTAAGATTAATAATGGAACATCAAAATATTTATTGAAAAAAGTGGCCCATAAATATATCCCTTCTCAAATAATGGAAAGGCCTAAAATGGGATTTGGTGTGCCTGTTATTGATTGGTTCAGGAACGATCTGAAACCTCTTTTTGATCATTATTTCTCAAAAGAAGCGCTTAGCTGGCATGGTTACTTTAGCGAAAAAGAAATGCAACAGGCTGTAAAGGAATATTATGCCGGCGCTAATGAAAAATTTGTTTTGCTTTGGTATATATTAATGTTTCAGATGTGGTATGAAAAATGGATGAAATAATTTGTGGTATTTTATATTTCAAAAATTGAATAGTATATAATGGAGTTTAAGGATTTAAAAAAACTATTAAAAAATAATTTTTCAGAGTTGCCTGTAATTAAGGTGGCTGTACTGGCCGATTCTGCCTCGCAATTATTTTGCCAGGCGCTTAAAGGCTATGGGTATACACAGGGCATACACCTGGATATATGGGAAGCAGATTACGACCAGGTGTACCAAACAGTGTTGGATGCTGACTCAGCCTTGTACATTACGGCGCCGGAGTATGTTATTATTTACCAGTCATCAAAAAAATTACTGCCTTCATTTTATAAAAATAACCTGCAGCAAAAAAAAGAGTTTGCAGATAAGCAAATTGATTTTTTAAAAACTATTACCACAACAATTGATACAAGAATAAACACCAATATTATTATAGTAAACTATGTTGAAATAAATGATGCTGTGTTTGGAAATTTTGCGAATAAAACAGACAGCTCTTTTACTTACCAGCTTCGCAAATTAAATGTTGGTTTGATGGATTTAGCTATAAGTAAACCTAATATCAATATTTGTGATTTAGCAGCCATTCAAAATTTATTTGGCAGTAATACTGTAGTTAGCGAAAGGTTATACGTAAATACAGATAACGTATTAGATATTGAGCTGCTGCCCGTACTGGCAAAAAATATTACTGCTATTATTTTAGCTTATTCGGGAAGATTTAAAAAGTGTTTGATATTAGATTTAGATAATACTACCTGGGGTGGTATTATTGGCGATGATGGGATGGAGGGCATACAGATTGGAGACCTGGGCATTGGTAAAGCATTTACTAATTTTCAAAAATGGGTATTGCAGTTAAAAGAAAGAGGTATCATACTGGCTGTATGTAGTAAAAATACAGAGCACATTGCCAAAGAACCTTTTGAAAAACATCCGGATATGGTTTTAAAACTGGAAGACATCGCAGTATTTATTGCCAACTGGAATAATAAGGCAGATAATATCCGGCACATTCAATCTATCTTAAATATCGGTTTTGATTCTATGGTTTTTTTAGATGATAACCCGGCCGAAAGAGCAATTGTAAGGCGGGAGATACCAGAAGTTACCGTGCCGGAATTGCCTGAAGATCCGGCAGATTACCTGTCTTTTTTATATCAGGAAAACCTGTTTGAAACCACTTCGTTTACGGAGGCCGACAGTAAACGTAACGAACAATACAGGGAAGAAGCAGGCAGGGCGGTGCTGCAACAGGCATTTACCAACGAAGCGGAATTTTTAGAAAGCCTTGAGATGACGGCAGAAGTAAAACCCATTGATAAATTTACATTGCCAAGAGCAGCCCAGTTAACCCAAAGAAGTAACCAGTTTAATTTAAGAACCATCCGGTATACAGAAGAGCAGCTGAAAGAGCTTTGTAATGATAAAAATATATTTACTTTTACCGTTTCGCTAAAGGATAAATTTGGCGATTACGGCCTGATAAGTTTACTCATCTTAAAAAGAACGGGCGATGATAGCCTGTTTATTGATACCTGGATAATGAGCTGCAGGGTATTAAAAAGAAATGTGGAAGAATTGGCTTTAAATCAGTTGATTGTACTGGCGCAAAAAGAAGGGTGTAAAACAGTAACAGGGGAGTTTATACCTACTGCAAAAAATGGCCTTGTAAAAAACCATTTTGAAAATTTAGGTTTTAAAGAGTCAGGGAATAACCTCTGGAAAATGGATGTTGATCTTTATACACCTAAAAGCAATTTTATACAAATTAAATAAAACAAAATAATGAATACAGTAAACGAAATTTTAGAACAGGTAAATGAAATTTTCAGAGATGTGTTAGATAATAATGATATTGTTGTGTACGAAGCAACTACGGCAGAAGATATTGCAGAATGGGATTCTCTTTCGCATATACAACTGGTGGTGGCAGTGGAGAAGCATTTCAAGATCAGGTTCACTTCCTCTGAGATCAATGGGTTTAACAACGTTGGTGAAATGTGCGAAGGGATTTTAAAAAAGCAGGCCGCAAAATAATTACACATGAAGGAAGGAGATAAATTTGAAATAAAGTATACCGTTACACCTGAAATTTACCAGGCGTACATAAAATTCTTTGACGACAGAAACCCTCTTCATACCAATGAAGCATTTGCAAAAGAAAAGGGATTTTCGGCTGTGGTGATGCATGGGGGTATACTCACCGGGTTCCTGTCTAATTTTATTGGTGAGCAATTGCCTTTAAAAAATGTGATCATTCAATCTTATAAAATAGCATTTGCAAAACCCGTTTATTTAAACACTGTATTACAATTTAAAGCAATGGTAACCGGGGTGTTCGAATCAGTAAACTGTGTTGTTTTCAAATACTCTTTTGAAAACGAAAGTACAGTAGTAAGCAAGGGTGAAATTTCAATTGGTATTATATAAATAGTAAATAATGAATTTTCTTATCACTGGTGGTGCATCGGGTTTGGGTTATGCTATAACAAAAGCTGTGGCATTGCATTACCCCGAATCAAAAGTGTATTTTACTTTTTTTTCATCGGGTGCAGGAAAGGAGCAATTGGAGAAAGAGTATAAGAATACTACAGGAATACAATGTAATTTTTTGCAGGAAGCAGATATTAATAACCTTATTGAATTAATTAAAACCAGCCAGGTTGATGTATTGGTAAATAATGCCGTTACAGGGCTTAAAAAACAATATGTACATAAACTAACCGAAAGCGAAATTACAGATTCATTCAAGGCAGATATTGTACCGGTATTAAAAATAACAGGGGCTTTTATCAGTGCAGCAAGGCAAAGAAAATCGGGCAAGATCATTACTGTTTTATCTGCTGCCATTGTTAATATACCGCCAACAGGGTGGGGTGTATACGTGGCTAATAAAAACTATTTACTGTCTATGCATAAATCATGGGCAGCAGAAAATAAAAATTTTAATATCAGTTCCAATTGTATCTCTCCCGATTTTATGTTGACGCCATTGAACGGAGATGTAGATGAAAGGGTGGTGGAAACGATGATTGCCAGGCATCCGCTTAAGCAACTGCTTACGGTGGATGAGGTAGCACAAACAGTTGTTTTTTTATGCGGTGCATCAGCACAATTAAATGGCCAGAACATTATTTTAAATGCGGCACAGTTTTAAAGGTTAAATCAAGGTTCTAAAATGTTATTTAATTCATTAGAGTTTTTATTATTTTTTGTTATTGTAACCGGTATCTTTTTTATTTTACCGCATAAATTCAGGTGGTTTCATTTATTAATAGCTAGTTGCTATTTTTATATGGCATTTGTGCCGGTATATATTTTTATACTGGCAGGTACTATAGTGGTGGATTATTTTGCGGGCATCTTTATTGAAAATGCGCCGCCATCAAAGAAAAGATTATTCTTATTGCTCAGCCTGGTTGCCAATATTGGCGTGCTGGCCGTTTTTAAATATTATAATTTTTTTATTGAGAATATAAATCTTGCCACCACTTCTTTTCAGCTACCCTATCTTAAAATGTTATTGCCTATCGGCTTGTCATTTCATACTTTCCAGGCTATGAGTTATACCATAGAGGTATACAGGGGAAATCAAAAAGCAGAACGGCATTTTGGTATTTACGCACTGTACGTGATGTTTTATCCGCAGTTGGTAGCAGGTCCTATAGAAAGGCCGCAGAATATACTACACCAGTTTTACGAAAAGCAGGTGTTCAATCAAAATGACTTTTTTGTTGGCTTTAAGATGATGTTATGGGGCATGTTTAAAAAAGTAGTTATTGCAGACAGGTTAGCTATTTACGTAAACCAGTTGTACGATAACCCACATGGATTTAACGGGTCGATGCATTTTATAGGCGCTGTTTTTTTTGCAGTGCAGATATATTGTGATTTTTCCGGCTATTCCAGTATAGCCATCGGTGCTGCACGTACCATGGGCTTTAAGTTAATGACGAATTTTAAAACACCTTACCAATCAGTAACGGTATCCGAATTCTGGACCAGGTGGCATATCTCCTTATCATCCTGGTTTAAAGATTATTTATTTTACCCGATTGCAGTAGCTAAACGCAACTGGGGCATATGGGCTGTTGTATTTGCCACTTTAATTACATTTCTTGTCAGCGGCCTCTGGCACGGCGCAGGCTGGAATTTTATTTTCTGGGGATTTTTAACCGGGTTATTTATAATACTGGAGACTTTGTTAAAGATAAAATCAGTTAAGATCAGGAAATCGCCACTTAAAAAAATAGCAGGAATAATCTATGTGTTTTTAGTATTTGCCTTCACGGAAATATTTTTCAGGGCAAGAAGTATAAAAGAAGGTTTTTTTGTAGTGAAGCGGATCTTTTCGGGAGCATGGACGATGCCGGAAAGTACCGCCATCTTTTCAAATTTTAGTTTGGTATTGTCTGCAGCGTTAATCATTTTTTTATTTTATGCCGAAGCGGTGTTTGCAGATAAAATTATTGAAAGCAAACTGGAAGAAAGAAAAAATGCCAACCTTGTTTTCGGCATTTCAATATTGAGTATGATCATATTGCTGGGTGTTTTTCAAAAACTATCGTTTATATATTTTCAATTTTAAGAATAATGCAATTAATAAAATATATAACTATAATTCTTTTTGCATCATTATTGTTAAGCACAGGTGCAACATGGCTTACTAATAGAGGCCTCAGGCATTCGGGTGTGGATTTTTATGGAAAGATAAATGCAGCAGGAGAGGTGGATAATCCAACAAATGTATTGCTGGTAGGGTCGTCAAGAGTTTTAAAACAGTTAGACCCTAAGATCATAGATTCAGTTACGGGATATAACTCCTTTAATTATGGCCTTAATTCCGGTACCATTAAAACCTGGTATAATATTATTAATTATAGTTTGCATTTTAATAAAAATGTAAAATTGGTAATACTGAATGTAGACTATTACATGTTTGATATCAGCGATGACCCTTATAAAGATGCATATTACTATCCCTTTGAAAAAGAGGCTCCGGGTGTAATTTTAAATGGCACAGGCGCAGTTAATAAAGTACATCAGCTAAAGATATTTGATATAGCGCTTTATGATGATTATGCAAAATACGCTGCAATAGATGGATGGCTAAGGCCTAACAGGATTTCAGGTGGCGTTTATAAAGGTTATTATCCCAATCGGCAATTGAATAATTTTGAGACCATTGCTGATTTCAGGGCCAGCAATAAACAAATTACTGTAACTCCATCCGGTTTAAAATTATTGGATAGTTGTGCTAGTCTGTGTAAAAAAAATAACGTTAAGCTGGTACTGGTAATGGCGCCTTACTTTAAGCAATATTCTCCTGAAAAATACTTTACAAATTTTAATGAAGTAGTCGATTCGGTGAAGGCAGTGGCAAATAAAAACGGCATACCTTTTTTAGATTACACAACAATGAGTATAGCAAATGATCAGCAATATTTTTATAATGTTAATCATTTAAACAGCAAGGGGGCCGCTGTTTATACACAAGCAGTTGCAGATACGGTAAAAAAATATTTTTCAGGATTATAAAAAAAGTTGACCAACAACAAATTTTAAGCATTAATAGTGCTGACGGAAATGAATGTCAATAATACGATACAATCATCTAAACCCAACCTTAATTTAATACAGGTATTAAGAGGTATTGCCAGTTTACTGGTAGTGTTTTTTCATGCTACTGTAAATGAAATGGCTTTACTGGGTAAAGATTTTTGTTTGGGCTTCTTTAGTTTTGGAAAAGCCGGAGTGGATATATTTTTTGTATTAAGCGGTTTTATTATTACTTATACAAGCTTTCAGGCATTAAAAGCTTCGGGCAAACCAATTCCGTTTTTGCGCCGCCGGTTCATAAGGATATTTCCTGCTTACTGGATCGTTATTACCATCTTCCTGGTAATACAATCATTGTTTAGTTCGTTTTATAATTCCGGAACGTATAACTATTCAGTGTCAAATATTGTAGCCACCTACTTTTTGCTGCCGGGCCATTTAATGGTTAATGGTGTAAGCTGGACATTGAGTTACGAACTGTTTTTTTATATACTTTTTTCCGTAGCCTTTATAATACCCTCCAAAAAACTGGTATTTATACTTGGCCTGGTTTATGCCTGTATTATAATTATACTGGCGATAATTAATTATCCTGTAAATGTTCAAAATACCTGGACATTGTTTTTCATTTTTCCAATGAATACCGAGTTTTTAATGGGTGTGATAGCCGCTTTAATAATACCTAAAATACCTTCTGGTATAAGTATGGGACTAATTATCAGCGGCAGCCTGCTTTTTTTAGCTGGCGCTGTATTGTATAACAATCACTATTATGTAGTAGAAAATGAGTTTAACAGGGTAATTACTTTCGGGGTACCTTCTTTTTTAATAATAACAGGAGTGGTAAAGTTTGAATTGGGGTATAAAGTTAAAGTGCATAATTTTCTTTTGGCATTAGGCGAAGCATCATATTCTCTTTACCTGATACATTTGCCACTTGTAGTTGCGGCAATAAAACTGATTGGAAAAATGGGTATTACCAATAATATTATTATACACTGTTTACTTTTACTGGTAATACTCATTATCTGTTGTATCAGTGTATTTTTTTTCAGGCATATTGAAAAGCCCATCATAAATAAGCTGAATGCTTTTGGCAAAACTATTTTCACGCAATAGGAAAAGATCATGAACGGCTATTGCCGGAAGTTATTTTGCAAAGAAGTGAATTATAATTTTTTTTTAAATACATTAATATGAAAGAAGTAAAGTGTGGGTTTTTAAAATTTGATAGCGGAGATCTAGACCTGAACCATGTAATTAGAATTGGCGCAGTAAGAGACGGAGGTTATTTTGTAACCAAACGATTAATTGAAGACGCTGACTTTTTAATTTCAGGCGGTATATCTTACAATGTTGCATTTGAAAAAGATTTCTGGGATATCAACCGCACTGCAAAACTAATAATGATCGACGGGTCGTTTAATTTTTTTACTTATATCGCCAGGCCTTTTTACTGGATGTTGTTTAAAAGATCGTTTACCATGAAAATAGGCGGCCTTATTGATATGTTGTTTCTTAAAAAGAAAGCCACTTTTTTAAAAAAATACCTGGGGCCTGATTTTACTATGCAACAAATTGTGCAAACACATATCAAACAGGAAGGCAAAGGTTATTTAAAACTTGATATTGAAGGAGCAGAATATGCTTTATTAGAAGATATTATTTCATTCAGGCAGCGACTGATAGGATTTGCGATTGAATTTCATGATGTGCCCGATCATATTGCCGAGATCAATAGTTTTTTATTAAGGTTTAAAATGAATGTGATTGGCTTTAATATTAATGAAACAGGAGGATTGAATGAAGCAGGTATTCCCAAAGTAATTGAATTATGTTTTGCAGATGAAGCATATATTAAACCAACGGACACAGATATAAAAGCCGGAAAGAAATTCAGTAACGAGCCGGTGAACGAATTGCTTATTCCAACATTTTAGCAGCTATTAACCTGCTACATCTTGCAGGGACCAGGTTTTGCCGGCAATGTAGTTTTGGAAAGGCCTGTATTTATTTATTATTTTTCAATTTGTGCATTTTATGAAAGCATTACATATACTTTATTCAGGATTAGGAGGGCATGGCAACGTTTTTTCTTCAATGGTGGAAGCAGATACCGAAGGCATATATCAATATGAAGCGCTTTTTTTTGGTATTGAAGATATTCGGCCTGAATATATACAGATGGCTGAAAAGAAAGGCATTGTATGGCATTTTGTGAAAAAGAAACCGGGATTAGATCTGGGCGCATACAGAAAGATTGCTAAAATTATTAAACAGTCGGCGCCAGAGATATTGTTCCTGCATGGAGGATGTTATTTTTTACCGGCATGGTATGCAGCAGTGGTAGCACCCCGTAAAATAAAAATAATTGTAAGAGAAACAGTTCCCAATAATTTAAAAACTATGATTGATTGGGTAGGGCTTGCACTGGCGCTGGTGATAGCAAAAAAAACGGTTTTCTTAAATGTTGAGTACAGGGATATAGTAAAAAAGAACCTGCCTCTTTTATTTTCTGATAAAAGAACAACCGTAATTGGTAACGGTATAGATCTTAATGTATTTAAACCCGATCATAAAACAACACCCGACACTATAAAGTTGGGTATGCAGGGCAGGTTATCAACCACCAAAGATCATGCAACTTTAATAAAGGCTTTTCATGAGATAGTACAGCAGGCACCGGGTAAAAAAATGGAACTCATTATTGCCGGTGATGGTACAGAGCGGGCAGCGTTGGAAAAACTTGCGGATGATCTGTTGATCCGTGATAAAATAAGCTTCCTGGGTATGTTGCCCGAAAAAGAATTGCCTGAATTTATTAATTCGCTCGACATATACATTCATGCTACGCTGGGCGAGATGATGAGTACAGCAATAATGCAGGTGATGGCTTGCAAGATGCCCATCATTGCATCTGATGTATTTGGCGTAAATAACATGATAAAGCATGAAGTAAACGGGCTGCTGGTGCCGCTTGGCGATGTGCAGAAAATGACCGCTGCAGTGCAATATTATTTAGCTCATCCGGAAGTAGCGGATGCTTATGCAACAACTGCTTATAATACTGCCGTAAATAATTACAGTAATAAACTGATGTTTAAAAAATACCAGGCAGTGTTTGAAGAAAAATAATAACTGATTTTGGAACACGGATGATACGGATTGAACGGGTAAGCAGTGGTTCGGAAAGTAAGAATAAATTAATGTATTTTTGATAAAACTCAAGCTAGTCTTATAATCTATGTCTAAAATATTGGTAACAGGTTGTGCAGGTTTTATAGGAAGCCATTTGTGCGAATTATTATTATCGAAAGGTTTTGAAGTAATAGGCGTTGATAATTTTGATCCGTTCTATGATAAAAAAATAAAAGAAAAAAACCTGGGTACTTTTATAGATCATGAAAACTTTAGTTTTTATGATATTGATATTACTAGAGACCTGGCTACTATTCCAACACAACCTATTGATGCCATTGTACATTTAGCGGCAAAGGCAGGGGTAAGGCCATCCATAGAAGACCCGGCAGGCTATATTCATACCAATATTGTGGGCACCGAAAAGATATTGGCCTTTATGAAAGATAATGCTATCACCAAACTGGTGTTTGCATCTTCATCTTCCGTTTATGGCAACAATAAAAAAATTCCTTTTAGCGAAACGGATAATGTAGATAACCCGATATCGCCTTATGCTTTTACAAAAAAAGCGGGCGAGTTGCTTAATTACAATTACCACCATCTTTATAATTTTGACATCATCAACCTACGTTTTTTTACAGTATATGGACCAAGGCAAAGGCCGGACCTGGCCATTCATAAATTCATTAAAAAAATTGCCCGTGATGAGAAGATCATTTTATTCGGT
This sequence comes from Ferruginibacter sp. SUN106, assembly GCF_050611765.1. Taxonomy (NCBI): domain Bacteria; kingdom Pseudomonadati; phylum Bacteroidota; class Chitinophagia; order Chitinophagales; family Chitinophagaceae; genus Ferruginibacter; species Ferruginibacter sp. SUN106. Next base: position 121,021 of record NZ_JBODJC010000001.1, read on the forward strand.
GATGGTAGTACGGCCAGGGACTATACTTATGTAGATGATACCGTGCAGGGCATTATGAAAGCGTTGAATTATTGCATGAATAACAGTAACCTGTTTTTAACCCTTAACCTGGGCAATAATAATCCTGTACAACTTAACGACCTGGTAAACCTGATCTACCAGGAAATGGGGAAAGAAAAAAATATCAGTTACACCGATATGCAGCCCGGTGATGTGGATATTACATTTGCTGATATTGAAAATGCAAAAAAGATATTGGGTTATGCACCTTCAATTGATATCAGCACCGGCATCAGCAAATTTGTGAATTGGATGAAGGCATCAACATAAAAAAAATTATACATGAGGAAGCGCATTTTAATTGATGCAACTACAATTGTTGAAAAGAAAGACGGGTTATCACAATATATCATCAGCTTCCTGGATCATTTACCCGAAGAGTCGTTTGAATTATTTGACTTTTTGGTATTGGTAAATAAAGGAGTGGTACGGCAGGAATTATGGGATGTGATAAAAAAAAGAAATTTTACGGTAATTGAAGCAGCTATTGCACCTATTGGCCCTAAACGGGAATGGGATATGTTCTGGTTCTTTAAACAACATAAAGGTAAGTTTGATCTTTTTCACAGCACTTCTAATCAATATCCTTTATGTTTAAAAAAAGGAATTGCAACCGTACATGATATTACTTTTAAAAAATACCTCGATTCAAAATGGTGGACCTTTAATATTGCCAAACGTTTTCTTAACCTGGTAATAAAAAATGCTTTGTACAGGTCGTCGGCTGTAATTGCAGTTTCTGCATATACCAAACAAGACCTGGTAAATACTTACCGGCTCAATAATAAACTTAGTGATAAGATCAGCGTGATATACGAAGGCTGGGAACACCTGGAAACAAACGCCGGAGAAAAACAGGAAGGAGAAGTGATACCTGATTTTAAAAACTATTTATTTTATGTGGGTACCACCCGCCTGCACAAAAACATGAAAAATCTTTTGCGGGCATTTAACCTGGCCTGTAAAAAATTACCTCCCGAAATTAAGCTGGTGATCAGTGGCAATGAAACTTATCTTGATGAACCCGATAAAGCAGTAATAAACGAAATTAATAAAAACGGGCAACGTATATTTTTTACAGGCTTTGTATCGGGTTATGTATTGGAGCAGTTATTTAAAAACTCCGATGCTTTTATTTTCCCTTCCCTTTCTGAAGGATTTGGCATACCCGTACTGGAAGCGTATTATTTTAATAAACCGTTGCTTTGTTCCAACACTACATCACTACCCGAAATAGCAGGAGATGCTGCATTGTATTTTAACCCTGCCAGCCAGGATGATATTGCAAATGCCATTTTACAATTTTATGATGACCCTTCCATTAAAGAAATATTGGTTGAGAAAGGGCAATCGAGAATTGTATTATTCTCATGGAAAAAAACTGCTGAAGAAATAGTACAACTCTATAAAAAGTTACTGCCCGTATAGTGTCTTCATGCCGGTGCTTTCAACAAATGCAGTTGCATAGTAACTAACAAATATTGTTAACTTACAAAACAGTATCCTGTATAGTTTATTGTTAGCAAGGTTACTTGTATACTCTTTTTAATTAAACGCTAAATCAGAAAAATATGAAAAGGCTGTTTTTATTATTTTTAATTATTTCTTTTTACACGCCAAGCTCATTTTGTCAAATTGGTACGGTAGCTAAAAAAAATACGCCAACAGATTCCGTTTTAACAACAAACGATGTGGGTAAGATGGTACTTACAGATATTTCGCAAGGCAATGTGTTAGTGAATAACAGTTTAAAGGGATTGTATGCATACGGAGGCAACCGGCCTATCATATTTATTACAGATTCGCTGAGAGGCGGGATATTTTACAGGTATACAGGAAGTATGCCGGTTGACAACGGAATGATTTTTAGCGATACCTTAAACAGGAAATGGATGCGGCTTGCGCAAGGCGATAAAATAAATGTGCAATGGTATGGCGCCAGGCCAGAGGGCTATAATAATCAGTCTGATAATAATTATAATGCCATAATGAAGGCCATTCAATTTGTACAAAACAGCGGCGATCAGAAAACGGTACTTATTCCGGCTAATAAAAGCAACTCACAGCAAAGTTTTTATTACATCTCAAAAACAATAAACATTCACGACAATATTAGTATAGAGGGAGAAGGTAATACCGATAATTCCGGGGGAGGTTTATATTCAAAGCTTCTTTTCCCGAAAAACACTTTATGTTTTTTTATTGGAAACAAAACTGGCGGCGGAGCGAATACGGTAGAAATAAAAGGACTGAGTGTTGAACAGGCAACCCCTACCGGTACAGATAAAGCCGCTCATGCATTTGATATCAGGTGTAACGTAAAAATGCAAAATGTTTATGTACGTTACATATCCGGTAATGGAATAAATATAGACGCATGCGCTAACAGTTCAAAAGATCCCAATTTTGGCAATGCAGATAAATCGAGGTTTGATAATGTAAATACTTACGAATGTAATAATGGATTTTACATTAATGGTTGCGATGCCAATGCGATAACATTTAATGACATAAGCGCTGTATATAGCAAAAGATGGGGCATCTGGGATAACAGTTTGTTAGGAAATACCTTTAATAGCCCACATCTGTCTGCTAACGGGGGTAACAATTGTGTTGTAATTAGTGAGGGTAAATATTATGCATGCGTTGCCGATAATGGCAGTAAAGGAGAGCAGCCAGGTAAGGGCCAGAACCAGAGTTGGGTGGAGGTACCGGCTGGAGCAACCAGTGGAGCATGGGACCCAGCCAGGACATACTATAGCGGGGGAGCATATTATGTAAGCGGTGCCAGCGCATTCTCTTCATTCAATTCACCTTACACAGAATCATTCCAGGCACCTGCAAGACTTAATCAGAGGTCGATGACAATAAATGGAGACCAGGGTGTAAATGTATATAATGGCCTTTGGTTACAAGAGCAATCAAGCCAATTCTGGATCAGGAATTCAGATATGATCCTTCCTTCTCCTTCGCAAAAGATTGGCATTGGAACAGGAACACCCCACGCACCATTGCATATTAAATTTGGTAATGGAGAGAGCCAGGCTGCAGCTATATTTGAAACAAGTTTACCTTTTTCGGCATTAAGTTTACAAAACAGCAATGGATCTACTCAGCTTAGAGCTACAGGTGATCAGTTTGTTGTTTACTCCGGCTTTTATCCAATTACCGTTACAAACAAGACCGAATTTTCACCCGCAGTTACAGAAAATTTTGATCTGGGTACATCCTTACTTAAATGGAAAAATGTGTATGCTAAAAACTATATAGGAAACTGGCAGGGAAATGCTATTGCAACAACTTACGGAGGAACGGGATTATCAGATTATGCGCCTTATGCATTATTAGCCGGAGGCATAACAGCAAAAGCAGGTTTGCAGCAAATTTCCGGTGCAGGTACAGCTGGCCAGGTGCTTATGTCAAATGGCCCGGGTGCATTGCCAAGCTGGCAAACTGTTAACCCTGCACAACCGGACGTGAGCAACACTAACAAAGGCTATCTTTCTTCAAGGATGACAACTGCACAAAGAGATGCAATTGCAAAACCTGTGGAAGGGGTAATGATTTATAACACTACGACACATAAGCTGAATTTCTTTAATGGTAGTGCCTGGGAACAAGTAACTTCTAAATAAATATTTTATAGCAATGAGCGACAGGACAAAATAAGATGGAACTATTTTTTTCTGATCAGTTCAAAGGAACCGACCGGCTTGCTTGTCTCTCCATGTGTTTTTTATAAATAGCTATCAGCATAAAGCAATAAAAAGGAAGTATGGGTAAACGGTATCTTACCATGCTGCCAAAATTAAAAGTAGTGAATCCCACTACAGCTGCTAAAAGTGCAGTAAAAACAAATGCAAAAAATATCTCAGGGTGTATAGCGATGTAATAAAAGAAACGTGTTACCCTGCATTTGATTAATACAAATATCGCAGCCAGTAACATTAAGAGAGATTCCAATGCCGAAAACATCATTATGGGTTTACGGGTTTCCCAGAAAAATGGACGATATAATGTTGAAGTGGTTTTTAAGGGAGTTCTGAGTATTATGCTGCCGATAGTAAATTCAAAATCGGCTTCTTTAAATCCAGCCATGCTGTTTTCATCAGCATCACTGCTTGCCTCATAACTATTTTTAAAGTTTTCAATCTGGCTTTTAGATTCTTCAATTACCGATGCGATTGTTGAAGAAATACTGAATGTTAGAAAAAGTCCGCTGATTATTAATACCAGCAATACGAATGAGAGCTTGATTATATTGCCCTTGCTCTTTAAAATAATTCCAATAAGATAAGTAAGCAAGGCGGCAAGTATTAAAGTTGAAGCTATATAGCTTTTAATCAGATAAAGAAAATACAGGCAAAATAACAGTACTAAAAAGTTGCTTATGCGAAATGATTTTTTAACGAAAATACTATACCCTGTACTAAAAATAAATCCAACAAATCCCAGGCAAAGAGAATCTTTCATTAACCCACTACCCCAAAAACAAATGGAGGGTAAAAATACAATGCTGTATACTAAAATTTTTTCACGGTATTTATCCAGGAGTTCATTAAATACGCAAAACATCTTCCATACACCGGCAAAAGAAAATAAGCCAAAAAAAAGTGAGATGATGAGGTAACTGTTAAACGAAATATAGGAGAGCAGGGCTGTTATTTTATATATTATTAACGAAGCATTATTGCTGATTCCTGCTTCCATGTAGATGTCATCATCACCGGTTAATTTGTATATTTTTGATAATTCTTCTCCATTTAAAAAAAAGGTATTAAATGGATTGCCATTACTTGCTAATATTTTTCTGATAGCCTGCCCACCCTGGTAAAAACCAAAAGAATCACCATATCCATAATAATATTGTACCACCAGTGCATACAGAATGCATCCTGCCATATGAGCAAGAAATCCGTAAATAAAATATTTATACAAGGAAGTAGCCTTATACTTTATTGCTTTTAGTTTTATAAAATAAAAAAGAAAAAACAGGTAGAATAATAATAATAAGTAATCTACCAAAGTGATGTAAGTCATTGAAATTTGTTAAATTATTTTAATAGTAGTATTACTTTTATTTTACTTTACCTTTTATATATTGCCATATTGTAGGCTGATAATACATCATTCCTTTTTCAGTATGTTTTTGTACCTGGTATCCGCCACTCATTACCCCTGGCAGTATTTTTTTTAAAGCATCGATACCAGCGGCTACCTGCAGTATGGGATAGGTAGTAAAATTATCACCCTTTCCTGGTTTAATAAACGCCTGTTGTAATACGCCCCCGGTATCAACACCGGTATCTACCAAATGAATAGTGGTACCAAAATTTTCAATATCATTATTATACAAAGCCCAGTAACCGCCATGGCTGCCCCGGTACCAGGGCGTAATGCCCACATGCATATTAATGAAAGTGGCATTAGTACATTGCAATATTTTTTTGCTGATGATACGGGTGCCATTTACTATTACAATATCGGGCTGTAGTTGTTCCATCAACTGTTTACAGGCGTCATCATTAACCGATGATACAAGATGAGTTTTATCATTACTGAAAACGGAATTGTTAAGTTGATATTCCTCTACCAGTGCAGCTTTACGTACCGTTGCTTTTTTTCTTAAATAAGGAACCACCAGCACCGAAAACATTACCTGGCCCAACACTTTAAAAATGCCAATTCTTTTAACCCTGTTTTTAAATAAAAGCTTTTTTGAAACAGGCTGTTCTATGATTGCAGCGTCAAGTAAAAAATCTTTTGCAATGGCATTATACACCCACCTGGAAGATTCGCAATCAGATGCCAGGAAAACTATTTTTTTATTTTGCATCATTACGGGAGGAAAAATTATTGTTCACAAGCGGCAAAGTTACACATTCGTTTTTTATAAGCCTGCAGCTTCTTTCATAGTGCAATTGGCAAAGCCATACTTTTTTTGCAGCGTTTGAAAGTGATCCAGGATAATGGTAAGGTTGGCCATATTTTCAGTGATGTTTACCCCGAAATTATGTGGGTGCCACCATAAATGATAGGCTTCATTTTCTTTGGCTGCCCTTGTCATTTCGTTCATAATTCTGTTCAGCTTCATTTTTTCCAGCCACGCTAAATTTTTATTATAGGGTTTTAAAAAACGGCTGGCGGGTACATTTACCGGCAAACCTTCTTCTTTTTTTATTATATGGGTATTATAACCCGAAATAGGAAAGTAAGTATCCAGTAAACGGCAAAGCCTGATAAAGGGCACTTCTGCAGTAAACTTACGTGGCTTGTATATCCATGAGGTGGGGTTGCCCCTGTACACAGCAATACCGTTATCTTTTAATACAGTCAGATACTCCTCATTTACCTGGTTGCGGGGAAAAACAATGCTATACAATGTAATGCCATTTGCGGTGGCAATATTTTTTGCTGCAATGATATCTGCTTCAAATTCTTCGGCACATTGCCCTTCTTCAAGGCAGTAATAATGCGAAAAAGTATGGGTGCTGATCTCGTGCCCGGTTTGTTGTAATTGCTGAAACAGGCTATATCCAAAATGATAGGGGTCATCCACTTCGTCGTTGCCAACAGCGGGAATTTCCCGGCTGTATACATTGTAATTATCGTTGCTGTAAGCAGGTTTGTTACCGGGTAAAGCTGCCAGCAATTCCTTTTTGTTTTTGGCAAATAAAAAACCAACCGTGGCAAATGTGGCTTTAAAATTATAGAGGTCAAACAAGCTGATCAGCCGGGGGATAACATCTTTTACACCCAGTATATTGTCTCCGTATTTTTCCCTTGTGGTAACATCCCATACACCCCAGAATAATTCGAAATCCAAAGAAATAATAAACAGCCCTTTATCGTTATTGATAGTATCCATTAAAAGTAAAGCAATAAGAAATTGTAGTTTGCGTGAAATTAATTGTTTTATTTTAAATGGATTACAATATCCCGGGCAAAGGTTTGTAAGTATACTACACTTACCTTTGCAACGTTAACCCCCAATCAAATATTCAGTATGTGCGGTATTTCAGGCTTTGCCGATTTTAATAAAAAGACAGACAGGACTATTTTAGAAAAGATGAACCGCATTATGGCGCATCGTGGCCCGGATGGAGAAGGTTACGGCATCTATAATACCGATGCTGCAACCATCGGGTTGGGACACAGGCGTTTAAGCATCATCGATTTAACCGAAGGTGGCAGCCAGCCTCAAACCTATCAAACCTTACATATTACTTTTAATGGCGAAGTATATAATTATGCCGAAATAAAAACGGAGCTGGAAGCTAAAGGCCACCAGTTTCATAGCCATAGTGATACAGAAGTGATACTGCATTCCTATGCAGAATGGGGTAGTGCGGCACTACAAAAATTTATTGGCATGTTTGCCTTTGTTATTTACGATGAGGCCAGGCAAAAAATATTTGCCTGCAGAGACAGGGCGGGGGTAAAGCCATTTTTTTATTACTGGAAAGACGGGCTCTTATTATTTGGTTCCGAATTGAAAGCCCTGTTACAACACCCCGGTTTTGAAAAACAAATTGATATTGATGCCGCAGCTGCTTTTATGCAATATGGTTATGTGCCTACTCCTCATTGCATTTTTACCAATACCCATAAATTAAAGCCCGGCCATTTTTTAGAAATGGATGTGCCGGCAAGAACATTGCACACCGAACAATACTGGAATGTATACGATGCGTACAACAAACCAACTTTAAAAATAAGTTTACCCGACGCTATTACCGAAACAGAAAAATTGCTGACCAATGCTTTTCAATACCGCATGGTGAGTGATGTACCGGTGGGTGTATTTTTAAGTGGCGGTTATGATAGTAGTTGTGTAACTGCATTGCTGCAAAACAATAATACTGAAAAAATAAAAACCTTCACCATTGGCGTACCCGATGCCGGAATGAATGAAGCGCCGTTTGCAAAAGAAATTGCCAATCACTTAGGTACCGATCATACAGAATATTATTGTACCGAAAAAGAAGCGTTGGAAATTGTACCGCAACTGCCATTTTTTTATGATGAACCATTTGCCGACAGCAGCGCTATACCTACTACCCTGGTAAGCAAAATTGCAAGAGAAAAAGTAACCGTGGCTTTATCTGCTGATGCAGGCGATGAAATTTTTGCGGGCTACAATCGCTACGATTATGTGTTGAAGTATGGTAAAAAGATACAGGCCATTCCGGGCTTGTTTCGTAAAACTGTTGCAGGTGTTATGAATATGGTACCTGCCAACTCCATACCGGTGATGAATAAAAAATATTTATTCCACAGCCGTTACGAAAAACTGAAAATGTTGTTGAAAAATCCGTCAGAAAAAAATATACTGATGAGTTTAACACAACAAATGGATGATGCTTCCATAGCAGAATTATTTAAGGGGAATGTTCACCAGCTGGCTACGGCATTTGATAGTACAGAATTAAAAAAAGAGAATTACTCTATATTGCCCTACATGATGGCCATCGATTATCAGACTTATTTGCTGGATGATATTTTGCAGAAAGTTGATCGTGCCGGCATGTGTGTAAGCCTGGAAGGCAGGGAACCTTTTCTTGATCACAGGGTAATTGAATGGGCAGCGCAATTGCCGATGGAGTACAAGTACAATAATGGCAATAAAAAATTCATCATTAAAGAAATTGTACACCAATATATTCCTAAAGAAATGATGGACCGCCCCAAAATGGGTTTTGGTATCCCTATTTCGGCTTGGTTGCAAAATGACCTGAAACCATTTGTAGACAGGTATTTTGATGAAAACTTCATTCAAAAACAGAATATTTTCAATAACGACATAATACAGCGCATTAAAAAGTCGTTTTACCAGGGCAAAATAGAAAGAGCGGAGAAGATATGGTACCTGCTGATGTTTCAGATGTGGTACGATAAGTGGATGAATAATAACTAAAAGCATCGGGCCTTTTCCTAAAACTAACTCATCAAGGTAAATATGTCAATCACCAGCCAGGTAAGAGAGGGATTAAAAAATCCGGCTTTCAAATCAGTGGGTACTTACATATTTACCAATTTTTTTTCGAAGGGGATCTCTTTTTTGCTGATACCGCTGTTTACCAACCCACTTTATTTATCACCCACTGATAATGGTTTACTAAGCCTTTTTTCCAGTAATATGATCTTGCTGGCACCATTTGTTTCTTTGGGTATGATACAATCCTGCACGGCAGATTTTTACAAAAAATCAGAAAGCGATTTTGCTGCTTCTTTTACCAGCAGTTTTATCATTTCATTTTTGATGGCTGCATTGGCAGCAATATTGCTGTTTATTTTCAGGGATATGCTGCAGCAGAAATTCCAGTTTCCTACTTCATTTGTTTTTATTCTTCCCGGCCTGGCATTCCTTATATTTTCAGGCGAGCAATTGTTTGCACTAATAAGAAATCGCAATGAAGTGAAACGTTTTGCTATAATGGGCATTTCCAAATCAATCATTGAGTATGCCGTATCCGTGGTGCTGATCGTTTTTTTTCTTACCGGCTGGATGGGCAGGATATGGGGTATTGCCATTTCGTTGATCGTGGTTAATTTAATTGCAGTGGTTTACTACATAAAAAATAAATACATCAGTTTCCAATTTAAAAAAACACAACTGATAGATGAATTGAAATTTGGCGTGCCCATTTTTGCTTTTCAGCTCTGTGTGTTTATGCTGGGTACTTCCAATAAATTATTCCTGGCTATTTATAATGTAGATAAATACCAGCTGGGTATTTATTCTATTGCCTGCGTATTTGGCACCATGATCGGTGTTGTTTCCCAGAGTATTTTATTGTACGCCCAACCGCAATTGTATAAATCCATTAGCAAAGGGGAAGCTACAATACAAACTGCCAAGAGAGATTTCTTAAGGTACTTTATGATGCTTACAGGTTTATCAGTAGCCTGTATACTGGTAGTTTTATTTGCTTATTATTTTTTAATTGATAAAGTGTATTTATCAGGTATCAAATATTTTTTCCTGGTGGCACTGGCATCATACATCTGGGGATTGAATTATTTTTTATTCCTCTTTTTATTATACCATAAACAAAAAAGAAAAATACTGAAGGTTACATTGATCTCACTGGCCTGTTCTATTACCGTGAATATTATTATGGTGAAAAATTTTCTTATTTTAGGTGATGCGCTGGCAAGCCTTATCAACACGATCATTTTCAGTTTGCTGATTATTATTTTTGCGCAAAAAATAATTAAGGATACACTGACTAAAAAAATAATACCCGCTGTAGCGGAATAACTTACAAGAACAAGAACCTGATCTATCTTATGCGACAACTGGCACCTATTGCATTTTTTGCCTACAACAGGCCCGAACATACCCGGCTTGCACTGGAATCATTAAGCAAGAATGTACTTGCTGATGAATCTGTATTATGGATATTTGTTGATGGCCCTAAAGCCGGTGCCAGCGAAGAAACCAAAGCAGCCATTGCAGCAGTACGTGAAGTGGTGGCCCAAAAAAAATGGTGCAAGGAAGTACATATCATGGCTTCTGAAGTTAATAAGGGTATGTTTAAAGCCAATATAGAAGGCATCACAAAAATTGTAAGTGAATACGGTAAGATCATTGCATTGGAAGATGATGGTATTTTGTCGCCAGGCTTTTTAACCTATATGAATGATGCATTAGATTTTTATGAAAACACACCGCAGGTAATGCATGTGAGTGCCTATACCAGGCCCGATCTGCAACCGGCTGTTGATAAAGTAGAAGCCTCCACTTATTTTTATTATCATACCACCACCTGGGGCTGGGGCACCTGGAAAAGAGCCTGGGATAAATATACCACCGATGCATTGGCCGTAAGAAAAGCCATTACTGCCAAAGGCAATATCAAAAAATTAAACATGGATGGTACTTTTGAATTTTACTGGGGACTGAAAGCTGTTGCCAAAAAACAATTCAGCTGGAATACCATCTGGCACTCCATCGTTTTTTTACACGACGGGCTTTGTTTATACCCTAAAAAATCGTTGGTAGATAATATTGGCCACGATGGCAGCGGCACCAACTGTTTGCCCGATGACAGGTTTACCCAAAAAGAAGCTTTAGCCGATCATATTGCTGTAACTGCCATTCCGCTTACTTTGCATGAAGGAGTAAGACGGTATTATGTGAGTATGCATTCCATTGGCTACCGCCTTAAGTTTGCAGCCAAACATTACCTGAGGTACCTGGTAAAATAATAGTTCGTATTGGTGCATAACAGTACCGGTTTATTTATTGGCCAATACAATTTTTGTATTTTTTATTACGTTTAGCATAACTTTAAATTCTTCTTTTAAACCATTAAAATAGCCCCCATCTGATGAAAGAACTTGTTTACAGGATTATTGACCTATTTACCCTTGGCACAGGACTAAGAAAAAAATTCAACGGCTATTCGGTTAAAATACCCACCCGCTTTATCAATTACTTTCCATCGGATTATGAAAAAGAAAATTTTTCTTTTTTAACCGCCCAGGCAAAACCAGCCAGTACCGTATTGGATATCGGTGCTCATATTGGTTTGTTCTCTGTTATCGCTTCGGAAGTTACAGGCGATAAAGGAAAAATATTTTCATTTGAACCCTCTCCTTCCACTACAGAGTTTCTTAAAAAAACTATCCGTATCAATAGCAAAGAAGCCGTAATTGAACCGGTGCAAAAAGCAATGTCTAACCAGGAAGGTAAGATCACTTTCTTTGTATCAGATGATAAAATTGATAACAGTAACAGCCTTGTTTCTTACAAAGACGACCGGAAACTTACCGGCATTGAAGTGGACATGACCACGATAGATAATTTTGTAGCAGCAAAAAAAATAACCAATGTAAGTTTTATAAAAATTGATGTGGAAGGTGCCGAGTATGATGCTTTACGTGGCGGTACTAATACTTTTACTACTCAAAAACCAGCTTGTATACTGGCTATTCATCCAATACCTATTAAAGCAAAAGGCGATAGGGTAGAAGATATTTATGATTACATACTGAAACTGAATTACAGTATTTCTTATAACAACAAGCCTATTTCGAGAGATGAATTTTGTGCCAATACAGAAATGATTGACCTGCACCTGTTGCCTTTATAAGCGTATACCATTTTCTTTCTTCAAAATCTGATGGTGAAAAAAAAAATTGTTCATTTTATTTACGACCTTACCCGTGGTGGTGCCGAAACCATGATGGTGAGGGTAATTAAGGAATTAACGGAATATGAACATGTGGTGGTTACACTTTTTCCTGCCAACCGCTTTGGTGCCGAATTGCAATGTGATAAACTCATCTGCCTTAATCTTACATCATTATACCAGCTGCCTTTAGCCATCATAAGATTTAAAAAACTTATCAAAGCTGAAAAGCCCGACCTTGTGCATACGCATCTTTTCTGGCCTACTGCTATCGGCCGCTTAGCTGTGCCCGGGCGCATACCTTTAATTACAACCATTCATGCCTTTATTGCTTCTTCGGTAGAGTATAAAAACCGGCACGTTCGCCTGATTGATAAATTGACTTATCGTTTTAGAAAAAGCATAATCATTGTGGTAGCCAAAGGTGCTATGGAAGAGTACTTTTCTTTTTTAAAAATAAAACCTTACAAAGCTTATGTGCTGTACACTTTTGTAGATATAGCCCGCTTTAATGCTGTTGCCAAATCCATTGGAACAACGCCGCCTGCAATGTTCAGGCTGATATCTGTTGGTGCGTTAAGAGAACAAAAAAATCACCAGTATCTTGTAGAAGCATTTGCAAAACTTAAAGGCGAGCCTTTTGAACTGCACATTTATGGCGAAGGTGATAAAAAGCAATTACTGGAACAACGCATACAGGAAACCGGTGCTAACGTGGTATTAAAAGGTATTGTAAGTAATGTGGAAACCATTATACCGGCATACGACCTGTTTACCATGTCTTCTACTTTTGAAGGCTTTTCTTTAGGTGTGCTGGAAGCCATGGCAATGAGTATTCCATTATTGTTAAGCAATATCAAATCTTTTAAAGAACAGTGTGAGGACACGGCTGTTTATTTTGATCTTACCAACACCGATGATTTTGTGGCGCAATTAAAAGCATTAGCTGCAGATAGTAACAAGCTGCATCAAATGGCAGTAGCTGCCAAAGAAAGGGTAATTGAGAATTTTACATTAACACATAATATCAGCAATTTGCGTAAAATTTATACAGAAGCACTAAACAATAACTAAGCTGTGAGTAAAAAGCATGTACTATTTATTTCTTACGATGGCATGACAGATCCCTTAGGGCAAAGCCAGGTGATTCCTTACCTGGCAGGACTTACAAAAGAAGGGTATGAGTTTACCATTTTAAGTTGTGATAAGCCGGAAAAATATGCGGCCAACAAAACCTACGTGGAAAAACTGATGGCGCCTTATGGTATTCAATGGACCTCTATTCCTTATCATAAAAATCCGCCGGTGTTATCATCGGTATATGATTATTTAAAGCTGAAACAAACTGCAAAAAAATTACATCGCATCCGCCCTTTTGATATGGTGCATACAAGGCCGGGGCTACCGCAATTAGTTGCTTTGTATCTGAAGAAAAAACTGGGCATTAAATTCATGAATGATATCCGTGGCTTTTGGGCAGATGAACGTGTGGATGGCGGCATGTGGAATTTAAAAAATCCTTTGTACAAAACAGTATATAATTTTTTCAGAGGTAAAGAAGATGAATGTGTAAGAGTGGCCGATTATAATACCTGCCTTACTTACAAGGGTAAAGAAGAAATATTAAAATGGAAGAATGTGCCGCAACCGGTGCAGGTTGATGTGGTGCCCTGCAGTGTTGACCTGGACCTGTTTAATACTGCTGCCATTGACCCTGAACTTAAAGCCGGCTTTAAAAAAGAACTGGGCATTGCCGACAATGATTTTATTTTAAGCTACCTGGGTTCTATTGGCGGCTGGTATTTAACCAAAGAGATGCTGCAGTTTTGCAAAGCATTGTTACAAAAAAAACCGGAAGCAAAATTCTTATTCATCTCTAACAATAATCACCAGGATATTATTAATGCCGCCAATGAATTTGGTATTCCTGCAGAAAAAATAATGGTGAAATTTGGCAAGCGTCACGAAGTACCGGTGTTATTATCTTTCAGTACCTATTCTTTATTTTTTATTAAAGCCTGTTATTCAAAATTATCTTCATCACCTACAAAGCATGGTGAAATAATGGCTATGGGTATTCCTGTAATTGCCAACAGTGGTGTAGGTGATGTAAAAGAAATTATAGAAAAATACAACGGCGGTTTTGTACTGGATAATTTTACAGCGGATGAAATGAATGCTATCGCCGGTAAAATGGCCGACCCTGCAACTATATTTGATGCAGGTAAAATAAGAGCAGGTGCAGAAGAATTTTATAGTCTTGATAAAACGGTGCAGGTTTACGCCGATGTGTATAAAAAAGTTTTAGCATAATACTGTTGTTCGTTTATAAATTTGATTAATGATGAGTAAAAAATATTTAATTGTGGGAGCTGGCTTTTCAGGTGCGGTGCTGGCCAACCAGCTTAGCAATAGTTTGGATTGCCATATTGATATCTGGGATGAAAGAGATCATATTGGCGGCAACTGCCACACCAAACGAGATGCTGCAACCGGCGTGATGGTGCATGAATACGGGCCGCATATTTTTAATACCGATAAAAAAGAGATCTGGGATTTTGTGAACAGCTTTGTAGAGTTTAAGCCTTTTGTTAACCGGGTAAAAGCAAAATACAAAGGCAAAATTTATTCGCTGCCGGTTAACCTGCATACCATCAACCAGTTTTTTAATCAATCCTATAACCCGGCCGAAGCAAAAGATTTTATAGCCACGCAGGCAGATACCAGCATTGGCGAACCACAATCTTTTGAAGAGCAGGCATTGAAATTTATTGGTAAAGACCTGTACAAAGCTTTTTTTTATGGCTATACAAAAAAGCAATGGGGTTGCGAACCATCAGCATTACCGGCGTCTATTTTAAAAAGATTACCGGTAAGATTTAATTACGATGATAATTATTATAACAATCCTTACCAGGGTATTCCTGTAAATGGTTACACTGAATTAATAGAAAAACTTTTAGAGAGTACTAAAATAACGGTAACGCTTAATGAAAAATTCCAGTTTAGTAAAGATGTATTAAACAACTACGACCATATATTTTATACCGGGCCTATTGATGCTTTTTATGAGTATAAATATGGTAAGCTGGGTTACCGCACCGTAACTTTTGAAAAACATGTGGCGCAGGGAGACTACCAGGGAAATGCAGTAATTAATTATTGCGATGATGATGTGCCCTACACCCGTGTACATGAACACAAACATTTTGCACCCTGGGAAAAACATGATCAAACGGTTTACTTTAAAGAGTTCAGTAAAGAAACAGAAGCAACTGATGTGCCTTATTACCCAAAGCGGCTTACTGACGATAAAACACTTTTACTGCAATACCGCAGCGATGCAGAAAAGGAACAAAAAATATCTTTTTTAGGCAGGCTGGCTACGTACAGGTATATGGATATGCATCATGTAATAGGCGAAGCACTGGAGTATGCAAAGTTGTTTATAAAGGCTGATGCCGGAGAGGCTGTGCTTACAGCTTTTCCTAATGTAGAAAATTAAATACTGATTGTGCTGAGTAATGATAAAAGCGTTCCGCAGCATAAAATAAATAAACTGATTTCAAAGCACTTCCATCATGATAAGAAATTTTCTGTTTCACCGGGTTAGTCCTGAAAGAGATAAACTCTGGGACCCGATGGATGTGCCCTTGTTTGATAAATGTATCCGGTATATTTCGGCGCATTACCAGGTGGTTTTACTGGAAGATCTTATTGCAGGTAAAGTACAAGCCGGCAAAAAAAAACTGGCCACAATCAGTTTTGACGATGGCTACAAAGACAATATTGTTTACGCCGCTCCCATACTGGAAAAATATAATTGCAAGGCTTCGTTTTATGTGGTGATTGATTGTATTGAAAATAATATGCCTACCTGGACACATATTTTTGAATACTGTTTTCAGTTTACGGCAATCAAAAAAATAAATATCGATTTTGATTTTCTGCCACCGGAATACAGGGTAACATCATTAGATACAGAAGAAAGCAGGCTGGCCTACGAAAGAAAGCTGGTACCGTTTTTAAAAACAATTCCCAATGCACAAAGAGTTGAAGTAATGCAAAGAGTGGTGGATACCTATACCGATATTACCATTCCGCCATTGATGATGAATTGGGAAGACCTGAAAGTACTTAAGAATAAAGGCCACTATATCGGATCGCATACCACCACACATTGTATGCTGGCAACGGTTACTGATGAAGCCGAATTGCAAAATGAATTATTGCATTCCGCAAAAGTTATAGAACAAAAGCTGGGGCATTTTCCTGTTACGATATCTTACCCGGGTGGTAGTTATAATGCCACTACTATAAAAATGAGTAAAGCTGCAGGCTATACCATGGGCCTTGCTGTAAAGCAGGATATGTATGATCCTGCAAAGGATGATATTTTTGAGATTCCGAGAATTTCATTGAACAATGAACCCTGGTGGAAAAATGTATTGCGGATCACCCATATTTTAGAAAACATAAAAAAAATAATACGCTACCGATGAAAATTGTAATGTGGATGGATGGCCAGTCCAATCAAAAAGCATTAGCCAATAAAATTGCCGCCAGGTTTGGCGTATCGGGAATAATTATTGAAAAAAGAAAAGGGCAGCGGAAGATAACCGTTAAAAAGATCTGTGAAAAAATAATTGATAAACTCTTTTTACCACAGATCACCAATGCCTGGTTTGGTATGCTGGGGCAGTATGAAAAGCAATACAAAGATTATCCTGCTGCAAAAATAATAGAAGTAGAAAACATCAACTCTGATGCAGCATATAATTTTACCAAAGAAATTGATCCCGATATTATTATTGTTTCAGGTACAAGGCTGGTAAAAGAAAAACTATTAGGATTAAGTCCCTCGATAGGCATTTTAAATTTGCATACCGGTTTATCGCCCTATATAAAAGGGGGGCCTAACTGTACCAACTGGTGCATTGCCACCAACCAGTTGCCCATGATAGGCAATACCATTATGTGGATAGATAAGGGTATTGATACAGGCAATATCATTACTACAGAATGCACCAGCTTTAATGGCACAGAAAGTTTGTTAGATGTGCATATCAAAGTGATGGAACACGGACACGACCTGTATGTAAGAGCAGTGGAAAAATTAATTGAAGGTAAAAGGCCCAATGTTAAACAAGGCGATATTGCTGCAGGTACTACCTATTATACCAGGCAATGGACATTGAAAGAAAGGTTTAACCTTAAAAATAATTTTAAGCAGTTTAAAAAAACGATCAACAGCGAAGCATACAAAAAAACACAGGCTGCCTTAAAAACGATACCACTATAAACTAACTGTACCAGCAGCAGTAAAAGTTTTAAACTATTTTTCCTACTTTTCAATTCCTTGTTTTAAATATTGCAGCTGATGCTGCAATGCAAAATCTTTTTACAATACAAGTTAACCGCATTAAGGGTGTACACTGCCCCGTGAAGTAGTTTTTAGCGAAAAAAGGCTGTGGTTTTTTATGGTAAAAACACGTAGTAAAATAACTATGCGAACACCTGTTTTTGCGTATAAATTGATTTGCTAATCAGCGTTTTATGTTTTTTTTAACGCCTGTACAATAATCGATTTTAAGTGCCGTTATAGTACTGTCCAAATCTATTTAAAACCAAATTACCCACCTATGGAAAAGGTAATTGCAGTGGTTGTAACCTACAACCGTCAGGCACTTTTATCTGAATGCATCAACGCACTACGTAACCAAACCCGTAAACCAGATGCCATACTTGTTGTAAATAACGGCAGCACAGATACTACAGAACAATGGTTGCAGCAACAAACAGATGTTATCACTATCAATCAAAAAAACATTGGCGGCGCAGGAGGTTTTAGTACCGCTATCCAGGCAGGCTATAAAAAAGGTTATGAATGGATATGGTGTATGGATGATGACGGAGCACCGAAGGAAGATGCGCTGGAACAATTACTGGCAGTGGAATGTAACGACTTAACATTATTAAACTGTGCGGTAATTAATAAAGACGATAAAAAATCTTTTGTATGGAATACGGGTGGCCATAAAACTTTAGATGAAGTACCTGGCAATATTATTGAAGGTATCGGCCATCCTTTCAACGGCACATTTATTAACCGCCGCATTGTAGAAAGAGTAGGCGTACCTAAAGCACAGTTTTTTTTATGGGGCGATGAAACAGAATACTATTACAGGATAGTAAAGAGAAATACTATTCCGGTTTGTACAGTTACCGGCAGCATACATTATCATCCGGCTGCTACATTTTCGTTTAAGCAGGACTGGGATTATAAAACAGCATGGAAGATGTATTTCTATATCCGTAACCGCCTGCACATTCACAAAGCTAAATTCAGTAACAAGATCATTGCATCAATTAATTACGGTTGCTTTTTAGCAGCGCTGGCAGGTATTGTACTGGTATTTCAAAAAACCGATAAGTTAAAAAAACTAAGTTTTATTTTTTGGCCGGCAACAGATGCAGTAGCCAACAACTTTACTGCAACACCTGCCTTTATTCTTGATAAATTAAAATTAAAAGCAGAAAATACTTCTAACAGCAGTTTTATACACACTGTAAAAAATATTTGGTCCATGTTATTTACACCATCAACCATGGTGAAGAAAATGCAGACCAGGTAAGAATTAAACCCTCGAAAACTACACATTTACAACCTGCTTATTTTTAAGCAGGTTTTCTTTTTTCTGTTTGGTGGCGTCCTGTATTAAAAAAAGTGAAATAACAAAGAAAGGCATACAAGGGATCTTATAACGGCATAGAGTACCAAAGTTTAAAGTAGTAGCACCAACGAATAAGGCAAAGATCATGGAGAATAAAAAGCAATATAAAGCCAATGGATTTTTAGTTAATGTTTGAAAAACAGTTTTAAGGCCGGCTTTAAAAAAAACGATCATTGTAAAAACCATTAATGCCAAACCTTCCAGTGATGATAATAAGGTAGATAGTTTTTTAGATTCCCATAAAAATGGCCTGAAAAAAGTAGTGCTGATAAAAACCGGTGCCATTTTTACAAGCTGGCCTACACTTCCATCAAACTCTACTCCGTAACTGAAGGCAGAAGTACCTTCTGTATTCTGATTTTCGTAGGCAGTGTTTAAGCTTTTCATGTTTTTGGAAATACTGCCTACGGCATACTGCCCCATTTCTTCCTGCAGGTTAGTCATGATTTTTGAAAACGCCACAACACAACCAACGATAAGTACAGGTGCCAGTACAAGCTTTACAGCTTTACTGTTTACCATGTTTACATTTTTTAAAATAAGGTAAAGGAAAAAGAAAGGCACATAAGAGATGAGGATATAGGGCTTTATCACCCAGAGAAAATAGCCGAATAAGATTAATAAAAAAGTGCTTTTTACAATATCATTTTTTCTTACAAATAACTGGTACAGCGAATAAGTGATCCATCCTATGGCCGCAATACAAATACTGTCTTTCAATACACCCGAACTCCAGAATACAAAAGTGGGAAGGTATAAAATGGCAATGGCAAATTTGCGGTGCAGGTGCGGATATTGCTCATAAAAGAACAGGAACAACTTCCAGGCACCTGTAAATGCCAGCATGGAAAAAACAAGATTGGTGATTAAATATTTACCCAGTGTGAAAAAAGAAAAAACGGTAACAAACCGCACTACCATATAATTAGCTTCACCAAGCAGGTAGCCTTTATTCCAGGAATTGCTTAACAACGATTCATCAAAATCCGGTGCCGGGGTAAAGATCCATTTAATGTTTGAAGAGTCTTTAAGAATAAGGTCGTACAGGTGTTTGCCTTCTGTTTGATACAACACAAAAGAATCACCAATAGAAATTTTCCAGTTAAACACGGCAAATACCAATACTACCAGGGTCTTTATCCAAAAACCCTGCAGGTGATAAAATTTTAGAACCGGGTCGGTATAATTTTTCCTGAAAGATTTAAATATAAAAAAGAAGATGGCAACATAAAAAGGAAACAAAGCAAATTCGAAGATGCCCATGAAGCGTAAATGTTAGGAGGTTAAATGGCGCTGTTAAAAAAGCAATATGCTGCAATTGCATTTTAATAAACTCAAATTTATCTTAAATTCTAATTTTTCTTTCAATAATATGCGTTTATTTTTGAGTTTAATAGAAAATTATTAAACAATTAATTTTATAAGTACAGTTTTGACCAGTACCAACAACAATAAAAAACTCATTCGCATTACTACAGTGCCCATGGCATTACGCTATTTATTACCAGGGCAAATGAAGTTTATGCAGCAGAACGGTTTTAACGTAATTATGATAAGTGCTGATGGCCCGGAACTGAATGATGTTATTAAAAACGAAGCATGCAGGCATATTGTTGTGCCCATGACGAGAAAGATAACACCATGGCAGGATCTGAAATGCCTTATCCGGCTGATTAAAATTTTCAGAAAAGAAAAACCTGATATTGTACATACACATACGCCCAAAGCAGGTTTGCTGGGTATGATGGCTGCAAAATTTGCCGGCGTAAAAGTGAGGATTCATACCGTTGCCGGAATGCCGTTAATGGTAGAGAAGGGTGCTAAATTGAAGCTCTTGAAATTTATTGAAAAGCTTACTTACAGCGCTGCTGGTCATGTATGGCCCAACAGCTATTCGCTGTACCAGTATATTACTGATCATCAATTTACTTCAAAGCAAAAATTATCCATTATTGGCAAAGGATCTACCAATGGTATTAATATCAATCGTTTTAGTACAGCAGCACTCGATGAAAATATAATTAAACAAGTAAAAGACAGTATTAATTACAGCCCGGAAAATATTTACCTGCTTTGCATTGGCAGGTTGGTGGCAGATAAAGGTATTGTAGAGCTGGTAAATGTATTTATTGCACTGCAAAAAAAGCATGCCACTTTAAAATTGATACTGGTGGGAGATTTTGAAGGGGAATTAGATCCTTTACCTGCAACAGTATTGGAGCAGATACAAACCAATAACAACATCATTCATATTAAATGGACGCAGCAGGTAGAATATTTCATGCACATCGCCGATTATTTTGTGTTTCCTTCACACAGAGAAGGATTTCCAAACGTACTGTTGCAGGCAGGCGCTATGCAGTTGCCTGTTATCTGCAGCCGCATTGCAGGCAATGTAGATATTGTATCGGATAAGCAAACCGGCCTGATTTTTGAAACCGCCAACGAACAGCAAATGGAAGAGCTGATTGAGTTTGCTATTTCTAACCCTGCAGTAATGCAAACTATGTCAGCTGCACTGGTGGAAATAATTAAAAAAGATTTTCAACGTGAAAATATCTGGCAAAATATTCTTTCAACCTATAAATCATTGCTACATTTAAATAACTAATACTACGGTAATGATATTAATTGGCTACTCCGGTCATGCATTTGTGGCTTACGGCATATTTACAGCTGCAGGTAAAAAAGTAACAGGGTATTGCGATAATGAAGAAAAGCAATACAATCCGTTTTCACTATCCTATTTTGGTAAAGAAAACAGCGATGCTGCAACAGCCGCTTTTGAAACAGCCGGTTTTTTTATTGCCATTGGTGATAATAAAATAAGAGAGAAAGTTTACCGGTTGCTTGCGGCAAAAAAATTATATCCTGCCAATGCTGTTCATCCATCAGCTGTAGTAGATGCCTCGGCAGTAATTGCAGCTGATGGCGTAATGATAGCAGCCAATGCAGTGATCAATCCCCTGGCTAAAATTGGTATTGGCGCTATTTGCAATACCGGTTGCATCATAGAACATGAATGTGTGGTGGGTGATTTTGCTCATATTGCTCCCGGGGCAGTTTTATGCGGCAATGTAAAAGTGGGCCATAACAGTTTTGTAGGTGCCAATGCTGTAGTAAAACAGGGTGTTTCCATTGGCAATAACGTTATGATAGGCGCCGGGGCTGTGGTGCTAAAAAATGTGCCTGATAATGTAACAGTAGTTGGCGTTCCTGCTCAAATAAAATAATCAACAGGTTTTATCGTTTATAATCAGCAAACTGCAAACTCTTCTTTGTACCTTTGCCACGCAAAAAATATACATACTTATGAAAGTTTTAGTTACAGGCGGAGCCGGTTATATTGGTTCTGTATTAGTTCGTCAGTTATTAAGCAAAGGATACAATGTTCGTGCCTTTGATAATTTAAATTTTGGCGGCGATGCATTGTATGATGTGATGCTGAACCCTAATTTTGAATTTTTGAAAGGTGATGTTAGAAATGCAGCAGATGTGGCAAAAGCTATTGAAGGCATTGATGCTATAGCGCACTTAGCGGCAATTGTTGGCGACCCTGCCTGCAAAAAATTCAGCGACGATGCTAAAACCACCAACTGGGATGGCAGCGTAGCTTTATTTGAAGCAGCAGAAAAAGCAGGTGTAAAACGTTTTGTATTTGCCAGCACCTGCAGTAACTATGGAAAAATGGCCGATCCCGATTCTTTTGTTACCGAAACATCTGAATTGAACCCGGTTAGTCTTTATGCAGAGTTAAAAGTTAAGTTTGAGAACTATATTATGAACGACAGAAAAGATACTAAAATGTGCAGCACTGCTTTACGTTTCAGTACCGTATATGGTTTTTCTCCCCGGATACGTTTTGATCTTACCGTAAATGAATTTACCCGTAACGCAGCAGAAAAAGGCGAACAGGAAATATGGGGCGCACAATTCTGGAGGCCTTATTGCCATGTAGATGACCTGGCAAGAGCAGTAGTATTGGTAATAGAAAGCGATGAGGCAAAAGTAAAATCCAATGTATTTAATGTAGGTACTACCGAAGAGAATTATAACAAAGGCATGATCATTGAAGAAGTTTGTAAAGTGGTGCCAAATGTTAAAGTGAATTATGTAGAAATGAACGAAGACCCACGTGATTACAGGGTAAACTTTGATAAAATAAAAAATGAACTGGGTTTTACTATTACCAAAACAGTTCCTGATGGAGTAAAAGAAATTTATACGTTAATGAAAACAGGAATCATACAGGACGCTTACGGCCCTAAGTTCAGGAATATATAAAACTGATTACTGCAATACCCGGTAACGAATTGCAGCAATGATAAAGACAGCATGAACCCAATACTGCCTAATATAAAATACCTGCATATAGTTCGTGGGCTGGCAGCATTACTGGTGGTGGTATTTCACGCCAAATATGTTTTTTGGGTTGGTGGTACAGTATATAATAAAGAAATAGGGTTGCATGGCTTTGGCGGGTATGCTTTATTTGCTGCAGACATGCTTTCTTCCTGTGGTAAAGAATGTGTGGTGGTATTTTTTATTTTATCTGCGTTTGTTATTAAGCATTCCTTTTCCGGTCATCATTATACCTGGACAAATTTTTATAAAATAAGGCTGATAAGAATTTATTGGCCTTTTTTATGTTCTATGGTATTGTCCATTGCAATGCTGGTGATCTGTATAAAATATATCAATCCGCAAATTTACACCAGCAGTTTAAGAGAATATAATACAAGATTAAGCGATGCCTATAACGATCTTTCAATAGGCCAGGTGGTTAAGACTATTTTTTTTATAGATAAAGGAGAATACGC
The DNA here is from genome assembly GCF_050611765.1 of Ferruginibacter sp. SUN106. NCBI lineage: Bacteria > Pseudomonadati > Bacteroidota > Chitinophagia > Chitinophagales > Chitinophagaceae > Ferruginibacter > Ferruginibacter sp. SUN106. Next base: position 144,775 of record NZ_JBODJC010000001.1, read on the forward strand.
CGGCTTTAACTATGCGTACTGGTCTTTAGGCCACGAACTTATTTTTTATATTTTATTTCCCATCTATAACAAACTGAATAAATATACCACCCTGCTGGCTGCTGTAATATTTGCCACCTTATTTTTAATAACCGGCTGGACGATATTTTACTACCAGGTATTTTTTGCAGCGGGGTTATTGCTGTACCATTATTTTTTCAATCATTCTAAAGGAGCGGTAATTAAAAACAAAACACTCTACCTGGTCATTCTTGCAGGTTTTTTTGTAGCCGTTAATGTATCTAACAAAATGGTGTCAGAAAAATGCTCTGATATGGTTACGCTTATCTTTTCATTTTTTATTTTTGATTATATACTCTACTTTATAAAAAAGAAAAACAATTTACTAATGAAGCTGGGTGATATCAGTTACAGTCTTTACCTGAATCATTTACCCATTTTATTACTCACTTATTCTATAATTACTTTGTATACCGGCAGCCTGGTTTTTTACAGCCGCATTCCTTATTATTCAGGTGTAATTATTGCAGTATTACTAACAATACCATTGTACATGATCACAGAAAAACCTTCTGTGGCTTATCTTAAAAAATTAAGGAAATAATTTTTACTGAAAACGATCCAGTGTTTTCCAGTATTTGTCTTTGTAAATAGTATAAGAAATACTCAACTGGTTTTGAAAGGCTTTAATACAATCAAAAGTTACCCTTGAACATTCTCTGAATTCTTTACAGGCAAAAAAGATGGTACGCTCGTTATTATAGGTTTGCCTTCCTGCGTTGAGATAACCATCAAAATCGTGCAGTTTTTCCATGAGGGCTTCTTCAAATTTATCCATCAGGGCATAGGTTGTTTCATCGGGCATACCTGTTTCGTTTCCTTTATAAGCAATATCAATGGCCAGCATCCATGGGTGAGAAGCCTTGGCATCCCAGGAAAGTAATTGCTGGTTTACGATTGCAACCATCGGCAGGTCATTTTCATCCTTTGCTTCCAATCCTGAATAATTGTCATTTTCAGTATCATACCGTACGCCATCATATTTTTCTATAAATTCTTTTTCCCGCCAGATCAAATAGTCTTTCAGTTTTTCAATGGGAATCAATTCTTCGTTTACTCCCGGCGGGTCAAAATAAATATCGTCAATCTGGGTAGCCATCATAATTTCTCCAACGGCATTGTCTAAATATATTAATGAACCATTGCCAATTATATCGTGCCTGTCTGCGGCATAATCTTCATGTACAATATGTATCTCAATTTCATCAGGCTTGCCCGGATCCGTTATAGCAAAGAATTTAATTTTCTCACTATTAAAATCATAGCCATTCATTCGTATTGTTGATTTACCAAACCCGGTTTCAGGTTTTAATGCAGTAATTCTCCAGCCTTTTATAGCAGGGGCAGCAGTAACAATATCCTCCGCAAATGCAATGTTTTTGATATCTCCATCAGGCGTGATGATCAATTCTGCAGTGTTGTCGTCATACATGCCTACCAAACCATACAATTCGGGATTTAATTGCTGCAATTGATCGATTATCTGTTGCAGCTTTTCGGCTGCTTTATCCTGGGATTTTATGGCGGTATAGAAACCCGGTTCCTGCTGTAAAAACCAGTTCCAGAATGCTGTTGGGGTCTCAATGGGTTGCGGCGCTTTTTTACCACCGAATAATTTCTTAAGAAAACTCATACAAATACAACTGTTTTTTACGTTTTAGTAAATAAAGATAGCGGTATAACTTAAAATTGGCATACTTAAACTAAAGCGCCTTTTTACTAACTTCGCCGTGCAAAAATTTCAAACCCCGAAAAACAACAATTATGCTTTTACTAAGCGGCCCCAATATGGCGGGCAACGAATTAAAATATGTTACCGAATGCATTACTACCGGTTGGGTAAGCAGTGTAGGTGCTTATGTGGACCAGTTTGAAAAAATGAGTGCTGAATTTGCAGGCACCAAATATGCTGTTGCCACCAGCAGTGGTACTACAGCTTTGCATATTTGCCTGGTGATGATGGGAGTTAATAACGAAGATTATGTAATTACTCCTAACATTACTTTTATTGCTACTTGTAATTCTATTAAATATACCGGTGCTAATCCCATTTTTATTGATACCGATGTGGATAGCTGGCAAATGGACCTGAACCTGCTGGAAGAATTTTTAACCAATGAAACAGAACAACGCAACGGCGTTTGTCATTTAAAAAAAGACGGTAAAAGAATTCCGGTGATCATGCCTGTACATGTATTGGGTAATATGTGTGATATGGACAGGTTACTGGCGCTGGCAAAGCAACATAACCTTACTGTGATTGAAGACAGTACCGAAGCTTTGGGCAGTTATTACAAAGGCAAACATGCCGGTAGTTTTGGTTTGATGGGTACCTTTAGTTACAACGGTAATAAAATCATTACAACAGGCGGTGGTGGTATGATAGTTACCTACGACGAAGCATTGGCAAAAAGAGCCAAGCATTTAACCACGCAAGCCAAGAGCGATCCTTTTGAGTACATGCATGATGCAATAGGCTACAACTACCGCCTGGTAAATGTTGCAGCAGCAATGGGCGTGGCACAAATGGAGCAACTGCCTGGTTTTATCAAACGCAAATACGAGATCATCAATTTTTATAAAACTGAATTACAGGGTGTGGGGGATATTAAATTTCAGCAGGTGAGTGATGATGTAAAACCTAACTGGTGGATGCCAACCATCTTTACCACTAAGCAAAAAGAAGTGCTGAAGGCTTTGAATGATAACAAAATGCAGAGCCGCCCTTTCTGGGTACCGATGAATCAATTACCGATGTTTACCAATGATATCTATTATAATCACACCGACAGATCAAATTTTGTGTACCAGAATTGCTTAAGCATTCCCTGTTCTACATACATTACAGATGCTGACTTAAAAGCAGTGAGTGATAAAATAAAAGAATGTTATTAATAAAGTTGATTGTTGTTGGTTGATCGTTGAGCGTAAAGCCTCAGCATTCCAACAACGAATAACGAACAACGAACAACCAGCATGTACAAACTAACCAAGCGCCTCATCGATATTATTATAGCATCACTGGTACTCATCCTGCTGTCTCCCATTCTTATTCCTTCAATAATAATTTTATTGTTTACCGGGGAGCATGAAGTTTTTTATTTTCAAAAAAGAGTGGGCTATAAAAATAAAATGTTCGACATCTGGAAGTTCGCTACCATGATGAAGAACAGCCCGAATATTGGCACCGGAGAAATTACATTGCGTAATGACCCACGTGTTACCAGCTTTGGCAAATTGTTGCGCATTACAAAAATTAATGAGCTGCCGCAGATCATCAATGTATTTAAAGGAGATATGAGCATTGTAGGGCCGAGGCCATTAATGGAAGTAAGTGTAAAATTATATCCTGAAGAGATCCGCAATAAAATTTATAACTGCAAACCAGGGATGACTGGTATAGGCTCTTTAATTTTCAGGGACGAAGAAAAAATTGTTTCTGATGCCGCCGATCCTAAAGCCATGTATGCACAGATATACCCCTACAAAGGCGAGCTTGAGATGTGGTATCAGAAAAATGCATCCTTTTATACCGACTTTATGATCATGTTTCTCACCGGCTGGTCTATCCTTTTTTCTAAAAACCAACTGGTAGGTAAAGTGTTTAAAGACCTGCCCAAAAGGAATTTCTAATCTTTGTTTACCTTTTTTCTGGTTTATTTAAACAAATTAATTTTATTATTGTAATAAGAATGTAATAATTCCATTGCAATGAACTCATTTACCATTAAGGACCTTGAAAATCTCTCTGGCATAAAAGCCCATACTATCCGTATCTGGGAGCAACGCTATTCTTTTATAAAACCCGAACGCACCGGCACCAATATCCGTTATTACAGCAATGATGAGTTAAAGAAGATACTGAACGTAGCCTTGTTGAATAAATACGGCTATAAAATATCCCATATAGATAAAATGAATGATGGTGAGATAAAAGAAAAAATTCTTTCACTCAACCAGATGGAAGCGCAACAGGAGCGTATTGTAAATGAGCTGATACAGAGCATGGTGGATATTGATATTGAAAAACTGGAGATCATTTTAGATAAATATATCCAGGCAAGAGGCATTGAAAGAACCATTACTCAGATCATTTTTCCCTTTTTGGAAAAGATAGGAATTCTATGGCTTACCAACCACATAAACCCTGCACAGGAGCACCTTGTAACCAATATCATCCGCCAGAAATTAATTGTGGGCATCGACGGAATTGTAACCGCATTAAAAGTAAATAAAACAGTACTCTTATTTTTACCCGAAGGAGAATACCATGAGCTGGGATTACTTTTTATGTACTATCTTTTAAAAAGCCGTGGCGTAACCGCCATTTATTTAGGCAGCAGCGTGCCGCTTAAAGACGTAGAGTATGTGGTAAAACTTAAAAAGCCCGATTATCTGTACTCTCATCTTACCACAGTAGGACAAAATTTTAACTTTGATAAATTCATCAGCAACGTTACTCAAAAATTCGCCGGAATTCCCATCATCATCTCCGGCCAGCTAACCTGTACCTATCAAAAAAAGATCCACCCACCCCTTAATTTTAAAAGATCCTTTGCAGAAGTGATGGAATTTGTATCCGGTTTTTCAAAGGTGTAAGCCTAAAGCGTTGAAATATAATGTGTTTAATGTTTTTTATAATAAATTAAACAAAACATAGTGTACTTTGGAAATTCTTGTTTAACTTTACAAAGTAATAATTAAACAAGAATATGTCAGCGATAGAATTTAACCAGGTAGTTATTAATAACGCAGAGTATTTAAAGCCCTTTGCAATAACGCTTACAAGAGACAATGAAACTGCAAAAGATCTTTTGCAGGAAACTATGTTCAGGGCTTTAGCCAACAGGGAAAAATACAATGCCGGTACCAATATTAAGGCGTGGTTGTACACCATCATGCGTAATATTTTTATTAACGATTACCGTCGCAAGGCAAAACAAAATACCGTACTGGATAACAGCATCAACGACTTTCTGTTAAACAGTAACCAGCTTTCAGTGGTAAACGCAGCCGAAAGTAACTTAAAGATGAAAGAGATTCAGCAGGCAGTGTATGAGTTACCGGAAATTTTTAAAAATCCCTTCATGCTTTATTTTGATGGGTATAAATACAATGAGATTGCCGAGCTTTTAAAAGAACCATTAGGTACAATAAAAAGCCGGATACATTTTGCACGGAAATTATTAAAAGAACAGTTGACAAGATTTTAATTGGTTACCGCTTTTTAATCCCGTTTTATATTTCAATATTCCTAAATTTAGTTCTTGAAAAAAGCAGTAATTATAGGTAGTGGATTTGCAGGTTTGTCTGCCGCATGTTTTTTAGCAAAAGCCGGTTATGATGTAACTGTTTTGGAAAAACAACATACACCTGGCGGCAGGGCAAGACAATTGAAAGAAAATGGTTTTGTATTTGACATGGGGCCAAGCTGGTATTGGATGCCCGAAGTATTTGAACGGTTTTTTAATTGCTTTGGAAAAAAAGTGAGCGATTATTACCAACTGGAAAGATTAGATCCGTCCTACAGAATATACTGGCCCGCCAATGAAATGGATGTTCCCGCCAGCTATGGCGAATTAAAAAAGTTATTTGAAACTATTGAACCCGGCAGTGCTGCACAACTGGATAAATTTTTAGCAGAAGCGGAATACAAATACAATGTGGGCATTAATAAACTGGTGCATAAACCCGGCCAATCACTCACCGAATTTTTAGACTGGGAAGTGATAAAAGGTGTTTTTAAACTGGATGTATTTACCAACATGAAAAAACATGTGGCGAAATATTTTACACATCCGCAGCTGCAGCAAATGATGGAATTTCCGGTATTGTTTTTAGGCGCTTTGCCCGAACACACACCGGCATTATACAGCCTGATGAATTATGCAGATATAAAATTGGGCACCTGGTATCCGCAGGGTGGCATGTATAAAATTGTAGAAGGTATGTTCAGCCTTGCAAAAGAATTGGGAGTAAAATTTTATTTTGATCATGATGTGCAAAGTATAGAAGTGGCCGGCAATAAAGCAAAGTCAGTAACAAGCAGCACAATTATCAATCAACAACTAACAACGAATAGCTTTGCTGCTGATGTTGTGATCGGAGGTGCCGACTACCACTTTATTGAAACAAAATTATTGCCGGAAAATTGTAGAACTTATAGCGATGAATATTGGAACAAAAGAATAATGGCACCCAGTTGTTTATTATATTACGTAGGGTTAAATAAAAAATTAAATAAGGTATTGCATCATTCACTTTTTTTTGACACCGACTTTGGAGTGCATGGAAAAGAGATTTATACTGAACCAAACTGGCCCGGGAACCCGTTGTTTTATGTTAGTGCTACTTCAGTAACAGATAACAGTGTGGCGCCTGAGGGATATGAGAATTTATTTTTCCTGATACCCGTAGCAGCAGGTTTACAGGGAGATACAGAAGTATTAAGAGATAGATACTTTGAGAATATTGTACAAAGATTTGAAGACAGAACAGGACAAAAAATAAAAGAAAATATCGTTTATAAAAAATCTTACTCGGTAAGCAACTTCGTAAATGATTATAATTCTTTTAAGGGTAATGCTTACGGGCTGGCAAATACCCTGCTGCAAACTGCAGTTTTAAAGCCATCCTGTAAAAGTAAAAAAGTAACCAATCTTTTTTACACGGGGCAGTTAACAGTACCCGGGCCGGGAGTGCCGCCGAGTTTGATCAGTGGCGAAGTGGTAGCAAAAGAGGTGATAAAACAATTAGGTTGATATTTGGTTTTAATAATTAAAATAACACTTGTTTTCGGATAATTAAAATGATGAATCTTTTTCATAGCACCAGTCAGCAGTGCAGTAAAATAACTACTGAAACGTACAGCACTTCATTTAGCAGCGCTATAAAGTTGTTGCATAAAGATTTGCGTACACCCATTTATAATATTTACGGATTTGTACGTTTTGCAGATGAAATAGTAGACACTTTTCATGATTATGATAAACAACAATTGCTGGATGAATTTAAAATTGAAACCTATAATGCTATTGAAAGAGGTATCAGCCTGAACCCTGTGCTACACAGTTTTCAGATAACAGTTAATGAGTATAAAATAGAAATGGGTTTGATAGATGCCTTCTTTAAAAGTATGGAATGTGATCTGAGTAAAGCAAAGTATGATGCAGAAGGTTATGCCGCCTATATTTACGGCAGTGCAGAAGTGGTAGGGTTAATGTGTCTTTATGTTTTTTGCGAAGGGGATAAAAATGAATACGAAAGATTAAAACCTGCAGCACAGGCATTAGGTGCCGCTTTTCAAAAAGTAAATTTTTTAAGGGATGTAAAAGCCGATTACCAGGAACTGAATCGTACTTACTTCCCAGGTATGGATTTTAAAAATTTTACCGCTGCTATGAAACAGCAGATAGAAATTGAAATTGCTGAAGATTTTGTACATGCCTACCAGGGAATTTTACAATTGCCTGTAAAAGCAAGATTTGGCGTGTATGTAGCTTATAAATATTATTTGTCTTTGTTTAAAAAAATAAAAAAAGTACAGCCTGCAAAAATTTTAGAACAACGCATCCGTATCCCCAATTACTCCAAAGCATTTATATTGGCTAAAGCAGGTATACGAACACAGTTTAATATTCTGTAATTTCACCACTTTAATAATCCAGCATATTTTGAACAGATTAATACTAGTTGATGAACATGATGTGCCTTTAGGTACCGTGGAAAAAATGGAAGCACACGAGAAAGCGCTGCTGCACCGTGCTTTCAGTGTTTTTATTTTTAATACTAAAGGTGAAATGTTATTACAGCAAAGAGCTTTTACCAAATACCATAGTGGTGGTTTATGGACGAATGCCTGCTGCAGCCATCCTTATGCTGAGCAGGATATCTTAGCTGCTGCTGAAAAAAGATTGCAGGAAGAAATGGGTTTTACCACACCGCTTACTAAGGCATTTGAATTTGTATACAAAGCGCCTTTTGACAATGGCTTAACCGAACATGAATACGATCACGTTTTTATTGGAACCTACGAAGGCAATATTTCTCCGGATAAAGAAGAAGTAGCTGATTATTGTTTTAAACCGGTAAGCGAAATAAAATCATTATTGCAACAACATCCGGAACACTATACCGTTTGGTTTAAGATCGCTTTTCCAAAAGTAGAAGATTATCTGGCGCAAAAATTATAATCGGGCTTTCTAACCTTTTTTTTAAGTTACTTTTGCCGCTCTTACGGCAGTACAGGTATGAGTAATAAAAAAGCAATTATTATAGGCAGTGGAGTAGCAGGTTTGGCAACAGCCATTCGCTTAGCTGTGCAGGGTTTTGCAGTAACTGTGTATGAAAAAAATAATTATCCCGGTGGAAAATTATCTGCTTTTGAAAAGGGTGGTTTTCGTTTTGATGCCGGGCCCTCTTTATTTACCCAGCCCAAAAACATAGAAGCTTTATTTGAACTGGCGGGTGAGCCGGTTGAAAATTATTTCAACTATAAGCCGGTAGATATAGCCTGTAAATATTTTTATGCCAATGGAAAAATAGTAGAAGCATTTACCGATGCCGAAAAGTTTGGAAAAGAACTGGAAGAAAAATTAGGCGAATCTGCAACCACAATAAAAAAATATTTAGCAAGATCTGAGAATAACTATAATAATATTGGTACTATATTTTTAAATCATTCCCTGCACAAAAGAAAGACATGGTTTAATAAAAGAATTTTTAAAGCATTGGGTGCAACGAAGTATAGTTATCTTTTTAAAACACTACATCGATACAATACAGCAAAATTTAAATCTGCCGAAGCGGTACAGTTATTCAATCGCTATGCAACTTACAATGGCAGCAATCCTTATAAGGCCCCCGGAATGCTGAGTTTGATACCACACCTGGAATATAACGAAGGCATTTTTTATCCAAGAGGAGGAATGGTGAGTATCACTGATGCTTTATTTGCATTAGCCTTAAAAAAAGGCGTGCAATTTCATTTTAATGCACCGGTGCAAAAAATTATTCATCACGAAAGAAGAGTAAGAGGTGTTGTGGTGAACGATGAAAATGTACTATCGGATATTGTGGTGAGCAATATGGATGTATACTTTACTTACCGTCAATTAATAAATAACATTAATAAAGCCAAAGATGTTTTAAAGCAGGAAAGAAGCAGCAGTGCATTGGTTTTTTACTGGGGTATTAAAAAAGGATTTGAACAATTGCAATTGCATAATATTTTCTTCAGCGAAAATTATAAAGCAGAGTTTGATTGTTTGTTTAAAACAAAAACTTTGTACCATGATCCTACGGTGTATATCAACATCACTTCTAAAATGGAAACCGGCCATGCTCCGGCCGGAAAAGAAAACTGGTTTGTGATGATCAATGCTCCGGCAAATGTGGGGCAGGACTGGGAAGTAATTAAACAGGAAGCCCGGAAAAAAATAATTGATAAACTTAACCGCATTTTAGAGACTGATATTGAAGCATTGATTGAAGCAGAAGAAATACTGGACCCCGGAGGTATCCAGGAAAAGACGGCCTCTTATATGGGTTCATTATACGGCACCAGTTCCAATTCAAAACTGGCGGCCTTTTTAAGGCATCCAAATTTTACCGGCGCTGTAAAAGGTTTATTTTTCTGCGGCGGAAGTGTACATCCCGGGGGTGGCATACCTTTATGTTTAAAGAGCGCTCAAATTGTGAGTGACCTGGTTAAAACTGAAAAACGTGCCCATTAAATTTTCTAAATATCAAATTGCAACAGCTATAGCTGTTTTGTTTCATGCCATTGGTTTTGCGGGTATTGTTTTTTTTAAGGATAGTTTCATCCTGCAATCAACACCCATCAATCTTTTACTGATGTTTGGTTTATTGGCCTGGACGCAAGCAGAAAAAAATACATCCTTCTGGATTTTTGTGCTTATAACAGCCGCAATTGGTATTGCAGTAGAAGTGATTGGTGTAAACACAAAATTATTATTCGGCGATTATATTTATGGTAGCGTACTTGGCCCTAAAATTAAAAACGTGCCATTAATTATTGGCATTAACTGGGTAATCATTATTTATTGTTGTGGCGTTAGTGTACATACGCTGCTGGTAAAAGCTATTGATAAGGTATCTACAGAAACCGCTACACCACCCATGGCATTAAAAGCCGTATCAGTGATTGTAGATGGCGCCACACTCGCCGTTTTTTTCGATTGGTTGATGGAACCTGTTGCGGTGCAGTTAGGTTATTGGAAATGGGCGGATGAAATTCCTTTTTATAATTATCTCTGCTGGTTTATTGTGGCTATGGCCTTACTGGCTGTTTTCCATTTCCTGAAATTCAATAAGCAAAACAAATTCGCAGTACATTTGTTAATGATACAGGTAATGTTTTTTTTACTGTTAAGAACATTTTTAAATAACTGATGAACTGGTTCCTTTTTATACTCATTACTTTATTTACCTTCCTGGTAATGGAAGGTATCACCTGGCTAACACATCGTTTTGTAATGCATGGTTTTTTATGGTATTTACACGAAGATCATCATAAACCCACAGGGCATAAATTAGAAAAGAACGACGCTTTCTTTTTAATATTCGCTATTCCAAGCTGGCTTTCTATAATGCTGGGATTACAAAATAAAGTGTACTGGGTAGCTGCAATTGGCTTTGGTATTGCTTTATACGGATTGGCGTATTTTATTGTACATGAGGTGATCATTCACCAGCGTTTTAAATGGTTTACCAGGAGTAATAATACTTATATTAAAACTATCCGCTGGGCACATAAAATGCACCACAAACATTTAGATAAACACGAAGGAGAAAGTTTTGGTATGTTGATGGTGGCAAAAAAATATTGGGAAAAAGTGAAGACGGATAAAAGTATACAGGCGGAAGGGAAGAAGGTATAAAAAGTAAATAAAGTATAAAGGGTAACATATTCACTCACTATTCACCATTGACGATTCACGCCTCACGACCTCTACAAATTTCTCATACATATCCCGCCAGCCTGCAAACTCTTTTGCGGTACCTAAAAAATTATTATGCCAGATGGTAATTAAAGTGCCGTTCACTTCTTTACATGCTTTGTAATACTGCAGTAATTCTTCGTAAGCCTGTTGTGCAGAAAAATGTTGCTCGTAATGAGCATTGGCATCCATAAAGCAAAAAGGATGAATACGCAGATCAGTGTATTGTTCATGCTGCAGATCATACCAATAAAATGAGGAAGCTACAGAAGCCCTGAAACCATTGATGCTGCCATATCCCATACTATGATCATCTGTTATGCCAGCTTCAATTAGTTTTTGATAGCCTTCCGGTAAGTTGAAACGGATATAATGTTGCCTGCTTTGGGTCGGGGCGCTGTTAGCGACCTGGACCATTGCTCCCAATTGCTCAATTTCTTTTTTAAGCAATTTAAAATCATCACCGCTTTGCCAGCTCGGATGAATGCCAACAGTATATTTTTTTGCATGGTACTTCACCAACCGCCACATCACATCCTGGTTGGGTAAAATATTTTTATCATACCCGCTGTTTTTTTCAGCTACTAAAAAAAAGTAAATAGCAGCCAGTTTATTTTTCTGGTGTAATTCATTTAACCAGCTGAAAGAATCAAAGGGATCTTTTTGCAACCCCAGCAAAACTTTAATTCTTTCTACCGATGGCGATTTTAAAAAGCCCCCGATATTTCTTACAAAACCTTTATGTTTATAGCTGAATGCAATATCAATATCATAAGTAGGTTTAAAACGGAAGATGGAGTATTGTGCTTTGTATTGATATTCCGGTGCAGGAAATTTTTTCTTAATTACTGTAATAAGATCTTTTGCCCAGATATTGATCAATGGCAAATGCAAAAACCCTTCCTTAAAAGCCAGGGAATTTTCATGCGCATAGCGGCCATACATGTCTTTGGTGTGTGGTAAATATTCTTCGTAGCGGGTGAGTAAATAAAATGTAGCCGCAAAAATATCGAATGAAAAATCTCCGGCTATAGTTTTGTAAAATGCTTTATAGCCATTGGTTTCAAAACAAATAAGGGGTTGTTCTTTTATGCCGTTCTCAAATAATAATTCACAATTGGGTATGCGGAATTCGTTTTCTTTAATCGGGGTTGAAGAATAATTGATACCAACACCTGCATGATTTTTAAATTCTTCCGAATCAATAGTGATGTTGCAATCAAGCCCCAGTAATTCTTTAAAAATAAAAGCCACACTGTATTGCAGCCTGGATGATGATATAGGAGCGTAAATTAAAATCATGTGGGCACAAATTAGAAAACTTGGCTCACACAAAAGGGAATATTCAAAAAATATTTTACCTACCGGATATAATGCTGGATGCCAAATCCAAAATTTGCCGATGCCGTAGCATTGAAATCAGCATTTAAATTTCCACTTACAGTTAAATAGCCGCCAGCGGTAACAAATACCCGGGTATTGTAATTCACAAAATAATTACCCGAAAAAGTAAGCCAGGAACTGTTCGTCAGGTCTTCATTGGAAATAGCCCATACCACTACATTGTTAAGCCGCGTACTGATATTGGTTCTTGTATTAGGGTAATAACTCCATTCTAAATAACCATACAGGCTGCTGACCAAATTATCGCCGAAGAATTCGTCTTTTATATTATTGTAACTGTTTTTTTCCTTACTGTAGATATAAGATGTCATTAATGTAAGGGCTTTATTAAACTGTCTTTTAATACTGATAGCTTTTGCTTTTTCAATGCCGATGCTTAGCGTAGGGATTATAAATTTTGACGATAATTTCGAAGTGCTGTCAACTGGCGTTAAATCAAAGACAGTTTTTCTGTTATTGATACCTACAGTAGGTGTAAACGTAATAAATTTTTCAAGCCCATGCTTTCTTTGTTCATTAAAAGCATAAAACCAATTATCGCTAACGGTAGTAAAGTAATCAATGCTTTTTTCTTTTACTAATCGCCTGGCATTTAAAAACGAATCAATTTGTTTTAATTCAAAAATATGTTTGCGCCTGAAATCAAATAAACGGGTATTGTTTAACCTGGTGATGGTTTTGGCTAGCCCGTTAATATCATCATTACTGAAATTACCCGAAAGCAAATTATTTTTCTTCAGGTCATTGAGAATATTAAATGCCATTTGTGCATCTGTAACATTCTCTATTCTTCCTTTTCCAACACCAATAGCATAACCGACTGAAAGAAAATCTACATTATCTTTTAAAGTATAATTATTGGTGCTGCTGTATATCGATTGTCTTAATTCAGAAGAATAACCGGTAAGAAAATATTTGTTGCCCTTATATCTTTTTTGAGTTACAGCCTGCGTAATGGCATAGTTAAAATTAGAGTTGCGTTGTACACCGGTTGCCAGGTTGGTCTTATCGTAACTATAACCAACAGATACACCATAAGAATAATAGGCCAGTACATCATCAGTACTTACAATTCTTGTGGCTTCTAATTTTGGATTAAGAAAAAAACTCAACGGATTATTATTATTGCCTCCGGTAATATTGCCATTGGCATTGCCCGATAATAATACAGCACGGTAATTGGGGGTACGAAATTTAAATTGCTGTAAAAAGGCTCCGGAATCTTTTTGTGCAAAAGCAATAGTGGTGCAAAATAAAAACAGCAGCAGGGTAAAAATTCTCATAGACTAAGTTTTCTCAAATATGCGACTTATATATTAAAGAAAACGTTAAATACTATTTGCCTTTCATACGTTCTTTCCACATTTCATTAAAAGTTTTAGGGCTGAAGTTAAGTTCGCTGCGATGTTCTTTCCAGCCTTTAAATAAACCATTCACTACTTTGTTTTTTAAATTACCATTGCCCATATTCATCAGCCCTCTTTTTAGTGAAGCGATCTTCCACATCTTCCACGCCATCTTTTCACTGAACGTTACCAGCCCTTCATCCACACTTTCTTTTCGGTTTTCTAAAAGCAGTTCGTGCAAATTTATTTTTACTGCACACACTTCGGTACAATTACCACAAAGTGATGATGCATAACTAAGGTGTTTAAAATCTTCCATGCCCTGCAGATGCGGTGTTATTACACTACCGATAGGGCCGCTGTAGGTAGCACCATATGCATGGCCGCCAATATTTTTATAAATAGGACAAGCGTTTAAACAGGCACCGCAACGGATACAATATAAACTTTCTCTTTGCTTAGGATTTTTAATGATGTTGGTGCGGCCATTGTCTAACAATATCACATACATTTCTTCGGGGCCGTCAGTTTCATTTTCCTGTTTGGGGCCGGTAACAATGGTGTTGTACACAGTAACTTTTTGTCCCGTACCAAAAGTAGAAAGCAGGGGCCAGAACAAAGCCAGGTCGGTAACAGAAGGGATCATTTTTTCGATACCCACAATTACGATATGTGTTTTAGGAAAAGCACAACTCAATCTTGCATTCCCTTCATTTTCTGTAACGGCAATGCCACCAATATCGCTGATGATAAAATTAGCACCGGTAACACCCACTTCGGCCTGTACATATTTTTCCCGTAAAATTTCTCTTGCTTTTAATGTCAGTTGTTGTGGTGTGAAATTGATTGGCGTACCTAATTTCTGGTTGAATAGTTTGGCCACATCTTCTTTACTCTTATGCATGGCCGGTGTTACAATATGGTAAGGTGGCTCGCCATCTAATTGCTGAATGTATTCTCCCAGGTCGGTCTCCACACTTTCAATACCATGCTCTTCCATCGCTTTATTCAAATGAATTTCTTCGGTAACCATGCTCTTGCTTTTTACCAAAGTCTTGCAATTTTTTTCTTTGCAGATCTTTACCACTTCATCAATGGCCTGTTGTGCATTTTCGGCCCATATCACTTTGCCGCCACGTTTGGTAAAATTCAGCTCAAACTCTTCCAGTTGCTGATCCAGTGTTTCAATGGCTTTCCATTTAATATTTTTAGCCCTTTCCCTCACCAGGTGTACATCGGCAAATTGTTGTTTGCCTTCCGGTACCTTGCTGTTGTATTTACCAATATTAAAATTGATCTTGCGGCGATGTTCCAGATCGGCCGCTTTGATGGCGCTTTTGGCTATAAATGTTGTTGAATTTTCTGACATTGTATTTTTTTTTGACCACAGCTGCTGAAATTCTATCTGGCTGCATTGGCGACGCTCCGTTCAACAGCGGTAATGGCTATCATCTTTTATCGCCGCAAAGATATTTATTAAAATACAAAGCGAACAGTTTAAAATATTTACTTGCAAACATCAGTTTAAAGTACTTTATAATAAAAATACATCGGGTAGTAATAGGTAAGGGGATTCAGGGCACCGTTGTTTACCGAAACAACTGATTTTACAGGATAATTTTTTGTGTTGTAAGTTATGTTAAACTGTTTATCATCTACAGTTAAGGTGCTACCGCCAAACTGTTGGGATGTTTGATAAGATGTTATCCATAGGTTTGGTGACGGAACAAAAATTTCATCATTTTCATAGTATCCGTAAGGCGGGAGCGAAGGGAAAATATTCAACTTAGCAACAGGATTTAATTTGTCATTATAAGTAAAAGCAGCGGTTTCATGTACATAATTCAATCTGGTAAAAATCAGATTGCCATTAGCATCAATTTTGGTGGTATCCAGGGAGGTAAAAACTTGCATTGTGTTAGAAATGGCATCAAAAGAATGTGTGACCTTGTTAATAATAATTTTATCTGAATTATAGGTATAATCCAATGTTGAATAGCTCCGGGTGTTATAAATTATATGGCCGGTATCTTTTATACCGCTTATAGAATCCCGGATCAATTTATTCTGTGAATTATAATTATGAAAGGTCTCCGAACTGAAATAATGGTAAATAGTTTTATAAGGCAAAACAGCATTGCCTGAATAGTAAAAACTATAGCTGGTATCTATCGGGAATCCCTGCTCCAGGTTACGAACAGTAGTAACCCTTTTAAGATTATCATAATCAAAATAAGTTACTGATGAATCTTTACTAAGAGAGTCGATTTCAACGATCTTAGATAAAAAGAAACTGTCGGTAGCTGTACCAGAGCCGCCGCTGCCGCCTGTACCGGAATTGCTATTCTCGATAGATAATTCTTTTTTACAACTTAATAATGTAATTAATACCAGGGTACCAATGGCCAAATATGTTTTCATAAAGTGATTTTTACAAAGATATTTATTTAACCTTAATCAATACACCTGTTTGATAATTACTGATTGTATAACTATCCACAAAAGGTGTTTCTTCAGTTCCCTTACCGCTTTGTTTTTTATCAGCCAGTTTAATGCTGAAAAATTCTACCAGCATTTTTCCATTCTCTACTTTATAATTATCAACAATAGTATTCCCTTGTACAGTGAAAGCACCGTGGATGGCATTGCCGTGTACATAACTGTCTAAAATAATGCCATCATTCTCATCAATAACCCAATGCCCTGTAGCAGTGTCAACGGGTTTTAATATATAAGGCCGGTTATCTTTTGCATCATCACCATAAATTATTTGCCAGGTAAACTGATCAGCAGTATCTGCAGGTTGAATACGCAACTGCATAGTAAAAATTTGCGTAGGTTTTCCATTTACCATCCATTGCAGTTTTCCTTTCCAGTTGCCGATGAAGGATTGCGGAAAACTGTTTTTATTTTGTGCCGCAACAAAATGCGTTGCAAAAATTACCAGTACAAACAGCAATACTTTTTTCATTACTTACAATGTATTTTCTATTATATTTTATGGCCGCAAATATAAAGTATTGCAGGCAGCCATTGCAATACCCGCAATTACAAGAGGTTGCTAAAAACAAGCTGCAGGCTAACTATTACAAAAGCGGATCAATATAACTTAACTTTGTACCAAGCTGTATTGTATGAGTTTTTTACAGATCATAAGTTATACCGGTATTTTTATTTTTGCCATTACAGGTGCTTTAAAAGCCCGTGCCTATAAGATGGATATTTTTGGTGGTATTGTACTGGCATTTGTAACTGCATATGGCGGTGGTACTTTAAGGGATATATTAATTGGCGTAAAACCTGTTAACTGGGTTAATGATAATCTTGCTTTGATATTGGTACTTTCGGGTACTGCCTTTACCTTTTTTCTTAAAGAAAACCTGCGCAACTTTAATAAATTTATCTTTTTTACTGATGCTATCGGGTTGGGCCTTTTCACGGCAACCGGTATTAAGGTAGGTTTACTCAATGGGTTAAATGAAACCTACGCCCTGATAATGGGTGTTATTACAGCCACTTTTGGCGGATTGATCGCTGACATACTTTGCAATGCTGTACCTAATTTATTAAAAAAAGGGGAACTGTATGCAACAGCCTGCGCTGTTGGCGGTGTGAGTTATCTTTTACTCAACAAGTTTCTTTTAACAAAAGACCTCAATCTTTTTTTATGCGTTGTAATTGTTGTTGCACTCAGAATTTATTCTAAAAGAAAAAGGCTGATGCTGCCGGAAATATAAAGCCGGTAAAGATTAAATTACTCCCAACTCTTTTCCCACTTTTGTAAATGCTGCAATTGCTTTATCCAAATGCTGTTGTTCATGTGCTGCGCTTAATTGTACCCGTATCCTCGCCTGCCCTTTTGCAACAACGGGAAAGAAAAACCCTATCACATAAATACCTTCACTTAACAGTTTAGCAGCAAAATTTTGTGCCACTACGGCATCGTATAACATGATGGGTACAATAGGATGATCGCCGGGCTTAATATCAAAACCGGCTGCTGTCATCTTCTCCCTGAAATACCTGGTATTGAATTCTAATTTATCTCTCAATTCAGTGGTTTCGCTCAGCATATCCAATACGGCAATGCTGGCACCCACAATACTTGGCGCCACCGTATTACTGAACAAATAAGGGCGGCTGCGCTGGCGCAATAGTTCAACAATTTCTTTTTTGCCCGAAGTAAAACCACCACTTGCCCCGCCTAAAGCTTTACCTAATGTACCGGTGATAATATCTATTCGTCCCATTACGCCACGGTATTCATGGGTGCCCCGGCCGGTCTTGCCTAAAAAGCCCGAGGAGTGGCATTCGTCAATCATCACAATAGCATCGTATTTATCTGCCAGGTCGCATATTTTATCCAGTTGTGCAATAGTACCATCCATGCTAAAGCTGCCATCAGTAACAATAATGCGGCTGCGTAAATGAGCGCTTTCTTTCAGTTTTGCCTCCAGGTCTTCCATATTATTATGCTCGTAGCGGTAGCGTTGTGCTTTGCACAAACGTACGCCATCAATAATGCTGGCATGGTTCAATGCATCGCTGATGATAGCATCCTGTTCGCCAAACAAAGGTTCAAATACACCGCCATTGGCATCAAAGGCTGCAGCATATAAAATGGTATCTTCTGTACCTAAAAAATCGGCCAGTTTTTTTTCCAGTTCTTTATGGATATCCTGTGTACCGCAGATGAAACGTACACTGCTCATGCCATAACCCCTCAGATCGATATATTTTTTTGCAGCGGCCAATACTTTTGGATGGCTGCTGAGCCCCAGGTAGTTATTGGCACAAAAGTTCAATACGGTAGTGCCGCCAACAATAATTTCGGCGCCCTGTTCGCTGGCAATAATGCGTTCTTTTTTAGATAAGCCGGCGGCTTCAATTTCGGTGAGTTCGGCTGCAATGCGGTCAACAAATTTCTGATTCATAAGCGTAGTTTAGTAGGGCAAAAGTAAGGCAAATGGAACACGGATGGCACCGACCGGAAGGATTTTCACAGCTTCAACCTGTTACTGATTACCAACACTTCATCAACTTTATTTACTTTTTATACTTTTTTCCACTTTTCCTGTAACTTTTTATACAGACCTTCGTATTATACAAAACCAACCCACTAACACCTACATGACGGAGAGAGAATATAATGAATGTGTAAACCTGTATGCAGACAATGTGTACCGCTTCATCCTCAAGAACCTGAGGCATGAAGAGGATGCCCGTGATGTGGTACAGGGTGCGTTTGAAAAGATGTGGGTGAACAGGGAAACGGTGGATAATGAAAGGAGCAAAAGCTTCCTTTTTACTGTGGCTTATAACCAGATGATCGACCACATCAGAAAGAATAAAAGGATTAGTTTAAGGGAGGAGTTTAAGGAGAACGACAGGGGAACAGTGGCACCAAAGCATGATACCAAACGCATTTTAAACGAGGCTTTAAGCAAACTGAGCGAATTGCAACGCAGCCTGGTAATGCTTAAAGATTATGAAGGGTACAGTTACGAAGAGATTGGGCAGATCACCAGTTTAAATGAAAGCCAGGTGAAGGTTTACCTGCACAGGGCAAGGTTATTATTAAGAGAGTATATTGTAAAAGTAGAAAACGTTATTTAGTTAATAGTTTATAGTTGATGGTTCATAGAAAAGCCATCAGCCATGAACCATCAACCATCAACCATGAACTTAAACAGGCATAATTACGAAGAGTTTTTTTTACTGTATGTAGATAATGAATTATCTGCTGCAGACAGGAAAGCCGTGGAATTATTTGTGCAGGAAAATACAGACCTGGAAGCAGAACTGGATATGCTGCAGCAAACTGTATTTAATGCAGATGATGTGGTGTTTGATAATAAAGCCAGCTTACTGAAAGAAGAAATTACTGCACTGCAGGAAAATTTGTTATTGTATATAGATAATGAATTGAGCCCTGCAGATAAATTGAGCACTGAAAAATTATTGCGTGCTGATATTGCTGCAGGCAAAGAGCTAAGCCTGTTACAGCAAACTAAATTAGAAGCAGATACTGCTATTGTTTTTGCCGATAAAAAATCGTTATACAAAAAAGAAGGTGGCAGAGTGGTGGCATTGCCATGGCGCAGGATAGCTGCTGCTGCAATTTTACTGGGCTTTGGTACCTGGGCTGCTGTTACATTTATTAAAACCGATAAAACGCAGGGAAGCGAAACTGCAGGACTGGGACAAACAAAGACTAACGCACCAAAACAAACTGACAATACTATCACAGCAGCTACGCCAGCATTACCGCAACAACAAAATACTGTTGACGCAAACCCTGTTACAGCAAATGCCGATGAAAAAGTAAAACAGGCAGCGCAAAAAAATAATCAGCAGTTAAATAGTAGTACACAGCAAAGGGTAGACGAAAAACAAAATGATAATATTGTAGTTGCTAAAGAAGAAATTAAAAAACCAAGCAATAATTTATCTAAACCCGTTTATAATAATTTTAACAACCCTAAGAGTAACGAAATCATAACTGCAGACGTAACACTTAAGAACACAGCAACTGAAATAAAGTCCGGAATTAAAACGCCAGTTGTTGATGTAAACAAAAATGATGTTGAAGTAAATGGTTACGCATTAAATGCTAACTACACCGAAGACAATGCAGGCAACAACCTTTCTCCCAATGATAACAAAGGGAAGAAAACAAAACTCGGCGGTTTCTTCCGCAAAGTAAAAAGGTTGGTAGAACGCAATACCGAAGACGAGTCAGGCAACGGTATTAAAGTTGCCGGTTTCGACATCGCCATTAAATAATTTTTTAAAAATCGGAAACATGAAACAGCTAATTACATTTTTAGCACTGGCAATCATTTGCACCAGCGCAACAGCACAAGACAGTACAAAAAAATCAAAATCGGATACGATCCGTATCGGCGGCATCATCATTGTAAAAAATGGTAAAAAAGATAATCCCGGTAAAGAAAATAAAGACTTTAATATTACTATGGGCCGCCATGATAATGCCAAAAAGAAAAACGCAAACGTAAGTACCAACTGGTGGATAGTGGACCTTGGTTTTGCCAACTACACCGATAATACAAATTACACCACTGCTAATACCGATGGCTATTTGAAAAACAGGCCAGGTTACCCTACTTTAGATAAAAATGATTTTAAATTACGCTCGGGTAAAAGTGTGAATGTGAATGTGTGGTTCTTTATGCAACGTTTAAACCTGGTAAAGCACTATGTTAATTTAAAATATGGTGTAGGACTGGAGTTAAATAATTACCGTTACAAATCTTCTTTAAGTTATAAAGAAGGTGGTACGATTCCTTATTCAGTTGGATTGGGAGCTAATACCAACGCACCATTTATTTTCAGGGATTCTATTTCTTTTTCTAAGAATAAACTGGCAGCTGATTATTTAACTGTGCCTTTAATGCTGAATTTTACCAGCAACCCTGGAAGTCATAAAAAAGGGATCAGCTTGAGTGCAGGTGTTAGCGCAGGTTACTTATACAGCCAGCGTAACAAACAAAGAAGCAGCGAACGTGGTAAAGACCGCAATAAAGGTGATTATGATCTGAGCCAGTTTAAATTCAGTTATGTGGCTGAATTGGGTTTAGGCAGAATACGCTTTTATGGTTCTTACAGCCCGCAATCATTTTACGACCACAGCCTGGATATGAAACCTTACAACGTAGGTATCCGTTTCAGTAACTGGTAAACTGCTCTCTCACTCATACCCAAGCCTGTTACACCCGGGTGTATACAGGCGAGGGATTGGGTTTTACAATACAATCCCCGATACGTCGGGGATTTTTTATTACAGGCAGTACAACCATTAATTAGTCATTTACATCTATTATGCTGGTTTAAATGATTTCTAAACAATTTAAAATTAAAAAATGGCATACAGTATTATCGACATTGAAGGCATCGGGCCGGTTTTTGAAGCAAAATTAAAAGCAGCAGGTGTAAATACTACTAACGACCTGCTTGCGCAAGGCGGTACCAAAGCAGGGCGTAAAGAACTTGCAGAAAATACGGGCATTGATGAAGTAAAAATTTTAACCTGGGTAAACCATAGCGACCTGCACCGTATTGATGGTATTGCAGGGCAGATATCCGAACTGATGGAAGCTGCCGGAGTGGATACCATAAAAGAACTGGCAACCCGCAATGCGGCTAACCTTGCCGCAAAAATGCAGGAAGTAAACGATATTAAAAATTTAAGTGGCCGTGTGCCATCTGCAGAGCAATTGCAAAAAATGATTGACCAGGCCAAAACACTGGAGCAAAAAGTTTTTCACTGATTTGTTTTTGTTTTTAATTTCAATGGCTACCGTAGTTTTACCGACACCTGTAAATACTGCGGTAGTATTGTTTTATAGCCATATTACTTCTTCTTCAATATCCTGAAAGCGCAGGTATTTTTCTGGTTAGTTTTTCCGATATCTTTTATCCCTTTAAATTATTTCCCTTCTTTAATTTACATTTGTAAAACAGGGCCTCAAGGCAATCAACAACACATACAACCGACAACCAGAAAAACTTATGCTTTTTAATTCATTGGGTTTTGCCTTATTCCTGCCCATCATTTTTTTTCTTTACTGGTTTGCTACAAATGGAAAATTAAAGCTGCAGAATATGTTGCTGCTGGTGGCCAGCTATTTTTTTTATGCCTGCTGGGATTACCGCTTTTTATTCCTGCTCATCTTTTCAACTTTCCTGGATTATTTTACCGGTATAAAAATGCATGAATCCCCAAATCAGAAAATGAAAAAATTCTGGTTCTGGCTAAGTATTGGTGTTAACCTGGGCTTTTTAGGAGTATTTAAATATTTCAATTTCTTTGCTTCTTCTCTTGCAGATACACTTTCACTTGTCGGGATAAAAACAAATTTTTGGTCATTGCAGGTGATTTTGCCAGTTGGTATTTCATTCTATACTTTTCACGGGCTTTCTTACGTAATTGATATTTACCATAATAAAATAAAACCTGAAAAGAATTTTATTGATTATTCACTCTTTGTTAGTTTTTTCCCGTTACTGGTAGCCGGGCCAATAGAAAGAGCCACACATCTTTTACCACAAATAAAAAAAGAAAGGCATTTTGATGTTGCAAGAGCAGTAGATGGTTTAAGGCAGATTTTATGGGGTCTTTTTAAAAAGATCGTTATTGCAGATAATTGTGCAGAATACGCCAATACCATTTTTAATCATTCCGGAGACCATACCGGCAGCACATTGGTGTTAGGTGCTGTATTTTTTGCATTCCAGATCTATGGCGATTTTTCGGGTTACTCTGATATTGCCTTAGGTGCAGCAAGGCTATTAGGCATAGACCTGCTTCGTAATTTTGCTTTTCCTTATTTTTCAAGAGATATTGCGGAGTTCTGGAGGCGCTGGCATATTTCATTATCCTCCTGGTTCAGAGATTATTTATACATTCCATTAGGGGGCAGCAAAGGGGGCACCTGGTCTAAAGTACGCAATACATTTATTATATTTTTAGTGAGTGGATTCTGGCATGGTGCCAACTGGACATTTATTGTGTGGGGCTTATTGAATGCGATCTTTATTATGCCTTCAATAATATTCAGCACCAACCGCAGTAATCTTGATATTGTGGCAAGAGGGAAATATTTTCCTACTATAAAAGAATTTCTTTCGATTGTGCTTACTTTTTCTTTAACAGTATTTGCATGGATATTCTTCAGGGCTAAAAGTTTAGATGCAGCAATGAGTTATATTGGTGGTATATTTTCCCGGTCGGTATTCAGTGTGCCCAATTTTAAAGCATTGGTAGGTTCCCAAAACCATCCTTATATTTTAATGCTGTTTTTATTTTTGTTTATTGTAATTGAATGGTTGGGCAGAGAGCATCAATATGCATTAGCCGCTTTAGGATTAAAATGGCCTAAACCAGTGCGATGGTTTTTTTATTATTGTATTGCCATGCTGATTTTTTTATTTGCCGGTAAAGAACAACAATTTATTTATTTTCAGTTTTAAATTATGAAACAATTCCTGTTTAACGTTGGTTTATTCACACTGCTTGTATTTGCAGGGATGCTTTTTGTTTTTTTTATTGCAGATGGTAAATCAGATGCCTATTACCTGCGTTTTACCACGGCTCCACAACATTCATTGATCATTGGCACATCAAGAGCTGCACAGGGTTTGCAACCAGCTGTATTTGATTCGGTGTTGTATAAAAACAGTAACGAACATTTTTTTAATTACTCCTTTACTATCACCGACTCTCCTTTTGGTTATGCGTATTTTGAAAGCATCACAAAAAAACTTGACCCTGGTACAAAGAATGGCATTTTTGTAATTACAGTTGATCCATGGAGCTTGTCTGCCTCAACAGAAGACCCTAATGATTCTTTACATTTCAGGGAGAATAAAAGTTTTGTAGGCAAAACAAAATATGTTAATCTTAATCCCAACATTCCTTACCTGGTGGAATCATACGGCGAACCTTATATAAACATTATCAGAAAATGGAAGAGTACTACCGACCTGCTGTTACATAAGGATGGCTGGCTACAGGTTGATGTTCCGATGGATAGCACAGCAGTGGCGCAGCGCCTGGAAAATAAGATAGCTGATTACCGGAAAAACTTTTTACCGGTATATAAATTTTCGCCGGTGCGGCTGAATTATTTAGAGAAGACCATTAGTTTTTTGCAAAGCCATGGTAAAGTTTACCTGGTGCGTTTACCTATTAACCAAAGGATGTTTGACCTGGAAGATGAACTGATGCCTGACTTTGATGAAAAGGTAAAAACGATATCAGATAAAACCAATGTGCCTTACCTGAACTTTAAAAAAATGAACAATACTTACCAGTACGTTGATGGTAATCATTTATACCAGTCCTCTGGCAAAGCAGTGTCTGCAGTAATAGCCAATTGGATAGCGGATACTAAATAACGTTGTGATAACATGGTATGCACAATATTTTCTTGTTTTTAGTAAAGAGGTTTGCCTGCACTAATAGCAACAGCTTAGTATAAATGCGTAGCTGATGGTTTATTACGAAGTAAAATTCCTGTTATAAACATTGGGATTTCAGTTTTTGCTGTACAATTTGATTGTCAGTAAATTACAGGGGCACACTAAAAATATTTTTCCACATTGCTTATGAATTGTTAATGTTATTCACATGTTTAAAATATTTTTACATGGCACGGCGTTTGAGTAATAGAAACACAAATTGATTCAGGTATGAAACAACTTCGGTTTAATCATTTTATGGTATTGTTTTCATTGTTGGCATTGGTGTCTTTTACAACCGATAAAGGCAAAAAGAAAAAGACTCCTTCAAAAACAGCTAAGCTTACCCCAAAACCTAAACCAACAGCCTCAGACTCTACTTCAAATCCCTACTATATAATTATTGATAAAAGCGATTACGAACTGAAAGTGTACGACGATGAAGGTTGGTACGCTACTTATCCCATTGTATTTGGCAGCAAAGACCTGAGTGATAAAATGAAGGAAGGCGACAAGCGTACACCTGATGGAAAATTTAAGGTGGTCCTTAAAAAGATACATCCCAAATGGGGCCCCGAACTTTTACTGGATTACCCCAATGAAGTAAGCTATCAAAGATTTAATCAAAGAAAGGCCAGCGGTGCTATTCCTAAAAATGCAAAAATTGGTGATGGTATTGCCATACACGCCACCAGGCCTGATGAAGAATGGACGGTAGATAATTTTTACAACTGGACTGATGGTTGTGTATCTGTAAAATACACCGAAATGAAGGACCTCTTCAGTTATATCCCTGTAGGTACACCGGTTACCATTCAGCAATAACACCTTATTTATAATACAGCCTGGTAATACCGGCAGCATTTATTTTATAAACGCCGATGCCATTATAGTTCCAGGAATAATCTTCTCTTATATTTACCCCGTTGAGTAAATATTTTACAACTACTTTATCGCCTGCCACTGCTATGCTAAGTTCAGTAAATGAATTTTGTACTGTAGCGGTATAAGGAGCGCTGTAGCAATTATCGGCTTCCCCCATCAATGTTGTGTCTGCAGCAAACCATTTTGCAATAAGTTTTTTTTGTTTGTCGGAACATTGCCAGCCCAGGCCCAATGCTTTTGTAAACTTACAAGACATATTAGTATACGAATCGTTAGGGTTATCATTTTCCCACCAGCAATCGGACCCTGACTGCGTACTGTAATAAGCTAAAATAGCCCTTACAGGTTCTTTGCAGTTTTTAAGATACATTTCATTCAGTACCATATCTCCTTTTTTGTTAAAAGAAATAATGCTGGCTTTATCAGCACTGGTATTATTTTCTATAACAGCAATGGCCTGGTACATTGTGGTATTATACGCCATCTCTACCATCTCAAAAAATTTTGATGTAGGGAAGTCATCTCTTTTTTTACTCCAGTTGCCACTGACGTGAAATTGGTCCTTCATATAACCATTGAAATAACCGGTGGTATCTTTTCCATTGTACTCTGCAATTTCAAACTGGTCTTTTATTAATGTACCGGTGATATTGATCTTTTGTTTTTTAGAATCATAAGCATACCAGCCCGATACTTTGTTTTTGTGTACAATAAATACCATAGAGAAAGGATATTTTTCAGCGATCAGCCCTTTAAAAGAAACAGAATCAGTAAAATTACTTTTACCCGCTATTGCTTTAAAAGCAAAGGCAGGTATTAATAACAACAACACTATACTTATTTGTCTTTTCATATGCTGTATTTAAATAAACAACAAACTTCCATCTCCATAACTTAAAAAGCGAAAATCATTTTCTAAAGCGTAATCGTAAATTGTTCTCCAGTTATTACCTACAGCTGCAGATACTAATAATAACAAGGTGGATTGTGGCTGATGAAAATTAGTAATGATGGCTTTGGCAATTTTAAATTGATATCCTGGGGCAATCAATATTTGTGTTTGTGTAAATAATTTAGTCAGTTTATTTTTTTTCAACCAGGCGATCAAAGCTTCAAGTGCTTTTGCAGCAGGAATGGTTTCTTGTAATGCTAACTCATCATATACTTCCCACTGGGTAATATTTAATTGCGGCAATAATGGATCAAGTGCTGCTTTTACACCTAACCAATACAGGCTTTCCAATGTTCTTAAAGATGTAGTACCAACTGCAATGATATTGTTATCAATATTACGGATACAATTTTCAATGCATTCAATACTCACATCAATCCATTCCGCATGCATTTCGTGCCCCTGCATGGTAGCGGCTTTTACAGGCTTAAACGTACCTGCACCTACATGAAGTGTTACAAAATTTTTACTGATATTCTTTGCCGCTAATTTTTCAAAAACAGTTGGTGTAAAATGTAAACCTGCCGTTGGCGCAGCAACAGAACCATCATGTGCGGCATAAATAGTCTGGTAGCGTGCTTTGTCATCTTCATCCACTTTCCTTTTTATATAAGGCGGTAAGGGAATATTACCGGTATGCTCCAGGATTTCTGCAAAGGGAACATTACCATTCCAGTTTAATGCCACTACATAGGCATCAGGTAGTTTTTCTTTTAACTGAGCACTTAATGTGTAATTTTCTGTTGTTAATTCCAACGCACCGTCTTTCCATTTTGAAGCGCCCCCAATTAAACATTTCCATTCACAGGATTTTGTTGCTGTTAATGTGGATGTATAATCTGCATGATAAGGTTCCAGCAAAAATATTTCTATTACCCCGCCGGTTGGTTTGGTAAATAATATCCTGGCATTAATAACTTTAGTATTATTAAAAACCAGTAAACTGTTTCCCGGGAGATACTCATCAATATTGCTGTAAGTGTCTTCACTTATGAAACCATCTTTATAAATTAATAATCTCGAAGCATCTCTTTCTTCAAGCGGGTGCAATGCAATTTTTTCATCGGGCAGATGATACGTAAAATCAAGTATGGAAATTTCTTTCGGATGCATGGAGGAGAAAGAAGTATGTAAAGTAAAAAGGTATATAAAGTAAAAAGGTATGTAAAGTAAAAGATTATTTTAAAAATTCTTCAACCGCTGATACCCATTTTTCATTTTCTTTTTTACAAAGACTTTCATGTGCGCTGCTGTCATACACTACTAATTTTTTTTCGGTGTAAATATTGCTGTAAATATCATCGATCTCTTTCCTGGAAACCCTTGGGTCGTTAGCGCCCCATTGCAGTAATACGGGGCAGGTGATTTTTTTTGCAAACTCTACAGGCTTCATATTAAAAGCCCAGAAGCCATGCTCGGTGCCGCCCCAAAAAGTAATTAATCTTGCCAATGGTTCCGCAGGCAGGCCCATCATTTTTATTCGTCCTTCTGCAGCTTCTACAATTGAGCCGAAAGGCATTTCTAAAATAATTTTATTGGGTTGTAACTGGTAATCGTTGATGGCTTTGGTAATGGTGGCCGCACCCATGGAGATACCCCATAACACAATATTCTTTTCGCCTTTACTTTTTACAAAATCATATACCAGTTTTACATCTTCGCTTTCGTAATAGCCAATGGTGCAGGTATTGCCCTCGCTGCTGCCATGCGCCCTGAAGTCTAACTGAAAAGTATTGTAACCCAGTTTTCTGAATGCCTCGGCTTCGGCATTGGTGCCGCTTTTTTTGCCTCCATGGCCGTGAAATAAACATACTGTTCCTTTGGCAACAGCCGCTGCGCTGTACCAGCCTTCTAATTTTAAATGGTCAGCCGTGGTTAAAATAACTTTTTCATTACCGGAATCTGCAGCTGCATTTTGTTGTTTAAAAGCATTGATGCCCAATAAAATTGCGGCGGCTTTGTTTTGTGGTGCGGCTTCGGCAGCATCATAAAAATGGGTGAATTTATAAGCGTGAAAAGCCGTGATGATATTTACCAGGATAAATAACACTAAAACCGTACGCAAAAAATACTTCAGGAATTTCTTCATATCAATGGTGCTAAAAATTTTTCAAATGTAAAGGTAATAATGTTGCGAACGGTATAAATTTAAGAGGGAGAATCAGTATTTTAGCCGCTCATTTTAACTTTTAAAAATAATCTTGTATGCGATTTTTTAAACAGCTGAGTTTTGTACTGTTGCTGGCAATTACGGTTAGCAGTTTTGCCCAGACCGGCAAATACGAGTGGAAAGAAGCCACTTCGGGAGGGTTCACTTACAAATATGTAACCAACGATCCGGCAAAAGCCAGGTTCTACACTTTAAAAAACGGGTTGACGGTAATTTTAAGCCCTACCAATAAAGATCCACGAATTCAATGCTATGTGGCTACAAAAGCAGGTAGTAAAACTGACCCTGCTGATCATACCGGGCTGGCGCATTACCTGGAACATATGTTGTTTAAAGGAACGGATAAATTTGGTTCTTTAGACTGGGCCAAAGAAAAACCAGAGCTGGATAAGATAGATGCCTTATATGAAGAATACAATCACACAACAGATGTTGAAAAACGTAAAGCTATTTATCACCGTATTGATTCTGTATCAGGGGTGGCATCAAAATTTGCGATTGCCAATGAGTACGACAAGATGATGAGCTCAATGGGAGCACAGGGCACCAACGCTTTTACTTCTTTTGAACAAACAGTATATACCGATGATGTACCTGCTAATGCCATTGATAAGTACCTGAAAGTACAGGGTGAAAGATTCAGGAACCCGGTACTGAGGATTTTTCATACCGAACTGGAAGCCGTGTATGAAGAAAAAAACCGTGGATTAGATAATGATGGCAGAAAAGTGCAGGAAAAATTATTTGCCGAATTATTTAAGAATCATAATTATGGTAAACAAACTACCATTGGTACTATTGAGCATTTAAAAAATCCATCTTTAACAGAGATCAGGAAATATTTCAACACCTGGTATGTACCCAATAACATGGGTGTTATTTTAAGTGGTGATTTTAATTGCGATGAAATGATTAAGAAAGTGGATGCTACATTTTCTTATATGCAAAACAAACCAGTTACAAAATATAGTTTTAGTGCAGAAGAACCAATTACTTCACCAGTTGGAGCAGAAGTTATCGGGCCTGATGCAGAAAGTGTAACTATTGGTTTCAGGCTGCCGGGTAATAAAGATAAAGATGTGTTACTTGCAGATTTAGTAGGGCAGATTCTTACTAATGGCAAAGCAGGCTTAATGGATCTTAACCTGGTGAAAAAACAAAAATTATTAAGGGCATCAGCTTCAGCTTTTACACTGATAGATTATGGTATTTTATTTATGCAGGGTAATCCAACACAAGGCCAGTCATTGGAAGATGTAAAAGCTTTAATGCTGGGCGAAATAGAAAATTTAAAGAAAGGCAACTTTGATGATAATCTTATTACAGCCATCATCAACAACCAAAAGAAAAATAAAATACAGGGTACTGAAACATATGGCTCCAGGGCAAACGACCTGATGGATGCTTTTACATCTGAATTAGATTGGAAAGACCAGGTAGCTTATACCGATCAGTTGTCTAAATTAACCAAGAAGGATATTGTGGCTTTTGCCAATAAATATTTCCAGGATAATTATGTTTTTATTTATAAACGCAAAGGAGAAGATAAGAGTATTGTAAAGGTAGAAAAGCCACCCATTACTCCCGTAGAAACTAACCGTGATGCACAATCAGATTTTGTAACTAAGGTAAATAATATGCCTGCCAGTGTGGTAAAACCAGTCTGGCTTGATTATAATAAAGACGTACAAAAAGCAAAAATCGGCCCGGCTGAAGTATTGTATGTACAGAACAAAGACAACAGTATTTTCCGCTTACGCTACCGGTTTGATATGGGTACCTGGAATAATAAAAAATTAAGCCTGGCTGCACAATACCTGCAATTTTTAGGTACAGATAAAATGAGTGCTGAAGAAATTACCAAATCATTTTACCAGATTGCCTGCAGCTTTACCATCAGTGCCGGTACAGAATTTACAACAGTAACTATTGAAGGGTTACAGGACAATTTTA
The DNA here is from genome assembly GCF_050611765.1 of Ferruginibacter sp. SUN106. Taxonomy (NCBI): domain Bacteria; kingdom Pseudomonadati; phylum Bacteroidota; class Chitinophagia; order Chitinophagales; family Chitinophagaceae; genus Ferruginibacter; species Ferruginibacter sp. SUN106. The sequence goes on from NZ_JBODJC010000001.1 coordinate 175,489, forward strand.
CTAAAGCAGTAAGTTTATTTGAAGATGTACTGAAGAATTGTAAAGGTGATGAAGCGGCATTGAAATCTTTAAAAGCAAGATTAACCAAATCTAGAACTGATGCTAAAGCCAACAAAGCAGCTATTATGGGTGGTTTGGTTTCTTATGCAAGATTCGGCAATAAAAATCCTTTCAACTATACATTAAGCAATGATGAATTGCAAAATGCTACTGCCGATGAGTTAGTAAATGCATTACATAGCTTAAACAGTTACAGCCATAAAATTTTATATTATGGCCCTCAGCCGCTGGCACAATTAACTGCAGCTTTAAAAACAGTACATGCAATACCTGCTGCATTTAAAATGGCAGATAAAAAAATGGAGTTCCCTGCAATAACACAAACTAAGAATGAAGTACTATTTGCAGATTACAATATGGTGCAGAGCGAAATACGCTGGGTAAGGAATACAGCGCCGTACAGTGCCGATAAAGAACCGGTGATTGATATCTTTAATAATTATTTTGGCGGTGGAATGGGTGCATTGGTATTTCAAACGATAAGAGAAAGTAAAGCTTTGGCTTATTCTACTTTTGCTTTTTATGCAAAGCCTGATAAAAAAGAAGATCCGTTTTATACTTTAGCTTATGTAGGTTGCCAGGCAGATAAATTTAACGAATCCATTGTAGCGATGAATGAATTGCTGAATGATTTACCGAATGTAGAGGCTAATGTTAAATTTGCCCGTGCCGGTATTAAAAAAGATATCGAAACAGAACGTATTACACAAGACGGTATCATTTTCAATTATCTTACTGCACAGCAAAAAGGATTGAACAGCGATATCCGTAAAACAACTTATACTGCGGTAGATAAGATCAGTTATCCTGAACTGAAAAAATTCCACAGTGAATATATCGCTAACAAACCTTACACGTATTGCGTGGTGGCTTCTGATAAAAAAGTTACAGAAGATACTATGAAGAAATATGGCGAATTGAAAAGGTTGAGTTTGGAAGAGATTTTCGGGTACTAATATTTTAATTTTATTTTTTTTAAGAGCTCCGTTACGGGGCTCTTTTTTTATTCTTTCATTTTATTTTTTATTATCAAAGGAATCGCCTTTTTATTCACCACAATTGCAGCAGTCTTTATGGCAAAATAATTTTCATCCATCAGCATATAACCATCCAGCGCATTATTGGTTCCCCAGGAATTTTTTAGGTAATACCATTTGTGGCCTTTTTCATCTTTTGTTACACCAACAATGTGCATCAGGTGATCCATATAACTGCTGCTGTCTGCAAATGCGGCTTGCCTGCTGAGTACTTTGTTGCTGAAGGTATCTGGTAAAAATGCAATCCCTTTGGTAAAATCAAATGCATCATCAGTAACATCACCATTCCATAAAACGGTGTAGCCGTTCTGTAAGGCATTGTCGGTAATGGCAACAAAATCAGCAAAAGGCACATTCATGTATTTATCAAAAGAGTAATTGTATTTGTTTTCAAAAACAGCTCCCTGGTAATAAGGATGATGGGTGAACGACATGATCTCCATATAATCATCCGGGTTTATTTTCAAAAAATCAGCCGCATAGGTTTTGGGTGTATACAGCTTACCCTGTACAGAAAATGATGCAGGTATTTTGCCAAGGTATTTATCAAAAAGAGCATTGATGTATTTCCAGTCTGCTGCAGAGGGTGTTTTCTTTTTACTTTTTACCAGGCCTTCCACAAATTTTGTAATGGCAGTATCCAGCAAAATATGATTGTGATTTTTTTCTTTCAATGGCTTTCCGGTATACACTTCTTCAGGCACCATACCATAATTTTTTATCACCCATTGTATGTTATGAAATTGTCCGCCGGGAGTTAAGTAATTCAATCCGTTTTTCTCCAGGTGTAATTTTATTTTTTGTAACCATGCAAAACGGGCCGTATACATTTCGCTGATATCAATATTGTTTTTTCCGTTCTTTAATAATTCGCTTTCAAAAAAAGAATTGCCGCCAAAGCTCCAGCAGGTAGATGAAAGGTATTGATCTTTGATACCGGTACAAGGCAGGTTGCTGGTAAATGTAAGTGTATGATTAGCGGTGCTAATGGATTGCGCTGTTATACCAATTGCATTAGAAAGTAATACTGTAATTAATAATAAGCGATGCATCATAAAATGTTTAGTGCAAGTTATGTTGCAGCAGACGATACTGCAATACCGCTTGTTGGGTATTTGTATTAAAATGTTGGTTAAGAAATGCAAAGAGGTATTATTGTTTACCCAAACCTTCTTTTATTTTTACCATTGTGTTCAGGGTAACACCGGTAATGATCTCTTTAGTTTGTTTGGCGTTAGGCCATTGTATTTCTATTGCTTCAATAGATTTTGCTTTGCCAAGGCCGGCTTCTACACGAAGTGTTTGCGAACCAAAACTTCCTCCTGTGGAGACAGTATGATAGAAGTACTGCACTGTTCCATCTTCCATGATGACTTTTATTTTTACTCTTGCACCAATGGCAGCACGGTTGGATGTAACACCTTCCAGTTTTAATTGTATCCAGTGATTGCCCGTGGTAGTTGTATTTTCAAAAAGTATATTTCTAAAACGATCTCCTTCCACGGCGCCACCCATTACTTCATAAATATCCTGGTCGCCATCATTATCAATATCTGCAAAAGCCACGGCATGCCCTTTTTGAATATGCGCTGTGTTGGTGGAATAACTGATGTCTTCAAATTTTTTACCACCTAAGTTGTGGTACAATTTATTAGAAAGATACTTTGAAATTCAGGAGCTCCTGTGCCAAGATAAAAATCGGGCCAGCCATCATTGTCAATATCTCCGTAGTTACAACCCATCGCATAGCTTACATGATCCACACCATATTGTTTGCTTACGTCAGTAAAAGTATTGTTGCCATTGTTATGATAAAGACGTGGCAAATCACCCAATGGGCTCATACCCATCATATCCCGTGCAACATCCTGGGCCACCATTGTAAATTGACGGGTATCATACCCGGAAACATAAAGATCCAGTAAGCCATCATTGTCAAAATCAAAAAACCAGGTAGGAAAACTGTAGATCGGTTCTTCTACACCTGCAGCTTTACTGATGTCTTCAAACATTCTTTCGCCGGCAACAGTGCCTGGTTTGTTAAGCCATAACTTATTGGGTTGCCCTAAAGCAGAAAGATAAAGATCAGGAAAGCCATCGTTGTTGATATCGCCCCACACACAACCCTTAGCAAAAGTGGTAATGTTTAAACCATACTTTGCAGCTTCATCTTTAAATTTTCCTTTGTGATTGATAAATAACTGGCAGGGGTAATTTTCATGCGGTACAAAAAGATCTATCCAGCCATCGTTATTAAAATCGCCCCAGCTGGCAGACTGTGTTGGTGCCGGAGAAAATAATCCTGCCTCAATTGTAACATCTTCAAAAGTGTTGTTGCCATTATTTTTCAACAAAGAGAACGGAAATTTTGCATTCTTGCCCCACCAGCCACCACGTAACACAACGATATCTTCAAAGCCATCATTATTATAATCGGCATGAATTAAATTTAAGCCACCTGTTATGCCTACTAACCCGGATGAAGTGGTTTCTGTTTTAAAAGTACCATCTTTCATCTGGTGCATGTAACGAATCTGGTCACTCAATCCATAAGAAGTAGCCATAATATCAAGCAAACCATCATTATCCAGGTCTTCCACAACACAACCGCCGGATATACCATTCATATCAACACCTTTTTTACCGGCAATATCTTTCAATATAATATTACTGCTATTGCTTTGCGTAAATACTCCTGATTCAATCAACCATTGTTTGGGTACTTCTGCAGGATATTTTCCCAGTGTCATGTAAGCGATGTTCAATAAATATCTTGATTGCAGATCATCAGGGTATTTATTTAGTATGAGTTTATACAATTCAATAGCTACTTCCGAACCATAAGTTAATTTGTGTATGCCCTCGCCTTGTATGGGAATGATGCAGCTTTGCGGATTGTGGTTGGCAGCACAATTTTCCAATTCGCCTTTACGCATATAGCTGATGGCTAACTGATCAAAAAATTGTTTGTATTGTTCGGTAAAATTCTGGCCGGTAATACCCATAGTAGACATTACCTGTTTAAGTACATTAATTGCTTCTTCAGTATTACCTGCATTTAAAGATTCAATGCAATATTGAAAATAGAGATTAACTCTTTTGTTGGGATCTTTTTCTGTATCCAGTTTTTTTCTGAAGATGGCAGCACGCTGCGTATTCATCACATAAAAATCTTCGGGATTGGCATGTTTGCTGATGCTGTCCAGTATTTTCACCATTTTTAAAGTACCCTTTGTTTGAGGTACAGTAGAAATTAATTGTACACCATCAGGTTCGCAACAACTTTTCATTTGTGCGTTTAATGTACTGTTGAGAGTAGTTAATGCAATACAACAAGAGATATAATATTTCATATAGTGCGCCACCTAAATAATAAAGTATAGTATCACCTATCTAAAAAAACGATATTATAATTTACCGTTTTTAATTTCTTCCACCACAGTAGGATCTAATAAAGCAGATGTGTCACCTAAGTTTGTCATTTCACCTTCTGCAATTTTTCTAAGTATCCGGCGCATGATCTTTCCACTTCTTGTTTTAGGCAGGCCGGTTACAAATTGTATCTTATCAGGTTTTGCAATTGCACCGATCACTCTTGTTACAGTTTGTAAAATATCTTTTTTAGTATGTTCTGCATCGCCATGCATATGGCCATAAATAACATACGCATAAATACCTTGCCCTTTTATATCATGCGGATAACCTACTACCGCACTTTCTACCACACCGGCATGCATATTAATGGCATTCTCTACTTCGGCAGTACCAATACGATGGCCGCTTACATTCAATACATCATCTACTCTTCCGGTAATTCTGTAATTGCCATCAGCATCTTTTAATGCACCATCGCCGGTGAAATACAAATTGGGGTAGGTTGCAAAATAGTTGATACGGCAGCGTTCATGATCACCATAAGTGGTTCTTAAAATAGAGGGCCACGGTGCTTTAATGCAAAGGTTTCCTTTCAGCATACCATGCTCATCTTTTTCAGTTACTTCTTTTCCATTCTCATCTACTAAAATGGGTTGCACACCCGGCATTGGTAAAGTGGCCCAGCTTGGCTTTGATGGTGTGATGCCGGCAAGATTTGAAATGAGTACACCACCGTTTTCTGTTTGCCACCAGGTATCAACAATAGGGCATTTTTTCTTGCCGATATGTTCATCGTACCAATGCCAGGCTTCTTCATTGATAGGTTCGCCAACAGTACCTAATATTTTTAAAGAAGAAAGGTCTTTCCCTTTTAAAGGATCTAAGCCAAAACCCATCAGGCTTCTTATAGCTGTAGGAGCAGTGTATAAAATATTTACTTTGTGCCTGTCTACAATATCCCAGAATCTTCCTGCATCAGGATAGGTGGGCACACCTTCAAACATTAATGAAGTACCGCCTGCGCTTAACGGGCCGTAAACAATATAACTGTGGCCTGTTATCCATCCAATATCGGCAGTACAAAAATGCACCTGCCCCGGTTGGTATTGAAACACATTTACAAAAGTGTAGTTGGTCCACACCATATAACCTGCACTGCTATGCACCACACCTTTTGGTTTGCCGGTGCTGCCCGAAGTGTATAAAATAAATAAAGGGTCTTCTGCATCCATTTCCACTGCCGGAAAAGAAACCACGCCATCTTTTTCCACTTGTGTTTCGGCATATTCCATTTCATCTTCCCACCACAGATCCCGGCCCTTGAGCATAGATACAGGAATTCTTGTACGGGTATACACAAATACTTTTTTTACAGTACGGTTGCCTATCAATGCATCATCAATCACACTTTTAAGCGGAATATCTTTTGCACCACGGTAAGCGCCATCGCAGGTAATTATAAATTCGGCTTGTGCATCATATAACCTGTCGGCAATACTTTGTGCACTAAAGCCACCAAATATTACGCTGTGTATAGCACCAATTCTTGCACAACCTAAAATAGCATAAGCCAGCTCGGGCACCATGCCCATGTATATGCAAACACGGTCGCCTTTTTTTACACCGTTGTTTACCAGCATTTGTGCTACCTGGCATACACGTTTATGTAAACGGGCGTAGGTAACAATGCGTACTCTTTCTTCAGGGTTATTAGGCTCCCAGATGATAGCAGGCTTATCGGCCATAGTTTTTAAATGACGGTCGATACAATTTTCGGTAATATTAAGTTTAGCACCTTTAAACCATTCTACTTTGGGCTCGGTAAAATTCCACTCTAAAACTTTATCATGTTTTTTGCGCCATTCAAAATTTTCGGCAATGCTTCCCCAAAAACCTTCAGGGTCGTCTACACTTTTTTTATAATCAGCATGATATTGTTCTAAAGAAGCAATCTGATAAGGATATGACATGATCGTTTTTTTATCTTGCCCAAATTTATAGATACCAATTGATTTAATTGTACTTTAAAAACATTTTGTACATTTTTTTTATCATAACCTACATTACAGGACAGTTGACTTTAAAAACATAGTATCTTTCCCTAACAATTGTTTACTATATGAATGAGCATTCTACAAAAGGAATAGGTAAGGTTATTTTCTCTTCTTCGCTGGGCACATTAATTGAGTGGTACGATTTTTACATTTTTGGTATGCTGGCCAAAACAATTTCCACACAGTTTTTTCCCGAGGGCAATGAAACAGCAGCATTGCTTAGCACACTGGCTATTTTTGCTGCAGGTTTTTTAGTGCGTCCGTTTGGTGCATTAGTGTTTGGAAGATTGGGTGATCTGATCGGCAGAAAATATACTTTTTTATTAACGCTGGTTTTAATGGGCGGCTCTACGTTTTTAATTGGCTTAGTGCCTTCTTATAAAGCTATAGGCATGGCTGCACCATTACTGGTTTTATTATTAAGATTAGTACAAGGTTTGGCATTGGGTGGCGAGTATGGTGGTGCCGCAACTTATGTGGCAGAACATGCGCCAGCACATCGCCGTGGTTATTTTACAGCCTGGATACAAACTACTGCTACATTGGGTTTGTTTGTGGCGTTAGGGGTGATTATGCTGGTAAAAAGCAGGCTTACAGAAGCACAGTTTAATGCAGAGTGGGGCGGATGGCGCTATCCTTTCTGGATATCTATTTTACTGGTAGGTGTTTCTATTTATATCCGTTTAAGGATGAATGAATCGCCGGTGTTTGCAAAACTAAAAGCAGAAAAGAAAACATCGGTTAATCCCTTAAAAGAAAGCTTTGGCCATAAGGCTAATTTTAAAATGGTATTGCTGGCTTTATTTGGTGCAGTGATGGGACAGGGCGTTATCTGGTACACCGGACAATTTTATGCACAATCATTTTTAGAGAATACAGTAAAGATTGAATTTGTACAGAACCGGGAAATATTATTATGGGCAATAGGTTTAGCCACCCCATTCTTTTTAGTGTTTGGTGCACTGAGCGATAAGATCGGCAGAAAATGGATCATGCTTACAGGGATGTTATTAGGCGTTATTTTTTACAGGCCCATATTTGGTACGTTATTAAAAGATGCCAATGCAACAGAATGGAGAAACAGGAATGAAGGCATGCGTTATGCAAGTATTGAAGGACAAAATAATCCTTCGGTAAAATATGATACCGTAAAACGAAAGGAAGAAACTTTAGTTATTACACATGTAAAAAGCGTTTGGCAACTAAGCAGCGGATTAAAATTTACAGAAACCTATGCAGATACCGGTGCGTTGGTAAAGAATGGGGATGTAAAAAGTTATTATAAAGACCAGTCAGGATTTTTGTGGATCAGTAAAGATGTAAAACCGGCGTATTCAGATAAAGTACTTACCAGCGGGTTGAAATGGAAATTTATTGGCCTTATCTGGATCATGATCATTTTTGTAACGATGGTGTATGGGCCTGTTGCAGCGTTTTTGGTGGAATTATTCCCAACCAAAATAAGATATACATCAATGAGTTTGCCTTATCATATTGGTAATGGGGTGTTTGGTGGACTGGTGCCGTTTATAGCTACACTATTGTCTGCAACTTTTACAACCGATCCTTTGGTGGGCTTATGGTACCCGATTGGCGTGGCAGCATTGTGTTTTGTAATTGGTGCTTTGTACCTGAATAATAAAATTGATAAAGAAATTAACGACTAAAAATATTTTTATGAGTGATAATACTGGAATCATAGGCATTCTTAGAGTGATTATGAATAAACTTAAAAGAATAATGGGTTTAGTATGGATGATAGTAGCACCCGTAGTAATTTACTTTTTAGTAATGGGTGCTGTTCACAATATAGGTGCCGGTACAAAAGATATTAATAAGCCTATTCCATGGGTAATTATCATTACCATATTTACACCAATTGCTATTGGCCTGATGATATTCGGTTTCTATGCCTTTAAGGGTGAGTATGATAAATTGCCTGAAAGCTCCGAAGAGTTGAATTAAAAATTTAACACAAGCCTTGTAACAAAAATGCTTTCCCATCGTTCTAAAAAAATTATGAGGCGTACATTAATTTACTCCCTGGCTTTAATTGCAGTATGGCTGTTATTGGCACAATGTTTTATTATGCGTAACCGCTGGAGCGATAAAAAAGCTTACAGTGTCTTCAAATCAAAACAAGTTCCGCTTACTATTTATGATACTATAATTAATGAACGGCATTTGCATTACGCCGTTTGCGGCCCCGATACTTTACCTACACTGGTTTTTATACACGGCAGTCCCGGCAGCTGGATGAATTATATGAAGTACATGTGGGATTCATCCATGCGTAAAAAATTCCGCATTGTAGCAATAGACAGGCCAGGCTTTGGGTACAGCGATTTTGGCAAAGCCATGCACTTACAGGAACAATGCAAAATTATTTTACCGGTATTGCAGCAATTAAAAACCAGCGCACCCATGTATGTAGCCGGCCATAGTATGGGCGGGCCGGTGGCGGTAAAATTAGCCGCAGATAATCCTGCACTATTCAATACCGTAATTCTTATTGCCGGTGCTATTGATATTAACCAGGAAGCCAAAGAAACCTGGCGAAAAATTATGAATGTACGGCCAATGTATTGGGCACTGCCCGGTGCATTTGGCCCCAGTAATACGGAATTACTTTATCTTAAAAATGACCTGCTTCCCTTGCAGGAAGATTTTAAAAAGATTACCTGTAATATTTTATTTGTTCATGGTGATGAAGATACCTGGGTACCTATAAAAAATATTGCTTACGGTACAAAGATGATGGTGAATGCAAAATCAATTACTGCAGATACATTGCATGGTGCCGATCACCAGATACCATGGAAAAGAATGGATGAGTTGAAACAGATATTACTGGGTTTATATTAATGACGACTTATCATTACCTGGCAATATCACTGTAACTGCAATACCTTGAACTATCAATTACTATTTTTAACCCGGTATTATTTTTTTCAATAAATGTTGTGCTGGAATTTTTGTTGCAGAGAATTTTTATAGTGTCAACAAATACGTTCACATCGCAAATGGAATTATTAATAAAAAGATGTTGGTAATCGCCGCTTTTTGTTTTTAGGTCGATATAATCCGGCGAACTGCCACCAATCAAGCTGTAATAATATAATTCAACAGATCTTCCCCTGGTTAACGGAATTGTTTTTCTTATGGTTCGTTTGTTGTACTCATTACAACTAAAAACTGTACAAGTAAAAATAAACAAGAGCAGGTAGTTGATACTTTTCATAAGGCATTTTTACAACCCCAATGCTTTATAAATCGCTTCATGAATTTTTGGCCGCACATTCATGTTCAGTAATTTTTTATTGATATCGCCGCCATCAGGATTAACACGGTTACTTAAGAAGATAAAGATGAGTTTGTTTGCAGGGTCGGCCCATACACAAGTACCCGTATAGCCAGTGTGGCCAAAAGTTTGCAGCGATGCTGATAAGCAGGGGTAAGGCTCAGGCCTTGTGGCATTATCTTTTTCAGGTTTATCAAAGCCATAACCACGGCGGCTGATAGTACTGTGGTAAGCAGTAAATAATGCTACTGTTTCCTTATTCAGATATTTTTTTCCGTTGAACGTACCCTCATTCAAAAGCATTTGCATGATCACTGCTAAATCATAAGCATTGCTAAACAAGCCTGCATGGCCGGATACGCCCCCGAACATGGATGCCCCGGGATCATGTACATCGCCACGTAATAATTGCAGGCGGAAAGTTTTTTCGTTTTCGGTAGGTATTATCCTGTTGAGTGCAAAATGTTCTCTTGGTTTAAAACCTGCAGTGGTTAATCCGAGTGGTGTATAAAATTCTTTTTTGGCATATTCATCCAATGGTAAGCCGCTTACAGCTTCCACTACTTTGCCCAGGAAAATAAAATCATTATCACTGTAAATGTATTTACCGGTTTCTCCCAGTGGGCTTTGCAAAATTCTTTTGTATAAAGTATCTCGCCAGTCGTTACGCATAAATAAATTTTCTGCCACACGAATGCTGAACGAATCTGTTTGTCTGGTGGAATAATATTTAGCTAATGGTTTACCTTCTGCATCAATAGTTTCTTTATAAAAAGGAATAAAAGAAACCAGGCCTGCCTGGTGCAGTAAAATATTTTCAATCAGTAAATGTTCTTTGTTGCTTCCTTTTACCCAAGGCAGGTAATCGCCTAAAGTTTTTTTAAGATCAATTTTTCCGGCATCGTACAATTTCATGATGCTGATAGTAGTGGCACAAATTTTTGTAACCGAAGCCATATCATAAATAGATTCCAGCTGAACAGGCTCTTTGTTATCATAAGTGTAATAACCATAAGCTTTGTGGTAAGCGATCTTACCATCTTTAACTACCAGTACCACGCCGCCGGGTGTGGCGCCTTTTTCAATGGCATCTTTTACAACAGAATCAACAGTGTTTAATTTAACAGGGTCAAGGCCAGCTTCGTCGGGATTGATATGCGGTAGAAAAAAGCCGGAAGCAATAATGCCACTGCCGTATTTATAGTCATCACAAACCGTAACCGGTAATTTTCCTTTAGCAGCAATCTTCCCTTCCAGTAAATCTATCGCCGTATTTTGTATAATATCATCATCTTCATAACAAGCCACCATGTTTTTTGCAGCACACCAGTTTTTTATAGCATAACAATTGCCAAACACAAAAGTGATGGCATTGGTTTGTTGCTGCAATTGTGTTACCAGGTCAACCGCCGCTTTTGAAATACCGAAATTATTTGCAGGCGCCCTGTTATAATTATGAATACCGATGATTACTTTTTTATACACTTTCTTTATAGAATCCACCAGCTTTATATTATCAGCTCCGTTTTGCGAATAATTAAAAAAGAAAACATCTGCAGCGTAATCGTTACGCATGCGTTTTGCAAAAGCATTATCACTGCTGTTACCAATGCTTATGTACGCCACATCATTTGCTACAGGTTTGGCAGGCACCAACATAGGAAAAAATACATCATCAGTTTTTTTCAATACCGTCAAGGCATTTTCTGCAATTAATTGTCTCATTGCAGGCACTTTGCTGTTAAGGTCATTGGTAAGGTTATCTGTATTGATAGGTTGCAATGTGGTTAATCCATATTGGTATTTTGCCAGCAATACTTTTTTACAATGCATTTCAATGTCTGACCAGCTTATTTTTTTTGCTTTAATAGCCGCTTTAATTTTGTCAATTGCTAACGGCACGTCACCAGGCAAACATAACATATCATTACCCGCCACTAATGATTCTACCGAAGCAGCGCCATCAGGATAATATTTTTTTACTCCCTGCATTTCCAGAGCATCAGTAAAAGTCAGGCCCTGGTAGCCTATTTCGTTACGCATTAACTCCGTAACATTTTTAAAACTTATAGAAGTAGGTTTGTTAGGTGTATTGTCAATTGAAGGCACAGATAAATGTGCAATCATCACACTACCAATGCCGGCTTTAAAAATTTCTTTAAAAGGATATAGTTCCAGCGAATCTAATTGTGCCATCGATTTATTGATCACCGGAAGGTCCAGGTGAGAATCAACTGCTACATCACCATGACCAGGAAAATGTTTGGCACAAGCCATCACACCATTATCCTGCATGCCCTTCATGTACTGAATACCGAATAAAGCCACTTTATATTTGTCTTCACCAAAACTTCTGTCGTTAATAACAGGGTTATTGGGATTGTTGTTTACATCAACAACAGGAGCGTAGTTAACCTGTATACCAACCCTCTTACATTGCTCTGCCACAATCTTTCCATATTGATAAGCAATGCCTGCATCCGATACCGCACCCAGCATCATTTGTTTAGGTAACGGCAACACACTGTCGATCATTCGCATGCCCACGCCCCATTCTGCATCTATACACATAAGTACCGGCGTTTTTGCAATGGCTTGTAAATTATTGATGATAGTAGCCTGTTTAACCGGGCTGCCCTGGAAAACACAGATGCCACCAATATTATATTGTTTAATTAAAACGGTAACTAAGGAATCAAAAAAAGTAACGGTCTTTGTCCGGGCATCGTAGGTAGATAAACGAACCACCATTAATTGTGCAATGCGTTCATCATCGGATAAAGTTTTATAAACACTATCTGCCCAGCGGTTGGCCGCTGTGGTTTGTGCTACCGAAAATTTACTGCATAAAACAATGGAAAAGAGTAATAAATAGTGCTTGATCATATCTATAAAAATACTTAATAAAGACAAATATCAGCCATTTTAAATAGGAGGTAGTTTTAAAAATATTTTTTAACTTTACTATATGTCAATTGCAGAAAAATATCGGCCTCATTATACATACGATGAGTATTGCCTATGGGAAGGCAAGTGGGAAATAATTGAAGGAATGCCTTATGCTATGAGTCCTGCACCCGTGCCTGCTCATCAAATAATTGGAGGTAATTTATATGGTGTGTTTAAAGAAGCATTAAAGAAAGGTTGTGGTAAGTGCAAAGCGTATCCTCCAATCGATTGGAAAATTGCAGAAGATACTGTGTTGCAACCTGATTTGTTAGTCGTATGCGATAAAATAGAAAAGAAATTTCTTGACTTCCCCCCGGTTTTGGTAGTAGAGATATTGTCTCCTTCAACAAGCGTTAAAGACAGAGGTTTAAAAAAGGAAGTATACCAATTACAAAAAATAAAATATTATCTTATTATCGATCCTCAGTTTAAAAAAATAGAAATTTACCAATTGGCTGAAGGACAATATCACCTTAATACATTCAATACCGAAAGTTTTACTTTCAATTTAGAAGACAACTGCACAGCCGAAGTAAGCTTTGCAGATATTTGGGACTAGTATAGTTTTATCTCCATTTAGTCAGAAAATTTTGCGACTTTTGCCAACTAAATAAAGGAGGACTTTTGCCCGATATCATTCAATTATTACCCGATAACATTGCCAATCAGATTGCAGCAGGTGAAGTAATTCAGCGGCCGGCAAGTGCTGTAAAAGAATTGCTGGAAAACGCTGTGGATGCCGGTGCGGATGAAGTTAAACTCATCATCAACGATGCCGGTAAATCGTTGATACAGGTTATTGATAATGGCAAGGGCATGAGCGAAACCGATGCCCGTATGGCTTTTGAACGCCACGCCACTTCCAAGATCAGCAATATTGAAGACCTTTTCCGCATAAAAACTATGGGTTTCAGGGGAGAAGCACTGGCAAGTATTGCTGCGGTGGCACAGGTAGAATTAAAAACCAAGAGAGCGGAAGATGAAACAGGTGTGTATCTTGAAATTGAAAATAGTATTGTAATAAAACAAGAACCTGTTGCAGCACCCACCGGTACCAGCATTGCCATGAAAAATCTTTTTTTCAATGTACCGGCAAGAAGGAATTTTTTAAAAAGTAATCCTGCAGAGTTACGGCATATTGTAGATGAGTTTATAAGAGTGGCAATGGCTTTTCCTGAAGTGTTTTTTTCGCTTAGCAGTAATGGGCAGGAAGTTTTTCATTTGGAAAAAGGTACTTTAAAACAACGTATTGTTCAGATACTCGGTAATAATTATAATGCCAAACTGGTAAGTGTACAGGAACATACTGATTACATGAATATTTACGGCTTTGTAGGCAAACCTGAAACCGCAAAGAAGACAAGAGGCGACCAATACTTTTTTGTAAACAACCGGTTTATAAAAAGTGCGTATTTAAATCATGCCCTGATGAATGCTTTTGATGCAATGATTGCTAAAGATAGTTTTCCGATGTATGCTTTGTTTATTGATCTTGATCCATCACAACTGGATATTAATGTACATCCTACTAAACAGGAAATAAAATTTGAAGATGAAAAGATTGTGTACGCTTTTGTGCAGAGTGCAGTAAAACATGCGCTGGCACAATTCAGTATTACACCAACATTGGATTTTGATTTAGATGTTTCCATTCAGCAACTGGATGCAGTAAGCAAACCTTTTACTGAAGAAAAGAAATCATCAGCAACATCATCTTCTTTATACAGTACGTTCACCAAAAAACATCAATCACATTTTATTGAAAGTAAAAGCGAACTGAAGCATTGGAAAGATTTTTACGAACCGGAAAATAAGGTCAATATTGATAATCCGACCTTATCAGGCGACGAAATAGGAAGAGGCCAGCAAGCTTTGCATGCAGCCAACGATCAAAGGACATCTACTGATAATCTTACGCAGTTGCACAATAGCTATATTGTTGTACAAACCAACAAAGGTTATTACCTGGTGCACCAGCAAAATGCCCACGAAAGAATTTTGTACGAGCAGTTTATTGCTGCTGTAGATGGTAAACCAATTGCTACACAACGCAGTTTATTTCCTGCTACATTAGAGCTTTCTGTTACAGATGCGGTTTTGCTGAACGAATTATTGCCCGACCTTAATCACCTTGGTTATTTATTAGAACCATTTGGCAATAATACCTTTGTGATCCAGGGCTCACCTGCAGATGTTACTGATGGTAATGAAAAAGTTGCGGTGGAAAAAATGCTGGAACAATACAAACATTTCAGCAACGATCTGAAATATACCAAAAGAGAAAAACTACTTCGCTCACTGGCATTGCAGCAATCTATTAAAGCCGGTGTAAGTTTAACCGATAAAGAAATGCGGGTACTGATTGAAAATCTTTTTAATTGCAGTACGCCCAATATTACGCCTAATGGCAAACCTACTTATTTGGAGTTTAAAAAAGATGAGCTGGATAAAATGTTTGGCAGGTAGAGTATCATCTCAATGCTGTAATTTTTTGTAAAGGAGTAGCCAGCTATGCCCGCAGGCTGAGAAAAAATATTCAATAATCAACTTTCAATATTCAATGCTCAAGGTAAAATGCAATTGTATTGTACATTGATTATTGAGCGTTGAAAATTGAACATTGAAAAATGCTGTTATTGCATTAAAAGAGGCTTCCTGCTTTAGTAATCCACATCAACCATTGGCACGTAGGTAGTCTCCGGTTTTTTCTCTTTATCTAAAATTGTCAGCAGCTTGCCCAGCATTTCTTTGTACTGCACTGTTTTGCCAAACTGTGTTTCAATATTGATATAACGTTTGTTTAGTTCGCCATAGTACACACTCAGCGATCCGTCCTTATCCACTTTTACATTATCCTGCAAAATACTGTTATAACCCATTGCCGACATTT
The DNA here is from genome assembly GCF_050611765.1 of Ferruginibacter sp. SUN106. NCBI lineage: Bacteria > Pseudomonadati > Bacteroidota > Chitinophagia > Chitinophagales > Chitinophagaceae > Ferruginibacter > Ferruginibacter sp. SUN106. The sequence goes on from NZ_JBODJC010000001.1 coordinate 191,155, forward strand.
TAGCAAACAGGTTTTCATCAGTGGTCAATGCAATATCATCTGCATCCTGCCAGTCATCAGCATATACCTGTTTGGCATCGCTCTGTCTTTTGCCACCAGCCTGGTAACTTTTAACTGAATAATCACCATCGGTATTATTATGTAAGGCCACAATACAGGAAGTAGTATCGGGTATCAATTGTAAAAGATGTGCAGCAAATTTTTCCACTTCAATTATTGCTAATGGATTTATTTTTCCTTTTGCTGTTAACGTAAGCCTGATACCTGATGCAGAAAATATCCTGTTGGGGTCAAATGTATACACCACACCTTTAAATGAAAAACTCACCAGTCGCTGTGCATTGTTATCGATCTTTATCAATAATCCCCCTTCCCGTTCTAAAATAGCACGTGCGGCCTGAACTGCTGTGGCTTCATTGTCGTGTACATTGATACAGCAGGTACTAACAGATTCGCCGTATTGAATTACTTTAAAAGAAATGGTCTTATCACCCAATTGATGCTGTACTGTTTTTTCGGCAGGTGTAAAAGTTACCGGTTTCAGCGGCGGTATTGTTGCAGCAGGATGTATTAAACTGCTTATGGTGGTGGTTAAGGAAAGTAATAAGGCAATGCCCGGCATCAAGGTTCAATTTACTGCGAATATATTTATAAATTTTTAACCTCCTGTACTTAACCGGCCGTTATCCACGGGCTGTTTAAAAAAAGATCCTGCAACAATTACGCTGCAGGATCTTTTTCTATTATCATGAAACCAGTGAGCTAGAGTTTGGTAAACCTGGCATAACAGGTTTTGCCGCCGTAAACCACTTTAATAGTGTATAAACCCGGTGCAAGATCATTAACATTAAAGCTAACTACATTGTTGCCGGTTACACCTTGCTGATGTTTTTCTCTTACCTGTACATTTAAAGTGTTGTAGATGTAAGCATCAATCATACCTGGCGCTGTTAATGTTACATTTACATTTACCAGGCTGCTGGCAGGATTAGGGAAGGCCTGCAATTCACATACATTACTTACCACATGTTCAATTCTGATAACACTGCAGAACTCTTTTACACAACCGCCCAGTGTAATTGCTTTTAAACAAACCCTGTAATACCCGGTATCATTAAATACATAGATAGGGTTATTCTGGTGCAATATTACCGGAACTGTTGTAGCCGGAGATAGTTTTGTTATCGTCCAGGTTTGATCCAGTATCGGGAAGTTAGCATTAGCATAGAAATACAATTTGTTCGGCACAATCGGATCTCTCTGGAAAGTATAGATTACGTGAATACTATCGCAGTTGATCTGTGGCAATACTGTAATTGTTTTACAAGTAGTGCTGGCGCAATTAGGCCCACGCCATGCAGTCAGGCAAGCGGTGTATACACCTGGTTGGGCGTAACGATGAATGGCGATCGGGTCGTGGCTTCCGGTGCCGTCACCAAAGGTCCAGGTATATACCACATCAGTAAAGATATGATCAGGAGTAAATTTATATTTCTGTGCATCAGTGCTGAATTTTTCATAAGTAAACTTAGAAAGTTCAAGGCAGCCTGGAGGAGGATTAGGTATCACTACAGTATCACAGGTTTCTTTAACACAGTTAGGAGCAAAGGTTACAGTTAAGCATACCCTGTAAGTTCCGGCTTGTGCGTATTCATGTACTGCATTCCATGTAGTGGCAGTAGTGCCATCCCCAAAATGCCATACCGCAGTGGCCGTAGCTGTTGGCGCAATAGTGGTATTGTTGAAATATACTTTACGGATATTAATCGAATCCCTGTGCATGGTAAAGCTTGCAGGTATATTGCAGGGAGAAAGTACAATAACTGTTTTACATATTTCACCAACACATGGTGTGGTAGAAGTATTAAGGTTTCTTTTTACCCTTAAACAAACATTGAAAACACCAGCTTGTGTATAATCATGTGTTGGGTTAGCAACAGTAGGATCGCTTTGTAAACCACTTACTGAAGTACCATCGCCAAAGGTCCAGCGAACAGAATCGGAAGCATTTGATACCACGCTGAGATTAGTAAACTTCATACGTAACGGATGTAAACTATCCGGTTGTGAACTGAAGTTAGCTACAAGATTACAAGCAGTAGTTATTACAACTGTTTTGCAGATTTCACTTACGCAAGCCGGTACTCCTGCAATGGTTGTATTCTTTTTTACTCTTAAGCAAACAGTATAGGTGCCCGGTTGAGTATAAGTATGAGTTGGATTAACATCAAAAGAAACAGTACCGTCACCAAATATCCATCTTACAGAGTCTGCAGATGAAAGAGGAACACTTAAATTATGAAAAGCAATTACTAACGGACTTGCAGCAGTGCTTGTCCAGTTAAAATTAGCTACCAGGTTACATACAGGAGCTACTACAACAGGTTTACAAAATTCGCTTACACATGGTGCACCGCCGGTGGTATTATTTTTCTTTACACGTATACAAACATTGTAGGTACCTGCGTTAGCATATACATGTGTTGGTGTGGAAAGTGTACCTACTAAACCATTAACAGGCGGTGTACCATCACCAAAGTTCCAACGGATAGAATCGCCGGGAGCATTGGGTAATGATTGATTCTGGAAATGAATGGTATTCCAGTTTAAAGAATCGGCATTCCATGTAAAATAAGCCTGAAGGTTACAAGCTGTGGTTTGCTGAATCAATACAATTTTTGTAACAGAGTCGGCACATACAATAACACCATTAGGATTATGCTTAATGATAAGGTGTTTTACACTATAGCTGCCAACAGAAGCATAAGTGTGTGAAGTAGTAACTGCCGATACGCTGTTACCATCACCAAAACTCCAGTAGTGTGTGGTGTTGATAGAATCACCTATCATTACTGGTGTAAACTGGGCCGTAAAGTTGCTGATGGTAAAATTAAAATCAGCATTACAAACCACAGTAGTTTGGGCTTTGGATGTAAAACTAAATGCTGTGAGTACGGTCAGCAATAGTGTAATAATTTTTTTCATAACAAACATTTTTGATTAAAGGGTAATTTGGTTTTTCTTGTTGTTTAAGGTAGATACCGCCAGTTTCGGATGTGTTGCCTGAGGGGACAGGAAATTTTAATATTTTTCACGGATACCTTCTAAAAACCGCTCTGCTGCACGACGAATGGGAGTAGCGCCGGTTATATAATTATTAGCTAATATAGAAAAAATGAGCAATTTCCCTTTATTGGTGATGAGGTAGCCACTTAATGCACAGTTATTACTTAAAGTACCGGTTTTGGCATAGATAAAGCCGGCATCTTTTTTAAAATAGTTCGCTAATGTGCCTTCACCACCGGTGGCTAAAATATTCTTCATTCTTGCCAAGCCAAATTCATTTTGCATCTTATTTAAAATGTACACAAAACTTTTTGGGGTAAATAAATTATAACGGCTCAGCCCGCTGCCATCCACCCATTTGGGTCGTTGGGGTACATCTTTTAAATCAGTCTTTAAAACGGTATCAATAATTTTTTCATCATTCATATAACCCAAATGTTCATTGCTGGCCATTAATAAAGTTTGCTCTGCAAAAAAATTATCGCTGCGGTGCATCATGGGTTTAAAGAGGGAGTCGGAGGGTTGGGAGTGGATGATTTTGTATTTTGTTAAATCGACATAATCAGATAGACTACCTCTGACCATATCTACTAAAAGAACATTTCTGACTGAGTCTGAGTTTACTTTAGGCTTTAAAGTTGAAAGATAATCTCTATGTTCTTGTTGGGCAGTTAATCTGTTGACTGAATCTTCTTTTATATTTCGATTATACTCAAATTCATACAATAAATCATTCAAGATATATGCTGCAGTATATATACCATTGGTCACAAATGGAATTGTTTGCCTGCTAAAATTACTTGTAGATTGTTTCAGGTAAAAACGGTTTTCGGATATTGATCTTTTCAAGTAAAAGTTTCTTTTGGGCACTTCATAACCATTTTGATAAATCTTGTTTTTATATAATGCCGGATAGGAGATCATATTATTTGTTCCCTGAAAAGGATCTATATAAAATGAATCCTGGTTTAGTTTAAAATCAATAACATTTCCATAAATTGGAAATGGACTTCTTTCGGCCATATAATCATCATTGTAATCATTCCATGACCACCCGCTACCTAAAGCGTCAGCTTGCCAAATTGAATTAATAAATCTTTTTGACCAAGCAATAGTTTTGATATTTTTCTGTAAAAAATCAAATACAGGTTGGATTCTAAAATCTGGGTGTAAAAAAGTTGGGTCCCCTGTGGGAATTATATTATTGATAGAAGTTGAATTGTTATACCTCAACCCCACCAAACTATCCCCCAAATATTTCATCCCTGCATACAATGTAAACAACTTGGTATTACTGGCCGGTATAAAATAATGAGTTGCATCATAATTATACCAGTATTTATTAGTAGCCGGTTCGTAAATACAAATACCAATATGCCCGGTGCTGATGGAAGAATCTTTTAATAAAATAGTATTGGCCTGTTTGCTTATTTGTTTAGATACAGAACAGCCATTTAAAACGCATAATAGTATAAGTGTAGCAAATAAATTGAGTAACCTCATTATATTGTATTTCCGTTAGCGGTTGGGCAAATTAATGTATTTCAGTAACTACTATGACCAATGTCTTTTTTTATCTGGCTTTAAAGTTATAATTTTCGGCCGTTGTTACAATACATTTAATGAAACGACTCTATCTTTTTAAAGGACTATTACAACCACTGCTATTACTCAACAGCCTGATACTGGCCGGCACTATTGGTTATATTCTGATAGAGCACTACAGTTTCCTGGATGCATTGTTTATGACGGTGATCACCATTGCATCAGTTGGGTTTAATGAAGTTAAGCCTTTGAGTGAAGCAGGGCAGGTGTTCACCATCATCCTCATCTTAGTTAACCTCGGTTTATTTACCTATTTCATCACTTTATTATCCCGTTATTTTTTTGATACCGAATTGGTGAAAAAATATAAAATGATCAAAATGGAAAACAGTATTCAGAAATTGCAGAACCATGTTATCATCTGCGGCTTTGGCCGCAATGGAAAAGAGAGTGCACAGGTATTACATGATAATAAAATTCCGTTTGTGGTGCTGGAAGAAAAAGCTGACCTGGAGACTGACCTTCCTTTTGAAGTAAAGTATTTTATTAAAGGCGATGCTACTAAAGATGAAGTTTTGCTGGAAGCAGGCATCAACAATGCCAAAGCCATCATCATCACTTTGCCGGTGGATGCCGATAATTTATTTGTGGTGCTTACGGCCAAACAACTCAATCCAAAAGTTACTATCATCAGCCGTGCCTCACAGGATTCATCTATAAAAAAATTAAAGATAGCAGGTGCCAGTAATGTAATAATGCCTGATAAAATCGGCGGCGCTCACATGGCTACATTAGTAATGTTGCCCGATGTGGTGGAGCTCATCTCTATCATGAGTACAAAAAACAACAGCGACTTCAGGGTAGCAGAATTAAAAACGCAGCAAAATATTTCTTTAGCAGAACTTGATCTCTGGAAAAAAACCAATTGCACTATTTTAGGAATAAAAGATGCAGAAGGGCATTATACCATCAACCCATCTTCCTCATACCAGGTAAACCCCGGCCAAAGCATGATCGTTATGGGCAGCGATGCACAAATAGAAAGTGCAAAAAAATTAGTGTAAATAAACTGCAGCACCAATGCAGCATATATCAATCGCAAACCAATCCGGCTTTAAAAACTCTAAACTCTAAACTCTAAACTCTAAACTCTAAACTCTAAACTCTAAACCAATCAACTAATTAACCAATTAACTAATCAACTACCCCCTCTCCTGTGCCCTCAACCACCGCTCCGGAATTTCATTACGGCTGGCTTGTATATAATCTTTATAACTGCTGGCAATATATTTTTTATCAGGTAATTGCATCCACCAGCGACCTGTTTTCTTACTCTGCAAAAAATTAGTTTCCGTTTCAGTAAAATGGCAATGGTATTCATTAAAGTTGCTACGGTCTTCAATAACAGCTTCCTGCTTAGCCCTGTTTTTACCATCAATAAAATACCAGAGCATTTGTGCAATTTGTTTGGCGGTAAGATCATTTACATCATGCTGTGGCAAATAACCATAAATGCCAAAACTGTTCAGGTTGGTACTCATACCTGCATAGCGGGTAAGCATACAAGCCTCTTCACCAGTAAAGCCATTAGGACTTTGTATAGAAGCAGGAGAATCGCCATACTTTATCGCACAAATATCAAAGCTTAATAAATTGGTGTTGCGTAAAACGGGTTCCATTTCTTCCATATCTTCCTTAGCCATTCCTAAGCGGAAACAATCAAAACGAAGTTTGTCCATTGTTTCCAGCATACGTGGATGCACAAAATAACTTTGAAAGCCGATATGATTGTAATGCTTTACCAGGTTAGGTTCGCCGGTAAGCATTTCCATTAAAAAATTTTCACTGCGTTCGGGGCTTTCGCCACGCAGGTTAATATTGGCATCAATGCAAGTAGCTTCCACCACTCTTTTCAGATCAACATAAGCAAAGTATTGTGCCAGCGTAATATCGTGTGAGCCACCCAATATCACTACTGTTTTATTTTGACGCAGCAATTCAGTTAATACAGTTTTTACGGCGGCATAACTATCATTGAGCGTGGCACCGGTTTTAATATTGCCAATATCAGCAATACTGATCTCCTTATGCCACAAGTGAAGCTGGTACAATTGCTTACGGATGGCATCAGGCGCCGAATGCAGGTTATTGAAAATACCTGCGCCCCTGCTTTCTGTAACACCTACCAAAACAATATCTGCATCGGTAATATCAGGCATCTCTGTGTCATATAAAGCAATATGTTTGGCAAATTGCCCGTCGTTATAGCCATTATCTTCATTAATGGCACTCAGTAAAACAGGCTCTAAAAAGTCATGCAGGTCGTACATCTAAAAAATTTGAGCAAACCTAATTTAATAATTTCAAATTGTGGGAACGTTGCCGGAAAAATTGTATAAATATCAGGCATTTAAAAAGCTTAAAATCGGTAACTTCGCTACCACAATTTTAAAAACGATGAGCTATAAAGAAGAAGTACTTAAAGACGTAGTGATAAAATTTGCCGGCGATAGCGGCGACGGTATGCAGCTTACGGGCAACCAGTTTACCAACAATACTGCAATGCTGGGTATTGACCTGGCTACTTTTCCTGATTTTCCTGCTGAGATACGTGCCCCGATAGGAACCCTGCCCGGTGTGAGCGGATACCAGTTGCGTTTTAGCAGCGACAGGATATTTACCCCGGGAGATGCCTGTGATGTATTAGTAGCTATGAATGCTGCTGCATTAAAAGCTAATTTAAAAGGATTAAAACCAGGCGGTAAAATTATTGCTAATGTAGATGGCTTTGATGCTAAGAATTTGCGGTTGGCTAATTATCCTGAAGGAGTACATCCTTTAGAAGATAACAGCCTGGGCAATTATGAAGTGATAAAGATCGACGTTACTAAAATGACCCGTGAGGCATTGAAGGAGATCACCATGGGGGTAAAAGAAAAAGACCGTGCAAAAAATATGTTTGTACTGGGCTTTTTGTACTGGATGTACAATCGTGACATGGAGAATACCATTAGCTTTATTAAAGATAAGTTTGGTAAAAAGCCGGAAATATTTGAAAGTAATGTGAAAGCATTGCAGGCAGGTTATAATTACGGCGATACTACCGAAACCTTTACTACAAAATATACTGTTGAAAAAGCTAAGATGGAGCCGGGTACGTATCGTTCTATCATGGGTAACCAGGCAGTTGCGTATGGATTGATTGCAGCATCACAAAAAAGTGGTTTGCCATTATTCCTGGGCAGCTATCCTATAACTCCTGCAAGCGATATTTTACATGAGTTAAGCAGGTATAAAAATTTTGGTGTAAAAACCTTCCAGGCAGAAGATGAGATTGCAGCGATCACTTCGGCTATTGGTGCCAGTTATGGTGGTAGTTTAGGCTTAACTACAAGCAGCGGCCCTGGTATTGCATTAAAAGCAGAAGCAATGGGTTTGGCAGTAATGCTGGAAATTCCTTTGCTGATCATCAATATTCAGCGTGGTGGCCCTTCAACCGGCTTGCCTACCAAAACAGAACAGAGTGACCTTATGCAGGCTTACTATGGCAGAAATGGCGAATGCCCGATGCCGGTAATTGCTTCAAGTACACCGAGTGATTGTTTTAGTGCTGTATATGAAGCCGCAAGAATTGCTGTGCAGCACATGACACCGGTAATGTTTTTAAGTGATGGTTATATTGCTAATGGTGCAGAGCCATGGAAATTTCCCAAGAGCGATGACCTGCCGGAAATAAAAGTTCATTTTACTACAGCTAATGATATTGCTGAAAGTAAATTTATGCCTTACCAGCGTGATGAAAAATTAGTAAGGCCATGGGCCATACCTGGTACACCCGGGCTGGAGCATAGAGTAGGAGGTTTAGAAAAACAGGATGGTACGGGTAATATCAGTTACGATAGCGATAACCACCAGCACATGGTTAAAACCCGCCAGGCAAAAGTGGATCTTATTGCTAATTATATTCCCGAACAAAAATTAGACAGTGGTCCGGCTAAAGGAAAAGTATTGGTATTAGGGTGGGGCAGTACCTACGGCTCTATCAAAAGCGCTTGTAAAGAATTGCAGGATGAAGGAGTAGAAGTAAGCCATGCTCACCTGCGTTATGTTCGTCCTTTCCCTAAAAATTTAGGCGACATCCTGAAAAATTTTGACACTGTTTTAATACCAGAAATTAATAATGGCCAGTTGATAAAAATTATCCGTGATGTTTATTTTGTAGATGCAAAAGGCTACAATAAAATTATGGGTGTGCCTATCACCAAAGGTGAACTGGTAGATGCAATAAGAAAACTATTATAATTCTTTCAACATAAAATTTCAGTAAAGTCCCAATTTTAAATTGGGACTTTTTTTATTTCTTATGTATCCTATGTATCCTCTGTGCCTATGTGGTTGAATTTACCACATAGGCACAGAGGATACATAGAAAAACAAAAAAAGTAAAACCTTTTTAGCTATACCATTATTGCTGAGTTTAAAAATGGCATTGATATTGCTGTATCAAAATCCTTAAACCTTTTATCCCAACAACTAACTATGAAAAATACTACACTGCAATCCATTTTTTTATTAGCTGTTATTTTCTTTATCTCCTGTACTAAACAGGAAGCATTGGTGCCGTTACCAGAGCCGGAAATTAAATTATCCTATATCAGTTTTAAGCAAGACACTATTGCGGTAACACTTTCAGTAACAACAGCAAGAAAAGAAAATGTGGGCACTTTATTTACTACAACTATTGAAGGAAAATTACCTGATAGTACTGTACGTAAGAACAATTTAATTATAAGAGTTACCGGCGATAGTGTAAAAACATACAAGGGTAATGAAATATTTGCCAGCTATACAGATTCATTGGGTATTACTTATGCTAATAACGTAAGCGATACCTCAAATAAAGTAACAGTTACAAAATTGCAAAAAATAAAACAAGGTATTGCAGAAGGTAATTTTACGATTAAGGTTAGTAATTCTACCAAAACAAAAATATTATTATTAGCAGAAGGAAAATTTTCTACCAGTTTTTCAGAATAAAAAAATCTTTGGCAAATTATTTGTTAAAGAAACGCATAGAACTACCCTTATCAATTCAGCGCAATGCAAAACACGTTTCCTGAATTTTGATTCCCTGGATATATCAGTAAAGTATTTTTATAAGATTGTATTAACCCTGTTTGATATTTTTTTATAGCTGTTAAACCACTATCCGTTTATGAATGAAACGCTGCTGACTAAAACTACTGTTGCAAAGCAACAACTGTCTCCTGCTGCAAAAAAATTGCAAGGCCCTTTAACTGAGGGTTTACAGGAATATTCCGGCACCTGGGATACGCCGCAAATTGTACATCTTTTAAAGCGAACCTTATTTGGGGCAAAGCAAAAAGACATTCAGTATTTTAAAACAAAAACTTTGTCGCAGGCTGTTGATGAAATATTACAGCCCACTACAGCACCGTCTTCTGTTCCGCTCAATAACTATAATGTTAATGGTTATGCAGACCCCACGGGAGTTGCTTTATGGCAAACCTGGATCAACACTGGTATTAGCCTTGCAGATACAGAATTAAACAGGCATCGCATTGATTCTTTAAAAACCTGGTGGCTGGGGCAGGCTGTACAACCTTCCCGTTCTATTCATGAAAAATTAACCGTGTTCTGGCATAATCATTTTGCTACCAACATTAATAATTCAGGTGATAAAATAAAAGCCAGGTTCTGGTACGATCATTATTTAACCTTGCGCCAGAATGCATTGGGTAATTTTAAAACGATGGCTAAAGCAATTACGTTGGATCCTGCCATGTTATATTTTTTAAATGGAGATAGTAATGTAAAAGGCTCACCCAATGAAAACTACGCAAGAGAATTGCAGGAATTATACACTGTTGGTAAAGGCCCTAATTCAAAATATACTGAAGATGATGTAAAAGCTGCAGCATTGGTACTTACAGGCCATACAGTAAGCCCGACTACTTTCACTTATTTTTTTGATGCCGGAAAACATGATGCTACTAATAAAGAGTTTTCTTCTTTTTACAGCAATAAAATAATTACCGGCTTTAGTGGTGCTAATGGTGCATCGGAAGTAGATGCATTACTGGATATGATATTTTCGCAGGAAGAATTATCCAAACACATCTGCAGAAAAATTTACCGTTTTTTTATTTATTATAAAATTGACAGCAGCATTGAGCAAACGGTGATAACTCCGCTGGCACAAATTTTCAGGAATAATAATTACGCTATTCAGCCTGTACTGTCTACATTATTTAAGAGTAAACATTTTTACGACCTGGTATACTCTTCGGCTTGTGTAATTAAAAGTCCGCTGGACTTTGTAATTGACCTGTGTAATGAATATAATGTGGTAATGCCAGATACTAGCAACAACGAAGCTACTTATGCAGTATGGCAAAGTATACAAAATGAAGCCAGCGAAATGCAACAGGAATTGGGGGCTATACCCGAAGTAGCAGGATGGTATGCTTATTACCAGGAGCCCGCCTTTCATGAATTATGGGTAAACTCTTCAACGTACACCCGCCGTAATATTTTTACCGACAGGATGATTGCCGATGGCATCATGAATAACAATCAAACTATAGTGATTGACCCCATTGCATTTGCTGATCAGTTAGCCAATCCCGGCGACCCTAATTTATTAATTAATCAATCGCTGGAAATTTTATTGCGCTATCCATTATCAGAAAGTGCAAAAGAGTTTATCAAGCGTTCTATTTTATTAAGTGGACAGTTGCAGGATTATTACTGGACCAATGCCTGGGATGCATATAAAGTAGATACCAGTAACCCGGGTACCAAAGCAATTGTTTTAAGCCGGTTAAAATCATTCTATAAATATATTATGAACCTGCCGGAATATCATTTGTGTTAAACCATCCAATTCCATTCTATGCAAAGAAGATCCTTTTTAAAACAAAGTATACAAGGTGCAGTATTGCCCTCAATATTAGGTAGCTTATCTGTAAAAGCATTTGGTAACTCTGCATTTTTACAATCGCTTACCGGTGCAGATAATGACCACGTACTTGTGCTGATTCAGTTAGCTGGCGGTAATGATGGATTGAATACCATTATTCCCCTGGAATTTTATAGTGATTACAATCGCATCCGTCCCAATATTGCGATACCGGAAAATAAAGTGCTGGCTTTAAATAATAATCTTAAATCAGGATTGCATCCCTCATTAACCGGTATGCAGCAAATGTATAACGAAGAAAAATTGTGTGCTATACAAGCGGTGGGTTATCCATCTGCTAATGGCTCACATTTTCGTTCTATGGATATCTGGTTAACAGGGGCCGATGCCGAACAATATTTATCTACTGGTTGGGCAGGAAGATATTTGAATCATCAGTATCCTAATTACCCTGTAGGTTTTCCTAATGATACCATGCCCGATCCATTAGCATTGCAGATCGGCTCTGTGTTATCCCCTGTATTTTTAAGCCCTACCGGTTTTGATGCATTAGCTATTGATGAAAGCTTAAACTTCTATAATTTAATTGATGCCATACAAGACCCTACACCCAATACACCCAGCGGTGTGGAACTAACTTACCTGCGTACTATTGCAAAGCAAACCAATAAATATGCAGAAGTTATTAAAAAAGCAGCTGATAAGGTAACACAGCAGTCAGCATATCCTGCAGATAATTACCTGGCAGCACAATTAAAAGCCGTTGCCAGGTTAGTAGCAGGCGGATTGAAAACAAAAATTTACATGGTAGGCATGGGTGGTTTTGATACGCATGCAGGCCAGGTAAACGGCGGCAATACGCTTACAGGAAATCACGCTGGTTTATTAAAGCAGGTTTCGGAAGCTATTACAGCATTTACAAAAGACTTGAAATTTTTAGGGGTTTCACAAAAAGTACTGGGTATGACGTTTTCTGAATTTGGAAGGCGTATGCAGAGTAATGGCAGCTTAGGTACAGATCACGGTGCCGCACAACCGGTATTTTTATTTGGCGACAGCGTAAAGCAGGGAATACTCGGTAAAAATCCTTCTATGCCAATAACAGGGCAGGCAGTGGATAATGTGCCAATGCAATACGATTTCCGTTCTGTTTACTCAACTATTTTAAGAGATTGGTTTTGCTTGCCTCCGCAGGATGTGGATAGTGTATTGCTTAAAAATTATCAATACCTGCCGGTGATAAAATCCACCGCTTGTAATATGGATATGCAGGAGTTGAATAACCTGGGTGATAACTTAATTATCAATTACCCCAATCCATTTGCCAATTCAACTAAAATTACTTTTAAAACAACAGGTGGCCATACATTGGTACAAATATTTGATACCGCAGGTAAAAGAATTGCCACATTGATAGATCAGGAGTATGCAACTGCAGGTACTTATACCGTAACTTTTAATACGCCGTTATTGCCAACGGGTGTGTATTATGCAAGATTACAAAACGGAGCTTTGCAACAAGTGCGGCCAATGTTAAAAGTAAAAGGATAAATTATTTAATTCAATACCCTTACAACTGTACTTAAAATAAACCTAATGAAGTGTTTTCTTTGTATCATATTTTTTTGCTCTTCATTTTTGATAACTGAAAGAACAGCTGCGCAAATGGTGTATGCTATCCAGCATAGCAGTAGTTGTGCAGGGAGTGCCGTAACTTTTAATTCTACTGCTTTTGAAACAGCACAATTTCCCTCTGTCATTCTCTGGAATTTTGGAGATACTGCAAGTGGCTTATTAAATACAGCAAAAGATATTCAGCAGCCTTCACACATTTACAGTACTCCGGGTACTTATATTGTTACCTTACATGTAGTGGATGGTGGCGCAGGAACTATTGATCTTACCGATACTATTAACTTTGTATTGCCTGTTGCTTACAATTTTGGTCCGGATGTTTTTTTATGCGGCGATACCGGAACATACATCCTTAACGCACCCATTATACCTAATGCCCTGTATGAGTGGAATGATGATACTACAACAATAGGGCCGGTACTTGCAGTAAAAAAATCGGGTACTTACACCGTAAAAATAAATGGTTGTGAAGTAACAGATACAATCGGTGTTTTTTTTACCAAAGAACCCAATCTTGACCTGGGAAAAGATCATACTTTATGCCAGGGCGAACGACTTACTTTAGATGCGTCCAGTGAAAATGCTACTTACCAATGGCGTTTAAATGGAACAGTATTAAGTTACACCCAATCGCAAATACCGGTTATTGCACCGGGCGGACAATACATTGTAAATGTTGGTGTGGCAGGATGCGGTGCTTACAGTGATACCGTTAATATAAATTTCAGTAATTACGCTGCACCGGTTTTTAATTTAGGTCCTGATACTTTATTATGCCCCAAAGAAATCTTTAATTTAACTGCACATGTTGCAGGTGCTACAAGTTATGCCTGGAGCAGTAAGGGCCTGAATGTAAATGATGCCGTATCATACAATATTGATAGGGATTCAACAATTACAATAAACAGCCAGGGGCGTTACTGGGCATTTGTTACTATTGGCAAACAATGCGAAGTAGTGGACACAATGATCGTACGCTATCGTGGCAACAAGCAATTGAATTTTAATGACACTGCACTTTGCCAGGGTAATACGCTGGTGCTGGATGCAGATTTTGGTACCGGTGTTTATAAATGGGAATCTATACCGGCGCAAAGAGATGATCAGAATAATACCAATCAATCTACTTACTTTGTTTATAAACCCGGTTTTTATGCAGTAACGGCAACGGTTGGCCACTGTGTATTTAAAGATAGTTTATACGTAGTGTTTAATGATACCTTGCAGTTAGGCTTACCAAAAGACACTACCTTATGCCGTGGAGAAACATTTATTATTCAACCCAAAGCCAATGCACCGGATTATAAATGGCAGGATGGATCAGTAGGAGGTATGTTTACCGCAACCACTACAGGCTTGTACCAGATTACTGCACAAAATGGTTGTGGCAGAGATACAGCGTCAATGAATATTATTTTTGAAGCCTGCCCCTGCGCTTTATTATTACCCAATGCGTTTACACCTAATGGTGATGGTGTGAATGATAATTTCCGTCCATTACATGCCTGCGATATGCAGGATTACACCATGACCATTCTTAACCGCTACGGAGAAAAAATTTATATCAGCAAAGACCCGTTGGAAGGTTGGGACGGTACACTGAAAGGTACTTTATTAAATATGGGAGCTTATGTGTGGATGGTAACTTATACCAAAATAAGCAACAAGCAAATAATTCAAAAACAAGGAACGGTATTGTTGCTGAGATGATAAATTGTTTTTTCAATCAATAAAAAAGTCCTGAAAATTTTCAGGACTTTTTTTATAAAAATTATTATTTAATTAATGCGATCTCTTTTCTCTGCCCAATACTAAACTTACTTTTACGTTAAAAGTAAAATACGCATCATTGTTTTTTGAATTGCCTCTCTGGTCTCCATCACCGGTAATATGTGTAGGATCCAGTTCGTACTGGCGGTCGTTCAACAATAAGGCGTTGGTTAATTTGGTGCCTGTAAAATAATTGGCAAATAAATTCGGGTCAACGTAACTGGTACTTACATCATCTAAATAATCGGTACTTAAAATGCGGTATAGAATTTCTGCTCTTAAATTTATCATTGGAGACAGCTCGTATTTAGCCCCAACACCAACGGGGATATTTACCTGGTGTAATGAGTAAGGTTTTCTTTTAGGGTATTCAGCAAAGCCTTGCCCTTCTGTACTTAGCGGCTGAAGGTCAACCCAGCGGTTTAATAATTTAGCCTGTGGGTTAAAGGAATAAAAACCAATACCTGCTGCTAAATAAGGAGAGCATCTGGGCACTGTACTATTTTCATCATACCTTTTAAAAATAAACAAAGGATGGATTTCTGCCAACAGGGAGAATTCGGTGATATTACTTCTAAAGCTCAGGTTGCGTTCGTACCGGCCGTTTGTAGAAGCTTTAACAGATTTTAAAATACTATCGTAAGCTTTAACCTGTCCAAAAGTACCTTCCAGCCTTAAAGCAACTGCATTTTTATAAAGGGCGTTGAAAAAAAGACCACCTGCAAATTGCGTATTTCCAAAGTTCAGATCTTTAATAAATTTTTTACCGATCCCTTTTTTACCACCAAGATCAGTAAGGCAATTCATCACACCAACAGATGCCCCCATTTCGTACACCACAGGATTATCATAATAGTTATTATCGTAAAAATAATATTGAGCCGAAGTTTTTTGAGCAGAACAAAGCAGTAAAAAAATGAGTGCGGTAACTGGAGCCAGTTTTTTCATGTACATAAATATCCTTTTGTATTAATATTAATTTTGGCGGTTGGGGGAGATACTTCAAAGGGATATAGATTAAGATACAAATAAAGCGATTATTCCGCAATAAAAATTCAGGTCGTGGATAATTGTTTACAAATTTTAGGATACTTAATATTAAGTATATGCTGCCTGTTACAGCTATTTCATTCAATTACAAAGCTATTTTAGAAAATAAAGCCGATTTTAAAATTCATAGAAAAATAGGCATCATTCTTTTTAGGATTGCCCCGTATGTCGCCAATATTGGTAGCATGCGCCGGATTGATTTCATTTTGCCGGTTATATAATCTCAATGCTTCTGCCAGCTTTTCGCCGTCTAAATATTTCGAGAATAAGCTTTTGTCGATATAAGTGGTACTTACATCATCTAAATAATCGGTCAGTAAAATGCGGTAAACAAACTCGGTACTAAAATTAACACCATTGGCAATTTTATATTTTATACCGGCACCCACAGGAAAATTAATTTGCTTTAATTTATAGATCTTCCTGTCCGGATATTCTGCAAAACCCTGGCCTTCGGTACTCAGCGGCCTAAGGTCTACCCAGGCACTATCGTATTTAGCCCGTGGATTAAATACAAAATAGCCTATGCCTCCCAACAGATATGGAGACAGCCTTGGCAGTTTTTCATTTTGCGAATACAATTTAAAAAAACGGGGATGAATTTCGGTCACCAGCGACATTTCAAAAATAGTACTCCTGAAACTCAGGTTACGGTCGTACCTGCCCAAGGTAGATTCCTTTACATTTTTCAGTACGGCATCGCTTGCTTTTACAATGCCCCATACAGCTTCTGTTCTTAATGCTACGGCATTGCGGTACACAATACTTGTGTATATACTTCCTTCGGGCTGACTGTAACCAACATTTACATCTTTAATAAAATTTTTGCCTATTCCTTTACCTCCACCTAAATCGGTAAGACAATTCATAACGCCTAAGGATGCGCCTACTTCAAGAGTAAATTTGCTGTAGTAATAAGGATCTTCAGAAAAATCAGGCCTTTGTGCAAATACAGTTGTAAACGAGCATACCAATATGATGGCAATGCCCAAAAATGGGATGATTCTTTTCATGAAATAAGGTTTCCTGTTAGTGAAAAATGGGGTTATTTAAGAGGATACCTGGAATTTCACAATTGAATATCTGATTTTTTTTTAATGCGGACAAATTTACAGGCAGTTTTTAAACCACATTCGCTGCATTTGGGACTTCTGGCGGTACAAATATACCTGCCATGCAATATTAACCAATGATGTGCCTTGTACACATATTCGGCTGGAAAATTTTCAATTAATTGTTTTTCGGCTGCCAAAGGAGTTTTGGCATTGGTGGTAAGGCCGATCCTGGCACTCACCCTGAATACATGTGTATCCACAGCCATATTGGGTTGCTGATCTACAACAGATGTGATTACGTTGGCTGTTTTTCTTCCTACACCAGGTAATTGAATGAGCTCTTCCACAGTCATAGGCACTTCGCCACTAAATTTTTCCAATAACATTTTGGCCATGCCAATAAGGTGTTTGGTTTTGTTGTTGGGGTAAGAGATGCTTTTAATAAATGGAAACAATTCTTCAAAACTTGCCTTGCTTAAGGCTTCGGCTGTGGGGTATTTTTCAAAAATAAAAGGCGTGGTAAGATTAACTCTTTTATCAGTACACTGGGCAGATAAAATTACGGCTACTAATAATTGAAAAGGGCTATCAAATAATAATTCAGTTTCCGCATCAGGGGCATGCTCTAAAAAATAGTCAATTACAAACTGGTAACGTTCCTTTTTGGTCATAAAAAAATCCCCCTACATATGTCGGGGGAACTAAATTACGTTAAAAACGGGACGATATTAAACTGATGCAGAAAGTTCGCTGACAGCTTTTTCGGCATAATTCAAAATATTGTCAATCGTTTGTTGGCTAGGTGACATCTTTAAAGTTTCCAGCTGGTTTTGAGCAGCGGTGATCTCTTCAAATTTTTCACGAAGACTCCAGTCATTTTCCAAAGCAGCTTTTATTTCGGCTGTTTGTGCTGGGGAAGTTTCCTTGTACAAATACTGTAATAGATCTTCCGGGGTAAAATTGTGCATAGCAAATGTGGCTTGTGTTAAAAAATTAAATATCCATTATCCGTTTACATAAACGGTATTTTTACGGCGATATTGTATTTTAGCGCAAAATTATTTGCTTTCGGAGGGGGTGGTTATAATGAACAGATCTTCATTATCTTTTTTCATCATATAGTTCTCCCGGGCATATTTCTCAATAGTTTGGGAGTTGGTCTTCAATAAATTACGGTCTTTACTGGTCTCCACTATCAATTTAGTCATGTGCTGCTCATTCTTTTGCAGCTTACTGTAAGTTTCAATTCTATTGATAGTAGATGGAATATCTTTTGGATCAAAGAAAAAAATCCAGACTAAGAAGGCTGTGCCTGCAATCAGGTACTTATTTTTTAGCCAGGATGGTATGTGTGACAGAAGTTTCAAATCAGAAGTTATAAAGTTAAGGGTTATGAGTTACGGGTTATTAACCCGTAACTCGTAACATTTCTTATTGACCAAATTTAATCTTTCCTTTTGGATAAATGCCGCTTTCGCCCAACATTTCTTCAATGCGGATCAGCTGGTTGTACTTGGCCATACGATCGGTACGGGAAGCAGAACCGGTTTTGATTTGTCCGCAATTTAATGCTACAGCCAGGTCAGCAATGGTAGTATCTTCAGTTTCGCCGCTGCGATGGCTCATAATGGTATTATAACCACCTTGCTGAGCCATACTAACCGCATTGATAGTTTCAGTAATAGTACCAATCTGGTTTACTTTTACTAATAAACCATTAGCAATACCTTCAGTAATACCTCTTTCTAATCTTGTTACATTGGTTACAAAAAGATCATCACCTACCAACTGGCATTTTTTACCCACAGCTTCAGTCAGCATTTTCCAGCCTTTCCAGTCATCTTCCGCCATGCCATCTTCAATACTGCAGATGGGATATTGTTTTACCCAGCTGGCCCAGAAATTCACCAGTTGTTCGCTGGTCATTTCTTTACCTGAACTTTTATGAAAAACATATTTTTTCTTTTTGCTGTCCCACAATTCACTGTTGGCAGCATCCATTGCGATAGTGATCTGAGAGCCGGTTTTAAAACCTGCTGCCTGTATAGCAGTCAGTACTGTTTCAATAGCTTCTTCGTTGCTTTGAATGTTGGGAGCAAAACCACCTTCATCACCTACGTTAGTGCTGAAGCCTTTTTTCTTCAATACAGTTTTTAATGCATGAAAAATTTCAACACCCCAACGTAAACCTTCGCTGAAAGAAGTAGCGCCAACAGGCATTACCATAAATTCCTGGAAGTCGATCTTATTATCCGCATGTGCACCACCGTTTAAGATGTTCATCATCGGTATCGGTAAAATTTTTGCATTTGTTCCGCCAATATAACGGTACAAAGGAAGGTTGGCTTCCAATGCAGCAGCTTTTGCAACAGCCATACTAACGGCAAGCATTGCATTGGCACCTAATTTACCTTTGTTGGCAGTACCATCCAAAGCCTGTAGGGCAGCGTCAATACCGGTCTGGTCAGCCACATCCCATCCTAATAAATTATCTGCAATAACTGTATTTACATTCTTCACTGCTTTTAAAACACCTTTACCACCATACAGTTTTTTATTATTATCCCTTAACTCCACCGCTTCATGAATACCCGTACTGGCACCACTTGGCACAGCGGCACGGCCCAAATGTTCGTTCTCTGTTAAGATGTCAACTTCTACTGTTGGATTTCCACGGCTGTCTAATATCTGACGGGCATGAATGGAGGCGATGTAGCTCATTTTCTTTGTTGTTTGATTATTTAATTATTATTTGAGGTTAAATTCCTGAACACTTCTTCCAGGCTGTTATTTTCACTTTGCAAAGAAACAATGTTCCAGTTGTTCCGCAAACTCAGTTCCATTAATTGTTTTCTAATACTTTCGGGATTTTTTGTTGAAAGTTGAAAATTAGAAGCCGAGGGCTGGCTGATACCGGTTACGTCTTGTATAGATTGTAACATTTCTAAAGGCACATTTTCTTTAAACTGTACCAGTACCACATGGTTGCCGGAATTGTTTTTTTGAAGATTACTTAATTTGTCATCTGCCACAATATTCCCTTTGTTAATGATGATCACCCTGTCGCAAATAGCTTCTACTTCCTGCATGATATGCGAAGAGAATAACACGGTTTTATTCTTACCCAGTTCTTTTATCACTTCCCTTATTTCAACGATCTGGTTAGGGTCAAGGCCGCTGGTAGGTTCATCTAATATCAATACATCGGGGTTGTGTATCAGTGCAGCGGCTAAGCCTACACGTTGTTTATACCCCTTGCTTAACTGCGCTATCTTTTTATTGGCTTCTACCTGCAAACCAACGGTGGCTATAACTGTTTCAATCTGTTGTTTAAGATTGTTCACTTTATGTACATTACCTACAAACTCCAGGTACTCTCTCACAAACATATCGTAATACAAAGGATTGGCCTCGGGCAGGTAACCGATTTTCTTTTTGGTTTCGTTGCTGTTTTCATCCACCGCAATTCCGCACACTACTGCATTACCGCCATCGGCTTTAAGATAGCCGGTGATCATTTTCATAGTGGTGGATTTACCTGCACCGTTAGGCCCCAGGAAACCAACGATTTCGCCTTTATTGATGGCAAAGGAAATATTGTTAACCGCTTTTTGGGCGCCGTAAATTTTAGAAAGGTTGCTGACTGTGATAGACATGTAAGACTGGATTACCTGACAATTGAAATATGAATTTTTTATTTCAATTGCGAAAGTACAAAATATAATGCTTAGAAAACATGATAGAAAACACGGGTAAATTTATTGGGATTATCTATTTTTACCGTAATGGAATATAAACCCGGTAAACATCTTATTGCTACCCTGCAACCTGGTATTGCTGAGCTGATAAAGCACTATGCCGGTTTTAAAGACCTGATCAACCATTTGATTACCGAATATCAGCTGGTTAAATTGGGCGAAGTGTACCACAATTTTTCTCCCGAAGGTTTTACTGCCGTGATCTGCCTGAGCGAAAGCCATATTTCTATACATACCTGGCCAGAGCATAACCTGGTAAATGTGGATGTTTACCTGAGCAATTTTCAAAAGACCAATGATAATACTGTGCAGGCTGTTTTTGAAAGTATCACTGCTTACTTTGATGCTGTTGTTTTATCTGTACAAACAATAACCCGGTAATGAGCGATCTGCGTACCATATTACAATGCCCTAAGTGTAATGCCATGGTGGCGTTTGAATACCCGGCATCCAATATTAAAGAATGTACCTGCGGTGCAGTTGTATTAAAAAAAGATAACCAGTTAACAGTTGCCGAAGGGTTAAATAATGTTACTGTAAAAGGATACCAGCTAAAACCCGGCACTACGGGACAATGGGATGGCAGGCAGTTCAGGATATTGGGAAAAATGGGGGTGTGGTTTGAAGAATCTTTTTTCAGTTACTGGTGTATTGTTTTTAAGGATGGTGTCACCGGATTTTTAGCAGAGGGCTATGGCCTGTATTCCATTTTGCTGGAAGACAAACAGGCGGTTATAAAAGACAGCGATCTCGGCAGTAATAAGGTGGGGCAGGTGGTGATCAATACAGATTACCAGTTTCAAAAAAAGAGCAGCAGTTTTTACTGGGAAGTGGAAGGGGAGTTGTACCTTAAAAATTTCAGCACTTATTTTGACGTGTATGAGTATGATGGCGAAGGCGGAAAACTTTTTACAATTTTTAAATGGGGTGATAAAACAACGGAGATCTTTAGTAATAACCCAACTTCATTTGACGATCTTAAGCTGGAAAATATACAGGAGAAAAATCCTTATGGCATACAATTAAAATGCCCGCAGTGTGCTAAAGGAATAGCCATCAGCACTTATCCCATGGCTCAAAGCTGTACCTGCAATGATTGCGGCACTTTTTACAGCATCGAAAAAAAGAGACTGATCGACAAAGGCAAAAATGATAAGAACACCTTTACTACCTTATTACCTTTAGGTACCAATGGGGTTATTAAAAATATTAACTACCGGGTGGTGGGATACACTAAAAAGCAGGAACAAAATGCCTATAAGGCCAAATGGAGGGAATATGTTTTATTTAATCCCACTTACGGTTTTGCTTTTTTAAGTGAATTTGACGGGCACTGGATATACGTTAAGGAAACCCTTGCAGCACCGGTGATATTAAACGAGAATACCAAAACTTTTGAATTTGGTAACGAATCGTTTCATTTGTATAACTCTTATTCATATACAGTAATAGAAGCCCGTGGCGAATTCCCTTATAATGCTTTTGACAATAAAAATACTACGGTAAAAGAATACATTTCGCCACCAGAGATATGGATAAGAGAAAAAGACAGTAAAGAAGGGATCAGCTGGTTTTGGGGCGAACATATTGCGCCTAAAGAAATAAAAAATGCTTTTGGTATTGAGAATGCCATGCCATACCGGAGTGGGATAGGTGCAGTACAGCCTACCGGTTACATCAACATAAAAAAATTAGTGTTGATGAGTGCATTAGGTATTTTAGGTTTATTGCTGGTGTTCATGATCTCTTCCGGCAATAAACAAAATAAAACTTTGGCACAGGATACCTATTATTTCTCGGATTCAACTGATAAAATAAAAATTGTTACCGAAAAATTCATGCTGAATAAATGGCGGAGTAATGTGCAATTTGATATATCGGCACCGGTAAGTAACAGCTGGTTTGAGTTGAGTGCTACATTGGTAAATGTGGAAACAGGTAAAGAGTACACGATGGAACAGGGCATTGAATATTATTACGGCTATACTGATGGCGAAAACTGGAGTGAAGGCAGCCACGACGAAACAGCTTATATTACTAATGTGCCTGCCGGCAAATATTTCCTGGAAATGGAAGGCGCAAGGGAAACAAATTCATCAGTAAAGTTAAACAGCTTTAGTGCAAAAGTAATTTATGATGTAGCTGCCTACAGAAATCTTTGGTTCGCCATTTTTCTGCTATTGCTCTGGCCGGGAATTAACTATTTTAGAAACCAATATACCGAAAAAAGCAGGTGGCAAGACAGCCCTTATTCTAATTACAGCGACAATTAAAATAGTATACAAAATGAATTTTAATTTTTTTAAAAACCGATCACCATTGTTTCAATTCCGGTGGTTTATAGTAACCTTTCTTGCAGTAACATCACTGATGCTTTTTTGTGATATTACAGGAAGGAGAATGTTTTCTCTTAGTAACCAGCAGCAATGGAGCAGCAGCGGACCAGGCAGCCACAAATAAAACTTTTATATATGACACAGCCCATCATCAACTCTCTTTTATATGCTTTTTTAGGCATAGCTATACTGGCCGTATCCTTCGTGTTGTTAGAGATATTAACACCCCGGCATAATTTACGCAAAGAGATATTGGAAAATAAAAATGTTGCCCTTGCTATTTTAGCTGGTTTTTTTATGCTGGCAGTGGCTATAATTATTGCTTCGGCCATACATTAAGATAATGATAAAAAAAGAAAGCAGCGCCCAGTGGATATTACTGATTGCAGTATTTTGTATTGCCACCTGTGGTTTAATTTATGAATTGGTAGCGGGTACGCTGGCCAGTTACCTGCTCGGCGATAGTGTTACGCAATTCAGCACCATCATCGGTACGTATTTATTTGCAATGGGCATCGGGTCTTTTTTTTCCAGGTATTTTAATAATGATATTTTAAGATGGTTCATTAAAATAGAATTGCTAATTGGTTTGATAGGCGGCTTCAGTTCTGCATTATTATTTTTATTATTCCCCTTAGTGGTTTCTTTTAGACTGGTTCTGTATTTAATGGTGTTAGTAACCGGTATTTTAGTTGGGCTGGAAATTCCGTTGCTGATGCGTATACTAAAAGACAAGATTGAATTTAAAGACCTGGTCAGTAAAGTTTTTTCCTTTGATTATATTGGCGCATTACTGGCATCGGTGGTTTTCCCTTTAGTGTTAGTTCCTCATTTGGGTTTGATAAGAACATCGTTATTTTTTGGCATCATTAATATTGGCGTTGGCTGGTACCTGGCCCATTATTTTACCAGCCAGATAAAACAGGCCGTAAGTCTTAAAGCCATAGCTATTATATTATTACTTGTAGAAGTGGTGGCATTTGTATTTTCAGATAATATCATGTCGTACAGTGAAAGCCTAACGTACAGGGATAACATTGTGTTTGCTACTTCATCTCCCTATCAACGTATTGTGATCACCAAAAATAAAAGAGAGTTAAGGTTACACCTGAATGGCAATTTGCAGTTTAGCACTGCAGATGAATACCGCTATCAT
Organism: Ferruginibacter sp. SUN106; assembly: GCF_050611765.1. Taxonomy (NCBI): domain Bacteria; kingdom Pseudomonadati; phylum Bacteroidota; class Chitinophagia; order Chitinophagales; family Chitinophagaceae; genus Ferruginibacter; species Ferruginibacter sp. SUN106. Next base: position 215,469 of record NZ_JBODJC010000001.1, read on the forward strand.
GAAGCACTGGTGCACCCGGCACTGTCATCCGTTGCCAGCTTAAAAAATGTATTGGTTTTGGGTGGCGGCGATGGTTTGGCTGTAAGAGAAATATTAAAATATCCTTCTGTAGAAAAAATTAAACTGGTAGACCTTGATGCAACCATGACTAAATTATTTTCAACACAGGAAGTATTGGTGCATTTAAATAACGGATCACTACTGAATAAAAAAGTACTGGTGCAAAATGAAGATGCTTTTTTATGGCTGACAAAGAATACCGAAAAATTTGATGCCGTGGTGGTTGATTTCCCCGATCCGTCTAATTTTTCTATTGGTAAATTATACAGCACCATGTTTTATACACTTTTAAAAAAAGTACTTAACCCCGATGGTGTAGCTGTTATTCAAAGCACTTCACCTTATGTAGCGCCAAAAAGTTTCTGGTGCATTAATAATACTATACAAGCTGCAGGCTTTTTTACAAAACCCTATCATAATTATGTGCCTTCTTTTGGCGAATGGGGTTATATCATTGCCAGCATTAATCCCAACCTGCATTGGTTTGCAGCATACCCGGCAGGATTAAAATATTTAAACGATGCTGTTATTCCGCAAATGTTTGTTTTTCCGCAAGACATGCAATACAATAAACCCATACCGGTAAATAAATTGAATAACCAGGTGCTGGTAGGTTATTTTGAAGAAGAATGGGATAAATACCTGGATTAAAAAATGAACAGGAAACAATTTATACAAACTGTTTTAGGGGCAACTGCAATAACCACAGTTGCAGCATCCTGCAATACAAAAAAACATATTGTAAAAGGAGCAATCATTGGCGCTTCTTCAAACATTGGCCATTTACTCAGAGCAGAAAAAAATTATACCATCGCAACAACTATTCAAAAAAAAGTAGTGATAATAGGAGCTGGCATAAGTGGCTTATCTGCTGCAAGGCATTTACAGGCCAATAACATTTCTGATTTTATTTTACTCGACCTGGAAAAAGAAGCTGGCGGTAACGCAAAAAGTGGCGCCAATGAAATATCGGCATTTCCGTGGGGAGCGCACTATGTACCGATACCCAATAATAATCTTACAGAATACATTGATTTTTTATCGGCCTGTGGTATTGTAAAAAGTATAGGCGAAGATAAAATTCCACAATACAAAGAAGAGTATTTGTGTTTTGATCCTGAAGAAAGATTATTTATTAATGGCAGGTGGCAGGATGGCCTCATTCCTCATTTTGGTGTACCCGATGCCGAGCTTGCACAGATAGATATGTTCTTAAAAAAAATGAATATTTACAGGTATACAGTTGGTACTGATGGTAAAGATGCATTTGCAATCCCGGTTAATGAATCCAGTGCGGATGAAGTTTATATAGCGCTTGATCAGATTACTATGAAAGACTGGTTGCTAAAAAATGGATTTACAAGTACTTATTTACATAATTACGTTAACTATTGCACTAAAGATGATTTTGGTACAGCCTATCACAATATCAGCGCATGGGCAGGCATACATTATTTTGCGGCAAGAAAAGGAAAAGCAGTGAATAGTACTTACAGCGATGTAATTACTTGGCCTGAAGGAAATGGATTTTTAGTAAACAAATTAAAAGCTTTATGTGAGCCTCAGACTAAAACCAATTGCCTGGCTACTAAAATTATAATGCAGGATGATAAAGTAGTAGTAGAATATTTTGATGTGATAACACAACAATACATTGCAATTGAAGCAGCACAATGCATTGTAGCCACACCGCAATTTGTAGCCAGCCGTTTGCTACATAACGAAGCAAGGGCAGCTGTGGTAAAAAATAATTTCAGTTATTCGCCATGGATGGTGGCTAATATTACAACCAACGAATTAAAACAAAAAGAAGGAGCGCCAGTATCCTGGGATAATGTGGTGTATGATACAGCATCTCTGGGTTATATTGATGCCACCCACCAGCAATTACAACTGTATAAAAATAAACGTAACCTTACTTATTATATGCCTTTGTGCAGTGCTGATGCTGTAACGGAAAGAAAACAGGCGCAGGGAAAAAAGCATGCAGACTGGACTGAAATAATTTTTAATGATCTGAAAAGGATACATGAGGATATTGAAACACAGACGGAAGAAATTAATGTCATGGTTTGGGGACATGCCATGATTCAGCCCTTGCCCGGTTTTATATCTGGCAAAGCAAGACATGAAATGGCACAATCTATCAATAATAAAATTCATTTTGCCCATACCGATATTGCAGGGATATCTATTTTTGAGGAAGCATTTTACCAGGGCTTACAAGCAGCGAAGAAAGTAATTGCAGCAGTATAAACTATTTCATTATGAAACCACAACCATGGATAGGCAATCGTACCATTGATGTGTTGTTTATTTTACTACCTCCATTTATAAGCCTGCTCATTATTTTTCTTTTTCCGCAGTTGTTTCAAAATGTAAAAGCCATGCCCGATGCAGGCTGGGTAATTTTAATTTTGTTGATTGATGTGGCGCATGTGTACACCACTTTGTTCCGAACGTATTTTGATACCGGTGCATTTAAAAAGCAACGCCTTATTTTATCTGCCATTCCGTTTATAGGATTTGTAGCTGGTGTAATAGCCTATTCTATAAGTAGTATTTTCTTCTGGAGGTTGCTTGCTTATGTGGCTGTGTTTCATTTTATCCGGCAGCAATATGGATTTATGAGGGTGTATAGCCGTAAAGAAATTACAGGACGATATGCTACATTGATTGATACCATTACTATTTACTACGCCACCATTTACCCAATTGCATACTGGCATTTAAAAGGACCGAGAAATTTTAATTGGTTTACCGATAACGACTTTGTTTATTTTAATGCCAATACAATACTTAACATTTTAACCGTGTTATATTTTGTAAATGTATTGGTATTTATTGGCAAAGAAATTTACGGATATATAAAAAGCCATACTATCAATATTCCAAAACTGGCGGTTATTACGGGTACATTGGTATCCTGGTATTTTGGTATTGTATATTTTAATGGAGATATGGCATTCACTATTTTAAATGTGGTAAGTCATGGCATTCCCTACATGGCTTTAGTATGGATCTATGGAAGAAAAAATTATCGGCAACCACAAAAAGGTAATCGCTTTCTTAAAATAGTGTTTAGTAAATATGGTATTCTTATTTTCCTGGCACTAATATTTTTATTTGCTTTTGTAGAAGAAGGGTTATGGGATTTTATAGTTTGGAAGGAACATAGCCTGGTATTTAATTTTAGTAATTTCCCTGCCGTAAATATCAGCGATAAGGCATTAAGTTTTATTGTACCCTTGCTGGCATTGCCACAAATAACACACTATATTTTAGATGGCTTTATCTGGAAAATAAAAGAAGATAATTTTAAATGGAATAACGAAAGCCGTTAGACTGCATTTGTTTCTTAAATAAAAACGCCGGTATTAAACCGGCGTTACTGTATAATGTTTTATTTATTTTCTCCACTATTATTGTTGTTTGGATTGGGCCTTTGCTGATTAGGATTAGGCCGCTGTGGTCCACGGTTTTGTGGCGGCCTTTGTTGTGGCCTGTTTTGCTGGCCGCCGCCTTGCGGTGGTCTTCCTCCCGGCTGATTTGGTCTTTGTTGTTGTGGCTGGTTAGGTCGTTGTTGATTTTGACCGCCACGATTTTGCTGATTGCCCCCACCTTGTTGCGGCCTGTTGCCTTGTTGTCCACCACCTTGCCTGTTACCCATTGACTGTTGCCTGTTATCTCCCTGCCTGTTACCTTGCTGCCCACGTTCGTTCTCTCTCCTTTTACGGCTGGTTTTTTCCAAACTCTTTAAACTGATCTGGCCTACCACATCTGCATAAACCGGCTCGATATCTTTTGGTTTACTGGTCACAACTTCTACAGGTTCCAGGTCTGCAGGGCGTACACCCTGCCTATTCAATTCTTTAATTTTTTTAACCCTTTCAATAGTTAACGGATATTGTTTATTGCTATCCGGCATGGTGTACCACATCAGGTTTTTAAAAATATCCTTCTTCACTAAAAAGGCACGGCTTCTTTCCATTTCCAGCATATCGGCATCATCAGGAAAAAACTGCAATGCATCCATGTATGTATCCAACTCGTAATTCAAACAACATTTTAAACGACCGCATTGGCCGCTTAATTTGGTTTGATTAATGCTTAAATTCTGGTAACGAGCCGCATTGGTATTTACACTTTTAAAATCAGTCAGCCAACTGCTGCAACACAATTCTCTTCCACAACTTCCAATACCACCAACTTTCCCGGCTTCCTGGCGTGCACCAATCTGGCGCATTTCCACTTTCACTTTAAACTCGGCAGCATATAATTTTATCAGCTCACGAAAATCCACACGGTCATCAGCAATATAAAAGAAAGTGGCTTTACGGCCATCGGCCTGTATTTCCACTTCTGCCATTTTCATTTCTAAATTAAGCTGGCGGGCCATAGCACGGCTGCGGATCAATACCTGTGCTTCCCTTGCCTTGGTTTCCTTCATTTTGGCAAGGTCAGTTTCGTTAGCACGGCGCAATACTTTTTTAATGTCCGGGCTTTTCTCGTCCACATTCCTTTTTTTCATCTGTAAACGTACCAGTTCGCCGGTCATATTTACAGCGCCCACATCAAAACCGCTGATGCCTTCTACAGCGATCATATCTCCTTTTTCGTAAAAATGCAGCGTATTATTTTTAAAGAAATCTTTGCGGCTGCCATTATTAAAGCTCACTTCAATAATGCGGCAACTGCTTTCAGGATCGCTGAAAGGTAAGTTAGCCAGCCAGTCGTGTACATTCATACGGTTGCAACCACCGGTGCTGCAACTGCCATGGCTCTGGCAGCCACCTGGTGCACCATCTTTTGTGCCGCATCCTCCACTTCCACATCCCATATCTTAATAATTGATAATTGGTTAATTGATAATTAAAAATGGTTTAACTGCATTTCGTTAGTAACGATGAAGCAGGCAATACATTTTAAAAAGTAGGAATTTTTTGAACCCGGCTGTAGAATTACTATGTGGCCCCGAAAATATCGGGATTTCGCAAGTAAGAAATTTTGAATTCAGCTATATTGCCTTGCTCAACTTTATTGGCGTTGCACTCTTGTGCAGTAAATCATTATTGGGCATTAATGAATTGAATAGTAAAATGCCATAAAAATAAAACGCCTTAATATTGACCAAAGATTATATGCTGATGACAAAATAATCGTTCTTAGTAATTGTCTATTTCCCTGTTCAAATTCCTCAATTCACCAAAATTACTGATTTGTTGCTAATAATGTGGTATAACCTGATAGAAAGGGCATGGAAGAGCATTTTTGCATTAGCATTTCTTTCAATATAGTAGCTGGCCTTGTCTAATTCATTGATGATGGCTTCTTGCTGGCCAATGCCGCATATCTTGTTCAGGCGCAACGCAAAATCATGGTCTGCAGTCTGTTGTATATTATTTGAGTCGCCCAAAGCCCTTAAACGTACTGCCTGTTCCAGCAAATGAATAAAGTATTTGAGGAATTGTTTTTGTTTTTCCCTGCCCAGTTTGGCGGTCTCGTCAATCCATTTTACCTGTGCTACAGGCCCGGTTTTTAAAACAGCGTTCAGCCAATCCCTCAACATCGCCTGCCAATCGTCTTCGGCATGTTGCAATAATTGCAGGGCTTCCCGGTAATTGCCTTCGGCCAAAGCGGCAATTTGTCCCGCTTTTTCTATGCTTACCCCTTCTTTTAATTCCAATGCGGCTTCCACTTCTAAATTGGTGAGCAGTGGAATTTTCACCAGCTGCGTCCTGGATAAAATGGTAGGCAGTATTTGCTCCTCGCTTTCAGCCACAAACAGAAAAAGTGTATTAGGTGGTGGCTCTTCAATCAGTTTTAATAATTTATTACCCTCTTTGCCTAAAAACTCCGGCTTCCACATGATAAGGATCTTGTATTCACTCTCAAAACTTTTCAGGCTCATGGTGCGGTTAATATCATTGCATTCTGTTGCGGTGATATTACCTTGTTTGTTTTCGGCGCCAATAAATTGCAACCAATCATACACATTGCCATAGGGGCTTTGCACCACAAACTCCCGCCACTCTTTTATAAAATCGGCACTGATGGGTTTTTCCCCCGCTTTTTTTGTAATTACCGGGTAACTGAAATGTATATCGGGATGAATTAACGCTGTAGCTTTTTTGCAGGCAGCACATTCGCCGCAACTATCGTTGAAAGTTGAGAGTTGAGAGTTGAGAGTTGGTAGTTGGGCTTCAGCGACAGGTTCCGGCTCTCCAAATAATGATGGCTCTGCTTTCAACTTTTCACTTTCAACTTTCAACTGTTTTCCGTTTACTTTTTCGCAAACAATATATTGTGCAAAAGCCATGGCCAGTTGCAAAGCGCCGCTGCCTTCTTTACCTAAAAATAATAAAGCATGGCTCAGGCGGTTGTGCTGAATCATTTGTACCAATTGTTCTTTGGTATCTTTTTGGCCGGTGATGGAATGGAATTGCATGGATTGCAAAGATAAAGGAGAGTAGATGGAAATGAATTGCCTAAAATGTCCAGAAACGTTTTCTTTTAAAATCTATCCATAATGGCGGTCCATCATCAGTATTTAAAGTTGGCGTTGTTTTATCTTTTGATGAATACGGGGTTATTATCCACCTCCCTTTACGGTCTTTGTGTAATGTTCCGCTTTCGTACAATTCTCCTTCTTTAATACCTGTAAGATTTGCCGGAGCGTATATCCAGATATTATTGCCTTTGATTTTTATTGTACACTTACCTATACATTTATTGTATTCCATATCGCAGTAGTTATAAATATAAGTACCACTCTTGGGTATTTGTGCAAAGGGTATTGCAGTATATAATGTAAAGAAAATTATAAGTAAATTTTTCATTTCAATTTCATCTGAGCGAAATAAGGATGCTCAGGATTTACAATCAATTCCCTGCGATAAGGATGAATCACAACATCTCCCGATTATTCTAATAATTTAATATAAGGTATCGGGACAGGCATATCCTCAAGCGGAATCGCTCCTAATAAAAGTTCATTATCACCGGGAATTACCATGGCATCAACCACACAACGACGATTTTTAAAACGGACTTCAATCGGTCCAACCACATCATATTCTACCACACTGCCATCTGCAAGTTGTCCCTTTCTTTTTTCTACTACAGCCAATTGTAATTGTTCCTGCACCGTTTCGTTGATGCACATATAAACACTGCCGGTATCCACCAGCATATTTACGTGAATACGTTTTATTTCTTCTTCACCAATCTGATGACGTTTTGCCAATCCTAAATCAATAGCATTGATCAGTTCTATATCCGCATATATTAAACCCATTTGCTGCATATTATAAAGTTAATAAAAATGTTGGTATGCTTATCTGGCAAGATGAAAGAACCACAATCGGGGTTGCATAAAACAAAAAGAGGATGCAACTATTTTGTTGCATCCTCTTTTTATAAAATATTTTTAGACTTATAATTTACTTGTGAGCTCTTCACTCATTGGTTCTACCTTGCTGGGAAAATAAGTAATTAAATGTCCGTTTTCATCCAGTAAAAATTTACCAAAATTCCATTTGATTTCTGCATCCAGTACGCCGTTTTGTGCTTTGTTGCATAACCATTGAAAAATAGGTGCCGTATCATCACCTTTTACAGAAACTTTTGCCGCCATAGGAAAAGTAACACCATAATTCTTTTTGCAGAATTCTTTTATTTCTGTGTTGGTGCCAGGTTCCTGTCCGCCAAAATTATTGGCAGGAAAACCTACGATCACTAATTTATCTTTATACTTTTCGTACAGTTTTTCCAGGCCTTCGTATTGCGGTGTATAACCACATTTAGAAGCCGTGTTAACTACTAATATTTTTTTGCCTTTGTATTTTGCAAAATCGATAGTGCCACCATCGAGTGCTTCTACTTTAAATTCGTAAATAGATTTTGCAGCAACAATTACCGGAGGATTGAAGCCTGTTTGATTCTGGCCATCTCCGGATACAATTTCACTTGTTGGCGCTGCTGTACAGGATAATAATACTGTTGCAATCGCTAATACTTTTATCATAGTTTTAAAGTTTACTTTTTTAAATAACACAATTGTTGAAATATTGTTCGTGCAATTTTACTGCCAATTTGGTAAAGCAGCAGTACCGCTTATAAAAAATAATACAGGGCTACTGTTTTTCATAACAACCTAAATCGGGTAAACCAACGTTTCGGTTGCCATCGTCAAGATCTTTTGTAAAACCTGTAGCTACACCTTTGTTAATGCCCGGGGCAGTATTAGTTTTGGTGATCCTGAAATCATAGATACGTTTGCTGATATCAATACTGTCAAATTGAGGGTACAGGTTTTTGATATTGGCCGTTAAAGTGCTGTTGGCAGGGTCGTTTTGTGCCCGGTATAAATTCTTTTCAAATAATACATTAAAGGTATTACTGCCTTGTTTGTTTACCACTACTTCATTATTAACAAAGCCGGTATCGGCCCAAAAAATACAATTACGGAATGTGGCATTTAAATTGGCAGTAACTGTAGTGCCGCCCTGCGTTGCAAAATTACTTACTGTTAACACCGGGTTTTTATGCAATAAGTAGAGATTAGAAAAACTGGCTACAGTACAATTGGTGAAATTATAATCGCCGCCATATATTAAAGCAATATTACTGCCGCAGTTACTGATTAAACTGTTGTTAGCATAGATGCTTGTATTGGCTGCCAACACCCCGGCATCATAAGCATTATCAATAATGCATTGTTGCAAAATAAGTTTTGGATTGGCATTTACAGAAGGGCTTGTTGCCACCACCGCCTGGTAGGCATTTTTAATGACTGCAAATTTCAACACATTGTTTTTACTGTTGCCACGGAAATAAATACCGGGCCAGCCTGCGGGCAGATCTTTATAATCATTGTCCAATCTGTCGCCTGCAAAAACCACTTCATTACTTTTTGTACCATTAATAATAAGTGTACCATCTACAATAAAAGGCGCATCAGCATGACTGTAAATTTTTGTGCCCGGCTGAATGGTTAATGTTGCTGTGGTATCAATGCGCAGGCTTTTTAAAATTACAAATGGCAAAGTGTTTGTCCAGGTTACATTGCCTGTAATAACTTTGTTGGTAAGGTAAACAGCATTTTGCCCGTAAGCTTGTAACTGCACAAAACGATCGTTACCATTATAGTTAATTAAAATACTATCACTAACAATAAAAGGAAGATTGGCCGCATTAGGATTGATGGTTACCGATGCAAAAACATAAATACTATCATTAGCTTCAATTTCTACATTATTCAATTCGGTAGCAGCGGTGCCATTTACATTTATTTTAAAAGCAGATGCAGTGCCGCCCATTAATTTCACTTTACTTAATCTCAGCTTCTGGCTGTTTTCATTAATGATCTTAAATGATTTGGTGATAGAGCCGGTGGTGGTAAAAACAGTATCGTATTTTAAAGAGTCTGCGGTAATAGTAAGCCTGGCTTCTGCACTGGTAATGAAGGAATCTTTCTTACACGATGCCAACACTATCAATACGCAGAAACTAACAAAAAATAAAGACAGGCTTGATTTCATAATTCAAATTTAAACCAAAACTATTTAGCAGCGTGTGCTAATGTGGCAATATACAGTTTTACCTCTTCGGTTTGTAATATTACACTGCCGCAGGCTTCTAAAGTTGCGCCGGTGGTAACCACATCATCTACCAGCAAAATATTCTTTCCTTTTATAATTGCCGGATCTTTAACCACAAAGCTCCCTTCTACATTTTCCCATCTTTCGGTACGGTGTTTACGGGTTTGTGTTTCAGTAAAGCGCTGGCGGATAATAGTATCTTTTAAAACCGGCACATTCATAACCTCAGACATGCCATTGCAGATTATTGCTGCCTGGTTATAGCCTCTTTTACGTTCTTTATCGGGATATAGTGGTAACGGAACCAGGTAATCAATATGGTTAAAGCGATTGCTTTGTAGTAAACTGGTACCCATTAATTCGCCTAAATAAAAACCAATGGCGGTATTGTTTTTATATTTCAATTGATGAATAAGATGCTGTAACAAAGTTTCTTTAGCAAAATAAAACTGGCTGTGTGCGGCAGTAACGGGTATGCGCCCCCAGAATATCTTTTCTACCGGGTTATTATTGAATTGAGCAAAATCAGTGTGCGGCAGATCGTTGATACAATGTAAACAGAGTAAATTATTTTCTTCCAGTAAATCGCTGCCACAACCTGTGCACACGTGTGGGTAGAAGAGGTGAAGGGTAGAGGAGAATATATTTTTTAAAGATTGCATAAATTTAAGTCTCAGGTTGAGGAATAATTTTCAATATTCAATTTTCAACGCTCAATGTTCAATGAAATACACGTGCATTTTAAGTTGAGCATTGAATATTGAAAATTGGGCGTTGAGCATTTTTCTTAAATGCATGGCGAACTTCTTAGAGTTAATCAAAACAAATACTGATACACTTCCTCTACTTTCCCCAACGCCACTATCTCAATATTGGTTTTTTGTTTGGGTAAACTTTTAGCATTGTACTTACTCACAATAATTTTTTCAAAACCTAATTTTTCTGCTTCGGCAATGCGTTGTTCAATTCTGTTTACAGCTCTAATCTCACCACTTAAACCAACTTCACCGGCAAAACAGATCAGTTGCGGCAGCGGCACATCTTCGTAGCTGCTGAGTAATGCACATACAATCGCAAGGTCAATAGAAGGATCTTCAATCTTTAATCCGCCTGCAATATTTACAAAAACATCCTTTACACCAAAATGAAAACCCCCACGTTTTTCCAGTACAGCTAATAATAATTGTAAGCGGCGCAAATCGAAACCAGTTACAGTACGTTGTGGTGTACCATACACACTTTGCGTAACCAATGCCTGCGTTTCAATCAGTAAGGGCCGCATGCCTTCAATAGTGGCAGCAATAGCAATACCACTTAAGGCATCTTCTTTTTGTGTAATTAAAATTTCGCTGGGGTTGGTTACGGCTCTCATGCCTTCGCCGGTCATTTCATAAATACCTAACTCTGCTGTAGAACCAAAGCGGTTTTTTAATGTTCTTAAAATACGATAAGCATAATGACGATCGCCTTCAAACTGCAATACCGTATCCACCATATGTTCTAAAATTTTCGGCCCTGCTATATTGCCATCCTTGGTAATATGGCCGATTAAAAAAACCGGTGTGTTGGTTTCTTTAGCAAAGCGTTGCAGTTCTGCGGCAGTCTCTCTTATCTGGCTGATACTACCTGGTCCGCTTTCTACAAATGGCGATTGCAATGTTTGTATAGAATCAACAATGACTAATTGTGGTTTTAATTTTTTTACTTCCTGGAAAATTGTTTTGGTATCAGTTTCAGTAAGTAAATAAAAATTTTCGCTGGCAATGCCAATTCTGTCAGCACGCATTTTAATTTGTTGTTCGCTCTCTTCTCCACTTATATATAATGTAACCACATCTTTCAGTTGTAAACCAATTTGCAAAAACAAAGTTGATTTACCAATACCCGGTTCTCCTGCAACCAAAACAATACTGCCCATTACAATGCCACCACCCAGCACACGATTTAATTCTGTGTCTTGTGTAAGAATTCTTTTTTCTTCGGCACTGCTTACTTCGTTAATGGAGATGGTTTTTATTTTTCCATCTCTTTTATAATCTGCCCATTCATCTTTTTCTTTTTTATCGCTGCCTTTAACAATTACTTCTTCCACAAATGTGTTCCAGTTATTACAGCTGGGGCATTTGCCTAACCACTTTGCACTTTCATATCCGCAGCTCTGGCAAAAAAATGCCGACTTAGTTTTACTCATGTTGTAAAGTTAACGGAGGATTTGAAATTGAAAATTTTAGATTTATAAAAACAGTTTGAGGACTATTAATTACAAAAATTAAGTAGAAAATATTTTAGGTATGGTTGTACGATATTTTAAAATTACAAACCAATTTCAGTAACGACTAAAAAGTAAAAGGGCTATCATTTCTGATAGCCCTTTATACTTACTAACCCATTAAATTCTATTGCTAAATTACAATTTACGGCCACATAAAAAAATATATTTTGAGCGATGTTGATAAGTTCTGCGTTAAATACTTGCCAGGGCTGGCGGGTAAAGCGCTGCTTTAAAATATTGATAATCAATTTATTAAAAACAAAATTGGAGCAAAAGAATCGGGTAAAACCCAAGGTTAAGAAAAAATTATTTCTTTAAAACATTTGGTTTATAAAATAAACTACTTTACGTTTGTGTAAAATTTAGAAGGATGAAAAATTGGTTTACTTTACTACTTACGGTGTTGATTTTTTCGGCAAAAGCCCAGGTTAAAATCAGCGGTAAAGCGTTGGATAATAAGAACAAACCTCTGGCTGGCGTTAGTATAGTATTAAAAAATACATATGACGGAGCCACCACAGATTCGCTGGGTAATTTCTCTTTTACCACCACCGAAAAGGGGGAGCAGGTTCTTGAGGCTACTTCATCAGGTTACAGGACTTTTGAGCAAAAAATCACCATTGGCACCACAGATATTACAATTTCCGCTACTTTGAAGGAGTTGGTAACCGAACTGAAGGCAGTTGTAATTTCAACAGGTTCGTTTGAGGCAAGCGATAAGAAGAAAGGAGCCGTTTTAACCGATATTGATGTGGTAACTACCCCAAGTGCCAACGGCGACGTAACGGCGGCCTTTAAATCGCTGCCAGGTGCCCAACAGGTGGGTGAAAGCGAAGGCTTATTTGTAAGAGGCGGTACTGCTACCGAGAGCAAGATCTTTATTGACGGTACGCAGGTAAATAACTTCTTCTATAGCGGTACACCCGGTGTCGCACAAAGGGGAAGGTTCAATCCGTTTTTATTTAAAGGCACGGTATTCAGCACCGGCGGTTACTCCGCTTTATACGGCCAGGCTTTATCATCAGCCTTAATTTTAGAAAGTAAGGATTTGCCTGAAAAAAGCGAAGCTGACCTTGGCGTAAGCGTAGTAGGAGTAGGCGGCGGTATTCAGCACCTGGCGAAAGATAAAAAAAGCAGCTGGGGTTTTAGTGGTAACTATACCAACCTTTGGTTAGCATTTAATGTGATCAAACAAAAACTGGATTATTTTAAGATACCGGTGGTCATTGATGGCGATGCTAACTTCCGTTTTAAGACAAAAGGTGGTGGCATGGTAAAATTTTTCTCTTACGTCAGTAGTACCAATGTGGGCAGCCGCAATAATGATATTGATTCTATTGGCATGAAAGATGCGTTTACTATTCAAAACTTTAACCAGTATCATAATATCAGCTGGAAACAACCTTTAAAGAATAAATGGAAATTGAACGCCGGTGTTTCTTACAGCACTAACAAAAATGATATTGATAATGAATTGCAGAATGCCAATAATGTTAAGCAGATCATTACCACACCAATGTTTTATGCTTTTAAAAATTTCTCTCTGACAACTAAAGGTAATTTTTTACAAAACAGAATTGTGCTGGATAAAAAGTTAAGCGGTTTAAGTGCTATTCGCTTTGGAACAGAAGTAAGTGTAAGCAATGAAAAATCTGCTTATACATTATACGATGGCACAAAATATAACCAGACTGTAAAAGAAACCATGGCAGCAGTTTTTGCCGAATCAGATATTTACATCACCAATACACTGGCAGCAAAATTGGGTGTGCGTACCGAACATTCTGACCTGTTGAATAAATGGAATGTAGCGCCAAGAGCTTCACTGGCATACCAGTTAAGTAAAAACAGTTCTGCAGGATTTGCGTATGGTATTTTTTATCAGAACCCCGAAACAAAATATTTACCCAGCAGCAGCTTGTTGAATTTTTCGCAGGCAGCGCATTATATTTTACAATACCAGATGCAAACCGGTGTACAAACTTTAAGAATGGAATTATTCTATAAAAAATATAACGACCTGTATAAAACGGGCTATACTACAAACGGACAGGAAATAGCAAGCAGCAATTCCGGATCAGGGTATGCAAAAGGATTTGAACTTTTCTGGAGAGATAAAAAGACCATAAAAAATGTTGACTACTGGATATCTTATTCTTATTTAGACACTAAAAGAGATTTTTTAAATTTCCCTTCTTTAATACAGCCATCATTTGCTGCAAAACATACGGCTGCCTTTGTTTTCAAAAAATTCTTTTTGCCCTGGAAAACACAATTTAACCTGAGTTACAATTTTGCTACCGGAAGGCCTTATTACCGCATAGCTTATGACAATGCCCAACAGAAAAATGTATTTACTGATATGGGTACTACTATTAATTACAACAGTTGCAGCTTTAGTATAAATTACCTGCCTACCATTGGCAGAAAAGATACCAAAAACTTTGCAGTGTGGGTATTAGGTATCAATAATGTGTTTGGGCAAAACCAGGTGTTTACATACAATTATTCTAACGATGGTAGCCGTAAAGAAGCAGTAACACCACAGAGCAAACGATTTGTATTTATAGGCTGCTTCTTAAGCTTTGGTACCGACAGGACACAAGACGCCATTAATAATAATTTATAAAAATTAAAGTATAGCCATTTAAATTTTTAAAATTAAAAATCACATTATGTCACACTATCGTCAACCTGCTCCCGAAGGAAAGGATCCTGAACTTTGGGAGATTGCACAAAAGAGAGCCGGTTTTAAAAATCACCTGATTGTTTATGTAATTGTGAATGCATTTTTGTGGGGCATTTGGTTTGTTACCGGAAACCAGCATAGGATATTTAATATGGACGAATGGAATATGCATCGTTACCCATGGCCTATATGGACAACTTTAGGCTGGGGTATCGGTTTGGCATTCCATTTTGCAGGTGCTTATATTTTTCCTAAAACAAATTCGGTGGAAAGAGAATATCAAAAATTAAAAAATCAACAAAACAAATAAATCAACACTTTAAAAAATACAACAATGAAAAAGTTAATCATCGTTTCGGCTTTATTATCCATTTCTTTTTTATCCTTTAGCCAAAGTGATAAATATGTGGGTGCTATGAAAAAAAATCTTGCAGCTATTGATACCAGTTTTCAAAATCCTGCAAGCCTTTTAACGCTGGCCAATAATTTTGAAAGGATTGCAACGGCAGAAAAAAATCAGTGGCTGGCGTATTATTATGCTGCATTTTGCCAGGTAAATTATGGTTTTATGTTGCAGGATAAAGATAAAGTAGATGGCTTTGCAGATAAGGCAACTGATCTTATTAATAAAGCTGATTCATTAATGCCAAACAATTCTGAAATTTCCTGTATTAAAAGTATGATTGCAAGTTGCCACATGATGGTAAACCCGATGCAACGCTGGCAGGAATATGGTGCAGAAAGCAATGGTAATATGGAAAAAGCCATGCAGCAGGATCCTAATAATCCAAGGCCTTATTATTTAAAAGGACAGGGTTTAAAATATACACCGGAACAATTTGGTGGTGGTTGCAAAACTGCAAAACCGGCATTGCAAACGGCATTGGATAAATATGCTACTTTTAAACCAGCTGGTGAATTAGATCCTAACTGGGGCAAAGCGCAGGTGGAGATGTTGATAAAAACCTGTAATTAATCTGGTGTAGAAGTTTAGGGTGTAGAGGTTTAGGGCTGGAACAAAATGCGCCTTCTAAACTTCTAAACCCTAAACTTCTACACTCCTAAACCTACACAATAATGGAAGAGGAAAATTTTTCACCGCAAGACAGTCTTCAACTGATACAATCAATGATTGCAAAAACCCGTAGGGATATGGGTGATAACAGCAGTCATTTTTTGCTATGGGGCTGGGTAACTTTTGCAGCCTGTACCGGACAGTTTATTTTAAAAAATGTACTGGACTACGAAAAACATTACCTGGTATGGTTACTTATCATTCCTGCTATAATTTTCAGTGCTTACCTGGGTATAAAAGAAAGGAAGAAAAGAGAAGCCCAAACTTATATTGGGGAGAGTATGAAATATTTGTGGATGGGTATGGGTATCAGTTATTTTGTGTTGAGTATGATATTGAGTAAGATGGGGTGGAATACCAATATTTTTCCTTTCTTTATTTTGTTATATGGATTGGGTACGTTTATTTCCGGTAAGTTGCTACAATTTAAACCATTGGTAGTTGGAGGAATAAGCGCATGGATACTTGCTATCTGCTCTACTTATTTTAATTACGATTACCAGATGTTGTTTGGTGCCGCAGCAATTTTATTCAGTTATATTATACCGGCATACCTGATGCGCCAAAAAAATCATTTGTAAATATTTAATAAGATGGCAATGAACGAAAAAAAAATGACAGAGCAGGAGAGCCTTAATTTAATTAGCGAAACCATTAACAAGGTAAAAACCAGTTACCACGAAAAAGGCATTGGGCCTATACTGTGGGGCTGTATAATTACTGTGTGCAGCCTGGTAAGTTTTTATGCCTTTAAATACAATATTTACTTGCTTTACAATGTATGGTTCCTTACAATTATTGCTGTGGTGCCGCAAATAATTATAAGTGCAAAAGAAAAAAGGGAGAAAAAATTTGTAAGTTTTACTGACGCTGCTGCAGGTGCTATATGGATAACGTTTGGCTTCTCCATGATGGTGTTAAGCATTTTAGAAAATGTAATGAGGGCAAAGTATGACTTGGGGATGCATAGTTCTGTATATATGCTTGTTTACGGGATACCAACTATTATTACAGGTTTAATTTGCAAAGTAAAACCAATGGTTATTGGTGGCATATTTTGCTGGGTATTTGCAATTGCCAGTACATTTGTTCCATACCCTTATCCGCTTTTGTTTATGGCCGCATCCGCCGTTGTTGCCTGGCTTATACCTGGCCTGCTTATAAATGCCAAATACCGCAAACACAAAGCTGCCAATGTTTAAAGAACTGGATCCTATATTACATTCTCAATTGCGTTTAGCAGTTATCAGTTTACTGATAAGTGTTAAAGAGGCAGAGTTTACATTTCTCAAAGAAAAAACAAATTCTACTGCAGGTAATTTAAGTGTGCAGGTGAATAAACTTAAAGATGCCGGTTATATCGATGTAATAAAACAATTCAATAATAACTATCCTCAAACTATTTGTAAGATTACGCCAAAGGGTATTGATGCTTTTGAAGAATATGTAAAAGCATTGCAATCATATATGAATCCTAACGGTAAATAAAAAGCCCCTTCCTTTGCAGGAAAGAGCCTTTGTTTGTGCTTGGTTATCAAAAAGACCTTTATATCGTTATTTCCAGATCAGTAATTTTGAACTGAAGCTTTCATTGTTAGTTGTAAGCCGGATAGTATAATAACCTTCACTTAAAGAAGTGATATTATTTATAATGATCGTGTTATTACCTTCCAGTAATGATGCCTGTTGCTTTAATACTAATTTACCTGTAGCGTCAAAAACAGTGATATCTCCTTTACCTGCCTTTTTAGTGATTACTTTTATTTGAGCATGGCTGCTTGACGGGTTGGGAGAAACCAGCATTTCATTTCCCTTAGGGCTTGCAATTTTAATGATTACGGTATTGGTAAGTTTCATACTGTACTCCAGGTCAGCAATTCTTATGCGGTAATAAATGTATTTGGAATTAAAAGCAGTAACATCATCTGTAAAAGAATACTCCTGTGTAGAAGTTAAATTATTAGCTTTTACATTTCCTGCTACTTCAAAATTTATACCATCAAAACTTCTTTGTATTTCGTAGCTGTCCAGGTTATGTTCCTGCAAACTCGTCCAGGTTACTATTGTTTTTCCTGCAGCATAACTGGCAGCAAAATCTACCAGCGAAACCGGCAAAGGCCCGGCTGCAGGTAAGTTAAAGCAACCAAAACGTACGCCATAATCTCTTGTGGGTTGAATACTACTGCTATTGCAATTAACACCAGGCGCTTTATAATCGTATCCCATTCTGAATGAAATGGCAGTCTGCAAATTGCTGTAAACAGATCTTTCTATAATCTCTGTGCAACCTGCCACACCTGTTCTTTCAGCAGTGCTGCCATAAGTTAATAGCCAACCGCCAACATTTCCACCTTGCAATAATTCGGTTGCCGGGGCACTATAATTTGCAGGATCAAAAGCATTTGTTTTTGCATAACTGATCTCTTTAAACCAACCGTTATTGCCTACATTAAAACCATCCATATCAAAGCTCAGCAAATTAAGGTTGGCTACTGCCATTTCGGTACCGCTTACGGGAGCTCCGTTACCGCTGCTATGCGTATAAAATTTAATGCTGAATTCAACATATCCGGAACGACTGGTGCAGGAAAGTTGTTGATCGGGAGCAATACGTGGTGAGAATAAAGAAGCACCGCTGCCTGCAGCACCTGTTTCTGTAACTATACCATCATCATCTATAGTGGGGCTGCCGGCTCCTGCTAAAGTAGCATTCACGATAGCATCAATGGAAATAACGGCATCTAAATTTAAAGCGGGTATAGCATTGCTGAATTTATATTTTGCTCCTACAGTTAAAGGGCTGCCTGTGCCATTTAATTGCACCGCATTTCTAAAGTCTGAACTTACAGATTTTGCCGGGTCGCAAATATCAAAGCCTGACGTAGTACAGGTTTGAGCAGTGGCAATAAAACCTGCGGCTATTGCAATTACCAGGGTAAAGATTTTTTTCATCTTGTGTGATTTACGGTCTATTAAGTTTACAGAGGTTAATACTTATAAATTATAAGCATCAGGTAAGATCACAGCATAATGGATACGGTAATACATTGCATGGCCAGAATAAAATGACATTTCATTTTATATGACTGCTACAAATAAATTGATCTGTGGGGATGTGTGGTTGAATCAAGAATACGGGTAAGTAGGTAAGCGGAGGCAAACATAGCGCATTTTTTGGGGCTATGCAAGTTTTTTCGGTTGTTTTTTAACCGGCTGCTGTACTTTTGCGAACAAATAGCGCTACTATCCGTTTTACCTTTACTCATATTAATAAATTATGCCGGTAATTCTCAGTGTTAATCGCCTTTCAAAAAAATTTAAAGATCTGATAGCAGTGGATGACCTTTCTTTTACTGTTAATGAAGGAGATGTGTATGGTTTTTTAGGTCAGAATGGTGCCGGTAAATCCACTACCATAAGGATGTTGCTGTCGCTTATTAAACCCAGTTCTGGCGAAATAGAAATTTTTGGTAAGAACCTGTTTACTCACCGCACAGAAATTTTAAAAGAAACCGGTGCTGTTATCGAAAAGCCTGATCTGTATAAATATCTTTCTGCTTATCAAAACCTTTTCATTTTTGCTAAAATGAGCGGCATAAAAGTTAACCGCCATTTATTGATGGAACAATTAGAAATGGTGGGCCTTGCAGAAAGGGCAGATAGTAAAGTAAAAACCTTTAGCCAGGGTATGAAACAGCGTTTAGGCATTGCTGTTGCATTGGCGCATGATCCACGTTTGATAGTGTTGGATGAGCCTACCAACGGGTTAGATCCGCAGGGGATTGCTGACATGCGCAACCTGATACTGAAGCTAAGTAAAGAAATGGGTAAAACCATTGTGGTATCTTCTCATTTGTTAAGTGAAATAGAAATTATAGCAAATCGTATTCTTATAATAAATAAAGGGAGAAAAGTGGTGGAAGGTAATGCTGCCGCATTATTGGACCCTGCAAAAACAATTGTGCAAATAGATACTTTAAATAATAGTGAAGCAAAAGATAAACTGATGCAATCTAAATGGGCATCATTTGTTTTACCTTCGGCAGATGCCATAAAAATGCAAATGAATAAAAATGGAATACCGGAATTAACCACCTATATGACTGGTATGAATATCGGCATCTTATCCATTCAGCCCAGGCATTCTTTAGAAGATTATTTTTTATCACTAACAACTCAGCAATATGTGGACACTGTTAAAAATTGAGTTGTATAAAATTTCTAAAAGGCCCCGTACCTATATTGCTTTTGTTGCAATTGCGGCGATAGCTTTTATTTTTCAGTTTGCTTTTAAAGCAGATGGACAGAACTATATGGACATGATGCTGCAAAGTGTGAAAGATACTTTTGAATTTGAAAGGGTAAAAGCTATCAACGGATATTTTATGTGTTATATTATTTTAAACACATTGCTGATACAAGTGCCTATACTGGTTGCGCTTATTGCCGCTGATTCTATTTCGGGAGAAGCAAATATGGGTACGTTGCGGTTATTGATTTCAAAACCGATAAGCCGTACGCAACTAATTTTGGTAAAATTTGCTGCAGCAACAATTTTTACTATTTTATTACTGCTGTGGATGGCGATAACTTCACTTGTATTCAGCCTTATGATATTTGGTGCCGATGATATGCTCATCTTCCGGTCTAAGGGTGAAGAATCCCAGATACTGCTGATTACAAAAGATGATATTGTGTGGCGGTACATTGCTGCATTTGCATACGCAACAGTAGCACTCACAGTTATTGCAGCATTATCTTTATTCCTTTCCATTTTTGCCGAAAATTCTATCGGGCCAATTATTGCAACAGTATGTATTGTTATTGTATGCACCATTATTTCTAATATTAATGTACCCATCATTGATAAAAATGTAAAGCCGTTTTTATTTACGTCTTATTTAGTAGGGTGGAAGGGGTTCTTTTACATAGGTACCACAGAAGATGGTGAAACGATAAAAGGAAGTATTGAAAACTGGCCTGCAATACAAAGAAGCCTGCTTATTTTACTGGCACATATTTTTATCCTGGTATCAGCATCTGTAATTGTTTTTAAAAGAAAAGATATTCTATCGTAACATGAAAAAAATAAATCCTGTTGTTGTATTGCTGTTCATTTGCAGCCCTTTGTTTTCTGTAGCGCAGGATGTAACTGCACTGGTACAAAAAGTAAAAGCCAAAATTGAAAAGGTGAATGATTATGAGGCCGCCGGTAAAATGAAGACGAACGTAACTTTTTTAAAAATTCCTGTAGCAACCGTAAAAATTTATTTTAAAAAACCTAACCGGCTTAAAATAAAAAACGAAAAGGGAATTTCATTTGTGCCCAAGGGGGCTGTTAATATTAATCTGAATAGCATTATCAGTGGCGGTAAGTTTACAGTATTGGATGCCGGTACAGATAAGGTAGGAAGCATAATTGTAAAGGTGGTGAAATTGTTGCCGGAAGATGATAATGCAGACGTAGTTTTATCTACCTTATATATTGATGAGGCCAACTTGGTGATTCTTAAAGCAAAAACAACTACCAGGGAAAACGGCAGTTATGAATTAGGGATGAGTTATGGAAAATATATCGACTATGGTCTTCCCGATAAAATAATTTTCTCCTTTAATACTAAAGATTACAAATTACCCAAAGGAGTAACTTTTGATTTTGATGATGGCAGCGAACCTAAAAAAACAGAAGATAAAACAAAAGGTAAAAAGGGCAAGGCAGAGATCAGTATCAGTAATTATAGTATTAATAAAGGTATAGCTGATTCGGTGTTTCAATAAATTGTATTCAATTATAAAAAACTCCCGAAGGATTTTATTCCTTCGGGAGTTTTTATTTTAAAAGATATTTATTAAAACTGATTATAGTTTCTGGAACTTGGTTTTAAGCGTAATATCTGTTCCCGAAATATTCATGTAATAAGAACCGGCAGCAAGGCGGGTAATATTTACAGGAATTTCATTGCTGCCTTTCTTCAGCAAAGTGGTACCGTACATAATTGTTCTGCCTGTGTTATCAACAATTTTCCATGTTGCATTACCCGTAACCGGAGATACAACTGTTGCTTTCATATCATTCACCGCAGGATTTGGAGACACAGTGATGGAACCTTTTGTAAGCGGCATAGTAATGCTGATGGTATTTGAATATTTGAATACACCATTTACATCATTAACTTTTAACCTGTAGTAGAGTATTGCTGATTGCTGATCAGCGGCATCAATATCAGTAAAGTCGTAATTAGAAATTGTGCTGGTGTTGCCATGTGCAGTAACTGTACCAATTGTACTGAAATTAATACCATCAATACTTCTTTGTACCGCAAAGTTTGAAGTGTTGATCTCATGATCTGTCTGCCATTTCAATAAAGATGTATTGTCGTTTTGTAACGTTCCTGTAAAAGTTAACTGGTCAACTGGCAATACAACATTATTAGCTGCAAAATAGAAAGAAGAAAAACCAGGAACAGCTGTTTGCAATACGTACCCGTTAGGGCCTTGTTGTAAGTCGGTTAAAACTGTATTTGAAGGGGTAAACAATGTAGTAGCATTTGTAATGGCTGATCCGCAGGGGTCGCTGTTTTTCAGGATCTTTAAATTGCTGATAGAAGCCACACCGCTGGAACCATCTGCAATTAATGCATCTAATTCAGCTTTAGAAATATACAACCTTACTTTTACAGGCGTAGCAAAACTTGTTACTGTTGGTGTAATGGTAATATTTCTATCCAGGTAATGGATGCTACCTGCCACCCTTATAGAACCGGTACCGTTTTTATAAAAAGAGGAAGTAACCACACCAAGGCTCTGGCCCATACAATTTAATTCTGCCAGGATGTTTCCGTCTGGCCCGGTAATAGGCACCCATAAATAATTATTAGAGCCATCAATGGTTATAGTAGTACCCGGTATACAGGTATTTGTTGGTCCGTCGGTAACGTTAACTGATTTTGGTATAGTGCTGAATCCACCTGCATCTGCATAACCTAAGAAAGAGTATTTGATCACACAGCCAGGACAAGCCGGAGTGGTAGGATTACCCACACCAGGGCCGGAAGTAGCAGAGCTGTTATCCATTACCAAAAAGATGTCTTTTCCATTGGGGGCAAAAGCTAAATCCCTGTAGCGGTTTGTACTTTGAAAATACGTTATGGTATCTGAAGTATTCAGAGAATCGAGGTTGCTTGGTAAAGTCGTAGTACCGGTAGCACCTAATGGTAACCGTATAAGGCGGCCCCATTTTAATCCGGCAGCTACTAAAGATTTTTTCCAGCCCGGAATTATTGTATTGGTGTACAGGTCTAATCCCGACCATGCTTCTGAATACCAGTTAGCATTACCCGTATTCACTTTCCATGTATTAGCAATGGTAGCAGCTGGTGTAGGATAAGCAGAAAAAAGAGGGCGCTTAAACAATCCGTTACCTGCTGCATTTATAGTAGCAATATTATTCAATTCGTTACCAACAGGAGGACAGGTTGAATTACCGCTGTTATCGGTAAAAGGAGCGCCTGCAGAGATACTGGTATTAGTACTTGGACTGGTGGTGCCATTATAATTACCTTCGGCATAACCAATTACTAATGGATGGCCATAGTTTCTGTATGGTTCAATGATATTGATCTCATCATCACTATATGGTCCGTGAGAGGAGCCATATAAAATATTTAGTGCTGTATCGTAAGCAAAGCCCTGGTTATTCCTGATACCAATGCTGTACACAGCACTGTTTGGCGAGTAAGGGTTATCGTCAGGTATCCATGGAGAAGTTCCGGCAGGAATATCAGGTACCAGGTTAAACCTTAATATTTTTCCTTCATAAGATCCAGGAATTTGTGCTCTTTGTGGACGGTCCCTGTTTTCAAACTGGCCCGAGCCCATATCACCGGAACCATAGAATAAATAATTGGTGCCGCCTTTAACTACCGGCGCTATTAATAATCTTTGAGAATTGTGATCCTTGCTGCCTGGTAATGTGTCGCATATCACTACGGGAGACCCTAATTTGCCTGTAGCAGTATTATAAGTAAAGCGAACCAGTTTATTTCTGTAGATCAATCCTGCAGGCGAAGAGCCGCCTAAAAACCTGTGTACATAAGCTACATAAACAAAATCAGTATTACCGGTTCCATCTAAAAAATTAGGATGCAATGCCATGCCTGCAAAACCACCTTGAGGCCATGGGCTCCAGCTTCCCATACTCTGGGCATTTAAAGAATCTGATGGTGCCGGAAGAAAAGTGCTGCCACTTGAAAGGTCTAATACAGTTGTTTTTACGCCGGTATTGGGATCCATCTTCTGTATTCTATAGCCCTGGGCCTCAGTTATCCATAAATTATTATCGGGGCCATAAGTAATTTCCCACGGGTAATTAAGTACACCTGCGGGTGATAATACGGTACGTGAAAAAATTTCACTCATACGCCCACCTTTTGTTTGTGTATTGGTAACACAAATATCAAATGTATAATTGGCAGGTACAATTCCTGCAGCATTTCTGTGTATTCTTATATAGTACGTGTTCCCCTGAACCAAAGGATTGGTGATAGCGGGCGTGAGTGTGGCACCGCTTGCACAAGCTACTTCTGTAAGTGCACCACAACTACCTGAAAGCAATTGAACTTTTACATTGCCAATTCCTCCCCAGCCACTACCCTGATTACTTATAGTAATGGTTGGGTTTTTGCTTCTGGCTACAAATTTATACCATACATCCGGTGTATTGGTTGAAGAAAAACATGAAGAAGCAATAGTGTACCCCTGGTCGGTAGCATCCGTGAGCGTTTCTCCTGTAAGTGAACTTGTTCCTGCAACACAGGTAGAATCTGAAACGATCAGTTTAGCATTGGCACAATCGTCATTAGCCGGCGGTTGAAATAATATGGTTTGAGAAAACTGGAACCAGGGGTTATTAGCCGTTGTTGTTGAATTGTCAACAGCCAGGTCGGTACCGGACGCACTTCCTCTTGATGCAGAATAGGTTCTGGTAACAGCAGCCGAAACATTATAACTGCAACCTACTTCAATACATAAACGTTGCCCTGAAGTTATTGATACAGTACCCACATTTACTGAGGTTACTGTACGGTTGGTTAATGCGGCAGCTAAGGCACTGGTTGTAGTATTGCCTAATTCTGATGCGATAGATCCATCAGCATTGATAAGTCTTACATAGACAAACCCCGTACCCGAGGCAGAAGTTAAGCTGCTTAACTGATAACGGATCTGGCCTGTTAAATTTAAAGGCCCTGTTATGGTTTGAGTAGCTAACGGAGCAGAAATAAACTGGTCGAATAAACACTTGCCCGTACTTACTACAGTTATGTTAGTTGATTTGCTGGCACTGGCACTCCCATCTTTTACCGGGCTCATTATATACCTCGTTGCACCGGTAGTAACATTCCAGCCAGGATTGAAAGCAGGGCTTAATGGTGCAGTAGTATTCAGGTTGAGGTAAAACTTGGTTTGAGCAACTGTTATTTTGCTAAAAGCACCCATTAATAATAAAAAGGCAAATAAACTTTTAGTAAAAAAGAATTTCATAAAAAATTGGATTTACAAGGATAAGTTTGATATGTGAATAGGACATATACTACAAGTTGTAGTGCATATCTTACCCAAAAAGTAATTATAAACAGTTAAAATCTAAAAATATTGCGATTTGAAAAAAATATTTATTAAGTGATTTACGCAGTATTTATACGATTTCGCCTCGATTTTATACAATTTTAGCCCTGAATCAGCAAAAACAACCAATATACAATAAAAAACATTTTATGCCGTTTGTAGTAAACCGGCCACATGTTGTATATCTATAATATTACGAAGTTGTATAGTAGTGGTTAGTTTATTTTAGACTCTCTTATATCCTGTTAAACCAATATAAGTTAACTATGGAACCAATTTTACTAAAGCTGCTACGCTGTAAAAAAGCGATACTGTTTTTTTTCGCAGTATTTCTATTTAACAGTTTGGCATTTTCCCAAACCAGGTTTTACCTCAACCTGAACACTACCGCAGCGCTTTCTCCGGCATATAATGCCGGATGGAATGTGACTACCGGGGCAAGCAGGTATGAAATGAGCCCATACAAAGACGCCAGCACTATTACCAGCAAAACAACTGCTAATAGTGGTGCTATTGCAACAAGAAAGGTTTTACTTGATCAATGGGTTTCTGCGCCATTGGCTGCACAGACAATAACAGGAACTTTTACGGGGCAGGTTCGTTTTAACTTAAGTACTACTACAGCTGTAACAGGCCAGGGATTTGTATATTTAAGAGTTATAAATACTGACGGTAGTATTGCTACAGAAGTAGGTAGTTGTACTACTACTAACCTCACTACCACATTAACCAACCGCACTTTGATCTCTTTAAGTGTAGGTACATTAAATATCACCGCAGGGCAAAGAATAGCAGTTGACTTAGGCTGGAATTATTCTATTGGTGTACTTACCAATGTAAACTGTGTAATGTCGAGAGGTAGCTCATCAGCTACTGATTTAGCAGCAGATAACACAACAACAACTGCTAATAATCCATGGGTGCAATTTTCTCAAACATTAATATTTCTTCCACCGGCAAATGATGATTGTGCAGGAGCTGTTAGTTTAACACCCGGTGCATCATGCGTAAATACAGCCGGTACTTTAAATAATGCAACAGCTAATGGAGCAACACCAATAGGCTGTTTTGCTGCAGGTACCTATTATGATGTGTGGTATAAATTTGTTGCAACTACTTTTACGCATACAGTTACATTAAGCAGCTTAGGTGCAAATTTTACTGCTCCGCAAATACAGGTTTACCAGGGTACTTGTGGTGCTTTGGTTTCACTGGGTTGTGCTTCTGGTACCAGCCTTGTTCAGGCAGGCCTTACACCAGGTAGTACTTATTATGTACGTATAGCCAATTTTAATACCAATCCATCAGGCCTGGGTACTGTTGCCGACTTTAATGTTTGTGTAACGTCTCAGCCTCCGGCAGCAAATGATGCCTGTGCCAACGCTACTACATTAACTTCAGCATTTGCCTGCAGTAGTATTACAGGTAATCTTCAATATGCAGCCAGTGCAGCACCGGCAGGTGCATGCGGTGGCGCAACCGCTGCTACCACTTATGATGTATGGTACAAGTATGTGGCAACAGCTACAACTGAAACAGTAACACTTAGTAATCTTGGTACTAACCTTAGTGCAGCCTCTACTTATATAGAAACGTTCAGTGGTACATGCGGCAGCTTAACTTCACTGGGATGCCAGGCTGCAAGTACAAGACAAACCTTAAGCGGTTTAACCATTGGCGCTACTTATTATGTAAGGGTATATGTTACAGCAGCACCAAATAATGCCACTACTGCAAACTGGAATTTTGATATCTGCATACAACAACCACCTGCCAATGATGATTGTACAGGAGCAGTTACATTAACGTCAGGCGCATCTTGTGTAAATACAGCTGGTACACTGGATCTGGCAACCGCAAATGTGGCCACACCAATTGGCTGTTTTGCTGCCGGTACCTACTATGATGTATGGTACAAATTTGTAGCAACTTCGGCTACACATACCGTTACCTTAAGTGGTTTGGGTACTAATTTTACTGCTCCACGCATTCAGATTTACCAAGGTAGTTGCGGTGCACTTACCTCTGTAAGTTGTGTAAGTGGAACAACACTTTTGCAAACAGGTTTAACTATTGGTACTACGTATTACGTTCGTATTGCCAACTTTAATGTCAATCCATCTGGTACAGGTACTGTAGCTAACTTTAGTATATGTGTTACTACCCAGGCACCTGCTAATGATGATTGTGTAAATGCCACCACCTTAACATCCGGTGCCACCTGTGCTACAACTACCGGTAATATACAATATGCCAACACTTCCGCACCGGCAGGTGCATGCGGTGGTGCAACAGCTACTACAACTTTTGATGTATGGTTTAAATATGTGGCCGTATCAACTACTGAAACAGTAACATTAAGCAGTCTTGGTACTAATCTTACGGCTGCAAATACTTATATAGAAACACTCAGTGGTACTTGCGGTAGCTTAACATCATTAGGTTGCCAGGCTGCAAGTACAAGGCAAACGCTTACAGGGCTAACTATTGGAGCCACTTATTATGTAAGAGTATATGTTACTTCGGCTCCAACAAATGTTACTACTGCCAACTGGAATTTTAATATTTGTGTACAACACCAGCCAGTTAATGACGACTGTACGGGAGCGGTTACACTAACACCCGGCGCAGCTTGTGTAAATACAGCTGGTACGCTGGACCTTGCAACTGCAAATGGAACAACTCCTTTAGGTTGTTTTGCAGCAGGTACTTATTATGATGTGTGGTACAAGTTTGTAGCTACTACTACTATAGAAACAGTAACACTAAGCAGCTTAGGTACTAATTTTACCGCACCAAGAATACAGATTTATTCAGGTACTTGTGGTTCGTTAACTTCAATTAGCTGTATTTCAGGAACAACCCTGATGCAAACAGGCTTAACGGTTGGTAGTACTTATTATGTACGTATTGCCAATTTTAATGTTGACCCATCCGGACTGGGCACCGTTGCTAACTTTAATATTTGTGTAACCTATCTTACACCACCTGCTAATGACGATTGTACAGGAGCTATTACACTTACCAGTGCTTCTGCCTGTGCTAATACAGCAGGTACATTTATAAATGCAACACCAAGCAGCAGTTTGCCAGGTTGTGGTAATGCAGGGTCGGCAGATGTATGGTATAAATTTGTGGCACAAAGTAATCACCCTGTAATTACATTAAGTAGTATAGGAGCCAACTTAGGAACAGCGTCGCCACTTATACAATTATTCTCAGGTTTTTGTGGTACACTGGTTCCTTTATCAGGAGCTTGCGTTGCATCACCACTTAATACCGGTGTTACACCGGGTGGTGTGGGGTTAACCATAAACAGTACCTATTATATCAGGATCACCACCAATACTAATACCGGTGTACCAACATCGGGTACATGGACGTTTAATATTTGTGTTACTGAACCAGCAGGAGCTGCAGTGGATTATGCAAAAAGTTATATCAATGTTACCGATGGTACTGTGGGTGGAACTATTGACCCGGGTGATGTATTGGAGATAAGATCTATTCTTGTGGTGCAAAGGCCAAGTACCAGCGGAGCAAACATAGCTATTGATAGTGTTGCTTTTTACGATACTTTATCTGCCGGCAAAGGTTTTGCTTTGCTGAAAGATAGTATGGCGTTAAAAACAAATGAGGGTAAACTTTTCCGTCCTTCAACCACGGCTTATTTTACAGATGCCAGTGATGCGGACGCAGCGTGGATTACCACCGCAGGTGCAGGTACTGATACAGCACTGCAGATTAATATGGGCATAAACGCAAGCAAAACCGTACGGGGAAAAATAAGGTACAATTCAAAACCATCTAACTTTGGTAGTACCTGTATTATAATGGCTACCTACCGGGTACGTGTAAATGCAACTTATGGCACCAAGATTAAGTATGGCGGAGGTGCTTTCAGGTACAGGGATTCTACAACTAATACTTTTTATACTATTAATTTCCCCAGTGATAGTTTGGTGGTATATGCAAGTCCGGGTGCATGCCCGGATGCGGTTTCGCCAACCAATATTGTTGGTGATGAAGTAGGCGGAACTTTCGGCGCACCTTCGGGGGCACCCGTATACCTGCAAAACAGGGGTACTACAACTAATACCAATTATGCTTACGCTCCGTTTGGTGGTGGTAATGGCCCGGGTGATTATTTTTATAGCGTGGCCAATAATACCAGTGGTAATGGTACTATTATACAAACAGTTCCCAAGCCTACTGCCACAACAAGGGTTTTTGGTGTATGGGATATCACTGGTGATCATACCGGTGCTACAAATACGGCAAAAGGAAATCCACCTTGTAACCTTAATGCTCCTATAAGCGCTACTAACCCTTGTGGTTACATGCTGGTAGTAAATTCGGCATATCGTACCGACGTGGCCTTCCAGTATAATTTCAGCGGGGCCTGTACAGAAACCTACTATGAAATTTCAGCGTGGTTAAAAAATATCTGTTCTAAATGTGGTTGCGATTCTAACGGTGTCGGGTCAACCAATGCCGGGTATCAACCTACCGGAGTAGGAGATTCATCGGGTATAAGGCCTAATATCGCTTTCCAGATTAATGGTGTGGACTATTATACCACAGGTGATCTGACATACCAGGGTTTAGGCGGCACACAAAACGGTTCTGATACCTTAAATAAATGGGTAAAACGTTCATTTGTATATAAAACCAAACCGGGTGAAACAGGGTTTACCATGACCTTCCGTAATAATGCTCCCGGTGGCGGAGGTAACGACTGGGCAGTGGATGATATCAGTATCAGAACCTGCTATCCTAATATGTCGTATTCTCCTTCGGCAAACCCAACGGTGTGTGCCGGACAAACCCTTACACTTTCTGATACAGTAAGGTCTTACTATAACGTATACATTTACTACAAGTGGCAAAGAAGTACAAATGGTGGTGGTACATGGGTTGACCTGGCCGGTAGTTCCGGTGTGGCAACGCCAACATTGATCAGTCCTAATAATTACCAGTTTATAAACTCATATACTCTTCCCCCATCTGCAACAGCTCCTTCTAATACCGGTAATTTATACCGTATGGTGGTAGCTACCAATGCAACAAACCTGGCAGGTACTGCTTGTAACTATTCTGATTTTATTCCGGTTACATTAACTGTAAATGGTTGTATTGATATTGATGATGATAATGATGGTATACCGGATTATGTTGAGTTCAATAATCCCGTTGCGTTACAGGATGCAAATGGTAATGGTATTCCAAACTGGAATGATGCTACTTACCCTGGTTATGTAGATTATAACTTTGATGGTGTAAATGATAATTTTGATTATGGAGCCGATGCTAATAACAATGGTATCCCTAATTATCTTGATCCTACCTTCCCGGGCTTTGTAGATAGCAATGGCGATGGTGTAAATGACAATGCGGATAAAGATCTTGATGGTATTATCAACCAGTATGACCTTGACAGCGATAATGATGGTATACCAGATGTGGTAGAGTCTTATGGTGTGGATACAGATGGTAATGGTGTTATTGATAACTATACTGATACTGATAATGATGGCTTTTCTCAAAACGTAGATGCTAATGCTACCGGCGTGGCAGGGTCTGCTACTGGCTTGGGTGCACAGGATTTTGATAATGACGGTATCCCTAATTATTTAGATTCTGATAGTGATAATGATGGTATACCAGACCTGGTGGAAGCCGGCGGATCAGATACTAATAACAATGGTTTAGTAGATAGTTTTACTGATACCAATTATGATGGTATGAGTGATAATAACTTTGCTGCAACTGCATTATTAAAAACAGGACCGGATACCTCACCTGTAGATGGCCGTGCAGATAACTATCCAAATAAAAATCTTGACAGGGACTTCAGGCCGAATGCATATGATATGGATAGTGATGGTGATGGTATTGTGGATGTAATTGAAGCAGGCTTGCCTGACGCTAACTTAAATGGAGTTGTAGACGGCGTAATTGCAGCAAATGGATGGTCTACTTCTGTATCTTCATTAGTAGCTTTAAATTTAAGGAATACTGATGGTAGTGGTAATCCTGATTACCTGGATATTGATTCAGACAATGATGGTATCCCTGATAATATAGAAGGCCAGTCAACAGCAGGATATAAATTACCGGGCAGTGTTGATACAGATGGTGACGGTTTAATTGACACCTATGATAACGTAATTGGTTTTGGCGGCTCAGGTATATTTGTTTACGATCATGATGGAGATGGTATACCCGATTACAGAGATCTTGATACTGACGGTGACGGGCAACCGGATATAATTGAAGGCAATGACTTTAATTTAAATGGCATAGCTGATGACCTGGTTACTTTAACCGGCCTGGATACAGATGGTGATGGTTTGGATAATCGTTTCGATTCATTGACTTCTGTTACCAACCTTAAAGGAACTTCTTACAAAATGGGTAACAGCGGATCGTTGATCGGGGATCCGGCACCTGGTACAAGAGCCACTGTACAAAAGAAAGTACCATCACAAATTGACAGAGACTGGCGCTTTGTAGGTGTAGTGCTTCCGGTAGAAGTGCTTAAGTTTACAGGTGTGCCGCAAAACAATAAAGTATTGCTGGACTGGACAATAATCGCTTCAAAAGAAATTGATCATGTTGAAGTGGAACGAAGCCTGGATAACATTGCCTATATTAAAGTGGGCGTTGTAAATGATGCAGTAAAATTAAATGAACAGCAAAGCTTTGGATTTACCGACGATATTACCGGTATAAGAAATGAAATTATTTATTACAGGCTTAAAATAATTGGTAAGGCCGGAGAGATAAAATATAGCAGTGTATTGGTGGTAAGGCAAAGCCAAACCGGAATGCCTGTTACCATTATGCCTAACCCTGCAAGCAGTAATGTAACCATCAACATGTACGTTGATAAAAATGTGCAGGTAAAAATTGGCCTGGTAGATAAAACCGGCCGGAAAATTTTGAACAAAACGGAAAATTTAAATAAGGGCTTTAATAACATTACATTGAACCTGGATACTTATGCCGAAGGTATTTATGCCATGATAATTGAAACACCTTCTGAAAGAATAGTAAAACAACTGGTAATAATCAGGTAGTTTAACACAATGTATTTATTCGCAATCAAAAAGGCCTTATGCTTAAGCATAGGGCCTTTTTGATTATACTCACCTGTTGTATTTTCATTTACTACAACCTCTGATAACAGTACTATTTATTTTTTTGTAATTTAGTGGCACAGTGCAACCAAACAATTTACCCGGTAAAAAGTCGTTTTTATCTTTCCTGAGTAAATTACTTACACCTGCAATTAAACCAGCTTCCATGAAAAAAATTACCTGCTTAATAATTATAACAGGGCTGGCGCAACAGCTTTTGTTTGCCCAGCAAAAAACTACTATTGATTCATCATTAACACTGGATAAAATTGAGGTTACCGCCTTTGAACAAAACAGGGTGGTAAGTTGTGGCACTATTGTAAAAGTGCTTACTAATAATAATGCCGACAGGTTCAACAAAACATCTTTGGTAAATGCTTTTAATTCCGTAGCCGGTGTAAGAATGGAAGAACGTTCTCCCGGTAGCTACCGCATTAATATCCGGGGTAGTTCATTACGCTCTCCGTTTGGGGTAAGAAATGTAAAAGTATACTGGAATGATATTCCTGTGACCGACCCGGGTGGCAATACCTATTTTAACCAGTTTGCCTTTAATAATTTTTCTTCTATAGAAATATTTAAAGGCCCTGCAGGTAGTATGTATGGTGCAGGCACGGGAGGCTTATTGCTGATGCATAGTTTTGGCAATACCTGGAAGCCGTCTGTAAATATTGACTATGTTACCGGTAGCTACGGACTGCAAAATATTTTAGCTTCAGCAGCATTGGGCGAAAAAAATAACAGAACACTTATTACCTATGCACACAACCAAAGCGATGGTTACAGGGATAATGCTAAAAGCCAGAAAGATAATGTGAGTTATAATACACAGCTAAAAATTTCTGACAAACAACAATTAACTGCCAGTGTTTTGTATACTAATTTATTTTATCAAACACCCGGCGGATTAACCAGGGCAGAGTTTATGGCCAATCCTGAGCAGGCAAGGCCGGCAGCGGGAGGTTTGCCAAGTGCAGCCACTGCCAAAGCTACCATCTATCAAAAGAATTTTTTAGCAGGCCTTAATCACCAATATAATTTTACTTCTGAGTTTAAAAATTCCACCAGTATTTACGGCACTTTTGCTCAAATAAAAAATCCCACATTCCGTAATTACGAACGACGTAATGAACCAGGCTTTGGCGCCAGGACCTCATTTGTGTACGATAAAAAAATAAACGATGCCAAATTGCAGTTAGTGGCAGGAGGCGAATTGCAGGAAGGTTATTTTAATACACAGGTTTCTAAAAATAAAAATGGCAGCCCCGATACACTGCAAACCAACGATGATATAAGATATACCACTTATAGTATTTTTCTGCAGGGCGACATCAGTTTTAAGAATGACTGGATCATTACTGCGGGAGCAAGTATCAACAAATCTAAAGTTGATTTTACAAGACTGAATAGTTACCCGGTATTGAACCAGGGACGTACTTATCAGAACGAAATATCGCCAAGGCTGGCAGTACAAAAGAATATCGGTAAAAATAATACCGTGTTTGCAAGTATTGCTAAAGGATTTTCTCCGCCTACTATTGCAGAATTATTGCCTTCTACCGGGGTTATCAGCACTTTTCTGGAAGCAGAAGAAGGTACCAATTACGAGGTGGGTGGAAGGACAGGATTGCTGAATAATAAATTGCGTGTAGAACTTACAGGCTTTTATTTTAAACTGAATAATGCGTTAGTGTCGAGGAAAGATAACAGCAACGCAGATTATTTTGTAAATGCGGGCAACACTAAACAAAAAGGTTTTGAACTAAGTGCCGACTATACCACTACTTTTGATAATAATATCCTGGATTACCTGGTGATAAGATCTGCGTATACCTTCAGTGATTTTAAATATGGCGATTTTCAAAAAGGAACAACAGATTTTTCAGGAAAATATTTACCTAGTGTACCAAAAAGTATTTTTTCTTTTTTAGCTGATGCACAATTTAAAAAAGGAATTTATTTAAACAGCACTTACTATTATGCCACCAAAATATTTTTGGATGATGCCAATACAGTGGCTGAAGATGGTTATCATTTATTGGGCGGCCGCATAGGTTGGAAAACAGCCATCAAAAAAACTACAAAGTTGAATTTTTATTTTGGTGCTGATAATTTACTGAATGAAACTTATAGCCTGGGTAATGATATTAACGCAGCCGGCGGACGTTACTACAATGCTGCTGCTAAAAGAAATTATTATGCTGGTGTTGCATTACAATTCAATTAAGCTGCAAGGGAGGAGCTGCAAGGGGAGAAGCCGCAAGGGAGAGAAGGCTGCATCAAATAGAATGATTATCCCTTGAAGCTTGTGGCTTGAAGCTGAAAAAAAGTTACAAGGGGAAGAGCTACAAGGGAGAGCAGGCTGTATCAAATAGAATGGTTATCCCTTGAAGCTTGCGGCTTGAAGCTGAAAAAAGTTGCAAGGGGGAAAGCTGCAAGGGCAAGCAGGCTGCATCAAATAAAATGTTTATTCCTTTAAGCTTGTAGCTGATCCCTTGAAGCTTACTAATTAATCTTCAGTAATTTTTTCATCTACAGCCCTTGCCAACATACCGGCACTCATTTTCTTTAAGGGGTTCTTATATTGTGTTTCAAATTCTTTGCGGCTGTTGATAATATCCACACATTTAAAAATGGCTTCTCTAAAGGAGGCTTCATCAGCTTTACCTTTTCCGGCAATATCGAAGGCCACACCATGGTCAGGTGATGTTCTTACACCTTTAAGGCCTGCTGTATAATTTACGCCTTCACCAATAGCCAATGATTTGAATGGGATCAATCCCTGGTCGTGATACATCGCCAGTACACCATCAAATTTTTCATACTGCCCCCTGGCAAAAAAAGCATCAGCGGGATAAGGTCCAAAGCAAAAGATATCTTTTTGTTTGGCCTCTTTAATAGCAGGTTTTATAATTTCTTCATCTTCTTTTCCAATCAATCCTTCATCACCTGCATGAGGATTTAAACCTAATACCGCTATTTTAGGTTTAGTGATTCCGAAATCTCTTTTTAATGAATTATTTACTATCTGCAGTTTGCTTAAAATATTTTCTTTGGTAACAAACTGAGCAATATCTTTTACTGCAACATGTTCGGTAAGCAAAGCCACTTTAATATTTTCAGCTACCATAAACATCGCTACGTCAGCAGCACCAAACAGGTTTTTTAAATATGGGGTATGTCCGGTGTAATTAAACTGGTCGCCCTGTATATTTTTTTTGTGAACAGGAGCTGTTACCAGGCCATCTATCTTCCCTTCTTTTAATGCCTGTGCTGCAGCAGTTAAACTTTTTATAGCATAATTACCACCTGCATCACTTAATGTACCCGGTGTAATATTGATCTCTTCTTCCCAGCAATTGAACAGGTTTACCTGCTTGTGATTAACACGGCTGAAGTCTTTTATGCTTACAAAGTTGATATTAATGTCTGGTACACTTTTGCGGTAAAAATTGATCACCTTATTGTTGGCGAAAATTATTGGCGTGCAAATATCCAGTATCCTGGCATCACCAAGTGTTTTAATGATCAGCTCAATGCCGATGCCATTAATATCGCCACAACTGATGCCAATAACAGGTTTGTTTTCTACAATCGAACTCATATTTTATGCTATTAAAAAGTAAAAATACAATATCTTATTTTAACCAGTTAAAACAGCCTGCTTTAAACAACAAAGCAGCTATAAAAAGCTGCCTTGTTTCTTTATCAATAGGGGGTTAGTAAATTATTGTTTTATCAGTTTTGTAGATTGCGGCGTTGCTCCCGGGGCATAAGTGGTAACCTGGTAAGCCCCCCTGGCCAAAAACCGGGTATTTAATACAACCTGGTTGATGCCCGGTAATAATTGAGCTGTTTGATTACCGATGATCCTTCCACTAAAATCAGAAATACTGATGGTAACCTGTGTTTTTTCGCCGGCATTAATTTTTAATATGGCTTTTTCCTGTGCTACCGGGTTAGGGCTTATGTTTACCATTTCAAAACCTTTTGTTTTTACCATCAACACAATGGTATTACTGTAATAAAATTTATCATTCGGATCAATAATTTTAATGCGGTAGTAATTAAGGCCGCTCAGCGGATGTTCATCTGCATTGTCGAATGGCTGGCTGCACCTTAACTGATCTGCTGTTACCGTTGATAGCGTAGTAAAATGCTGTCCATCGGCACTGCGTTGTATTTCAAAAATTACTTTTTCAGAAGTGCAGTTTACTTTCCAGCTCAATAAATTTTTAGTATCTGCCTGTACACCTTTAAAATAATCAAGTGATACTGCCAGCGGGCCTAATGGTGCACTGGTGATATAAAAACCTGAAAAACTGGTTACAGGAATTTTTACTTCCCACCAGCTACGGGTACTGTTCCAGGTTACGGTAAAGCCACTTATTGCAGTAGTGAAATCCTGCGATGGACCGGTGTAATTATTAGGGTTGGTTCCTGTACCATGAAATTGCCTTAATACCAGGTTGCTGATGCCTGTTGCATCTGCGGGGCCGGCAGGTAATAATTTATAACCGCTATCCACTGCTTTTAAATTGTAATTGTTAAATTCTGATTGCAGGTAATATAAAGTTACATCGGCTGTGGAAGTTGCCGGGTAAGGATTAATGATTGGCTCAATATCATACCTCCTGGCAAGGTATAAAGCAGAAGTGCCTCTTTTGGTAGCACCGGTATCAATTTTTATACAGGTATTAATGGAGTTGCTAACTGCTGTAGCTCCGCCTGTGGGAAGAATGTTGGTGATAAGGTTACAGTTGCCATCACGGTAATTAGTACCCGATGGCGAAACGCTTATGTTCTGGCAGATCTGCGGGCCGCCTGCCACTGCAGCTAAAGTATAAGATGCAGGGTTTACCGTTACGGTTACAGTGGTATTTCCTGTGGCGCTGTTCACTGTATTTAATGCAGTAACCGTATAGGTGGTGGTGTTGGCCGGTGTTGCAATTACTGTTGCACCAGTGGTGGTATTCAATCCCGTAGCAGGAGACCAGGAATAAGTAATATTATCTGGTGTAAAACGGTAAGCATTGGGCATACCGGTCCAGCTTGCGGTATTATTTCTGCCTGTGGCAACTGCTGCAATAGTTCCTGTACTGTTTTCAATACCCTGTGCTTTATTGGCAGCCGTATTGGTACAGTTAGTGGTATGAATTTCTATTACGTTAGTAGTTTCGTATAATATAACCTGTACATTGGCTGTGGCAGAACCACTAAAAAATTTAAGGTTACTGAAATCAACCACAAATCTTCTATTGGGGGCAGACCCCGCCTCAAAGTATTGTAATACTGCTGCATTGGATACACCAGCAAAAGTTAAATCGGTAGTAATTGCATGAATAACATTATTAGGTGCACCTGCATTGGGCAATGTGGTATTAAGCCCGGTGGCAGTGCTATTGGTACTACCTAAACCTACCCAGCCATTAGTACTTATATGTATTGAATTAAAAGTATTGCCATAAAAACGAAAGGTAAATGGTAAGCTGATATTATCCCAACGGCCATCATCAAGGGTACCAAAACTTAAAGGCTCAGCAATACCATTTGCCTGGTCAAAAAGTTCAGTAGTGGCAAACATTGTAGGGTCGTAAGGATTGTTGGCAATTGCAGCTACTGTATAACCAACCGGTGTGGCAGTTGCTGTGATGGATACAGAATTACCTGCACATACATTGGCAGCGGCACTGGTAGGATTAGTTGTAACAGTAAGTTGGGCAAATGCAAAATTGGTAATACAAAGCATTACCACTAACAGGTAGCGATTTTTCATGATAAAGGATTTCTTAATGGTTACAAACGGTTTAGGAAAAAAAATATTGTAGAAAAAATATTACATATATAGTAGCAATAAAAAAAATGTACTTATTTGTATGGTAACGTAAAATCCACAAGTAAAAATACGAAGAGCTTATTTCAGTGTAATAATAGCTTACGCATACCCGAAATTATAGTGCTGATATTCTGATGGTTTGCAATTAAAGTCATCTGAAAACTACATAGCTTGTAGTAAAATAACGTAGTGGTTTTTCATTCTAGTGTAGTAAAAAAATGACAACAATTGTAATGAAAAATACAATTTGTTTACTTTCTTTACGTTTCAACCAATATCTAATATCTAATATCCATTTAAACCAGTAAATCCAATCTAATGAGAAGGAAGTTGTACCTACTTACGGCTATTTTATCTTTTGTACAATTGTGCTTTGCACAAGAAAGAGATACAAAATTTTACTATCACGGTAACCGTACTGCAAATGCCAGCCTTGCACCACACATCGATGTTTCCAACTCAACTGGCCAGAGTGGCACAGGTTCTAATATCGACATAAAATATCATAAAGTATGGTGGAGAATAAATCCTGATTCTATTGTTACTGTCTCTTCTGTAAAGAGAGGATATATCAAAGGTTGGGTGCAAACCAACTTTCTTACCACACAAAATAATGTCAGCAGTATATCATTCGATTTAAACTCTGCACTTACAGTTGATTCTGTTCGTTACAGGGGGGCTAAATTACCAGGAGCAAGTATTGTCAGTTCCGGGAATGTGCTCACTTTAACATTGGGGGTTACTTTAGCTAATAATGTACTCGATTCAATATGGATCTATTATAAAGGCATTACGCCTGCGGTTAACGGTACTGCACAAGGTTATCAATATACCAGTGTAGCCGGTGCCGGTAATATTATTAATACTTTATCCGAATCTTATGAAGACAGAGACTGGTGGCCCTGTAAAGCTGATATGCAGGATAAGATCGACTCTATGGATATCAGTGTTAATGTTCCCTGGGCCACGCCTACTGCAGCCGATACTTTTTGGGTAGCTTCAAACGGAGTATTAATAGATTCTGCCATCAGTGGAAGCAGCCGCACTTTTAAATTCAAAACACGCTATCCGATAGCATCATACCTGGTGTGTGTTTCTGTAGCACATTATCAACGTTATTATAAAGGAGTAAATATCAACGGTACTAACGTGCCGGTAGTATATTACTTACTTAGTGGAAAAACAGCCGCAACCTATACCTCCATTGTTACGGCAATGGATAAGATAAATCTTGTGCTGGCAGCCTTTAGTGCAAAGTTTGGCGACTATCCGTTTAAATTAGAAAAACACGGGTTTTATGATGGCCTTGTTGGGGCAGGCGGTATGGAGCATCAAACATTCTCTGCCATTGACCCTACGGCACTAACTGATCTGCGTACACTGGCACATGAATTAATGCACCAGTGGTTTGGTGATAATGTAACTTTTTCAACATGGAATGATCTTTGGCTGGCAGAAGGCTTTGCCCGTTACAGTGAAGTGTTGTGTGGTGAGTTGGTACCTTCACTGGGCCTCAATCCGTATACAATCAGAAATAGTTTTAAAACTTCGGCCCTGGGTTATACTGCCAACAGCGCATGGATTCCTAATGCCAATGCAAGTACCTCTAATTTAATCTGGAGTTCCACTTATGGATCTACAGTTTATCAAAGAGGTTGTATGGTGGTTTCTATGTTAAGGGCTTTAGCCGGTGATACTAAATTTTTCCAGGCATGTACTAATTACCAAACAGCCCTGGCTGGTAAATCAGCAACTACCGATTCGCTGAAAAATTATTTTAATGCAGTTTTAGGCGCTGATATCAGTGAATTTTTTAACGACTATGCAGGAGGATCCGGCAATGGTGCCATCAGAGGTGGTATTGGTAACCCTATCAATACAGTTAACTGGTATAGCCCATCGGCAAAAAAGTTAGCTATAAAAATTACAGGTCAGGCTAAATCAGCGGGTAGTAATGTAACTTATTTTAATGGCCCTGTAGTATTGCATGTTAAGGGCACTGTTCCGGTAGCAATGGATACTACTATTGTGGTGTACGATTGGGGCGGTGGTAATCTTTCTTATGCCGGTAATGGTTTAAGTGCACCTATACCAGGTAACCTGTTAACCTACAATTTATCTGCTACGCCAACATCGGTACAATATGATGATAGTGCAAGAACTTTATCAACCGGCGTTATCACTAATAACCTGATTGTACTGGCAACTACAGTTGTTGATTTTTCGGGCCGTAAAAAAGCATCCGGAAATGAACTGTCACTTACCTTAAACAGTACTGACCCGATAACAAAAGTAGAATTACAAAAAAGCAACAATGGTACCGATTTTGTTGCCGCAGGCAGTATGAATCTTTTAAACCCGGGCAGCCAAACGATGAATTATAATTTTACCGACGGTACCCCTTACACAGCAGCAACTTTTTACCGGGCTAAAATTTACTACCTGGGTAAAGAAGAGCTGACCAATATTGTAAAAATTCAATCTGCTCAGCTTAAAGAAATCAGTGTTTCGCCTAATCCTGCCAATAAAGAGCTGAGAGTAAATATTGATAATCCTGCCCGTGAAGAATTTAAAGTAAGAATTGTGAATGCGGAAGGAAAGCAAATAAAAGAAACAACAACAAACAGTGATTTTATACATTTTGACACAAGTGATTTACCCGCAGGCATATATATGGTACAGGTAGTACAGCAGGGGCAGGTAGCACAAACCAGTAAATTCCTGGTACGTCATTGATGCATATAATAACTGGCTAATATCCTTTTAAAAATACCAATATGAAAAGAATTTTATTCTTTCTGATCTGCATGATTTGCCTGGCACAAACAGCACTGGCTCAACCGGCAACCTACGGTATACCGGTAGGGCTTGGACGAAATAATTGCGGCAGTGGCGGCGGAACCGACTCTATGTACTTCTTTAACTATGCAGCTGCAGGTTTAACGAGAGCTTCGTATCCTAATGCATACAGGCCAAGGCTTAAAGTAGGTCCTGCATCTACCACAGACAGGTGGTCAATTTTCCAGGCAAGTATTTCATTCAATCCGAAAGATCAGAAATTGTATTATCTCTGGACTGATTACTCACATAATATCAGGCCAACAGGAACATGGACGTATATATGGAGATTTAAGCCAGATACTACTTTTGCTACTGCTGCGTCGCCAGGAACTGCAAACTTTATAGATACCCTCCGGTCATTCCCTTATGATATCGGAGGTGTGGCTTTTGATAATAATGGTATTGGATGGACACTGGAATTTCCTTTAACCAATCCATGTGCAAGGGCTTTTTTCAGACCCATTGATTTTGCTGCCAATATTTATAATGCTGCAGATACGCTTGACTTTACCAGCGGTGCAGGTGGTATAGGAGATACCTTATGGAATCCCGGTAGTGGTGATATTACCATGTTACCCTCGGGCCAGATCTATTACAACTTTGATAATAAATTATATACTCCGGATTATGGTAGTTATGGCGGGCCAACACACCATATTAAATCAACTTATATTGATACTACAAGGCGGCCAGCGGGTACCACTGCGCTGGTAGGATTGGCTTTTGCTGATGGTGATCTGATATCATCTTATGCAACAGGATGTATTTACAGGCGATTGGATCCCGTAACCGGTGATACCAACTATGTCAACTATACCTATGCCGCTAATAAGGGGGTGTATTCTGTTGATATGACGCAGATAAACTCTGGTATTGGCGCTTCTAAAAAACTGGTTTCTGTTACAGCTACAGGTACGGCTAATCAGTATGATGTAGTATACGATGTGTATGTACGGAATTATGGTACGGTTCCGGTCACGAATGTGCAGGTATCAGATAACCTGGGATTGATTAATGGCATTGGTAACGTATCCAATGTAACGGCAGCGTTTACCAGTAATCCGGCAGGACTTTCACTGAATCCTTTATACAATGGTACTGTTGTTACTAATCTTTTATTGGGCACACAAACGCTACCCAACTATCCAACAGCCAATAATAATTTTACGATAAGAATTTCCTGCCGGTTATCAAATATACAGGCCGGTGTGGTGTATAATAACCAGGCTGTGGCTACAGCAGGAGGTTTTAATAATACAGCATTAAGAGATTCTTCTACCAACGGTAATAACCCCGATCTTAATCAGAATGATAAACCCGATGATGTGGGTGAAAGCCAGCCAACACCTTTTGTAATTATACTTACGCCGGTAACAGCACCTTGCGCTGTATTGGGTAATGTATTATACACACAGGATTTTGGTAGCGGCGTTGGTTTAAAAAATGCTATACCAACATCTCCTAATACAGCAAGTACAACCTATATCGGATCAACAACTGCTCCATTATCAATAAACAGGTTTAGTATTACCAATAATGCTGTTAACGGGGATGCTTCCAACTGGATAAGTCTCACCGATCATACGGGTGGTGCAAACGGAAATATGATGGTAGTGAATGCTGACGCTTCAGCCAGTATTTTTTACAGGGATACCTTGCCTGTGGCCTGCCCGGGGCAGCAGTATTCTGTTACATTATGGGCGGCATTTATCGGTAATACTTCTTATCAAACCACCTGTAATGGGTTGGGTGGATTTAAGTATCCTAAGTTTTTAATAAAAATAAGAGACTTAGCCACCGGACTTGTAATTACTCAAACAACTACAGCCGATATTACCAGTACCAGCTGGACACAGTATGGTATGAAGTTTGGTTTACCGGCAGGTTACAGCAACCTTATACTTGAAATTGTGAATGCAGGCCCTGGTGGTTGCGGTAATGATGTGGCGATTGATGATATCCAGTTTGGTAGTTGCAGTGCAGCACCTACAGCTAATGTAAGTGGTGCCGGCGGATGTTTAGGTACTTCTACAACATTCAATTCTACCTTAAGCGATCCAACTGCAATTTCGGGTACACCGGTTTATCAATGGCAGGTGGCCACTGCACTGGCAGGCCCTTATACTGATATTGTGGGAGCAACTTCGGCAAATTATACCATACCTTCTTTGGCAGCATCCGATACCGGTAAATACTATCGTGTTATTGTAGCTTCATCGGGT
This sequence comes from Ferruginibacter sp. SUN106, assembly GCF_050611765.1. Classification (NCBI taxonomy): domain Bacteria; kingdom Pseudomonadati; phylum Bacteroidota; class Chitinophagia; order Chitinophagales; family Chitinophagaceae; genus Ferruginibacter; species Ferruginibacter sp. SUN106. The sequence continues at coordinate 258,832 of NZ_JBODJC010000001.1, forward strand.
AATATTGGTATTGCAGGATGTCAATATATTTCTCCGGGAATCAAATTAAATGGTTTGGTACCATCTACAGCACCGGCAAGTGTTTCTGCAACAGCAAGCACTATCTGTAATTCAGGTTCTACCACCTTAACAGCTGTTGGCGCAACATTAGGTACCGGTGCTAATTACCAGTGGGGTACCGGCTCTGTTGTAGGTACTAATCCTATAGTAGGTGCCACCAGTTCAACGCTTACAGTATCTCCATCCAGTACTACAACGTATTGGGTGCAGGTTCAAAATACAACTTCACCTTGTTCTGCCACTACCGGTGGTGTAACAAAAGTGGTAACAGTAAATCAACCATCAGTTGCACCAAGCAGCATCAGTGGTGCAGATTTTTGTAACCCGGGTTCTACTACATTAACAGTAGGTGGAGGCGCTTTGGGTACAGGTGCTAACTATCAATGGGGCACAGGCTCAGTTGTAGGCACCAGTCCAATAGTTGGTGCTACCGGCTCCACACTAACGATATCGCCTACCAGTACTACTACATACTGGGTGCGTATAGAAAATGGTACTGCACCTTGTGCACTTACAACCGGTGGTGTAACTAAAATAGTAACAGTAATGCAGCCGTCTGTTGCACCGGCCAGTGTTTCTGCAACGGCATCTACTATTTGTAACTCCGGTTCTACTACATTAACAGCTGTGGGAGCAACCCTGGGTACCGGTGCTAACTACCAATGGGGTACCGGCTCGGTTATAGGTACAAATCCTATTGTGGGAGCCACCAGTTCAACGCTTACTGTATCTCCATCCAGTACTACCACATATTGGGTGCAGGTTGAAAATACAACTTCACCTTGTGCCGCCACTACAGGTGGTGTAACCAAAGTGGTAACAGTAAATCAGCCATCAGTTGCTCCAAGCAGCATCAGTGGTGCTGATTTTTGTAATCCCGGTTCTACCACATTAACAGCTGGCGGAGGTTCTCTTGGCACCGGCGCCAATTACCAATGGGGTACCGGCTCAGTTATAGGTACTAATCCTATTGTGGGTGCCACCAGCTCAACACTTACGATATCGCCTACCAGTACAACAACGTATTGGGTACGTATAGAAAATGGTACAGCACCTTGTTCATTAACAACCGGTGGAGTAACAAAAGTAGTTACAGTAACGCAGCCATCTGTTGCACCTGCAAGTGTTTCGGCAACAGCAAGTACACTTTGTGGTTCAGGGTCTACAACATTAACAGCTGTTGGTGCAACCCTGGGTACCGGTGCTAACTATCAATGGGGTACCGGCTCTGTAGTGGGTACTAATCCTATTGTGGGTGCTACCGGTTCAACACTTACAGTATCTCCATCCAGTACTACCACATATTGGGTGCAGGTTGAAAATACTTCTTCACCTTGTACAGCTGTAACCGGCGGGGTAACAAAAGTAATTACAGTAAACCAGGCATCTGTAGCACCTAGCAGTGTAACAGGCGCAGATTTTTGTAATCCTGGTTCTACTATATTAACAGCCGGCGGAGGTTCTCTTGGTACCGGTGCTAACTATCAATGGGGTACAGGTTCTGTTGTGGGTACAAGCCCGATAGTGGGTGCCACCAGTTCAACACTTACGGTGTCGCCTACAAGCAGTACAACTTATTGGGTACGTATTGAAAACGGTACAGCCCCATGTGCACTTACAACCAGTGGTATAACCAAATTGATAACAGTAACGCAACCATCTGTTGCACCGGCAAGTGTTTCGGCAACAGCAAGTACACTTTGCGGTCCAGGGTCTGCAACATTAACGGCTGTTGGCGCAACCCTGGGTACAGGTGCTAATTACCAATGGGGCACCGGCTCTGTTGTAGGTACTAATCCTATTGTGGGTGCTACTGGTTCAACACTTACCGTATCTCCATCCAGTACTACCACATACTGGGTACAGGTTCAAAATACTACTTCACCTTGTACTGCTACAACCGGTGGCGTAACAAAAGTAATTACAGTAAATCAGGCATCAGTAGCACCAAGCAGCGTAACAGGCGCAGATTTTTGTAACCCTGGTTCTACTATATTAACAGCTGGCGGCGGCACACTTGGTACAGGCGCTAATTATCAATGGGGTACCGGTTCTGTTGTGGGTACCAGCCCGATAGTGGGTGCTACCAGTTCAACACTCACGGTGTCGCCTACAAGCAGTACAACTTATTGGGTACGTATTGAAAATGGCACAGCCCCATGTGCACTTACAACCAGTGGTATAACCAAATTGATAACAGTAACGCAGCCATCTGTTGCACCTGCAAGTGTTTCGGCAACAGCAAGTACACTTTGCGGTTCAGGGTCTGCAACATTAACGGCTGTTGGTGCAACCCTGGGTACAGGTGCTAATTACCAATGGGGTACCGGCTCTGTAGTGGGTACTAATCCTATTGTAGGTGCCACCAGTTCAACACTCACTGTATCTCCATCCAGTACCACAACCTATTGGGTACAGGTTCAAAATACTACTTCACCTTGTACAGCCACAACCGGTGGTGTAACAAAAGTAATTACAGTAAACCAGGCATCAGTAGCACCAAGTAGTGTAACCGGCCTCGATTTTTGTAATCCTGGTTCTACCACATTAACAGCCGGTGGCGGTACACTTGGTACCGGTGCCAACTATCAATGGGGTACGGGATCGGTTATAGGTACAAGTCCAATAGTTGGAGCTACCAGTTCTACACTAACAGTTTCACCAACAACTACTACCACCTATTGGGTACGTATTGAAAACGGTACTGCACCTTGTGCACTTACAACCGGCGGTGTAACAAAACTGGTTACAGTAAGCCAGCCATCGGTTGCTGCAGTAACAGCTACAAAAAATAAGAATAATATTTGCCCCGGTATTTCCGTTAGTCTTGGTATTACAGGTGGAACCCTGGGTACCGGTGCCAGCTGGAAATGGTATACCGGAAGCCCCGGTGGCACCTTAGTGGGTACAGGAAGTACGCTAAGTGTAACACCATTGGTTACCACTACCTATTATGTAAGGGCAGAGGGAAATTGTAATACTACTACAGATCAGTCCGTAACCGTATTTATATCCTGCGATATTGATAAAGATAAAGATGGTATCCCTGATTTTGTGGAAAGCGGTATGGCAGCAGCATTTGCAGATGCCAATAGCAATGGTGTTATTAATGCTTATGATCCTACTTATGCAGGATTTGTAGACAACAACAATGATTTTATAAACGATAATTTTCAAGCTGATGGTGATTCTGATAACGACGGTATTCCTAATTACCTTGATACAACGTTCCCTGGCCGTGTGGATAGTAATGGCGATGGAGTTGATGACAGATTTGATGCGGACAAAGACGGTATCATAAATATGCTGGACCTTGACAGTGATAATGATGGTATACCTGATGTGGTGGAAGCTTATGGTGTTGATACTAATGGTGATGGAAAGATTGATGGGTTTAGCGATACCGACGGCGATGGTTTATCACAAAACGTAGACGGTAATAATACAGGTGCTTACAATACCGGCCTGGGTTTAGGAAATATTGACCTGGATGGTGATGGTGTACCAAACTTTATTGACCTGGATAGTGATAACGACGGTATTCCTGATGTAGTAGAGTCTGGCGGTGCAGATACCAACAACGACGGAAAGATTGATGGATTTGTGGATGCGAATGGCGATGGTTTACATGATGGATATATTAATGCAAGTGGTTTATTAAAAACAGGTGCCGACACAAACGGTGACGGTAAAGCAGATAGTTATCCTAATAAAAACCTGGACCAGGATCTACGTCCCAATGCTTATGATATAGATAGTGATGGTGATGGTATTGTAGATGTAATAGAAGCAGGTTTACCGGATGCTAACCTTGATGGTAAGGTAGATGGAGTGATTGGTACGGATGGCTGGTCTGGTACGGTATCAGCAATGGCGGCATTAAATTTAAGAAATACAGATGCTTCCGGAAATCCCGATTACCTGGATATTGATGCCGATAATGATGGTATTCCGGATAATATAGAAGGACAGTCTACTGCCGGGTATAAAACACCTGTTACTACAGATACCGATGGTGATGGATTGGTTAATACTTATGATAATGTTTCAGGCTTTGGTGGTTCGGGTATATTTGTGTGGGACCAGGATGGTGATGGTATTCCTGATTACAGGGACCTTGATACTGACGGTGACGGACAACCGGATATTGCAGAAGGTAACGACTTTAACCTTAACGGTAAAGCAGATGACCTGATAACATTAACTGGTTTAGATACTGATGGTGATGGTTTAGATAACCGCTTTGATTCACTGAACTCTGTTACCAATTTAAAGGGTACATCTTATATGATGGGTAATAGTGGTAGTTTGATTGGTGACCCTGCTCCGGGTTCAAGGTGTACTGTTCAAAAGAAAACACCGGGACAAATTGACCGTGACTGGCGCTTTGTAGGTTCGGTATTGCCGGTTCAGTTCCTTGGCTTTACAGGATCAACCCAGAATACACAGGTATTATTAAGCTGGACGATACTAACAACTAAAGAAGTGGATCATTTTGAAATTGAACGTAGCTTGGATAATACCACCTATATCAAAGTAGGTACAGTTTCAGACGCAGTAAAATTAAATGAGCCGCAAAGCTTTGGGTCAACAGATGATATTGCAGGAATAAATAGCGATATCATTTATTACAGGCTTAAAGTAGTAGGCAAATCAGGAGAAATAAAATACAGTAATGTTTTAGTGGTAAGAAAGAGCCTGGTTAAAACGCCGGTAGCTATTATGCCTAACCCTGCTAACGATTATGTTTCGGTAAAATTCTTTGCAGAAAAAGAATCGGAAGTAACCATAAGGCTGGTAGATAACCTGGGTAAGACTGTATTGATACAGAAACAAAGAGTAAGCAAGGGAAATAATGTGCTGCAGCTTAACAATCTTGCCAAATACAGTGCAGGTGTATACACAGTGCAGGTATTTGTGAACGACGAAATTGTTACGCATAAGTTGATACTGGAAAGATAACAGTACTGAAGAAAGTATAATTTTACAGGCTGCCTTTTTACAAGGCAGCCTTTTTTAATTTCCCCGCCATATAGTAAAATGCCTGCGATTGTTTTACTAATTTAGTAGCTTATATAGCAGGTATGTCCGGAAAAATACTGATCACCAGCATTATTATATTCTCCATCACGGCATTTTCTTTTTTCATAAAAAAAAATGAAGCGCCGCCGGAGCCAGTTAAATTATGGTATTTACAAAAGGCCAAACTATTAGAGAATGAAATTGTGCAATTGCAAAAACTGGCAGCAACGGCAAACGAAAAGCAACTACAGCAACAATTTTTAAGAACCCGTTTAGTCTACAAACAAATAGAGACGATCACTGAATATTACTTCAATTTTTTTGCAGTAAAACTAAATGGGCCGGCTATTCCTTTTTTTGAAGAAGATGAACCAGATATGGGGCAGCAGCAACCCAATGGCATGCAATTGATCGAAAGCATGCTCTTTCCTGCCTATAATAAAACAAATGCTACAGCATTAGATGAGGCCATTGCAAGGCTATTGCTGGATACCAGGACGATGCAGGAAACCAACGAATCGGATGCATTCAGTGAAGCATTTGTTTTTGATGCTGTTACCGAGGAGTTATTCCGCATTACTGCTTTAGGTATTACCGGTTTCGATTCGCAATTGGCAATAAACGGCTTGCCTGAATGTGGTGCAGCCCTGAAAGGATTGCAAGAGATAATTGCGGTTTTTGAGAACAATTTTAACACAAAAGAATATGCACAGCTTCAACGGTTACTAAACGATGCTCAACATTATTTACAGCAGCATAACAATTTTAATACTTTCAACAGAATGGAGTTTATCCGGGCTTATCTGAACCCGGTTACGGCAATTATTGCCAGGTATAAACTGGCAAAGGGTTTAGCCGAAAATAAATCACCCATGTTTTACAGCAGCATCAAAAAAAATAATACGCTTTTTGATGCAGGAGTATTTGATGTAAATAAATATTTAGATGACAATACCATCTCTCCCGAAAAAATAGCATTAGGCAAAAGGTTATTTTTTGATACACAACTATCGGTAGATAATAGACGTAGTTGTGCTACCTGTCACAATCCTGCAAAAGCCTTTACGGACGGGCTTTCCACCAGTGTTGCCATGGACGGCCATACCGCTTTGCCACGTAATGCCCCCACCATCTGGAATGCTGCTTTGCAACGGAATTTATTTTTCGACAACCGCAGCTCTTCATTGGAAGACCAGGTAATGCAGGTGCTGAATAATGCTAAAGAAATGCATGGCTCGGCCCAACAGGCAGCTGAAAAGATCATCGCACAAAAAGAATATAAACCTGTTTACGCCAAGGCATTTCCTGCTGCAGAAAAAGCTAATGCGGCACAGAATATCTGTAATGCCATTGCATGCTACGAACGCACCCTAGTGGCGCTTAATTCAAAGTTTGATAAACATATGCGTGGGCAATTAGTGCTGAGTAATAAAGAAATTAATGGCTTTAATCTCTTTATGGGCAAGGCCAAATGCGGCACCTGTCATTTTATGCCTTTGTTCAACGGCACAAAACCGCCCCGTTATTATTATTCCGAAACAGAAGTTATTGGAGTGCCGGATAAAAATTTACCAGCAAAAAATAAACTGGATGAAGATATAGGGAGGTTTGCTGTAACTAACCTGCCCATTCATCAATATGCATTTAAAACAAGCACGTTACGCAACATTGCACTTACTGCACCATACATGCATAATGGCGTATTTAAAACATTAGAGCAGGTGCTGGATTTTTATAATAATGGTGGCGGAAAAGGCTTAAAAATTGCACCATCCAATCAAACATTACCCTTCGAAAATCTGCATCTTTCAGGCAGCGAAAAGGCCAATATTATCCTCTTTTTAAAAACACTTACAGATACTGCAGGGATTTCTGAAAGGCCCGTCCAGAGTAGTTTTTAGCGAATTTCAGAGTGTTTTGTCTTAGTATTTATACTTGTTTCAGGCAGTTTTGTTGTCACTACAGTTTTTTTAGAAAAAAAACTACAGACAAGGACTGTGAGATGAAATTAAACTGTTCTAATTTTAAAAATGTTTCTTAGGCCAATTTTGTGCGCAAGCTTAAATTAACCTATAATCCAGATTTATGAAAACCAATTTTACCCCAAAAAAAACTGTAGTTTTTTTTATTACAGTAGTATTAATTTCAACAGGTTTTGTACAAGCTCAAACCTTAACTCGGGGCCCATACTTACAAGTGGGTAAACAGGATTCAATTACCATTCGGTGGAGAACAAGCAGTGCTACTAACTCTAAAGTTACCTGGGGTACTTCATTTGGCTCTTATCCCAATGTATTTACACAGGATGTTGCTACACCTGTAACTGAACATATTGTTAGAATCGGGGGATTGACTGCCGATACCAAATACTGGTATACCATTGGCTCTACCACTACCACGTTACAACAAACCAACACCAATTATTTTCTTACGTTGCCATTAGATAATACTACCCGTATACTTCGCTTTGTGGCAATAGGAGATTGTGGTAATGCTTCCACTAACCAGGTTGCTGTAAAAAATACATTTATCAATTATATCGGCAGTAATGATATTGATGCCATGATATTATTAGGTGACAATGCATATACCACCGGACTGGATGCCGAATTTCAAACCAATTTTTTTGATATTTATAAAGATGACCTGTTAAAGTACAATAAACTGTACCCTGCACCCGGTAATCATGATTACGGCAACAGCACAGCTAACAATACCAAAACAGGTTCTACGCCTGCTAACAGTATGCCTTATCATTTAAATTTCACCACTCCCATGGGTGGTGAGATAGGAGGGGTACCTTCGGGTGTAAAAAATTATTATTCTTTTAATGTAGGTGGCGTACATTTTATTTCGCTGGATTCTTATGGCAAAGACGGCGGTAATTTATTGTACGATACAACAGGAGCACAAGCTACCTGGTTAAAAGCCGACCTTGCAGCCAATACACAAAAATGGACCATCGCTTATTTTCATCATCCGCCCTATACAAAAACCAGTCATACATCCGATAGCGAAACAGACCTGGTAGCGGTACGTGAAAAATTTATCCGCATCCTGGAACGCAATGGTGTAGACCTTGTTTTGTGTGGCCATGCACATGGATATGAAAGAAGTTATTTATTAAAAGGTTTTTATAATACTTATGCATCGCCATTACTGGATGCTAATTTTAACGCTGCAACGCATACGGCCACGGGTAATACGCAAAATGGTTTGTATGATGGTGCAACAGGTAATTACAAAGCCTTCACCTATAATTCAGGAAAGTATAATCACGGTACGGTATACACGGTTTCCGGTTCGGCCGGGCAAATAGGAGGTACATCAACAGGGTATCCACAGGATTGTATGTATTATTCCAATGCCACCAATGGCGGTTGCTTTTATTTTGAAGTGGATAACAACCGTTTGGATGCTAAATTTATCTCGTATACAACAGCTCCAACACCTGTTATAAGAGACCAGTTCACCATTTTTAAAGATGTAAAACAAAGAACGAATTATTCTATTACTGTCGGACAGTCTTTATCGTTTGATGCTTCATGGCCCGGCAGCTATAACTGGACAATTCCGCTTAATGGCGGATCTGCAGTAGCACAAACTACCCGTTCAATAAGTGCAACTCCAACCACTACAGGTACGTTTGATTATATAGTAGCAGATGATTACGGTGATCTGAAAGATACTTTCAGGGTAACTGTGAATGCCGTGGTGTTACCCATACTGGTAAATTCTTTTACAGCTTCATTAGATAATAATAAAGTGTTACTCGACTGGTCAACTGATGTAGAACAGGATAATAAATATTTTACCATTGAACATTCAACTGATGGCATGAATTTTCTGCCACTGGGTAATGTAAATGCTGCAGGTAATTCCAATAGCTTTAAGGCATATCACATGGTGGATCTTGCCCCTGCAGAAGGCGTTAATTACTATCGTTTATCACAAACAAATTTCGACGGTAAAAGAACTTTATTTGAAACCAGGAAAATAAATTATAAAACCAACAAACCCTTCAGTTGTATTGCGGTCAATCAATCCAATGGTGCAGTGGTACTGGTGATAAGCAGCATTAAAGCTGATGCGCTTGATTTAAGAGTAGTTGATATGTCGGGTAAAGAAGTGCTGGTGAAAGAATGTAGTGTGGCGGTGGGCAACAATACCCAGGCGCTCCGGTTAAAAAATGGCGCTTATATTGTCACACTTACCAATTCGGCAGGTGAAAGAATAAGCAATAAAATTATAGTACAATAAAATTGATAGAAGCCTTAAAACAAGTCTTTACAAAAAATATTAAGTTTTGATACCTATGAAAATATTTAATCCCAATCCGTATGAAAAAATTTTTACTAACGATCATTTGTGCCATTGCCTTTCATGTTTTTGAAAGCAATGCACAGGTACTAAGGGCTTTTGCGCCCCGGTACTATAATGCTTCTGCCAGAGGTAGTATAGTATATGTATCAAATAGTATCGTCTCCTCAAGCGGTATAGGAAGTGGTTCGCCAGGTACCGGGGAAGTTCCTCCTGCCGGCTCCACAACTAATAATAGCAGCACTGCTATTAACATAGATATTGATAATCCTGCACCCACAACAAAGCTGGCTTTTGGCAGTGTATGGAATTATTTTTCCAGTACTACTGCGCCGGCTAATGATGGCTCAGGCAATACCTGGAAACAATCAGCCTATACATTACCTGCCGGTTGGAATACGGGAGCATCTCCTGTAAATGGTGCTGGTAAATATGGATACAATGCTACGCAAACCACTTGTATACCCAGTGGTATTACACCCATTTGTACGCCAGGGGCAGGTGCTAAACGTACAGCCTATTATTTTCGTAATACAGTAAACTTTACAGCAACAGAACTAGCTACTACTTTTTATTCCATTCAAATGGATTTAAAAAGAGATGATGGTATTGTAGTGTACATAAACGGAGTAGAGCAGGTAAGAAACAATATGCCTGCAGGTGGGGTTACTTATGCAACATTGGCATCTTCTAATATTGCAGTAGGTGCTACAGAAAATGTAACAGTTAATTTAAGCCCGTCGGTTTTTACAGCTGGTGTTAATACCATTGCAGTAGAAGTGCATTTAAATGTAGCTACCGCTTCTGATATGTCCTTTGACATGGACATTATTGGATTAGATAATAATGGTACCTATAATTCTTCTGCTGCCAATTTAGGCCTGCCCGGTTGTTCCAATGTGCTTTTTGCTGGTTTATACTGGGGTGCAGGGCAGGGTAGTGGCGGTGCCAATACTGCATGGATGACAGGTGTGGAAACCACTTGTAAATTAAAAGTACCCGGGGCTGCTTCTTATACCACTATTACTTCTTCAAAAACCGATTACTGGAATAATACTTTGATTGCCGGTTATGCCCATACAGGATACCAGTGTTTTTTTGATATCACTTCAATGCTCAACCTCACCAATCCCAACGGCACTTTTACCGTAGGTAATGTATTGCCGGCATTAGGTATTGGGGATGCTTATGGCGGCTGGACGATTGTTATCGTGTATGCCAATCCGTCATTGCCTCCAAGAAACTTAACCGTGTTTGATGGTTGTGCTATTGTTAAAAGCGGTAGTCCGCCGGCCGACGTTGCTATTTCCGGCTTTCTAACGCCACCTGGCGGCCCTGTGAGTTGCGAACTGGGTGCTGTGGTGTACGATGGTGACAGGACTTCTAAAGACTCCTTTTTATTTAAGCAATCAGGTGCAGCAGCATTCTATAATCTTACGCCCAATACATTGGCCAACCTTAATGATATGTGGAATAGTGTGATCTCCTATAAAGGAGCAGTAGTTACCACACGTAATCCGTCTTTTCAAAATACATTAGGCTACGATGCCAGTATACTGGATTTACCCAATACACTTAATGCCCAGCTAGGTAATAGTAAAAGTGCAGCAACCGTTCGTTTTGCTTCACCCAGTGAAAACTATATTGTACAGGTTTTAACAACAGGTATTTCACAGTATAATCCCACCTTTGCTTTTGATAAAACGGCAACAGACGTAAATGGAGGTGCACTTGTGCCCGGTGATGTACTGCGTTATCTGATCAACTACAGTAATGTGGGTAACGATTCCAGCACCAACACCATAATTACAGATAACATACCCGGCGGTACCAGCTTTGTGCCCGGAAGTATAAAAATAAATGGCGTTGCTAAAACGGATGTAGCTGCTGATGACCAGGCAGAGTATAACTTTGCCGGTAATAAAATCCTATTTCGTATAGGCGTTGGCGCTAATGCAGTAAATGGTGGCAATATTGGCATTGGTGTTACCGGTACGGTTCAATTTGATGTGGTTACTACTTCATCCTGCGATGTACTATCCTGTATCGGGCCGGTGCAAAATAGTGCAAGGGTGGATTATAAGGGTAAAACATCATTATCGGTACTTTATGATTCCAGCGGTGTAAATACTGCAGGATGTATAATTAAAGGGCCTGTTAATTTAACAGTTACAGGTAGCTGCTTTTCTCCAAAAGACACTGTGATCATTAACCAGTGTAATAATTTAACAGTAACACTGCCGTGGGTAAAATACGCAGGGTATAAATTTTATGCTGCCCAGCCTTTTATACCGGCAAATGAATATAACCCCTATACGCCGGTAACTTATCCCGGAGGCGTTTACTGGGCTTATTTTTCCAATGGGGCAGGATGTTCTGATACGGCAAGAATTGCAGTGATAATACATGCCTGTCCGGATATTGATGATGATAATGATGGTATACCTGATTACGTGGAATTTAATAACCCGGTGGCTTTACAGGATGCCAATGGTAATGGTATACCTAACTGGAACGATCCTGCTTATCCGGGTTATGTAGACAATAACTTTGACAATGTAAATGACAATTTTGATTACGGAGCCGATTCTGACAATGATGGTATTCCTAATTTTTACGATACCGATTTTCCTGGTTTTGTAGATACTAACGGTGATGGTGTAAACGATAATGCAGATAAAGACAAAGACGGTATTCCCAATCAATATGACCTGGATAGTGATAATGATGGCATTCCTGATACTGTGGAATCTTATGGTGTGGATGCCAATGGTGATGGTATCATTGATAATTATACTGATACAGATAATGACGGTTTTTCTCAGAATGTAGATGCAAATAATACCGGCGTTAACGGGTCTAATGTTGGCCTGGGCGCACAGGATTTTGATGGAGACGGTATTCCTAATTATTTAGATACGGATAGCGATAATGATGGCATACCCGACCTGGTGGAAGCAGGAGGTACAGATACCAATAATAATGGCCTTATTGATGGTTTTGCAGATTCCAACAGTGATGGTATCAGTGATAGTTATATCAATGCAACGGCATTATTAAAAACAGGTGTTGACGTTTCTCCTGTTGATGGCCGTGCAGATAATTATCCTAATAAAAACCTTGACAGGGATTTCAGGCCCAATGCCTATGATATTGATAGCGATGGCGATGGTATTGTGGATGTAATTGAAGCAGGCTTACCCGATGCTAATTTTGATGGCAAGGTGGATGGCTTAATTGGTACCAATGGATGGTCAACTACCATTTCGGCAATGGGTGCCTTGAATCTCAGAAATACAGATGGCGTAGGTAATCCCGATTACCTGGATATTGATTCGGATGATGATGGTATTCCTGATAATATTGAAGGTATGTCAACCGCAGGATATTTATTACCTGTACTCACAGATACCGATGGCGATGGCCTGGTAAATACTTATGATAATGTGGTTGGCTTTGGCGGCTCGGGTATTTTTGTGTACGACCATGATGGTGATGGAATACCCGATTACAGAGACCTGGATACCGATGGTGATGGCCAGTTAGACATTGTGGAGGGTAATGACTTTAACCTGAATGGTATTGCCGATGACCTGGTAACACTTACCGGTTTGGATACCGATGGAGATGGTTTGGATAATCGTTTTGATTCTTTAAACTCGGTTACCAATGTAAAGGGAACTTCTTACCGGATGGGGAATGGAGGAAGCCTTATTGGTGATGCCACTCCGGGAAGCAGAACAACAGTACAAAAGAAAACATCCGGGCAAATAAACCGTGACTGGCGTTATGTAGGTGTGGTGCTTCCTGTACAGATCATCAGCTTTACAGGTACACATCAAAATACACAAGTGTTGCTAAACTGGACGATCATCACGCCAATTGATATCGATCATTTTGAAGTGGAACGAAGCCCGGATAACAGTTTGTATGGTTTTGCGGGAATGGTAACAGATGCGGTAAAGCTAAATGAACAACAGCGCTTTAGTATGATTGATAATATCAGTAATCTTACCAATGATATTCTTTATTACAGGCTTAAAGTAGTAGGTAAAAACGGGGAGGTTAAATACAGTAATACATTAGTAGTAAGAAGAGACCGGTCAGCATCCCCTGTTACCATTATGCCTAACCCTGCAAAAGATTATGTAGCCATAAGGTTTTTTACAGATAAAGAATCTGCAATAAGTCTGCGTTTGGTTAATGATATTGGAAAAGTAGTGCTGTTACAGAAAAGCAATGCTTCAAAAGGATTGAACACCGTACTCATTAATGATCTTGCTGCTTATGGCGCAGGGGTATACACACTACAGGTGTGGCTTAATGGCGAAGTGATAAGCCACAAATTAATATTGACTAAATAGGTGCTTCTGATAGTTTTGGTTAAGCCTCCCGTAAAGGGGGGCTTTTTTATATTACTTTTGTTCTATGTACACACTAAAAAAATCGCTGGGGCAACATTTTTTAAAAGACGAACAGGTTATTCAGAAAATCATTGATGTTGTTAAAGAACAGGTGTTTACCAATTTGCTGGAAGTTGGTCCTGGCGCAGGTGCTTTAACCAAATATTTAATAGACCTGCCGGGTATTAATTTTAAGGCGGTAGAATTAGATGAAGAAAAAGTGAATTATCTTTTTCAAAAATACCCTGTTTTAAAAGATAAGATTATTCACGAAAGTTTTTTAGACATTGCAAAACCATTTGATCAGCCTTTTACCGTAATTGGCAATTTTCCTTATAATATTTCAACACAAATTTTATTTAAGATTTTAGAGTGGAAAGAAGATGTGCCTTGTGTGATAGGTATGTTTCAGAAGGAAGTGGCAGAAAGAGCAGCCTCAAAAGAAGGTAGTAAAGTATATGGTGTATTAAGTGCATTGGTGCAGGCTTATTACAATGTGGAATATTTATTTGATGTAGGCAACGAATGTTTTAACCCGCCGCCAAAAGTACAGAGTGGTGTAATAAGATTAATAAGAAGAGCAGAGCCATTGCACGTAAAAAGCGACAGGGCATACTGGGTATTGGTGAAAACTGCTTTTAACCAACGTCGCAAAACATTACGCAATGCAGTAAAAAGTTTATTTACTGCAGAAGCCTTGCAGGATGATATTTTTAATAAACGTGCCGAAGCCTTAAGTATTGAAGATTTTGCAGCACTTACTTTTAAAATGAGTTGATAGAAAACAGCATGATACAATATTCTGTATTGTTAATCAGTAATTATAAAAAGCTAATTACAAATTGCCTGTTGCTTATTGCCGTTTGTGTATCGCTTTTTTCGTGCTATTCGCCACGTTATGTATATAGCCCGGCTGCACATAATGTGCCCGTGTTTACAAAAAAAGGAGATAGTAAACTGGCGGCAAATTATTCTTTCAATCTTTCGGAAAATACAATAAAAGATAGTGTGCCTGTAAAAGCAAAAGCACATGGCTATGATTTGCAGGCGGCTTATGCAATTACAAAGCATTGGGCGGTACAGCTAAATTATTTTCAGCGTACCGAAAGGAATACGGGTGATTTTGATACCGGTATAAGAGATAGTGTGGTGATCAATTATAAAAGAAACCTTGCTGAAATTGGAGGAGGATATTTTCATTTATTGAAGAACAGACAATCACTATTCCAGGTGTTTGCAGGCATAGGTTTTGGAAAATCCAGCTTTACAGATGATGGTAAAGACCCTAACCGTGTTTATCGCAACAGGTATCATCAAATGAACGTTACCAAAGTTTTTATTCAGCCGGCATTTACAGTAATGAGTAAAAAGAATTTTGCGACTACTTTTTCATCCCGGCTAAGTGCTGTTTATTTTACAAACATCAATACCAACTATACCGCTGCCGAATTGGATAACTATAAATTAGATGGCCTTAATTACAGCCCACGGATTTTTTGGGAGCCTGCAATTGTAAATACTTTTGGGTTTAAAAAGCTACCCGGGCTGAAACTGGAATTTCAGTTAGGTTTTGCATTTTTAGTAAGCCGCCGGTTTGTAGATGCAAGGGCATTCAATCTTTCAGGTGGTTTGTTGTTTGATTTACCAAAACTTTTTGCTTTTACCCAGCATTCATCTAAAAACTAACTACTGTTATTTTTGTAACAGCTTTTACAGGTAAATTTGTGCATAAACCACTAAGGCAGAAAGGCGCAAAGTAGCACAAAGAAAATAAAGATCCCTTTGTGTTTTTAGTGACTTAGTCGTTCACCCAATCGAAATCATTTTATGAGTCTTACATTAAATAACAAAGTCAGAATTGTAACAGCTGCCAGTTTATTTGACGGGCATGATGCAGCAATCAATATCATGCGCCGCATTATGCAGTCCAAAGGTGCCGAGATCATTCACCTGGGCCATAACCGCAGTGTGCATGAAATTGTGGAATGTGCTATTGAAGAAGATGTACAGGGTATTGCCATTACCAGTTACCAGGGCGGGCACGTGGAGTTTTTTAAATACATGAAAGATTTACTGGAACAAAATGGTTGCGGCCATATTAAAATTTTTGGTGGCGGCGGCGGAACAATTTTACCCAGCGAAATAGAAGAGTTGCATAATTACGGTATCACCAAAATTTATAGTCCTGATGACGGCAGAAAAATGGGATTGGAAGGCATGATTGAAGATGTTATTTTATCCTGCGATTTTGCATTGAATGGAAATGGGCATTATAAAAATGCAATGACGCTTGGTGAAGTAAATGATGTAAGAAAAATTGCAAGGCAGATAACAAATGTGGAGAATGGTGTCAATGGGTCTGACGGTATTAAGGGGTCAGACGGCTCTAAGCCGTCAGACCCCTTGATACCTGTACTCGGCATTACCGGAACCGGCGGCGCAGGAAAATCTTCTGTTACCGATGAGATCGTTCGCCGTTTTTTAAATGGATACACCGATAAAACCATCGCTGTAATTTCTGTTGATCCATCAAAGAAAAAAACCGGCGGTGCTTTATTGGGCGACAGGATAAGAATGAATTCTATTTCTTCTCCCCGTGCCTACATGCGTAGCCTGGCAACAAGAGAAAGTGAAAAAGCATTAAGTAAATATGTACAGGAAGCTATTGACATCTGCAAGGCAGCCGGTTATGATTTTATTATTTTAGAAAGCGCCGGAGTGGGACAAAGTGATGCCAGTATTTTAGATTACTGCGATGTAAGTATGTATGTGATGACGCCGGAGTATGGCGCTGCATCGCAACTGGAAAAAATAAACATGCTGGATTATGCAGATGTGGTTTGCGTAAATAAATTTGATAAAGCAGGCGCATTGGATGCCTTGCATGATGTACGTAAGCAATACAAACGCAATCATAATTTATGGACGGCAAAAGATGAGGAGTTACCCATCGTTGGCACTATTGCAGCACAGTTTAATGACACCGGTGTAAACGAATTGTTTGAAAGGCTGATGGAAAAAGTAGCTGAAAAGACAGGTGTGAAATTTCATGGCGAGATAACACATCATGCGCATGTGAAAGACACGGTAAGCCAATCAACGATTATTCCGCCAAAGAGAGTGCGATACCTGGCAGAGATTGCTGAAACCATTGCTGCATATGATAACTGGGTAGAAGAGCAAAGTAAACTGGCTACGCAATACTACCAGTTAGATGGCGTGAAAAAAATATTACCCGATGCAGAAAAGTATATTGGTGAAACAGAAAAGAACCTGCTGAAAAAAATTGATCCTGATAATCTTGATCTCATCAACAACTGGCCTGTTGTATTGGAACGGTATGAAAAAGAATTTTACGAATTTAAAGTTCGTGATAAAATCATTAAGCAACCGCTTACCTATAAGAGTTTATCTGGCACGGTAATACCAAAAGTTATTTTACCTAAGTACAAAGACTGGGGCGATATTTTAAAATGGCAGTTGCAGGAAAATGTGCCGGGAGAATTTCCTTATACTGCCGGTGTGTTTCCATTAAAGAGAGAAGGTGAAGACCCTACAAGAATGTTTGCAGGAGAAGGCGGCCCGGAAAGAACCAACCGTCGTTTTCATTATGTAAGTATTGGCCAGCCTGCAAAACGTTTATCCACTGCATTTGATTCGGTTACATTGTATGGTGAAGATCCCGGTCATCGTCCGGATATTTACGGTAAAGTAGGTAATAGCGGTGTAAGTATTGCCACCGTGGATGATGCTAAAAAATTATACAGTGGTTTTGATCTCTGCGACCCTAAAACATCTGTAAGCATGACCATTAACGGGCCTGCACCAATACTGCTGGCATTTTTTATGAACGCAGCTATTGATCAGCAATGCGAAAAATACATTGTAGAAAATAATTTAAGAGAAGCCGTTAATAAAGCCATTGAAGCAAAGTATAGTATTGAAAGCCTGCCCAAATATGTAGGTGTTGATGGGATAGAAATTGTGCCTGCAAAAGGAAATTTGCAAGGCGTATTGCCCGAAGGTAATGATGGATTAGGGTTACGTTTATTGGGATTGAGTGGCTCTGATGTGCTACCTGCAGATGTATATGCCACCATAAAAGCCAAAGCTTTAGCAACAGTAAGAGGAACAGTGCAGGCAGATATTTTAAAAGAAGACCAGGCGCAAAACACCTGCATCTTCTCCACAGAGTTTGCATTAAAACTAATGGGTGATGTGCAGGAATATTTTATCAGCCATAAAGTACAGAATTTTTATAGTGTAAGTATCAGTGGTTATCATATTGCAGAAGCAGGGGCCAACCCAATTACACAACTGGCATTTACTTTATCTAATGGGTTTACTTATGTGGAATATTATTTAAGCAGGGGCATGAACATTGATGATTTTGCACCTAACTTATCTTTCTTCTTTAGTAATGGTATGGATCCGGAGTATAGTGTAATTGGAAGGGTAGCAAGAAGAATCTGGGCCAAGGCCATGAAGAATAAATACAAAGCCAACGACCGTTCGCAAAAATTAAAATACCATATACAAACATCAGGCCGTTCGCTGCATGCGCAGGAAATTGATTTTAATGATATCAGAACAACATTGCAGGCTTTGTATGCTATTTACGATAACTGTAATAGCTTACATACTAACGCTTACGATGAGGCTATAACCACACCAACAGAAGAGAGTGTGCGCCGTGCCATGGCCATCCAATTAATTATTAACAGGGAATTGGGCACTGCAAAAAATGAAAACCCTAACCAGGGCGCTTTTTTAATTGAAGAATTAACCGACCTGGTAGAAGATGCGGTAATGAATGAATTTAACCGCATTACGGAACGTGGCGGTGTATTGGGTGCTATGGAAAGAATGTACCAGCGCAATAAAATACAGGAAGAAAGTTTATACTACGAAACATTAAAACATACTGGTGAATACCCGATTGTTGGTGTAAATACTTTTTTAAATAAAAACGGTTCGCCAACAATTTTACCTACCGAAGTTATCCGCAGTACTACCGAAGAAAAGGAATTCCAGATTAAAACATTAGAGGCATTTCATGCAAGGCATGCAAAAGAATCGGCCGGCAGGTTGAAAAAATTGCAGTCCGTTGCAGTAGCCAATGGTAATTTATTTGATGAGTTAATGGAAACGGTTAAATACTGTTCCCTGGGCCAGATCACCAATGCATTGTATGCAGTAGGCGGGCAGTACAGGCGCAATATGTAAGCCATTACATTTAAAATTATCGTTTATGCTTGCATTTTACAATGCAAGTGAGTATCTTATGCTCCATATTCATTGTTCCGCTTGTCTTTCCCTCTGAAATCATCACTTCTTTGCCGCTTAATTTTTTAACCATTTACTTAAAACAAAAACCTTTTACATGAAAAAATTTCTTTTTATTGCCTGCACGGCATTGTTTGCTATCAGTTGTACCAACAATGAATCTAAAGATGCCAAACCGGGTGGCGACAGCACCAAAATGGCGGATGCAAAAATGATGGACAGTAAAGCCATTCCGGAAATGCCATATAAACTGGAACAACCGTATCAAAACTGGCAACCCGGCGATCCGCAACATGCTCTTACAGTGATGAAAGGATTGAAGGCATTTGAAAATGGCGATATTAATACCTGTATGGATGCTTTTGGCGACAGTGTGAGGGTAGGGTTTGACAATTACCAGACAAGACTGAGTAAAGACAGCCTGAAAGCATCTTTTACACAGCAAAGAGCCATGTACAGTGCCGTTACAATAAAAATGCAGGACTGGGAATCTGTAATATCTGCCGATAAAAAAGATGAATGGGTAACGTTATGGTATAAAGAATACCATACTGATAAAAAAGGAAATGTAGATTCACTGGGCGTTGTAGATGATTGCAAAATAGTAAATGGCAAAGCGGTGGTACTGGATGAAAAGACACAGAAGCTGGGGCCGCCTAAAAAAATGTAACTAATGGTTTTTCTCATAAAGTCTCCTGTAATTTTGCAGGAGACTTTTTATTTAAAATATAGCCGGTTTTAAAATGCTTAAACTAAATCAAGTTCATCATATCGCCATCATTTGTAAAAACTATCCGGTATCTAAGAAATTTTATACTGAAGTATTGGGCTTTACTATCGAACAGGAAATTTATCGTAAAGAAAGAGATTCTTATAAATTAGATCTTTCTTTAAACGGACAATACGTAATTGAATTATTTTCTTTTCCCAATCCACCATCAAGGCCATCCCGGCCGGAAGCAGCAGGGCTAAGGCATATTGCTTTTGAAGTGGATGATATGGAAGCAACCGTTGCTGAATTGAATAAACACCAGGTTGCAGTTGAACCTGTACGCATTGATGAATTCACCGGTAAAAAATTCACCTTCATTGCAGACCCTGATGATTTGCCCATAGAATTTTACGAAAAATAATCCCCGGTTTTTTATTGGTGTAAATAAGTGTTATTAGTGGCAAAATTTCTTCACCATAATCTCCGCTCAATAATTTATTTTGCAGCATGATAATTTTAGAAAACGAAATACTCCGTGCCACCATTGCACCAAAGGGTGCCGAACTGCAAAGCCTTATTAATACAACAACCGGTATAGAACATATGTGGAGCGGCGATGCGGCTTATTGGGCAAAATTCAGTCCTGTATTATTCCCCATTGTCGGCGGATTAAAAAATGATACTTATTATTTTAATGATACTGCTTACCAATTGCCAAGGCATGGTTTTGCAAGAGATAAAACTTTTGCAGCAGAACAATTGAGTTTAGCTGAAGCAGTGTTTACACTTACTCATGATGAACAAACACTTGCCGTTTATCCTTTTGAATTTGTACTTAAATTAAGGTATCGTTTAAATGGATCAACGCTTTCCTGTACTTACGAAGTGTATAACCCGGGTAAAGAGGAATTGTTGTTTTCTGTTGGTGCACATCCTGCATTTGCAGTGCCTTTTGTAAAAGATACCAACTACTCCGATTACTACCTGCAATTTAATGTGGCAGAAAAATTAGACCGCTGGAAATTAGAGAATGGATTGATTGCAGCACCGGAACCATTGCAGTTTGATAATAATACCTTGCCTTTACAGCCCTCTTTATTTTATGAAGATGCGATAGTGCTGAAACATATGCAGACAAATACAATCACATTGGCTTGCACCAAAAACGATCATGGTATTCATTTTAAATTTGATGATTTTCCTTTCTTTGGTATTTGGGCTGCAAAAGATGCACCCTTTGTTTGCTTAGAACCCTGGTGCGGTATTGCTGATAGTGTAACACATGATCAACAGTTAAAAAATAAAGAAGGCATAAATGTTTTGGCAGCAAATACTAACTGGCAAAGGAGCTGGAGTGTGGCATGTTTTTAATTAAGAAAATCTCACTGCAGCTCTTCACAATAATACCCTGCATTCAGCAACATATTCTCCACTTCCTGTGCGGCCATATTCCTGCCTACTATGCGTAGCACATTATCGCAATCATCCAGGTCAACATTCCATTGCACAATATGCGGATGAATATCCAATAATGATTCTATATCGCTGATACGTTTGGTATCAGTAAGATTAGTTTTAAAAACAAGGATCTCAATACCATTTTTTACCGGCAAAGGAGCGGTGGCTACTTCATGCATTTGAAATTGATTCATTGTTGGATAAGTTTTGATTGCTATAATAACGCCTGCATTTTAATACAGCAGCATAAAAATGCAGGCGTTGTGTAAGATATTACTGCAGGCACTTAATTTGTTATTTTATTGAGTGAGCTGCAGATTTTAAGGAATGAATTGCAGTGTGCAGCCGGGGCAGTTTTAATCTGCCATCATGGTCTCTTCATCTTTTTTGTCAAATCTTCCCCATCTGCCGCCACAGCGGTTCTTCCATTCAGCTTTAAATTTTTCTCTTTCGTCGGGTGTCATTTTATCCCAGCGTTGTTTCATTTTTTCTTTCCAGGCCGGGCTGCCTCTCCAGCTGCCCCTGCCATGAAAGCCCCCAAATAATATTTTGCTCAGCAATAAAATACCCAGGGCCTGCCAGAATGAAATCACTTTTACACTTAACACCTGTACCAGGATGTTATTCCATAAACCCATTACTATAAAGCCAAATACTGTAACAGCAATTGTGCCGAAAATCAGTATCATTATTCCTTTTTTAATCCAGAATTTTTTCATGTTATTTTTTTTATTCCACAGAGATTCCCGGAGGATACACTGAGCAACACAAAGAGATATTACTCTGTGTAGCTTTGTGAAAACTTTGTGTATCTCTGTGCCATTTGTTTAATAATTTAATAATTCATCTTTTAATACACTCAGCCTGCTTCTTAAATGTAATACTGCATACCTTTTGCGGCTGATGAGTGTGGCCACACTTTCTCCGCTTACTGCCGCCATATCTTTAAAAGCAATACCATCAATTTCGTTTTGAATAAATACGTCCCTTTGTTCTGCAGGCAATTCATCTAATGCTGCTTTCAGCTCTTCCCAAAAAAGATTACGCAGGTATTCTGTTTCAGGCGTACTGTCGTTGGTAAACATTACTTCCTTCCAGTCAAAACTATCGGCTTCACTTTCGCTGGTTTGCAGCACATCATCTGCCAGCGGCAGTTTTTGTTTACGATAGCTATCGGTGATCTTATTGCGGGCTACTTTATACAGCCAGGCAGTGGTTTGTTCTATCGGCTCGGGGTTACCTGCAAACTGGAAAAAAACATCCTGCAGAATGTCTTCCGCATCTTCATTACTGGCCACCCGCTGTTTAATAAAACCAAAAAGCTTTTTACTCATCAACCTGATGGTATTGGTAATATTTCTGTTACGTTCAGCAGCCATTGGTATTGCTATGGTCATTGCATCTTCCATGTATATGTATGAAGACGAATCACCTTAAAGAATGTTTTATAAAAACGAAAATATTTTTTAAGGTACCATTTTTTTTACGGGCAGCTGTATTTTACTGGTTATGTGCTGCTTAGATAAGCCTGTAGTACAGTTATAAAACAAGTAGTGCTACTACTACAGGTTTTTCAATCCACTGCTATAAAATATGATATCATGCAGAAGTACATTTGAGTAATGTTTTAGTAAAGCGTCCGTTAATAATCCCATTATCCCTGAAAACTAACCAATCCACTTTACCCATTGAAAAGACTGCCAGTATTTTTGAAAACCCCCTGACCCAGGGGTTTTTTCTTTTATCAATAAGAATTCTCCTTTTTACTAAAAAACAAATTAAACAAATCGATAGTATAACTACTACAAGTTTTTCCGCAGCTTGTCTATATGCCAGAATTAGTTAACGTGTTAATTTTACACCATGTTTTAGTTATTAAATATCCAATATCCAGATTTACCTCTGAAACCAACCACCATTGAGCCACAGTAAACACTGATCAGCATTATTGAAAACCCCCGGTTAAGGGGGTTTTCTTTTATTTTTTTAAAGGCAGGCGGCAGGCTTTTTAGTAGGGCAAATACTACAGGTATTGGCACTAAATTCTATACAAATGCCTGCCAGTACAAAGTACATTTACATCGTGTTCTAAAAGAATATTTCCTTATCCAATCCATCCCTTGAAAGACTTCGGAATTGATTCAAACCCCGGAAAACATTAATCAGTTCCTCTGAAAACCCAGCAATGGGTTTTTTTATTTCTGTTGCACCAGTTTAATCCCAACATACCTGAATGTAGTTATATTACTACACGCTATTTATATATAGGTTGACTAAACCAGTTTACCTGCTGGTATACATTTGTGTTGTATTCAGGCATGAGAATTTTTTCAATATCCAATTATCTTTATAAAACCGGCAAATAATTTTATTACAACAGGAAAACCATTGAAAGTCCTTTTTTAGAAAGCCCCGTAAGGGGTTTTTCTTTTTAAGGTATGCCAGGGCTGTACAAAAGCAGTGAAAGCTTATTTCTCACAGAAAAAAGAAGTACATTTATCATATAACTAAATCTATTTTTTATGGACTTCTTTACCCGGCTTTCTAATGGATGGAAAATTACCATGAGCAGCTTTGATGTTTTAAAGAAAAATAAACAGCTGCTGATCTTTCCTGTTTTATCAGGCATATCGATGGTGCTGATAATGGCGGCAATTATTGTACCTGTACTGGCAGCTGCCGGTTGGGATGTTGACAATCTGAATATTGGTTCGGATAACCAGGTGGTACCCTATCTTTTTACCTTTCTGTTTTACCTGGTCAATTATTTTGTGGTGGTATTTTTTAATATGGCATTGATCCATTGCACCAAATTGTATTTGCAAGGCGAAGAAGTAAGTGTAATGATCGGTATAAAGTTTAGTATGAGCCGCATTGGCGTTATTTTTTCGTGGGCACTATTTGCAGCCACAGTGGGTACTATATTAAAGGCCATACAGGAAAATTCTGGCTGGCTGGGTAAAATTGTTGGCGGTATACTGGGTTTTGTATGGGGTGTTACCACATTTTTTGTGGTGCCTGTAATTGCATACGAACAACTGGGGCCAATTGATGCTTTTAAACGTTCGGGCCAGATGATGAAAGAAAAATGGGGCGAAAGCCTTTCTTCTACTTTTAGCCTTGGGCTGATACAATTCATTGCTTTTATACTCATATTGATTCCCTGCGGATTGATTGCCGTATATGTAAATCCTGTTGCAGGTATTGCATTGGGTTTATTACTGGGCTTTATTGTAATGACCATCATCAGCGCTGCACAAACTATTTTTGTAAGCCTGGTATACCAGAACATCAATGGTAATGTGCAGGAACATTTTAACCAGCAGATCATTGATAACCTGTTTGAAAGAAAATAACAATTCTTTATGCCGGTTTGCAGGGGCTGCCGGTATTTTTCATCAATTAATTTTTAATTTAGTTGCCAGCCATAAAAAGCTGGCAATTTTTTTTAACCTGACCACCCACTTTTCTGCTGTAATCACTTTGAAAATACCCACTATCACTCATTTATTTTTTTTATACCCTGCTTATTTTAGTACCAAAAATATGTTCTGATGAAAAATACAATACTACTGCTGTTGCTGCTGGCAACAAATCATTTATTGGCACAACAGGATTATACCGTTGGGCTGAGCAATAAAGATGGCTTTGCCAATATTTATAAAACCGTTACCACTTACAAAGACCCTTATAATTATAATAACAAAACCGAAACCCGTTACGGGCTGATGGAAATAAAAACACAAAAAACAGTATTGCCCGTTTTGTACAGGATGGTATACACTTCGATGGAAGATAATATTTACGTGGTAAAAGACACGCTGGATATGTTCAGCCTGTTTAATGCACAAACCAAAACCTTTATTACTGCACCGGAATATGCTGCTATCGATTATTTTTCAGAAGACCTGGTGGTGGTACGTAAACCCATACCCAACAGTTATAGCAATGTGTGTGGTGCTATAGATAAAACAGGTAAAGTAATTATCCCGGTAGAATATGATTACCTGGGCAGATCAGCCGAAGGCTTACTCAACTTTAGAAAAGACGATGCCTATGGTTTTATTAATAAGCAAAATAAAGTGGTGATTCCTAACCTGTATAAAAATGCCTCCGATTTTGGGGATGGCCTTGCACCGGCCTGTTTAAAAGATGCGGCGCAATATGGTTACATCAATGCTAAAAATGTTTTTGTAATTGCACCGCAGTACGCTTATGCCGAAAATTTTTATGCCGGTTATGCCGGTGTATATAAATCCAAAGGCAGCAGGAGCAGGGCACAGGGCGGCGATGAAATGGGCATTATCAATACCACCGGAAAAACGATTGTAGAACCCTTGTATGAAAATGTATCCATTAAAAGAAAAGGCGGTGTATTTGTAGTGCGGCAAAAAGATAAATACGGAATGGTGGACAGCACCGGGAAAACTATACTGCCCGTAAATTATAAAAAAGTGGGAGAGTTTAACAACAACGGCTATGCCATTGTGGAAGAAACCGGCGGTACTTCGGGCATGATTGACAGCAAAGGGAATTTTGTATTGCCGGCTGAATATACAGAACTCTACGGCAGTTATACGTCGGATTATTTTATTGCCAAAAAAGATGGTAAGTACACCGTAATGGATAGTAAACTAAAAGTGCTGGTAACACCCGACACTGCTAAAAGAGTGCTGAGCGAAAAAAATAATTTTGCATTGATCTATACCAACATGGTAAAAATATTTGATGCCGGTGGAAAGCCTGTGAAAACTATTCAGCAGGAAGGATTGGATATGTATGGGGTAAGATTTATGGGCGATAAGATAAAAGATTCGATAAGGGTGCCGTATTTTTCAAAGATGGTATTGATAAACTTACAGGGCAATACACAAACCAAAATACCGGGCTACGATATCAGCGATTTTAATGAAGAAGGGATTTTTGTAGTCAATGATAACGACTATTCTTTTTATGATTATACCGCTAAAAAACTCTCCACCAAAAAATACAACCAGGTGGTTAATTTCAGCGAAGGTATTGCAGGCTTAAAAGAAACGTCTACCAGCACGCCTTACCTGGCGGATAAAAATTTTAATAAGATCATGGACCTTACTGCGTATTACACCGGGCCATTTTCTGAAGGTATTGCAGCCACCAAAGGACAATACGACGGTACTTTGTATTACATTGATAAAACAGGTAAAACAGTTTTTAGCATAAAAGCCAAAGAAGGGTATGCCTGCAAAAACCGCCGGATAGTAGTAATGAATGATTACGGTAAATACCTTTATATTACTAAAGAAGGCAAACCACTTAACAATGCTACTTACGACCTGCTGGGCCTGTACACCGAAGGGCTGGCGGGATTTAAGAACAATAATAAGTTTGGCTTTATTGATACCGCCGGTAACGTGGCAATTAATGCCGACTATGATGCAGCCACCAGTTTTACCAGCGGTGTAACCATGGTTAAAAAAGGCACTGATTTCTTCCTCATTAATAAGAAAGGGCAACCGGTTACCACAGATAAATATATTGAAGCTACGGATTGCGCCAATGGTACTTTTCCTGCTAAAAAAGCAAGCGGCTATGGATTGCTGAATACCCTGGGCAAACCCATCATTGAATTTAAATACGAGAGCATTTTGCCTGAATACGATGATATGATATGGGCCCGACTGAATGGCAAATGGGGTGTGCTGAATGCCACGGGTAAAGCCATCACTGCATTTGAGTACGATAATGTGGAAAATTTTAATAACGGTTATGCTAAAGTGCAGCAGGGAAAAAAACTTGGCCTCATCAATAAAGCGGGTAAGATTGTGTTACCGGTATTGTATGATAAACTGAGTACGGTGTATAAGAATATGATTATCGGGTATCTGCCTTCGGGGAGTAATATGGTTTCGGTGAAGTAGAAATTCTTTTTTAATAATAAGCTATTTGGGAAGCAGCTTTTAAATAAAAACTCTTCTTCTTTTTCTTGATAAAAAGAAGCAAAAATCAAGGGCTGCGGAAAAAAAAGCTCCCGAGTTCCGCTTCGCTCTTCGGGACAGGTAAAAATTTATCGTCAAGGGTAAAATGAAATTAGCTCGAACATTTATGCAATACCCAGCTATGTGCGACTTACCAGCTACAAATAAAACCAGGCATCGGTAACATCAATTTCATTTTTACCACTTGCCAATAAATTTTCTTAACGCAATTTTTTCCGAGGCCCGTACTTCAAACCCCTGTGCTGAGTAGGGGAGGGTGGGCTCTTTTTGTTTACAGTCTGCCTGTGAAAAAAGGAAACTGTATAAATTAAAGAGTAGCATTACCAATGCTGAAGCTACAGTAGTACAAAAGTTCAACATAGCTACCTGGCATGAAAGGGATGTAATCTTTCCTGCCTTGATTTTTTTTGTATCAAGACAAAAAAGTAAATAGGGTATAGCCTATACCAAAAAAAGCAAAACAGCAAATGCTGCTACACTAACGTTCAGGAAAAAGAAGGAGAAAAAAGATCAATACGTATTCGTCATATCCTCATCCACACAAATAATAAAATCAGCCTTACCCTTATTTTCTGCAAGCAAATGCAAAATATCTTTCTGGCTTACTGTGGTAACGGTAGCTATTTTAAGATCGGGTTTACTGTGCTTTAAATGCCACACAATACCATCATGATTATCGGAATGATAACTGCCATTGTAATGAATGAATAAACTGCCGGGTACAAAATGCTGCAGAATAAAATGGGCCATGGTAGCATCCTTAATAGCCTGTGCCTTTATCATGTTAGCCGTGCCGTGGCCCGCCATCATGGTAAGCATATTTTTATAACCGGGCAATTCGGCATCATAGGCAATGGGCAATGGAGCTATCCAGTTTTTTGCAAAAGGAGGCACTGTATCCAATGCTTCAAAACCACCTTTGCTAACGGCGGCTGCATATTTACGGGGTATATTGGTGGCAGCAAAAGCAATGTGATTGTCTTTAGCAAAATCAACTAACGGCGCATAATCGGTAGGATAATTTTTCCAGAGGCGTGCCATACTGTCTAAGCCTTTGGCAGATAATTTTCCCTGCAGGTAAAGATCGAGTGCAGGCTGGTTATCCTGTTCAAACATTTCGGCACCCAATACCAGGTCACGTTGTGTTTTTGCATCTTTGGTAATTTCCAGTTCCATCCAGTGGCTGATAGCATTGTTGTGAAACTCGCCAATGAGCACTATATCCTGCTGTGTAAGCAGGCGCATCATTTTTTTATAACTAACTTTTTTACCTTTGGTATTGTATAAAACATAAGCCGGTTTATTTTGCGCCGAGACGCATACGACCAGTAAAAAGCAACAGGCAAGCAAAAATATTTTTTTCATGACCGAAAGGTCGGGAATTTTTAATCGCATTCTGAAGATTTTTTTACTGCCAATAACATTACTGGTACAATTTTAGCGGCTAGGATAATACACTGAAAATTGTTACATTAGTTTTTAAAAACGCAATTATGGCAAAAAAATCCAAAACGGTAAAAAAAGCTGCAGCCAAAAAGGTAGTGGCAAAAAAAGGCAAGGCTAAAAAAGCAGTTGCTAAAAAAGCACCTGCAAAAAAAGCAGTAGCAAAGAAAAAACCTGCAGCTAAAAAACCAGTTGCCAAAAAAGCACCTGCAAAAAAAGTAGTGGCAAAGAAAAAAACAGCGCCTAAAAAAGCAGTAGTAAAAAAAGCAGCCGCTAAAAAACCCATCGCTAAAAAAGCGCCTGCAAAAAAAGCGGTAGCCAAAAAAGCAGTTGCTAAAAAAGTGGCTCCTAAAAAAGCGGCTGTAAAAAAAGCTATTGCAAAAAAAGCGGTTGCTAAAAAGGCGGTGGTTAAAAAAGCTATTGTAAAAAAGATCGTTCCTAAAAAAGTAGCTGCCAGGCCGGCCACTGCAAAGAAGCCAGCTAAAAAAGCCATTGTAAAAAGTATCAGTACAGTTGTGGCAGCCCCTAAGCCTGTAATTGAAACAGCGCCGGTAACCACAGCACCGGCAATAACAGCACCCGAAGTAGTGCAGTCAACCATTCCATTGCCTTCTATTACAGAATCGGCAGACGACCTGGTAGCCAAGGCTGCTAATATTAAAACCACTTTACCTGTGGCAGCAGCAGAAACTGAATCTGAAACTGCAACACCTGCAGCACCAACTGAAGATCCGCTGACCTTATTTGATAAGCATGAATTTGAAAAAGCCACTTCAAAGGGAGATCCGCAGGGTAAACTGCAATTGTCTAATGTAGCTAAGGGCAGTGTAAAGCCATCGGGTAAAAAACCATTGTGGCGCAAGTAAACTCACATTCCCTCTATTATATATGGTGAAGTACGGTGCCGGTTAGCATACCACAGGTTGGTAACAGGCATGAAGAAAAAAGATTGGCTGCGTGATCAGCCAATCTTTTTTTATTGGGTGAGTCACCTCTTCAAAGGAGGCTCACCCTGTATTGTTTTTAAAGTTTGGGATTATTTTCTTAATGGCACCCTTGTGCAGATTTTACCGGGTGAGCCACCCTTACCGGGGTGACCCACCCTGGGGCGATCAAAAAACAAATTGCTGCAGGTCGCTCTCCTGGTACTGGTAATGCAATACCCTTACAATACCTGGGGTGTCTTTTTTACCGGTAATGGCTTTAAAGGATACACGAAGTTTGCCGGCAGTCTTTCTTTTGCCGGTTGGGGTGGTTTTGGTGTTGTGGTTTTTAATTACAGACTTATTCATAGGATGATTTTATAGGGGTGAAAACGATGCAACAGGTTTTCTATTGCGTATGTAATATCTTAAATGTGATGCATTGCTGCAATAGAATAATGATCACTTTGTGTATAGGGATATTACTACAGCAAAAAAGCGGGGCATTTTTTTCTCAATACATTTCTATACCCACATTCAATTCCTCAATGGGGTTGCGGCCCCTTTGCTGCAGCACGGCATTACAGCGGTACAATAAAGCTGCGGGCAAATTAGCTGCATCTGCATTGTTCCAGAAGGTGAGCAACAGGTTTTGCTGTATGGTGGTTAGCGGTTCCTGCAGGCGCACTATCAAATGGTGCAAGGCAGATATTTCATCATCTTTAAGATGGCTGAAGCCCCCATTGGCCAACAGGTCGATAGTAAGCGTAAGGATAGTTTTACTTTGTTGCATGTATAGTTTTTTTCAAGTACTAAATTTCTATCTATAACGTAAAGAAATTGTAAAGATTATGTTATGCAATTGTGTGGCAGCGCAAATGTGTGTAGCGTGTGGATAAGCAGGTGTTTTGGTAGTGCCGTTTTATGCTGCCTGTTGTTGCAGTAAGTTACTACAGCGGGCCACTAATGATTAAGAATGCGGCCTTGTTTTGTAATAATCATTCAACAGATGCTGCAGTCTTTTTACTACATATCTTTTTTATAATTTACAAACTATAATGCTGGTGTTTTAATAGCCTGCAATTGTATAGTACAACTACAACACAACATTAAAATGGCATTAAATCTTTTACTGCCCTGCAGTAAAAATACCAGGCGCATAAATGTAGCTGCTGGTTATATAATTACCACATTTTCGCTCTATGTCACAGCTATGTAAAATGATTTTTTAACAGTTGTTAAAAACATTAATAGCAGATTAAAAAATGAATAGAATTTTTTACCGCCATTTTTTTTGGCACGGTTATTATTTATTGGTAAGGGTAAACAATATTATTTAACTAAACGAACAAACATATGCTTATCAATATTAAAAACATGGTTTGCCAGCGTTGCGAAATAATTGTAAATAATATTTTAACCAATTTAGGATTAGATGTTGCCTGGGTTACCAAAGGCCAGGCAATGATTAAAGGAAGGGTATTGCAATACCAATTACGATTGCTGGACAATGCCTTAAAAGAAACCGGGCTTGAAATTATCATTGATAAAAAAAGCCTGCTGATACAAAAAGTAAAAAACATCATTCACGAAACGGTGTACTGGGATGCCGAACCACCGGCCATAAAATTTTCGTGTTATTTAAGCCAGCGTTTAAATTACAGTTATACTTACCTGGCTAATCTTTTTTCGCAGCAGTGCCATATGACCATTGAACGCTACATTATTGAACAAAGGATAGAAAAAGTAAAGACCATGCTGGTGGCCGAAAATTATATCCTTAGCGAAATAGCGAGCAAGATGAATTACAGCAGTGTGGCCCACCTGTCGGCACAGTTTAAAAAAGTAACCGGCATTACTGCCAGCGATTATAAAGCCATGCAGGGCGAACACATGATGCGCCTATCGGCATAGCACAGGTACGCACAACAACTCAACATATATAAGCAGTTTTGGAAAGGGCCCGGTAATCATTTTCTACAGTTTGCATTACCAGCCCGGGGTGATAAAAAAGATCAGCTGAGCAATTGGCTGATCTTTTTTTTATGGCGGAGCAGGGAGGGGTTTGCAGAGCATTCATGATCGTTTCTTTTTATTTGCGGAAGCTATTTTTTTTAGAGTTTTTGTTTGGGGCCGTGTGCGTACATGCAGCAGGTGGCAGGCTTCTATAAGCTGCAACAGGCGCAGGCGTATAAGCAATAACTCAGCCGCAGCATATTCTTCGCCGGCGGTGCAGTTGGTATATGCATATTCCAACAAGTCTTTCAGTATTTTTTGCCATGCAGGTTCGGTACAGTGGCCTGTAAATTTTTTAATGGCCCTGCAGGGGTTACTGTATTGCCTGGCGCTAAGGTGCCGTGGAAAGGCAGCCCATGCCGCAATGTAGCCCGGCAGCTGCACATAGTTGTTTTGTTTACTGATGTCGGGCAGGCCCGTTGCCTTATCGGGGGGTACCATTGCTGCCGGCGGCAGGTAGTAATTATTATGGATGATAAAAGCAGCCGTAATAAGCTGCTGCAAACTGTTGGTAAAAGAAAAGAGATTGCTGCCACGGCGATTTTTATACCTTTTGTTGCCGGCTGCTGCTGTTACCAGCGCTGTTGCATCTTGTATAGCATGCTGCAAATCGATATCGGAAAAAAAATCCCTGATGCAGTGGCAGGCGTAGGTAAGCTCTTTGTTTTGATTACAGGATGTATCCATAAAAATACAGGGTTATGCAGGCCCGGGCTACAGTGCTGTTGCCAGGCGCTGCTGGTAAATAAATGCTTTTAAAAAAAATGATTGAAGTAACCGGTGTATCTGTACTAAGGGGTTGTGCGGCTGTATCTGGATTAATTGCAGTACAAAGTAATTACTATAAGGCATAGCCGCAAAAAAATGTAGCAGCTAAAATATCCTTTGAGGCGGATATTTTAGCCCAGTTGGTACCCGGAGAAATTTTAATAACAGCGGGTGGTAAATACTGCTACGCAACTTAAAACTATTTATATTTGTAATACACATAACCCCTACTGATATGAGTAATACCATACACCACGGCCGCAATGTAAAACGCTTTAGAGAAATGCTGGGCATTAAACAAGAAGCACTGGCCCATAGCATGGGCGAAGACTGGAACCAAAAGAAAATATCGCTATTGGAAAGTAAAGAAGTAATTGACGATGCCTTGCTGGAGCAGGTAGCTGGTATATTTAAAGTGCCTGCTGTGGCGATAAGGAATTTTGATGAGGAGAGGGCAGTGTACAATATTCAGAATAATTATGAGGGCTCGAATACTAATGCTTCACATATCAATACTAATAATACAGATTGTACAATTAACTACACCGATAGATGGATAGAAGCATTGGATAAAATGGAAAAAATATTTGAAAGATTGCTGCAGGTTGAAAAAGAGAAAAATGAATTGTTGCAAAAATTATTGGACCTTAAGAAATAAGTTTTAATATTCAGGTGAGCGTTTGTATTAATCTGGCTCGCCGAGTAAATCAAAAATCTTCTTTATCTGCAGAATAGTGAAATAACGACCTGTTTTTTCACCAATAACCTGGTTGTGTGGCAGCAGCCACATCCGTAATACTTTAGGTGTTACACCATACTTTGCTGCCAGTTCTTTTGTATTATACGGCTTTACTGCGTTTGCCTTTTGCGTTATCATACCTTTAATGGATGTTAGTTTGTACTATGATATTATTTAAGGTGGATAAGGTGTAATAAAAGTAAGCCGATTTTGGCTTATTTTTTTGATGTTTATACTTAGTAATTGTTAAACCTATAAGTATTTATACCTAGGTTAAAACGTGTAAGCATTTATTGTTAAAAAAAGTAATAAACCAAAGCTGTATACAATTAAAATTAGTGTTTGCACCCATTTGTTATACCATTCGCTCATCTTACTCCTGTACCCCTTTTTTAACTGCGTTTATGCTTAAAGTTTATTACTCTTTTGTTTTTTGTCAGGTGGTTGTTTTTTTGCCTTTATTTTTTTTACTGATATTATTTACCAGTTTTTTACATAAAAGGCTGGTGCCAAAACTTACCACTGCCCCAAGGGCGGCAAGTACTATTGTTTGCAACAATGCGCCTGTGGTAATCTGTAAAAAGATGACCATGCATGTGCCCCCGATAGTACCTGCTGCTGTTGGGGTGCTGCCGTTATCCTGAAGATTCATCTACCTGTTTTACGGGTGAATCGGTAACTGTAGCTGCCTGGCTTACTGTTGAGGCTACTGCGCCTGCAACTGTTAAATAACCGGCAACCGTAATAACGGCGGTGGGTAAGCTAACCGGGGCTGTTAATAAAGCGCCACCTATTCCTGCTACAATAAGCCCCCATTTGCGCAGCTTTTTAAAGAAGGGTGGGGTAGGTGCCTGCATTCTTTGTTTTACATTCATGTTATGCTTTTTTAATTGTTAAATAAACGGGTTTTGTTTGCATGGCGGCAAAGACTTTTGTAAAAAGTGCTTCCACTGCCAGTTTTGATTTGATGCCTATACCGGGCTGTACCAGCGCTGATACCGGCGCAATACATCCCCGTAACTCTTTAATTGCATTATTGGCGGGGTGCATAAGAATGAGGGCCCTGCCCGGCACGTCTGTCAGTAACAGGTGAAACCCTCTTTCTGCCGTCCACCTTTTCAGCAGCAGGTACCTGCCTTCGGGCACACAGGAGTGCTGAGGGGCATTATTAAGCCAGGGGAGTTCAATGGTATAGCATTGAAAGGCTCCGTTGATATACAGCAGGCCATTAGTGCCGGCGGCAAAGTACGAGCGGGAAATTGTGAGTTGCATGATGGATGGTTTTGGTGGTGTACTGTTAAATACCGTTTACGTTAATAATACTTAAAGGATTGAATGCCCCGTTTTTAAGCGGGTATTCTGTGCCGTTAACTACCTGAAAGAACTGAATACCAAAAACCAGGAACAAAGGATGGGAGCTTCCTGCAGGTAAGGCATTTACCAACTGGCTTGCGGCTACCTGCGTTGCGTTCCATGGCAGTATACCTGAATCAGCCGACACGATAGTGAATTCCGCTTTTTCGAAATTGACCTCGCTTGCAGCGGCGATAAGCTTAAAATGAGTGATACCATCGGGACCCACAATATCGTTGGCAGGAATAAATGCCGGAATGTCTACCACAGTATTTCCTGTTGCCCTGTCGATACTGGATTGGTAATGTGCAAATAATGTACTATCCAATACTGCATTAAGGTTAAACTGAAAACCCTGTAACAGCTCTGTTTCGCCATCCATTACATTGCGCATACCCCGGGTACTGGTTGCATCTGCATGCAATACCTTTATCATTTCCTTTAACAGGCGGCTTATTACCCTGCCGTCTTTTGCGTACTGCATCTGGTTACGAAAAGCCTTGCGCAATACTGTTGCCGCAGCGGCTGCCTTTTTAAACTCGGCATTATTTTCCCGTGTACGTTGAAATGCAGGATCGGACTTAATGCGATTGCCAGATACGCTGTTGTTTTTCCTGGCTACGTACCCATCTACTGTTTTCATAAAAGTGATGTCGTCCATCGTGCCTTCAAGTTTAATAATACTTCTTTGTTTTGCCATGTTGTTGTTTTTTGTGCCTCTTTTATTTTTTGGAGGCGGTTAAAAAATAATAATCGTCTATGGCAGCAAGTGATGATCATTAAGCGCTTTTGATGCCATTTGACTTTTGTACCACAAAGATGGGAAGGTGAAAAAAGGCGTTTACCCTTTTGGGCACTAACGGGAATACTTGTATGCAAAATGGATGTAAAAGGAACAGGTTGGCTTAATCGGGCACATTCGGGCACAACCGGGCTTGTTTGAGAGGAGGGTATTTGCCGAACTATCTACGGCTGATCTACGGCTGATCCCCGGCTGATGTAAGGGGCAGGCGCAGGTTGCAGGATATTGTTGTTATAAGAATGAATTGCTGAGGCTACGTTGAGCCCTGGTAAAGGCTTTCTTTAATTTATCTACCTGTGAAAGCGGAGAAATTTTAATAACAGCGGGAGGCAAATACTGCTACGCAACTTAAAACTATTTATATTTGTAATACACATAACCCCTACTGATATGAGCAATACCATACACCACGGCCGCAATGTAAAACGCTTTAGAGAAATGCTGGGCATTAAGCAAGAAAGCCTTGCCCTGAGCATGGGCGAAGACTGGAACCAAAAGAAAATATCGCTGTTGGAAAGTAAAGAAGTAATAGACGATGCCTTGCTGGAGCAGGTGGCCGGTATATTTAAAGTGCCTGCAGTGGCGATAAAGAATTTTGATGAGGAGAGAGCGGTGTACAATATTCAGAATAATTATGAGAATTCAAATAATAGAGGTGGTGTAGGTGTTGATACACAAAATATCGAATGCACTTTTCATAACGATAAACTTGTAGAAGCATTGGAAGAAATTAAAAGCCTTCATATTGCTTTGTTGAAAGAGAAGGATGAGAAGATTGCGTTGTTGGAGAAGATGTTGGAGATGAAGAAGTAAAGTAAATATTATAAAATATAGAGCTTCGATGAGAGGCTTTTTTATTTTTAGGGTTGTCATCTATAAATAATTAGTAGTTTGGAATTGACAATCAGAACGGCATTTGTTGAAGATATAAAGGCAATAATTATTACTTAATATTAATTACTGTTGAAACTAAAGATTCGTCTCCACCATGTTCGATAATAAATTGCTTTTTAGAAATATTTGCTCCAGTACCATTTGAGGTACCTAAGCCTTGGATTATAAAAAAAAGAAATTCATTTCCAAAATCTATATAAACTTGCGCTTTTGCATGTCCCCACACTTGTTTTGGCCTTTTCCATTTAAATCGTTCTCTGTTTTCCTCTCCAAGCATCCTATACTTTGGTGTAAATCCATGCATTTTTGCGAATTTTTCAAATTCCGGAGTGTAAGTATCAAATTCGGTACCCTGAGTAGGATAAGTAATAAAATTTTCAATAAAATGAATGCCATTAATTATCCATATCATATTAGATCCATAAAATTTTTCTCTGGATTCAATTGTTTCTAAATTGATTGGAGAATTTTGTAATTCAATAATTCGACCATGAATTGTTTGAATATCGGCAATATGTTTTTGCCCGGCTCTTATTAAAATAACTTCACAATTTTTTATACCGAATACATTTTTCCACCTTCGATGCCATTCGGTTTCGGGTTTATACCAAGCATCACAAGAAACGACTCTTTTATGTGCCCAATGCCAAGACTTAAAATCTCCACATTTGGGAACCATTTCGCTTTCGCAAAAAGGGCATTGCCCTTTGCTTGTTGGGGAAGCACTTTCTTTGACTCCTTCAACAATGGCATATAGCATATGGAATAAATTATTTAGTAAAAGGTAAGAAATTTTTAGAATTAATTTTATCAGTCTTAGCCTAGCTATTTTAGGAGCAACTGAGACATATTTTAAAAGCAATCGTTCAAGTTTTGGGGATAGATTTTTATCGATGGATATTGCGATGGTTAAAATTGTGATGTGAAATAGAGGTATAGTATGAATTTTTTATAATTATATTTGTAGAGAACCTTATCAACGCAACCTGCGCATGCGCAATCCTAAATGGCATAGGGATGAAATAATCCTTGCGCTCGATTTATACTTTCAAGATGAACGTGGCTCTGTGGATTCACGTAATCCTAAAATAATTGAACTCAGTGAGGTTATTAATCAATTACCAATATTTCAGGAGAGACCTGACGAAGTGAAATTTCGTAACCCAAATGGAGTTTCATTGAAGCTATCTAATTTCATGGCTATCGATCCTGATTTTGATGGGAAAGGCATGACTTCTTTTTCAAAATTAGACGAAGAAGTCTTTAAAGAATTTGCAAACGATAAGAAGAAACTCCACTCGATTGCTACTGAAATAAAGAAGGTTGCTAAAGATATTGAACTAAGGGAAAAGGTTTTTGCAATTGAAGACGACGAAAGTACCTTAACTGATTCTGTAATAGAGGGGCAGGTGCTTTACAAATTACATAAAGTGAGAGAAAGGGACAGTAGAATAATACAATCAAAGAAAAATCATGTACTGTCACTAGTCGGTTTTTTGTCTTGCGAAATATGCGCTTTTGATTTTCACAAATTTTATGGTGAGGCGGGAAGAGGATTTATAGAATGTCACCATAAGACACCTCTTGCAGGATTTAAAGCTTCGACTAGAACAACGCTAGAGGATTTGGCATTGGTATGTTCTAATTGCCATAGGATAATACATCGATCAATTGATGTGTATAATATTGATACGATGAAGGCATTTGTTGAAAATAATAAGAGTTTTAACCCTTAATTGACTTACAAGTAAAACATCAGCCCGCTAACAATCTCGATTTTATTGTCAATTTTCCAAACCCAACTTCATATTGAACCCCTTGCCTAAAATGGGCTTCTGAGATATAATGTATTGGTTCAGTAAGTTTTACAAGGTAACAAGTTATTCAAAGTCGTAACTTTTGTATTATCTTTATTTTTTTATTATCTTTTATCCACAATAAAATTAATGACTTATATTGAGTGTTTAAACTTGCTGTTAAGGCCAAACTTGTGTACTAAGTATCTTGCACTAGACCTGTATGCAGGTAGTGGCGGGTTATCGTTAGGGTTTGAGGCAGCCGGTTTCGAAACAATTGGATATGAGCATAATTCTAATGCATGTAAAACATATAATGGCAATTTGAATGGATATTGTTTTCAAACCGAATTGAACATCGATACAATTTTCCCTAAAGCAGATATATTGATTGCGGGTCCACCGTGCCAGCCTTTTAGCATAAATGGAAATCAAAATGGAGTAAGTGATAGTCGTAATGGCTTTCCAACTTGTTTGTCAGCTATTGAGCAAATTTCTCCAACTGTTTTTGTTTTAGAAAATGTGAAAGGCCTACTAGGGAAAAATAAATGGTATTTAGATTTTTTAATGGAACATTTTCAAAGTCTAGGATACCAATTGAGTATTAATCTTTTGAATTCAAAGGACTTTTTAGTTCCTCAAAATAGAGAGAGAGTTTTTATTATCGGTTCAAAAAATCGAAAAATAGAAATTGATTTTAAACAGTCATTTCATGTTACATCAGGTCAAGCATTGGATAATCTGGCTTTTGATTTTGATGAGAATTCCAAATTCATTACGCCGGATATGGAAATGTACATAGATAGGTATGAGCGTGCATCAAAATGTATTACACCTAGAGACTTACATTTACATAAGCCCTCTAGAACATTAACATGTCGCAACCTTGCCGGGTCTACAGGAGATATGTTGCGGATTTCACTTCCAAATGGTAGGCGGCGGCGGTTAAGCGTTAGGG
This sequence comes from Ferruginibacter sp. SUN106, assembly GCF_050611765.1. Lineage (NCBI taxonomy): Bacteria > Pseudomonadati > Bacteroidota > Chitinophagia > Chitinophagales > Chitinophagaceae > Ferruginibacter > Ferruginibacter sp. SUN106. The sequence goes on from NZ_JBODJC010000001.1 coordinate 297,763, forward strand.
AAGCAGCTCGTTTACAAAGTTTTCCTGACTGGTTTACCTTTGAAGGGAACGAAACAAGTGTTTTTTCTCAAATCGGCAATGCCGTACCCCCTATGATGGCATTTCATGTTGCCACTCAGATTAAAGCATATTTAGATTCACCTATAACTTAATAAATGTTCACTATATGGCTAAAAAAAAATCTGCTGAAATTGCAAAATTAGCCCCTAAGACTATCGATTACATTTCCGTCGATGATTTGCTTTACGATCCCGAAAATCCTAGATTACCACACACCATTGTTAATAGTCATGATGAAGCGGAAGTGATTAATTGGATGCTTAGCGATGCTTCAATTCTAGAACTTATGGGCTCTATTGGGTTAAAAGGTTTTTTTGAGGCTGAACCGTTATTGGTTGTCCCTGGGAAAGACAATAAATTTATTGTTGTTGAGGGCAATCGAAGGTTAACAGCTGTAAAGTTATTAAGGAACCCAGCTCTTGCTGAAAAACGTTCAAAGGCTGTGCTTGAAATTAGTAAAGAAGCAGTGATGGAAACGGAAACAGTTCCAGTTATTAAATATGAGAACAGAAAACAAATATTGGATTATTTGGGGTTCAAGCACATAACTGGAGTAAAACCTTGGCCTGCTTTAGCGAAAGCGAAATACTTGCAACAGCTTCAACCTGAATACAAAAATCTTAAAAGAAATGATCAATACAAAGCATTAGCAAAAGCTATAGGAAGTCGGTCTGACTATGTTAAAGATCTATTATCTACCGTAGATATTTATGATAAAATGGCAAAAAAGGATTTTTTTGACATTCCAGGATTGAAGGAAGATACGATTGACTTCGGTGTATACTACAATGCAATGAAATATTCTGGAATAGCAAAGTATATCGGCGTTGATGAGAAACTTCAAAATCCAAATGCTAAGTTAGATTTAAATAGATTGAAGGACTTAGCTTCGTGGATTTCAGAAAAAGATGAAAATAAGCAGACTCGACTTGGGGAATCCAGGAATTTGGGTTTATTAAATCAAGTACTTGATAACCCGAAAGCATTAGCCCTGTTTAAATCCGGGAGAAAGTTGGATGATGCTGTTACCTATACTGGAGAGCCTTCTGAACTCGTACAACAAGCCATTAATGAAAGCTTTACTCAGCTACAATATGCTAATACAAACGGTTACTTAGTTACCAAACCCAGTGAATCTGCTATAAATACATTAAAAGAGATTATAGCGATTGCTGAGACTTTAGTAGAAAGTTTTAATGCAAAATTGTTAAAAAATAAAGTCAAAAGGAAATGACCCTTGTAAAGAACTATCTCTCTCTCTTATCTAAAAAGCCAGCTGTAACTAAGTCTTCAATTTGGGCTGATTATCTAGAGCTATTATGTCTTGCAAATATTGACGGGGAATTATCAGATGAAGATGTCATAAAGAGATTAGCGATACGCTTAAGAGATTTAAAGGAAGGAAGTGCAACTGAAATATCGGAAGATGAGGAACTAGATTCTGATGCTGGCGAAAAGGCGTCAAATAGATCAAGAATTTCTGACAAATGGGAAACTGAACTACGGGATTGGTTTGCAGTATTAATTATGAGGCAAGCATCTTATAAAGACTTTTATCCCTTTGTTGTTACTGAGCGAGAAATTTGTTTAAAAAAAAACAAGCTTTCATTAAAAAACAAGTTATATATCTACCTCCTGCTTTGTTCAAACCTTAATCTGTTTTCAAAATTAGAGAGTAATCAGTTAAGTAATTCTTTTGAGCTTTTAAGTCTAGAAGCATTTAAAAATGTAATGCCCAATGATGCCGAAGTGCATTTATTTGGAAAGAATCCATTGAATAAGACAGGACCGTTCAGAGGCAGTTTAAGTCTTTGGGAGAAAATTCATAATCTTGCGAGTCATGTTAATGAATCAGTATCTCAAAGAATGCATAAAGAAGATTTTCCTTCAAGTAATACGGGTGATGGTGGTCTTGATATTGTAGGCTGGATACCTACTAACGATACATTGCCTAGTAAACTTATCTTTCTCGTTCAATGTGCTTGCGGAGAGTGGTCAAAAAAAGTTCATGAATCTTCACCAGAAGATTGGGGTATGAGGATTGATTTTACAACAACTACTGTTAATAATATTTTTATACCATTTTGTTTTAAGCAAGCAAATGGTGGATGGCAAAAAGCAGCTGACATAAGAAAAGCATTTCTCGTTGATCGAAAACGTATATTGGATTATTGTTGTAAGAAAAAAATATTAGACTATAGGCTGCTGCCTGCATTTAAAATTGTAGACGAAATAGTATCAGCAAAAGAGAGTATTCTTTAAAATATTTTGTAGCAATTGCTGTAGTGTAGTTTCAAGGAAAGCTGTTTTCAAATTACACTCCCACACCTCCACCACCTTCCACCCCGCCAACCGTAATGCCCGAATGGCAATATGATCCTTCAACTTATTCTTATTGATTTTGTTGCGCCACCATTCTGTTCGGGTCTTAGGCACCACATAATACTTGCAGCCAGAGTGCCCATGCCAAAAACAGCCATGCACAAAAATCACCGTTTTGTATTTGGGTAAAACAATATCCGGTTTGCCTGGTAATTTTTTATCGTGGAGTTTGTAACGAAAGCCATGTGCATGCAAAAACTTCCGCACCAGCATTTCGGGCTTTGTATCCTTGCCTTTAATACGGCTCATATTATAGCTCCTGGTTTTTTTGTCATGCACATCTGCCATGGTATAAAGCTACAATCTTACCGCTATGTGGCAACCTTACCACAAAATTTTTAAATAACTACCGCTTAACTGCCGCAGCGTTTATTGGCATGGCTATTGTCTCAATAAAGAGCAGACAATATTGTCCGTAACAACTTTTAAATTTTACAACAATGAAAAAGATAATCGTATTACTGGCGCTGAGCTTAGCTGTGGGCAGCTTTAGCTTTGGCCAGGGCATAACGCAGCAACCGCCACAAAAAATGGAGCACAGCGGAGTGCAGCAAAACAAAAAGGATAAAAAAACAAAGTACGAAAAGCACAAGCATAAACATAAGCATAAACATATGAAGCATACGAAGAAGCATAAGAAGTAGGGGAAGGGAGAAGGGGGAAAGGGGAGAAGGGGAAGAGGGGAAGAGGGGAAGAGGGAAAAGTAAATAAAGTAGAAAGGGTAAATAGGGTAGAAAAAGTAAGTAGGGTATATAGAGTAAATGGAGTAGTTGTGCATCACCCTTAATGACCGTAGCTTCAGTTTTGTAGAATAAAACAAGTTTCTAATTTTGGAAACTTATTTTATATTTGCAAAAACGATTTCAATTGCAATATTTCCAGACCCGATTTTTAGAAGAAGCAGATAAATTCATTGCGGGGCTTGACCCTAAGGCTGCCAGGAAAGTGTTCTATAACATTGACCTTGCAGAACAAAGTAATGACCCAAAACTTTTTAAGAAACTTCAAAAAGACATTTGGGAATTCAGAACAAAGTTTGGCGGTGTACAAATCAGGCTACTTGCATTTTGGGACAAAGACAAAGAAACTGAAACATTAGTTTTTGCAACACATGGTTTTATTAAAAAGGTTGACAAAGTGCCTGCAAATGAAATTGAAAGAGCAATTAACATTCGGAAAAAATATTTTGAAAGCAAACTTAAAAAATAACATTATGGCAAAGACAGCAATGAAATCATACTCACTTGCCGAAATGAAAGATAAATACATCGGTAAGAAAGGTACAAAAGACAGGGACCAGTATGAATACGAACTTAGTATGGATGTTTTAGGACGAATGATTAAGACTGCAAGACAGGAACGTAAATTGACACAAGAGCAATTAGGCGATCTTGTTGGGGTACAAAAGGCACAGATCTCAAAATTGGAAAGCAGTGCCAACAGTGCTACAATTGATACCGTATTAAAAGTCTTTAAGGCGTTGAAAGCAGATATTCATTTTAATGTGACCATTGAAAAGCAATACCTGAAACTCGTTTGAAAATAAGGTGAGAAAGGTAAATAAGGTATAAAGCGTATTGAAGAAGCCGGTTGGGGTATAGAGAGCAAAGAAAAATTCGATTATAGTCAGGCAGTCTCGTAGAACGGGGCTGCTTTTTTTATGGGGTTTAGCATAGGCAAAAGGCCCGAAGTACAACTCCAGGGTACTAAAAACGGGGTTTGTATTGGTAAAAGGGCCCGGAGTATAACGCCGGGGTACTAAAAAAGGCTTTTGGCATAGACAAACAGCCCATTGGCATAACAGTTTTTAAAAAGCTTAATGGCCGATATAGGTTTGCACTATCAAAAAAAGTTAACCATAAAAACAAACAGATTATGAGACAAGTAATTTTATTATTCCTGGCCGGTTTATTTGCTGCTAACAGCCAGGCACAGGTAAGCGGTGCTACCAAAGATGCACAGGGTGCGGCTATTACCGGCGCTACTGTAAGCCTGCTGGCAGCAAAAGATTCCAGCATTAAAAAACTGGCGGTGAGCAAAGAAAATGGCGTGTACAGTTTTGCCAACCTTGCCGCTGGTAAATATTTAATTAAGGCTACCAATATTGGTTACCTGCCCGTTTTTAGTGCCCCCTTTGACGTAAATGGCAGTGCAGTAACTGTTGCGGACCTTAAATTAGAAAAAGCCGCCGCTAATTTAAAAGGCGTGGTGGTTACCTCACAAAAACCAATGATTGAAATGAAGGCCGATAAAATGATTGTTAATGTGGAAGGTACCATCAACTCGGTAGGCAGTGATGCGCTGGACCTGTTGCGCAAAAGCCCGGGTGTGCAGGTGGATAAAGATGATAACCTGAGCCTGAGCGGTAAAAATGGCGTGCAGGTATATATTGATGGCAGGCCATCGCCACTGGGCGGACAAGACCTGGCGAATTATTTAAAGACTTTAAACTCGGCACAGATAGAATCTATCGAGATCATCACCAACCCTTCGGCTAAATATGAAGCGGCGGGTAATGCCGGTATCATCAACATCCGCTTAAAGAAAAATAAAGCGCTGGGTACTAACGGATCGGTAAATGCGGGGTGGAATATTGGTGTGTATGCTAAATACAATGCCGGTATTAACTTAAACTACCGCAATAAAAAAATAAACCTGTTTGGTAATTACAGTTATAATAAGGGGTTGAATGAAAGCAGTATTAACCTTAACCGTACCGTGGCCGATAGTTCTTTTAACCAGAAGGGACTTATTACCATGGATAATGAAAGCCACAACTTTAAAGCGGGCATGGATTATTTTATTGATAAGAAAAACACTATTGGCGTAATGGTGAATGGTACCCTGAGCGACCCCGGCGTAAACAACTACGGCAGAACACCGATTGCGTATATCCCTGGTGGTGTGGTGGACAGGATTTTGATTGCGGATAATACCAGCATTTTAAAAAGAAACAATGTAAACTTTAATGCTAACTACAGCTATACAGCAGGTGGTAAGAGTTTAACGGTAAATGCTGACCATGGTTATTATGATATTAACAGCAACCAGTACCAGCCGAATACCTACTACGATGCTGCGGAAAAAAATATTTTAAGCAGCGTGATCTACAGGATGAAAGCGCCTACTACTATCAACATTAACTCGGTAAAGGCAGATTGGGAACAACCTTTTAAAAAAGGTATGCTTGGTTTTGGTGGTAAATTCTCGAACGTAAAAACGGATAATGATTTTCAACGCTACAATGTAAGTGGCAGCGTGGAAACACTGGATAAAGACCGCAGCAACCGCTTTACGTATAAAGAAAACATCAGCGCAGGTTATGTTAATTACAACCGTGCTTTAAAGGGTATTGCCTTGCAGGCTGGTGTAAGGGTGGAGAACACGGATGCGGCAGGTACCAGTAACAGTGAAAAGAAAACGGGTACTGTATACAATCCGTACACCGAAACTTTTAAACGCAGTTATGTTGATTTCTTCCCGAGTGCCGCTATTACGTTCAATAAAAAACCAATGAACCAGTATAGCGTTACCTACAGCAGAAGAATTGACCGCCCTAATTACCAGGACCTGAATCCTTTTGAATTTAAACTGGATGAATATACTTTTCAAAAGGGTAATATCAACTTACGTCCGCAATACACTAACAGTATTGGATTAAGTAATACCTACAAATACAAACTAACTACTACTTTAAATTACAGCCATGTAAAAGACCTGTTTACCCAGGTATTTGATACGGCTGAAAAATCAAAAGCGTTTATCTCTAAACAAAATTTAGCTACGCAGGATGTGGTGAGCTTAAGCATCAGCTATCCTTACCGCTACAAAGCGTACAGCATGTTTGCTAACGTAAACAGTTATTACACCAAATACGAAGCAGATTTTGGTGCCGGCAGAAAAATAAATGTGAATGCCGGTGGCCTTACTTTGTACGTGCAGAACAGCATTAAATTTGCTAAAACATTTACAGCAGAGTTAACGGGTTACTACAGTGCACCTACTGTGTACCAGGGAACGATAAAGGCTAAAAGCATGTATTTTGCTGATGCCGGTTTGCAAAAACAAATATTAAAGGGCAGGGGTACCATTAAAACATCGGTGAGTGATGTGTTTCATACGTTTAAATTCAGTGGCACGAGTGATTTTGCAGGGCAACATTCTGATATCAGCTCAAGATGGGAGAGCCGCCAGTTTAAATTGAATTTTGTGTATCGCTTTGGCAGCAACCTGGTTAAAGCTGCCCGGCAGCGTGGTACTGCTGCTGATGATGAAACAAAGAGAGTGCAGAGTGGCGGGGGAGTGGCGCCGGGGCTTTGATAATGGATAATGGATAATGAAATAATGGATAATGAATAATGAGGAATGCGAAGATTGGAGTTTTAGGATTGGGGCGGAGGGAATGTTCAATGCTCAATGTTCAATGTTCAATGCTCAATGTTCAATATTCAATGTTCAATGAGGAAAGCGGAGAAGGGAATTTGAGAGTGAAAATATAGCAATGAAATAAAACGGTGTTGGGTTGGGTTTGGGGAGAGGGCTTGGGTTAAGCCGGATCCGGCAAACTCAGCCTGGCATCTTTTAATGGAGGTTTAGGATTGGAGCGGAGGGGAATGTTCAATGCTCAATGCTCAATATTCAATGTTCAATATTCAATGTTCAATATTCAATGTTCAATATTCAATGAAGAAGAGCGGAAACTGTGCAGACTTATAACTTAATACTTACAACTTATTACTATTTTTACCAGTAAACGAATAGCAGGTATGCCAAGTAAAAAAAGATATTCCTTATTCACGGTGTTTTGGGTGGTGGCGGCTATCAATATCTTTTTTTTCATACTGGGGTATGCGATATCCAGGTTTGTAAAAACGCCGGATGTAAAAGCTGCTACGGAGCAGGCATTTACTTTAAAATATTTATTGAAGCAATGTATCAGCATCGCTTTTCAAACTTTGTTTTTCTATTTTTCTTTGAATTATTATAACCGGTGCATGATGAGGCGGGAGAGGGCTGTTGCGTACATTGCTTTTTCTGTAGCGGCATTTGCAGTTTGCTTCGGTTATTTTTTAGTGTTGCATTATGGTTTTCCTGAAGTGGCTAATTCGGCTATTGATAATAAAAATGGTATCGGTATTTATATTGTTTCGTATTGCCTGTCGGCTGTATTTTTTACCGGTATTGCTTTATTACTGGCCTACCTGAATAACCTGCGTGACGAAAAACAACAACGCAAAATACTGGAAGCACAAAAGCTGCAACTGGAAGTGGATAAATCGCAGGCTAACTTTAAATTTTTAAAATCGCAGATCAATCCACACTTTTTACATAACACATTGAATTTTTTGTATGCTAAATCATTGCCGTATTCTGCAGAATTATCGGAGGGTATCTTAACCTTATCCGATATCATGCGCTATGCATTGAACGAGGCTACAGGTGCTGATGATAAAGCGCCACTGAAAGATGAGATTGAGCATGTACGGAATGTGATCAAAATAAACCAGCTGCGTTTCAGCAATAACCTGCACGTAAATTTTGAAGTGCAGGGCGTGGTGAATGGTGCCGAGATCATTCCTTTTGTACTGATTACCATTGTAGAGAATGCGTTTAAACATGGCGACCTGCAAAAGCCTGATCAGCCGATTGATATTAAACTGGTGATTGAACATAACCGGTTATATTTTTACTGCCGCAATAAAAAGAAAAGCGGGCCTAAGGAAATCTCCACCGGGCTTGGCCTGGATAATATCCGTAATCGCCTGGACTTTGCGTATGGCAGCAATTATAAACTGCTGATAAAAGACGAAGCCGAATTTTATACCACCGAATTAACTATTGATACTTTATGATACGCTGTTTAGTTGTAGATGATGAACAACATGCCATTGATATTATTGCGCATTATATCGGGCAAACTAATTTTTTAGAACTGGTGAGCAGCACTACTAATCCTGTTGCGGCATTACAAACGGTGATCACAGAAAATATTGACCTGGTATTTTTAGATATCCAGATGCCCGAGCTTTCGGGTATTGATTTTATTAAAGCGATCAATGGCAAAGCAAAGGTTATTCTTACCACTGCCTATAGTGAATTTGCTATTGAAGGGTTTGAGTTAGATGTGGTGGATTATTTATTGAAGCCGATCCGCTTTCCCCGTTTTTTAAATGCGGTGCAAAAAGTAGTGAAGGCCAACACTGAAAAAGCGGAGGCTGCAGAAACTACTGCTGATGACAATTATATTTTTGTAAAGACAGAATCCAAAGGCAAATTATTAAAGATCAACCTTGATGAGATCGAATACATTGAAGGGATGAAAAATTATGTGGCCATTTACCGTGGCGGGCAAAAAACACTGGTGTATACTAATCTTAAAGACCTGATCCTTCATTTACCTGCTAAACAGTTTATCCGCATTCATAAATCTTTTATCATTCCTGTTAACCGTATTACGGGTATTGAGGGCAACCGTGTGGTGTTGAAAAATGTTGCAGCTGAGATTTTGATTGGCGAGAGTTATAAGGAGGATCTGATGGAGATTATTAAGCATCGGATGATAACGTGATGTTGCTTTGCTTCTTGATAAAAACTAATACTTCGAATCTATCACTAAGTAGGATGTTACTGCATTTAATTGTTTTAATAGCTTGTTAATGGTTGTTTTTCTTCTTTTTCTTGATAAAAAGAAGCAAAAATCAAGGGCTGCGGAAAAAAAAGCTAAAAATTGTTCGTCGGGTGTAAAATGAAATTAGCTCGAACATTTGTGCAATTCCCAACTATGTGCGACTTACGAACAAAGAATAAATCCCAGCTTCAGTAACATCAATTTCATTTTTACATCCCGCCACCCAATTTTCTTAACGCAATTTTTTCCGAGGCCCATACTTCAAAGCGCTTTGCTGAGTAGGGGATAGTGGTAGTATAAGTATGCTGGTGTATTTGATTCTGTCAATAGTTTTTGATAGTTGCTTTTCTTCTTTTTTTACTAAATACTTTTATAACTGTTGGTTTCGCCTCCACAGTCGTCCCGAAAGCATTCGGGATGCGTACCTGCGCCGGCGCTGCTTTTTCCCCTTTGAAAAAATTATCGCTGAAGCGAATTTTTTCAATCCCGCCTTCGGCGGTACCGGAGAAAAAGAGGCGCCTTACGCAGGTACTGGTGAGAAATAAATGCAGTGGCTTTCTAATGTTGTCAAAGTTGGAAGAAATCAAATACACTTAAACACACGTAACAAATTATTTTTTAGCATTACAGGAAAAGGAAGGCGACCGACTTTACCACTAAAAATATTTTTAAAAAGTAAAGGCGTTTTATAACGTGTAACAATTATTTGAGTGAATGAGTTGCAGCAGAGTGGTCACGCAGGGGTGGGAGACAAAACGGCCGGAGGCATTCGTGTTTGTCTTGAATTTTTGCTTCTTTTTTTTCAAGAAAAAAGAAGAGCAGCATTTTGCTGACAAGAAAAGGAGGCCAATTGCAAGGAGAAGTTTCCCGGTCTGACAAATTTTTGATGTGACTAAAAAAATAACTCCCTCTTACCGTTTACTAAATAACACTGCACTTTAACTCATATGCAATAAATAATTTTTTTACCAGGCAGTAGGTTTGCCACCACAATGAAATTTACAATACAACAACAACTGCTAATGAGCAGTTTACTTTTAAGCACAACAATTATGGAAGCACAAACAGCAACACTACCAGCCACCGGCACTTATTATTTAGAAGGCGTGATGGAAACCGCATCGGGGTTTAAACTGAATGCCGATAACAGCTTTGAATTTTTCTTTTTTTATGGTGCATTGGATCGTTCGGGAGAAGGACATTGGAAACAGGACGGCGATGCAATAATATTCAACAGCAATAAGCAGCAGGAGGATTATACTTTGCTGCAATCAAAAACACAACCTGCAAAAGGCATTACCATACAAATAAGCGGTAGTAATCCGCAAGCCAACCAACTGGTGCAGGCCATTGTAAAATCAGGGGCAAAAGAAGAAATGGCAAAAGCAGATAGGGAAGGCCGTATGCATTTTAATATGCCGGCGGCAGATAGTATTGTGGTATTGTTTGAATGGTGCCCGGATAAACGTTCGGTATTTGCAGTTAAAAATGCGGCGCATAATTTTTTCGAATTCAGCATTAAACCTTCCTTGCTGGATGTGGTATTCAGCAACTTTACATTGCAGTTAACAGAAGAAGGCCTGGAGGGTGCTCATCCATTGAATACAACAAAATCGTTCCACTACAAAAGAGCGGATAAAAATTAATACCCTTGTTACTGCAGGTGCATTACAATACAGTCTGGTTCGATGGTAATGTGTATAGATATGACCCGGGGAAGAGACAAACTAAAAATGCGTTTACCATTCAGTAAAAGGCTGCCTTACTCCCCGCAATCAACACCTCCGGGACGAATGCATCGGCAACCGGAAAGTATATATGCAAAAATTACAGGTGTTGATGCAATGGCAGGCATTAATTTTTAATTAAAAAAAATGAATAAAAATATTTAGACAAAGGTTTGCAACTTTATCTATTTACATTTGTTGCAACTTTAAAATAAACATACATGTCATCAACAAGATCCTATGCGGCACAAAGTGCCAGCAGTCCGTTAGCACCCTGGACCATTAAAAGAAGAGCTCCCAAACCACACGATGTAGAAATTGAAATTTTATACTGTGGTGTTTGCCACAGTGATTTACATACAGCCCGGGATGAATGGGGTGGTACTAAATACCCCTGTGTACCCGGCCATGAAATTGTGGGCCGTGTTACCGCAGTTGGGGAACATGTAACAAAATTTAAAGCAGGTGATATTGCTGGTGTGGGTTGCCTGGTAGATAGTTGCCAGGAATGTGATAACTGTAAAGACGGGCTGGAACAATATTGCAGTAACGGAATGGTAGGTACTTATAACGGCAATGAAAAAGATGGCAGTGGCTATACTTTAGGCGGTTATAGTAAATCAATTGTTGTACGTGAAGAATTTGTGTTGCGTATTTCTGACAAGTTACCTTTAGAAGCAGTAGCGCCATTGCTTTGCGCAGGCATTACCACTTACTCACCATTGCGCCACTGGAAAGTGAGCAAAGGGCAGAAAGTTGCTGTATTGGGATTGGGTGGCCTTGGACATATGGGTGTAAAGCTGGCGGTATCAATGGGGGCAGAAGTAACGATGTTGAGCCATTCGCCATCAAAGGAGGCTGATGCCAAACGTTTAGGTGCACACCAGTTTGTTTTAACCAGCGATGCTGAACAGGTAAAAAAAGTGAGCGGTTATTTTGATTTTATTTTAGATACAGTTTCTGCAGACCATGATTACACTTTTTATCTGAATCTTTTAAGAACCAATGGAGTAATGGTTTGTGTGGGAGCGCCTCCTGCACCGGCGCAGGTGCATGCATTTAACCTTATCATGGGTAGAAAAAGTTTTGCCGGTTCATTAATTGGTGGTATACCTGAAACACAGGAAATGCTGGACTACTGCGCCGAACATAATATTGTAAGCGATGTGGAAGTGATTGCGATAAAAGACATTAATGAAGCGTATGAGAGAATGCTGAAAGGCGATGTGAGGTACAGGTTTGTGATTGATATGGCCACTTTATAATGGATAATGAAATAATGAATAATTAAAAATGAGCTGCCTGTTTGGGCAGCTTTTTTTTATTGGTGGTAAAAGCAGGAGATGAATTTGCACTAACTTTCATTTTTAAAAAATAATTGATGCGGTACAAAATAATGCTGATGCTTTTTATTGTTGTTATTGGCAACAGTTGCAGTAATAATAAATATGCTGCCACTAATAAAGTGTATAAAAAACAGGCGAAAAAATTAGCGAAGGAATTGAGTAAACAACCGAATACCATTGATAGCGCTATGAATGCCGGGCAATGGGTGGGCACCACCAATTTTGGTATGCGTAAACCTAATTTTGTAATCATTCATCACACGGCGCAAAATGCCTGCGACAGTACGCTGCGTACATTCACTTTGCCCCGTACACAGGTAAGTGCACATTATGTAATTTGTAAAGATGGTACCATACATCATATGCTGAATGATTACCTGAGGGCATGGCATGCCGGCAATAGCAAATGGGGCAATCTTACTGATATTAACAGCAGTAGTATTGGTATTGAATTAGATAATAATGGCTTTGAAGCATTTACAGAACCGCAGATCAGCAGCTTGTTGCTGCTATTAAAAAAACTGAAGAAAGATAATAATATTCCTACTGCCAATTTTATCGGCCATTCTGATATTGCGCCTAAAAGAAAAGTGGATCCCAATAAATATTTTCCCTGGCAGCTGCTGGCACAAAATGGTTTTGGCAACTGGTATGATACGGCGCATGTAAATATTCCGGCTAATTTTAATGCGGTACAATCTTTACGTGTTATCGGGTACGATACGAAAGATTCTGTTGCGGCCATTAAAGCTTTTAAACTGCATTTTGTACAGCAGGATACCATCCCTCAAATAAATGAAGCAGATAAAAAGATCATTTATGATTTGAGTAAGAAGTATTGAGCTACGCTCAAGACTTCTCTGCCACAGATTGCACAGATTACACCAATTTTTTTGTAATACGTGCAGCTTTGTTTTTTTGTATTCATCGGTGTAATTTGTGCAATCTGTGGCAACCCTTTTCGCCGCAGGCGAAATGCCTTAACCCAGAAATAATATGCGGCCTTGCTTCTTGTGTGCTCCATTTACTACCTTAGCAGCTTAATAATTTATCTATGAAGAAAATAATTGTTGCGTCTTGCGTTTTGCTTTTTTGGGTTGTAACGGCTCAGGCACAAAAAGAATTGACCCTGCCTAACGGGTGGTCCCTTTCTCCTGCCGGCAGAAGTTTGCCTTTAGGTGATCTGCCATTGAACATGGCGGTAAGTAATTCTAAAAAATTAATGGCGGTTACCAATAATGGCCAAAGCAAACAAACGCTGCAATTGATCGATATTAAAGCAGAAAAAATTCTTGATAATATAGAAATTCAAAAAAGCTGGCTGGGGTTGCACTTCAGCAGCGATGAAAAATATTTATACGCCAGTGGTGGTAATGATAACTGGATTTTGCAATACGCTATTGTAAATAATAAACTGCTGCTGAAAGACAGTATTAAACTGGGTACCAAATGGCCTAATAAAATTTCTCCTGCCGGAATAGACATTGATGATGCTAAACATTTATTGTACGTGGTTACCAAAGATGATAATTCATTGTACATTGTTGATCTTACCACTAAAAAAATTGTACAACAGGTTGCATTAGCCGCAGAAGCATATACCTGCTTATTATCTCCCGATAAAAAACAATTGTACATTTCTATCTGGGGCGGAAAAAAAGTAGCCGTGTTTAACACGATGGAAAAGAAATTAAGCGGCAGTATTGATGCAGGCGAGCACCCCAATGAATTATGTTTATCTAAAAAAGGCAATTATTTATTTGTTGCCAATGCATTGGATAATTCAGTTTCGGTAATTGATACCAAACAACAAAAAGTTATTGAAACATTAACGGCTTCTTTATATCCTGATGCGCCGCAGGGCAGCACTACCAACGGTTTGGCATTAAGTGCCGATGAAAAATCTTTGTTTATTGCCAATGCCGATAATAACTGCCTTACTGTTTTTGATGTAAGCCAGCCAGGTAGGAGTAAATCAAAAGGGTTTATCCCGGTGGGCTGGTATCCTACCTGTGTTAAAGTAATTGGTAAAAAGATCTTTGTTACTAATGGAAAGGGCTTTTCTTCTTTTGCCAATCCTAAAGGTCCGCAGCCAACTAAGAAAAGAGTAAAACACCAGTCTGATGATGAAGATGGCCCGCAATACATTGGTGGTTTAATGAAAGGCACGATGAGTATAATTGATATGCCATCAGAAAAGCAATTGAGTATTTTTTCGCAGCAGGTATATAAGAACACGCCTTATACCAAAGAAAAAGAAATGCTATCCAAAGGCGAAACGGGTAATCCCATTCCGCAAAAGATAGGTGATCAATCGCCGATAAAACATGTGTTTTACATTGTAAAAGAAAACCGTACTTACGACCAGGTGTTGGGAGATGTGAAAGAAGGAAATGGTGACACGTCGTTGGTTTTATTTGGCGAAAAGGTTACGCCCAATCAACATAAACTGGTGCAGGATTTTGTGTTGCTGGATAATTTTTATGTAGATGGAGAAGTAAGTGCCGACGGACATAACTGGAGCCTGGGTGCTTATGCCACTGATTATTTAGAAAAGAATTGGGTAACGAGTTATGGTGGCCGTGGCGGTGGTTATGATGCGGAAGGCACCAGGGAAATTGCCAATAATAAGGGCGGATTTATCTGGGATGCCTGTAAAAGAGCAGGGGTGAGCTACAGAACGTATGGGGAATTTGCTGATGATTATAAAGCTAATATTCCTGTTTTAGAAAATCATTTTTGTACCTATTATACCAGCTGGGACCAGAAGGTAAGAGATACCACAAGGGTGAATCAATGGAAAAGAGATTTTGATAGCCTGGTAGCGATAAATCAATTACCGCAAATGAATACGCTGCGTTTGATCAACGATCATACAGAAGGCATGAGTAAAAACCGGCCCACACCATTTGCACATGTAGCTGATAATGATTTAAGTGTTGGCATGTTCATTGAATTTTTAAGTCATAGTAAAATATGGAATGAAAGCGTGGTGTTTATTTTAGAAGACGATGCACAAAACGGCCCTGATCATGTGGATGCACACCGCAGCCCTGTGTATGTAGCGGGCCCGTATGTAAAGCGGCATTTTGTTGATCATACACCTTACACTACCAGTGGTATTTTACGTACCATGGAATTAATTTTAGGTGTTGCACCCATGAGCCAGTATGATGCTGCCGCAACACCATTGTGGCGCTGCTTTACTGCTACGCCTGATTACACGGCATACAATGCTGTGCCTGCACAGGTTGATATTACAGAGAAGAATACCGTGTGGAATGAATTGTCACAACGCTCGGCACAATTTGATTTAACCAAAGAAGACCGTGTACCCGACCTGGAATTTAGCGAAGTGATATGGAAAGGGGTGAAAGGTTTGCATAGTGTAATGCCTGCACCAAGAAGAGCGGCTTTTGTAAAAGTGAGTGCGGCAAAAGATGAGGATGATTAAGGGAAAGAAGTATAAAGGGTTTATAAAGTATGTAAAGTAGAAAAGTATGTACAAAGGTTGGCAACCTTAAAAATAATATGCAATGGAGAAAATAAATGTTGAAGAAAAATTATCGTTGTTCAATGATTATTTTAACCCCAGGATTGCAGGAGAATTAAACGGGCAACAGGTAAAGCTGGTAAAATTCCAGGGGGAATTTGTGTGGCATAAACATGATAATGAAGATGAAATGTTTTATGTGATAAAAGGACAATTCAGTATTCATTTCAGGGATAAGGTGGTGGAGATAAAAGAAAATGAATTTATCATTGTGCCCAGAGGTGTAGAGCATAAACCTGTTGCGGAAAATGAAGTGTCCATCATGTTGTTTGAGCCTGCTACTACTTTAAATACCGGCAATACTGAAGGAGATTTAACAAGACATCAGTTGGAGAAAATATAATGGGTTGAAATTTTAATCGAGGTCTTTCATTAAATCCTCCAGTTTAATTTCTTCCAGTATCATTCTTACAGCAGCATCATTATCATCGTACCATTTTACCAGGCGGATATAGCCACCTTCAATTTCTATACCGGTTATATCGCCATCATTAAAACAGCAACAACCGCTGTTGAAATAAGAAGGCCTTAATTTTTCATTGGCATCTTTTTCAATTTTATTAGCAGGGTGATCAGAGTATTTACCCGAGGCAAAAACAGGGCTATGTGTATGGCCTGTAATTAAAACCATATTTTTCCTGTGGCTGCTCCATTGGTACATGAGCTGGTTGTGTTTGTTGCGTAGGGTATAATCTTTGCTGGGTGTGTTTACATTTATTTGCAGGTAACGCTGTATGGGTGCCCATATATGTGCTACAATCCATGTGCTTAATGCATTGTTATCACTCATTTTATCGCCCTGGTGGCCATGCGTACAAAATACAGTGAGCGCTTGCTGATAATTAGTTGTTTTTAAAATAATGCCTTCGTAAACCGGTAAGGGCATCATGAAATAATCTTTCAGGTAATTTTCAACATCCAGTTTGTTTTTCCAGGTAAGATCGTGATTGCCAAAAGTTTTAAAATATTTATCAGGTTGAAAAGCAGCTTCGGCTGCAAACACTGTTTTGTTGGCGGGCAATACACTTGAGGCTTTGTATTTCCACAGCTCTTCACTATCACCTAAATTAATAAAACAATACCCCTGTTGTTTGTAATATTCCAGTGCTTTAATATAATTGAATTCGCTGGCGGCAAAATCATCGCCGCTATTACGGTTGCCTTTATGCTGATCGCTGAAGATGATGAATTTATCTTTTGAAGCATCAATAACGAGGCTGCAAACTCTTTTACTATTTTTCTTTGCGCTGTTATAGAGTTTGGTCAATGATTTAAACACGGCTTCCTTCTCAGGTTTGGCGCTGAGGGAATTGCCCATCCAGGTAAGGGGCTTTCTGAATAAATATTGTAACAGCTTGCGCATGATGGTGAATCGTGAGTTGTGAGTCGTGAATCGTGAGTTGTGAGTCGTGAATCGTCAGTAAAGCAGCAGTCGGAGTGTTATTATACCCTTGTGAATTTAATGCACCTACTCACGTCTCACCACTCACGTCTCACCACTCACCACTCACGACTCACGCTCACGCTTTAAAATATTTTCCAACAACAGGCAATTTTGCCAATTCCTTTTTCTCTACCTGTGCAACAAACCACACATACATTGCCAGCAATACAGTAGCTGCAGCGTGAGAAATAATGATGTTACCAGTAAAAGAAATAATTGCTTTGTGAATAAAAAATAACAGTACCGCAATTACAATATAAGCACATAGTTTTTTCCAGGGATAAGGCACTTTGTATTCTTTTTGTCCCCATACAAAAGAGAATACCATCATGCTGCCATAGCAAAAGAAGGTAGCCCATGCACAAGCCATATAACTGTAATGCCTGATAAAAATATAATTTATAGCTATTGTTATTGCAGCACCGGTTAACGTAATGTAGGCGCCTGCCGAAGTTTTATGGCCCAACTTATACCAGATAGAAAGGTTGTAATAAATACCCAGAAACATATTGGCCAGTAAAAGTATTGGTACCACGGTAAGGCCATCCCATAATTTTTTAGCAATAAAAAATTTCCACACATTGAGGTAGAGTGCTACTACCAAAAACATCATGCAGATAATGATCACAAAAAATTTCATTACCCTGGCATAAGTACGTTGCGGATTTTCGGTGCCGGCTTGTTTAAAGAAAAACGGCTCGGCACCCATACGGAATGCCTGTACAAAAAGGCTGATGAGAATAGATAATTTATAACAGGCGCTGTAAATGCCTACCTGGGTTTCTTTAAAGTCATCTGTACCGGGCACCCACCACTTCAGCATGATGCGGTCCATAGTTTCGTTAATTACGCCGCCCATACCTACAATGATCAGCGGCATGGAGTACACGATTATCTGCCGCCATAATTTTTTATCTATCTTAAAACGGATAGCCAGTATTTCTTTTGACAAAAACAGCAACGTAACAATGGCCTGTATTAAATTGGCCACTACAATATAATATACGGGGTTATGGGAAGTGTCTACCAGTTTGGCATAAAAAGAAGTGGGGTCAGCTTTTGCATGCACATAACAAACTGATAAAAAGAAATACGTAAAGAAGAGGTAGGCCAGTATTCCGCTGATCTTTGCCATAGCATATCGTACCGGCCGGCCTTCGTAGCGTAATTTTGCAAAGGGTATAATAGTAAGCGTATCTATCATAATGATAAAAACGCTGAGTTTAATTAATTCGGGGTAGTTGCCCACGCCGGCAAAATTGGCCAGCTGGTGGTGAAATAATAATAAGGTTGTACCAAAGCACAGTGTACTGATAAGTATGGATGAGGCGGTAGTATTATAAATGGTATCCTTATTTTCGCCATTGTTGGAAAAGCGGAAAAAAGCAGTTTCCATACCGTAAGTGAACAGCACATTTAAAAATGGCAATACCGAATATACCAGGCTCATTTTACCATAATCTTCCCTGGTCAGCACATCGGTTAAATACGGTGTGATGAGGTAATTTAAAAACCTTGCGGCAATAGAGCTTACACCATACCACATTGTTTGCCCGGCTAATTTCTTGATATTGCTCAATTCCCTTGTGATTTAGCTTCAAATTTACCGTATAATTTTAATTTATTTTAAAATAGTGGGGAGAAGGTGACCCGGCTTATTACCGGATTTTGAATATGTAATACAACCATTTGCCAACAAAATATATCTTTGTTGTAAATAATTTGATATGAAACACCTGTTTACATTGATTACCGCTCTTACAGTATACACTTTATCTGTTGCACAGTCCCGTACGGCCACTGTGGAATACCAGAAGATCAACCGCCAGGCCGTGGTAAATGAAATTCCTTTTCCTGAAAAAACCATCAGGGATGCCATTAATAATAAAATGGAACAAATGGGCTACAAAGGAAAAGACAGTAAAGGCTTTACCGTATATAAAGGCGTAAGAATGCCGGAGCTGGGCAACGATAGCTATGACCTGTATTTTATGGCCGACAGGAAAAGCAGGAAGGAAAAAGAAAATTCTACGCTTACTTTAATGGTATCAAAAGGGTTTGACAGTTTTATAAGTGATAGCAGCGATAGCCGTGTACTTAGTAATGCAAAAAATTATTTAGACACCATTAAAAACATGATTGCCGCTTACGACCTGGAGCAGCAAATTATTGCACAGGAAGATGCAGTGAAAAAAGCGGATAAAAAATACAGTAATCTTATTGATGATGCCGCAAGCTTAGAGAAGAAAAGAAAAAGTATTGAAAAAGATATTGAAGACAATAAAAAGGACCAGTCTAATCAACAGGCCGAAATAGAAAAACAAAAACAGATATTAGAAACCCTGAGAGGCAAACGTAAACAGTAGCATACTATTAATGCATGGCAAACCTGGTGCTCCGGGTAAGTGTAGTGTCGCTGAGCGTAAATAAAAAATAGATCAGGTCATTCTTCTCCGCATTGTTAATAGCAATGCGGTTTTTTAATAAAGTATCCAGTGTAGGTTGTGTGGTAACAATACCGGTACGGTAATGATCGATGGCCTGGCCAATACTGTAATATCTGCCGTCGTGCATATAAGGAAATGTAAGGGTTACATTACGCAGGCTGGGCACTTTAAATTTTAAAGAATCATTTTTATTATTGGTGATCCGCATACGGCCATAATCATTTAAATAAGCATTTACTGATAACCCGTTATTGCGGAATGAATTATCGGTGAATAAAGGTTCGGCATGACAAGCGGCGCATTTATTTTTAAAAAATGTATATCCTCTTTCTTCGGCGGGTGTAAATTTGTCTTCGCCTCTTAGTACTTTATCGTACTTGCTGTTGTAGCTGAGTATAGAGCCTGTAAACTGTGCCAATGCTTTTAACATGCGCTGGCTGTTGATCAACGGTGTACCAAATGCTGCTTTAAACATTTTTGGGTAGGCTGTATCTTTTCTTAATTTTTTCAGCACGCTGTCGATAGTTTCTCCCATTTCGTTGTGTGCAGTAAGTGGCGCTAAGGGTTGCACTTCAATGTGGTTGATGCCTCCATCCCAATGCAGCAATGGCATCCAGGCTAAATTAAATAATGCGGGGGCATTTCTTGTGGTGAATAAATTATTAATGCCGTGACTAAAATCGTGTTCGTAAGTTGCAAATGCGGCAAACTGCTGGTGGCAACTGGCGCAGGGAAAATTGCCATCTTTGCTGAGGCGGCCATCATAAAATAATTTTTTGCCCAACTGAAAACCTTGCTCCGTTAAAGGGTTATTGGCAAAAATATCTTTAGCAGGTTTGGGCCATCCTTTAGGAATTTCTAATTTAAGATAAGTAGGTTTATACGGATCGTTTTCTTTTTTTGATGCACCGATAAAAAGAAATGCGGAGCTAACAAATACTATCAATGCTATAATAACTCTGGTTGTCATTTTTATTTGTTCAGCACCTCTTTAATGGTAAACATCCTGTTATAGTTAGCTGCAATTTTTTTGGATAATGTTCCTGGTGTCATGGTAGCAGGTGTGGTGGCAATTTTTAAATCGGTAGCACCTTGCCATAATTTATCCAGGTCGGCCATAATAATAATTTCACTGTTCTTACCTTCTTCTATGTTTAATTTTTTTTGCAATGGCAATGTGATAGTTTGCAATACATTGTCGGCACCGCTGAAACCACCAATATGATATTCTATTCTATGATTAATAATAGTTGAAGCCGGAGAATTGCCTTCTAACTTAAACATTACATAACCACTGTTCCATGTCCAGAACATACCGTTGGCAGGATCGAGTGCACCACTTTGTGCACCACTTACATTTTTCAAACTATCTACACCTACTATAAATGAAATGCTGTTGTACGTATCGGCTGTAGCATCAATAGTAAAACTTAAAGAATTGCTGTCTGCTGCATCAATCAAATGATAACTGTTGGTTTCGGCAAATTGCTGCGATGCGTTGTGCAGTGCAATATTGCTGATATAATATTTCAGTCTTGCTATATGATACTCTTCACCAAAAGGGTTTTTGTAGGCAATACTATCTAAAACAAGCGGCATATTTTTAACCGTATTAATAAAACAGATCTTTACGATCCCTTTTTTTTGAGTAGCCCATTTACCATTCACGATTGACGACTGACGATTCACACTGCTACAAATGATCACCACAAGGCAGGCTACTGTACATACGGATATTTTTTTTAGCGTTGCCATTACCATTTATCAGGCGTTATCTTTTTTCTGAAATCTTTTAAAGTGCCCACTTTCTTTTTAAACTCAATTCTTTTTTCTTTTGCAGCTTTGCCTGGTTTGGTGGCTTTTCTTTTTTTAGGAACGATAAGGGCTTTATTCACCAGCTCATTCATTTTTGTTACCACCAATTGCTTATTGCCCAGCTGGCTGCGTTCGGTCTGGCTTTTTACCAGCAAAAAACCTTCCGAATTGATCTTGTTGGTTAACTTATTACTGATGAGTGCTTTTTGTTCGTAGGTAAATAAAGCTGAGCTTTCCACATGCCAATAGCCTTCCACCATGGTTTCCACCTTGTTCACATTCTGGCCCCCTTTGCCGCCACTCCGGGCCGTTTTAAATTTTATCTCGGCAGATATATCCGTCATTATCACAAATTTACCGATAAAAAGAAGGAAATTGCATCCGGAATCGCCTTATTTACGTCTATTATTTCGGTAAGACGATTTTTTTTTACATTTTTGCAATCAATCAGACAGGGAATGACCAAAGGCATTTATAATTCACTAACCGAACGAAAACAACTGGGCAAAAAATCTTTTGCTGTACTCATCGACCCCGATAAGGTGACTGATGATAATATGGAGCAATTGATACAGCTTTCTGTTGCTGCCGGCGTGGATTATTTTTTGGTGGGTGGCAGCCTTGTTATCTCCAGTTACCTGGACGAATGCCTGCAACTGATCAAAAAAAACTGTTCTATCCCAACCATTCTTTTTCCCGGTAGCCCCAGCCAGGTAAGCAAATATGCCGATGCTTTATTGTACCTCTCATTAATCAGTGGCCGCAATGCCGACCTGCTGATTGGCCAGCACGTAATCAGTGCGCCATTTGTAAAACAAAGCGGACTGGAAATTATGCCTACGGGTTATATGGTGATTGACGGTGGCGCACCTACAACGGTGTCGTATATCAGCAATGCCACTCCTATACCTTCCGATAAAAATGAAATTGCTATGTGTACGGCCATGGCCGGCGAAATGCTGGGCATGAAATTGATTTATATGGATGCCGGTAGTGGCGCCAAAAGAGCCATCACCGAAGATATGATCGCCAAGGTTTCCAAATCCATCGACGTGCCACTGATCATTGGTGGCGGCATCATTGAACCTGAAAAAGCCTATCTTAACTGCAAAGCCGGCGCCGATGTAATTGTGGTGGGCAATGCTATAGAAAAAGACCCCAACTTAATTAAAGAAATGGCCGCAGCGGTGCATAGTGTGCCGGTGAAAGCTTGATTTTAATTGTTGTTATTTTTTACGTTAATACACAATCCATAAGGTCGATATTGCAACGACCGCAAACCTTCTCCTATCTATTTTGGTATCATCTTACCTATTGTAATTTAAAAATAAAAAATATTGCTATGGCGAAGGAAGAATTACAGACGCTAGTGATGGAACAAAAAATATTGAATCGGATATACGTAATTCGGAATCAAAAAATAATGCTTGATGAAGATTTAGCAACGATGTATAAAGTAGAAACAAGACGCTTGAATGAGCAGGTAAAGCGTAATTTAAACCGGTTTCCCAAAGACTTTATGTTTACCCTTACTCAAAAAGAATACGAACACTTGAAGTCGCAAAATGCGATATCAAGTTGGGGCGGAAGAAGGAAATTACCCAATGCATTTACAGAACAGGGAGTTGCTATGCTATCAAGTATTTTAAATAGCGACATTGCCATAGAAGTAAATATCAGGATAATAAGGGTTTTTTCTAAAATGAGAGAGTATGCACTTACGCATAATGAAATATTGGTGCATCTTTCAAAACTTGAAAAGGAAGTGAAAGGAAACAGTAAGGATATTGAGAATATCTTTACTGTATTAAAAGAATTAATAGAAAAACAGGCTAAGCCAGTGCCACCAAGAAATAAAATCGGGTTTAAACACTATTAATAAAATATAATCTGCAAAATAGATAAGTACTAAACTTTTCACTGTTATTTGTCTTCGCCAACTGCAATGCAACCATTATCAACCCGGTCAGATCATATTATCCCTCCTCAATTCAAATTCATTTGCACATTATTCAAAGTTTGCCCTGCCAAAGCTGATTAATTTTCCTTCTTTTGTTAAAGAATGAAAAGCAAGCCAACTTTAAAAATGAAAATTATTTCCTGCCTGTTGGTATTAATTACCACAAGCTTTACTTTATGGGGTCAGAATATAATAGTAGATAGTATTCATCCATTATTTAAAGGGGAATTGAATGGTGATCTGATAAGAGAACAGTTTGCAGCATCTTCCAGTCCGAGAAACGCTGCGATGCTAAAAAATAACCCGGTTATTTCAATCGGTGTTTTTTCTTCTAATAAATTATCTGTCACCAGGCAAATGGCGCATGAAAAATTGCCTGAGTTAAAGAATTTTAATCTTGATTCTTCAGCAATTATGGAAGTACCAGCAGGAGGATACGCCGGAAAATTTGCCATACCTGTGTTTGATTCATCAGGCATTATTGTTACGGTTAATGGAATAACTCAACAGAATGCTGCTGATTATGAATTCAGGGTGCTGGAAAATAAAACTAAAGAGATACTGACATGGCAGCGGGTGAAGTTGTTTTGTGAGCCTTACTTTTTCATTAGTCCAAATGGTATAGATGAAACAGAAGTAGCTTACCTGGGACAATTTAAAACGGGCTTTGGTAACAGCCTTACAATCCAGGTGCGAAAAAAGAATCCGTTAAAAGAGCTGAATACTTTACAAGGTAAATCAGGTTCAGAAAATATCGTAGCCTCTATATCAGCACTCTGGATAAACAGGGCACCATCAGTGTTAGGGGTATTTACTACCAATAATATGCAATCATTCCTGGCTGTTTTTAAAACGCAATGGCAAAATGATGTTTTGATGCTACAAACAGTAGAAGAAAGAAAAACAAAGGACAGCCTGTTAGTATTACAAAAAG
This sequence comes from Ferruginibacter sp. SUN106, assembly GCF_050611765.1. Taxonomy (NCBI): domain Bacteria; kingdom Pseudomonadati; phylum Bacteroidota; class Chitinophagia; order Chitinophagales; family Chitinophagaceae; genus Ferruginibacter; species Ferruginibacter sp. SUN106. The sequence continues at coordinate 322,059 of NZ_JBODJC010000001.1, forward strand.
AATTTAAACCGGGAGAGAACAATCTTATTTTTTACCTGGATGATAAAATCAGAACAAAGGAGATCATTGAATACAACCTGGTGCTGGATGGAAAAAGCAGCGGCTGGAAAATTAATGATTTTGATCTGAACCTGATCTGGTTGAAAAATCTGGTACCTGGTAAATATGCATTACAAATAAGGTACAGTATACAACGACCAAATGTTTTTGTATATGAGTTTACTGTTGCAGCAGCATGGCATCAAACATTGGCTTTTAAAATAATTGCTGTAGCGCTTACTATTGGATTGATAGGTTTTGTGTTGTTGTTTTTTAAATCCAGAAGGCAAAAACTGCAGTTGCAAAAAGAAGCATTACAAAAACATCAAACACAAACAGAATTAAAATCTATACGATCGCAATTTAATCCGCATTTTGTTTTTAATGCATTAAGTTCCATCCAAAGTCTGATCACTAAAAACGATACAGAAGGAGCCAATAAATATTTATCAGAGTTCAGCACCTTACTGCGTGACTCATTAAAGGGAAGCAGTAATGAGATGATCAGTTTAACTACTGAAATAAAAATGCTGGAAAGCTACCTGAACCTGGAGCAGCTTCGTTTTGGATTTACATATACCATTACTACAGATAGTGCTATTGATAAAAATGCCATTGATGTACCAGCTCTCTTACTGCAGCCATTGGTGGAAAATGCGGTAAAGCATGGGATAGCTTCTTTATACAAGGAAGGTAATTTAAACATCAACTTCAAAAAAGATGCTTCTGATATGCTGGTAATAATTACAGATAATGGCAAAGGATTTGATACCGGTGCAGCAACAAATGGCTATGGTATGAAGCTAACGCATGACAGGATAAGTTTGCTGAATAAAATATTAAAAGAACAATCTATTGAAATGGTAATTGACAGTTCTGTCAAAGGAACAAACATCAACTTATTGTTTAAAAACTGGTTGCTATGATACGGGCTGTAATTATTGATGATGAAAAAAATAATATTGATAACCTTGAAGGTTTGCTGCAAAAGCATTGCCCTGAAGTAGTGATAACGGCACATGCATTGAATGCAGATGAGGGAAAGCAAATTATTTTACAATACCAGCCCGATATTGTTTTCCTGGATATACAAATGCCGGGTAAGAATGGTTTTGACTTGTTGCAGTCGTTACCACAATATAGTTTTGAAATTATTTTTGTCACAGCGTTTGATCAGTATGGTATACAGGCGGTAAAATTTTCGGCCATAGATTATTTACTAAAACCTGTAAATACAGCAGAACTGAAAATTGCTGTTGAAAAAGCGGTAGTAAAAAGTAAAATGAAAATGCAAAACCTTCAGTTGCAAAACCTGATGGAACTATTGCAACACAAGCAAGAAAAAAATGAACACCGGCTGGCATTAACTACTGCAAAAGAAACAAGGTTTGTAAAGCCGGAGCAGATCATCCGCTGCGAATCTTCCAACTCGTACACCAGTTTTTATTTAACGGATGGCAAAATGATCATGGTGTCAAAACCCATTTTTGAATATGAAGAGTTGCTGAAAGAGTATGGATTTATCCGCTGCCATCAATCGCATGTAATCAATACAGCCAAGGTAAAAAGCTGGATAAAAGAAAATGGCAGCCAGTTATTATTAGAAGATGGATCAATAGTACCCATATCCCGGAATAAAAAAGAAATAGTTGCAGAGGCTTTGCGAATCTTTAAAGCCGGTTAATTACAAATATTTATTGATAACAATTAAATAATTACAATGAAAAAACTAATTATTGCTGCGTTGTGCAGTATAGCTTCCTGTACCGTGTCATCACAAAATAATTTTACCATCTCAGGAACGATAGAACGCTTATCAAAAAGCAGGTCTGTTATTTTAAGCAGCAGGGCCGGGCAATTTATTGCACCTGTTGATAGCGCCGGCAAATTTGAAATAAAAGGTACCGTTGATGAAGTGGGCTTTGCATTAATAAAAACGGATAGTTCGGGTGCAGATGGGCTGTGGCTGGAACCCGGTGAATACACTATCCATTGTAAAGAGATAACCAGGGAAGGTGTTAAGGGCTATTTATTCAGGATGCCCGGATTTAAAGGGCCACAGGATGCTACAATCAATTATGGGTTTAATCAGCCACGGTATTATATCAAAGGCGACGCTGTTGGAGAAACTATGTTGAAGCAGAAAAATTTTGCCATGCATTATATTGACAGCATCTTTCAATATTTTCCCACGTCTAAAACTTTGCCTGAAATGATCAGGCTATCACAAACTTTTATAGGCGACGAGGCTGTACTGGCCTACCAGGCCTTATTATCAACCGATCAGAAAAATGATTCCAACTCAAAACAACTGGAGAATTATTTTAAACGCAAAGAGAAAATTAAAACTGACATTTTCTTTGACAACTTTACTATGAAAAATAATAAAGGAAAAAAAATTACGCTTTCTTCTGTAACAGGAAAAAAATTACTGCTGATCGATTTCTGGTCGAGTGATTGTTCACCTTGCAGAAGTAAACATAAAAAACTGGTGGAACTATATCAAAAATATGCCGGCAAAGGATTAGAAATTATAAGTGTATCGCTTGATAACAATAACAAAGCGTGGCAGACTGCAATAAAGAATGATAAGATGACGTGGATAAATGTATCCGATCTAAAAGGCTGGAATAATAGCCTGGCAAAAAGTTATTATGTACAATCTATTCCTTTTGCACTTTGGCTTGATGGGAACAGAAAAATACTTGGAGCAGAACTGAGTGAAAAGGAGATTGAAAAGTATTTAGAATAAACAACGGCTACGAGAAAATTTTCACTCCCTGCCGGTGTCTTCACTGGACGGGAAAGAGGATTTAATGAATTTACAATACCAGTACTTTAAGTGGCAGTATTATGTTGAAACATTTCGGTCGGTGAAGACACCGACCAAGGGAAAATAAAGTGGATTTCACTCCCTGGTCGGTGTCTTCACCGAACGGAAAAAGGAACTTAATCAATTTGAAATACCGTTGCTTGACATAACATCATTATGCTGAAACATTTTGGTCGGTGAGGACACCGACTAAGGGAAAATAATAATTAAACTCCCTTGTCGTTATTATTGAATAATTAATTTTTTTCACTCCCTGGTCGGTGTCTTCACCGAACGGGAAAAAGAACTTAATCAATTTGAGATACCTGTGCTTGACATAACATCATTATGCTGAAACATTTTGGTCGGTGAGGACACCGACTAAGGGAAAATAATAATTAAACTGCCTTGCCATTATTATTGAATAATTAATTTTTTAGAGATTTTTTCTGTTTCTGTTTGCAAAGTGTAGACATATGTGCCGGCAGCTAAAAATAATTTTTTAGAATCAATTGGAATTACATTCCGTCCCTCGGGCATAAAAGCATTTTTTAAAGGGGTGGCCAGCAGTTTGCCCGACATATCGTAGATATAAATACTTACATTTTGTGCGTTGTGTAATTTGAATGCGATAAACGTAAGGTTACTGGTAGGGTTGGGATAGTTTTGTTGTAATACGTTACCGCCATTGTTGCCGGCATTTGCCACAGGGTTATTGATAAGTGCAGTAAATACACGGGAAACACCATTAACATCCATACGGCCCCAGATAGGGCGAACGATATTGTTATGCGCTGTTATGTTAAGGTAATCACCAAAGAATACGGTGCTTACCGGGACAAAAGGTGTTTCACTTATTCGCTCATTGGTAAAAGTATTGCCCCCATCGGTAGAATAAGCCATGTACACATCTGTTTGCAGATCAGTATAATTTCTTCTGTCGTAAAAAGCCGTATATAAATTACCGTTAGACTGATCGATTGTCATCCAGGTAAAAAATTGCTGGCTTCCCTTGGTGTCATCATTTACTTTTTTTATGGCAGACCAGGTGTTGCCACCATCCGATGATTTTGTCATCCATATATCGGTATCGGTTACCCCATTTCTCTGGTCACTCCAGTTTACGTATATGGTGCCTTTGTTTGGCCCGTTACTTACATCGCAAAGTGTGATGGGCAAACCATTGGCCCTGTAAATTCCGGGCACATCAAAATCCCAGCCGCCGGGTATTGGCGTAATTATTTTATCAGCAGCTAACCAGGTGTTACCACCATCCAGTGATTTATTAAAGACGAGGCCATCTGGCCCGGCCCAGCTTACGTAGATCTCCCCGTTAGGGCCAACAGCAGGTACTGCACCTTCTACCGTATTATCGCCGTCAATACAGTCGCCCGATTTTTTATTGATCCTTTTTTGAGTACTCCAGGTATTACCACCGTCGGTAGATTTAGAGAACATGATCCTGCTGCTGTCAGTTGGCGCACTGCTGCCATAGCGGTCAAACTCTGTCCAGGTAACATAAATAGCATTGTTCCTTCTATCAATAGCTGCCCATTGTTTATCCTGTTGTTTGGTGCCATTTAAACCCATAAAAGTTCCCGTGCTCCAGGTACTGCCCTGGTCGGTACTTTTTTGTACCACTATCCTGTCAATAAAAGAACCGTTTCCGGGAACAGGGTTAGACAGATGGAAAAAGAAAAAATGTCCATTGGTATCTACACTGATGGCAGGGTCGCCCCACACGCCATAGGGTGAAGAAAGAAATCCTTTGGACCAGGTTTTACCTGTATCGCTAGAGTAATAGTAATTGTTGAGATTAGCGCCTGCCACCAACCTTGCAGGATTTTTGGGATCTATGATTATTGAAGGCTCTTCAGGATTATTACTGGCATGTATCTCAATGTTTTTGTATTGAGCTGATATTGTTGTACCCATTAAAAGGAACAGTAATAAAAAGAGTAGAGATTTTTTCATTGCTTTTTGGTTGGTTTATAAATGGCAGTTCAATTTCCTTTTATGCTATAATTTTTCAAATGACAATAAAAATGCATAAATCATTGCATGGATTTTTATTTTTATTTTTCAGCAATGCGGCTGTTAATCTGAAAGTGTTTTTTAATGGTCTTTCTCTATTTATTGGCAATTACTTGCAATTCTCTTATATATTTTTTAATTTCATTGCAGTTTAACCCACTTCTTTATTTCGCCAAAGCACTACTGCATGATAAGATCTTTACCTGTTTCTTTTTTTATTGCGGTATTATTGCTCACTTGTACTTCTGCAACAGCGCAGCATACCCAATTTCAAACCGGAGATATTTTTTTAGGCCAGGGTGGCGGCATTATACAATGGCGTGATGCCAATGGAACATTGATAAAAAATATTATTACCGGCGATGGAGGAGGAAATGGCAATGGAACGGGCCTACGTATTCATCCGCTAACAGGCAAATTATGGGTTACCAATTCCAACCTCACTGCCAACAGCACCAATGGCATACGAATAATTAATACAGATGGAACAGTTGGGAATGCTATTGATATTTCTGCCTACCAGCAGGCGCCTACATCAATAACCTTTGATAGCAAGGGCAATGGTTATATCGGCGATCTGTGGAATGGGGTAATAGTAAAAATAAATCCTGCAGGTACAGCCATACTCGATCATTACTCCGTATCAACAGATAATTTTGTGCATGGCCCCGAATGGGTGGAAATGGATTGTAATGATAGTATTGTTTATTACACCAACTTAAAAGAAAGAGTAAAACGTTATAATGTTGTTACCCGTCAGCAGCTTTCCAATTTTACCGACCTTACAGGAATACCTACCTGGCTTTTTGCCATGCGGCTTTTACCAGACAGTAGTATGATAGTGGTGTCTGCGGATAACAGGATATTACGGCTGAATAAGAGCGGCGCCATTGTAAAATCGTATGCACCTGCCAACCTCTGCGGCTTTTTTGGAATGGGGGGCACACCCGATGGAAAAAGCTTCTGGGCGGGAGGCTTAGCTTCTTACGGGCCGATGTATAAGTTTGATATTACCAGCGGCAAAGTGGTGGATTCCTTTTTTGCCAGTGCTAACCAGGGCGTGAATATACATGGTATTGCTGTTTATGGCGATCAGTTAAAAAATTGTGTGGCCACTGTACCCGATCCTGCAATTGTAAAAGCCGGTAACGCATACCCTAATCCCAGCCACGGCAATTTTACATTGCCAACTGAACTTACCGGCAAAGTAACAGTACGGGTATTTAATAAATTGGGACAACCTGTTTTATCAAAGGAATTTAATTTTACTGGTACCAATAATAAAATTCCGGTTAACCTGCTTAATCTTGCAGCAGGTGTTTATGTAGTGCAAATAAAAAACAGGGACGAGGTGCGTTCGCAGAAAATAATTATTAATTAAACTGGTCCTGGCCGGTGTCTTCACCTGCCAGGAAATGGAAAATTTCTCTTTTTCACTCATCTCATTCAACTATCACATTCTTTGAAGTGGAGATAAGTTTTTTATAAGGGTTCTCCATAAACATTTTTACAAAATCAATTCCATCTACACCAAATCCAGAGCCGTGTGCCCGGTTATGAATAATTAATAACTGGCTGTTGGGCATATATCTTTTTATCAGCCTGTTATAAAATGGCCTGCACCAGGGATCGGCATCACCTGCGGATATTAATGCAGGAATAGTGGAATACACTGCTGTTTTAGCTACGGGAGGTTCGGGCTTTACATTCCAGCAACTGCATATGGCATGGTTTACATTGTTGAATGGATAACCCGAAAGCCAGGGCAGCATCAGCTCTTGTTTTTTTACCAGTGCTTTATTGGCATACGCAATTTGTTCGCTGCAATACACCGAGTAGCGCATACCATGTGATAAATTTCCATTGCCGCTAAAATTATCGTCCAGTACTTCTGTTATATATTTTTTGTGGTTGCCATTTATCAATTCGTTTATTACAAAAGGAACTGTTTTTAACTGGCTGTTGTTTATCCTGTTGATCACAGCATCTAACAATTCATTTTTTGTATAGTGTAACTGCAAGCTGTCATGCGTATCTTTTTCAGCATAAGCTATTGTAAAAACTTTTCCATTAATAGCTGTAAAATACTGGTGAAACCGTTCTCTTAAATTTTGGTATTGCAAATTGTTGCCTGAATCTTTTTCGCAATTATCAAATACCTGGTTAAGTGCTTCGTTAATATTAAACAAAGCATCTTCCTCGTAATTAGCGTAACCGGGTAGTGGCGAATTTAATATCAAAGATTTTACAGCTGCAGGATGATTTCTTACTACTGTAAGCATTAAGCCTCCGCTGTATGAAATGCCCAATAAATTCAATGAATCAAGATGCAGTGCCAATCTTAAGTCATTAATATCTGCGGCACTTTCAATGGTATTGTATGCCGATAAGTCAATGCCTTGTGTTGCTAATCTGTTGCGGCATTTTTTTACAGCATCCAGTTCCAAACTATCTTTGGATAAGTTTTCTTTGTAAGCTCTTTTAATGGCTACATTTATTTCATCACATTGCAGGCAGGGTTGTGATAGTTTAGTGCCCCGCTGATCAAATGCAATAAAGCCACCAAATTTTAAAAAATCCGATCTGTAGCGGATGCTGTCGAAATTAGCGATGGTGCTGTACCCTGGCCCGCCCGTAGTATACAGCGTGAAGTTTTTTGCTGCATCCTGTTCTGGTTTTCTTGCTGATACAAAAGGTATTTTTATTTGTCTCCCTGCTGGCTTCTGCCTGTTTTCCGGTACTACCAGGTAACCGCATTTTGATACCAGGCCACTGTCAATTTTAATAAGACAAGGGCATGGTTCAATTGAAGGCGTATAGTTTTGCGCTAAAGATCTTTGTATAATGCATGATAGGAAAAACAGGAATAGAACAACAGGCTTCATGTTATTTTGTTTGTACTGCAATTTATGCTGGCAGTACAAACAAAGAGGGTAAAAACCGGACAAAATCAGGAATGGCATTGTGATAATGGCTGCCCGGTAAATTGTATTACTGCTTTTCTGAAATGACTCATATCGTAATAACCAAAATGGTAAGGAGAAAATAATTCTTTATCGGAAACGTAAGCCGTGAGTGCAGTTCTTGTTCTTACTATGGAAAAATAATTTTTAGGCGCAATACCGATGATACTTTTAAAATACCTGTACATGGTTTTATCTGTAAGTGCAAGTTCGCCGGCAAGTTTATTATTGCTGTACGACATATCAGATTTTTGAAAAGTATGCACTGCCTTCCATACTTTTTGATACAGGTAATTATCCCGGAATTGCACCTGCAAGAGATGTAAAAAATATTCCTGCAGCATTGTTGTCCGCTCTTCAAAAGCATCCAGTTTTTTTAGCTTGCAAAGAAAATCAGCAGGTAACAGGGTGTTGATATTGATGATAGCATTACCGATCTTATTTTGTTCAATGCCAAACACGGCTTCAAAACCACCGGGATGAAATTTTACAGTAAAAATATTATCCGTACGCAGGTTGGTTCTTTCTACGATATTATTTCTTAGTAAAAGGATATCCGTGTGGGCATCAATACAAACCTGTTTCCTGCCATTGCTTAACCGGTAGGGCGACCCAAGGTTGATCCATATTGTAGGTGTATAACTAGGGAAAAGTTTTACAGTAAATTTTTCGGTATTGATGTATTGATTGGTGGCATCAAGAGAAGTCTCTGAAAAAAACTCAATATAATCTGACAACTCCTCACAAGGACTTTTGAATTTGTATAGTTTTCTAATATCGTCAAAAATTTCAATCATGGATAAAAGGGAGATCATTTTTATAAAGCCCTGGTTGGTGAAGACACCGGCCTGGAGCTAAGCTTTATGTGGCTTATAATGGTTCAGCATTCCGGTCGGTGAAGACACCGACCGGGGCTAACACAATTCCCAATTACAAATTCCGAACACTCTCTTACTGTTTCTCCACCCTGCTTGGCGTATCCTTACCGCTAACAATAGTCTTGCTGCTGATAGCAATGGCTTTAATGATCTCGGCCATATTGTTCATATCCAAGGTGCCAATCTCATCACTTTGTTTGTGATAGTTAGGTTCATCATTAGGGGCTTCTTCCATTTTAGAAGTAGAGATAGTATGTGCAGGTACGCCTAATGCTGCAAGGGTAGCATTGTCGCTGCGATAAAATAAATTTTGTTTGGGATAAGGGTCGGGTTCAAAATGAAATTTAGAGCCGGTAAGATTGGCCTGTAATATTTTACCCATATCACTTTTTTCGTAGCCGGTAATGTAAGCGCTGTTATTGCCCCATTTGCTGTCGGTGCCAATCATTTCAATATTAAACATTGCCATTACTTTATCAGCATTCAATTGTTTGCTAAAGTAACGGCTGCCAAAGCCACCAATTTCTTCTGCAGTAAAAGCTACAAAAATTATGGTGCGTTCATTCTTTTCTTTTTGGGCGCTGAAATATTTTGCCAGCATCATTACTGCAGTTGTACCTGCGGCATCATCATTGGCGCCATTGAAAATACTGTCTTGATTCTTATCCGGCTTACCAATTCCCAAGTGATCGTAATGCCCGGCAAATACCACATACTCATCCTTCTTACTTTTACCCGGTAATACACCCACTACATTTTTCAGGTGTTGTTCTGTCAATTGATTTTTGATGTGCAGGCTGATAGTTGCCGGATTAAGATTAGCCGTTAAAACAAATACCTGTGATACACCAGATTGAAATTTTGCATTGCCTGCAAAGCGTTGCATTCCTTTAAAACGCCTGGTATGTGCAGTATCTACCAGCACCAGTACATTCTTTTCCATATCAAAAATGGGGAACACCACTTTTGAAAAATCATCGTCTTTTTTAACCACCACTACTTCATAATCTTTCAACGAGTTGATATTGATTTCTGCAGAGGTGGTGTTGGCTGCAATATTATTCATCGTTAAAGAATCATTGTCCAGCATACCTTTTATCTCAACAGGTTTTGCTTTGGTCATAATAAACTCCTGGAAGTAAGATTTACTATCACCAAAAAACTGGAGTTTGCTTTTTGTAAATTCTCCGGCAATAAAATCCGCTGCTTTATCAATACCCGGCGTAAAAGTTTTACGGCCCTGCATATCATCAGCAGATAATATTTTTTCAATCCGCTCCACTTCAGCAGCGTTTATAATTTTATCAATGTTTTGTGCAAAAGAAAGCAGGCATACAAAGCCTGCTGCAGCTGTTAGAATAAGTTTCTTCATTATCAATTATTAATTATTTAATTATCCATTATTATAAGCTCATCATCTCCTTAAACTTAACGGCCTGCCTGCGGCTTACTTCCACTTTTTCGCCGGCATGCAATTCCAATAAAAGGCCGCCGTTAAAATAAGGTTCAATTTTTTCGATCATGCGCAGGTTAACAATATGCTTGCGGTTAGCACGGAAAAAAACTTTTTCATCCAGTCTTTCTTCCAGGGCGTTTAAAGATTTTAAGATTAATGGTTTGTTGGGGCCAAAAAATACTTTGGCATAGTTACCCACGCTTTCGAACAAACGCACTTCGCCCAGTTTTACAAACCAGCAGCGTTCGCCATCTTTTACAAAAACCTGGTCGGCTTCGGTAAGCATACCACGGTTAATGCTGGCCATTGTTGCAGCCAGTTCTTTTTCTTCGGCCTGTTGTAATTTTTGTAAAGCATCTGCCAGGCGTTTTGGCTCCACAGGTTTCATCAGGTAATCCAATGCATTTACTTCAAAAGCTTTTAATGCATATTCATCGTAAGCGGTAGTGAAGATTACATGTGGTGCTTTTTCTAATTCCTGCAACATGTCAAAACCGGTTTTGCCGGGCATTTGTATATCCAGGAAAATTAAATCAGGAGAAAGGTTCTCAATCTTTTCCAGCCCTTCATTAGCATTGGCAGCTTCACCCACTACTTCAATCTCCGGAAATTCAAGCAACAATTTTTTTAGTTCATTTCTTGCCAAACGTTCATCATCAATAATTACAGCTTTTTGCATACTAGTGTTTACTTTATTTAATATTGACTATTTTAAATGGTTACCGGCATTGTTACTTTACTTTCCACCATATTGCCATTGAGGTTCTTTATTTCAAAATGGGCTTTGCCCTGGTACATCAGGTTTAGCCTGTCCTGTGTACTTTTAATACCAAAGCCATCGCCATTCAGGTTACCATTAAGCTGGCCGGTATTCTGTACCAGTAATTCCAGGTTATCGCCTTTAAAGTCGGCCACAATACGCACTATGCCACCATCCACTAATTTGCTGATGCCATGTTTAATAGAATTTTCCACCAGCGTTTGCAGCATCATCGGGGGTACCTGTTGCCCCAATGTATCCTGGTCAATATCCATTTCTACATTCAGCCTTTCTTCAAAGCGCATGTGTTCCAATGCAAGATAATCTTTTACAATATCCAGTTCTCTTTGCAAAGACACAGTTTCGGCTTTTTCGGCTTTCATGCTGCTGCGTAAAATATTGCTGAGTTCGGTAATGGCGGTTCTTGCCCTTCCGGGGTTTTCATCCACCAATGCCCTTATGCTGTTTAATGAATTAAAAATAAAATGCGGATTGATATGTGATTTTATTGTTTTTAATTCCAGCTCTTTTACGGTGCTTTCCAGCTTTAGCCGGTCCAGCTGGTCTTTTCGGTTTTTATCAACATAATGATACACGATATAGATCAAAAACCAAAGCGCTACCAGTAAAATATTCTGGTAGATCTGTATTGGTACAGTCTTGTCTTCATATTTCCAGCTGCCCTGGGTATTGCGGTGCCAGCCGGTGTTTTTCCTGATGTCTGAAATAGTTTTCAAACTGAGCGAATCCTTTACCGGCGTAGTGGAGTAATAGGCCACTTTATCAAGTCCGGCATTGGCTTCCAGTTTTTTAGCTTTTTCCAGTTTAAAATTCTGGATATAATGATCAAATGAATAATTGGTGCTGCTTTCAATGGCATTACCGCCGTAAGAAAATATCAGGGCAGTAGCTACAATACCCACAATAAAAGCCAGGAAAAGCCGGTTGAAGGAAAACCTTAGCCAGTGTGTCTTTTTTATAACTGTTCTTAAAAGATGGGTGGATATAATGCCGCAGAAGAATAAGATACCGATACTGATCAGGTACTCTGTATCGCCACCATGCTGGTCAAACTGTTCTTTAAAAACAACCAGGTTAAAATAGATATGAATGAGGCTGAAAATACCCCAGCCCAGTATCTGGCAAGCCCAATATCTTACGTTTATTTTACCCATAGTGCAAATCTAAACTTCAAGATAGTGAAAATACGGTGTGTTTTGATTAATGGCGAAATGCAGTTGTGGGAGGTTGGGTTGCTTATTACCCGTAACTGCAACCGGTTTAACCGATTTTTTATGGTTTGTGCAACCCTTTTGTATAGGGTTCAATCTACCACTTATTAACTAAAACTTAAAACAAATAAGATGTCATTTAATCTCATTGATGCAGCAAAAGCTCTTTTTACCGACGAACTGGTAAGCAAGGCGAGTGCTTATTTAGGCGAAAGCGAAACAGGTGTTTCCAAAGCCATAAGCGGTATTTTACCCACTGTTATCAGCGGTTTAGCCGATAAAGCTGCAACACACGGCGGCGCTGCCTCGGTTGCTAACCTGGTTAGCGAACAACATAATTCCGGTGTTTTAGATAACCTGGCTGGTTTTTTTGGTAACAACAGTGGCAGTCTTTTAAATAAAGGTGCCGGTTTATTAAGCAATTTGTTTGGTCATAAAGTAGATGGCATCACCAGCCTGATCTCTGATTTTTCAGGCATCAGAAATTCTTCTGCAACATCATTATTAAGTATGGCAGTTCCTGCTGTATTGGGTTTATTAGGTAAACACTCTAATAATACTGGTATTGCTTCTTTATTAAGCAGCCAAAAAGACAATATTGCAGCAGCAATACCATCTGGTTTAAGTTTAAGCAGCGTATTGGGTAATGCAGGGGGTAAAGTGAGCGATATTGGCGCCAGCGTAAAATCAAGTGCCACCAATTACGCCAATGAAACAGTAAAGGAATCGGGTAGCGTACTGCGTATTTTATTACCCTTGCTTTTATTAGTTCTTGCGGCGCTGCTGGCCTGGTATTTATTTGGCAAAGGTTGCAATAATAGCACAGATAAAGTTACAGATGGTACAGATACAACTGCAAATAAAACTGAACAAACCACAGGCGATATAAAAAATACAGTAGTTGCTACTCCGGGCAAATTGGATATATTAACCGGCGACTGGATATATGATGCCGGCGAAATGGCTACTATTGATTTACCCAACAATGGCGGCGCATTAACTGTAGGTAAAAACAGTACCGAATACAGATTGATCAATTTCTTAAATGACAAAGACAAAGCTGTGGATACCGTAAAAGGCGACTGGTTTGAATTAACGAATGTGCATTTTAAAAAAGGCGGCACAGAATTAACTGATGAATCGATGGCGCAATTGAAGAACATTGTAACAATTGCAAAAGCATATACTGCAGCCAGGTTTAAATTTGGCGGATACACCGATAACAGCGGTACAGATGCTGTGAATATTCCCCTCTCTCAAAAAAGAGCCGAAGCCGTAGCTGGTATGGTAACAAAATTAGGAGCCCCGAAGCAAAATATTGTAGGTGCCGAAGGATATGGCAGCCAGTGGCCGCTACAACCCAATGATACCAAAGAAGGGCAGGCCCAAAACCGCCGTGTAGCAATAAGAGTAAAGGCAAAATAGTTTTTAAGCATGAGCAACAAGAAGCCTCCGGATAGTTCGGGGGCTTTTGTTTTGGGGCTTAACAATTGGCTGATAATTTTAAAAGGCTTTAATCCCTATTTTTGCCGATATGCAATTAATTCCGGTAAACGATAAAACAACTGCCCGGCAGTTTTTACAAGTAGCAGTAGCTATCTATAAAAATGAACCCAACTGGATCCGTCCGCTGGATAAGGATATCAATGATGTTTTTTGTACCGAAAAGAATAAGGCCTTTCGCTTTGGAGAAGCGGAGCGCTGGATATTAAAAGACGAAAAAGGAAATTTAATTGGCCGTATTGCAGCATTTACCAATAAAAAATATAAGAACAAAGGCGACGATGTGGTAGTGGGTGGTATTGGCTTTTTTGAATGTATCAATAATCAGAAAGCCGCAGCGCTTTTATTAGATACCGGGAAAAAATGGCTGCAGGATAGGGGTATGGAAGCCATGGATGGGCCGATAAATTTTGGAGAACGGGACCGCTGGTGGGGATTAGTTACCGAAGGTTTTCACGAGCCTTTGTATTGCATGAATTATAACATGCCATACTACGTTAACCTTTTGGAAAACTACGGTTTTAAGCCTTTCTTTAACCAGATATGTTTTGGGATGGAGCCACAGGCACCATTAGTAGCTAAAGTATGGGACCGGCATAATGCGCTGGAAAAACTAGGCGGTTTTAGTTCTGCCACCATTAAAAAAGACCAGCTGGAAAAATTTGCCGAAGATTTTGCTACCGTATACAACAAGGCCTGGGCAGGACACGGAGGCTTAAAACAGCTGGATAAAAAACAAGTGCTGGCTACATTTAAAAAAATGAAGCCGGTGATGGACGAAAAGCTGGTATGGTTTGCCTATTATAAAAATGATCCTGTGGCTATGTTTGTAAACCTGCCCGATTTAAACCAATGGTTTAAGCATCTCGACGGTAAATTCGGCCTTTTACAAAAATTAAAATTCCTGTGGCTGAAAAAATTTAAGGCCAATGATAAATTTACCGGGCTTGTATTTGGAGTTGTGCCCGAATGGCAGGGAAAGGGGGTGGATGCATATATCATTGCAGAATCTGCCAAAGTAATTCAGACCACTAAATGCCCACGTTACGAAAAATATGAAATGCAGTGGATAGGAGATTTTAACCCTAAAATGCTGAATATTGCAGACAGCATTGGCGAAACCTACCGCAGCCGCAACCTTACCACTTACCGCTATTTGTTCGACAGAACAAAAGAATTTAAGCGCCACCCGATATTAATTTGATTTGAGATTTCAGATTTAAGATTTTAGATTTGCTTAAAGCATTACAAAAGTTCAGGATTGACCATTTACTATTGACCATTGACCATCATGGATAAGTTCATCGTTTCAGCACGTAAATACAGGCCACAAAATTTTTCTACCGTTGTGGGCCAGGCACATATTACCACTACTTTAAAAAATGCCATTAAAAATAATCAGCTGGCGCATGCCTTTTTATTTTGTGGTCCAAGGGGTGTGGGTAAAACCACCTGTGCAAGAATTTTAGCCAAAACTATCAATTGCGAAAATCAAACTAAAGACGGCGAAGCCTGTAATACTTGCCACAGCTGTGTTTCCTTTGATGCAGGTACTTCTTTAAATATACATGAACTGGATGCTGCCAGTAACAACTCGGTGGATGATATCCGCAGTCTGGTAGAGCAGGTGCGCTTTGCACCACAGGCTGGTAAATACAAAGTGTATATCGTGGATGAGGTTCATATGCTGAGTGCTTCTGCATTTAATGCATTTTTAAAAACACTGGAAGAACCACCGCCTTATGCCATATTCATTTTGGCTACAACGGAAAAGCATAAAATTTTACCTACCATTTTAAGCCGTTGCCAGATATTCGATTTTAAAAGGATTACCAACAACGATACGGTAGAACACCTGCAGGAAATTTGTGATAAGGAAGAAATAAAAGCCGATAAAGCCGCACTGCATATCATCGCACAAAAAAGCGAAGGTTGTATGAGGGATTCTTTAAGCATCCTGGATAAGATTGTAAGTTTTACCAACGGGCAATTAACGTACAGCAATACTTTAGAGCACCTTAATATTTTAGATGAAGATTATTATTTTAAGTTTTTAGATTTTATGCAACAGCAAAACATGAGCGATGCCATGTTGCTGTATGATGAAATTAACCGCAAGGGCTTTGAAGGTGATACCGTGCTGGAAGGATTTGCAGAATTTATCAGGAATATATTGGTAAGTAAAGATGCCAAAGCAGCAATACTACTTGAGGTGGCCGAAGATTTTAAACAGAAATATTTACAGGCCGCACAAAAAATAAATGGCGGTTGGCTGATAGGTGCACTCAATCTTTTAAACGAAGCAGAAATAAATTATAAGCAGGCACGTAACAAAAGATTGCTGGTGGAATTAACCATCATCAAACTAAGTTATTTGCAACAGGCCATTGAATTGGTAAACAATGATGGTGTTGTTAGTAAAAAAAAAGTAGTTGAGGCAACAAAACCAGTAGCCTTCAGGGCGGTACCCATAATAAGAGTTAAGGAAGAAATGCAGGCTGCAACCCAAAAGCCGCAAGCTGTAAAGCCACAGGAGGCAAAATTAATTATTGAAGAGCCGGAGGTAAAGACCACAGCAAAAAGGCCTGCTGCAGTCACACAACAATCAACAGAAATTCCTCAACCCAAAACCGGCGGCATTGCTTCGCTGGCAAAGATCCGCCAGCAGGTTACAGAGCAAAATAAAAATACCGGTGTTGTGGCCAAGGAGTTAACTGAGGAAGAATTGTATGTAGCCTGGGGAATATTTATTGAGCGGCTCATCAGCAGAAAAAATCATTCGGCGGTTACCAATTTTAAAATGGCCACACTGAAGATCATTGATAATAACACGATTGAAATTGTAACAGAAAATAATATCCAGCAAAAATTTATTGAGCAGGAAAGGGCCGATCTGGTTGAACATTTGCAAACGCATTTTTGTAACCGGCAGCTGGTGTATACTGTAATTATTATTGAAAAAGAGTACGACTACCAGCCATCAGAAAAAACTTTAACCAGCAAAGAACAATACCTGAAAATTATTGAAGAATACCCGTTGGTGAAAGAATTAAAAGACCGCTTAAAATTAGAGTTGGATTATTAAAAACCAGTTTCAGGTTATGAGTTTCGGGTTTTGATTGTTTGCGAAGTGTTTAAATGTAATTCGATCGCTAACAATCAAAAACAAAACAAACCCGTAACCTGTAACTTTTTCGTTCATTTCCTCTTTTTGCATTAATTTCGAACCTCAATTCATAAAAAATCAGAAATAAGTAATATATGGCAGAAGTGATACGCATGCCGCTGTTGAGCGATACGATGACAGAAGGGAAGATAGTAGCCTGGAATAAAAAAGTAGGCGATAAAGTAAAAAGTGACGATTCTCTTGCTGACGTGGAAACGGATAAAGCCACTATGGAAGTAGTAGGCTATGCAGATGGTGTGTTATTGTACATAGGAGTTCCGGCTGGCGAAGCTGCAAAAATTAACCAGATCATTGCTATTGTGGGTAAGGAAGGCGAAGACTATAAAAGTTTACTGGATGCTGATGGAGGCGCTGCTAAAGCAGCCCCTGCGGCTGCGGCACCGGTAGCGGCTGCTCCTGCATCAACTACGACAGCTCCGGCTGCAGCAAAAGTGGAATTACCTGCAGGCGCAAAAGAAATCAGGATGCCTTTATTGAGTGATACTATGACAGAAGGCAAGATCGTTTCCTGGAATAAAAAACTGGGCGATTTTGTAAAAAGCGACGATGTATTAGCTGATGTGGAAACTGATAAAGCTACCATGGAAGTAGTAGGATATGAAGAAGGTACTTTATTATACGTGGGTGTGGAAGCAGGCAAAGCTGCTAAAATCAATGAGATCATTGCCATTGTGGGTAAAGCAGGAACGGATGTAAGTGCTTATGTGGCTGCAGAAAAATCAGGTGCAAACGCAGGGCAGCCGCAAACGGCAAGTGTTCAACCGCAAGAGCAGGCCGCACCTGCAACAACTCAGCCTGTAGCTGCCGAACCGGTAGCTGCAACAAATGGCAGGGTAAAAGCTTCTCCTTTAGCAAAAAAATTAGCTGCAGATAAAGGTATCGACATTAGTAAAGTTAGTGGAAGCGGTGATGGGGGAAGAGTGACCAAGAAAGATGTAGATGGTTATGTGCCATCAGCAGCACCGGCAGTTGCAGCACCAGCTGTAAAAGCAGCCACAGCCCCTGCATACACAGGTGGTGCAGAAGGCCATACCGATGTGCCGCTTACTCAAATGCGTAAAGTAATTGCCCGCCGCTTAAGCGAAAGCAAATTCAGTGCACCGCATTTTTATTTAACCATGGAAATTAACATGGATAATGCAATGACGGCAAGGGTAGCTATGAACGAAGTAAGTCCGGTTAAAATTTCTTTCAACGACATGATCATAAAAGCGAGTGCCATGGCATTACGCAAACATCCTGATGTAAACAGCAGCTGGATGGGAGAATTTATCCGTCAGAATCATCATATCCATATTGGTAGTGCATTGGCATTACCCGAAGGTTTGATTGTTCCGGTAATTCGTTATGCTGATCAGAAGAGCTTATCACAAATTGCTGCCGATGCAAAAGAACTGTACGGTAAAGCAAAAGATAAAAAATTGCAGCCTGCAGAATTCAGTGGCAATACCTTCACCATTTCTAATTTAGGAATGATGGATATTGAAGAATTTACTGCCATCATCAATCCACCTGACAGTGCTATTTTAGCTGTTGGTGCTATTAAGGAAAAAGTGGTGAAGAAAGGCGATGGCTTTGGTGTAACCAATATTATGAAGCTGACATTGAGTTGCGATCACAGAAGTGTGGACGGTGCTGTAGGCGCTGCCTTCTTACAAACATTAAAGAAATATTTAGAGAACCCGGTTACGATGCTGGTATAATTGCTCTAAAAAGCATAATTGAAAGCGTCCCACTAACAGCGGGACGCTTTTTTTATTTGTAATATTTTAATATCTTGATTGCTTAAAAATAACCGGTAAAATATGAAAAAAACAGTATTATTTTTTGCAGGTATTTTTATTGGGATGATCTCCTTTTCACAGCAAATTTTAAAACAGGTTTTAATAGGCGAAAACGGGGTTACTGAAAACAGGGCAGCAGCCCATTCTTTTATTGCGATAAAAAAATACCCCGGATATTTACAACAACTTCATTACAAAATTGCCGGGCCATTACAAAAGGTGGAAACTTTTTCTGATTCTACATTTACTGTTTTACAGGGAAGCTATTATGAATATGATGTAAACGGAAGAATAACGATCAGTGGTTATTATCAAAATAATGTAAAAGAAAAAGAGTGGTATTATTTTGATGACACTGCAAAAGTTATAAAAGAGGAAAAATATAAAGCCGGTGTGTTAATAAAAACAATTAATCCTGATACGGTTAAAGAAGAAAAGTTGAAGGGAAAAATCAGCACCAGAGGCGAAAGAGAAGCAACATTTAAAAGAGGTAACAGAGATTGGATAAAATACCTCTCAGAAAATATTAATCCCGATGCAGGTAGTGAGTCAGCCAAAGGCGGAGAAGTCAGGGTTGGGTTTACGGTGAATACATTGGGTAAATGTGTGGAAGTGTATATGCGGAAATCTGTTGAACTGGTGCTGGATGAAGAAGCCATCCGCGTAATTGAAAGCTCTCCGGTATGGATTCCGGCACTTAAAAACGGAAAGAAAATAAATGCTTACCGTGTACAGCCATTAGTTTTTGATGTACGGGAAAATTAATTTTCAATAAGTTTTGAAAATTCAATAAATGGTTTATCTTTGTGCTATAAATCATTCATCATGAAATTGACCGAAGCAAAAGCACAGTTTATCAGCAGTTGGGGCGCCTTTGGTACGCATTGGGGTATCAACCGCACCATGGCGCAGATACATGCGCTCTTGCTCATCAGCCCCGATCCAATAACACAGGATGATATTATGGAGCAACTCAACATCAGCCGTGGTAATGTAAATATGAATACCCGAGACCTGGTAGATTGGGGATTGGTAGACAGGGTGCTGATACCAGGCGAACGTAAAGAATTTTTCAGTGCCGAAAAAGATATCTGGAAAGTAGCCACGCAAATTATTAAGGAAAGAAAAAAGAGAGAACTGGATCCGATGCTTAAATTATTAAGCCAGCTGGAAAAAGTGGAAGGCGATAAAAAAGATAAGGATACCAAACAGTTTTTAGATACCGTTGCCGGCATCAGGAAATTTGGCGGGCAGGCAGATAAAATGCTGGATGTGATGATAAAAGCAGATGAGAGTTGGTTTTTGGGAAGTTTATTGAAGTTCTTTAAATAGTTTTTTACATGATCTGACGTCCTCGTCTGATCATGAACACCAGGTCAGACGTGGGCGTAAGACCTGGTGTAAAAACTCAAGCTGCTTTTGCAGCTTTTATTTAACTATGTAGTTTCAATATTTTCTGAAATTATAAAATATACAATTATGAAACAGTTTAAAATAATAGATTTTTGGGTCAACACCGGGCTGATCATTTCTTCTGTCATCATAAGTATTCTCGAAAGAAAGGAGGATTTTCTGCATAATTATTTTTTTGCCGGTTATTTTATAGTTGGAGGATGGCAGGTGATCAGTATGTTGGTACATGTGTTTAATCGCTGCTTTACTGCCAGGTGGACGGCAAGATATATTTACCACTGGATAACTTTTATCGCTATAGTCACTATGCCGGGCTCATTTTGGGTATTGCTGTATGCCGCACCGTTTATGGCAGTTTATTATACTTACTTATGTTATCAAGAAACTTATGTAAAAATGAAACGTCCTTTATCAATACTTAAATAATATTTTATCACAAACATTAAAACGATTTTTATGAATTACATTATCATCACCTACTGCCTTTATCTTACTATCACTATTGCTTTAACCATTTGGGTAGCCAGAACATTATTTAAAAACGGCAAAGTATTTTTAGTAGATATTTTTCATGGTAACAAAGAATTAGCCGACAGTGTGAACAATTTACTTTTAGTGGGCTTTTATTTAGTGAATATTGGTTATGCCGTGTATACCTTACAGGTTACCAGCAGCATCACTAACTTTCAGGAAGTAATAGAAAAACTAAGTGTGAAAGTGGGCTTTATCATTTTAATATTGGGTGCCATGCACTTTTTTAACCTCTACATCTTTTTTACATTAAGAAAGAAAGCTACTATGGAAAAAAGATTTAAAACAAATGTTATCAGTTAACAGGTTCGTTATTGAAGCAGAAAAATGAAAATTGTAAAAACAACATATTTTAAAACCGGGGTAATGTTGGTTTGTATTGCTGTTACAGCTTTTACACTTAGCCGCTATGCTTTATTGATACAGCATTTTTTAAAAGTACAATACAACTGGCAATTTGAATTATTGATGGTTTTAGGTATGTTGTTTTTTCAATACCCGTTCATTTATAGAAATACCTGGCAGTTGAAACTGGAGTATTACTTTAATATGCTGCTTGTTTCTTTAATGGGAGCTGTATTACTCTGGCCTTTACTTATAGTTAATCATTTTGAATACTGCGTTGACCTGGTTAATATCATTTATTTTTTTGCTGTTGTCTGGGTTATGTTTGGTGAACATAAAAGAATAGTAGCCAAACTTTCATTGCCCGTTTTTATTTCGTACACCTGGCTTTTATATCGCTTTATCATTTTAATTTTTATATTGTAAACTATGAAACAGAAAATTGTCATTGCAGGAGGAACAGGATTTGTTGGACAATATCTTACTGAAAAATTCACCACTACAGGATATGAAGTGATCATTATTTCCCGACAACAAGATCATGTGCATTGGGGTGATACTACTTCAATTATCAACGCACTGGAAAATGCTGTGATGCTCATTAACCTGGCCGGCAAATCTGTTGATTGCAGGTATAACGAAAAGAATAAAAAAGAAATTTTTGATTCACGAGTAAACACCACGAAAGCATTGGGAGAAGCAATAGTACAATGTAAAAACCCTCCGGCGCTTTGGATCAATTCCAGTACGGCTACTATTTACCGTCATGCAGAGGACAGGCCTATGACGGAAAGCACCGGAGAAATTGGTTCCGGCTTTTCGGTAAATGTTGCTACCAACTGGGAAAAAACGTTCTTCAGTTTTCATTTTCCTGCAACCAGGCAGGTAGCATTGCGGATGGCAATTGTATTAGGCAAAAACGGGGGCGTAGTTACACCAATAAAAAATTTAGTGCGCTTTGGTTTAGGTGGCAGGCAGGGTAGCGGTAAACAAATGTTCAGCTGGATACATATTGAAGACCTGTACAATGCTATTGTTTTTTTGCAGCAACAGCCGGAGTTAAATGGTATTTTTAATACAGCAGCACCCAATCCGGTTAATAATAAAACCCTGATGCAGTTATTCAGAAAAAATATGAAAATAAGAATAGGTTTACCCACACCAGAATGGCTTTTAAAATTTGGCGCAATGATCATTAAAACAGAAACAGAACTGGTTTTAAAAAGCCGTTGGGTAATTCCTGAGCGGTTACTACAATCAGGTTTTGTTTTTACCTATCCTGTATTGGATGAAGCACTTAAGGATATCCTCACAGGTGAATAAGTCAAAAGAAGAGGAATCAAAAATGAGACGTAACTTTGCAATAGCTATGAAACAACAACCTTTAATATTATTTGATGGCGTTTGTAATTTTTGTAACAGCTCCGTAAACTTTGTCATTAAAAAAGATAAGAAAGCGGAGATACAATTTGCACCGCTGCAATCAGAAAAAGGACGACTGTTTTTAAGGCAATATAATTACCCCGAAAACAATCTGAACTCTTTTGTGTTTATTGAAGATGGTAAAGTGTATACACAATCAACAGCTGCACTCAGGGTAAGCAGGTACTTAAAAGGTTTGTGGCCGTTGTTGTATGGTTTTATCATCGTTCCAAAATTTATCCGTGATGGTGTTTATAACTGGATTGCAAAAAACCGCTACAAATGGTTTGGTGTAAAAGACCAGTGTATGATACCCTCACCAGATGTAAGAGCCAGATTTTTAAATTAACATGACAACAAAAAAAACATTGGTGATAGGCGCTTCCGAAAATCCGGCCCGTTACAGTAACCTTGCAGTAAAAAAACTTACGGCACACCAGCATCCGGTAATTGCATTAGGTAAAAAAAGGGGTGCTATTGATAATACTATTATTGAAACCGAAAAAAAACCTTTTGAAGATATTGACACGGTTACCTTGTATGTAAACCCGTTGCATCAAAAGGAATATTACGATTATATTTTTTCCCTGCACCCAAGGCGTATCATTTTTAATCCCGGTGCTGAAAACGATGAACTGGCAGATCTTGCAACTGAAAAAGGTATTGTTGCCCAGGAAGCCTGTACACTCGTTTTACTCAGTACAGGACAGTACTGAATAACCCTACAAACGGTGTAGTTATTTTTCTAAAAAAGACCCGTTTGATGCATAAATAAAATAAAAGAAATTACACCCCGTTCTGGATTTGTAAACAAGTTATTCATTTAACTTCTTTAAACAGATCCAAATCATGAAAACCCTAATCTCAGGCGTAATGCTAATGTTATGCATTGGTATTGCAACCACTACTTATTCGCAAGGTACTACCGGCGCAAAACCTAAACTCTTCAGTAATTATCCCGGCAAAATTATCTGCTCTGAGCAGGAATTAAGCAAAGTGTTTGCTGCCGGAGTAAATCATACTATCGACCTTAATTTTTCTGATAATTTCTTATTCAGTGGTACAGTAACCAGTAATGTGGTTAAGTATGCCAACCTGCAAACGGCGACTATTAAATCACCTTTTTTTGCGGATGCTGTTTTTGCCATATCTAAAATTACCAATGCCGATAAGAGTACCAGTTATATCGGGCGTATCATCAACACAAAATATTTTGATGGATACGAATTAAAAAAAGACGCTGCTGATAATTATCAACTTATAAAAATAGAAACTGATCAAGTGATACAGGTTTGCAGCCAGAATTAGCAGCCTGTATAAAAATCCCTGAATGAACCTGAACCCTAAATCCACCTACTATGAAAAAGCTATCTCTACTTACCGTTTTAGCATTACTCACCTTACTATCATCAGCCGTTCCAAAACTCAGTAGCTATCCTTCGGCAACTGCCGTAATATTCCTTGATTTTGATGGCCATTATGTACAAAGTACAGTGTGGAATGGCGGGGCACCCATTAACTGTGCACCATCAACAATGTCGGACCTGGAAATTACAGAAGCTTTTAACCGGACTGCAGAAGACTATCGTCCATTTGATATCAATATCACTACAGACTCAACGGTTTTTTTAGCAGCACCTCTCAATAAACGTATCCGCATAATTATTACGCCTACCAGTGGCTGGTTTGGCGGCGTGGGAGGTGTGTCTTATATCGGTTCTTTCACCTGGGGCGATGACACCCCTGGCTTTGTTTTCTGCGACCGCCTGGGGCCAAACAGCCCTAAAATGGTAGGCGAATGTTGCTCACACGAAAGCGGGCACACGGTAGGGTTATCTCATCAGTCCAAATACGGAAGTGATTGTGTAAGCCCCATTGAAACCTATAATATTGGTTACGGTGTTGGCGAAGCCAGCTGGGCTCCTATTATGGGTAATAGCTATTACAGGAACATGAGCAACTGGAATAATGGCCCCACACCTTACGGTTGCACCAATATCCAGGATAACCTGTCCATCATCACTACTCAAAACGGTTTTGGCTACAGGCCCGATGATTATACAGAAGTAATGAATGGTACAACTACCGTGTTATCTGCCGGAAGCTTTGTAAAGAATGGTATTATTACTACCAATACCGATAAAGATGCTTTTAAATTTTCGATGACACAAAATGCTAATTTTCATTTGACAGCAGTGCCATTTAGCGTAGCTGCAAACAACACCGGGGCCAACCTGGATATTAAACTGGAACTGTATAATAATGCAGGAACATTAATTAATACCTACGATCCTGCCGGATCAATGAGTGTTACGGTTGATACTGTATTGAACACCGGTAACTACTATATAAAAATTGATGGCAGCGGCAATGTTAATATTGGGGAATATGGCAGTCTTGGTGCGTATACATTAACAGGGGGAAGTATTGTGTTACCTATAAAAGATATTGCTTTAACCGGCAATACAGATAACAATAAGCATAACCTGGCCTGGAATATTATTGCAGATGAACCTGATAAAATAATTGAAGTGCAGGTATCAGCTGATGGCCTGAATTATAAAAGCCTTACAACAGTAGCAGCAGGCACCAAACAATTCTCTTATGCGCCTTTTGAAAATGCACCTGAATATTACCGCATAAAAGTAACCTCTGTAGTTGGGCAGGAAGCTTATTCCAATGCACTTTTTTTGAAGGGAATTATTGGTAAAACAGATAATAATTTTAAAGTATCAACGTTAATAGAGAACGAAATAACCGTACATGCATCCGTGCCCTACCAATACCAGTTGAGCGATATCAACGGTAGAGTAATCTGCAAAGGAATTGGCGTAAAAGGCTTCAATAGCCTCAACATCAGCAACCAGCCCCGGGGGATGTATATCATACAGTTATTCAGCAATAATCAAGTACAATCAGAACGAATTATAAAACAGTAAGGTAGATTCATGTGTAAGTTAAGGGTCAGCGTTAGGGGCTGGCCCTTTTTTGTTGCATAAAGAAGAGAAATTTTCAACGCTCAATTTCCAATGTTCAATTTTCAATAAAAATATACATGCCTTTCTGTTGAAAATTGTATGTTGAGCATTGAATATTGAACACTTTTTTAACTCTTGCCCTAAACTCCCAAGGCGGACATAAAAAGATATGGCTTAAAAATCTTTACAATTATTAAATGGTTAATTCCTGCCCAATTTAAAGCCATGGCACTGTATCAAAGTAGCTTTCAGGGGATTTAAGAACGAGGCGAGGCTTTTATATGATTTTTTTCAGTAACTTTAAAAAACCCATTTTTATGTTATGGAGAAAATTTAATGGTGATCCTATTCAACTTCCCATCAAAAATGCTGTAGAACAAGCTATCAAAAGAGAAACAGCAAATGGCTTTCATTTAAAAGTTTGTATTGGTACCGACAGCCAGGTAAAAGGCAAAGAAACTGAGTTTGCAACAGTTATTGTTTTTTTGCGTGAAGGCCATGGAGGTTTTATGTTTATTCACAACGAAAAAACATTGCACCAGTACAGCATTAAAGAAAGAATGTTGGTGGAAGTGGCCAAGAGTATTGAAATTGCTTATGAACTGTGCGACCTTTTTACAGAGTACAATGTAGACATGGAAGTGCATGCCGACATTAACACCAATCCGCAGTTTAAAAGCAATGAAGCTTTACGTGAAGCCATGGGCTATATCCTGGGAATGGGTTTTGCTTTTAAAGCCAAGCCTGAAGCCTTTGCCAGCAGCAGCTGTGCTAATAAGGTAGTGAATTAAGGAAGCACTTGTTTTTAAGTGCAGTCTGTAGTTAAAAATTACGGACAGTAAACCTGTCTCTCTTTTATTTTTCCTCTGCCACCTTACTATTCGTCTCTTCAATAAAATTTAAAATTTTATCCCTGCCTAACTTTTTTGTAGCACTCGTAATAAAATACTGTGGTAAAAACTGCCAGGTCTTTTTCATAGCGCTAAAAAAATCCTTGATGTTTTTGCTTACTATGCTCTGGCTTTCTTTATCTGTTTTAGTAAAAATGAGGCTGAATGGCACATCCCATTTTCTTAACTGGTCTAAAAAATCAAGGTCATTTTTTTGCGGCGAATGGCGGCTGTCGATCAATACAAAAACCATCGTAAGGTTCTCCCTTTTACGCAAATAATTTTCTATCATTTGTTCCCAGCGCCGGCGGCTGCTCTGGCTTACTTTGGCAAAACCATAACCAGGCAGATCCACAATATACCACTGGCTGCTGCCGGCATCACCAGCTACTGGCGGTTTATAAGCGGTGCTCTTTGCAGTAACTTTTGCAGCAGGCGCATGCTCATCTTTTGCAGGCAACGATGAAAATATTTCGAAATGATTGATCATTTGGGTCTTGCCGGGAGCAGATGAGGTTTTGGCCAGCTTATCATAATTGCACAGCATGTTAATAAGAGAAGATTTGCCCACATTACTTCTGCCGATAAACGCATATTCCGGTTTGTCGGGTACCGGGCATTTAGTGTAATCGGGGCTACTGATAAGATACTTGGCGTATTTAATGATCATTTTGCAAAGATATAGTTAGTTCGTTGTTTTCAACTGCCCATATGTCGTGAAGATTGCTGTTATAGCAATCCTAAACTACTAAACCCTGACCCTCTAAACTACTAATCCCTAAACCTTAAAGCCTAAAACCTGTTATCTTTGCAGTATGACAGAATTTGCTCATGATACCGTGGTGCCCTATAAAGATGGAGAGGGCAGTAAAAAGCAGCAGGTGGCCGCCATGTTTAATGATATTGCATTTAAATACGATTTTTTAAATCGTTTTTTAAGTGCAGGTATTGATATGAGGTGGAGGAAAAAAGCTATTCAGCAAATTGCCGGGCTGCACCCAAAAAATATCCTGGATGTGGCTACCGGTACAGCGGATGTGGCCATTATGGCGTCTGGTATATTAAAGCCTGATAAAATAACCGGAATTGATATCAGCGATGGTATGTTGGAAATAGGCAGACAAAAAGTAGAAAAGGCTGGTTTAAAAGGAATTATAGAGTTGTTAAATGGCGATAGCGAAACAATAAATTTTAAAGACAATTCGTTTGATGCGGTAACCGTAGCTTTTGGAGTGCGTAATTTTCAGCATTTAGAAAAAGGGTTGAGTGAGATACTGAGGGTGCTGAAACCAGGAGGAAAATTAGTGGTGCTGGAATTTAGTAAGCCCAAAACGCCGGGAGTAAAAAGTTTTTACGATCTTTACATGAAAGTAATAACCCCTAATGTGGGTAAATTATTCTCAAAAAACCGCAACGCCTATAAATATCTCGACGAATCAATTCAAAAATTTCCTGAAGGCAAAAATTTTACTCAAATCCTGGATAACCTGGGATATTTAAACACTTATTGCAAACCACTCAGTTTAGGTATATGCAGCATTTATTGCGGTACAAAATAGCTTTTGTCCTATCGGCTTTTCTGTGTTGTCCTTTATTGGGTATATCTCAGTTAAGGGACGGCATTAATCTGCCCGATCATGACGAAAAGGAATTTCACTTTGGTATCAACCTTGGTTTAAACCGTTCTCATTTCAGCTTTACACATCACCCGATTTTTATGCAGCGGGATAGTGTAATGGTAGTAGAGAGTATCAATAGCACTGGTTTAAATTTAGCATGGCTGGTAGATAAAAGGTTAAGCGAACATTTTAACCTGCGCACTTTTCCGCTGGATTTAACTTTTACTGAAAAAGCATTTGAGTACAATTTGAAATACCCTGACAGGCCGGGAGGAGAAGATTCCATCACTATTAAGAAAGTACAATCCATCTCTTTAACCTTTCCCTTGCAATTAAAATTCAGCAGCGACAGGATTGGTAATTTTAAAGTGTATATGATGGGCGGGGGTAAAGTAGAGTTTGATATGGCCGCCAATGCCGGAGCAAAAAAGGCAGAGAACCTGATTAAACTTAACCGCCTTGATTATGGTATAGAAGCCGGACTGGGCTTTCATTTTTACTACCCTTATTTTGTATTAACGCCAGAAGTGAAAATAGGCTGGGGCCTGGGTAATTTGCACGCCCGTGATAAAGACCTTAAATTTTCTAATGTAATTGATAAGATCAACTCCCGTACCATTACTTTTTCTTTAACGGTGGAATAACTATTTTTTTACCGGTCCTTCTGTATTGATTGTTGGAATACTGAATTGCGTTTTTAGAAATTCTGTAATCTTTGTAAATAAGTGTATTCTTACAGAGTTAGGACTACCATCGCTGATATTATGCAAATAATCAGGATAAAATTGCTGGTCAAACTGTTTGCGGTTCTCAATTAATACTTTGCTCAACTCCATGCTGTTTTGGTAATGCACATTATCATCAGCCGTACCATGCATCAGCAATAAACCGCCCTGGTAATTGGCCGCAAAATTTACCGGCGAAGCATTGTTGTAGCCTTCGGCATTTTCTCCCGGCGATTGCAGCATCCGTTCGGTATAAATATTTTCATACAGGCGCCAGTTGGTAACCGGTGCAATGGCAACGGCCGCTTTAAATTGCCCTGCATATTTGGTAGCCGCTAACGATGACAAGTAGCCGCCGTAACTCCATCCCATGATGGCAACATTTGAAGTATCGATACGGTAATTGTTCTTTAAATAATTTTTAAAAGCAATGATATCTTCCATTTCCACATCGCCGGGTTTTTTATAATTAGCTTTTCTAAAAGCTTCGCCACGGCCGGGTGTGCCACGGGGATCTATACATGCCACAACATAACCCTGGTTGGCCAGGTAGCGCATGGTTAAAGTGGTTTTATCATCCCATTTGTCGGTTACTTCCTGTTTGCTTTGTCCGCCATACACGTAAATAATAACAGGCATTTTTTTGGATGGTGCATCATAGGGTTTTATTACCCATCCTTTTAAATCGTCTTTAGTGCTGTTGGTAAATGATACAAATTCTGCTTTGGGAATTTTGTAGTCATTCATCTTTAATTTCAATTCTTTATTCTCTAATAATTTACCATTGATAGTATTACCGCCTGTGTTATACATCTGCAGGGAAGAAGGTGTATTTAAAGAACTGTACTCATCAATAAAGTAACGGTTGTTAGCGGTTAATTGTACGTTATGGTAACCATCGCCGTCAGTTACTTTTTTTCTTTTAGTGCCATCAATATTTATTTTGTACAAGTGTTTTTCCCTTACACCGGATTCGTTGCCGGTATAATAAATATCGCCGGTACCTTCATTTACTGATTTAATTTCAAATACATCCCACTCACCTTTGGTTACTTTTCTTTTTTGTAAAGAGGCAAGATTTACTTCGTAGATCTGGTTATAACCACTGTCTTCACTCAGCCATAAAAAACTATTGCGGGTGGGAATAAAGTAAATATTACCGGGATCAACTTTTACATAATCAGGTTTTGTTTCACTAAACACAATTGAAGTGCGGCCTGTTTTAATATCAGCAGTAAATACATCCAGTTTTGTTTGTGGCCTGTTTAAACGCTGCACAAATAAAGCTTTACTATCGGGTTGCCATTTAATACCCGTTACATATTGATCGGTATTGAGCCCAAGGTCAACCTTCGACATGATCTTATTTTTAACATTGTAAATAAAAACGCTCACATCAGGCACCATCTCGCCGGCTTTGGGATAGCGCTGTTTATTGGTTTCAGGATACACACGATCGTAATAAGATATAGGAAAAGATTTTACGGCACTTTCATTAAAACGTAAAAACGCAAGATACTGTCCATCGGGGCTCCATTGATAAGCCTGCATCATGCCAAAACTATTTTCGTATAAAGCGTCGGCCATGCCATATAGGTTATTGCCCATAGCACCATCATAGGTTACTGGCTGCACAAGGTCTGTCTGCAGGTCTTTAATATACAAATTACCTTCTCTCACATAAGCCAGTTTCCTGCTGTCAGGCGAAAAACTGCTGTACCATTGCTTTCCTTCGGCAGTAACAGGCTTCAATATTTTTTTAGGAATATCCCAAACGAAATTAAATTCTTTTGTGGAAGTATTAAAGAGCGGCTCGATTTGCGTTTTGATAAGAATTTTGGAATCATCAGGAGAGAATTCATAATCTTCAAAAAAAGCAAAGGTTAATGGTGTGGTATCATTGGGTTGTTGTACCTGGTTGGTAAATACGGTATCAATCAATCTGCCGGTTTCAAAATCCAAAGAAAAGATCATCTCCAGATTTTTTTCGGGGCGTGCTTCTATAAATGCAAACCGGTTAACAGTGTGCATCATGTGAGTTTGTTTTTTCTTCTCATCAAAAAAACCACTCCAGATTCCATCCAGGGATAAATTCAGTTTTTCTTTTTTCTGAGCTTGCGATCCAATTACAAAAAATAGGCATACCAATGTACCAACAAGTTTCCGGCTCATCATAAACTAATGATTAAGGTGGCAAATAAATAATTCTCACTGCTTTACAACAATGATTTATCAAGATAAGGTTTATGAAGTGGCAGGTCTAAGACAGTTCAAAAATAAGGCAAATATTTAATTTAAAAATCGTAATCTCTTTTAAACATGTTTAAGCGTACACCAGCTGAAAATAGTGTTGTGTTAGTTTGCCCGGCTATGCTTGCAATTTTATAGGTTCTGTATTGAAATGATAAGTCGAAGTATAAATTTTCCTTAAACTCATACGATGCCTGAAAAATTCCATTAAAGCAAGTGGCTTTATCACCGCTGCCAATTTTAAAACCGCTTTCCCGTGGCCTGGTGGTATAATTTATTAATGGGTTACTGCCAAAGTTTTTTCCTGCACTATCTAACCCCTGGTAATAATAAATGGCTTTTGCAGTAATATACCATTTAGGTGCAGGTTGAAAATTTATAATGGCCAATACTTCCTGGAAGTTGGCACCCAGTGGATGTGCCAGCGGTTGATTGTAATGGGTGTAATTAGCAATAGTATCGTTATGCGAATAAGTAAAAGGACGTACACGGTTGGCTTCTACCTGTATATCAAGATTGCGTATGCCAAAAGCATCTATATATTTTAAGCCAGCCTGGATCCCAAATTTATTTGTCCAGTTGGTGGGGTCATTTTTTACATTAGACAAAATAAATTCATCTAATAAAAACTGACCGTAAAATTGCATCCTGTGCGCCACGTTAGCTTTAAAATCTAAACCAGCAACAGCATTGTCGGGGCTGCCCACCGTGCCTTCAATATGACGGTAAAAAATGATCGGGTTAAGGTATTGAAAATCGAAATGATTTTTTCTGCCGAATATAACGCCTTCGAATAGACCGACATTAAGCCATTTGGTAACGTTCATGCTCAGGTGGTGCATGGCGGCGTATTTCCTGTCTAATAAAGTATCGCCACCTTTTTTAAACTGCGGCATCAACTCCATAAATAAATTCTGGTAATTAAATTTCCAGATCTTGGTGTTGAGTTTTAAAAATAAATTGCTGTTGCCCCAGTCGCTCAAAAATAAACTGCGGTAACCATTGCCAATAAAATTTTTATCGTAGCCAAACTGTACATCTATATAATTTTTTACAGCGGCAAAAGTAATATACCCCCTGGCATCAAAATAATCGTAGCCATTTGTTTTAAAGGGTTTGTAAAAACCTACACCCGGCACAGCTTTAAATTTATTAACCTGCTTTTGAAAAAATTGCGGCCCACGTTCCTGGTTATCAGTTATCATGGTAGCAAAGCCCAGCTTTTTTCCAATCAAGCCCCGGGCTATCACACCCCGGCTGTTTAAGAATGTTGGTTTGCCGGCACCTTGTTCAAAACCTTCAGAAAATTGCAATACCGGGTTTACGGCCAGGAAGAAATCGTTATGTTTTACTTCTAAAAAATTGGTCTTGGTTTTATAAAAAGTATTAAAAAGCGGTTTCTTGCTCATAAAATCCTGTCGTGGTGCCGATACCCATTCGGTATTATTCATTAAAAAACTGTGCAGGTTGTATTCATCAACCGGGCCAAGGTCAAGGTCGGTCCATTCCGGGTATTTATCTCTTCCGGTAGAATCTGGATAACCCATCCGGGCACTATCTAAAAACTCTGCCTGTCTTACTATTGCTTTACGGTTAAACGGCCTTAAGGTAGAAAAGTTAAGGTCGGTATTGGTTTGCTGCTTAATTTCCAGTCTTTCCACAAAATGAATGTCTTTGGAGCCCTGGTTTAAATAAGTGGATTGTGCTGTTGCCAAAGCAGGACAAATAAAAAATAGCAGTTTGAAAAAGCTTTTAATAATTTGCATTTAAATATTTTATTTTAACAGGTACTAATTTCAAGATATGCAAAAATACCTTTTTAAGAACATACAGGTTGTAAATGAAGGAAAAATAAAAGCCACCGATGTTTTAACAGATGGCCAATACATTGAAAGGATCGATAGCAATATTGAGGTAAAAGGAAATGTTATTGAAATTAACGGCGAAGGAAAACATCTTTTT
Organism: Ferruginibacter sp. SUN106; assembly: GCF_050611765.1. Taxonomy (NCBI): domain Bacteria; kingdom Pseudomonadati; phylum Bacteroidota; class Chitinophagia; order Chitinophagales; family Chitinophagaceae; genus Ferruginibacter; species Ferruginibacter sp. SUN106. The sequence goes on from NZ_JBODJC010000001.1 coordinate 354,842, forward strand.
CCCGGGGTAATTGACGACCAGGTGCATTTCAGAGAACCGGGCCTGACTCATAAAGCCTCCATCTATACCGAAAGCAAAGCAGCAGTAGCAGGGGGCGTAACCAGTTTTATGGAGATGCCTAATACAGTGCCTAATGCATTAACGGCAGATCTGCTGGAAGATAAATATAAAATTGCCGCAGCTACATCCCTGGCTAACTATTCCTTCTTTATGGGTACCAGCAATAATAATGCAGAAGAAGTATTGAAGATGAACGCTCATAAACGAGATGTATGTGGTGTAAAGATATTTATGGGTGCCAGCACCGGCAATATGCTGGTAGACAGCCATACTGCCCTAGATAAAATTTTCAGCGAAAGCGAAATGCTGATTGCCACACATTGCGAAGACGAAAGAATTATTAAAGCTAATTACGAAAAGCTAAAAAAAGAAAAAGGAGAATTATCTGCTGCAGATCATCCGCTGATACGTGATGCAGAAGCTTGTTTTGAAAGTTCCTTAACAGCTATCCAGTTTGCAAAAAAATACAATAGCCGTTTGCACATACTGCATATCTCCACCGAAAAAGAACTGCAGTTGTTTGGTAATATGCTGCCATTAAAAGATAAACGCATTACCACCGAAGTTTGTGTACATCATTTACATTTTACAGCAGATGATTATGAAAGGTTAGGGTATAAAATAAAATGTAATCCTGCCATAAAAGCACCGCATAACAAAGAGGCTTTATGGAAGGCTTTGTTAGATGACCGGCTGGATGTTATTGCTACCGACCATGCGCCGCACACCTGGGAAGAAAAGCAGGGCAGTTACGAGCATGCGCACGCAGGATTGCCTTTAGTGCAACATCCTTTATTGATGATGCTGTACCATTACCAGGATGGAAGGATCAGCCTTACAAAAATTGCTGAAAAGATGAGCCACGCTGTGGCAGATTGTTTCCAGATTGAAAACAGGGGCTATATTAGGGAAGGTTATTTTGCTGATGTAGTGGTGGTGGATTTAAATAAGCCCTTTACAGTGCAGAAAGAAAATATTTTATACAAATGCGGATGGAGCCCTTTAGAGAATTTTACCTTTCCTGCATCTATAGAAAGAACAATGATAAATGGCAGGATGGTATATGACAATGGATTGTGGAATGAAAGTGAGAGAGGGAGCCGGCTTCTATTTGACAGAGGTTGATAGGAGTTACGGGTTACGGGTTATTGTTGTTTTTGATTGTTAGCGAAAAATTATGCGTATAAAAATTCGCAAACAATCAATTAACCCGTAACCCGTAACTCGTAACTCGTAACCCGTAACAAAATAAACCCATAACCCTTAACCAAAATAAACCCGTAACAAAATCAATGCAGGCAGACAAAACTACGCTTACCGATCTATCCATTTTTAACACTGCCGATGAGCAGGCTGTTTTTAATTATTTAGATTTTACCCGTACAGTGGGTGGCAAAGAATGGTTGCGTTTTTTTTTAAGCAAGCCCTTTGATACCATAAAAGCCATAACCGAAACCCAGCATACCATTCAAAAATTTCTTGCAGTGCAGCAGCAGTGGGGCAATACGCTTGTTTCCAATGGCACTATTATGGTGATTGAAAAGTTTTATGAAACCGGCATTGAAGAAATTCCGCATAACCCGGGCTTTATCAGTAGTTTTTATTACAGTATTTTCAGTGCACCTGATTTTTCTTTTATCCGCTATTCTGTAAAACATTTTGCCGATTTTTTTACCGGCATGCAACAGGCAGCAACGCTTTTACAAGCTGATGATAATCCCACATTATTGCAAACCATGCTGGAGCAAATTAAACTACGGTTAAACAAGCCCGGCTTGCAGGCTGTACTGCAAAAAGAAGATGGCAAGGATTTTTCAAAACAGCAATTATTGCAACTGGGCCATTTTTTAAAAAGAAGGTATAAGCAGGAAGCCCTGGACCTTATAGAAATATACAGCAAGCTGGATGCATATTACAGTATGGCCTGTGCCTGCGATAAATACCAGCTCAGCTTTCCATCTTTTACAGATACTGATAAGCCGGAAATAAAAGCAAAACAATTATTTCATCCTTTATTACCCACACCAGTTGCGTATGATGTTGATCTGAATCAGCAACAGAATTTTTTATTTTTAACAGGTGCTAATATGGGTGGCAAAAGCACTTTTATTAAAGCTGTGGGTGTTGCAGTGTACCTGGCACATACAGGGATGGGTGTGCCGGCGCAGCAAATGGAACTAAGTTTGTTTGATGGCTTATTAAGTAATATCAATGTGGTAGACAACCTGGTGCAGGGCGAAAGTTATTTCTTTAATGAAGTACAACGCATAAGAAAAACGGTGGATAAAATAAGCGATGGCAAAAAGTGGCTGATACTGATTGATGAACTCTTTAAAGGCACCAACGTACAGGATGCCATGAAGTGCAGCAGCACTGTAATTGAAGGCTTATTGAAAATAAAAAATTCTTTATTCATTCTCTCTACACATTTATACGAAATTGGCGAAGACCTTAAAAAATTCCCCAACATACAGTTTAAATATTTTGAAACAGCCGTTACTAACGGCCAGCTTTATTTTAGTTACCAGTTAAAAGAAGGTATCAGTAACGACAGGTTGGGGTACCTGATATTGAAGAGGGAAGGCGTAGTGGAAATGCTGGAGAAGTTGTAAATTATTATTAATTGAAGTTTGTGTTTCATCTACCGGAATAATATGTTTCACTAATTGATGTGGGCTAAATTGCAACTGAACACACATTTACTACAGTTGCTGCAACTTACGCCACCAATCTTCTTATGCGTTTTTACTTTTACAGAAAAAAATGAAAAAACTAATACCGGTTTTGTGCTGTTTGATAATATTGTATTCCTGCAAAAAGAACCGGCAACCACTGCCGATACAAGTGCCTCCGCAAGTGCCGCCACAGATGACCTACATCAGCCTTAAGGATACGGCAGTTCGTTTTAACCGTGCCATAATTCTGGATATTGATAACGATGGAACAAAGGACATTTATTTTACAACGTTGCTGGTAGGCGATCCTGTTTTGCAACAAGATAAGATGCAGTGGCTGGTAACCGGTGCCTTTGATACCAATTTCCCGGTAGATGCCAATGAATCAATGCCGGTACTCCGGTTAAATGATGCCATTAGTGTAAAGAATATGCCGGGTTATACCTGGTATAATGCTTCAGCAATTTTGCTGGTGCAAAAAATACTCAGTATTTCGCTTCCTCCGTATTGGGAAGGAGACTGGAAGAATGTAAGCCACAGGTATGTGCCTTTTCAACTGGTTAAAACAGCAGGAATTTATAATGGATGGGTAGACATAAGTTTTAGTACAGATAATGAAAAACTGGTATTGCATAAGGCGGCAGTTTGTAAAGAATTGAATAAAGATATCCAGGCGGGTAATTAACAAGGCATAGCAGTTGGAGTTACAAAATGCAACTTCAAAGTAAGAATGTAAATCTTTCTGCTACAGGATTTGTGTATTGACTGGTTCCTGTATGATATGCACGAATAATAAACATCATCGGTATAAATATTTTAAAAGTACTGTCACTAACGTATATCTGTACTTTGACAACCAGTTGAAATATAGTAATAGCTATAGTGGGGTGGGATATTTAGTATTAAAACGGGAAGGTGTAGTTGATATATTGAAAGAAATAATAAAACCTTCCGTACATTAGCCAAAATTTATTACCCCATGTTAGTTAAAACTTTTGGCAGCGCCGTATACGGTGTAGAAGCTATAACCATCACCGTAGAAGTAAGTGTAAATAACCAGGGCAAAGATTATTTTATAGTAGGCCTGCCCGATAGTGCGGTTAAGGAAAGTTTGCAAAGAGTGGAGAGTGCTATAAAAAGTAACCGCTATTATATGCCCCGTACCAAGCTGGTAGTTAATCTTGCCCCTGCGGATATACGAAAAACAGGCACTGCATTTGATCTGCCCATCGCTATTGGTACATTGGGTGCCACTGAACAAATAGCCAATCCTGAAAAATTAAGTGCGTATGTGATAATGGGAGAACTAAGTCTTGATGGAGAGATCCGTCCTATAAAAGGCGCATTGCCCATTGCCATACAGGCACGTAAGGAAGGTTTTAAAGGCTTGATCGTTCCCAAACAAAATGCACGGGAGGCGGCAATGGTAAACAACTTAAATGTGTATGGTGTTGGCCACATCAACGAAGTGATTGATTTTTTTAAAGACGAAAATTCCATTGAACCAACTATCGTAAATACAAGAGAAGAATTTGCACAGGCACAAAGCGATTTTGAGATTGATTTCTGTGATGTAAAAGGACAGGAAAATATAAAGCGGGCTTTAGAAATTGCAGCGGCAGGAGGGCATAACGCTATTTTAATTGGTCCGCCGGGTGCAGGTAAAACCATGCTGGCAAAACGCCTGCCTACAATATTGCCACCATTAAGTTTGCAGGAAGCATTAGAAACAACAAAAATTCATAGTGTTGCCGGTAAGTTACCGGAGAATGCTACATTAATTTCCAGGAGGCCTTATCGTTCGCCGCATCATACTATTAGTGATGTTGCTTTAGTTGGCGGAGGCGGTAATCCACAACCAGGTGAAATTTCACTAGCGCATAACGGCGTTTTATTTTTAGATGAATTGCCGGAATTTAAAAGAACGGTTTTGGAAGTAATGCGCCAGCCAATGGAAGAAAGAAAAGTTACCATCAGCAGGGCGAAAGTAGCTTTGGATTTTCCTGCCAGTTTTATGTTGATTGCTTCAATGAATCCCTGTCCCTGTGGTTTTTTTAATCATCCCGAAAAAGAATGTACTTGTCCGCCCGGTGCCGTACAGAAATACCTGAATAAAATTTCGGGACCATTATTAGATCGTATCGATCTGCACGTGGAAGTAACGCCAGTTGCTTTTAGTGAATTATCTTCTGCACAACAATTTGAAAAAAGTGAAAATATAAGAGCAAGAGTTATTAAAGCAAGAGAAATACAGGCAGAGCGATATAAAGACAGTGAAGGGGTTTATGCCAATGCACAAATGAGCAGCAAACAATTAAAAGAAATTTGTACCATCAGCACCGCCGGGCAAAACCTGCTTAAAGTAGCGATGGAAAAATTAAATTTATCCGCCCGTGCCTACGACAGGATATTAAAAGTGAGCCGCACCATTGCCGATCTTTCTGCCAGCGCCGATATAAAGCCGGAACATTTGGCGGAAGCCATTCAATACAGGAGCCTGGATAGAGAGGGGTGGGGAGCTTAAGTAATGAATAATGTAACAATGATTAATTAATAATGTTGGAACTTCGTTCGGGTTGTCGAATTTGGAAAAATTATTCATTAACTCATTATCAATTATCCATTCTTCCCTCTGCCATCTTGCCAGTATTGCTTTACTTGTACGATATTTGCACTCCTGAACGCTTTACTGCTCTAAATTTTAGATATGAAGATACTACTGCACTACCTGAAGCCATACAAATGGCTGGTAACCTTTACACTTTTAATGGCTTCTATAAATATTGGTTTTTCCCTGGTGGATCCTATTTTATTAGGAAAGCTGATCAACCTGGCCAACGGGCACCAGGGTGGCACAACACCTCCTGCAAGCAATTTTACCTGGGATAGATTTTTTAATTCTTTTTCATGGGATGCACCCGGTGTTTGGTACGTACTTATTTTTTCTATTTCTGTAGCCATGGTCAGCCGTATTGCAAAAGCTTTCCAGGATTATTTTTTAAATGTGGTGATACAAAAATTCGGGGCAAGGGTATTTACTGATGGCTTACAACATGCCATGAAACTACCTTACCAGCAATTTGAAGATCAACGCAGCGGCGAAACTTTATCTGTATTAACTAAAGTAAGATCGGACGTTGAAAAATTCATGACCAATTTCATCAACATTCTTTTTGGTGTGATCATTGGTGTTGTATTTGTTTTTGTATATGCAGCAATATTTATTAACTGGCGTATTCCTGTGGCTTACCTGGTAGGCATTTTTGTACTTACATTCATTACTAACAAGCTCAGCAAAAAAATTAAACTGATCCAGAAAAATATCGTTGGACAAACCACAGCATTGGCTGGTTCTACAACTGAATCGTTACGCAATATAGAATTGGTAAAAAGTTTAGGTTTAACACACCAGGAAGTGGAAAGGTTAAATACTAATACCTATAAAATATTAGGATTAGAATTGACCAAAGTAAAACGCATCCGCAGTATCAGTTTTATACAAGGTACGATGGTGAATACCTTAAGGCAGGTGATTCTGTTTATATTAATGTGGCTTATTTTTCATGGCACCATGAATGCGGGGCAGCTGGTAACGATGCAGATATTTTCATTTTTTGTTTTCGGTCCGTTACAGGAAATAGGCAATATACTTTTATCCTACCGAGAAGCAGAAGCCTCATTGAATAATTTTGATAACCTGATGAAAAAGGCTCCTGAACAGGAACCTGCTTTTCCAAAACCATTGGGCAATATTGAAACACTCTCATTTAATAATGTGGTATTTCAACACCAGACGGCACCACAAAGGGCAATAGATAATATCAGCTTTGATGTAAAGGTGGGAGAAACAATTGCCTTTGTAGGGCCAAGCGGAAGTGGTAAATCTACCCTGATGAAATTACTGGTGGGCCTTTACCGTCCGCAGGAAGGGAAAATTTTATATAATAATTTAGACGAAACAGAAATTCATTTTGATGACCTGCGTAAACAAATTGGTTTTGTTACACAGGATACTAATTTGTTCAGCGGAACGATAAAAGAGAACCTGATGTTTGTTAATCCTGCTGCAACGGAAGAGCAATTAAATGACGCCTTACAAAAAGCCAGTTGTACCGGTTTGATATCAAGGGCCGAAAAAGGTGTGGATACAATGATTGGCGAAGGAGGTTTAAAATTATCCGGTGGTGAAAAACAACGTATCTCAATTGCACGTGCTTTATTGCGCAAGCCGCATTTGTTGATTTTTGATGAAGCTACTTCTGCATTGGATTCAATAACTGAAGAAGAAATTACAGATACGATAAGAGACCTGTCTTCTCAAAAAGAACAGATCACTGTTTTAATTGCACACCGTTTAAGTACTATTATGCATGCCGACAGAATTTATGTGCTTGAAAAAGGGGAGGTAGTGGAAACGGGAACACATGAAGGTTTACTGGCAGATAAAGGATTGTATTATGCCATGTGGAGGCAACAGATCGGCGAAAGAAAAAAGATCACTTCAGCTTAATAAAAAATAATTATGCCACTAACATTAATAGGCTTTATTGGTACGGCAGCTGGTTTTGTTTCTACCATAACTTTTTTACCGCAGGTAATAAAAATATGGCAAACAAAATCGGCAAAAGATCTTTCTTCGCTTACCTTGTTACTGCTTTTTGTGAATGTATCTCTATGGCTCACCTATGGTATTCTTATAAACGACGGCCCCATTATGGGTACCAATGGCATTGTACTTTCTATGATCATTGCAATGATCTATTTTAAATGGAAGTTTAAGTAGGTGCGTAACTTTTGCGAAGGGAGGGTCACTCCTTAAAGAATGGCTCACCCGGCAAAGCGAAAGAAGTTTTAGATTGCTGGGTAACTTTTGTAACGCAAAAGGTTTTTTACTTTAGTACCTTTGCAGTAATGAACAAGCAACCCACACCTAATTATTTCTGGAGTATTTTAACGATGAAATGCCCGAGGTGCCGCCGTGGGCCGATGTTTAAAGACAGCAATCCGTTCAAAAAACTTTCAGTGAAACATATTTTTGATATGCCGGGTAATTGCCCGGTATGTCATCAGAAATACGACCTGGAAAATGGCTTTTGGTTTGGTACCGGCTATGTAAGTTATGCTTTAGCAGTTGCATTTTCGGTAGCCACGTTTGTTGCCTGGTTTGTGTTGGTAGGGGTATCTACAGAAGATAACCGTATATTCTGGTGGCTGGGATTAAACATTCTTTTTTTAGTACTTATTCAACCCTGGTTAATGAGGATAAGCCGTGTAATTTACATTCGTATTTTTATCAGGTACGACGAAAATTTTGAAGACCATAAATCTAAAGAGTTTGATTACTAAGCGCTGTGGTTTTTAAAAATATCTTCAAAAATATTTCCTTTACTTAATTCTTCAATATCGCTGAGCTCCAGTTCAATGGCTTTAGTACTTTTATTGATTTCTATTAATGAAAGTATGATGGAAACCAATAAAAAAATAAGGCTGGCAGCAAAGATCCAGTGTGATAATTCCACCCATCCCCGGAAGATAGCATACATGCACAGCACACAACATAAAAAACTCATAATGCCAAAGCCTTGCATGTAGCGTATGAGGTTAAGCCTGCTGCGGATATTTTTAATCTGGCTTAGAATATTTTTTTCTTTTTCGCCACGCAGGTATTCATCATGCAGTTTTCTTACCAAGGCCGCCAGTGATAAAAAACGGTTGGTATAAGCCAGCATTAATAAAGTAATAGCAGGAAAGAGTAAAGCGGGTGTGTTGATATTGATGTCGAGCATACAATAAATGTACAACAGAAATATTTTACCAGCGTGCGTTTATTGTTGTAACGGGTTTAAGTTTACGGTACATCATTTTTTGTAGTTTCCAGCCCAGCCATGCGCTGCCTGCACCTACCACTGCACCTGCCAATACATCGCTTGGGTAATGCACGCCCTGGTACATACGTGCCCAGCCCACGCTGGTGGCAAATACATAAGCCGGTGCCACATAATACCATTTGCGATAGCGTAAAGCAATAGAAGTAGCCGTACAAAAAGCAGCAGAAGTATGGCCTGAAGGAAATGATAGTCCCCCGCTTTCATCATCTCTTTGTATAATAAAACTATATTTTTCAAATGGGCGTTGCCGGTTCACTATTCTTTTAGTAGCCTGGGTAATTACACTTGATAATATAAACGACCCACCCATATACAATGCATCCCGTTGTAATTTTTTATCATGCTGTATAAAACCGGCTATTGCAATGCCCGCAGGTAGTCCAACACTTAAAGCCGTAACCGATGAAGCATTCAATTCTAAATATTTATTCTTGAATGTAGTTTCGTTTTTGTTGATAGGCTTTAAGAGGTTGATATCGAAATTCTGAGCAGCAAGCTTGCTACTGTACATGAAGAAAAATAAAACCAATGCAATTGCAGATTGCTTATTCATTTTAATAGTATTATTGCAAGATACAAACCGAAACCGTTAAATAGCAGTTAATGAAAAACAAAGGTCTTATTACTTTTCATTCCATACTGGGATTATTTGCCGGTATTTTTATTTTAGCATTGTCTTTGTCGGGTGCCGTTTTGGTTTTTCACGACGACCTTGATGCTTTTCAAAAGCCGGAAGAGTTTCCAACCTTCGATTACCAGAAAACATTGACTATTGATAGTTGCTATAAAGTGGTGCAAAAAAGATTTCCTTATGCAGCCATCAGCAGCTGCAATATTTCTAAGAATGATAAGGAAGCATTTATGTTCTCTATTTATGATACCACTTACCAAAAAGGAGAAAAAGTATTGCAACTATTTCTGCATCCGCAAACCGGAGCAGTGTTAAAAAGCCGTGGCGGCAGCGATGATATTTCCGAAAACTTTATGGCCTGGCTGGCAAGCTTTCACAGTTCTTTTCATGCAGGTAAAACGGGCGAATGGTTGCTGGGATTTTTTTCTATTGTTTTTGTGTTGAGCATCATAACCGGCATTATTTTATACCGAAAAAATATTATTGCTGTTCTCTTGTTTAAGAAAACAGTATGGCGAAAAAATAACCTGCACCAGCTGATCGGTACCTGGGCACTGTTATTTAATGTAATGATTGGTATTACCGGTTTCTGGATGCAACGCTATGTTTTTAAAAAAGAATTTTACCAAAGTAATAACTGGGTGAGTACGGTAAAAGCTTCACCCAAACCATTATTCAATTTTGATTCGGCTTATAAAGCGGTACAAAAAAGATATCCTGATTTTACTGCGTATGTTATTTATTTTCCACAAAGTGCTAAAGGAAAAACAGCTATTTACGGCAGCAATAAAACCAATGCCTATATACACTCTAAAAAATTTGCGGATGTAATTGCACTGGATAGTTCAGGCGCTGTTGCCAAAACAAGGTTCATCAACGAGATATCATCAGCAGACAGGTACGACATCATCAACTCTCAATTGCATATGGCAAGATATGGCGGCACCGGCATAAAAATTATTTACGCATTATTCGGTTTGTCTTCTGCATTATTAAGTATCACCGGTTTTTTAATGTGGAGAAGAAAAAGACGCACTAAGAAAGTGAATGATGAATAGTGAATGGACAGTAATTTATCATTCACTATTCACCATTGATGCCTGACGCTTAATTAAAATTTAAAGGAAAGCTTAACTTAACCGCAACATTGCGCCCCATATTATAGATACCACTTCTGCCAGATGCATTACCCGGATAAGGTTCAAAATATTTCAACCGGTTTAAGTGCGATTGATAAGCCACATCAAAAAGATTATTTGCCAGGATAGAAAAATTAAAAATGGTTTTCTTTTTTTGGTTAACCACATCGCCTCCAAAACCAATGTTGAATAAAGAGTAACCCGGTGTTGGTGTTTCTGTCCCAAATTCTAAATAGGCTTTATCTTGTTTGGCATACCATTCAAACTGCATTTTTGCAAAGAGGTTGGTAAAGGCACCCGACTTTGGTTTTATGTTAGCACGCAATTCAGAAAAAGTATGCATCGGCGGAATAAAAGGCAAATACTTTGCGCTGTCTGATAAATTCTTTCCACTTACACCTTTATTGGTGCCGTATACTAATGATAATGAATTTTCAAAATGCAACCAGTCTAGCGGATGAGGATGTAAATCAATACTTATTTCTGTGCCATACAAATGCGCTTTAGCTGCCTGGAACTGAAATGTTTCATTACCCGGAATAATTACAGAATCCTGCCCTGCGCTGTTTAATACCTTCTGGTTAAAAATATAATTCTGAATATTGTTGTTGAACAATTCCAGGTTTACAGTAATGTGCTGCGAATTGTAGTTTAAACCAATATCTTCCTGCAAACTGAATTCTGGTTTAAAATTCAAGTTACCCAGCTGGTAAATATTAGTGCCGGGATGTACGCCATTGGCAGATATTTCAGAAATATTGGGCGAACGATATCCTCTTGCCACATTAAATTTAGCACTGAATGTTTTTGAAAAACTATAGGTAGCACCAAGGCTTCCGGTAAGGCCGGAGAAAGTATGTTTGTAAGTATAGAAAGCCTGTGTTGCACCAACAGTATCTGCACCATAAACGGCTTTATCAAATCCTGTAACGGCATCAGGTTTTGTAAATAAAGCATCGTTATTAAAAGTTCTCATATCATAGCGGATACCGCCAGCCAGTTCTAGTTTTTTATAAGATTTTTTGGCAAATAAAAATGGCCCGAAATCAAATTGCTTATAAGACGGAATTACAAACTCAGTACCTTTTTCTGCATCATTGTTTTGATACATACCATTTACGCCACCTGTTATGCTCCAGCCATTCTTTTCAGGTAAATAATACTTGGCATCATATGAGTAGGTATTCAGTAAAAGGTATAGACCCGGTACCGCAATTTCAGGATGGCTGTATTCCCTGCGGATGCTTTTTTGATAACCGAGGTTTAACGCTATCCTTCCACCACCTTTTAAAATAAAATTATTAGCCGTGTAGATTCTGTAGTGTTGCACATGCTGATGTAATGCAGGTATTGCATACGATGTCAATTCCGCATCAGATACTATTGGTCTAACTGTATCCGCTTCTGTAATTTGTTTGGTGAATTTTCTTGTAGCAGAATCCCTGCTGCCATCGGGTATATCCTGCAGGTCATCAAACACCGAAAAACCAATATGAGAATACCCCCAGGTTTTATTTACACCAATCATACCATTCAAATCAGTTTCCCGGAAGCCGGTATTGTACACACGGCCATCGTATTTGTTGCGGTAGTTGGTAGCTTCTTTATATGATGCCCTGCCTCTCCACACAATAGAATTTTTATTGCCCGCTAGCATTGCTGATCCTCCAAATAATCCATTATTGGTTTGGTATTCTGCGGAAATATCTCCTTGTGTTTTTCCAGGCGAAGGAAAATTGGCAGGTATTAAATTGATCACGCCGGCCAGTGCATCCGAGCCATAAATAAGACTGGCAGGGCCTTTCACCACTTCTACTTTTTCTACACTATTCTGATCCACTTCAATGCCATGCTCATCACCCCATTGCTGGCCTTCTTGTCTTACACCATCATATAAAGTTAAGATCCTGGAAAATCCTAAACCACGGATATAAGGTTTAGATACATTAGGCCCTGTAGTAACTGCATTGATGCCCGGCACTTTTGCAATGGCATCAATAATATTAGTACTTAAATTCTGTTGCAAATATTGTTTGCCAATGGAAACAATTGGTATCGGATTTTTTTTGATAGATGTTGCTTTAGAAGTACCTGTAACCACCACTTCATTTTCTTCCACTACCGAAGGTTCTAAAGAAAAATCCTGTATTACATTTCCCTGTATGGAAATATTTTGCAAAGCAGATTTATACCCTACAAATTTTACTTCTACCAGGTAATTACCATTGGGTAAATTATTAATACTGTAATTGCCGTTGGCTGTTGTAATTGTCCCTTTTTTCAGATCTGAAAAATATACAGAAGCCCCTTCTAAAGGAAGCCCTGTTTTTTTATCGGTAACTTTTCCGCTGAGTGTACTTTTTGCAGGATCAGTAAATGTATTTTTTTTGCTTGCATTTGCTGCAGCAACTAAAAAAATAGCTGCTGTAAACAAAAATATTTTTATTAAACGCATTAGTTGAATAGTTAGAGTCTGTAAAATGTATGCAGTAAGATCAGTTTGCCTGAAAAATTTACGTCATACCATTAATGAGAATGAATACTGTATTGGTGTAATAACAGTAAGGCAGCTTACAATAAATCAGTAAGCCTGAATCAGCCAACAAAAGGTGGGCCACGGGTTTCAAAAAAAGAGTAACTATTCTGAAAAGTGAAAGAATAATATGCAGCAGCAGCAGGTTGATACCGTAAGGGTGCAACAAAATTTATTGCTGTTGAAAAAACATCAACATCTTTAGTCAATTGATACTCACAAATAAAACATTTGCTTTCTGCAGTGGAGTGAAAATAGCCGGGTAAGCCGGACCTTTTTGCAAGACTATTTTCCTGGTGTGTTGATGATGGAGAGGAGGCATGAGAATGCGATACCTGTATTATGGTTACCGCAGACAATAACAGCAGCAGTAATGCAGCAGTTAATTTTTTAAAAAGTATGACTTTTTTAAACCTCACCAAACAAAGGTAATAAATTGCTGCAACATTGTTGCAAAATAAAAGTTAACGGAATCTATTGCAGCAGGTTGTAGTTATGGCTTGCGATCACTTCCTGCAATCCATTACAGCTGCTTAAGGTTTTTACTTTTATAAAACCAGGATGCTTTTCGTACTCAAATTCAATTTTGTGCAAGAGGATATTTTCGGCTGCGGAAACTATGCCGGTTAATGAATTTTCATTTAGCGTAAAAGAAAAATAAACCGGGAAATGGTATTCATTTTTAATCCTGCAATCCTTATAACCATAAGCCACGGTAGCATCGCTGCCCAAAGGGGTAAAGCGATCTTCATCTTTATAAATATCAATACTGTGCGGATGGCGTTCCAGAACGGTTAAACCGGTTTGTACAGATAAAAAATAAATAAGCCCTGATAACTGGCAGAGGCCACCGCCTGTAGCTGCCTCCAGTTCGCCATTGATAATTGTCCTGCTTTTTTTATACCCATTTTTTTCGGAAGGATTGCCCACTGATTTCCAGAAAGAAAAAATTTGTCCGGGTGCAATTTCAATATTATTTATTGTGGTAATTGCAAGGTTGAGGTTGGAAATTTTATTGGCACTACTGTCATTTACTTTTACCTGCTGCTGTATGCTAACTGCTTGTTGTATATTTTCAGGAAGTTGTTGCCTTATATTTTTATTGCTGCAAAAGAGTTTTGAATAGCCGTTTAAAAAATCTGCCGCAGCTCTTCTCTGCAATTGCAGCAAAAGTTTTACTGGTGCAGGTATATATTTTTTAAGGCGCAACATTATGTTGTTGAAGATAATAAACTAATACGTTAAAGAAGTCAAGTTTTTAAAAACTTGACTTCTTTTGACAGTCAGCTCAAAAAGCAAGAGAGGGTTAACTTAAAATTAATCCGTTTGAAATACAGCAATGTTTATTTTAAAAAATTCCGCTAACTTGAAAACAAATCATTCTTGCTATGAATCAATACATCCTTTCCCTTGACCAGGGTACTACCAGCAGCCGAGCTATTATTTTCGATCAGCAGGGCGCTATCATTGCTGTGGCACAAAAAGAGTTTACGCAATATTTTCCGCAGCCCGGCTGGGTAGAGCATGATGCCAATGAAATATGGAGTACACAATTAGGAGTGGCTGCCGAAGCTGTTACAAAAGCCGGGTTAACGGTAGAAAATATTGCGGCCATCGGTATTACCAATCAAAGAGAAACTACTGTAGTGTGGGATAGGGCAACAGGCAAACCTGTATATAATGCCATTGTGTGGCAGGACAGAAGAACCGCCTCTTTCTGCGATGAATTAAAAAGAAAGCAGCTAGATACCATCATTAAACAAAAAACAGGGTTGGTGATTGATGCTTATTTTTCTGCCACCAAAGTAAAATGGATTTTAGATAATGTGGAAGGCGCAAGAAAAAAAGCAGAGAACGGTGAGTTATGTTTCGGCACCATTGATACCTGGTTGTTATGGAATTTAACCAAGGGACAAATTCATGCTACCGATGTGAGCAATGCAAGCCGTACGATGTTGTGCAACATTAATACATTACAATGGGATGGTGAGCTGGAAAAAATATTTACTATTCCGGGCAGTATGTTACCACAGATACGCAGCAGCAGCGAAGTGTACGGGCATACTCAAAATATTTTGTCTGCTAAAAATATTCCTATTGCAGGTATTGCAGGCGATCAGCAGAGTGCGTTATTCGGGCAGATGTGTACACAACCCGGCATGGTTAAAAATACTTATGGTACAGGTTGTTTTATGTTGATGAATACAGGGGAGCAACCTGTTACTTCCAATCATAATTTATTAACCACTGTAGCCTGGAAAGTAAATGGCATTACACAATATGCTCTAGAAGGCAGTGTGTTTATTGCAGGTGCTGTTGTGCAATGGTTGAGAGATGGTTTAGGTATCATTCAAAAATCATCAGATGTGGAAGCATTAGCGGCTAAGGTTAACAGTAATGAAGGCGTTTATGTAGTGCCAGCATTCACCGGGCTGGGTGCGCCGCACTGGAACCAGGATGCAAGAGGGACAATTGTAGGGCTTACAAGAGGTAGTAATGCATCGCATATTGCAAGAGCAGCATTGGAAAGTATTGCCTATCAAACGATGGATGTATTAAAAGCTATGGAAGCCGATTCTGGTATTTCTATAAAAGAATTGAGGGTTGATGGCGGCGCTACGGCTAATGATTTATTAATGCAGTTTCAGAGTGATATTTTAAATACTAAAGTGCTGCGGCCAAAAATTACAGAGACCACTGCATTAGGGGCAGCTTATCTTGCCGGACTTGCCGTAGGCTACTGGAAAAGCATTGATGATATACAACAACAATGGTTGATTGATAAAGCATTTGCACCTGCAATGGATGCATCGCAGAGAAATGAATTGAAAGCAGGCTGGCAAAAGGCAGTGAATACTACGATAAGTAATGTGTAAAAGTTCAGGCGTTTAGAGATGTAGACGTTTAGTGTCCTCTTAAAATCTAAACTTTCTAAACCTCTAAACTAAAAGATAGCAAACAGTACAAGTACTTTATGGACAGAATTAAAATGTTGCAACAACTGAATGATGAACCCGGATGGGATATTATTATCATTGGCGGAGGTGCAACAGGTTTGGGCACGGCTGTAGATGCAGCCACAAGAGGTTATAAAACTTTATTACTGGAACAGCATGATTTTGCAAAAGGTACTTCGAGCCGCTCTACTAAACTGGTACATGGCGGAGTACGTTATTTAGCGCAAGGCAATATTAAATTAGTGAGGGAAGCATTAAAAGAAAGAGGATTGCTATTAAAAAATGCACCACACCTCTCTAACAATCTTTCTTTTGTTTTACCCTGCTATAGTATATGGCAAAAAATATATTATGGTGTTGGGTTGAAGTTGTATGATCTGATGGCAGGTAAATTGGGTTTGGGTAAAACAAAAATCATTAACCGCACAACAGCAAAAAATTTTTTACCCACTATTGATACAAAAAAATTGAGTGGCGCTATTGTTTACCAGGATGGACAGTTTGATGATGCAAGGCTGGCTATTAATCTTGCACAGACCGCAGCAGAAAACGGCGCTGCAGTTTTAAATTATTGTAAAGTAATTCGGCTGACTAAAAAAGATGATAAAGTCTGCGGTGTTGTAGTGCAGGATATAATTTCCGGAGCAATATATAATCTGCAATGCAAAGTGGTGATCAATGCCACCGGTATTTTTACAGATGAAGTATTGCAAATGGATGATGCAGCCGCAAAAAATATTGTAAGCCCGTCGCAGGGTATTCATTTAGTGATAGATAAAATTTTTTTTCCGGGAGCCGATGCCATGATGATTCCCAAAACAGAGGATGGACGGGTTTTGTTTGCAGTACCCTGGCACGATAAAGTGGTAGTTGGTACAACGGATACCCCAATTGAAAGTCATTCATCAGAACCAAAGCCGTTAGAAGAAGAAATTATTTTTATATTACACCATATCAATAAATATTTAGCAGTTGAAATAAAACGAAGCGATGTTAAAAGTGTTTTTGTGGGTTTGCGCCCATTGGTAAAAAAAGGCAGTGCTAAAAAAACAGCCATCATGCCGAGAGATCATACCATTATTGTAAGCGCCAGCGGATTGGTAACCATAACAGGTGGTAAATGGACCACCTATCGCAAAATGGCGAATGATGTTTTAAACAATGCAGTGGCAGTTGCAAATCTGGAAAAAAAAATCTGCATAACTGAAAATTTAAAAATTCACGGTTATTTAAATAAAGTGAATAAAAATGATGCAATATATTATTACGGTGCTGATGCTGCACTGGTAAGGAATCTTTGCAAAGCCAATGAAGTATTAAGCGAATTGATTCACCCGGCTGCGCCTAATATTAAAGCGGAAATTATCTGGGCCATAAAAAACGAAATGGCAATGACTGTAGAAGATGTGTTGGCAAGAAGAACCAGGCTTTTATTTTTAGATGCTAAAGCTGCAATGGAAGCAGCGCCGTTAGTGGCACAACTGATGGCTGCAACAATGAATAAAAATAATGATTGGATAGAAGAACAAACAAATGATTTTACCGCTCTTGCAAAACAATATTTATTATCTTGACAAACTTTAATTACTTAATACTAAAAATTTATGAGCTTAGTTATAGCTGAATTTGTGGGTACTGCATTGTTGCTTTTATTAGGCAATGGTGTAAATGCCAACGTATCACTCAATAAAACCTATGGTAACAGCAGTGGATGGATCGTTATTGCAATGGGCTGGGCAATGGCTGTATTTGTGGGTGTGTATGTATGTGCATCATTAGGCGGAGACGGCCATCTGAATCCTGCGGTTACCATTGCAGATGCTATTAAAACAAAAAACTGGACTAAAGTGCCCTGGTATATTGGTGCACAAATGCTGGGAGCTATGACAGGTTCGGTACTGGCATGGTTATCGTATCGGTCTCATTTTAATGAAACCACTGACGCCAATGCCATGCTGGGCGTATTTTGTAATGCACCTGCAATTCCCAATACAGTTAATAATTTAATGACCGAGATCATTGGCACATTTGCATTGGTGTTTGGTGCCTTTTCATTAACCGATGCAAAAATTAATGACGTAGGTATTTCTTTAGGTTCTTTGAATGCATTGCCTGTAGCGCTATTGGTTTTAGCTATTGGTTTATCGCTAGGCGGGCCAACCGGTTATGCTATTAATCCTGCAAGAGATTTAGGCCCACGTATTGTTCATTTTTTGTTACCCATAAAAAATAAAAGAGATAGTAACTGGGGTTATAGCTGGATACCGGTTGTTGGTCCGGTAATTGGAGCAGTAATTGCGGCGCTGGTATTTAAAGTGGTGCATTAACCACAGTTATCTTTTTTCGCCAATTGCAAAATCAGCTACAGTGGGATAATGATCTGAATAAGGCACTTTAAACAGATGGTATTGTAACACCTCAAATTTTTTATCTGCCAGTATATAATCAATTCTTAAAGTAGGCGAAATAAAACGGAATGTTCTGCCGATGCCCATACCTTTTTTTAAAAAGGCATCCTGCAAATTTCCCTTCACTGTAAAATAAGTATAAGAATTAGGCACATCATTAAAATCGCCACATACTATTACGGGGTAAGGGCTTTCCGTTATTTTTTCATGTAAAATATCAGCCTGTACAGTCCGCTTCTTATAAGCATGTTTTAATTTCCATATCACAGCTTTTGAACCAGTGACGCTGGCTTGAGCAGGTTCTTTCAATTTGTACAAAGCGTCATATTCGTTTTGTCCAAAGCTAACTGATTGCAGGTGGGTAGTAAAGATCCTGATAGTTTGAGTATCCACTTTTATATCAGCATAAATAAGTGGCTCAACAGAATCCGTTGGGTTGTACAAAAATTTACCACTTCCAATGATCGGGTATTTCGACATGATCTCAATTCCAATTAAGGTAGAAGTAGTGTACAGCCGTCCGGTATAATTCACTTTTTCAAAATAAGTATATTGATAACCGGCTTCCTTTAAAGCAGGGATAACAGAGTCTCTGTATTTGCGGTTTTTATAATACAGCAATTCCTGGAAGCACACTACATCAGCATCAGCACTTTTTACCAGGTTGACCATATCGGCCATATTATCCCCGTTGTTAGCCCTGTTGGTTTCTCCCCAGCTGGATAAATTCCAGGTAAACACCCTTAATGTAGCGGGTGATTTTTCAGTTTTAAAATCTGATGCCAAATGAAAGCTGAGCATTACACTGATCTGCTGCCAGCCCAATAACAAAGCTGCCACGCAAACAAAAACCCATTTCGACTTTCTTATAGCCCAATAGATCAAAAAAACAAGTAAGGCAAAAAAAAGTAAAGGGAAAAGTAATCCCGTTAATGCTATATAAGGATAATTGCCGCCGCTTGCAAAAGGCACCAGGCATGCCATTAAATACAATACCAGGATAATAATATTGGCCGTAATGAAACTATACCGGGCAATTTTTTTAAGCTTTGGCGACATTTTTTAATTAAAAATTGAAACCTTTTATTGAAGATTTACCGCAAATTAAGCCATATATAGCGCCTGATTTATATTTCAGTGCAATAATGGTTAAATTAGTTAAAACTTAACCCAAAAAGCTCCGCTTCAAATTTCAAATTTCAATCTACAACCCTTACCTTTGCGCCCTAAAATATATACTTTATATACTTAATACTTTTTTATGGCCAATACAGGTAAAGTAAAATCAATCATCGGTGCGGTTGTAGACGTTCAGTTTGACAGCAACAGCAAATTGCCCGAAATTTTAAATGCATTAGAATTAAAACGTGATAATGGCGATACGCTGGTATTGGAAGTACAGCAGCATTTAGGTGAAGATAGTGTACGTACTATTGCGATGGATGGTACTGAAGGTTTGGTACGTGGTACAGTAGTAATTGATACCGGTATTCCTATTGCAATGCCTGTAGGTGATGGCATTAAAGGCCGTTTGTTTAACGTAACCGGAGATGCTATTGATGGTTTGCCACAAGTAAGCAAAGTTGGCGGTCGCCCTATTCATAATAAGCCACCATTATTTGAAAACCTGAGCACTGCAACAGAAGTATTGTTTACCGGTATTAAAGTTATCGATCTGATTGAACCTTATGCAAAAGGTGGTAAAATTGGTTTGTTTGGTGGTGCTGGTGTGGGTAAAACCGTATTGATCCAGGAATTGATCAACAATATTGCAAAAGCATATAGCGGGGTATCGGTATTTGCCGGTGTGGGTGAAAGAACACGTGAAGGAAATGATTTGATGAGAGAGATGATTGAAGCAGGTATCATGAACTATGGCGATAAATTTAAACATAGCATGGAAGAAGGTGGATGGGATTTGAGTGCGGTGAACATGGAAGACCTGAAAGAATCAAAAGCAACCTTTGTATTCGGACAAATGAACGAACCGCCAGGAGCACGTGCCCGTGTGGCTTTGAGCGGATTGACCGTAGCGGAATATTTCCGTGATGGCGATGGCGAAGGACAAGGAAAAGACATTTTATTTTTCGTAGATAATATCTTCCGTTTTACACAGGCAGGTTCTGAGGTATCGGCTTTATTAGGCCGTATGCCATCTGCGGTGGGGTATCAACCAACTCTTGCAACCGAAATGGGATTGATGCAGGAACGTATCACTTCTACTAAAAATGGTTCTATCACTTCTGTACAGGCGGTATACGTACCTGCGGATGATTTGACCGATCCGGCTCCGGCAACTACGTTTGCGCATTTGGATGCCACAACGGTATTGTCTCGTAAAATTGCGGATTTAGGTATCTACCCTGCGGTGGATCCTCTGGATAGTACTTCCCGTATTTTGACTGTTGCTATTGTGGGTGCCGAGCATTACAATACAGCGGACAGAGTAAAATTAATTTTACAGCGCTATAAAGAATTACAGGATATCATCGCCATCCTTGGTTTGGATGAATTGAGCGACGAGGATAAATTAGTAGTATCAAGAGCACGTAAAGTACAACGTTTCCTTAGCCAGCCTTTTTTTGTGGCTGAACAGTTTACCGGTTTAAAAGGTGTATTGGTGCCAATTGAAGATACGATCCGTGGTTTCAACGCTATTATGGATGGTGAAGTGGATGAATATCCTGAAGCAGCATTTAACCTGGTAGGTACATTGGAAGATGCTATTGAAAAAGGTAAGAAATTAATGGCTGCAGCGCAAGCGTAATTAGTTTGGAAATTAGATGATTTGGAAATTCGTTGATGAATTGATTTCGTCAATTAACAAATTTCCAAATTGACAAATCATCATATTGATTTTATGAACTTAGAAATATTAACACCAGAAAGCAAAATTTTTAGTGGCGAAGTGTACGGTGTACAATTGCCCGGCATCAGCGGCTCTTTTGAATTGCTGGAAAAACATGCCCCGATGGTAAGTGCATTAAAAAACGGCAAACTTAAAATTTTGAAAGATAAAAATGCCACAGCTTCTTACGATATCCAAAGTGGTTTTGTAGAAGTGCTGAATAATAAAGTAACCGTGTTGGTAGAAGGAGCAAAAGAATTGTAATTGTACCTGGAGCTCCAGCTTCCGGCCATACATAAAAAAATCCCGCCACTGGCGGGATTTTTTTATGTATTCATTCGTGCACAGCTAATCCAATTGCTTTTTCAATTGTACATGCGTCCATGCCAGTAGCGGCAAAATAAGCAGCAGTAAAAACGACAACCATTGCTTTGTAATTACAAATACCAGTAGCGAAATAATAACCAGGTACAGCGGATAAGCCAGCAACAAAATAGCCACTACAATCGAATCATAATGATCATTATCAAAGGCAGCTTTTTTTACAAACCGCCTTACAGGTAAATATAATGGTGCATGCAACAGCCATCCAATAACGGAAGGAATAAATAGAAATATTTTTTTCAGGAGTGGTTGAGGTACATAAAATTTTTGATGCAATGCTTTTGCATCTTTTTTATCAATTTCAAAAACAAATGGTTGTAATTGTTGTAACAGGTTGGTGTTAAAAGACTGGATGTTTTTGCCATGGCTATTATCACCTTTAATATCATCCGCAGTAATAAAGTTTCCGAAAAATATTTTTACATTCTTGCCAAATTTTTGAAAGGAACTGTAGTTAATACCAACCGGTAGTACTTTCAATGGAATGTCATCTTCCCAGCTACTGATGGCCAATCGGGCCGTGCCTTTTTTTAATGGGCGCAAATGCCATTCGTTAATACATTTGCCTTCGCTAAAGATCAGTACAATGCCATTCTGTTTAAATATTTCTTTACAAAGGTCAAAGGTCTTATAATTCTCTTCTAAGTTTTCCACGCCCTCACTAACGCGGTACACAGGTAATAGTTTCAGGGAGAATAATAACTTACTGATAAATTTTCCTTTAAAAGCATCACCTCTTGCCAGGGAGTACACCGGCTTATCGAATAAAGTACAAAAGATAATCGCATCTAAAAATGAATTGGGATGATTAACGGCAAGCAACAAGGGCCCATCCGTTTGTAAAATATCTTTTTTATTAATAGCAATATTCCTGCAGTAGAATTTTATGGCAAGCCTCGCCAATATCTTTACCAGTTGGTATAACATGCGTTGAAGATAATAAAAGCTGTGGAATTGTGTACGTGAGTCGTGAGTTGTGAGTCGTGAGTCGTGAAGAGGGTGCTTTAAGAAGAAGTACGCAACTCACGACTCACGTCTCACCACTCACGCTAATTCAGTTGCGGATCTATCGGAAAGTTCACCATCATTTCATAATCGCCGCCTAAATGTTTAAGGCTGCCTTTCCATACTTCTTCAGGTTGGGTAGAAAATACTAAATTTTTTGTAGCACCAACAGTAAGCCAGCTTTTTTCATCCAGTTCATTGCTTAACTGGCCATCGCTCCAGCCACTATAGCCAATAAAGAATTTTATTTTTTTAAGATCGATGCTGTTGCTTTTTATTAATGCCGCTACAGTTTCAAAATTGCCACCCCAGTAAATATCATTATTCACTTTATAAGCATCAGGTATAAGATCAGGGTATTGGTGTACAAAGTGAATGGTATCCGTTTGTACGGGGCCACCATAATAAACGGGCAATTGAAAGCCGTCAAAGTTTTCCAGCAATTCGTCTAAGGTTTGTTCAATTTGTTTATTTAATACAAAGCCAAAGCTGCCTTCCTTTTTATGATCGCATAAAAGCACCACAGTTCTTAAAAAATTGGGGTCTTTTAAAAACGGGTCTGCAATCAATAATATACCAGGACCAGGTTCAATCATATTTCTAAAGTAACGCTTAATTACCACACCCAAAAGGCTAAAAGCCGCTTTTTTAAAAGAAATTTAAGTTCTAAACCTTCGTTAAATTTACGCTTTGGCCGTTTTACCATATTTTACAGCCTATTACTGACCTAATTTTGCATGGATGAAGAGAATTTTCCCCATTATAACCATACTGATATTTCTGTCTTTGCTGGGGCTGATTTTCTTTCAGTTTCTGTGGATAGAAAGTGCCCGGGAGGCCAAGGACAAGCAGGTGGAAGAAAACATTAAGCAGGCTATCGATTTTGCGGCTTCTGCATTGTCGCAGGATAATAATTCAATAGTTCCTTTTGGTAAAAAAAATGATATGCTTTTTCCCGGGGAGAAATTGCAGTATTTTAAACCGTCTGTTATGCAGCGGTACTCCAAAGATGATATTACTGAAATTATCCGCAATGCATTTAATAAAAACAATCTTAAAAAATTTCCTTTTGAATTTGCCATTATAGAAAACTCTATAGCAGGTAAACAATTACTAAGTGATAATTTTTACGAGCTTTCGTTGGATAGCGCAAGGAATAAAAATTATGTATATCCTTTGCAACCGCCCAGTGGCAGCAATTATGAAAACCTGGTAGCTGAAGAATTATTATGTGTGATTGTGCCCAACCAAAAAACCATTGTATGGAAAGAAATGTTCTGGTTTATTATCGGCGCTATTGTGTTTACTTTAATTATTACCACCGCATTTTTTATCACCATAAGAACATTGTTGAAACAGAAAAAACTAAGTGAAATAAAATCTGATTTCATCAATAATATGACGCATGAATTTAAAACACCTCTGGCTACTATTTCACTGGCTGTGGATGCGTTAAAAAATGACAAGGTAAAAGGTAACGAAGAAAAGACTAGCTACTTTACCAATATCATCAAGGAAGAAAACAAGCGGATGAACAAGCAGGTAGAAACCATACTGCAGGCGGCTTTGCTGGATAAACAGGAAGTGCAGCTGAACCTGAAAAAATTATCTGCACACGATTTAATTACACTAGCATTAAATAATATCACTTTGCAGGTAGAAGAAAAACAAGGCGCATTGGATGTACACCTGGATGCAGAAAAAGATATGATTCTTGCAGACGAAGTACACTTTACCAACCTGATCAATAATTTACTGGATAATGCCGTAAAATATTCCAAAGAAAACCTGGCTATAAAATTAACTACAGAAAACAGCGGCAACCAGTTAAAGATAAAAATTGAAGATAACGGCATTGGCATGAACAAAGAAACCGTAAACCGCATCTTCGAAAAATTTTATCGGGCCCATACGGGTAATATACATAACGTAAAGGGTTTTGGCCTGGGCTTAAGTTATGTAAAAACCATGGTGGAGGCTCATCATGGCACCATTAAAGCAGATAGTGTACTCGGTAAGGGTAGTACGTTTGTGGTGACGATTCCTTTGGCGGTGGTGTAATTGTATAAATTTTCATCTGACCTTTCTTCCTAAACATTCTCAGCATCCCGGCATATAATTTACCAGCAACCACAAATGAACCGCCAAACCGGAGCACTGTTGCTAGTAAGATTGGTAAAATTGTATCGCAGGGTTATAATATTTTTACTTTTAACAAATTTATTTTTTTTCATTCGAAAATTTATTTTACATTTATTTTGTAATTGCAGTTAATCCTTGCAGTTATAGTAGTTTTTATCTTTCTTTTAAGGCAAACGAAAATACCAATTTGCTAAATGGCCTACACAATTTAGTTTAGCCAATTGAAAAAATTGTCATCTTAAACCTTCTTCCCCGATAACCGAAATATATGTTAGTGTTTGTTTTATTACAAAACACGTGTTGCCACAATTGCAGCATGTATTGTTAATTAAAAATATAATTACTGATGTTTGCACAATATCAACCGAATGTAAAAGCGGCTATTACTTACCTTAAACTTTTAAAAGTTACCGTAAATAATACCACTGTAAATGAAACCCTGCAAAACCACCCTGATTGGCCAAGCCTGCTTTGTATTACAGATAGCCTGAACAAATGGAATATACCTAATGCCGCCGGCAAAATTGAGGTTGACAATATAGATGAACTACCCACGCCATTTATGGCATATACTTATGATGGAGAAAACCCTTTAGCAATTGTAACTTTAGTTACTCCCACCGCAATACGGCTCTACCAAAAAAATTATAGCAAACCAGCCGAAATAAGCAGAGAAAATTTTTTAAAAACATGGAACGGCGTTTATTTAATTGCCGAACCCAATGAACACAGTGGGGAAACCAATTACATAATAAACAGGCAAAAAATTTTTTACAAAACGCTTATTCCATTTGCAGCCATTGCAGTAATGGTAGTGCTGTCTTTATTTTTATTACACACCACAGCAGTTGCCTTAACTGGAAATACTGCTGGTATTTATTTGCAGTATCTTATTTCATTGGCAGGTGTTATAATTACCTCATTGTTACTTTGGTACGAGATAGATAAAAGCAACCCTATTTTGCAAAAAGTATGTACAGGCATAGCCAAAGGCAACTGTAGTGCTATACTTACCGGCAAACAGGCAAAAGTATTTAGTTGGTTAAGCTGGAGCGAAGTGGGATTTTTTTATTTTACAGGCACTTTGCTGGCTTTATTATTTGTGCCTGATGCAATTAACCTTATAGCCTGGCTAAATATACTGGCACTACCTTATACTGTATTTTCAATTTATTATCAATGGCGGGTGGCAAAGCAATGGTGTGTACTATGCCTTGCAGTACAGGTATTGCTAGTGTTAGGAGCAGTAAATAGTATTACTAACAATTTTATCCAATCACCGGATTTTAGCTTGTTCATTTATACTTTAAGCTTACTACTATTTTTATTACCTGCCTTTATCTGGTATGTTGCAAAGCCTTATGTGCTAGAGTTACAGAAAGTTAAAAATACTAAACGGGAATACTTGCGTATAAAATTTAACAGAGAAATTTTTGAAACTCTTTTAAAAAAGCAGAAACAAATTACACTGCCAACCGATGGCTTAGGTATAGATATTGGCAATCCAAACGCCAGCAATACTATTGTAAAAGTATGTAATCCATATTGTGGGCCTTGTGCTAAAGCACACCCTAAAATTGAGGCGTTAATAGAGCAAAATGAAAATGTAAAAGCTAAAGTAATTTTTACTACTTCAAATGATGAAGCAAACCTAGCTGTAAAGCCAGTACGGCATTTGCTGGCAATAGCCGCAGAAGGAAGCAAAATAAAAACAAAACATGCTTTAGATGATTGGTATTTAGCTGATACAAAAGATTATGGGGTGTTTGCAGAAAAATACCCAATGAATGGAGAGTTATTAAAACAAGCTGATAAAATTGATGCTATGGAAAAATGGTGCAAAGCAACTGATATAGCGTTTACACCTACCATTTTTATTAACGGGCAACAATTACCTGATGCTTACAGCATCGAGGATTTACAATATTTTTTACTTGAATAGGCAACAGGTAGAAAACAGTTTGGATGTCTACGTCCCGTTGTGCACAACGGGACTGCCAAACTAAGCCAAAGCCTACGATGCTATAAGCTAAGGTGAAATACTGGATTTTTATTAATAACATTTAAATTTTAAAAAAATGAAAACAACAAAAATGAGCCTTGCTAATATGCAGGGGAAATTAAGCAGAATTGAAATGAAAAACATTATGGCGGGAAGTGGCGATAGTAGCGGCACTTGTTGTGCCCATAATGCAGCCTGGAGTTATTATAACTGTGGTATTAGCATGAGTTATGCACAACAGCTAGCATCACAATACGCCTCCGGTAGTGGACAAAGTGGTTACTGGTGCTGTTCAAGCTGCTAATCTGAGTGGAATTTAAAGCTGTAGTTTCTATCTGGAACTACAGCCTTATTTTAAATTTTTGATTTTATGAAAAAAAATAAAATAATACTTTTATTACTAGCCATTACTATTTTATCTGGTTTTATATTTTTAACTGGTAACTCTGGTAAAGCCAATTTAAATATAGCTACAGGTCTTACTCAAAATATTACTGATTCAATAACAGAACCAGTAACTATTAATACAAAACTTAAAAATCTACACTTCTATTTTCATGATTCAGTATGTTACGGGCACCCCGTTAATTTACGAAGTGAAATTACCAGAGTTAGTATTACCGGACCTACATTACTTTTCGAAGCCTTAGATAAACAAATACCTTATTTTATATATCCCGGAGAAAACCTAACCATTAGGGAAGACGAAAGTAATCATATTCAATTTTTAATTGTTGGAAATACAGAGCGAACAAATGAATTAGATTTTTTTAATCAAATGATTAATGAAACGGGAATAATCTATAATTATGTTCGAAAGCCTCAAATTGTAAATGATTTGCAGCAACTAAAGGAAATTGAAAATATAATTGAAGCTAAGAAGGATAAAAGGATAAAGTTTTTAAATTCTTATTGTATAACGAAAATAATTAGCAATAAATTTAAACAAATTGCAAACGATATAATACAATCAACCTTCATTAGCGATTTGCTATTAGTATATACAGATAATAAAGGATTGCTTTCTAAAAATACTATGTATTCTGCGGAAATAAATAAATGTATTTCACTAATAAATGAATTGAGATATTCTTCATTTTTCCCTTTTGGTAGAGCCTGTCTTTTAAGTGTAAATGCTAACTTTAATAAAGGGCAGGATTTTTTTGTTTCGGATTCAGGTCAATTGAAGAAGATTTATGATTTTGTCTCATCTAATTATATAAACAGGACGAAGAGCTTTTTACTTACTTGCTGTATTTATTATGCAATAAAAGAGAATATTGCGATCCCCAAAGAATATTCACAAAAATATTTCATTGAATGTCCTGACAGTAGCTTTAATAAAATAATCAACTTAGAACTAAATGAAGTCAAAGTAAAGAATGATTTAAAGATATCTGATAAACTTTTGTCTTATGAAGGGAATAAAACTAATTTAAAAACATTTATTTATGAAAATAAGGGACATTTGATTCTACTAGATTTCTGGGCTAGTTGGTGTGCACCATGTAGAAATGAAATGCCCAGCTCTGAAAAATTAAAAACACTGTATAAAAATAAGTCAATTGCTTTTATTTATATTTCAATAGATGAAAGTATAGAAGATTGGAAACGAGCTTGTAGTGAAGAAAGTTTAACTGACGATATGAGTTTTGTTATGCCTAAATCTAATAACACATCGTTTTTAACTAAAAAAGGGCTCAAAACTATTCCACATTATATTTTAATTGATAAAAATGGGAAAATTATAACTGCAGATGCTCCACGCCCAAGCGATCCGAGGTTAAAGATATTAATCGATAAGAATCTTTAGTATTTTATAACATAAAAGCTGCCGTTCTATTTTGGGATTAAATTATTGTAAAACAGTTCACCTTTATTCCATTTAAAAATTATAAGGTAAAATGTAACTACCTCATATGAAATTTATTCAAACCCTTTACTTTAATAAAACTATCAATCCTTTTAATCATCATTTTGGCTGGGCTGCACCGGAGTATCATTTAATGGGCTGGGCTTTAAGCTGCCTGCAATTAAAAAAAATGTATGGTTATGTTGATTTGTATTGTAACAGTATTGCAGCTGAATTATTAATTGATAAGTTGGCGCTGCCCTATAACAATGTTTATATTACTCATGATAATTTAAAAATTGCAGATGAAAAGCTTTGGGCCTTACCAAAAGTTTTTACTTATGGTTTGCAGGAAGAACCTTTTTTACATGTTGACGGAGATGTTTTCTTATTTGAAAAATTGCCTGACATATTACTTAAAAGTGAATTAATTGCCCAGAATGTAGAAGAGGCAACTAATTACTATTTAGATACTCAAAATGAACTGATGAAATATTTTACCTACTTCCCCAATTGTGTAGCAAATGATTTTAATAGTAGTAGTCCCATTAAAGCTGTGAATGCGGGGGTTTTAGGCAGCAATAATATTGAATTTATAAAGGAATATACCAATCTGGCATTTGAGTACATCAGGCGAAATGTACAACACTTCTCTTCTTTAAATGTAGATAAATTCAATGTTTTTTTTGAACAGCATTTGTTTTATAGCCTAGCAAAAGAACGTGAGATACCTATTAATGTGTTGATTAAAGATACCATCATGGATAATCAATATCAGCACCTAGGAGATTTTCATGAAGTGCCCTGTAAAAACAATTACTTACACCTTCTTGGGCATTATAAAAGGGACGAATATACTTGCAGACAAATGGCCTTAAAACTTAAGGAACTATATCCAGAATATTATTTTAGAATCTTATCACTCTTTAAAAGGAAGAAGATTGCTGTATCAGATGCATTATCAACAGACTTAAAATTCGAAAGTTTATTTGATTATAAAACATTTTCTGATAAAGCAAAAGATAATTATAGAGATAGTTTAGACGATGCCAAATGGGAGCATTTTGAAAAAGTAAATCTTAAAAATCAAGAAATAAAATCATTAAACTTCTTTAGAGATTATATACACAAAATTGAGACAACAACTAATTTCTCAAAACAGATTTTAAAAAAAGATTTTAATTTGTTTACAAGAAATTTATCGAAAGCAATAAATAGACAACTTGGTTTTAAACGGAAATATCTGCATGGACGAGACTTGGAAACTAATAGCTGGTACTGCCAAGTTTTTTGTGATGATAAAAGCATTCGTAATAAAATAATTGTTAGGTGTAAAGAAGTTGATATTATTCATTCTAAATTTGATTGGGGAGGATTATTAAATAAACATACTAGAATAGGCGTTAGATATTATGAGTTGCTTGAATTGAATATCGGCCAGTTCTACAATTTAGTTGTACCTGAGTTATTTGGAGATAAATTTTCTTTACATGATATCGATGAAATGGAGCAAATCATTCTGGAACATTTAAAAGAACCTATTTCGATTGAAATATTGTTTAAACAGATGCAGGTATATATTGAAAATGATATTGTAGAAAATCATTTAGCTGAATATGAAAACCTGATAATTACCATGCTGAAACAATTAGTAGTAAAAAAAGCAGTTCGGCCTTTTAATAATAAAGTATCCCATAATTGAGTACAAGTTTCCCTTTTTATAAACAACTTGATGCCATGGATTGCGGCCCTACCTGCCTGCGCATGGTAGCAAAATATTATGGTCGCTCTATATCGTTAGATTATTTACGCAATAAAGCGGAATACGGAAAAGAAGGTGCAAGTATGCTGGGTTTGGCAGATGCTGCGGAAGGTATAGGTTTAAAAACTGTGGGAGCTAAAATCAGTTTTGAGCAACTGCTTAATGATGCACCATTGCCGGCGATTATCCATTGGGATCAATATCATTTTGTAGTGCTTACACCCGGTTCTAAAAAAAATAAATTGGTAATTGCAGATCCGGCAAAAGGTATACTCAAACTTAACAAAGAAGAATTTTGCAAACACTGGATTGCTACAACTGAAAATGAAACAGGAAAGGGAGCAGTACTTTTATTAGAACTAACACCATCATTTAATGAATTAGATTTTGATGACGATACGCAAACTGCAAAAGGGAAAATTGGCAAAGCCTATTTATTTAATTATATACAACAACATAAGGCTTATTTTTTTCAAATTTTATTAGGATTACTTATTGGCAGCGTGTTGCAACTTATTTTTCCTTACTTAACACAAAGCATTGTTGATACTGGTATTCAAACACAAAACCTCAATTTTATACAAATAGTTTTGGCAGCACAGCTAATGCTACTGTTTTCGCAAACAGTGGTGGAGTTTATACGCAGCCGCATTTTATTACACATAAGCACACGTATAAATATTTCTTTGCTCTCAGGTTTTTGGGCAAAACTATTAAAATTGCCCATGCAGTTTTTCGATAGCAAGCACCCGGGTGATATTATTCAACGCATCGGTGATCATCACCGCATCGAAAGCTTTTTAACAGGCACAGCGCTCAATACATTTTTCTCCATCTTTAACCTTATTATTTTTTCTTTAGTATTGCTTCGTTATAACCTGAGCATCTTTATAATTTTTGTTGCAGGTAGTGCACTGTATTTATTTTGGATACAATTTTTTTTAAAATACCGGAGAAAATTAGACTACCAGCGCTTTGCTATTTCGGCAAAAGAAAATAATGCTACCATGCAGCTGGTGTATGGCATGCAGGAAATAAAATTAAATAATGCTGAAAATACTTATCGTTGGGACTGGGAAGGATTGCAGGCAGGTTTATTTAAATTGAATTTTAAAAACTTATCATTAACGCAATACCAGCAAATAGGTACATTTTTTATAAACCAGGGCAAAAATATCCTGATAACATTTGTTGTAGCAAAACTTGTAATTGAAGGACCGCTTACTTTAGGTATGATGTTGGCGATACAATACATTATCGGACAGTTAAACGGCCCTATTGAACAATTGGTTGGTTTTAGCCAACAGGCACAGGATGCAAAAATATCTTTAGAACGTTTAAATGATATTCACACTTTAGAAAATGAAGAACCGACAGGCAAAGAATTTAGTCATTCTATTTCTCAAGAACACGATATAAAAATTAAAGACCTGTCTTTTACTTATCCTGGTGCAGGTAATGAGCCTGTTTTAAAGAATATCAATTTAACTATACCGCAAAGTAAAGTAACCGCAATAGTTGGCATGAGCGGAAGTGGCAAAACCACGTTACTGAAATTGCTATTGAGATTTTATGAAAATTATAAAGGCGATATTTATTTAGGTAACGTCAATAGTAAAACTATCAGTCCTAAATATTGGAGAAGTATAAGCGGCGCAGTAATGCAGGACAGTTTTATTTTTAATGATAATATCCGTAAAAATATTACGGTTACTGATGATAAAGTAGATAATGACAGACTGATGAATGCGTGTAAAACCGCCAATATTCTTCCTTTTATTGAATCGCTGCCTTTAGGTTTTTATACAAAACTAGGTGCAGAGGGAAATGGTATCAGCGGTGGACAAAAACAGCGACTGACAATTGCAAGAGCAGTATATAAAAATCCACAATTTATTTTTTTTGATGAAGCAACAAATTCCTTGGATGCTAATAATGAAAAAGTAATACTGGAAAATCTGCAACAGTTTTTTAAAAACAGAACGGTTATTGTAGTAGCTCATCGCTTAAGTACTGTGAAAAATGCTGATAAAATTGTAGTACTTGATAACGGAGAAATAGTAGAAGAAGGAACTCATGTAACACTAAGTTTTGCAAAAGGAAAGTATTATGAGTTAGTAAAAAATCAATTGGAACTTGGAAACTAATGCGTCAAGGCGGTTCCAAACCGTCAGACGCATAAACTGTCAAACGAATAAATCAAAAAATGGAAATTGAAAAAGATATACCATCTGCTGTTTCACCCTTTGATGAAAATATTTTCGTTACAAAAAATACATTTTCGGAACATGGTAATGAGATTGAAGAAATTATTTCTAACAAGCCTCCTTCAATTGTACGATGGGGAACAGTGTATTTTTTAATACTGTTGCTGCTTCTTGCTGCTGTATGCTGGTTTATTCAATATCCCGATATTGTAAATACAAAAGCAAAACTTACCTCCATCAACGCACCCAAAGACGTAATTACAAAAACAGCAGGCAAACTGATTAAGCTCATTGCAAAAGAAGGGCAAACGGTACAGCAAAATGAATTGCTGGGTTTTATGGAAAGCAGGGCTAATGCTGATGAAGTAATTATGCTTTCGGGTATTACAGATACTTTGCAAAATTTATTGCAGCATAATCAGGCGGAAAAAATCCCATCCTGCTTAGCACAACCATTTCAAAACCTTGGCGAGGTACAACCGGCTTACCAGAGTTTTATACAAGCCTTTATTTTATTTAACCAATATCTTTCTTCGGGCTATTATTTAAAAAAGAAAGTAATGTTGCAAAAAGATATGAGTTACCTTGAAAAATTGCATACCAATTTATTACAACAAAAAAGTATACAGCAGGAAGATGTAGGATTAGCTGATACTACATTTAAAATGAATAAAAAATTACTGGATGAAAAAGTAATAGCCAGCCTGGAATATAGAAATGAGCGGAGCAAATTTTTAAATAAGGCTATGAATATACCGCAGATCAATAGCAGTATCATATCTAATGAAAGCAGCCAACAGGAAAAACAAAAAGAAATTTTACAATTGGAAAATGATATTGCACAACAAAAAGGAATTTTTACACAAGCAGTCCATACTTTAAAGGCACAATTGGAAGACTGGAAAAATAAGTATTTGCTAACTGCACCGCTTGGTGGCAAAATTGCATTTGCTACTTTTCTACAGGAAAATCAGCAATTACAAACCAACCAGATCATTTGCTTTGTAAATCCAGAAAATGCGCAATACTATGCTGAAGTGTATATACCACAAATCAATTTTGGCAAAGTAAGAACAGGGCAGCAAGTATTATTAAAATTTCCGGCCTACCCCTTCCAGGAATATGGAAGCTTAAAAGGTACTATTGATTTTATCAGCAATATCAGTACAGACAGTGGTTATCTTGCTAAAGTGATTTTACCAGAAGGGTTAAATACTAATTATAAAAAGCAAATTCAATTCAGGGATGGCTTAACAGCACAGGGAGAAATTATTACTGCTGATATGAGATTGCTGCAACGGTTTTATTACAACATTATTAAACAAATGCAATAAATCCTCACCGTTTCGCCACCGGCACCACCAGCTTCAATCCACTCCACAACGCACTCACCGCACAAACTTTTATATCCACTAAACTATTTTGCAGGGCAAAATCCCTGATTATATTTTCATTAAGATCAGTAGTTATGCCGGCAGCTTTCTTATACCAGGATACCCAGATGATCACCGTCGTGTTAGCTTTGGCGTAAGGCCGTATTTTTTGCATACCTTTTTCAAAGGCAGCAATATTTGTTGCAAACAGGTGAATAAAGTCGGGGATTTGTTTGCCTTTGATCAGTTGCCCGCTGATATCCTGCTCCAGCAGATCAAAATAGTTGTCCGGCATCTGTATTACCAAAACTTTCATTTCGGGTGTAATGCCCAGCTTTTTTATCAGGGGTGTTCCTGAATACCCGGTTGCAGCCATATTTAAATTGAGTTTTTATTGAAAAACAGGTTATTAACAGCAATGCACAGCTATCCACAGGTAATGCACATTCAAAAATAATCAAACCAACGCCAAAGCCACGCCCATTTTGGGCAAAGTTCATGTGGATAAAAAACTTTATCTAAAAAATGATTAGAAAGTGGGAAAAAGTGTTATTTTGTGTAAGTTTCTGTTTAAGCAGGGCTAAATAATTGAAAATGATAGGTTTCCTCGGTGAATATGAAGCAACTTTAGACTTAAAGGGTCGCTTTTTACTGCCGGCAGGGTTTAAAAAACAGCTGCCACAGGAAGGTGCTACCCAATTTGTACTAAACCGGGGGTTTGAAAAGTGCTTAACGTTATACCCAATCCAAAGTTGGGAGCCTATATTTTCTGAGATCAGCAAACTGAATGATTTTGACCCTAAGGTAAGAGAATTCAGGCGTTATTTTTTAAACGGGGCCACACAAGTGGAGCTGGATAGTGCAGGAAGATTATTGTTGCCCAAAAACCTTAGCGAACATGCCGGCCTGGAAAAAGACATTGTGCTGGTATCGGCCGTTAACAAAATTGAGATCTGGGACAAAAGTAAGTATACACAGTTCTTTGAAACTTTTACACCGCAAGCCTTTAGCGATTTGGCTAACGAGGTGATGAACAAGGTTGTTAATTAGTTAATTAGTTAAATGGTTTATTAGTATGGATAACAAAGGTGAACAGCTAAAACCAAATAACGAGTTAACCAATAAACCAGTTAACGATTCAGTTAACTATCACACCCCCGTTTTGCTACAAGAAGCAATACAAGGTTTGAACATTAAGCCCGATGGCATTTATGTGGATTGCACATTTGGCGGCGGCGGACATAGCCGTGCCATTTTACAACTACTGAATGAAAACGGAAAGCTGTATGTGTTTGACCAGGATGCTGCTGCCAAACAAAATGTACCTGATGATGAAAGGATCGTTTTTATCCCTCAGAATTTTCGTTACCTGCAACGTTTTTTACGCCTGCAGAAAATAACACAGGTAGATGGTATTCTTGCAGACCTTGGCGTATCCAGCCACCAGTTTGATGAAGCAGACAGAGGTTTCTCTACCCGCTTTGAAGCTGACTTAGATATGCGGATGGATCAGCGTGAAGCCGTTACAGCAGCAACCGTACTGAAGGATTTTACCGAACAGCAATTGCACAAAATGTTTGAACAGTATGGCGAAGTAACCAATTCAAAAACACTGGCTAAAACTATTGTACAACAAAGAGCATTGGCGCCTCTTCGTACCATCAATGAATTTAAACTGGCAGTTAAGGCGGCGGTTAAAGGTAATCCTCAAAAATACTTTGCCCAGGTATTTCAGGCACTACGCATCCAGGTAAACGACGAATTAGGCGCATTAAAAGATTTATTAGCACAAACCACTACACTATTAAAACCAACCGGCCGGATCGCAATTATCACTTTTCATTCTTTGGAAGACAGGATAGTTAAAACATTTTTTCGCAACGGAAGTTTTTCCGAAACCGAAGCGGATGAAGTGTATGGGACAAAACCTGAAAGCCCGTTTTTAATCATAAGCAAAAAACCAATCGTACCAACAGAAAAAGAGTTAAAACAAAATCCAAGATCGAGAAGTGCAAAGTTGAGGGTGGCCGAACTAAAGTAAAAGTTTCAAAAAAAATATTCAGTACAAAATAATGCAGGAAGAAAATATTATACCGGAAAAGCAAACCAGCCAAAGGATAGACTGGAAAAGTCTTTTTAGTTATAAATGGGTAGTACAGAACATACCCTTCTTTTTGTTTTTAGCAGCATTGGCTGTGTTGTACATCTACAACGGGCATTATGCTGATAAGCTGACAAGGAAAATTGGTGTAACCGAAAAGCATATTAAAGAACTGGAGTACGAATACAAGACAATAAAAAGTGAAGTGATCTTCAGAAGCAAAGCAAGTGAATTAGTGAAGGCGGTAGAACCAATGGGATTAAAAGAACTAACAGAAGCACCGGTATTATTAACGCCGGAACCAGATAAAAAATAAAACATAATAATCCCTCTTCAGGGGATAGGTCATGGATGTAAAAAAAGACATATTGTGGAGAGTGTATCTCTGTTTTTTAGGGATGATACTGCTGGGAGTAGTGGTATTGGGCAGGGCTTTTTATATACAACGCATAGAAGGAAAATACTGGAAGGAAATGGGCCAGAGCCTGCACTTAAAATATTTACCCGTAGATGCAGAGCGAGGAACTATTTACAGCGAAGATGGTAATATGCTCAGCACCTCTGTTCCCATATTTGATGTGTTTGTAGACTTTGGCGCACCCGGCTTACGTGAAAAGGACGGTAAACGTTTTAAAGATAATGTTGATTCATTAAGTATAGCACTGGCCAATCTCTTTAAGGATAAAACCACTGCTGCGTATAAAAAAATATTGCAACAGGCTTACAAAGAAGAAGACAACTATTTTACTTTAAAGAAAAAGATCTCTTTTGAAGAATATAAACAACTGAGGGATTTTCCATTGGTAAGATTAGGCAGAAACAAGAGTGGTTTTATTTTCGATCCCCGTGATAAAAGAATTAACCCCTATGTTTTACTGGCTAACAGAACCATTGGTTTGTCAAGAGAAGATTCTACCAAAAATGTTGGACTGGAAAGAAGTTATGATAGCTTATTGAAAGGTTCTTCGGGCCAGCGCCTGATGCGTTATATCGCGGGTGCCTACGTACCTGTGGAAGGCGCAGAGCTGGAACCAGAACATGGAAAAGATATCATTACCACTTTAGACACTTATATGCAGGACGTTGCCGAAGTAGCATTGATGAAAATGATGATTGGCAATAATTCTTTACATGGTACTGCCATTGTAATGGAAACTGCAACGGGTAAAATAAAAGCAATTGCCAATTTAGGACAAAGAAAAGATGCCAATGGTATTGCTATAAAAGATAAAGAGGGTAATAGTATTTATGATGAGGACCTGAATTATGGTATTGGTAAAGCAACAGAACCTGGTTCTATTTTTAAATTAGCTACATTAATGAGTTTGCTGGAAGATAAATATGTCACCATCAATTCTAAAGTGGATTGCGAAGGCGGCATAAAATATTTTTATGGCTTAAAGATCCAGGATTCGCATTTAGGTGCCGGTTCCGTTTCAGTAAAAGATGCCTTTGCAGCAAGTAGCAATGTGGCTTTTGCAAAACTGGCCGATCAGTATTATCATTCACAGCCATCAAAATTTATTGATCACTTACATCATTTTCGTTTAGATACACTTACAGGAGTGGATATTGATGCTGCTTCTGCAAGAACAACCATTAAAAAGCCCACCAACCGCAGCTGGGCCAATACTACCATTCCGTTTATGGCGCATGGTTACGAAGAGCTGGTAACACCATTGCACATGTTGATGTTGTACAATGCAGTTGCTAATAATGGTAAAATGATGAAGCCATACCTGGTAAATGCCGTAAGAGAATATGGAGCAGATGTAAAAACAATGACACCTAAAGTAGTGGTAGATAAAATATGCAGCGATGAAACTTTAGCACAATTAAAAGAATGTATGAGAGCTGTAGTGGACAGTGCACATGGCACAGGGCATAAAATTTTATCGGGTAGTACTTATGGTATTGCAGGTAAAACAGGTACTGCTGTAACTGCATTAAATAACAAAGGTTATAATAAAGGCAATAAAATTTACCAGGCGTCTTTCATCGGATTCTTTCCTGCTGATCAGCCTAAATATACCATGGCAGTGGTTATACAAAACAGTAATGAATCAAAATTGCATTATGGTGCAGATGTTTCGGGTACGGTGTTTAAAGAGATCAGTGATAAAATTTATGGCCGCTTTTTAAGCAGTAAACAGTTTACTGCTGCAACAACAACCGACAGTACGTTGTATAATTTTTATGGCACCAAAAATGACCTGGCTGCAGTATTGAATTTTTTAAAAACACCATTTACCGACTCAGCTGTTAAAGGCACCATGAGACAGGCGAATATGAAAAATAATTTTACACTCTTGAATGCACCGCTTTATTCATCCGCATCATCCGGTTCTGTAACCCCTAACGTTGTCGGAATGGGATTGAAAGATGCGGTGTATTTATTAGAGAACAAAGGACTGAAAGTTGCTGCTGCCGGAAGAGGCAGGGTAATGAATCAATCGAAAGTAGCAGGCACAACATTTGAAAAAGGACAAACCATTTCATTAGTATTAAATTGATTTTACAAGACATACTATATAAAGTTGCCATCCGCTCTGTAAAAGGCAGTACCGGTATTGAGGTAAAGGACCTGCAGATCGATTCAAGAAAGATCAGTAAGGGCTCCTGCTTTATTGCCGTTAAAGGCAGTGCTGCAGACGGGCATAATTATATCGATGCTGTTGCAGAAAAAGGCGCTGCAGTTATTGTGTGTGAAGTATTACCAACGGAATTAAAAGATGGCATTACCTATATACAGGTAGATAGTACGGCTGCAACCGCAGGATTGATGAGTCATAATTTTTATGGCGAACCTTCCACAAAAATTAAACTGATTGGTGTAACAGGTACTAATGGCAAAACAACTATTGCTACTTTATTATTCAAATTGTTCAGTGCGTTAAAATATAAATGCGGATTGATCAGTACGGTGCAAAATCAAATTGCAAAAGAGATCATTCCGGCTACACATACTACACCCGATGCTATCAGTTTAAATGCTTTGCTGAAACAAATGGTGGATGAAGGTTGCGAATATGTGTTTATGGAAGTGAGCAGCCATGCTATTCATCAGCACCGAATTGCAGGTTTGCAATTTGCCGGTGCTTTGTTCAGCAATATCACCCACGATCATTTGGATTATCATAAAACATTTGATGAATACATCCGTGTAAAAAAATCATGGTTCGATAATTTGTCTGCTGCTGCATTTGCAATCAGCAATGCAGATGATAAGAGAGGCGCTGTGATGTTGCAGAATACGGTTGCTAAAAAATATTTCTACAGCCTTAAAACAATGGCTGATTTTAAAGGGAAAATTTTAGATAACAGTTTAACAGGATTGCACCTTGTTGTAAATGATATTGAAGTGCATTTCAGGTTGATTGGAGAATTTAATGCGTATAATCTTTTAGCAGTGTATGGTGCCGCTGTTTGTTTAGGTGAAGAAAAAACAGAAGTACTGCAAATACTCAGCAGCCTTGATGGTGCAGAAGGAAGATTTGATTATACCATCAGCACTAATGATAAATTAATTGGTATTGTGGATTACGCTCATACACCTGATGCTTTATTAAATGTACTGGCCACCATAAAAAAATTAAAACAAGGTAACGAGCAGGTAATAACTGTAGTGGGTTGTGGTGGCGACAGGGATAAAACCAAAAGGCCAATAATGGCAGAAGTAGCTTGTGAGTATAGTGATAAAGTGATCCTTACTTCTGATAATCCACGTAGCGAAGACCCGTTGGAAATTTTGAATGATATGCAGGCCGGCGTAAATGCAGCCGCTAAGAAAAAAGTGATCTCTATTGCCGACAGGAAAGAAGCGATTAAAACAGCAGTGAGCCTGGCACAAAAAGAAGATATTGTTTTGATAGCAGGTAAAGGGCACGAGAAATACCAGGACATAAAAGGCGTGAAGTATGATTTTGATGATAAGAAAGTATTGAATGAAATGTTTGTATTGTTAGAAAAATAAAAGTCGTGAATGGTGAGTAGTGAATCGTGAGTGACTGCTTCAATACGCGGCTCATTCACGACTGACGACTCACGACTGACGAAAATAAAATAATATGCTGTATCACTTATTTGATTGGTTTAAAACACAAGGTATTAAGTTCGCCGGAAGTGAGTTGTATCGCTTCCAGAGTATCCGTGTGATATTAGCTATGATCTTAAGCCTGGTGATAACAACTGTGTATGGTAAAAAACTGATTGCTTATTTACGCAATAAACAATTGGGTGAAACAGTAAGGGATTTAGGATTAGCGGGAGAGCAACAGAAAAAAGGAACGCCTACAATGGGAGGTATCATTATTATTCTTGCCATTGTAATTCCAACCTTATTGTTTGCTGACCTGGGTAAAGTATATATCCGCTTAATGTTATTGTGTACAGTTTGGTTAGGCGGTATTGGTTTTATTGATGATTACCTGAAAATAAAATCAAAAAGAGATGCACTGAAAAAAGGAGAAAATTATAAAAAAAGCGATAGCGATGGTTTGGCAGGCAGATTTAAAATTTTTGGCCAGGTGATGTTGGGAATAATTGTTGGCGTAACATTATATTTTACACCAAGTGTTGTGGTAAAACGTGAAGTGCAGGCAGGTATTGTATTAGGCCCTAAAGAAAGAGCTACAAAATTTGATACGGTATTTATTGATGGTAAACAAACGATCTATGCTTCTGTAAAAACTCCAATTACCACTATTCCTTTTGTAAAAAATCATGAGTTTAATTACGCTAAACTTTTACCGGAAGGATTGAGGGATTATACCTATATACTCTACATTCTTATAGTAATATTTATTGTAACGGCAGTAAGTAACGGAGCCAATATTACAGATGGGTTAGACGGGCTTGCAACAGGAGTAAGTGCAGTAATGGGAATAGGCCTGGGCATATTTGCCTACCTGAGTGGTAATATAAAATTTGCAGAGTACCTCAATATTATGTACATCCCCAACATAGGAGAGTTGTCCATTTTTATTGCCGCATTTGTGGGTGCCTGTATTGGATTTTTATGGTACAATTCTTACCCGGCACAGGTTTTTATGGGAGATACAGGAAGCCTTGCATTGGGTGGCATTATTGCAGCCCTTGCCATTATTGTACGTAAAGAATTACTGATACCCATCTTTTGTTTTGTGTTTTTAATAGAGTTGTTAAGTGTGATGATACAAGTGTCTTACTTCAAATACACCAAGAAAAAATATGGCGAAGGAAAGCGGGTGTTTTTGATGAGCCCTTTACATCACCATTATCAAAAGTTAGGTTATCACGAAAGTAAAATAGCAGTGAGGTTTTGGATCATAACGATTTTAAGTATGATAGTAGCAATAGCAACATTGAAATTAAGATAATAATATCCCCTGCGGCTGGGGCAAGTGTTTATTGGAAAACCGCAACCTGGAATTGTCAGAGGCTGACATTCTAAGTTTTTCAATTTTTAAGTAATCAGTATCTGTGGAAAGTTCTTATGATCAGTGAAACCCTATACCCGTTAAATTCTATGCTCTTGAAGAACCCTTTTTAGTTTACGGTGTAGCGGTTGTATTAAAATCGAATTGGAAAATTTGATGCTGTTGAAAAGCCAATTTTTATTCTGTGTAAACGGAATAGTTAAAATGTAAGATTGCATTATTATGAAAAGATTAGTCATACTCGGAGCTGGAGAAAGTGGTGTAGGTGCCGCTATTCTTGCCAAGCAGCAAGGGTATGATGTATTTGTAAGTGATGGTGGTGCCATAAAAGAAAATTACAGAACGGAATTAAGCGGCAACGGTATTGCGTTTGAAGAAGCTATACATACCGAAGCAAAAATTTTAAATGCTGATGAAATAATGAAAAGC
This sequence comes from Ferruginibacter sp. SUN106, assembly GCF_050611765.1. Classification (NCBI taxonomy): domain Bacteria; kingdom Pseudomonadati; phylum Bacteroidota; class Chitinophagia; order Chitinophagales; family Chitinophagaceae; genus Ferruginibacter; species Ferruginibacter sp. SUN106. The sequence continues at coordinate 396,655 of NZ_JBODJC010000001.1, forward strand.
CCGGGCATACCAGAAAAAAATGAGCTGGTGAAAAAGATCAGGGCCAAAGGTATTTCCATCATCAGCGAAATAGAATTTGCATACCGTTATAAAGGCAACAGTAAAATAATTGCTATCACGGGCAGCAATGGAAAAACCACCACCACAGCATTAACCTACCACATGTGTAAAATGGGTGGTAGTGATTGTGCGATGGTTGGCAATATCGGGTATTCATTTGCCAAACAGGTAGCGGTTGACCCCAAGCCTTTATACGTTGCTGAAATAAGTTCTTTTCAACTGGATGATATCAAAACATTCCGGCCGGATGTTGCGGTATTGACCAATATCACAGAAGATCATTTAGACAGGTATGACTATAAAATGGACAATTACATCAGCAGCAAGTTTCGCATTGCGATGAACCAACAGGCTGAAGATGTTTTTATTTATTCCTTAGATGATGCCATTACCGTTCAGAGTATTAACAACTATCACATTAAATCAACACTAGCCCCATTTACCATGAGTAAACCACTGCCGCAGGGAGCATACCTGATGAACGCAAAATTGCACTTGAAATGGAAAAACGAAGAAATGCAAATGAGTATTAAAGATTTCGCCCTAAAGGGTAAGCACAACCAGTACAACAGTATGGCTGCAAGTTTAGCAGCATCAGTTGTAGACATCAGGAAAGAAAAAATAAGGGAAGCCTTACAAACTTTTGAAAGTTTGGAGCACCGCATGGAGCCGGTGGCGTCAATTAAAAATGTGGAGTTTATTAACGACAGTAAAGCCACTAATGTAAACAGCACCTGGTTTGCATTGGAAAGTATGGAGAAACCAGTGGTATTAATATTGGGTGGTGTAGACAAAGGCAACGACTATTCTTTAATTAAAGAACTGGTGAAAGAAAAAGTAAAAGCGATCGTATGCATGGGCACTGATAACAAAAAGATACATGAAGCTTTTGGTGATATTATGCCGTTAATGGTAAACACAGCATCAGCAAAAGAAGCGGTGCAGGCAGCATTTCATTTTGCAGCAAAAGGCGATGTGGTTTTGTTAAGCCCCGCATGTGCAAGTTTTGACCTGTTTAAAAATTATGAAGACAGGGGCAATCAATTTAAACAAGCAGTAAAAGAATTGTAAGCGGAAGCTCCAGCTTCCGGCCAAAAAAATAAAAAACAAATAGGTTCCTTCAGGGAATAACCAATGGCAAACTTTATAAACATAAGAGAATTATTTACACCCAACATCAGTAATAACCTGGTTAGTAAAACCAAGGGCGACCGTGTGATATGGGGTATTGTAGTGATCCTCGTTTTAATGAGTTTGTTAGTGGTGTATAGTAGTACAGGTTCACTGGCTTATAAATACAGTAAGAGTACTGAAAGTTATTTGTTTAAACAATTTGCTTTTATCATACTGGGTATATTGGTAATTTATTTTGCCCACAGGGTTAACTATACGATTTATGCAAGAGTGGCGAAAGTTTTGTTTCTGATATCAATTCCATTAATGTTTTACACTTCGTTTTTTGGAGAGGAAATAAATAAAGGAAGCCGTTGGATAAAATTGCCGGTTATTAATATGACATTTCAGACATCGGATATGGCTAAGCTGGCTTTATTCATGTACCTGAGTTTGCAATTAAGCCGTAAACAAAATGTGATTAAAGATTTTAAAAAAGGATTTTTACCAATTGTAATTCCGGTAGTAATTATTTGTGCGTTGATTGCCCCGGCAAATTTATCTACTGCATTATTGGTTGGGGCAACCAGTTTTATGCTGATGTTCATAGGCAGAGTAAATACAAAACATTTGTTACTATCTATTGGTATTGCCATGGTGCCGGTATTGCTTTTGTTTACACTGGCAGTGGGCACTTATGATAAAGCAGCACATAAATCAAAAGATCTTCCTGCAATTTTTTCAGTGGGCCGCATACCAACATGGATAGGTAGAATTCAAACCTTTGTATACAGTAATAAGGAAGACGAAAGCGAAAAATTATACCAGATCAACCAGGCAAAGATTGCCATTGCTAATGGAGGGTGGTTAGGTAAGGGGCCAGGCAATAGCGAAGCAAGAAATTTTTTACCGCACTCTTACAGTGACGAAATTTTTGCGATCATCATTGAAGAGTATGGTTTGTTTGGCGCCGCATTCATGATATTTATTTACCTGCTATTCTTATACCGATGCATCAGGTTATACCGGAAATGCCCTTTTGCGTTTGGGGCATTTCTGGCCCTGGCGCTAAGTTTTACATTAATAATACAGGCAATAGCGAATATGGGAGTAGCAGTAAATGCATTTCCTAATACGGGTGTTACGTTACCGCTGGTAAGTATGGGAGGAAGTAGTTTCCTCTTTACCTGTTTATCTATCGGTATTATTTTAAGTGTGGCAAGAAACGTAGAACAGTTAGAAGGAAAAACTAAACTGGCGGAAGTAAATGAATAATAGAATTATAATAGCAGGAGGTGGAACAGGCGGGCATATTTTTCCTGCAGTGGCAATTGCAAACGCTATTAAAAAAGTACAACCTGAAACTGAAATATTGTTTGTTGGTGCCAAAGGGAAAATGGAGATGGAAAAAGTACCGCAGGCAGGATTTAAAATAGAAGGATTAGATATAGCAGGATTGAACAGAAGCTCTTTGATAAAAAACATTGGGTTGCCTTTAAAGCTGGTAAAAAGTTTTATACAGGTAAGACAGATTTTTAAATCATTTCACCCCACTGCCGTAATAGGTGTTGGCGGTTATTCCAGCTTCCCGGTATTGCGTTATGCTCAATCAAAAAAGATCAAAACGTTTATACACGAAAGCAACTCTTTTGCAGGCAAAAGCAACATCATGCTGGGCAAAAAAGCCACCAGGGTTTTTGTAGCCAGCGATGGCATGGAAAAATTTTTCCCAAAGGAAAAAATAATGATCACAGGAAACCCGGTAAGAGCAAGTATATCGCAAAGCAAAGTAACCAGGGAAGAGGGCATTAAATTCTTTGGATTAGATCCGGAAAAGAAAACCATTCTTTCAATCGGGGGGAGCCTGGGAGCAAAAAGTATTAACGAAGCAATTGATAAAAATATCGGGGAGTTTGAAAAGAATGGATTGCAACTGATCTGGCAAACGGGTAAACCCTATGCCGAAAAAGGCAAACAGGCAGCGGCTGGTAAAAGCAATATCTGGGCAAATGATTTTATTACGCAGATGGAATACGCTTATGCAGCAGGGGATGTGGTAATCAGCAGGAGTGGGGCTATGTCCATAGCGGAATTATGTGTAGAGAAAAAAGCAGCGGTGTTGGTGCCTTACCCCTTTGCGGCAGAAGATCACCAAACGGTAAATGCACAAAATTTAGTTAATAAAAATGCCGGCATAATGGTAAAAGACAGTGAGGCGTTACATCAATTGGCGGCAACCATTATCAGTTTAGCAAAGAATGAACAAGAACAAAACGAATTAAAAACAAACATTGGCAAACTGGGTATTACCAATGCCGATGAAATTATTGCAAAGGAAATATTGAATACTATATAGTGATTGAAATAAATAAAATAACGAGGATATATTTTGTAGGGATCGGTGGTATTGGCATGAGTGCTTTAGCAAGGTATTTTAAATTTAAAGCCGTTGCAGTAAGTGGGTATGATAAAACAGAAACAGTGCTTACAAAACAATTGGTAAACGAAGGCATACAGGTTCATTACGAAGATAATATTGAGTTCATTGACAAAGACGCACAGTTAATAGTTTATACTCCTGCTGTTCCAAAAGATCATAAAGAGTTGAATTATTACAAGGATAACAATTATACTGTTGTAAAACGCAGCGATGTATTGGGTGCTATCACCAACAGTTCTTTTAATATCTGTGTGGCCGGTACGCATGGCAAAACAACCACCAGCACAATGGTGGCGCACATATTGCAACATAGTGGTTATGGTTGCAATGCTTTTTTAGGTGGCATTGCTGTTAACTACAACAGTAATTTTTGGTCGAGTGAAAAAAATGTTTGCGTAGTAGAAGCAGATGAATACGACAGAAGTTTTTTGAAATTAAGTCCTGATGTGGCGATCATCACTGCAATGGACCCGGATCATCTGGATATCTACGATACAGCAGAAAATGTAGAACAGGCGTTCATCGATTTTTCTGCAAGGGTAAAAGATGGCGGTTTATTGCTGAGTAAGTTTGGTTTAAAGAGAAGCGGTGAATTAAAAGCATCACAGCATTTTACTTATCATTTTAATAATGAAGAAGCTGATGTGTATGCTGCAAACATCCATATGAATAATGGTAGTTACCAGTTTGATGTAATAACAAAAAACTGGCAGTTGCATGATGTGGTACTGAATATGGGAGGCATGCACAACATTGAAAACATGGTTGCGGCTATTGCTGTAGCGCACCACCTGGAAATAGATGACGAAAAAATAAAAGCAGCAGTAAGTTCTTTTAAAGGCGTAAAAAGAAGGTTTGAGTACATCGTAAAAAATGAAACGCAGGTTTTTATCGACGACTATGCACATCACCCGGATGAATTAAAGGCACTATTAACCGGAGCGAAAAAATTATTTCCGGATAAGAAATGCACGATCATTTTTCAGCCACACCTGTTTAGCCGCACCAGAGATTTTGCTGATGGCTTTGCAGAAACATTAAGCCTGGCCGATGAAATTGTACTCTTACCCATTTACCCGGCAAGAGAATTGCCAATGGAAGGCGTGACAAGTGAAATGCTTCTGAACAAAATGAGCAACGACAACAAAAGAGTGCTGAACAAAACAGAAATTTTAGATTGGATAAAAAACAATAAAACAGAATTATTAATTACAGCAGGCGCAGGAGATATAGACACATTAGTTGAGCCAATAAAAAAAATATTGACAAACAATAATTAGTAAAACATAATCTTTTCAATTCTTCCTTTAGAGGATAGGAGCACATGAACGAAAAAAAACGATACAGTATTAAAAAAATTCTTCTTGCTGTACTATGGGTAACCATTGGTACAGGCACAACTGTATTGCTGGTAGCCGGTATCAATAAAAAAGATGCTGCAAAATGTAAAGGGGTGGCAATAAAAATATCCGGTATTGAAAATACAGATGGTCCCAAATTTGTAGATGAGGAAGACATTCTGAATACGATTCAAAAAATAAGTAACGGAAATGCAAAGGGTAAAGCAATAGGTACTTTCAATCTGCAAAAAATTGAGATTGAACTGGAGAAAAGTAAATGGGTGAAAAATGCTGAGCTGTTCTTTGATAACAATGATAGTTTAAAAGTAAACCTGCAGGAGAGAGAGCCTGTAGCAAGAATTTTTACAACGGGTAACATGTCATTCTATATTGACACGGCATTAGCGATGTTACCATTGAGTGATAAATTTTCTGCAAGGTTACCGGTGTTCACCGGTTTTCCAACAGATCAGATTGTATTATCTACAGCGGATAGCAGTTTATTAAACGATGTGAAAGTTATCAGTCTTGCCATTCAGAAAGATTCTTTCCGCATGGCGATGATTGACCAGGTAGACATAACACCGGAAAGGAATTTTGAAATGATACCTAAGATCGGTAACCAGTTAATTGTTTTTGGTGATGCCACCGCAGCAGAAGATAAATTTAATAAGCTGGAATTATTTTATAAAGAAGTGATGGTAAAAAGCGGCTGGAGTAAATACAGTGTGATCAACGTGCAATATAAAGGCCAGGTGGTGGCAAGAAGAAGAGGTGCAGAAGATAAAACTGCGGATTCAGTAAGAACATTACAGATCATGCAATTGATAGCAGCTAATGCGGCGCAACAGGCAGAGGATTCTTTGCAAACTATTTTGCAGGATAATAACAACAATACTGCGGATAGCAGTATGATACAACAATCCATTCAAAGAGAAGACAATGTTGAAACTAATAATGCCATAAACGAATCACCTCTAAAGCCACTGAACAATCAACCGGCAGAAAAACCGGTTAACAGTAATCCGTTACCCCCTGTAAAACCAGCGGCTGCAAAGCCAGCTGTACCCAATCCAATTCCTGTAAAAAAACCAATGCCGGCAAAACCTGCGGCAACAAAACCAAATCCGGTCCTTCCTAAAAAACCAGCCACCAATCCTGTTAAACCAAAACCAGCTGTTACTAAGCCACCAGCCGGAAAACCGAAAGTAGTAATGCCAAATAAACCGATTAAAAATGATTATTAAAACAGTTCATAGTTGATAGTTAATAGTTCATAGTAAAGCACTGTAAATTTTCAGGCTCTGCCATGAACCATCAACCATGAATCATGAACCATTAACCAGACACAAACACACAAATACATACAATTATGAATCACGAACAACCCATCATTGTAGGCCTGGATATCGGCACCACAAAGATTGCTGCTATTGCCGGTCGCAAAAATGAATACGGCAAACTGGAGATACTCGGTTTTGGCCGTGCCAATAGTAACGGTGTGCAACACGGCATGGTGTTGAACATCGATCAAACCATCAAAGCCATTGAAATGGCATTAAAGAATTGCTACGACAGTAATCCTAATCTGGAAATAGGAGAAGTGTATGTAGGTATTGCAGGTCATCATATAAAAAGTTTACAAACCCGTGGCGATATTGTACGCCAGGCGGTAGAAGATGAAATAAGCCAGGGAGAAATTGATCGCTTAATTGCAGATCAGTACCGCACTTATATTCCTGCAGGCGACCAGATCATTGATGTGATACCACAGGAATTTACGGTAGATAATTTTCAGAATATTCCTAACCCCATTGGGTACAGTGGTGTAAAAGTGGGTGCTAACTTTCATATTATAACAGGAGATAAAAATGCCATACGCAATATCAACAGAAGTGTGGAGAAAGCAGGTTTGCAAACAAAAGACCTGGTGTTGCAACCATTAGCTTCTGCTGCAGCAGTTATGTGCGACCAGGATCTTGAAGCTGGTGTTGCTATTGTAGATATTGGTGGTGGTACCACTGATCTTGCTGTTTTTTACGAAGGCATTTTAAAACATACTGCGGTTATTCCTTTTGGTGGCGAAAATATTACCAACGACATTAAAACCGGTTTAGGTGTTTTAAAAACACAGGCCGAACAAATGAAAGTACAGTTTGGCAGTGCTTTAAGCGATGAAGCCAAATCAAATGCATTCATTACCATTCCTGGTTTGCGTGGTATGGCACCCAAAGAAATTTCTGTAAAGAATTTAGCGGCTATCATACAGGCACGTATGAGTGAGATCATGGATTTTGTTACCTATCATTTAAAACAGGTTGGTTTAGATACCAGAATGTTGAATGGTGGTATCATCTTAACCGGTGGTGGTTCTCAGTTAAAACATTTAATTCAGTTAACAGAATATGTTACCGGGCTGAATGCAAGAATTGGTTATCCTAATGAACATTTGGCATCAGGCCATATTGATGAATTGGCTAAACCGATGTACAGCACCTGTATTGGTTTAATATTGAAAGGCTATAACGACTACGAAAATAAAAACAAACAATTTGAAGAAACTTTCAGAAAAGTGGAAGTGCCCGATAGTTTGCAGCAACAACCTGTTGATGAAGTATTAGATGTGGTAGCTGAAGAAACCAAACCGGTAAAACTAAAACAACGCAAAACCCTAAAAGGCTTTATGGACGGATTTAAAAACGGCCTGATAGATTTATTTAAAGAAGAAGAAGACGCTAAGTTGTAACAAGGTCAGACGAGGACGTCAGACCATGAAAAAAAGTTCTTAACTAACCCATGATTAATATGCAGTACGTTTTCTTTTTTACTAATTGAAAACAAGTGCTGATAAATTCTAACAGTGTTCATCGGAATTTCCTTAACAAATCCGGTAAACGCTTAAAACAAATAAGCTATGATACATTTTGATTTGCCAAAAGAACAGTCTTCCATCATTAAGGTGATAGGTGTTGGCGGGGGAGGCAGTAATGCAGTAAACCACATGTTCTCACAAAATATTGAAGGCGTAAACTTCATTATTTGTAATACCGATGCGCAGGCCATTTCGCAGAGTAAAGTGCCTAACAAAATTCAGTTGGGGCCGCACCTTACGCAAGGTTTAGGTGCCGGTGCTAATCCTGCAATTGGAAGGCAGGCTACGGAAGAAAGTTTAGAAGAAATAAAACGCATCCTGGAAGTGAATACCAAGATGGCTTTTATCACTGCCGGTATGGGTGGTGGTACAGGTACAGGTGGTGCGCCTATTCTGGCAAAAATCTGTAAAGATCTGGGCATACTTACCGTTGGTATTGTTACCACGCCATTTGCTTATGAAGGCAAGAAAAGAATTGCGCAGGCAGAAGAAGGTATTATGTTGTTGAAAAATCATGTGGATACTTTATTGGTGATCAGTAATGATAAACTCCGTCACCAGTTTGGTAATTTAAAAATGAAAGAAGCTTTTGCAAAAGCAGATAATGTTTTAGCAACAGCAGCAAAATGTATCACCGATGTTATTAATAGTACCGGCCAGATCAATGTGGATTTTGCCGATGTATGCACTGTAATGAGTAATGGCGGTGTGGCTATTTTAGGTAGTGCATCTGCCGCAGGCGAAAACAGGGCACAGCTGGCCATTGAAAATGCATTGAATTCTCCGTTGCTGAATGACAATGATATCCGTGGTGCTAAATGGATATTGATCAATATCAATTCTGCCGAAGGCGAACATGAATTTACTATGGATGAAGTGGAAGTCATTCAGAATTATTTATTAAGTAATGCGGGAGAAGATACCGATGTGATATTAGGTTTGGGGTATGATAATACTTTAGGCAGCGAGATCGGTATTACATTAATAGCTACAGGTTTTGAACATAAAGATCCGTTTGAAAAGAAAGCAGAAGTAGTGGAAGAAGAAAAGAAAACAGATAAGATTATAATGCAACTGGAGATGCCGGTAAAAGAACAACCTGTTAGCAAAGTGATGAAACCTGTACTGCAACCAACCTTACAATTTGATGAAAAAGAAGAAGAGCAGGCCATTGCAGAAATAAGTGAAACACCAGTAATGCAGGCAAAGGAAGATGAGATGATGCCAACATTAATTGAAACAAAAATTGAACAAATAAAAGTGGAACTACCACGTAAAACTACTGGGGAAAAGATTGAAGAAGCGCCAGTGTTTTTTGAAATATCTTCGGCCGCAGATCAAACACCTGTAGTGGCGTTTGATATACCCACAACTCCGGTACCCACAGAAAAACCCATTAGCAAAACCAGCGTTCAAACAAATATTTCAGCTACGAATAAAGAAGCTAGCAATGCCCCTTCGTCGGGGGTTAAATTGGCAAAGCCATCACAGATCTATGTGGAGGAACAGCCTAAACCAGAATCCAATTCTACCGAGGAGCTACCGCCAATGCAGTTAACAATGAAGGCCGACGAACCTGAAATTGAAATGCAACTGGTGGTTAAATCCCATCAAGCGGCGGAGGAAGAGCAACTTGTACAACAAACTCAGCCCATCATGATGTCTAATGTTGAGGAGCCTGCACCGCAGGACGAAACAGAAGAACTCAGGCGCCGGGCTATAGAACGCATTGCGAAGCTGCGTAATTTGTCATTCAACATCAATGCAGCCGATCCGAATAATGAGTTTGAAACGGTGCCAGCTTACCTTCGCCGCAATATGGAATTGCATAATTCCATTGCAGACGTAGAAAATTTTTACAGCAACTATACTGTAAAATCTGATGATAATAATCAAGCTGAGATCAGTACTATCAACACATTTTTAGAAGGAAAGAAACCCGATTAATATTTTTTGCTATGTGAGTTTTACTCACATAGTATTATATACGAAGTTTTGTATTTGGTATGTTTGTGTGGCCCCGCTTTTACAGCGGGGCTGTTTTTTATATAATTTTTGCCTGTAACAAAAGGTATGCTGTTATGGTTTACGTATAAATAGCTATAAATAATAAAAACTGGTTTGTGCATAATAAAAGCTACCTTACTAATTAACCTTATATGTTTATGCGTAAAGTTTCGCAAAACATCAGCAAACCAACTACCACGGCTAATAAAAAGTCTACTGCCACTCATGCTGATGATAATCTTAGTCAACTTGCATTTGATAATGTGGCTGAGGCGCATGTTATTATTATAGTAAGCACTGGTAAAATAATAATGGCTAATAGTGCCTGCTGCAAACTGCTGGGCTATTCTAAAAAAGAACTACTCACTAAAAAGCGGGCTGATATTTTTGATATTAAAGAAGGTAGTTTCAAAAAAATGATGAAGCAAAGAACAGCTGAAGGTAAATCCAAAGCCCTGGTATTTGCAATAAAAAAAAGTGGTAAGCCATTACCCTGCGAAATTACTTCTGCTGTTTTTATAGGAGAACATGGTATTGAAAAATCGATCACTACCATTACAGATGTAACAGTACGTTTACAAAATCAAAAAAACATTGATAGCCGGAAAGCGAAAATAGTGGCGGATGATATTGTGAAGGTAGCCACCAAACAAAAAGCTATCGATGTTAAAAAAGAAAAGGTAGTAGCGGATAATATTGTGATGGCTAAATCTAAACAAAAAGCGATAGATGTAAAAAAAGAAAAAATAATAGCCAATAATATTGTGATCGCAAAATCGAAACAAAAAAATATCGATAAGCAGAAACAAAAAATTGTAGACGACAATATTGCTGAAGCACTTGCAAAAGCAGATGCTATGCTGGCCGAAAATAACGAGTGGATAAAATACATTGCGCAATCCTCTTACGATGTAATGTGGGACTGGGATACCACTACCGGCCAGATATATGTAGGCGATAGCATTGCGGAAGTGTTTGGTTATAAGTTAAAAAATAACACAATGGATTTCAGGGATTTTTGCCACTGCCTGGTTACCGGGGAAAGAGAAGCGGTGGAAAATAAATTATTACAGGCTGTTGCTTCGGGCAGTAAAACCTGGGAGGATAGCTTTACGTTAAAACGACGTGACGGTTCTTTAGCTGCCACCACCAGCAGGGCAAGTATTGTGAGAGATGATGAAGGAAAGGCAATACGTTTAATTGGTGCCATACAAGATGTTAGCAGTGAACAGGACCTGGGGAAAAAACTACAGGAACAAATTGCCATGCATGAAGAAGAAAGCGAAAAGTTTTTACTGGCTACCAGACTTTCTTTTGATGTGATCTGGGACTGGAATTTAACCACCAATGATGTATTTATCGGCGAAGGATTTGAAGAGCTATTTGGTTACCATATAAAAAATAATAAAGGTAATATGATCACCGACTGGAGTAATTACCTGCATCCGGATGATAAAAAAATAATTAAAAAAGAATTACACCTGGCTATTATTTCCAGCACTATGAAATGGGAACATGCTTACCGGGTTACAAGGGCCAATGGTTCTGAGGCAAGAGTGTATGTAAGAGCAAGCATAATCCGGGATACTGCAGGTAAGGCTTACCGTATGATTGGTGCTATGCAGGACCTGAGCCGCCAGAAAGAACTGGAAGAAAAACTGGATATTGAAATAAGGCTGAAGGAAAAACAAATTACCGATGCTGCGGAAGATGCCAAAGAAATGGAACGCTCCAATATTGGTAAAGAATTGCATGATAATATTAACCAGTTACTGGGTGCATCAAGAATGTTCCTTGAAATGGCAAAAAAAGGAGGACCTAATACTGCAATGTACTTAAGCCGTTCTTCAGAATATACACTTACAGCAATTGAAGAAATACGAAAATTAAGCAAAGGGCTTTCTACGGACATTATTAAAAACCTTGGCCTTTGTGCTGCTATTGAAAATATTGCAGATGATACAATGGAAGTAAGTTCATTAAAAATAAAATGTGCTTTATACTCTTTTAATGAAAAAAGCGTAAATGAAAAACTCAAGCTGAATATTTTCAGAATTGTACAGGAGCAACTGAATAATATTATAAAGCATGCAAAGGCCAGAAAAATAACCATCAAACTCTTACAAAATAAAAAAATGGTTCAGTTGGCTATTACTGATGACGGAATTGGTTTTGATACTTTGAAAAAACAAAATGGTATTGGGGTGGATAACATTAAAAGCCGTGCGGCAACGTATAATGGTACCGCCGATTTTGTTTCTCAGCCAGGCAGAGGCTGTGAGTTAAGAGTTGCTTTTCCTATTGCGGTGTGATTGTAAAATTGCAGGAACAAATGTGCTGGCTATAAATGATTGAGATATGGATTATCTCCATCATTTTTTCAAACCCATATAATACCCTTTTTTAGCGGCGGGTAATTTTTCAATAGCACCACGTAATAAAGTACGTGGCATTGTAACTGCATGTTCATCTAAAAAAGCGGATAATTTTTTTGGCTCTTTATCACCTGCAAAACGCAGCATCCATCCCGTTGCCTTGTGTATAAGATCCTCCTTATCTTTTAATAACAGTTCAGCAATTTTAAAAGTATCTGCTGTTTCTCCCTTTCTTATAAAATAACAGGTGCTTAATATGGCTGTTCTTCTTTCCCATATATTTTTTGATTTTGCCAGCTTATATAATACCTGTTTTGGTTTATCAAAAAGATAACTGCCAGTCATATATAAACAACCGAGGTCAACCAGGTCCCAGTTATTAATGCTGTCGTGCCGGCGCATGTACAAGTCGTAGAATGCTTTCAGCCTGGCCGGGGTAATTTTTTTACTCCGGCTCTCTTTATCCATGATACTGATGGCACCGGCTCTTACTTCATGGATATTACTTTGCAAAAGCTTTTCTATTTCTGTAATGGGCATTCCGTTAAATGCGATGGCTAATGCAAACAGCTGTCCCATTTTTACTCCCATAAAAGTATCCCCCTCGCCATATTGCCCTTCCCCCGATTTAAAATAGCGTTGAATCTTTTTCAATTCTTCATCCGATTGTAACGCCTGCAGCCTTGCAATAAAATGTGCGGCAGTAAGTTTTACAGCTGTATCTTTTGCAGTTATATTTTTAACCGCAGCAGTTTTTTTATTGGCTGTTTTTACCGGGCTGGTTTTGTTTTTAGTAGCCATAATTTTAAGCAGCAATATTTACAAAACCCCTGCTTATCTGTAAATATAAATGCAACACTTTGGTTATGCAAGTTTTATGCCCTGAACAAATGCATTTTCAGTGCTGCTGTGCTCTCTACAAATAACCGGGACAGGCGTGGCAATACATACTGCGCCGCAGGCACAACTCATTTTCAGCCCTATTACTTTCTGTAGCAAAACGGGCAGCAGTGCAGGTTTTCTACCATTAAAAATAATCCGCCCCTTATATTTATTTTCAATCTACATTTGTAGCTGTTTTTTAAAAACGGCTTACTATACAGCAATGAAACCGCCGGTAGTACGTTGTTAAGGATTACGGTTCTGTTTGCCAGCAGGCCATAATGCCAGAATGATGCAGGTTGCCTATCTTGCGCCGCCATTCTTTATGAACGTTAAAATTTTTTGTAGTGTCCAAACATGTTAACAAGGTTACGGCAGCAGGTTTAATTGTTGCCTTAGGAATTATTTACGGCGATATCGGTACTTCCCCGCTTTATGTATTCAGTGAAATTATCAACGGGAAAAAGATCGAGCCATTGCTGATCATTGGTGGCCTTTCCTGTATCATCTGGACGCTTACACTGCAAACCACCATTAAATATGTAGCACTTACATTAAGGGCAGATAACCGTGGTGAAGGTGGTATCTTCTCTTTATATACATTGGTACGCCGGCAAAAAAAATGGCTGGTAATTCCTGCCATGATTGGCGGTGCCGCCTTGCTTGCAGATGGAATGATCACGCCTCCTATATCGGTAGCTTCCGCAGTAGAGGGTATGAAGAATATTCCAGGGCTGGAAAAGATCACAGAACAAACTATCATTTTAATTATACTTGGTATTTTAACCTTCTTGTTTTTTATGCAGCAGTTTGGTACCGCCAGCATTGGTAAAATGTTTGGGCCCATAATGCTGATATGGTTTATGATGCTGGCTGTTTTGGGGTTATCGCATATCTCTGATGAATGGGGTATTTTAAAAGCTTTTAATCCCTATTATGCCATTGATATTTTAGTCACTTACCCCAAGGGCTTCTGGTTGTTAGGGGCAGTGTTTTTATGTACCACGGGTGCCGAAGCTTTGTATAGCGATCTGGGGCATACCGGCAGGGCCAATATCCGTTACACCTGGGTATTTGTAAAGATCTGTTTGATTTTAAATTACCTTGGGCAGGGTGCATGGCTGTTGCACAATGAAGGGAAAATATATGCCACCAGCGATCTTTTAAAAAAAATACCCGGCGCTGTTGCAATGAAAAATCCTTTTTTTGAAGTGATGCCGGAATGGTTTTTAGTAACCGGTATCATCATTGCCACTGCCGCTGCCATTATTGCCAGCCAGGCATTAATAAGCGGCTCGTTTACTTTAATAAGTGAAGCAATTCGCCTGAACCTGTGGCCAAAAATGAAGATCATTTATCCTACCGAAGCAAAAGGCCAGTTGTTTATACCCGGTATCAATACTTTATTATTTGCAGGTTGCGTAGGCATTGTATTATATTTTCAAACGTCCAGCGCCATGGGTGCGGCTTATGGTTTGGCCATAACATTATGTATGTTAGCCACCACTATTTTATTTTCCAATTACATGATCTCCCGAAGGGTAAAACCGGTACTTATCTATTTGTTCCTGTCAGTTTTTTTAACCATCGAGATCAGTTTTTTAATTGCCAATTTAGATAAATTCCCTCATGGCGGTTATGTTACTTTAATTGTAGGCGGTGCTTTATTTGCAGTAATGTATGTGTGGTACAGGGCCCGTAAAATTAAAAACCGTTACGTGGAGTTTGTAAGGCTGGAAGAATATATTCCTAAGCTGGAAGAGCTGAGTAATGATGTTACCGTACCAAAATATGCCACGCATTTAGTATACTTAACCAGTGCCAACAATCCTAAAGAAATTGAACATAAAATTATTTACAGCATACTAAGTGGTAAACCCAAACGTGCCGATATTTACTGGTTTGTACATGTAGATACATTGGATGATCCTTATACTTCTGAATATTCGGTAGAACATATTATTCCTAATGATATCATCCGTGTGGAATTCAGGCTGGGTTTCAGAATAGCGCCAAGAATCAACCTGATGTTTAAAAAAGTAGTGGAAGACCTGGTTGCTAACCGTGAAGTGAATGTAACCAGCCGTTATGAAAGCCAGCAACGAAATAATGTAACCGGCGATTTTCAGTTTGTGGTGATGGAGAAATTTTTATCGCAGGATAATGAATTGCCTTTCTTTGAAAAACTGATCATGCGTTTATACTTCTGGGTAAAAGAAGTATCGCTGAGCGAAGAAAAAGGTTTTGGGCTGGAACAAAGTAAAGTGCAGGTAGAAAAATTTCCGTTGATAGTAGCGCCGGTAAGTAAATTAAAGCTAACAAGAATTTATACCGACGAAGAGGAAGAAGACTACGCATCATAAGGGGCAGTACTGTTATTTTACTAACAATCACTGTAAGTTTATGCTGACCATATTCTTTTTTAATTACTTGGGTATTTATAGTTGATATGGATATAAATCTGTAACACTTCAACACGGCAATCATGCAATCCATAACAGCAACAGCACTTTTACAAAAAATTAATGCTAAAGAAGATCTTCAATTGATAGATGTAAGAGAACCTGAAGAGCATGAAGAATTCAATATTGGTGGAGAACTGATTCCACTGGGAGGAATTGCACAACAAGTAGAAAAAATTGCAACTGATAAACCTGTGATTATCTATTGCCGCAAAGGCATCCGCAGCCAGATCGCTATCCAGCGCCTGCAGGAAAAATTTCCTTTTACCAACCTGGTTAATCTTATTGGCGGCACCGAAGCATGGAAGAAAACATTTACCCCTGATTGATAAAGTGGAATTATTGACGTATAAGTTTGATGTTAAGTATAGAATAACTAATTTAACAGCATGCATTAACTACGCACTTATAAACTAACCACTACACATTGCTTCACATCATTCTTTATATCATTGGCGGTATTGCGGTGCTTTCGGTGATCATTTATTTTGTGCAGGAAAAATTTATTTTTAAACCGGAAAAATTACGCCAGGATTTTATTTACAAATACGATGCACCTTTCAGGGAATTGTTTTTTGATGTGGAAGAAGGGGTACGAATAAACGGGCTGCACTTTTATACTAAAAATCCCCTGGGCCTTATTTTATATTTTCATGGCAACAGCCGCAGCATAAAAGGCTGGGCAAAATATGCTAAAGATTTCTATCGCTATAAATATGATGTGCTGTTGGTGGATTATCGCGGCTTTGGTAAAAGCACCGGTAAGCGCAATGAAAAAGATATGCTGAATGATATGCAGTTTGTGTATGATACACTTACTAAAACCTATCCGCAAAATCACCTGATTGTATATGGCAGAAGTTTGGGCAGCGGTTTTGCAGCAAAACTGGCGGCAGATAATACCCCCCGCTATTTAATTTTAGATGCACCTTATTTTAGTTTTAAAAAAACTATTGAACGTTTTTTACCCATCTTACCGGTGAAATATATTTTGCGTTTTCATTTGCGTACCGATAAGTGGTTGCCTAAAGTAAATTGCCATACTTATATTTTACACGGCACCAAAGATTTTTTAATACCCATCAGCAACAGCGAAAAATTACAGCAACTGAATCCACGAAAAATAACTTTGATAAGAATACAAGGCGGCAAACATAATAACCTGCCCACATTTCCGGAATACCATAATTTTATAAGGGATATACTGCAGGTGTAGTGGAAACGAGTAATGAATAATTTAATAATTAATAATGAATAATGAAAAGCAAGGTTTGATGAAGCGCAGGCTCTTCCGCTGGATAAAAGTAATTGTATTGCTGTACTTCATTATTGGTATTGGAATGTTTTATTTGCAGGAATATATTTTATTTAAGCCGGAAAAATTTGCTGCTAATCATGTGTTTCATTTTAACGTACCCTTCCAGGAAATGAAGATTCCTTTTAATGAAACCGATACCATGAGCATGGTAAAATTTTTTCCAGGAGATTCAATAAGAAAAGGAGTGGTATTATATTTTCATGGCAACAAACAAAATATTGAGCGCTATGCAAAGTTTGTAAATGTTTTTACAAAAAATGGTTACGAAGTGTGGATGGAAGATTATCCCGGCTATGGAAAAAGTACCGGCAACAGGACAGAAGAAAAATTATACCGCCAGGCATTGGAACTGCAGCACATGGCATTAAGCAGGTTTGGCAAAGACAGTATTATTTTATACGGCAAATCGTTAGGCTCAGGCATTGCTGCTTATGTGGCATCGCAAACAGATTGTAAAAGATTAATTCTTGAAACACCTTACTATAGTATTCCAGATGTATTTGCAGCGTATGCTTTTATGTATCCCACACAAAGAATGATAACCTATAAAATTCCTACTAACAAATATCTGCAGCAGGTTAAATATCCCATTACCATTTTTCACGGTACTAACGATTGGGTAATACCATACCGTTGTGCATCAAAATTAAAAAGTGTTTTAAAGCCAACAGATGAATTTATAACAATAGAAGAGGGTACGCATCATAACCTGGCTACTTTTGATCTGTATAAACAAAAGCTGGACAGTTTATTGAAAAATTAAATCATTAATAGTAATACAAAAAAACAAGGGCCGGTATAAGGCAGATAAAAAACAAGCCATAAGGACTATTTTTACCAATAGCAGAAAAGCTGAATGCCAGTAAGATAAGATAGATGATCAGGGCGAAAGAGAGTAACAGCAGCATTGCCAGTAATCCAATGCCATTAGCTTGTTCAGTTGTAATACAATAAATGATGCCTGCAATTACCAATGCCAGGCAAATGATAATACTTATTCTGGGCAGGTAGATCTTTTTAAATTCCATGAATATTTTTATGCTGCTAATTTAATCACCACCACCACAGCCACCGCAACCTCCTCCTCCGCAACTACTACCACAACTGCTGCCACAACCGCTGCTGCATCCTGCAGAGCTATCACCTGAATACGATTTTTTTTCTTTAGCCGCAAACGTAGTGAAAGTATTTTTTAATATGCTGTACTCTGCAAAACCTGCAATAGCTGCCGCACCTAAAATAGTAAAGTTGTTAATTACATTGCTGCTTTGCCCATAACTGTTTTGTTCATCCCAGTACACACCCAGGTGATTTCTTACTGTTTTGGTATAAGAAAAATATTGCAGAATTGCCAGTGCAATAAAGCCGAATGCGCCCATTTCAAATACTAAGAAGCCTACCGGTTTATCATTGGCCATACCTTGTAAAAACCTTGCAAAGCCAGGCAGTAAAACAATACCCGGAATGACCAGTTTTAAATAATCTACTTTTTTTGAAAGGCGGTGTAATCGTTCCAGCCCGGGATGTAAAACAGTATCTCTGTCAATTAATCCCAGGCCTTCATTGTAAGTAAAAATATCATCTTCATTAAATTGCCGCATCAGTGGTTGCAACAGTGGATTATCATCTCCTGCTGTAGCATATACTTTAGGCCTTGCAATTTTGTAATCGTTGCCACTGGTTTGTATAATGCCCCTTCTTAACAAATCAACCAATGCGGTTTGATAACACCGATGATTGCCATATAAAAACCTGGCCATCTGGTAAGGTGTAAATTTTTGCGGCAGGTTATTTTCGATGATCGTTTTCAGCCTGCTGTTCTTATGCAACTGGCTGATCAATAACACTACTATTCCTGCAATGCATATAATAAGATAGTAGCCCAAAAAATCTTGTCCTTTGGTATGAAAAAGATTGGTGCCTAAAATAAAAAGTACTACTGCCGATGCAAAAAGGAAAAGTATGCGTTTGAAAAAAGACGGTTCATAAATGTCTGCTTCAATTTCAGTTACGGTTTCATTATCAGGCGGCCAGATATCCTGGGGCGGCCTGGTATTAAACTGTTGTTCATACAACAGTAATGTTGCCGCATACCAGTTTACATGTTTTTCTTTGTCATCAGTACCACCTTTACTGGGATGATGATGAATTTCCTTTGCCAATGTTTTTTTACAAAAATAGTTCCAGTAATTGTCGGTGTAGGTAAGGTGTAAATGCCATACTTCATCTACAATGGTGGAAGGCGAAGCACCGGTGGGAGAGATGCAGCAGAGAAAAATAAATTTTTTGTACTCTTCAATTGCCCTGTTGGTAAATGTGATTGTCCAGTTGTTTTCTTGTGCTAGTTTTTGGGAGAAGGGGAAAGCGGATGCAGGGTCATCAAGCTGAAAGTTTCGGATTTTTTCCCACAACTCCTGTTGTGAAAGTTGGTTCATTTTTCACAAAATTATAATGATGAAAGAGCGGTCTCCAAATTTTTCATGTTACCAAATTGTTGTCATTTTTCTTTTAGCAGTACTGTTTTACCAGTGACTTTTAATTCGTAACTGCCGCCCACTTTCAACGCATAGTTTTCTTTGCCATGACTAACAGGGAAATTAAAACAAACCGGGTAATCATATTCCGCAATAATTTCTCTGATCACTTCATACATCGTTTTTCCAAAAGGCCTTTCGGTATCTTTCATATCAGTAAAACCACCAATGATCAGGCCAGCAAGTTTATCTAACTTACCACTACGTTTTATTTGATACAACATACGATCGATATTGTAAATGTATTCGCCGATATCTTCAATAAATAAAATTTTATTTTTAGTATTGATGTCGGATGCCGTGCCGGTTAAATGCGCCAGTAAAGAAAGATTGCCGCCAACCAGTTCGCCGGTGGCAATACCAGTTGTATTAAATTCATGCGGCGCAATTTTATACGTTGCTTTTTTTCCTGTAATTGCTTTTTGTAAAGATTGTATGAATTCATTTTTGTATTCTCCGTCATTAAAAGCTGCAGCCATAGGTGCATGCAATGAAGCAATTTTTAAGTTGGCATAAATATGACTGTGCAAAACCGTAATATCACTGAATCCTATTATCCATTTAGGATTTTTCTTAAACTTAGTAAAGTCCAGTGCATCAATTATCCTGCCTGTACCATATCCGCCACGGCCACATAAAATGGCATTGATATTTTTATCATCCAGCATTGCCTGTAACTCATCTCTTCGCTCTTCATCAGTAGCAGAAAAATAATTTACCGAACTGCTCCCCAATGTTTTACCCACCATTACCTGGTAACCCCATTGTTGTAAAACAGCAATACAAGTCTGCGCTTTTTCTGCAGCCATATAACCAGCAGGACAGGTAATACCAATGGTGTCGCCTTTTTTTAAATAGAGAGGAATTTTCGCCATGTGTAAATTTTATGCAAAGTATTATAAAATGCGGAATGATTTTTGGGTAAATTTACAAATCCAAAACTTACTTATGCGTATATACTGCCTTATCTTTTTAATGGTATTTGTTTCTTTAGTTTCAAAAGCACAAACAACCTGCACAGCATTAGGGCAAAATCCGGAAACTGCTTTTCCGGTTTGCGGAACCACAACCTTTCATCAAACTACAGTACCTTTTTGTGGAGACAGACCAGTAGCTACTCCTCCAGGTTGCGGAGCCGGGCTTACTGACAAAAACCCATTCTGGTACAAATTTACCTGCTATACTGCTGGCACTCTGGGTTTTTTAATAACGCCAGATAACAATAATGAAGACTATGACTGGCAGCTGTATGATATTACCGGGCATGCTTATAGCGAAGTGTATAGCAATAGTTCATTAATAGTAGGCTGTAATTGGTCAGGCTTATTTGGCGTTACCGGAACAAGTGCTACAGAAACAGTTCTTTTTGTTTGTGGAGGGGGAATACCTATTTTTAGCGCAATGCCTACATTGATTCAGGGGCATGATTATTTACTCCTTGTTAGTCATTGGAGTAACACCCCCAATGGTTATACACTAAGTTTTAGTAAAGGTACAGCGAGTATTACTGACCCGGTTGTTCCCAATATGGTTACCACTACTTCTGCCTGCGATCGCAAGCATGTGAATGTTAAACTCAACAAACGCATTCTGTGCAATAGCATCGCTTCAGATGGATCTGATTTTACTATAAATGCACCAGGCGTTACCGTTACAAATGCGGTAAGTGTTACATGCAGTAATAGTTTTGATACAGACGAATTGACATTAACACTCAGTGCTCAATTACCAGCGGGCCCTTACATTATTACAGCGAAAGACGGCACTGATTTAAATACATTGCTTGATTTTTGCGGCAATCCATTGCCAATAGGTAATACTGTACCAGTTGTAATTACTGCTGTACCTGCAACTTTAGTTGATAATATTTCCTATACCGGCTGTGCTCCAACAGTATTAAATGTAAAACTTACCAAACCGGTATTATGTAACACAATAACTTTCTCTGGTTCCAATGGTGAGGTTACTATTCAGCCCGGTAATATTATTCCTTTATCATTGCAAGGTGTTTGTACTGGCACCAATCCAATAGCTGACCTGATTCATATCAACATGACAAACCCACTACCATTCGGTAATTATCAATTGGTAATTCACCCTGCCAGTGCAGATGGTAATACTTTTATTGATACCTGTAGTAATGAACTGGTTCCCATCTCTATTCCTTTTACCATCAACCAAACCACAGTAGCACCAGCTATTCAATCTGTTGTTTTTGATGAATGCCATCCGGATAAACTGGTGGTGAATTTTGACAGGCCTGTGATGTGTTCCACCATTTCACCCAATGCCAATGAATTTTCTATAACACCGGGTGCATTGCCCATTAGTAATGTAAACTACACCTGTGGGGGTGTGGGTAATTATATTACACAAGCCGTTCTTACGTTGCAAAATCCATTACCTGCAGGCAATTTTGCAGTTACCATTGTTCCCGGTGCTGATGGTACCACATTAGCAGATACCTGTTTTGCCTTTATGGCCAATGGTGCCAATAAAACATTTGTAACCACAAAAGCGCCGGCACCAAAATTTGATTCAGTGCAATTTGATAAGTGTAATCCTTCTTTTGTAAAGTTGTTTTACAGTAATGCAATCAGGTGTGCATCAGTAAATGCTAATGGTAGCGGCTATACTATTACCGGCCCTTCTGCAGTAAATATTACCGGTGCAGTTACCGATGGCAACTGTGGTACCTTAGGCTATACCAAATGGGTACAGTTGCAGTTTGCACAACCGGTAAATGTGTTTGGTAATTATATAGTACATAACGGAGGTGGTATCACTGATACCTGCAGTGCGGCACAGAATATTGCAGAAACAATTGCATTCAATGCATTGGTAAAACCATCTGCTGCATTTACCAGCCAGGTAAAATTTGGTTGTAAAATGGATACGGTTGTTTTATCGCATGCCGGTGGCAATGGTATCAATTCGTGGACATGGTTATTCCCGGATGGATCAACTGCAACAGGCCAAACGGTTACAAAACTTTTTCCTGTTACTACGGCGTCAGTTACTATACAGTTAACGGTAGATAATGGTTCCTGTAATGATGTGATCAGCCAGACGGTTACTTTAGGTAATTCATTTAAGGCCGCATTTGCTACCACACCAAAAGATACCACCTGTATTAACACACCCATTAATTTTGCCAATAACTCCACCGGTACTAACCTGCAGTACCTATGGTTGTTTGGCGATAATACACAGTTTGCAGGACAAACACCACCGACTCATGCTTATACCAGCAATAATGCTTATACTATTAAGCTGGTGGCTACAGATACATATGGTTGTAAAGATACTGCGGCTGCAATTGTACAAGTATTAGCTGCTCCTACCATAGATTTTACAGGCCTTGCTCCTCAGTACTGTTCGGATAAATCGATGACACTTACCAAAGTGGCCGGCCCTACTATTTTAACCTACACCTGGAATGACGGTGATGGTATGACGGTACAGAATAAACCTTCGGTATTATTTACTTATCCTAACCAAGGCGTTTACACGATAACACTTACCGGTGTAGATAAGTATTGCGGTAACGCAGTGGTAAGCAAACAGGTGCAGATATATGCTGTGCCTAATCTGAATTTGGGTAACGATACTGTTTTGTGTCCTGCTACAACATTGCAGATAGGCCCTGCACCAATTGCCGGCTATACTTATTTATGGAGTAATGGTGCTACTACTTCTCAGATAAATACCGCTATTGCTACAGCCAGTTATTCTTTACAGGTAGATAATAATGGTTGTACTGCTTCGGATGCGATATCAGTAAAAGTGTTAACTGCCTGCCTGATAATGGTGCCTAATGCATTTACACCCAATAATGATGGTAATAATGATAGACTGAAGCCTACCAATGCAGACCTGGCAAAAGAGTTTTCCTTTAAAGTGTACAACCGCTACGGGCAATTAATTTATGCCACTAACAACCCGAATGAAGGATGGGATGGTACCCGTAGAGGTGTACGGTCTGATGCCGGTACTTATATTTGGCAGCTAAGTTATACAGATCCATGGAACGGTAAGAAAGTAGTACAGAACGGTACGAGTATTTTACTGAGATAAGGATCACTTAAATTATTTTTAAAGAAGTCAGGTCTTTAAGACTTGACTTCTTTTTTGTAGTGTAAGCGGCGACGGCAAAAACTATTTTATGCTTTCCTCTAATGTAACAGAAGAAGAAGTAACTGTAAGTTTATGTTTGATGCCACACTTCAATGCAAAATTATTTTTTTGATGCCCCACGGGAAAATCAAAAATAACGGGGTAGTTGTACTCTTTTATTTTTTCTAAAACAATATCATAAATATTTTTTCCAAATTCATCGGCAGGGTCTTCGGCAGGTTTTATTTTAAAGCCACCGATGATCAATGCTTTAAGTTTGCTTAGTTTTCCGGTGCGTTTTAAGTTCCAGAACATGCGGTCGATGCTGTATAAATATTCGCCGGTATCTTCTGCAAATAAAATTTTACCGTCAGTATTAATATCGCTTTTACTACCGGCTAATGTTTCCAGTGTTTTTAAATTACCGCCAATTAAAATACCTTCTGCAATGCCGGTTTTATTTTTTTCATTAGGCACAGCAGTGTATTTCATTTTTTCTCCGGATAAACATTTTTGTATCGATTCAATAGTTTCTATCTGCACAGGTTCAGCCTTGCTCCAGTCTGATGGAAAACTATTGCACATTTTAGAATGAATAGAGGCGATACCAAAATTTTTATTAAGATGCGAATGAATAACAGTGATATCGCTAAAGCCAATGATCCATTTAGGTTGCAATGCGAATTTTTTAAAATCGATCATATCAATGATACGCACTGCACCATAACCGCCCCTGGCACACATGATGGCTTTGATGGTTTTATCATCCAGCATTTGTTGCAGGTCCTGCCGGCGTTCTTCATCAGTACCACCAAACGTAAAATCTTTTTTGCCCACTGTGCTGCCGGTCTTTATGGAATACCCCCATTCCTGCATTTTAAGTACCGCAGGCTGAATGTCTTCCAAAGTGATAAAACCGGCAGGGCAGGTAATACCGATAGTATCCCCTTTTTTTAAATAAGGCGGTACTTTAAGTGGTATGTCGGGTTCGTCAATAACTGGTGTATTGCCTGCAGCTGTAAATACAGCGCTTAACGGAATTATGGAAGACAAAAAATGTTTGCGGTTCATTATTCTAATGTACAGTTATTTATTAAAAAAAAGGATTTCAATACTTGCCAATATTTATTTAAAAAATTACCCAACCCTTTTTTGTTGCCACGCAGTTATATATATTACATGAACCAACTTTTACCTAAAAAGCGATTCTTGAGTATAAACCCTGATATACTGATAAAAGGCTGCCAAAACAACGATCTGCAATGCCAGGAACAATTGTACAAGTTATGTTATCCTGATATGATCAAGATCTGTTACCGCTATGCCAAAGATGCTGACGGGGCCGGTACTATTTATAACAATGCCATGCTGAAGATCTTTAAAAGTATTGGAGCTTATAAGGAAGAAGGGAGGTTAATGGGGTGGGTGAAAACTATTGTGGTGCATTGCTGTATCGATTTTTGTAAACAGCAACATTCTTTCAGCCCTTTTGATGCTTATAAATACGAGGAAGAAACAAGCATTAACCCCGAAGTATTCAATACTGTTTCCGGTAAAGAAATTCAGCAACTGATAAAACAATTACCCGGCGCTACAGCAATGGTGTTTAACCTGTATGTATACGAAGGCTTTACACACAAACAGATTGGCGAACACCTCGGTATCAGCGATGGTACCAGCAAATGGCATGTAAGCGAAGCCAAAAAAATATTGAAACCTAAACTTGAAAAATTTACTCAAACAGAATTAAAAACCAATGCAGCAGGATAATAACCATATTGAAAATAATTTAAGGCAACTGGAAAATAAGCAACTGCCCGACCTTAGCCAGATGGACGCACACTGGCAGCAGTTGAAGGCTGACCTGCAACCGCCATTACCCAAAGCAAAGCCGGCGATTGCTAAAGGTATCTGGTGGATGATTGGTGCAGCTGCTGTTGTTGGAAGTGTACTTTTAATTATTCTGCAGAATAGCAAAACAAAAGAAGATATTGTTACAACTGAAAACAAAATTGTAAAAGCAGAGAAAAAAATAATGGCAGATACAATTTCTTCTTTTGCAGCTGTAATTACTAATACCCCGCAGCACAATGCAATTCCCATTGTAAAGCCATCGTCAGTCGCTCGTAAAATTATTGCAGTTATAAAAGAAGATACTGCAATTGCTGTAACTGCCGGCAGCATTGTTACCAAGGATACGCTTGAAAAAAAATCTACTTTAAGTGTTGCCGAAAAGCAATTGATGCTTAATAATTTATTAGTGAATCTGCAGAAGAAACAGGAACAGTTTACAATTGATAATACAAAAGATACCACTGTAAAATGTAAAGAAGGCAGCGTACTATTTATTCCTGCTAATGCATTCAATACAAAAGATTCAGTGGTATTTGAGGTGAAGGAATTTTATAAATATGGCGATATGGTAGCCAATGGATTAACAACCATGTCGGATAACAAGCAGTTGGTAACAGGAGGGATGTTGTACCTGTCTGCAAAAGTGAAAGGTAAAGATGTACAGGTAAATCCTGAAAAAGAGATCAGGGTTTTTATTCCTGGTCTGTCTGTAAAAGATTCGATGGAAATATTTGAAGGGATTACCAATAAAGGAGTAGATACTGTTGCAACAGCTTTTGCAAAGCAAAGCAAAATCAACTGGCAGCTTACAAAGGTTCGTATTGATTCGCCGGTATTGAAAATGTTTATCAGGGCTATTGATCTGAAAGACGACATGATTGAATATTCTGTGTACAATGGAAAAACAAAAGCCGTTTTTCACAGGTCCCGGCAATCGATCTACAGCAAGGAAGAATTGAAAGTGATACTGCAAAAAAAATACGGTGGTTATTATGATAAAATAAGGGTGAGAAAACAATGGGATAGAAATCTGTTGTTCAAAAAAATCGATACTGAGGAGGAAGAATATTATCATGTGGCTTATAACTCTTATGGCGTGGGAGATACTGCTGAATTATTACCGCTTACTATAAAGATCAATAAACTTGATCCTATTGATACGGTATATAAAGTAGTACGATGGGTTAACAAAGGTTTTAAAGAAGTGCGCCGCCCGAATTTTCCTGCCAATACACTCATGAGCATTGGTGAAAAATACAGTATCGGAATAAATAAATTAGGATGGATAAACTGCGACAGGTTTTTTAGTTATCCCGGTAAAAAGGCAGCATTTACGGTGGACTTGAAAGACAGCTCATTTAATTATATGACGTTTGTGGTGTTTGAGAATTTTAAATCGATAATGCAGGCAGGGGAAACCGGCAATTACGCCATTTTTGATAATGTGCCTGTTGGCGAACCTGTAAAAATAATCAGTGTGGGAATCAGAGATGGACAAACTGTGTCTGCTATAAGAAGCACAGTAATAACAGAAGGTATCTATAAAGATCTGTCATTTGAAACCACTTCTGCTTCAGATTTTAAATATGCATTGAGCAAAATAGAAAAGTAAACTTTGGGGGTTTATTTTTATTGTTTACGGCTGGCACATTTGTGGCGGCCGTTTTTTTATAATTCAAATCCCATTCCGCCTTTCAATGCTTTTTGATATTTACGCAGATCGAATTTGTAATAATAAGGCGCTTTGTGTGCCACACCTTTTTTGGTTTCGTTCAATCTTTTTAAAATACCGGTGCTTACAATTTTGCGTTGAAAATTTCTACGGTCCAATGTACGGTCTAAAATGGTTTCGTATAATTTCTGTAATTCGGGCATGGTAAATTTTTCGGGTAATAAATTATAACCCAGCGGATGATAATTCAGCTGCATCCGCAGGTCATCCAAAGCCTTATCTAAAATATTCCGGTGATCGAGTATCATTTCAGGAATATCATGGATGTTGAACCATTTACAATCTGAGGAAAGAATATCTGTAACCGGTTGTACTTTAGAAAAATCTACTAAAGCGGTATAACCTACCGTGATAAAACGGTCAAACAACCAGCTTTCTTCCATTTCTATCCCCACATTTTTTAAAAACTGCTTATTGGCTTTTTTTGTGGAACGGCCTGGTTCGCTAAACACATGAAACTGCTGCATATAAATATCATCCACACCGGTACGCTCCTGTAAAATACGTTTTGCGGCATCATCCATATGTTCGTCTTTAAAAATAAAACCGCCGGGCAAAGCCCAGATGCCGGCATATTTTGCCTGTAACAACAGTACTTTCAGCTCATTTTCATGAAAGCCGAATATGATGCAATCCACTGATATGCTACGCAGGTATTTTTCGTGCCCCTTTGCATAGATCTCTTTTATTTCTTTCTCAAAACTCATACGTAAAAGTAAATTGCTGCAGGCAGACTAAAAATAAATTTTCAAATTTCAGGGATTATATTTATCATTGTGTCATAATAACGCAATGATAATTTAAAATTTGCTTGCATGAAAAAGATGATTGCCTGTCTGTTTACAGCTTGTACAGCCTGTTCAGTTTCAGCACAAAACAAAACCGCCAAAGCCCTGGTGGCAAAAATGACCACGGAAGAAAAAGTAAACCTGGTAGTAGGCATGGGTATGGTTTTGCCCGGTGTAAACCAGGGAAGCGGTACCGGCATAGGCCAGATAGAAGATAAAGTACCTGGTGCAGCCGGTACTACTTTTGCCATTCCGCATTTAGGTATTCCCACAACAGTTGTTGCAGACGGGCCTGCAGGCTTACGCATCAGTCCAACACGTAAAGGCGAGGCTAAAACTTATTATGCCACAGCATGGCCGGTTGCAACATTGCTGGCCTCTACCTGGGATACTAAATTGGTAGAGCAGGTAGGAAAGGCAATGGGTAACGAAGTAAAAGAGTATGGTGTAGATGTATTGCTGGGCCCGGGCTTAAACATTCACCGCAATCCATTGGGCGGAAGAAATTTTGAATACTATTCAGAAGATCCTTTGGTATCGGGAAAGATGGCAGCAGCAATGGTGAATGGTATACAAAGTAATGGTGTGGGCACTTCTATAAAACATTTTGCCGCCAACAACCAGGAAAGAAACCGTAATACCGTTAATGCCATCATCAGCGAAAGAGCATTGCGTGAAATTTATTTAAAAGGTTTTGAGATCACTGTTAAAGAATCCCACCCATGGACGGTGATGAGTTCGTATAATAAATTGAATGGTGTTTATACATCAGAAGAATATGATCTGCTCACCACTATTTTAAGAAAGGAATGGGGCTTTAAAGGAATGGTAATGACCGATTGGTTTGGCGGTAAAGATGCCGTGGCACAAATGAAAGCCGGTAATGATTTACTGATGCCGGGTACACCAGAACAAAAAAAATCCATCACAGATGCGATCAGTAATGGTAGTTTAGATATAAAAGTTATTGATGAAAATGCAGAACGTATTGTGAATTACGTTTTAGGTACACCGGCATTTAAAAAATATGCTTTCAGCAATGCACCAGATTTAAAGGCACATGCAGCAATTGCAAGAAAAGCCGCAGCAGACGGAATGGTGTTATTGAAAAATAATAGTAGTACACTTCCTGTTACAGCAGCAAAAAAAATAGCCGCATTCGGCATTACCTCTTATGATTTTGTTAGTGGCGGAACCGGCAGCGGCGATGTAAACGAAGCGTATACCATTTCGTTAGTGCAAGGTTTATCAAATGCAGGATATAGTTTAGATAAAGAATTAAATGATACTTATCAAAATTATGTGAATACAGAAAAAGCAAAGCAACCCAAAAAAACTTTCTTTGAAGAATTCTTTAATCCCACCCCACGTGTTACCGAGATGGTTATTGATAATAGTTTGCTGCAAGCCAAAGCTGCTACTGATGATATTGCATTGATAACGATTGGCAGAAATGCAGGTGAGGGCAGCGACAGAAAAGTAGATAATGATTTTAACTTAAAGGCAGATGAAATAAAATTAATTACCGAAGTAAGCAATGCCTTTCATGCAAAAAATAAAAAAGTAGTGGTGATCATTAATGCAGGTGGTGTAATTGAAACAGTGAGCTGGAGAGATAGAGTGGATGCGATATTGCTCAGCTGGCAACCCGGCCTTGAAGCAGGTAATGCGGTAGCTGATATTATACGAGGTACAATAAATCCGAGTGGCAAATTAGCTACAACTTTTCCGGTACAATATGCAGATGATGTTACCGGTAAAAATTTTCCCGGTAAAGAATTTACAGATCAGCAAACAAAGGGAATGTTTGGTATGCCGCAGATTCCTGCAGAAGTAACTTACGAAGAAGGAATCTATGTGGGCTACCGTTACTACAACAGTTTTTCTGTTAAACCTGCTTATGAATTTGGTTACGGTTTAAGTTATACCAATTTTCAATACAGCAATCTTAAATTGAGTGCAACCGCTTTTACCGGAAAAATTATTGCCACTGTTGATATAAAAAATACAGGATCGGTTGCAGGAAAAGAAGTGGTGCAATTATACATTTCCGCCCCCGCCCAAAAACTACAAAAGCCGGCCGAGGAATTAAAAGCTTTTGGCAAAACCAATCTGCTGCAACCCGGTCAGCAACAAACCTTACAATTTGAAATCACTGCAAAAGACATGGCTTCATTTGATACGCCCTCATCAGGCTGGGTGGCAGAAGCCGGTAACTATACCGTAAAAATTGGTGCTTCTTCAGAAAATATCCTGCAGACAAAAACGTTTTCTCTTAATAAAGAAATGGTGGTAGAGAAATGCCATAAAGTATTGGTGCCACAAGTAACCATAAATGAGTTGAAAAAATAAAAATTCAATAGCTACGATATTCAGTTCAAGTACGATAAAGGCCTTTGCGTAATGCAAGGGCTTTTTCGGTTGCGGGGTACGCAGAGGGGCAGGGAAGGCAGAAGAAAAAGTATTTAAAGTAAATAGAGTCTTTTGTAACAGTTATTTCAAATTGGGTAGCAAGCATTATGATCAAATTTATTAGCGTCCTATTCTCCTCTGCGTGCCATCTATCTTCGCTTCAATAAAATCTGTGCAATCTGTGTAATCTGTGGCCAACACCCTTTTGCCGCAGGCAAAACCACGCTGCATACCAAATTGTTTGGGGATTGCCCCTGCTTTCGGTAATTTTGCACCGCAATGAACAATCCAAAAAGATATTTAATTACATCGGCACTCCCTTATGCGAATGGTTTAAAACATATCGGCCATTTGGCAGGGGCATATTTTCCGGCCGATATTTACGTACGCTACCTGCGTGCCCAAAAACGTGATGTGGTTTTTGTATGTGGCAGTGACGAGCATGGCACAGCCATTCCAATCCAGGCGATGAAAGAAGGGACTACCGCACAGGCAATTATTGACAAGTATCACCAGGCGATGAAAGAGGATTTTGAAGACTTGTCGGTTTCTTTTGATATTTACCACCGCACCAGCGATCCGCTGCATCACCAGACGGCACAGGAGTTTTTTACAAAATTGAATGATGCCGGTGACCTGGAAACCAAGGAAACAGAACAGTTTTATGATGAAGCTACCAATACATTTTTAGCTGATCGTTACATTAAAGGCACCTGTCCCAATTGTGGTAGCGATCGTGCTTTTGGCGATCAGTGTGAGAATTGCGGTACAACACTTAGTCCTGATGAACTCATTAATCCTGTAAGTACTTTAAGTGGTAACACCCCTGTAAAGAAAAAAACGACGCATTGGTATTTACCATTAGGTAAGCATGAAGAATTTTTACGCCAATGGATATTAGAAGAACATAAAGACGACTGGCGTAATACTGTGGTAGGCCAGTGTAAAGGCTGGATAGATGGCGGGCTGCAATCAAGAGCAGTTACCAGGGATTTGGATTGGGGTATTAAAGTACCCGTAAAAGGTGCTGATGGAAAGGTATTGTATGTATGGTTTGATGCGCCTATTGGTTACATCAGTGCTACCAAACAATGGGCTATCAATAATGATAAAGACTGGAAACCCTACTGGTATAACGAAGATACCAAACTGGTACATTTTATTGGCAAGGATAATATCGTTTTTCATTGTATTATTTTTCCGGTTATGTTGAAATTGCATGGCAATATTTTACCTGCCAATGTACCAGCCAACGAGTTTTTAAATCTGGAAGGCGATAAAATGAGTACAGGACGCAACTGGAAAGTAGACATGAGGGATTATATAGATGATTTTGTAAAGAAGGAAAATGGCGGCCCGCAAGCAGTAGATATGCTGCGTTATTACCTTACGCAAATTGCACCCGAAACCAAAGACAGTGATTTTACATGGAAAGGTTTTCAGGATGCAGTGAACAGTGAACTGGTAAGCATTTTTGGAAATTTTGTAAACAGGGCTTGGGTACTGATGCATAAGTTGTGTAATAGCAAAGTGCCACCGCTGCATGCTGATGTTTTAGATGATAATGACAAAAATTTGATTGAAGACATTCAAAATACAAAATCAAGAATTGAAAATTTACTGGAAGAATATAAATTTCGTGATGCATTATTTGAAGTGATCGATCTTAGCCGCAAAGGCAACCAGTATATGCAGAAAAAAGAACCCTGGATTGTTGCAAAAACTTTAGCTGAAAATCCGGGTAATCAAAAATTAATTGATAACGCATTGCACCTTTGTTTGCAGTTAACTGCTAACCTGGCTGTTTTAGTAAATCCATTTTTGCCCAATACAGCAAAAAAAATGCTGGGTATGATGAAGGTGGTGGATAAGATGCTGGATTGGGAAAATGCAGGCAAAATAAAATTGTTAAGCGTGGGCTACAGTTTAAGGGAGCCGCAATTGTTATTCAGAAAAATTGAAGATGAAGAAATAAGCGTACAGATAGAAAAGTTGAAAACCAAATCAAAACCAGCAACGCAAAAAATAAGTAAAGTGGAAGAAAAAAAATCCGAATCTACAGATCCGAAATCCGAAATCACAAACCTGAAATCTGAAATTGTGTTTGATGATTTTGCAAAGATTGATTTAAAAATAGGCACCATATTGGCTGCGGAAAAAGTAGAAAAGGCGGATAAGTTATTAAAGCTGGAAGTAGACCTGGGCTTTGAGAAAAGAACTATTGTATCAGGTATTGCATTGCATTTTAAACCGGAAGATATTGTAGGCAAACAAGTAACTGTTGTAACTAATCTTGCACCAAGAAAAATGAGGGGTATTGAAAGTAACGGGATGATTTTAATGGCTGAAGACAGCGAAGGGAAATTACATTTTGTAAAACCTGAAACTGTAATTAATGCCGGGGCAGGGGTTAGTTAAACAACATATGGCATCGAAATATTTAAGGTACAGCCATTATCAGGGTAAGTGATAATTTCCACTTTACCATTGTAAGCATCAATCCTGTTGAAGATATTGATAAAGCCAATGCCATTGGCTTTTTGTTTTGCTTTATCAAAACCAATACCATTATCACTGATAACAAGGCAGCACTGATTATTTTTTTCTGTTAACGAAAAAGTAGCAGCAGCAGCTCTTGAGTATTTAATAATATTATTGCTTTGTTCCTGTATGATCCTGAAAACAACCAGTTGTTGCTCCTGGGTTAATTTATCAATTACATCTTTGTCAATGTCAACAGTAACAGTGATGTCGTTAAACTGTTTCATATTGCGGGTGATATCAAAAATACTTTGCTCCAATCCCACAGATTTTACAATTGAAGTATTCAACCTTTTGGATAAGCTCCTGATTTCTTCTACAGCCTGCAATAAATAATCCGATGCTTTATTTAAAAGTTCCTCCTGTATATCACTTTTTTTGGCAGCGCCAATATGTAAACGGGCACTCATTAATAGCTGATTTACATTATCGTGTAATTCTGCGCTGATCATACCACGCTCTTTTTCCTGCGCTTCAATGGTAGCCTGGTTAATAAGTTTTTGCTTTTTCACTTGTTCGGCAAGTAACTGAGCTTCTAATTTTTTTCTTTCGGTAATATCCTGGATGGCACCAATTAAACGAACAGGTTTACCTCCATCATAAATTGCAAAACCTTTATCCGCAATGTTCCTGTAAGTACCATCGGCATACTGAAACCGGTATTCATCCTCCCAGTTTCTTTTTCCATCTAAAAGGTCTTTTTCAAAACTTTTTTTAACACGGTCTTTATCTTCAGGATGAATTTTATTGAACCACCAGTTAAGATCACCGGCTACCTGCTCTTTGGTATAACCGGAGATTTTGTAAAACGCATCGCTTCTGTAAATTTCATTGTTTTGGAGGTCCAGGTCCCACACAGCCTCAGAGGTGGCATTAACAGCATAGGTAAAACGTTCATGAATTTTTTTGATCTGTTCTTCACTGTTTTTTCTATCTGTTACATCAATGGCCTGCCCGCCGATGTAGCGTTTGCCATCAGCAGTTTTAAAAATAAATATGTTGGATACAAAATGGATCACAGTACCATCGGGCCTTGTTAAAGAGTGCTCAGTGATCTGTGCCTTATTTTTTTTAAAGGTTTCTTTATTCCGGGCTATTAATTTTTCTGCAAGTTTTGCAGGAAAAATTTCGGAAATATGTTTCCCTATGGGATTGCCTTCAAAGCCTGTGGAATCTGTATAGGCAGGATTGGCAAAAACGATAAAATCTTTTTCATCATATATCCAGCAACCGGTTTTACTCTTTGCCATAAACAGGCTGAAGAAAGTTTCGTCGGCTTGTACAATCGGTGATTGATTTTTACTGTTGTCTTCTGTAATAAGCTTGCTGGTGATTACAACAGTATTATTGTTATTAATTAAACTGGCGGTAGTGTAAAAATGAAGTTGCTTTCCGGCTTGCCGGGTAAAAATAATTTCGCCATTCCAGCTACCGTTTTTTAATAATACAGACAGGGCATTTTGCCGGGAAGTATTTTTAAAATCAAAAGTAATAGCATCACTTAAAGTAGTGGTGGCAATAATATTTTCGGATAAATTAAAAGTAGTTGCGGCAGTTGCATTAAAGCCAGTAATATAAAATTGTGTATTGGTAATAATCACAGCATCGTGCACAACACCCTGGTCGGGTGGCAAATAGGCACCAGCCTTATAGCTTACGCTAAGGAAAGCTTCTGCTTTTTCAGTTTGTTTGTTGGCAAGTGGATTCATGATATTGGATGTGCATTCAATCTTTGTATTACAAAAACAGTATTAAGGCATTTTCAGTTAATTATATTGTTTTATGTTTGACGATTGCCACTTAAACTTCCCCACAAATTGTATAAACGTAGTTTTTCGCATCTTAGTATGTTAATTATACGGTCTTTTACGTTTTTTCACTCTTAAAACTTACCTTCGAATAAAATTAGTTGTTTAACTAACTAATTTCGGTAAAGAGGATTAATTTTGCTAATACATAAATCAATTGCACTTATATGAAAAGAATAATTAAAAAAGTAGCGGTTTTAGGTAGTGGTGTTATGGGTAGCCGCATTGCCTGTCATTTTGCAGGAGTGGGTTTACAGGTATTATTATTAGATATTCAGCCCAAAGACCTGGCTGCAGATGCAAAGCCGGCAGAAAAAAACAAAATAGTAAATGATGCTTTAGCGGCGGCAATTAAAAGCAATCCTTCCCCGGTATATACAAAAGATGTGATCAAAAAAATAAAGACCGGCAACTTTACCGATAACATGAAAGAAATTGCCGGTTGCGATTGGGTGATAGAAGTAGTGGTGGAAAGATTAGATATCAAGCAATCTGTTTTTACTGAAGTGGAAAAATACCGCAAGCCGGGAACACTGATTACTTCCAATACTTCCGGCATTCCCATTCACATGATGGCAGAAGGCAGAAGCGATGATTTTAAAAAACATTTTTGTGGTACCCACTTTTTTAATCCGCCAAGATATTTACGTTTATTAGAAATTATTCCCACTCCATTTACTGATCCTGAAATTGTGGATTTTTTAATGGACTATGGTAGTCTGCAATTAGGTAAAACAACCGTGTTGTGTAAAGATACTCCTGCGTTTATTGCTAACCGTGTTGGTGTATTTGGCATGATGGCAATAATGAATGCCATGGAAAAACTGCAGCTGAACGTGGATGAGATTGATGCATTGACCGGGCCGGTTATCGGCCGCCCTAAATCTGCCACCTTCCGTACTGCAGATGTGGTAGGTATTGATACGTTGGTAAAAGTGGCAAAGGGTGTAGCAGATAATTGTCCCAATGACGAAGCCAAAGAAGTGTTTGCTATTCCTGCATGGTTAAATAAAATGGTAGAAAATAATTGGCTGGGTGATAAAACTGGCCAGGGTTTTTTTAAGAAAACAAAAACTGCAACCGGCGAAAAAGAAATTCTGACATTGAATTTACAAACGCTGGAATACGGTACCAGGCAAAAGCCAAAATTTGCCACTTTAGAAACGGCAAAACCAATTGAAGACCTGCAATCGAGAATAAAAGCTTTGTGTGCAGGTACAGATAAAGCGGGTGAATTTTATCGCCAGTTTCATTACAGTTTATTTTCCTACATCAGTCACCGGATACCAGAGATCAGCGATGAATTATATCGTGTTGATGACGGTATGATGGCAGGCTTTGGTTGGGAAATAGGTGCCTTTGAAAGCTGGGATACATTAGGCGTGGCTAAAACAACTGCCGCAATGAAAACTGCCGGTTATAAAGTGGCGCCCTGGGTTGAAGAAATGATCGATGCCGGTAATAGTTCTTTTTACAAAGTAGAAAATGGGAAGCGTTTATGTTATGATGTAGCCAGCAAAACCTACAAAGCATTGCCTGGGGGCGATGCATTTATAGTGATGAAGAATTTTGATAACCAGACCATCTGGAAAAATAGCGCCTGCCGTACTTATCATTTAGGTGATGATGTTTTAGGATTAGAATGGTACACTAAAATGGGCAGCATTGGCGGCGAAGTTTTAGAAGGTATTCAAAAATCAATTTCATTGGCAGAAGAAAAATACAAAGGTTTAGTCATTGGTAACGATGGCGCTAATTTTAGTGCAGGTGCTAATGTAGGCATGATATTTATGCTGGCTATTGAACAGGATTATGACGAGATTGATATGGCGATACGCATGTTTCAGAATACAATGATGAGAGTGCGCTATTCAGGTATACCTGTGGTATTGGCGCCGCATGGTTTAGCATTAGGTGGCGGTTGTGAAATTTGTTTACATGCTGATAAAGTAATTCCTGCTGCAGAAACCTATACCGGTTTAGTAGAAGTAGGCATTGGTGTAATTCCCGGTGGTGGTGGCACCAAAGAATTTGTATTGCGTGCCGCAGATGAAATGCACGATGGTGAAGTGGATACCTTAACCTTGCAAAATCGTTTCTTAACTATTGCTACTGCAAAAGTGGGTACTTCTGCATACGAAGCTTTTGATTTGGGTATTTACAGAAAAGGAAGAGATACGGTGAGCATCAACCAGGGCCGCCGCATTGCAGAAGCCAAACAGGCCGTGATAGAATTGTACAATGATGGCTATGTAATGCCGGTGCAACGTAATGATATTAAAGTTTTAGGCCGTAGTGCATTAGGCGCAATGCATGCCGGTATCAATGGTATGTGGCGGGCTAATTATGCTACCGATCATGATGTAACGGTAGCTAAAAAATTAGCGTATGTAATGTGTGGTGGTGATTTAAGCGAACAACAATTGGTAAGTGAACAATATTTACTCGACCTGGAAAGAGAAGCATTTTTAAGTTTAACAGGAGAGAAGAAAACATTGGAAAGGATCCAGAGTATATTGAAGAGCGGGAAGCCGCTGAGGAATTAATGATGTGTTAAGGGCATGGTCTGACGTCCTCGTCTGACCATACCCTTAACATGATCTGACGTCCTCGTCTGATCATGTTGAACAACTTAAGTGTTGCTGAAATTGCAGGGTATTACTACAAGCCTTTTCTTCATGAAAGCCTTAACAAAAAATGTTAGGCCATGAAATTTTTACCAGAAAACATTTACCATGTTTACAACCAGGGTAATAATCAACAAAACGTATTCATCAAAGATTTTCACTTCCTTTATTTTCTTCAACTTTATAAAGAGTACGTTACACCCCATTGCGAAACCTTAGCCTGGTGCCTCATGCACAATCATTTTCATTTTATGCTCTATGCCGATAACAGGTGCCTGGAAGTAAAGCAACAAGGGGGATTGCTACTTGATCCTGTTACAAATGGATTTAGAAAACTGTTGAGTACTTACGCTCATGAATTCAATATCAAAAATAATCGCAGTGGTGCTTTGTTCCGGCCCAAGACAAAAGTCATTTGTTTAAATGAAGAAGCAGAATTAAACAGCTGTTTTTTATCAGCACAAGATTATTACCTCAATACCTTTAATTATATCCACTGCAATGCCGTTGAGGCAGGTATAGTAACCAATGCAGCAGATTGGAAATGGTCTTCATTCCGTTCTTATAATGGATTGCGTTCCGGTTCAATTTGTAATATAAAATTGGCGAAGCAAATCTGTGGACTGACATGATCAGACGAGGGCGTCAGATCATGTCAGTCCACACATGGTTAGACGAGGGCGTCAGACCATGTAATTTTCAATACATTTGTTCTTCAATACATCAACATGAAAAAAATATTTTTCTTTCTTACGTTTTTTATCAGTACCACATTACTAGCTCAAAATAAGCTGTTAACCATGGAAGATGCGATGGTTAAAAATCGTAGCACATTAGCTGTAGAAAATTTAAAACAACTACAGTTTGTATTTGGTACAACAGATTATGTGTATTTAAAAAAGATAGAAGGCAAAGAGGTGTGGGTAAAAGGAAATATAAAAACAGCAGAAGCGCCATTTTTAACGCTGGAACAACTGAACGATAAATTAAAAACATCCAATTATGGCGAATTAAAAACCATGCCTGCTATTCAATTCAATGTGTCCACAGATTGGATATTGAATGCGAATGGTAATAAAATTGCATTGAACCCTGTGACGAACCAAACCAAAGAACTAATAAAAAGTACACTGGCTGATAAAACGGCTGTGGAAGAAAGCAGCGCAGGTTTTGTAGCTTATGTAGAGAATAATAATTTATTTGTCAGCTCCGGCTTTTATGGTACCAAACAGGTAACCAAAGATGGCAGTGCCAATATCGTATATGCACAATCTGTACACCGGGATGAGTTTGGAATCAGTAAAGGAACATTCTGGAGCAATAATGGAAAATCACTGGCTTATTACAGGATGGACCAAAGCATGGTAACGGATTATCCCATCATCGACTGGACAACATATCCCGCCGTAAATAAAAATATTAAATACCCGATGGCAGGCGGGCAAAGCCATTATGTAACAGTTGGCATTTACAACGCCATCATTAATTCCACCACCTGGATAAGAACCGGCATACCCACTGATCAATACCTTACCAATATTGCCTGGAGCCCCGATGATAAGTGGCTCTACATAGCGGTATTGAACAGGGAACAAAATCACATGAAGCTAAACCAGTACAATGCTAATACAGGGGAATTAACAAAAACATTGTTTGAAGAAAAAGATGAGAAGTATGTAGAGCCATTGGTGCCCCTGTTGTTTGTGAAAAACAAACCCGATCAGTTTATATGGCAAAGCAACCGTGACGGATGGAATCATTTATACTTATACAATGCCGACGGCACTTTAATAAAACAACTCACCAAAGGCAATTGGGAAGTGCTGGAGGTAAAAGGATTTGATGCAAAGGGAGAAAATTTATTTTACACCGCTACAGAAGAATCTCCTGTCACAAAAAACCTGTACCAGCTAAATTTAAAAACAGGGCAATCAAAAAGAGTCACCACTGCCACAGGTGTGCACACAGCACAAGTAAGTACTGATGGCAGTGCTATTATTGATGCATTCAGTACAACAGATAATCCACGAACCATTCTGGTAACAGAAATAAAAACCGCCAAATCAAAACAATTATTGCAGGCAGCGAATCCCATTGCAGATTATGCTATGGGTAAGCTCAGCATCTTCACCATAAAAAATGCTACCGGCACCGATTTGTATTGCAGAATGTTTAAACCGGTAAATTTCGACAGCACAAAAAAATATCCGGTGATTGTATATTGGTATGGCGGCCCTCATGCACAAATGATTTTAAATGGATGGAATGGCGGCGCAGGTGATTACTGGTTTCAATACATGGCCGAACATGGTTATGTGGTATTTACATTAGATACAAGGGGTAGCGATAACCGTGGTAAAGCATTTGAACAAACCATTTTCCGCAGGGCGGGAGAAGCGCAAATGGAAGATTTGATGAGTGGTGTAGATTATTTAAGCAGTTTATCTTACGTTGATAAAAACAATATGGGTTTATTTGGCTGGAGCTATGGCGGATTTATGACCACTGATTTTGTGCTCCATCATCCTGGCGTATTTAAAGCGGCAGTAGCCGGCGGCCCCGTGATGGATTGGAAATATTACGAGATCATGTATGGCGAACGGTATATGGATACTCCACAGGAAAATCCTGACGGTTACGAAGCTACCAATCTTATTAAGCAGGCAGGCAAACTAAAAGATAAATTATTACTGATCCATGGTTTGCAGGATCCTGTAGTGGTACAACAGCATTCAGTAAATTTTGTAAAAGCTTGTGTGGATGCAGGCGTGCAGGTAGACTATATGATCTACCCGGGCCACGAACATAATGTATTGGGAAAAGACAGGGCACATTTGTATCAGAAAGTGACGGATTATTTTATGAATAATTTAGTACGCTGAAATTTTATTTCGGCTTAGTACATTGAAATTATATTTCGATACATTCATAATCGAAATATAATTTCAATATACTACATACAACGCTTCATTTTGAAATCTCGACTTATTCTACAAGCCGAAATAATTTCTAACGAACGTTTATGCCCGAATAAAAGCCATTTTACAGCAGAAAATTACCCCATATCCAACCCAGCCAGGAAACATTCTTTATTACCTATCGTTTAGTAGATTCTATTCCCATTGCTACAATTAAGGAGATGGAATTAGTGGCGATTGAAAATAAAAGAAGAGCAGTAACAAAAGAAGAAAAGTATAATGAGCAAAAACGTTACTTCGGCTTAATAGATGCGTATCTTGATAGTAACCTCAATGAACCATATTGGCTTAAGCAACCCGGAATAGCTTCTATTGTAACAGACTCATTACATTATTGCAATGAAAAATTTTATAAATTGTGGTGTTATTGTATCATGCCTAATCACGTGCATTTGGTAATTACAACATTAAAAGACGGGCTGCCATTGTATACCATTTTACAAAAGCATAAAAGACACACAGCGCTCCAATGTAATAAGGTTTTAAAAAGGTTGGGGCAATTTTGGGCGCAGGAAAGCTATGATCATATAGTGAGGAATAAGGAAGAGTTTGAAAGGATTATTTTTTACACGATTAATAATGCTGTAAAAGCCGGCTTTGTAAAAGACTGGAAAGAGTGGGAATGGACTTATATTAATCCCGAGCTTGAAAGAATGTTTTAGTACGCTGAAATTTCATTTCGGCTTGGTACATTGAAATTATATTTCGATACATTTTTAATCGAAATGAAATTTCAATGTACAAATACAATGGCAGAAGCAGAATTAGAATGTTTTAGTATGCTGAAATTTTATTTCGGCTTATTATAATTTCGGAATAAAATCCCGAAATAAAATGTATCGAAATATAATTTCAATGTACTAAATACCATGGGCGAAGCAGAAATTTTAAAATACAACAATCAACTCATCATCCATGCTGTAATATTTATTTATGGCGATGCGGCCAATGATGAAATAGCAACATTTATCGCTGCAGATATTGCACATTACTGGAATGAAGCCAATGGTAAAGCCAAAATTAAAAATGAAATGTATGCGGTACAATTTAATATCGAAGGCATCTGGAGTAAAGCATTGATCCCGGAAATGATCTATGAGAATACCAACCCGAGAAATAATTATTTCAGGATAGAAGAATACGCATCGGGCAATATTTCTTTTGTGGATGGCATTAACAGTAACACCGGTTATTTTAAACTGGATAACCTGTTAAATAAATCCACCACCGCAGCGCATGAATTTGGCCATACAATAGGATTGGACCATCCGGAGGACCTTGATATAAGAGGGAAGGGAACGCCGGGTATAATGTACCCAAGAGGCACCATTGTAGATAAAGCCTTTCAATACGATCCCGCTGCCGAAGCACATGCAATTGGTGGCACCATGAGTCCTTTTACAAGAAAAGTATTGCAGCAGGATATAGATAATTTAAAACTGCACAAACTAGATTTTGATGCCGGTGGATTGGCAGTAATAGGAGGCTTTACTTCCTTGTGGCATCCAAAGCAAGTGCCTTAGATTTACCTTTCATAAAATTCCGGCAATTGATGATTGCAAAAATCCCTTACCTTCAAAGCTTAAATAATAATTATTACCATGGCGGTTTTAACGGTAGATAATCTTTCCAAAAATTATAAATCAGTAAGGGCTTTACAAAACGTAAGTTTTTCGGTACCCGAAAAAACAGTGTTTGGTATTTTAGGCCCCAACGGAAGTGGTAAAACAACCTTGCTGGGCATTGTAATGGATGTGTTGAAATCCACCAGCGGAACTTTTTCGTGGATGGGAGAAGAGGGGTCTTCTGAAATTAGAAAAAGAATCGGTACGCTTTTAGAAACGCCCAATTTTTATCATTATTTAAGTGCCACAGACAATTTGAAAATTGCTGCCAAAATAAAAGGTAGAGGCGAAGAAGATATTGATAAAGTATTGCAGATCGTAAACCTTTATGAACGCAGGGATTCTAAATTCAATACCTATTCGTTAGGGATGAAACAAAGGTTGGCTATAGCGGCAGCGTTGTTAGGTGATCCTGATATTTTAGTTTTTGATGAACCCACCAACGGATTGGACCCTGCAGGAATTGCAGAAATAAGAGAACTGATAAAAGAGCTTAACCGCAAAGGCAAAACCATCATCATGGCCAGTCATATACTGGATGAAGTGGAAAAAGTTTGTACGCATGTTGCTATCATACAAAAAGGTGTTTTAAAAACAGTAGGTTCGGTAAGAGAAGTAATGTCTCATACCAGTGGTGATGCTGCAGTAACGGTGCTTATAGAAGTAGCTGCAGATAATGACGAAGCCTTGATAAAAGTATTACAACAGATGGATGGCGTACAGGATGTGCAGTTGATTGACAATGTACTGCAGATAACCTGCAGCGAAAATGTTACTGCTGCACAGGTAAATAAATTTTGTTTTGATAATGGTATTATATTAAACCGCCTTAATGAAAAAAGAAAATCACTGGAAACAAGATTTTTGGAAATTACCGGTAAACAAAGTGACAGATAAATTAACCTTAGAAAAAATTAATTATGTTCAATCTCTTTAAAATAGAATGGCTTAAAATAAAAACATACAGAACATTTTGGGTACTGTATTTATCCTATATGCTTTTTACGCCTTTGTTTATAATTTTTGTTGCTTATAAATTCATGTCAACAAAGTATAGCAATTTTGAAGAAATGACCTTAAAGGCATTGGCAGGCACTCCATTTATCTTTCCTAAAATCTGGCATTCAACCACTTATTTTTCAGGATTGTTTTTTATCGTTCTTGCCATGCTGTTTATATTGCTGATAACAAATGAAGTGCAATACCGAACTCATCGGCAAAATATTATTGATGGCTGGAGCAGACTGGATTTTATTAAAGCAAAATTTTCATTGTTGATTTTCTTTGTGTTGTCGGCTGCGGTAATAACATTTTTAACGGCTTTAATAATTGGTTTCACTTATTCTCCTTCAGGAGCTGATATAATTGGCGGATTAAAATATATCGGCTATTTCATTTTGATGTCTACAATTTATTTAGTCGTTGCATTCTTGGTGGCGATATTGGTAAAGCGAACCGGTCTTTCAATCATTATCTATTTTGTGTTAGTCGTTATCCTGGATAACCTGCTATGGCTGGGACTTACTTTTAAACAAAGCCAGGTCGGTTATTTCCTTCCGTTAGAAACTGTCGATTCACTGATACCTAATCCTTTTAAACCGGCTGCGTTTGAGTCAAGAACAGTCAGCGACATGGCTTTAATGATTAGTGCAGCCATTTACCTTGCTGCTTATATCTATACGATCGTTAGGTATTTTCGTACTACCGACCTCAAGACTTAAATTATTTACCAACCAGGTCTTCCAAAGCACTTTCAATATTTTTAAATTGAAAACTAAAACCTGTTGCCACAATTTTTTTACAACTTACCGCAGCACTTTTTAATATTTCAATGCTTCTGCCACCCAGCATAAGTTTTAAAATAAATGTGGGTACATGTAAAGGGATAAAAAATAAACGCTTCATTTTTTTTGCCAGCGTTATTGTAAGCGTTTTATTATTTACCGGCTCGGGAGCCACAGCGTTATAAACACCAGTAACGTTTTCGTTTTCTATAGCAAACAAAAACATGTTGCACAGGTCATCAATATGTACCCAGCTGATGATTTGTTTACCGTTGCCTAAAATTGCAGCCACCCCCAATTTAATGGGCGTAATAAATTCTTTTAGTGCCCCGCCTTCTTTACTTAACACAATGCCAATTCTAAATTTCACCAGCCCGATGTTTAATTTTGTAACAGGTGTTATACTTTCTTCCCAAAGCCTGCAGGTATCCCCCAAAAAACTATCGTCAGCTACTTCTTCTTCGGTATGTAATTGTTCGCCGGGTGCATACCAGCCAATAGCACTGGCACTGATCACTTTTTTTACTTTATTGGTATTGTTCTTTAAGCTATTCACAATCAGTTTTGCACTCTCTACCCTGCTGCTTACTATTTCATCTTTATACTCAGGGGTCCATTTTTTATCCATCACACCAGCTCCTGCAAGATGGATGATATAGTCTGCTTCCTGCAAAGCCGCAATATCCATCTCTTGTTTTTTTACATCCCATTTAGCCGTGCTTATACCACTGCCTGGCATTGCAGTTGCCTGCCTGCTCAGTACTATTACTTTATAGCCTTTATTTACCAGGAGTTTACCCAAAGCCTTGCCCACCATTCCGGTGCCACCACTTATTAA
Source organism: Ferruginibacter sp. SUN106 (assembly GCF_050611765.1). Taxonomy (NCBI): domain Bacteria; kingdom Pseudomonadati; phylum Bacteroidota; class Chitinophagia; order Chitinophagales; family Chitinophagaceae; genus Ferruginibacter; species Ferruginibacter sp. SUN106. The sequence continues at coordinate 441,161 of NZ_JBODJC010000001.1, forward strand.
AACGGTCTGCATTTTTGTAAATTATTTAACTGTTTATGTAATCACAAAATTTCGTACATCTTATTAACGTAAATTAACGCTATTGGTTTTTAAATCGTAATTTTAATTATAAAGATCCTCATTCATGAACCGCATCATTTTTGTTATTGCTATATTTCTTGTATTGCCTGCGTTAGCTTTTTGTCAAAAAGTTACATACTCAGATTATGAGCAGGAAGATAATAACCGGGATATTAATTTCGAAATCATTGGTAAGATGAACGGCCATTTTTTAGTGTACAAAAATGTAAAGTGGCGTCATAAGATCAATATTTTTAATTACGACATGACCATTAAGGAAACCGTTAAATTAGATTTTGTTCCTGAAAAAACCTTTAATGTTGATTTTGTAATTTATCCGGATCATTTTTTTATGATCTATCAATACCAGAAGCGCAATACCCTGCACTGTATGGCTGTAAAATTAGATGGAGATGCTAAAAAAATAGGGGAGCCTTTTGAATTAGATACCACACAGATTTCTATACTGGCCGATAATAAAATTTACACCACCATCAACAGCGAAGACAAGCAGAAAATAATGGTGTTTAAAATTCATAAAAAATATGACCACTACAGCCTGGTAACACTTTTATTCGACAGCAGTTTGCACCTGCTCAATAAAAGCAGGCGTACATTGGAGTATAACGAACGCAGGGATAATTATGATAATTTTTTACTGGACAATGATGGTAATTTTGTTTTTACAAAAGATAGTAAAAATGGTAACAGGGATAACAGCAATAGTTTAAGCCTGGCTATAAAAGCGCCTTCTGAAGACAGTATTATCTTTCACGAGATAGACCTCGAAAAATATTATATTGATGAAGTAAAAGTAAAAGTTGATAACCTCAACAAAAAGTATCTTATTAATTCCTTTTATTACAAAAAAAACCGTGGTAGTATTGAAGGGTTATTTACTTACGAATGGGACCGGGATAGTGCCAAGACCTTTCTACGTGATTTTACCGTTTTGGGCGATACCATAAGGGACGAAGCCAAAACAAACGGGCAGTTGCGTTTTGCATTAGATGATTTTTTTATTCGCCAGGTATTTGTAAAAAAGGATGGAGGCTTTTTACTTACTGCCGAAGACTATTCTACCCAGGGACGTGGCAATAACAACCCATGGAATCGCTGGGATTACCTTAACAATTCTTATTACAGCCCGTATTCCTCTTACTACTATAATCCTTACTATAATTATTACCGCCCCTTAGGTAGTTATAATTCCAACCAAAGCACCAGGTATTATTATGCCAATATTATGATCTTAAGTGTAGATAAAAATGGTAAGCTGGAATGGAGCCGGGTGATTCATAAAGATCAGTTTGATGATGACAATGAAAATTTTCTATCTTTTTCCACTATGAACAGCGGCGGCGAAATCCACTTTTTATTTAATGATGATAAAAATAAAAACCAGATCATCGCTAACCACAGCATTACTCCTGCTGGTGTAATTACCCGTAACCCCACATTAAAAAGCCAGGAACGTGGCTACCAATTTATGCCCAGCCTGAGCAAGCAGGTAGGCGCAAGTCAGTTGATTATTCCATGCATGTACAGGAGTTATATCTGTTTTGCCCGGGTGGATTTTTAAGATAAGAGCAGATAAGCCAGGATTACAAAAGGTATTTTGCCTTTAAGTTTTTCATCAATAGATTTCTTAGTCTTCTGATAATTATTTTATTAGCAGTATAGCTCCGTCAGCAGATATACTTTCTACTTCAATTTTTAATTCTTTGTTTGCTGTAAGTATTTTATCAATTATTTCTTTTGTTTTAAGCGTATGCTTTACTTCAAGTATTGCAATACTGTTACTGTAATTATCACTGTTAAGATTGCTGATGCCTTCCGTTTTTTCAATCCGGGATACGATTGTAGAGAGTTGATTGTACTTAATATTTTTTATAGTGATTTTTGTATTAATCGTTTTAACACTGCTCGTATTTCCATTGTTATTTGTATTTCCACCTGCTGCATTGTCATCTGCATTGTGTAAACCTATTGTGATCACTTTTGGTGTTACATCTTTACAGGGTTTGTCTTTTTTGGGAAAAACAATACCTGTTACAGCGGTTAAAATTTTTTTCCCCTCGCCGGCTTTTGCTGCATATACATTTGCCCTGGATGTACTGTCAACATTACTGGTTAATGCTGATGAAACCTCATCAAATGTTGCTTTTTTTACTTTTTCAGTTGGCGCTTTAATGCCTTGGTTTATGGCAGTATTAGCGTCAATACTATATATTGCTACTGCTATAATTTCCAGGGCATCGCAGGCACTTTCGGCTTCAAATACCTGGTCTTTAAGTGCAACCAGCAAGTTGTACTGTTTTTCTGCTGCAGCTGATAAGTTTTTATCCTGCAGTTCCTGTATTGTTGCCAGGTATAATGCGCTGATATCTGCTTTGTTTTTCCCTGAAAAATAAATTCTTTCAAAGTAGTCTACTTTTCTTTCATTGTCGTCAGCAGGAGTAACACCCTGGGCTAAACAGTGTACACTAAATGATAAAACTAAAAGAATAATCAAGATAGCGGGCCTGGCAGTGGTTCTTTTATTTTGACTGAATTTCATAAGCATAATTTTAGGCGTTCTAAAATGAAACATTTTACTTCCATGTGATATTGATATCTTTTACTTCTATAATAACATCTTTTTTATCACCGCCGCCATTCCAGTTTGCACTTCCGCTGGGGATGTTTATCAGGCTGAATTTTGATACAGATGGTAATACGTTCAGAAATTTTATAGATCCATTAACCGGAATGTCCTTAGGTAATTGGCTTTTAACCTCATATTTACTTGTACTTTGGCCTAAAGTGGCATTGCCAAATTCAAATTGATTGCCATTGTTATCAAACGCCATCGCTTTTTTTCTGTAATCATAATTATGGCCATGAGGGCCTACCCAAATTAACTGGTTTACTTTTTGAGTATTAGAAAAAGTAAAAAAAACAGTTACGGTTTGTGCGGTTGCATCACCTATACAACTGGTGACTGAAAAATTAATATTATTATCCAGAGTTTTAGTAGTGGAATTGTTATTAATAGTTTCCTGCTGAGGCGTTTTGTTGTTATTGTCTTCTGCCGGCCATTTTTTTGCTTTATTAGTTCTCTCTCTTTGTACTTCGCTATTCAGCTTTAAGCTATCAGCAACCTGTTTTTCATGAGCAGGATATTTTCTTTTAAAAGGATTTATAGAGTCTGCAGGGTTTCTTGCTCTATAAACTTTTGTATCTGTTTTACCTGTTTTGTTTACTGCGGTATCAATATCAGCAGCCATTTTACTTTGAGATAAGGATAATTTACAACTGAATGCAATTAAGAGAGTAATTAATAGTGTTTTCATTTTTTTTATTTGTAGTCAAAAATAATTTTATGTGTAAATATTGTTGTACCCATCATAGGGACTTATTAATTTTTTTATAACAACCCTACCCGTTTTAAATAAGCTGCCGCATTTCTGGCATCACCAAAGCGGAGACCAAAAATATTTTCTGCCTTTTTAAGTATGCGTTTATTATAAGTATCTACAGTGCCTTTTTCTATTTTAAAAGCCTTGGCAATCATTTCACTGGTTACTTTTGTTTTACTGTCATATCTTTTTAGTATCCGCAATTCCTGGATAGAAAAGCCTTTTGTTTCTTCAAATTTTTTCTGCGCCAGTTTTTTCACCAGGTCGTTATTTCCGGAAGCTGATTCGTGTTCATAGAACATTCTTGAATGATAATCTTCATTGCTTAGTTCTTTTATAATGGTAAACTCACTCAGGTAGGCCGTTACCTTATTATCGCTGGTTAATTGAAAAGGATAGCATTGCCTTTTGCAATAAAAGTATTTGCCTGTTTTGTGTTTTAGCGCCAGTGTTGTAACAGAGCAGGGGTATAAGAATTGTGCGGTTATCTGATTATTTATAAGCGCTTCAAAAAAAGCCAGTGCATAAAAACCCTGCACCACAGCATGTGCCGGATGTATTGCGGCTACATAATTTTTTTGAGTAAAATGAGCATCAGTATAACCCAGCCAGGTACTAATACCATTGCAGAATGATATAGCTCCTGATCTTACATCGGTTATAAAATAAAACTGCTCTTTTTTTATCAGTGCATTTAATTGCTGTAATACTGCTTGTTGTAATGGTATGGTAATAATTGCAGGTTGTATATTTTCATGCAGATACAGCTGCGCCAATGCAGTATAAGATTTATTTTTATTAAATAATTGATGATTGGGTATCTGCAGCATAATACTGGTATTGCTATTGTAGTAATAGCAATAACCAGTAGGTTATCATCACCCTGTAAAGATTTTTTAATTATTGTACCAGCGTAAATGCTGCCCAATAGTATGGCGGATATTTTTTGCGCATGAATTGCTGCGTAGTTAAAAAAGCCTGCCTGGTACTTTTTCCGGCAAGCCTGTTGCTGTAAAATATATGCATAAACTCAGCAGTTTCTTTATCAGGTACCTGCCATAAAGAAGCCATGATATAATTAACTCCTGCTATTTTAAAAGCTCTTTGTAAACCGAATACACCTTCGCTGCCACGTAATTCGCCGGTGCCTGTTTCGCAGGCAGAAAGTACTGCTAATTGTGTATTGGGTAAAGATGCAGCTGTTATTTCCAGTGCAGTTAAAATGCCGTCATCTTCACCTGCAGGGCTTCGTCCTTTCCAGCCTTTGTTGCCACCTGCAAGCACAAGGCCGCTGCGTAATAAAGGATTGTCACTGATTTTAAAAACGGAGCCAATGTTTTTTTTAGTAGCTGTATCAGGTATGGTAAAACCATGGGTGGCAAAATGAATTACTTCTGGTGAAGCTTCCCCATCAAGGCTCCTGAAAGCTGCTTCTGTAGCTTTGTCGCCTATATAAAATGATACATTCTTTTTTTGCAGGTCCATATTCTTTTTTATACCAGCCACTTCTTTTAATGTACCCGGCAGGTAAACAAATGAATCCGGCGCAGAGCTCCTGCTTTGCTGGTATACGTAACTGTACTGGTAAGGTTTTACAATACCGGCGGTATCAGCACTTTGTTTATTATAATCGATGCCGCCAAATAATGCAATGGATGCAGGCGGTTTCTGATAAGTATCTTTAATTGCTACCTGCCTTGTAGAAGTTACTTGTATCAGGCTGTATGTATCGCATAATACGCTGCCATTTTTACCAGGAATGGCGGCGAAAGCAATATTGTGCAATAACCCATCCGGTGCAAAGTACACTGTGGTTACATTTGATAAGTACGGCTCAAGTGGTTGCCAGATTAAATGGTATACCCCGCTTGTAGTATTTTTTGTACTGGGTATTTTATTGATTGGTTTACCACTTCTTGTTACGATAGGTTCTTTATATGCAAAGCTTTTAAGTGCCGCCTTTAATGCACTTTCTTCAAAAAGCTTTATAAACACAGGCACACTGTCTTTTGGCCGTAATACCATGGCAGCATAGTAAAAATTATAATTAAAATCGTTGCCAATTTCTTTAAAGCGGATAAATTCTATTGCGGCTTCAGCTGGTGCCAGGTTATTACGTACATCCTGCCACGTGATATTGAATTTTTCTTTGATATTCCGGAAGCTTTCAGATTGGTGCATCAGATCTTTTTCCTGCTGAATAGTTACATCGGCCAATGAGTCTGAATTAATTACTCGTGCTGTAACCGGTTGTGTAAGCGTTTTATTTAGTAATGATTTATTGCTTTTATAATTCTTCCAAAGGTTTACGGTTATACTATCTTTTGATTGCAGCATTTCTTTAGAAAGAACGGACGTGTTTTGAATGGCTATGCCGTTTATAAGCAGCCTGTTATTATAAGCAGCTTTTAAAAGATCGGGTAAATTATAATGTGCTAAAGAAGAATAGGGCATGGAAAAAGGTGTTTCATTATTTTTTACATGAGCTATCAACTGGCTCTCTGTTAAAAAATCCAGTTTATTTAGCAAAAGAAATTCTTCAACAGCTAGGTTTTTTAATGCGGCTTTACTTGCCGCCGCATAATTTTTTGTTAACAGGTATAATTCACACTGATTTGAAATCAAATTGATATAATCCTGGTTAGTTTCTCCTGAGATGTTTTTTCGTACAGAAAGAGCTTCTTTATATAAGGAATCGGCAACCGTAAAACTTTTTTTTCTTGTGTAATAAAGTGCCAGGTTATTAAGTGTAATGGCATAATCAGTATTATTTGTTCCAAAAAGTTTTCTCCTGGTTTCAAGCGATTCTTTAAGCATCATCTCCGTAGCAGAATCTTTACCACTTTTTATATACAAAAAAGCAAGATTGTTAAGCGAGGTAGCATATTCAGCACTATTTTTACCAACTGTAATTTCATTAACCGACATTTGATGCCGGATCAATTTTTCGGCACGGCTATATTCAAGTAATTGCTGGTAAGTAGATGCCAATAATCCTTCTGTAAGTGCATATTGCGGATTTTTATCGCCTGTTGTTTTTTCAAAAATGGAAATGGCTTTATCAAAAACTGTTTCTGCCGCTAAAAAATTCCCCAATACATAATAGACTACGCCAAGGTTGCTCAAAGTATGACCGTAATCAAAACTTTCTGCACCAAATACTTTTCGTTTAATTGCTGCGGTTTCAATAAATGTTTTTTCTGCAAGCGCTAATTTACCAGTGGCATAATATAAGCCGGCGAGGTTGTTTTTAAAAGTTAAATAATCAGCACTTTCTTCTCCTTCTGTATTTTTAAAAATAGCACCGGCTTTTAAGTATAAACTTTCTGCTTCGGTATATTTACTTTGTAAGCGGTATAATACTGCAAGGCTGGTAATATAATTAGCATAAGCAACATTGTCTTCTCCCGAAATTTCTTTTTGAATTTTCACAGCCGATAAAAAATAATTTTCTGCATCGGCCCATTCGGCTAGTTTTTCGGCTACATTGCCCAGGTTATCCAGTTGCATTGCATAAGCAGCACTTTTTTCACCTTCTTTATTTTTAATGATGGTAATAACTTCTTTAAATGTTGTTTTTGCTTCTTTGTAATTACCATTAGAAAAATACGACTCTCCAAGGTTATTCATAGCTGCTATATACGAAGTATCGGTAACAGCTACTTTTTGCTTTAAAGCAGCCACATTTTTTTCCGCCCAAAAAATGGCGGTTACAAAATTGCCTTTGTTGAAATAATACTGCATAGAATCCTGCAATATTTTTTGCTCCTGGGCAAACACAACAGTACTCAATAATAAAACAGGTAAAGTAAACACCAGAATTTTTCTGATCATCGGTTAAAGAATAAAAGTTAATTAGTTTATAAATATATTACTCCTGTAATGCTTTCAATAAAGTTGCAGCCATGGTTTTGTATCTATAGTAGGTACTATTGTTGCTTATTATTGCAAGTAGTTTACCGGCCTCCGCAACATCGCCTTTTTTTATGTATCCCAGCGCCAGGTACCATTGTGCTTTTATTTTAAGTTTTGCATCATCGGCATTTTGTTCTATCCATTGCAGGTTGCTTAATGCCTGTGGTATAGTATTGGTTTTTAAAAAAGCAATGCCTTTGTAATAATGGCCCAGTTGCAAAATATTTTGCCTGCTCTCTATCCCCCGGGTGGCTGGTATGTTAGCCAGGTCTATTTTTTGTATAGCAGCATAATCGTTATCCTGGTAACTGGTAAAAGCCTCTGCCAGGTATACAGGATAATTTTCCGGTATAGTATCGACAGAAAAATATTGCCGGTATAATGCAGCCAGTTGTTTTATTTTGTTACTGGTATCTATTGTAGCTGTAGTTATTAACAGACTGTCATTTTTCTTAACATCAGGGGTATCAATATTTTTTACAACCAAAGGGGCGATATTCTTTTTTGGCTGTAGCAATAGTACTGAAATTATTATGGCTGCAAAGGATGCTGCAATTGCAAAAGAAAACCAATTACTTTTAGTTACGGGTATAACTGGCATTTCTTTTATTAGCTTATTGTTGTCTCCAATAGCAATATCTTCCTTTACACTTTTATTAGTAGTAAACGCAAAACTATCCCTTACACTTTGCTCAAAATCCAATTGCTTACGCATTTCGGGGTTACCTGCCAGTTCTTTTTCAAAAGCCTCCATGTCTTTTACCGACATGGCAGCGTCTAAAAAGTTAACGATGCGTTCATATTGTTCTGCACTTATACTCATCAGCTATTTGTGTTTTCAGTTAAATTTCTCAGGCGTTCCATACATCTGTAAATCCGGTTAGTGGCCGACGCCTTAGTAATACCCAAAAGCGCAGCAATCTCATCACATGTTTTTTCATCCAGGTGTCGCCATATAATTATCTGCCTGTCTGCTGGTTCCATTTTAGAAAGCGCCAACTGTAATAGTGAATAGCGTTCTTCAATAGCTTCTTCACTATCTATATTAAGCTCTGTAGCTTCTTCTCTGTATCCAAGTGTATATTTTTCTTTTTTCTCCAGTAGTCTTTTTTCAGATTGCAGGTTTTGCCTTAAAGTAGTCATGTAAAAACCTGATAAAACAGATTTAATATTTACGTTACCATCGTAAATATTTCCAGCCCTGGCTTTTGTTGTAAAAAGTAAAATGCTATCTGTAAAAGATGTGTTGGATACAAAAGCCATAAATTCCTCAGGATAACCGTTATAAATTATGGAAGATCGTTTTATAAATTCCTGTTTAAGACAATTGTAAAAGCAGGATACAATTTTATCAGCATCCTGTTGCAGGTTTGCTGTAAAAACTGCTACTATTGCCTCAATGTTAGTCTTAAAAATGGCCTTGCATTCATCGGGGCACATATAAATACTTTGGATTTGGCTTAATGGTTTATAAAAATCTCACCAGGTACAGGAATTCTACAAGTTATCATTAAAGATAATTTAATCTGATAATAGAAATACATAACATTAAAATAAATTTTTATAAAATCTTTTTATTCATCTAATAATTAACCACCTTTGCAAAACATTATTAATTATTCATTCTCAACTATTGATTACCTGTGACGGGCACTTTTAAAGCCAACAATCCTTACAATACCTTTTTATTGCTGATCTATGGCATCTTATTAAAGCTGCCAATGTTTTTATATCCCAAAGTGCCACAGGAGCAGCAGATTGACGGCTTTTTGTACAGGGCTTTATTAAAATGGCTGCATCCGCTTGCAGGTGGTATACCCGTTATTTACCCTTTTATTGCTTATTTGTTATTGTATACACAAGCCGTTTCTTTTAATAAACTGGTGAATGAACTGAAGCTGATGCAAAAGCCTAACTACCTTACCGGTATGAGTTATTTGCTGGTTACTTCTTTGTTCTCAGAGTGGAATATGCTTTCCTCACCTCTTATTATCAATACACTAATAATTTGGGTGTGGGCTAAAATGAGCGGTTTGTATAACGATGAAAATCCCAAACGATCATTGTTCAATATCGGTATTGCCATCGGCATTGCTACTTTTTTTTATTTCCCATCCCTGGCCTTTGTAGTGCTGGTGATTTTTGGGCTGGCCATTATCCGCCCCTTTAAATTATCAGAATGGTTTATCGCTTTGGTGGGTATTGTAACACCCTATTATTTTTTACTGGCCTGGGCATTTTTAACTGACAGGTGGAAAAATTATCAGTTTCCGGGTATTGCGGTTACCAGCCCAAAATTCAATCAAACCAACTGGTCTTATGTAGCCATTATTGTGGTGTTGATCACTTGCGTGGCCGGTTTCTTTTTTGTGCAGCAGAATTTCAGGCGCCAGTTGATACAGGCACGCAAAAGCTGGAACCTGGTGTTTTTATACCTTGTAGTAGCTGTTTTTGTGCCTTTTATAAATGCCACTCACACTTTCGAATACTGGATATTGTCTGCCGTGCCACTTTCTGCACTTTTAGGTGCTGCATTTTTATACCCCAATAACAGAAAAATTCCACTGCTGTTGCACTGGGTAATGGTGGCTTTTGTAATTGCTATCAGCTACTTTGTTCACTCTTGATATCAGATTGGCAAAATGGCAAATATTGCCCGGCCCGGAAGCGCCTGGTATCCACACATTCTGTATCCGTAAATTCGGTATTCCACATTGTTGTTTTACATTTGCAATTAAAATAGTTCGTTATGAAGTTTGGCGTAGTAGTTTTTCCCGGTAGTAATTGCGACAGAGACATGATTGAATCCCTGCAAAATGATTTAAAGCAGGAAGTAATTCAGCTTTGGCATAAAGATAAAGACCTGAGCATGTTTACTACCGATGATTGTATTGTGCTACCCGGCGGCTTCAGTTACGGCGATTATCTCAGGTGTGGCGCTATTGCTCGCTTTAGCCCTATGATGCAGAGCGTAATTGAATTTGCCAATAAAGGCGGTAAAGTACTGGGTATCTGTAATGGCTTCCAGATATTATGTGAAAGTGGATTACTTCCCGGCGTACTATTACGTAACAGCCAGCAACAATTTGTGTGCAAAAATATTTTTATGAAAGAAGCCGCTTCCGAAAGCTGCGAAGCAATAAAAGTTCCGGTGGCGCATGGCGAAGGCAGGTATTTTGCCAATGACAAAACTTTGGAAGAACTGGAAATGCACCGCCAGATCATTTACCGCTACTGCGACGAAAACGGCAATATTACCCACGAAAGTAATCCTAACGGTGCTATACATAATATTGCAGGCATATGTAATAAAGAAAGAAATGTATATGGTATGATGCCCCATCCTGAAAGAGCCACCAGCAATATTTTAAGCAATGAAGACGGCAGAAAAATATTTAACCACCTGTTTGGTATCAATTAAGAATATTTAACAGGCGGTGTTAATTGCATTAACCTGATTTTGTCGGCTATTTAACAATTGTGATTAAAGTGTGGGGTTAAATTTGCATATTGAATGGAGGAGTTGAATAATCATTGTATTGCTGCCCAACCATAAGTAAATTAAAAACATCTTGTTTAAGTAAACAGGATATTAAACATAAAGAATGAAAAAAATAATTGTTGCAATCGGGTTAATGATATTTACAATAGGTGCTGTTAATGCACAAAAGGTTGCCTGGTCTTACACTGCAAAAAAATTAGCCGGTGATAAATACGAATTACATATTACTGCGCAGCCCCCTACTGGCTGGCATATTTATTCTCAAAACACACCCGATGGAGGGCCGGTACCAACTACTTTTAAATTTAATAAGAACCCACTGGCCACTATTGCAGGAAAAGTTAAAGAGAATGGTAAGCTGGTATCCTATTATGACAAAAGTTTTAAGGTAAATGTAAAATATTTTGAAGGCAAAGTGGAGTTTACACAAATAGTTTCGGTAAAAGCTAAAATTAAAACCAATATCACCGGCGAAATAGAATCAATGATCTGCAACGACAGAACTTGTATGCCACCATCTACTGAAACATTTGCCATCCCTATTCAATAATTTTTAATGATATTAAAGTTTGTTTCCAAATACTTAAAGCAACTGGCTACATTGTCACTGTTGCTTTTTTTATCTGCAGTATTATTTGCGCAAAACACAGGGCAGCTTAAGTGGCAGCTATCTTCTCAAAAAATAAATGATAAGGAATATAGTATTACTGCAAAGGGAATTGTTGCAGATGGCTGGCGTGTATACAGTAATAAAACAGTAATTGACGGCCTGGAAAAAGCAGCTATTAATTTTACCGATAGCAGCATTAAAAAAAATGGTGAAGCTGAAGTGGGTGGTGCAGAAAAAAATATCACCGACCCGGTGTTTAATGTAAAGGCAGTAGTTGTTGAAAAGGAAGTTACACTGTCTCAGAAAATTATTTTTACCAGTACCATTCCTGCTAATTTAAAAATTTCGCTTGCTTATAGTTTTGCAAAAGGTAACGACCAGTTTTTTCCAGAAGCCGGAGAAAAATTTGATGTAGCCATTGAAGGCGGTGTAGCCGTATCAGCAAATGATAACCGCATTAAAATAAATTCAATAGATTTAAAAAATCCTGTTGCAAACTGTGGCAACACAACAGCCGAAGAAAGTAAAGGGTTATGGCAGATATTTTTAATTGGCTTTTTAGGCGGATTGATTGCATTGCTTACACCTTGTGTTTTTCCAATGATTCCATTAACGGTTTCTTTCTTTACCAAAAAAGAAACCAACCGTAAAAAAGGGGTATTTAATGCATTGATCTATGGTGGTTTTATTTTTTTGATTTACGTATTACTAAGCGTGCCTTTTTATTTTTTACCAAAAGGCAATGAAGAGATCTTAAATAATATCAGCACCAATCCCTGGTTAAATATTGCGTTCTTCATCATCTTTATTGTTTTTGCATTATCGTTTTTTGGTTTGTACGAAATTACATTGCCATCATCTATTGCTAACAGAGCCGATGCTAAATCCAACACCGGAACTTTAGTAGGTATTTTCTTTATGGCACTTACCTTGGCAGTGGTATCGTTTTCATGTACTGGCCCAATTTTAGGAAGTTTGTTGGTAGGAGCATTAAACGGTGGTGCCATAAATCTTACTGCAGGCCTTGCTGGCTTTGGTTTAGCATTGGCTCTGCCTTTCGCAATATTTGCATTATTCCCACAATTACTTTCTTCTTTACCAAAAAGCGGCGGCTGGCTTGGTGAAGTAAAAGTGGTATTAGGATTTATAGAACTGGCCATGGCGATGAAATTTTTAAGTAATGCAGATCTTACACAACATTGGGGCGTTATTAAAAGAGAAGTATTTATAGGCACCTGGGTTTTTTGCGGGCTATGTGTTACACTCTATTTATTAAACCTGCCTCCGTTTAAAAGAAAATACCCGGTTAAATCTTCTAAAGCAAAATTGATTTTTACGTTATTGTTTGCTGCAATAACCATTTACCTTATTCCCGGTGTAACCAATACAAAGTATGCAAAACTTTCTTTGGTAAGTGGTTTTCCACCGCCATATTGTTATAGCGTGTACCAGCAGCCTTTTTATTGTGATGAACCGTTGAAGGATTATAACGAAGCACTAAAACTGGCCAGGGAAAGAAACAAACCCATCATGATTGATTTTACGGGATGGAATTGTGTGAACTGCCGCAAGATGGAAGAAAATGTTTGGCCCGATGAAAAAGTAAAAAAACTGATGGGAGAATTTATCCTTGTTTCATTATATGTGGATGACAGAAAAAAGCTGCCGGCATTTAAACAATTTACCTACACTACCACTGATGGCACAAAAAAAGATATTGTAACGGTAGGGGATAAGTGGGCAACATTTGAAGTAGAGAATTTTGCACATACTTCGCAGCCCTATTATGCACTTATTTCCCCTGATGAAAAATTATTGAATACACCGGAGCCTTATGAGTCAAGCCCGGCGGCTTATGCCGCATGGCTGCAGTGTGGACTGGATGCATTTGCAAAAATGAAAAAGTAATTCGTTATTTCGCATCAAAACTCACACACTCTTTCAATTCTTTTTCTGTGTAAGCTTTATTGTATTGCTTTAATACATCAGCAGGCACACCGTTCCATTGTGTAGGAGAGTTGCCGGCGTAACCAATATCTTTTACGCCGATTTCAGAAGTATAAAAACCCGTAGCAGTAAGATTACGCATCAGTTTAAAAAATTCCACCCCCTGGCTCATTTCGGGCTTTGCTTTTTTAGGGTAGGCGATCATATCTACCATTTCAATCTGCTGCTGCTGGCTGCAATCTTTAAAAGCTTTTTCGTAACGGGTAAGGCATTGCATATCTAACCAGCGCAAACCACCTCTTAATGGTAACTGGTGTTTAGGCATATCCTTTACAATAAACTCAATAAAGTCTGGTACTTTGGCATCACTGGCACTACCGCTTACTGCATCTTTAGGTATAATGATATCTCCTAAAATGGTGATCGTAGCCATTTCTTCAGTGGTAAAGAATTTCTCTTGTGCTAACAATTGTTTTTCACGTTTCAACTCTGCCGGGTTACGGTCCAGGTTGAATGTGGGTTCTGCCGCTACGTCAGCTTTTTTATCGTTAGGTGTACAACCTTCTATAACTGCTGGTGCAACAAAAGCGCCGGTAGCTAAAAGTTTTAATGATTTTCTTCTGTCCATTTCGACAAATATTTTTTGTTTAAAATAAAGCTTCAATCTCTTTATTCAATCTTAGCTTGTATTCATTGAACATTGAATATTGAGCATTGATTATTGAACATTTTTTCTGAGAGCCAAAAACTACAAATTATTTTTCTTCATCTCCTCAATAATATATTCCGATGCCCTCATACTCAACGCCAGAATCGTCCACGTAATATTTTTATCGGCCTGGCTCACAAACTGCCCGCCATCTACACAAAATAAATTTTTACAGTCATGTGCCTGGCTGTATTTATTCAGGGCAGATCTTTTAGGATCATTGCCCATCCTTACCGTACCACCTTCATGAATAATTTCTCCCGGCTTGGTCAACCCCCAGTTATTTTTTTCATCATCATCGCCACCCGAAGTAATGATAGCGCCCATATTGTGCATGATCTCTTTAAAAGTTTCCTTCATGTGCTTAGCCTGGTTAATTTCATAGTCACTCCATTTTACATTGAATTTTAAAACAGGAATGCCATATTGATCAACAGTAGTGGGATCGATAGCGCAATAATTAGTTTCTACCGGCACTGCTTCGCCACGGCCGGCCATACCAACGCCTGCACCATAAAAATAACGGTAGTCTTCTTTTAACGATGCCCCGTAGCCGCCGGCTTCTTTTTGTTTACCATTCACTACATATTTGCCATTCAGGTTTTCAATATTAAAACCAAAGCCATAAGCAGGCTGGCTTTGTCCTCCCCAGTACTCAATATGATACCCTCTTGGAAAATCCAGTTTTTTATTGTCTAACCACCAGGGAGAATAAATATGCATGCCACCAACACCATCTTCATTATATCTTTTTCTGCCAAATAACTCCGGCAATACGCCTGATACAGACGCACCGGTAGAATCATGCAAATATTTGCCTACCACATTACTGCTGTTGGCCAATCCATTTGGGTGGCGTTGCGATTTTGAGTTGAGTAATAGCCTGGCGCTTTCGCAGGCACTGGCAGCCAGTATCACTACTCTGCCATTTACCTGGTATTCCATCATGTCATCTTTTAAAATGTAAGAGACACCGGTTGCTAATCCTTCTTTATTGGTCAAAACTTCTCTTGCCATAGCATTGGCCACCACATCAATATTGCCCGTTTTCATAGCCGGGTAAATCAATACATTGGGCGAAGAAAAATCTGCTTTTGCCATACTGCAGTTTCTGCCACATTGGCCACAAAAAAAACATGCTTTTCTATCCGCATCATTTTCTATTGGTTTTGTAAGAATAGAAAGACGGGACGGAATTACCCTTACCCCCGATTGTGTGGCTGCAGTTTTTATAAACAGTTCATGTAATCTTGGCCTTGGCGGAGGAAGAAAAATGCCATCAGGGTCATTCTCCAAACCTTCATTGGTACCAAAAATACCGATCATCTTATCTAACTTATCGTAGTAAGGTTTTACATCTTCATAGCCAATCGGCCAGTCATCGCCTAAACCATCAATACTTTTTCTTTTAAAATCTTTAGGACCAAAGCGTAAAGAGATTCTTCCCCAGTGATTGGTTCTTCCTCCAAGCATTCTTGCACGCCACCACAGCCAATCTGTGCCTTCTTCTTTTGTATATGGCTCGCCCTCTAAACTCCAACCGCCATAGCAGGCATCAAAATCGCCAAAAGGCCGTATTGTGGTACTGGCACCACGGCGTGGAGAATCCCAGGGATGTTTAAGCTGCGTAATATTTTTTTGAGGATCATACATGTAACCAGCTTCAAGCATGCATACTTTAAAACCGGCTTTAGCTAATGTATATGCAGCCATACCACCACCGGCGCCGGAGCCAACTATTACAACATCGTATTGTTTGGCCTGTTTCTTAATCTGTAAATCTCCCATACAGCAAAAATGTTTTTTATATCGATTGAAAATTTACAGCAATATTTTTTAATAAAATGATTTTGGTTAAAGATTTTATGGGTAAAAGCAGGAATGGTGGAAAATACAGGAACACGGATGACACGGATTGAACGGATAAAAAAGATTTTTATTTAAATAAGCTTATTACTTCAAATAAAACTTTCTGAAAAGGATTACCATTGATCTTTCTGCTACGCAGAAAATGTTTTTGGGTAAAGATTGTATGGATAAAAGCAGTAATGGTGGTAAATACAGGAACACGGATGACATAGATTGAACGGATAAAAAGATTCTTGTTTAAATAAGCTTATTACTTCAAATAAAACTTTCTGAAAAGGATTACCATTGATCTTTCTGCTACGCAGAAAATGGTTTTGGGTAAAGATTGTATGGGTAAAAGCAGGAATGGTGGTAAATACAGGAACACGGATGACACGGATTGAACGGATAATACTTAACAAGTTAAGCAGTATTTTTCTCCACATAAAAAATCCTTTTTTATCCCTCTAACCCGTCTAATCCATGTTCCTAAAAACAAAAAACCCTTCAAAAAATTTTGAAGGGTTTCAATTTGTATCGGGGGTTACAAAATTTATAGAGCAATTTGCTTCTCAGTCATCAGCTTGCGCAGGTTAATTAAACCATAACGCATGCGGCCTAAAGCAGTATTGATGCTGCATTTAGTAAGATCAGCAATTTCTTTAAAACTTAAATCGGCATAATGACGCAGGATAATCACTTCACGTTGGTCTTCAGGAAGCATATCTACCATTTTCCTGATCCTTTCGTGGCTTTGGCCACTCATCATTTTGTGGTCAGCACCAGGTTCGCTGAAGTTTAATACTTCAAAAATGTCCCTGTCGTCGCTGGTCTTGATGGTTGGGCTACGTTTCACTTTTCTAAAATGATCTACACACATGTTGTGTGCAATACGCATTGCCCATGGCAGGAATTTTCCCTCATCGGTATAACGGCCACCTTTTAAAGTGTCGATAATACGGATAAATACATCCTGGAAGATGTCTTCAGTCAGGTACTTGTCTTTTACTAATAAGTAAATAGAGGTGTAAATTTTGTCCTTGTAACGCATTACGATGGTTGCAAGAGCATCAGCGTCGCCTTCCATATACAAATGAATAAGCTGCTGGTCGGTAAGATTGTTAAGGCATTTCATAAACTTCTACAGTTTTAGTGTGTTAGGACTTTAATTACAGGACCAAAAAATGGGAAAATTGCGTAGAAGTCTTTTAGATAGGCTTTTTCGGCTTTTCACTTTTTTGGATATTGGACTGTAAAAATAATAGATGTTTTGAAATTATTATGAGTAGAAACACTCAATTTTTTCACACCGTTAACATGGTAAAAATACTAAAATGAATTTCTCCACAATAGGTGGATAAGCGCTTTAAGAAAAGTTTCACATATTACAGGCAGCATAATAAGGCCACAGGGATACACGGACCAGGCTGGAGTTTTACAAAGATTTATGGCTGTGAACCTTTGTGTAATCTCCGTGTATCGCTTTGACATAAAATAAAGTAATTTTGAAAATATAGAGGGTAATAAAGTATAAATAAGGTTATGGAAGTAAAAAAAGTAAGTAAAGCAGTTAAAATAAATAAGACAGATAAAGTACCGGCAGCTAAACCAACTACCGGTATAGAGATAAAAGGAGCAAGGGTACATAATTTAAAAAATATATCTGTTACTATACCCAGGGATAAATTGATAGTGGTTACCGGTGTTTCAGGTTCGGGTAAATCATCCTTAACTATTGATACCTTATTTGCAGAGGGCCAGCGCCGCTATGCCGAAAGCCTGAGTGCCTATGCCCGCCAGTTTATGCAGCGCATGGATAAACCCGATGTGGATTATATAAAGGGTTTGTGCCCCGCTATTGCAATTGAACAAAAAGTAATTACCCGTACACCACGCAGTACCGTTGGTAGCATGACGGAAATTTATGATTACCTGCGCCTGTTATTTGCAAGGGCGGGTAAAACCATTTCTCCGGTAAGTGGTAAAGAAGTAAAAAAAGATGATGTAAATGATGTGGTAGAATTTATGGCGCATTTAAAAACCGGCGATAAAGTGTTGGTACTGGTGCCATTTAAACAACAAAAAAACAGGGATGCCAAAGAAGAACTGAATATTTTATTGCAGAAAGGTTTTTCAAGATTATACCAGAATAAAGAAATAGTAAGAATAGAAGATTTGCTGGAGGCAGAAAAGCCACCAACAAAAATCGATCAGAAATCAACCTTCTTGTTAATTGACAGGTTTGTTGTAAAAGCTTTTGACGAAGATGATAAACATCGCATTGCCGATTCTGTTAACACTGCTTTTTATGAAGGTGAAGGAGAATTGTATTTAGAAATTAATGGTAGCGATAAAAAACATTTTTCCAATAAGTTTGAAGCAGATGGCATTGTGTTTGAAGAACCGGTACCTAATTTATTTTCATTTAATAATCCTTATGGTGCCTGTCCCACCTGCGAAGGTTTTTCCCAGATACTGGGCATTGATCCCGATCTTATTATTCCAAACAAACAATTAAGTGTATACGAAGGTGCAGTAGCGCCATGGAAAGGAGAAAAACTTAGTGCATGGAAAGACCAGTTTGTGAGAGCTGCAAAAAAATTCAACTTTCCTATTCATACACCTGTTATTGATTTAACACAGAAACAATCAGATGATCTATGGAATGGTAATGAGCATGTTGAAGGCATTAATGATTTTTTTAAAGAAGTAGAAGCTAACCTGTACAAAGTACAGTATCGTGTTTTATTATCCCGTTACAGGGGAAGAACACAGTGTACAGATTGTAAAGGTTACCGCTTACGTAAGGAAGCATTGTATGTACAGGTAGGAGGTAAACATATTGGCCAGCTTTGCGAAATGCCAGTAAAAGATCTGCAGGTATGGTTTGAAAAATTAAAGCTGAATGAATATGATGCGGTAGTTGCCAAACGAATACTGATAGAAGTTCATCACCGCATAAAAACATTAATGGATGTAGGTTTAGGTTATCTTACCTTAAACCGTTTAGCCAATAGTTTAAGCGGCGGCGAAAGCCAGCGTATTCAGTTAACCAGGAGTTTAGGCAGTAACCTTACCAACTCACTATATATATTAGACGAACCTTCTATTGGCTTACACAGCAGGGATACTGAAAGACTAATAAAGGTATTAAAAGAACTACGTGATCTCGGTAATACTGTAGTGGTGGTGGAGCATGATGAAATGATGATGAGAGAAGCGGATCACATTATTGATATGGGGCCATTGGCCAGTCATTTAGGCGGGGAGATAACTGCAGAAGGAAATTATAACGCTATCATCAGTAATCCGGCCAGCCTTACCGGGAAATATTTATCCGGAGTTTTAAAAATTGAACCACCTAAATCAGTTCGTAAATGGAACCGTTCAGTTAAAGTGGAAGGCGCAAGACAGAATAACTTAAAAAACATCACGGTAGAATTTCCTTTAAATGTATTGTGTGTGGTGAGTGGTGTAAGTGGCAGTGGTAAAACAACTTTGGTAAAACAAATTTTATTTCCGGCATTGCAAAAATTAAAAGGGGAATTTATTGATAAGGCAGGATTGCATAAAGCTATCACCGGTGATGTGGATCATATCTCCCAGATTGAGATGGTAGATCAGAATCCCATTGGCAAATCTTCAAGAAGCAACCCGGTTACTTATATAAAAGCTTATGATGAAATAAGAGATTTATATAGCAGCCAGCCATTGAGTAAGATGAGAGGATTTCAACCCAAACACTTTTCTTTTAATGTAGATGGAGGAAGATGTGATGCTTGTAAAGGAGAAGGCGAGCAAATTGTGGAAATGCAGTTTTTGGCAGATGTACATTTAACCTGCGATGTTTGTGGCGGTAAACGTTTTAAAGAAGAAGTACTGGAAGTAAAATACAGGGATAAAAATATTTATGAGGTACTGGATATGAGTGTAGATGATGCGGTGGATTTTTTTGCCGATGAACCCTCTGTGGCCAATAAAATAAGGCCATTAAGCAATGTAGGCCTGGGCTATGTAAAATTGGGCCAATCGTCTGATACTTTAAGTGGCGGTGAAGCACAAAGGGTAAAACTAGCCTCATTCCTGGGCAAGGGCAAATCGCAGGGCAGTATCCTGTTTATTTTTGATGAACCTACTACGGGGCTGCATTTTAATGATATAAAAAAGCTGCTGGCTTCTTTTAATGCTTTGATAGAGCAGGGGCATTCTATATTGGTAATAGAACACAATACTGATGTTATTAAAAGTGCCGACTGGGTAATTGACCTTGGCCCCGAAGCAGGTGATGGTGGTGGTGAACTGGTTTTTGCCGGCACACCAACTGATTTAAAAAAGAATAAGATTAGCAATACTGCAAAGTATTGCTAATCAATGCCTATATTGTAGAAAAATAGCTACATTTTGAATTTAATGAAAAAAAATGTTGGATAATTAAAACCAGCACCGTATTTTTACGAAGTAAATAAGTACCCTAACCTTACTTACCTCCCTAATTTCAAACTGTAACCCAACACAGAAACAGAAACCAATTCAGTTTTCTTTATTCTTCTTTTAATAAGATTATAATGTCTTATTGAGGAAAAAAATATGACCTTTAACGTCCTTTCAGATATTCTTTCCGATACCTAAGAAACCTATCCTGTCCATTTCCTGCTTGCATTAACCTTCAGCTTATCACACTTTATTTATTTAAAATTAAAAATGGACAACATGAAAAAGTTTTTACTTAACTCGAAATCATTCGTCATCACATTGGTGTTTGCGAATTTGTTTTTTATCTCCAACCTAAAAGCTCAGACAAATACCTGGGATGGTTCATCAAGCACAGCGTGGGCAACAGGGGCAAACTGGTCTTTAAATCATGCTCCTTTGGCAGCAGAAGATGTAGTAATTCCAATTGGTACAGCTGGTACAAACTGGCCCAACTTAGCGGCTAGTACTACTATTAAAAGTTTAACGACACTAGGTAGAGATGCATCAGGTGGTGCACGTGGTGGAAATTTAACAATCAGTACAAATGGCATCACATTAACCATCACAGGAAACCTCACAATAAATGGTGCTACAGGGGGTACTACTGAAAGCACTTTAACTGGTATTACTCTTACAGGTACAACAAGCTCTTTAACTGTAAACGGAAATATCACTGCGACCAATGGAACTACTACCGAGCAACCTGAAATTACCTTAGGAACAGGCACTCTTACCGTTGGTGGTAATATTACAATTGGTACAACAGTTGGCTATACAGTTTCAAACGGTAATGTTGTTTTAAATGGTACAACACAGGCTATTACTTCTCCGGCTGCTACGTATAAAAATCTTACAATATCAGGCGGTGGTACAAAAACCCTATCAGCTAATACTACTACTTTAACTGGTATTTTAACGCTTAATAGTGGTATTTTAACTATACCTGCAGCTGCAACACCTAACCTGATCCTTAATGCCAGTCCTGCTAATGCAATTGCCGGTACTTTTGGTGCAACTACACATATTAAAGCAGCAACTTCAGGAGCTAACAGTGGTTTAATTCGTGTAAACAATATCACCGTTTCTTCTGCTTATACTTTCCCTGTTGGCGATGGTACTAATTATTTACCGGTACAACTTACTTCAAGCAATACTTTAGCTAACAACAGCTTTAGTGTAGGTGTATTTGATGGCGTAACTGCAAACGGTGCTCCAAACGGAACAGCTTTTACTGCAGCTCAAAAATTAAAAATTGTTGACGCAGTATGGATTGTGAATTATAATGGCACTGGTACACCAACAGCTCCATTGGGCGTTAATATGAAATTAGACTGGGTTACCAGCCTGGAAGGAACTTCATTCACTGCAAATCCTAACGCATTAGTTGGTATTGCTCACTACGGCCCGTCTTGGGGAACTTGTCAGCAAACAAGTGCTAACAATGGTACCAATACCGTTACACTTAATGGTATAACTACTTTCTCCCCTTTTGCAGTAGGTACAATTAATGCCGGTGGCGCACCTTTGCCTATCAAGATCTATTACTTTAATGCATCTAAAGGTAATGTTGCCAATACTTTAAACTGGAATGCAGAATGTACCAGCTCACAAGCTACTTTTGAAATTGAGCGCTCTGCAGACGGTAAAAACTTTACCACTATTAACAGCTTTACTGCAACCCAGGCTCGTTGTGCATTGCCATTCAGCTACGATGATGCGGCTCCATTAACAGGTACTAACTTCTATCGTATCAAGATTATTGATATTGATGGCAGAATTAACTACACTTCAATTGTAAAAGTAGGTGCCCAGGTAAGAGATAT
This sequence comes from Ferruginibacter sp. SUN106, assembly GCF_050611765.1. NCBI lineage: Bacteria > Pseudomonadati > Bacteroidota > Chitinophagia > Chitinophagales > Chitinophagaceae > Ferruginibacter > Ferruginibacter sp. SUN106. Next base: position 463,449 of record NZ_JBODJC010000001.1, read on the forward strand.
GCAACTGGCAGGTATTTTACCTAACCCGGTTAGTAACACTGCCCAGTTAAGCATCACTACTTCTAAAAAAGATAAAGTAGAATTGGCTATCGTTTCTCTTGAAGGTAAAGTAGTATACAGGAATACCGTACAGGTACAGTCTGGTTCCAGCCTTGTTAGCCTGGATGTTTCAAACCTTGCTACTGGTACTTACTTTGTAAGAGGCGTATTCAGCGACGGACAAACTAATTCAGTTAAGTTCGTAAAACAATAACACACACATCAATCTATAAAAATGAAAGAGCGTCCTGTAGAAATACGGGACGCTCTTTTTATGTAAACGATTTTTAAGAAAAATGTATTTTTTATCTCAGCCTGTCACTGTCTTTTACCCGCTTTTCATCTTTATTAATAGCCCTTGCTGCTAAAAAAAATAAAAAGACTGCTATACCATGTAACATAGCCCATAATGAATAAGTACCCAGTGTAAAAGTGCTCACTTCCCTGTAGTATAAAAAGATCAGCAGCGCTTCTAATACAATGCCCAGCACGCAAAGCCTTAACTGCAAGGGCCTTTTTTTAAAAAGAAAAATAATCAGCAATGCCAGCAAAGTGGTAATTATAGTAGTGCTGAATAACAGGAAGTTTTCTGTAGCCTTTAACTCGTAAGAGGCAACTCCTTTTGCATTGGTACCACTGTAATAAGGTAGTTTAACGCTAAGCCCAATACAAGTAGCTGCAAGTAATAGCCATACAGATTGAATGCGTTGTATCATAAAAAAAGTTTTAGGAGTTCAGGGTTTAGAAGTTTAGAGGGTTAGAAGTTCAGCATAACGTGTACTAAACCTCTAAACCCTGCACTTTTAACCTAATTCCGGGTATAAAGGAAACTGTTGCATAAATGCTTTTACTTCTTTGGCAATGGCAGCCAGTACTGCTTCATCATCAGCATTCATTAAAGCTTTATCAATAAAGTTTATTACAGTTGCCATGTGTTCTTCTTTCATCCCTCTTGTGGTAATAGCAGCAACGCCTACACGAATACCACTTGTTACAAAAGCACTTTTATCATCGTAAGGCACCATGTTCTTATTAACAGTAATATCGGCTTTGCCTAAAACCTGTTCTGCTTTTTTACCACTGATATTTTTATTTCTCAGATCGATCAGCATTAAATGATTGTCGGTACCTCCACTGATGATCTGGTATTCTTTATCATTAAGCGCTTTAGACATTGCCTGCGCATTAGCAATTACCTGTTTTGCATAAACCGTAAATTCATCAGTAAGTATTTCGCCAAAAGCGATGGCTTTAGCTGCAATAACATGCTCCAGCGGCCCGCCTTGTGTACCCGGAAAAACTGCCATATCCAGCAAATTACTCATCATCCGCACGTTGCCTTTTACATCTTTTAAGCCAAACGGATTTTCAAAATCTTTTTTCATCATGATAATACCACCTCTTGGCCCACGTAATGTTTTATGGGTGGTGCTGGTTACAAAATGGCAATGTTCAAACGGAGAACTTAATAAGCCTTTTGCAATAAGTCCTGCAGGATGAGCCATATCGCACCATACAAAGGCACCCACTTCATCCGCCACTTTTCTTATTCTTGCATAATCAATATCACGGCTGTAAGCGCTGGCACCACAGATAATTACTTTCGGTTTTTCAGTACGGGCTTTTTCTTCCAGCATTTCGTAGTCAATAAGGCCGGTTTCTTTTTTTACACCATAAAAATGAGGTTGGTATAATTTACCACTGAAGTTAACCGCACTACCGTGGGTGAGATGCCCGCCCATGCTCAGATCCAGTCCTAGTATTTTATCGCCTGGTTGTAAAATAGCCAGCAATAATGCGGCATTAGCCTGCGCTCCGCTATGAGGCTGCACATTGGCATATTCGCAATCAAAAATCTGTTTTAAACGGTCAATGGCCAGTTGCTCTACCTGGTCTACAATTTCGCAACCACCATAATAACGGCGGCCGGGATAACCTTCCGCATATTTGTTGGTTAAAGACGTGCCCATGGCCTGCATCACCTGAAGGCTGGTAAAGTTTTCTGAAGCAATCAGTTCAATGCCATTGCGCTGCCTCTCTAATTCTTTGTTGATGAGGTCAAAAATTACAGTATCTCTTTGCATTAAGTATTATTTGGCGCAAAGATAATTGCAAGAGGGTTGCTAACCTTGGTAATGACATAACAATTTTTTAAGCAATTATCAAGGTTAGCAACCTTGTGGATTTCGGTTGTGTAAAAAATACATCGCCTTATCAAAAAATCGCTAATTTCACATCCTTTTAAAAAAACGCTTCACAAATATTCAAAGCATGAAGGCCATTATACCGGTAGCAGGCGCAGGCACTAAACTTCGTCCGCATACATACACACAACCTAAAGCGTTAATTCCACTGGCAGGAAAAACAATTCTGAGTATTATTATCGACCAATTGAAAGATGCAGGAATAAATGATTTTGTTTTTATTATCGGATACCTGGGGGAAAAGATACAAGATTATGTAAAGGAAAAATATCCGCAACTGAATTGCCATTTTGTGCAGCAAAATGAAAGGCATGGCACCGGGCATGCCATCAATCTTACCAAAGAAATTATAGGGAGCGACGAAATACTAATTGTACTGGGCGATACTATTGCAGAATACGATGTAAAAGAAATTATCAATACCCCACACTCTATGTTGGGGGTAAAAAAAGTGGATGACCCACGCAATTTTGGTGTTGCCGAAATAGATGAGGATGGTTTTATAAACCGTGTGGTGGAAAAGCCAGCTATTCCCAAAAGCAATATGGCCCTGGTAGGGGTATACAAGATTAAAGAAACCGGGTTTTTATTTTCCTGTATAGAAAAAATAATTGCCGCCGGTATTAAAAGCTACGATGAATTTAACTTAACCGATGCGTTGGAGTGTATGATACAGAATGGCGTTAAGTTTCAGCCATTTAAAGTGCAAAACTGGTTTGATTGCGGTAAAAAAGAAACTTTACTGGAATCTAATGCCACACTGCTTAAGAAATTTGGCGGTAATATAGAAGAAAAACATACATTCGAAAATACCATCATCATCCCCCCGGTAAGTATTGGCGAAGGTTGTGATATAAAAAATTCGGTGATTGGGCCAAATGTAGCCATTGGCGAATACTCAAAACTAAATCATGCCATCATCAAAGATTCCATTATCGGATCTTATTCCAATCTTTTTGAAATAGTGCTGAACAACTCCCTTATTGGCAGTGATGCCGAAGTGAGAGGTGTAAGCCGTAGCCTTAACATAGGCGACAATACCGCTATTGACCTGGGCGGGGGACACAAAAGCTGATTTGAAAACAACCATCAAATTAAATAAACCTTGGATTTATAAAATAAAATCTTTTACTTTGCGTTTCAAAGTACTTTTTGTTTTGTTTAAAAACTGAACAAATTATTGATAGTTAAAAATGGAGAACAGAGTAACACAACTTTTTAATATTGATTACCCCATTGTGCAAGCCGGAATGATATGGGCCAGTGGCTGGCGCCTGGCTAGTGCCGTAAGTAATGCCGGAGGATTGGGGCTTATTGGTAGTGGCAGTATGTATCCCGAAGTGCTGCGGGAGCATATTCAAAAATGCAAAGCAGCAACGGGTAAACCATTTGGTGTAAATGTTCCTTTGCTTTACCCGGAGATAGAAAAACATATCCACATTATTATAGAGGAAAAAGTGCCGGTGGTTTTTACATCAGCGGGCAACCCTAAAACCTGGACTTCAGTTTTGAAAGAAAACGGGATTAAAGTGGTACATGTGGTAAGCAGCAGCAAATTTGCACTTAAAGCGCAGGATGCAGGTTGTGATGCAGTGGTAGCTGAAGGTTTTGAAGCCGGTGGGCATAATGGAAGAGAAGAAACTACAACAATGGTATTGGTTCCTGCAGTTTGTGCAGCGGTTACTATCCCGGTAATAGCTGCTGGCGGTATTGCAACTGGCAGGCAGATGTTGGCGTCTATGGTGCTGGGTGCCGAAGCAGTACAGATCGGTAGCCGGTTTGTAGCAAGTGAAGAGGCCTCATCTCATATTAATTTTAAAGAAGCCGTTATACATGCCAGCGAAGGCGATACCATGCTGTCGTTAAAGCAACTAACACCGGTACGGCTGCTGAAAAATAATTTCTTTACGCAGGTGCAACAAGCGGAGCAGCAAAATGCATCGGCAGAGCAGCTGAAACAATTATTAGGAAAAGGACGAGCAAAAAAAGGCATGTTTGATGGTAACCTGGAAGAAGGAGAATTGGAAATAGGCCAGGTAAGTGTAATGATAGGATCTATACAGCCGGCTGCAGCAATTGTTCAGGAAGTATGGAATGAATTCAGGCAACAGCAAAAGCAAATGTCACATTTTTAATACAACAGAAAACATGATCAAAATGACAAAAAAATTAAAACCCTGTTTTTCGGGTTTCAGTAATAAAACATAGCAAATTCTGGTGTGCATAGCTTTGAAGCACCCACTAAAATAATATATTATCTTTGCCATCAAATTTTTGAAAATCAACCCCCAACAGATGTTAATAAACTCACGACAAGTAAGCCGCTATATAAAAAAGCTATTAATAATATCTTCATTAATTTTTTGTGTTAGTGTAAATGCCCAGGGGCAATCTCCGGTTAAACTAGATCCAAGTGGCGCCACACCCGATATACCCAGCCAGATGGATCCGGGTACCTTAAAAACATTTCTTGCAGATAAAAATCCTGATTCAAAATCTACCCTTGGCATAGATAATAACAAGGCGCTAAATAAAAAGATCAATACCGACAGTCTTGTAAAAGAAAATACACCACAGTCAAATAATGTTACAGAAGATATTTATGGAATGCACTTATTCCGGAATGGTGTTGTGGCGGCTATTACAGAATTATCTACTCCTCCTTTGGATTATCCCATTGGTGTTTACGACCAGATCATCGTATCCTTATGGAACGGGGCAGAAGCTACATTAGATTATACTGTAGCAAGAGACGGTTCTATATTTCCTGCCGGACTGGGTAAAATATATCTTCAGGGCTTAACTTTTGAGCAGGTACGGTCACTCATTATTCAAAGATTTAAATCTTATGTTCCTGCCACTACCAATATCACTGTTTCTTTAGGCCAGCCACGAACCATCTCGGTTAATGTGGCCGGAGAGATCAATAACCAGGGGCCGGTAACAGTGTCTGCATTTACCAATGCTTTTAATATTATTGCGCTTGCCGGTGGGCCAACCAATATGGCTAACCTGCGTAATATTTTAATTAAACGTAACGGCAGGGTAATTGACGAGCTGGATGTATATAAATACCTTACCACAGGCGATTTTGGTAAGCATATTTATATGGAAAATAATGATTTTGTGATTTTACAAACTGCTCAGAAAAAAGTAAAAGCAGAGGGACGATTTAAAAGGCCCATGTATTATCAGTTGAGAGATGACGAAAACATGAAAGCACTTTTAAGATACTCCGGTGGTTTGCAAACAGACGCTTTTTCCAGTGGTGCTAAAGTTTACAGAACTGAGCTGGAACAACAAACGATAAAAGATGTGAATGTTACTGCAATTGTAAATCCCACCAACGACCCCCGTCTTGTAAAAGAAGATTTTGATTTGAAAGATGGTGATATTGTTAAAGTGATTGCGGTAAATCCCGGGTTATTAAATAAGGTAGAACTTAAAGGAGAAGTATCTTACCCCGGCCAGTATGAAATTAGAAAAGGAGATAAACTTTTTGACCTGATCAACAGAGCAGGCGGTATTACCAGGAATACGTATTTGCCACGAGCCTACATCTTCAGAGGGGGTGGTGATAGTACCAATATTAAAACGAGCCGGGTGGATGTTAATCTTAGCGGTATAACCAGTAACGATACTTCAAGTATTTTTAATGTGCCCATTTATGCTAATGATCAGATATTACTGTTCAACAATAACCAGTTTGGCGACAGGCAATATGTAGAAATTTTTGGAGAAGTAAGAAAAGAAGGGAAGATCAATAAATATGGTGGTATGACCTTACAGGATCTGTTGTATTTATCAGGTGGTTTAAAACAATCTGCAGAATACGGGAGAATTGAAATTGCCAGCGTATTGGATCTTGATTCTGCCAAAAGAGAACAAACCCCCACCCGTGTAGTATTAAAGCAGATAAAAGTGTCACCAAATTTAGATGTAGATAGTGCTTCTGCTGCAATTGTATTGAAGCCTTATGACCAGGTATATGTAAGAAAAAACCCCACTTTTGAACTGCAGCAATTGGTACAGATCAACGGGTTGATACAATACCCGGGTCCTTATCCACGCCTGAATAAACACGAACGCTTATCATCTTTTATAGACAGGGCCGGAGGAATAAAAGAAGGGGCAGATTTAACCGGGGCAATTTTATACCGCAAAAAAGTACAGTATTTCAGGGAAAATGTAACCAATAAAGTGAATTCACTAACAGATTCTTTGGGTGGAATAATTTTAGATTCAGTAAAAACTGACCTGAGTGAGGTTTCGCAGGAGCCGGTAAGCATTGATCTGTACAAAGCCATGAAATACAAGAACTCAAAATATGATGTGGTATTGCAGGAAGGCGATGTAATATTTGTACCGGAAATAAATCCTTTTGTTAGCGTAAAAGGAACTGTGCAATCTCCTTTAAAACTCACTTTTGATAAAGAGCACACTAATTTATTGTATTATGTAGATAAGGCTGGCGGATATGGAAGACGACCCTGGAAAAGCCGCATCTATGTACAGTATGCAAACGGCAAGAGTAAACGTACTAAAAATATTTTCTTTTTTCATTTGTATCCAAAAGTTGCCGAAGGAAGTACAGTGAATGTACCATTTAAAGCCGAAGGTAGCCAGGTGGTTGACATAGTTAAACAGGCCGGCCTTTCTATCGTCACCATTGTTACAGGTGTTTTAGTTGCTAAAGTAGTATCAGGACTGTAATTGAAGTAAATTAATAAACATTCAGATGAACAACATAGAACTTATTAAGCAGGTTGTAAAACGGTTAAAGAAATTCAGCTGGTTAATTGCTTTGATAGCCATAGCATTTGGCGGATTGTTTTACTTCCTGGCAAAACAGGGAGTGCCGGTTTATACATCAAAATCTACCGTTTTCCCATTAAATAGTTCCAGCGACAACAATATTTCAGGTTCTGCAATAAGCAATATTTTAGGATTGTCTGATGCGCCAAAATCTTTTAGTGGCGAAGCCTCTATTAATATTGTGGAGTTAGCTACCAGCCGCAGAACGAGGGAAGCAGTTTCTAACGCAAAAGTGCCTTCCATGCAAAATAAAACAATTGCCGAATTGCTGGTGGATGAAAATAATAAGCACACGGGGTTTATGCAAAACGAAAAGATTGTTGTAGATAAAAAGGATACTGTAAAGATGGTGAATATTGCCAGCAATATTTTACGCAATACTTTTACCGCAAAGATCAACAAGAATGGTATACTTGAATTGTATTACAGTAACACCAACGAGGAAATTGTAAGAGTAGTAAGTTATGTTTTTATCGATAAGATATCAGACTTCTATATTGATCTTAAAAAGAAAAAAGCACAGATAGATTATGAATTTGCAGTTAACAAAGCAGATTCACTGTTGAAGGTTTTAAATTTACTGGATGAACATGCCATCAAACTGGATGAAACCACTTTTTTTACTAATAACGAACTAAAGCGTTTTAGCCTGCCTAAGATTAACCTGGACAATGATAAGCAAACAGTACAATCACAATATTATTATGCTGTAAATAACAGGGAGGCGGCTGCTTACAAACTTCAGAAAGAAACGCCTATTATTGAACCATTGGATAAACCGGAAGGCCCTTACGATATGGATGGTAAATCAACCAAGCTATATGCTTTTATAGGGTTGCTGCTCGGAACTTTTATTGGCATTGTGGTTGTAAGCTGGAAAATAATCAGCAATTACCTTAGCGAAGAATTGAATAAAGCTATAGAAAAAGCAGCAAAACCAAAAGAACAACCACAGGTACAACCGCAACCGGAAATAGCCAAAGTGTAAAATATTAATTGTATCATGATCAATAAAAAACCGGTTTGCAATTTGCAAACCGGTTTTTTATTATGGTAGAAAAAAGTTATTTACGAAATGCCCACCTGATCATTTCTTTCCAGCTTGGTTTTTTACCATACATTAAAATACCGGTACGGTAAATTCTTGCTGCAAACCATGTAGTGAACATAAAACCGGCAATCAGCAATGCCATTGATAAACCCAGTTGCCATAATGGAACCGTGTTAGGCACACCAAAAGGAATGCGTGCCATCATTACTATTGGTGCACTGAATGGGATGATACTTGCCCAAACTGCTAATGAACTATTAGGGTCTCTTACTACTGTCATCATTATAAATATGGAAAATATCACCAGCATAGTAATAGGAAAACTTAAAGATTGCGCCTCTCTCATATCTTCATTTATAGCACTGCCAATGGCGGCATATAAAGATGCATAAAAGAAAAATCCACCCAGCATATAAAAAATAAAAAGGCCTACTACCAATGGAATATTAACACTGGTAAATACATTTTGAATCTGGCCTACCATTGATAAAGAGGAATTATCCCCCGCTGTTGTCTTACCAATATTATAAATGATAAAAATACAGGCTATCCAAATAAGGAACTGAGTTAATGCTACCAGCCCGATTCCAACTATTTTACCAATCATTAACTGAAAGGGCTTTACAGATGAAACTACTACTTCGGCAATACGGCTTGTCTTTTCTTCTGTAACACCCATCATTACCTGGGAGCCGTATAGCAGTAAAATAATGTACATTAATATGCCTGACACATAACCAATAACTGTAGCAATTCCTGCATCGGCATTTTTATCTTTTTCGTTATTTACTTTTACACTTAATGTACTGCTCATAATTTGCTGCATTGCAGCATCAATACCAAGGCTGTCTTTTTTTATCTGTCCCCACATTTTGTTTAACTTTTTTTCTATAGGCACCAGTGCACCAATGCCGTATGTTTTTTTGGTGTTGACTGAAAAATTATTGCTGTCAATGCCCGTTTTCCAATTAAAATTTTCAGGGACTACTATATAGCCATTGTAGCCAAGAGAATCAAAATGCTGTTGCAGTACATCTATATCTTTGGTAACTAATTTGATTGAATTGGCAGTATCGTTTTGGTTAAATGTATTTACTAGTTTTTCGGTAAATAAACCGGATTTATCAATTAAAGCAATTTTTACATTTTCCTTGGTTTTATCAGCAATATAACCGGTTCCAAACATAAGCCCCAGGTACAATACCGGGAAAAGAACAGTACCAATAATGAAAGTCTTTTTTCTTACACGGGTAAGAAATTCTCTTTTTATGATTAAGATAATTTTATACATCTTTTATAAGTTTAATAGTAAAGGGTAAATGATGAGTGCAACAATGAACAATCAATTATCCATGGTTTGAAATTGCCTTGCTGTTGGCGTGCCTTCCACCAGCTTAATGAATATATCATTTAATGAAGGCAATATTTCTTTAAAAGAAACGATTCCACTTCCGCCATTAATAAAATAGCCTAACACATCATTAGCTTTAAAACCTTCATTGATCTTTACAATAAGCTCATGCTTATGGGTATTGATTATTTCAAATGCATTGCTGTTGATAGTGGCGGGAATGTTTTCCAGCTGCAGGCTAAAAAGGTTTTCTTTAAAATCCTGTTTTACATTTTGCACTGTACCGTCTAGTATTTTTTTCCCTTTATTTACCAATACAATATTGTTACAGATCTCTTCTACCTGCTCCATACGATGTGTACTGAAAATTATAGTAGTGCCATTTTGCGCCAGTCTGTAAATTTCATCTTTTATTAAATTGGCATTGATGGGATCAAGGCCACTAAAAGGTTCATCCAGTATGATCAGATCAGGCTCATGCAAAACAGTGATAACAAATTGTAATTTTTGTCCCATACCCTTGCTCAGGTCTTCCACTTTCTTATTCCACCAGCTTTCCATCTCCAGGCGTTTGAACCACTCTTTAATTTTATGCATCGCATCATTCTTGCTGAGCCCTTTAAGCTGTGCAAGGTATAATGCCTGTTCGCCAATTTTCATTTTTTTATACAAACCTCTTTCTTCGGGCATGTAACCAATGTACCTGGCATCGTTTTCAGGATCAAACTTTTTCCCTTTTAAAATAATACCTCCGGAATCAGGATAAAAAATTCCTGTGATCATTCTTATCAGCGTAGTTTTACCGGCACCATTAGGGCCCAGTAAACCAAAGATGCTTCCCTTGGGAATCACCATGCTGATATCGTCCACCGCTTTTTGTGTGGCAAAATATTTTTTAAGATTGTGCAGTTCTAAAATATTCATTAAGGGTTGTTTTAAGCGTGAAGGTAAAGGAGCACTAAAATAAATAAAATACAATTTTAAATACAGTACTTATTTTACAAGTGGTAATTTCAACGGCTTTAAAGATAGGAATAAAATTTACGGAGGCTTTTATGATTTTAATGCGGCTATCTGAATAGCGATTCTTTCGCCATCCATAGCTGCACTTACAATACCGCCTGCATAACCGGCTCCTTCGCCGCAAGGGTATAAATTTTTTATCCCGGGGTGTGTAAGAGTGTCGTTGTTTCTTGGGATGCGTACCGGCGATGAGGTACGGCTTTCCGTAGCAACCACCACAGCTTCATTGGTAAAGTAACCGGGCATTTTTTTGCCAAACTCAACAAAGCCTTTAGCTAAGGATTGATAAATAAAATCGGGGAGTACTTCATTTAATTGTATTGAATGTAAACCAGGCTGATAAGAACAAACTGGTAATGAAGCAGAAGATTTTCCATTGCTGAAATCAACCATGCGCTGTGCAGGTGCCACAAATTTTCCTCCACCGGAGTTAAAGCATTTTTGCTCCACCATTTTTTGAAACTCCATTAATACTAATGGGTGTTTTTCATTGAGCATTGAATATTGAACATTGCTCATTGCGTATTTTTTTATCTCCTTCACTGCATCCTCCAGTTCCACCTGTACCACCATTCCACTATTAGCAAACGGATTATTTCTTTTAGACGGGCTCCAGCCATTTACCACTACTTCTCCTGCTGCAGTAGATGCCGGTGCAATAATACCACCCGGGCACATACAAAAAGAAAATACACCACGGTTATTTACCTGTTTTACTAAACTATAAGAAGCCGGGGGCAAAAAATCGTTACTGGCATTACTTTTATACTGGCAACTGTTGATGAGCATTTGCGGATGTTCAATTCTTACACCCAATGCAAAGGGCTTTGCCTCAATTAAAATATTTTTCTGGTGCAGTAGTTCAAAAATATCCCTGGCACTATGTCCTGTAGCTAAAATAAAATCATCAGCAGTAAATGTATTGCCGTCTGCAGTTTTTACTGATCGTATTTTTTCTTTTTCAATAATACAATCCACTACTTTTTTTTCAAATAAAAATTCGCCACCGCAATCAGTAATTTGCTGGCGCATTGCAGTGATGATATGCGGCAATTTATTAGTGCCTATATGCGGATGAGCTTCGTATAAAATTTTTTCTTCGGCACCAAAACGAACAAACAGGTTCAGTATCCGGTCTATATCGCCACGTTTATTGCTACGGGTATATAATTTACCATCGCTGTAAGTGCCGGCGCCACCTTCGCCAAAGCAGTAGTTGCTTTCAGGATTAATAATGCCGTCTTTGTTCAATGATGCCAGGTCCCTGCGCCTTGCCCTCACATCTTTGCCTCTTTCTAAAATAATGGGTTTGATACCTTTTTCAATTAATTGCAGGGCAGCAAATAAACCTGCAGGACCAGCTCCAATGATCACTACTTTTTTTTCAGCACGGCTAACATCTGTAAAATAAAAAGGCTGGCTATCTCTTTTATAAAAAGGCTCATCAATAAAAGCATTAACAGTAACATTAACCCAAATGGTTTTTGCCCTTGCATCTATTGATTTTTTCAGGAGATGAAAACCTGTAACTAGGCTTTCTTTTTTGCCGCATGCACCGGCAATTCTTTTTTTTATAATGGACTCATCTGCAGCTTCTGCAGGAAGCAATTTAAAAGAAATTTTCTGTTGCATATAATAAATGCCGGATACTTATTCCGGAAATTTTTTTAGCTGAAATCTATTAGATAATCTCCTCCGTAATCAGTTCCCCCTTCAGGGAAACGGGGGAATTAAAATGGCAAATCATCCACTGCGTCCGGAGGTGCTGAAGAAAATGTATCTAATGGCTCCAGGTATTCATTGTCTGTTTTAGCAGTTGCACCTGGTTGTAAAATCTGTTCAATCCTCCAGGCGTCTAAATTGGTAATATAATTTACTTTACCATCTTTTTCCCACTTGCTGCCTTTGATATTAAAATACACTTTTACATCATCACCAATATTCACCCTGTCTACAATTGCGGTTTTATCCTGTACACACTGAAATTTTACATAATTGGTGATAGTACGGCCATTAATGTCGTCTGTTTTTTCAACAGCAAATTCCCTTGTTTTAAAAGTCTCTGTACGTTGAACGATGTCGTATTTAGCAACTAATTTGCCAGTTAATTCATAACTCATAATGATAATTTAATATGCCAAAAGTAATTCTATTTATTGATAAAATTTTATTCCCTATTTTCTTTGCTGTTAAAAAAAATAACTACCTTCCTTTTGTATTTCGCCTTAACCCTCAGCTAAAACCAGCATATTCTTTTTTTCAGGAAAAATAGTAGGATTGTGAGATTGGTAAACCCCATTGCCACCAGGTACTTTCTGTGTGAACGGGATAGTACCGGATAGTTTGTTTGAAAAATAAAATCATCTTGGTTGACAAAGGGAAAATAGAACTGCTGTAAAAAATTAAAACGATTGCTGGCAGTGATCTTAGAGGGTTAAAAGACCAATAAAAACGGCTAACAGAATAACGATATGCAGTATGAAACAGGACTCTGTTAGAAGCATAGAACGGCACTAAGGTTTTAAAGGGGTTTAACCAAAAAAAATGTCAAAATCCAATACTGTGATTGTTGCGAAAAAAACAATTGAATAAAAAATTTTTTTTTCAATAATTTATTCGATATTCGCTGTCCTGCTAAAAATTAATTTTCATTTAAAATTGAAACTGATTTTGGCAAGGAAATCCCCCGGAAAATATTCTTAAATCAACATAAATTCTAAATTGCTTAAGTAAGGACTGATGGATAAAGCGTTTGAAAAAGTATGGGCTAATTGTTTAGAGATCATCAAAGACATTGTTGAATGGCAACATTTCAAAACGTGGTTTGAACCTATTAAGCCGGTTGCACTTAAAGAAAAAATATTAACGATTCAGGTACCAAGTCAGTTTTTTTATGAGTACCTTGAAGAACATTATGTTTCGCTTTTAGCAAAAACATTAAAAAGAGAATTAGGAAAAGAGGCCCGTTTGGAATACAGGATTATGGTGGATAGCGGTAACAGTAAAAATAAACCGCTTACGATGGATGTGCCGGGCCATGGATTCAAATCATATTCAAATAACGAAATGGATTTTCCGCTCGTAATAAATAATCCTGTTAAGAACCCATTTGTAATTCCGGGTCTTAAAAAGATGCAGATTGATCCGCAGCTTAATCCTGCTTATACATTCGATGCATTTATAGAAGGTGATTGCAACCGGGTTGCCCGCCGTGCAGGTAAAACCGTTGCAGAAAAACCAGGTACTACTTCTTTTAATCCTTTGGTAATTTATGGTGGTGTTGGTTTGGGTAAAACACACTTAGCCCAGGCAATAGGCAACGAGGTAAAAAGATTACACACTAATAAAGTAGTGTTGTATGTTAGTTCAGAAAAATTCATCAATCAGTTTATAGATCATAGCCGCAACCAGGCTATCAACGATTTTATACATTTTTACCAGTTAATAGATGTATTGATCATCGATGATGTACAATTCTTTAACCGTGCCGAAAAATCGCAGGAAGCTTTTTTTGCAATTTTTAATCATTTGCACCAAAGTGGTAAGCAGCTGATCTTAACCAGTGATAAGCCGCCTAAAGATCTGGAAGGTGTACAGGAAAGGTTATTAAGCCGTTTTCGTTGGGGGTTAAGTGCCGATTTACAGGTGCCCGATTACGATACCAAGATTGAGATACTGGAAAAGAAGATGAAGAATGACGGGTTGGATATGCCTCGTGAGGTAGTAAAATATATAGCCTACAATATTAATAGCAATGTTAGGGAATTAGAAGGGGCATTAATATCATTATTGGCACAATCTTCGCTTAATAAGAGGGAAATAGACCTCGAATTGGCTAAAAAAGTATTAAGAAATTTTGTAAAATCCTCCAGTAAGGAAATCACCATCGATGCCATTCAGAAAATGGTGTGCGAATATTTTGACGTGCCTTACGATAAGCTATTGCAAAAAACCCGTAAAAGGGAAATTGTACAGGCAAGGCAGATCACTATGTTCCTTTCTAAAGCCTTTACCAAAAACTCATTAAAAACTATAGGAGAGCATTTTGGCGGCCGTGATCACACCACGGTAATTCATAGTTGCCAGACTGTAAAAGACCTGATGGATACGGATAGCCTGTTTAAAGAAAGCGTATTGGAATTGCAACAGAAAGTACAGTTAGCAGCCATGTAAATAAGTAATGTATAAAAATAATTGAATCCAGATCCGGCAACGGGTTTGGATTTTTTGTTTTAAGTAGTGAAATATTTGAGCAGCTACTAAATAAAAAAGCCCTCATTTAAAATTGAAGGGCCTGGGTTGTTATGTCGGGATGACAAGATTAGAACTTGCGACCTTCCCGATGCGAATCGGGACTGGATAACCAGGCTATGCTACATCCGAAAAATGGTTTTGAAAATTTATCCAATAAAAAAGCCCCTCAATAAAAATTGAAGGGCCTGGGTTGTTATGTCGGGATGGTCACGCCTCGAAGCGTGACGACCTTCCTGCCTTAAAGCGGGACGCTATAATTCAATTTGAATGTTATTGTCCACAAGGAATCTTCTGATACCTCTTTTTTTAATTTTTATTTCCAATTGCATAGCCGCCGATTTATCAACACATTCAATTGTAAAGATTAATTTCCACGGCAAGCCAGCTTTAGTACTTAAGCTTTGGCCGCTATTATGCCTTTTTAAACGATCTGAAACGTCATTAGAAACGCCAACATAATACTTTTTTAATTCATCACTATAAAGGAAATACACATAGCAAGACATAATAGAAGCTTTTGAACATAAAAAAGCCCCTCAATAAAAATTGAAGGGCCTGGGTTGTTATGTCGGGATGGCAAGATTCGAACTTGCGACCTCCTGGTCCCAAACCAGGCGCGATAACCGGGCTACGCTACATCCCGAACGAAAAAATATTTGTTGGGTTTATTGGGAACACCCGAACAATGTAAAAAGTTAATAAGAGCTTTTTTGCGGAGAGGGTGGGATTCGATCCACCGCGGCGGAACAGTTTAACCCTACTTCTCTCCATTTCAAATGATCTGCGGAGAGGGTGGGATTCGATCCGCCGCGGCGGAACAATTTAACCCTGCTTCTCTCCATTTCAAATGATCTGCGGAGAGGGTGGGATTCGAACCCACGGTACAGTTTAACCCGTACGACGATTTAGCAAACCGTTCCTTTCGGCCACTCAGGCACCTCTCCTAACCTGCCCAAACCTTTACCATTTAACTGGTATTGTTTAAGGGGTGGCAAAAATACAATTCCATACGGTATTACCCAAAACTAAATGCATTTTTAATGTAAATAATTTTCAGGGTCTTTTAAGGGGCGATTTTATTTACCTCCCTTCATGCATAAGATCAATGGCGTACTTCTTTTAAATAAGGCAGTTTCATTTATTTTCTTTAATTTATGGTTAATTAAAATGTGCATATGAAATACGCCCCGTTACAAAATTATATCAACGGAAAATTTGTTGATAGTGCCGCTTCCAGAACAATAGAAGTCATTTCTCCCATCGATGGCAATCTGTTATCCACTGTACCCATGTCATCAGCAAAAGATTTGGATGAGGCAGTAAAAGCTGCTAAAGGTGCTTTTCCTGCATGGAGTAAAATGCCTATCAAGGAAAGGGTACAGGTTTTCTTTCGCTATAAAACTTTACTGGAAAAGAATGTAGAAGAGCTGGCAAAATTATGCAGTGAAGAAAATGGAAAAACTTATGGTGAGTCTGTAGCCGAAATAGAAAAATGTATTGAACTGACAGAATTTGCCACTTCTTTACCCCAGTTAATTACCGGTGAATTATTGGAGGTAAGCAAAGGAGTAGAATGCCGAACAGAACATGTGGCACTAGGTGTAGTGGCATCTATAGTACCCTTTAATTTCCCGGCCATGGTGCCCAATTGGACAATACCGAATGCCATTGCTTTGGGCAATTGCATGATCATTAAACCATCAGAAAAAGTGCCGTTGAGCTGCGGACGATTGGCCGAACTTTTAAAAGAAGCAGGTTTACCCGATGGTGTTTTTAATATAGTACATGGTGATGTGGAAATTGTAAATGCCATCTGCGATCATCCGGGTATTGAAGCGGTTTCATTTGTTGGCAGTACAAAGGTTGCGAAGATTGTTTACCAAAGAGCTACATCCAACTATAAAAGATGTTTGGCATTAGGCGGCGCAAAAAATCATTTGATGGTTTTGCCTGATGCCATACCTGGTATGACGGCGCAAAATGTTGCTGCAAGTATGAGTGGTTGTGCAGGGCAACGTTGTATGGCAGCCAGTGCAATGATTGGTGTAGGCAATGTGGATGCGATCATTGATAAGATTTGTGATGAAGCCAGGAAAATTATTCCCGGTGAAAATTTAGGTGCTGTTATCAGTAAAGAAAGTAAAGAACGTATTGAAAAATTTATCGGCGAGGCTGAAAGGGATGGCGCTAAAATTTTAGTGGATGGGAGAAATACAATTGTTGCCGGAAAAGAAAACGGCACTTATGTTGGGCCTACAGTTATTGATTTTGTAACACCAACAATGAGTGTGGCAACAGAAGAAATTTTTGGGCCTGTAATTTCTATCATGCGTACCAATACCGTTGATGAAGCACTAGCCATTGAGAATGCCAATCCTTACGGTAATGCTGCCAGTGTATTTACACAAAACGGTGGTATGGCAAGATATATTATTGACAGGGCCAGCGCAGGTATGATCGGTGTGAATGTAGGCGTACCCGTGCCCCGTGAGCCATTTAGTTTTGGTGGATGGAATGAAAGTAAATTTGGTGTGGGTGATATTACGGGAAAGAGTTCAATTGAATTCTGGACGAAATTGAAGAAGAGTACGATAAAATGGAATGCAGAGGCGGGGGTTAATTGGATGAGTTAAGGGCAGTTCAATTCGTGTTCAAAAGAAACATCTTACAATAATTAAAAAAACTGGCATTAAGTGCTGATAAAACAAATTCTAATTGCGTATTCATTTTTAATTTCCGCAAATGTATTTGCACAGGATAAAACTAATGATCAATGGCAAAAACTGAAAGTAGATGAAAATTTAACTGCGATGTTTCCTAAAGATGTTGAAAAGATAGATACACTGCTGCAAAAGGATAATATAGAGATGAAATTCAAAGTATTTAAAGCCACAACAGCTTATGCTAATTTGGGAATAACGGTGACTACAGAAGGTACAGATATTAAAGCGGATAATGCAGAAGATTTAGAACGGGCCTACAAAGGAATAGAAATTGGATTCAGGAAAAATGCCACCTCGAGAGGTTTGACTTGTATTTTTAGTGACACAGTTGTTGACAAAATCACCGGAAGAAAAGCAGTATTGTACACTAAAGATCAGGAAAACTCTTCTTCAGCAGTATTCTATCTTTTTCTGTTAAACGATAAGCTTTATGAAATTGCTTCAAGCCCAGTTGATGGGAGTGCTATGGAAATAACAGACAGGAGTAAACTTGTTGCGGGACTTCACTTTACGGCAGTGGAGATAAGCGAAAAAAAATTTGGATCAAAAGCAGAATCCTGGGGATATAAAATTGGTGAACTGATTGGCGAGATAATTGGTTTTTTAGCTATCGCAGGATTAATAGTTGGAATTATAATTTATATTACTAAAAGAAAATAAAAATATGGCAGCATCTAAAACTTTATCGGAAGCCACCGAAGTAATCCAAAATAATTTGGATTACACCTTATTCTCCTGGAGTAAACAAAAAGGCATTGCACCCATTGCCGTAAAATATGCCGAAGGAGTTTACCTGCATGATTATGATGACAAACGTTATATCGATTTTTCATCGGGATTGATGAATGTAAATGTTGGCCATGGCGATCAGCGTATAACCGAGGCTGTGGTAAAGCAAATGCAGGAAGTAAGTTATGTTACACCAAGCTGTGTAACCAAAGTAAGGGGTGAGCTGGGGAAAAAGCTGGCAGAGATTTGCCCGGGTGATCTGAACAGGTCATTCTTTACTTTATGCGGTGCTACATCAATAGAGAATGCGATTAAGTTAGCCAGATTATATACAGGCCGGCATAAAATTGTTACCCGCTATCAATCTTATCATGGTGCTTCTATTGGTGCCATGGCAGCAAGTGGCGACCCACGCAAATTACCGGTAGATGCACAGCAAGCTCCCAATTTTGTACATATCGACATCCCGATTTTATATCGTTGGGAATATGGCGAAGAAAAATTATTAAAAGAAACCGTGGCGCAATTGGAAAGGTTAATTGCTTATGAAGGCCCCGGAAATATTGCCGCTATTTTACTGGAAGGTGAAAGCGGTTCATCAGGTTGCCTGAAATATCCTGTTGGTTATTTAAAAGCGGTACGGGCAATTTGTGATAAGCATGGCATTTTATTAATTATGGATGAAGTGATGAGTGGCTTTGGAAGAACAGGTAAATGGTTCGGATTTCAAAACCATGATATTGTTCCGGATATGATTGCAATGGCAAAGGGATTAACCTGTGGTTATTTGCCTTTTGGTTGTTTACAGGTGAGTGATAAGATTGCCGCTAAGTATGATGATGCCATGTTACCACTTGGATTAACTTATTCTGCACATCCGGTAAGCTGCGCCGCAGCTTTAGCCACCTTAAAAATTTATGAGGAGGATAATTTAATTGCCAATACAGTGGCCATGGGGAAATATATGGAGCAGCAAGTGGAAGCAATGAAAGCCATTCACCCTTCTATTGGTGAATTTAGAAATACCGGCTTGTTAGGTTGCATAGAATTAGTGAAGAACAGAAGCACAAAAGAACCTATGGCTCCTTTTAATGCAAAGCCTGATGAAATGGATGTGATGAATAAAGTGGCGGCTAAGATCAAAGAATTAGGCATGTACACTTTTGTAAGATGGAATTATATTTTTACTGCACCACCATTATGTGTTACTAAAGAACAAATTGATGAAGGGCTGGGGATAATAAGTGAAGCGATAAAGATTGCGGATGAAAATACAATTTAACCACGGATTACACGGATTAACACGGATTGATTTCTTTGTCAATAAAATTATTTATGGTTGAAAATTCATCTCTCATCAATGAAGATCTTGCGCCCATTCCGCAAAGCAAACGTACATGGGGCACATGGAATTATGCAGCCCTATGGATAAGTATGAGCTTATGCATACCTACGTACATGCTGGCAAGCTCACTTATACAAGGCGGTATGAACTGGTGGCAGGCAATCCTCACTATTTTTTTAGGTAACACTATTGTATTGATACCAATGATACTAAACGGCCATGCCGGTGCAAAATATGGTATTCCGTTTCCTGTTTTAGCAAGAGTAAGTTTTGGAACAAAAGGTGCGAATATTCCTGCCATGTTAAGGGCCATTGTTGCATGTGGTTGGTTTGGTATTCAGACATGGATTGGTGGGGCATCGCTCTATAATATTTTACGGGTATTAAATCCTTCGTTGGAAGAGATCAGCTATGCAGGATTATTTCCACAGGCATTACCGCTATTATGTTTTTTTATTTTCTGGTTGCTGAATATGTTTATTGTTTATTTAGGTGTGGAAAGTATCAGGAAATTATTGGTATTTAAAGCTATCTTTTTACCAGTTGCTGCATTGGCATTATTATTCTGGGCCATTAGCGCTGCACATGGCCTGGGACCGATATTAGAGCAACCTTCAAAATTTGCAGATACACCTTCTTTCTTAAATTTCTTTTTTCCTGCATTAACAGGCATGGTAGGTTTTTGGGCTACACTCTCTTTAAATATTCCTGATTTTACACGCTATGCAAAAAGCCAGCAAGCACAGGTCAACGGACAAATAATTGGCTTACCGCCAAGCATGACATTGTTTGCATTTATTGGTGTGGTGGTTACTTCTGCTACTGCAATTATTTATGGACAAAGTGAATGGGATATTGTAAAACTGGCAGGAAGATTTGATAGCAAACTGATGGTAATTATTGCAATGATTGGTATTATCATTTCAACATTGGCTACCAATATTGCAGCTAATATTGTAAGTCCGGCGAATGACTTTTCTCACCTGGCACCAAAAAAAATAAATTTTAAAACCGGAGGTTATATTACAGGAGTCATTGGTATTTTAATTTTTCCATGGAAATTAATTGCCAGCCCGGATGGATATATTTTTACCTGGCTGATTGCTTATTCCAGTTTGCTGGGTCCTGTTGGTGGCATCATGATTGTTGATTATTTTTTTATCCGGAAGAAAAATTTAGTGGCAGAAGATTTGTATAAACATGGCGGCGCTTATGGTTATGCAAACGGATTTAATTATAAAGCAATCATGGCATTGCTGATTGGTATTGCTCCAAACCTGCCGGGCTTTTTATTGCAGATAAAATTAATTTCTGCAACAGCGTTTCCGGGATGGATATCGGATCTGTATCATTATGCCTGGTTTGTGGGGTTTTTTGTGAGTGGAATTATTTATTTATTATTTATGCAAAAAATTAAACGCTGAGAAAAAGAGAAGCAGAGATTACGCTGAGTATCTCTGCGAAAAACTCCTTATCTCTTTTTCTCTGCGCTAAAAAATAAATTCAAATGAGCATTCTGATTAAAAACGGAAACATTATTACTGCTACAGATAATTATGTGGCTGATATTTTTATTGAAGGTGAAGTCATAAAAACTATTGGAAAAAATTTATCTGTTACTGCAGATAAAACGATTGATGCTGCAGGCAAATTAGTCTTCCCTGGTGGTATTGATCCGCATGTGCATTTAGATATGCCTTTTATGGGAACCTATTCAAGTGATAATTATGAGACGGGAACAAGGGCCGCATTATACGGCGGCACTACCATGGTGATAGATTTTATTTTGCAAAAACAAGGCAACAGTTTGCATGATGCATTAAAAGAATGGCAAGGCAGAAGTGATAATAATTGTGTTGGAGATTATAGTTTTCATATGGCAGTAACCGATTTTAATGATAATACAAAAACCGAAATAAAAGATTTTATTGACAAAGAAGGCATCACTTCTTTTAAAACTTTTATGGCATACAAAGGGGCATTAATGATTGATGACCGGCAGATGATCGGCCTTATGGAAGAAGTAAAAAAGCATGGCGGATTAATAAATGTGCACGCTACTAATGGCGATATGATCGATTACCTTACACAAAAACATAGGGGAGAAGGGAAGTTAGCACCGCTCTATCATTATCTATCGCAACCCGAAATTACAGAAGCAGAAGCCAGCGAACGTTTTGTGGATATGGCTTCTTACACAGGTTGCCCGGGCTACATTGTACACTTAACATGCGAAGGCGCATTAAATGCTGTGCGTAATGCAACAAAGCGAAATCAAAAAATGTTTGTGGAAACCTGTATTCAGTATTTGATTTTAGACGCATCATTGTACGAACAAAATTTTGAAGGCGCCAAATGGGTAATGAGCCCGCCTTTAAGAGAAAAGAAAGATCAGCAAACTTTATGGGCTGGAATTAACCAGGGATTGGTGCAGGTTGTTGCAACTGATCATTGTCCTTTTAAATGGGAGCAGAAATTAATGGGCAAGGATGATTTTAGTAAAATTCCAAATGGTCATCCTGCAATAGAGAACCGGATGGAATTATTATTCAGCGAAGGTGTTGCAAAAAATAAAATCACGTTGAATAAATATGTGGAAGTAGCTTGTACCAATCCTGCAAAAATATTTGGTATGTTTCCCCGCAAAGGAACCATTGCTGTGGGTAGTGATGCGGATATTGTAATTTTTGATCCGAATGAAAAACATACGCTTTCTGCAACAACACATCACATGAATGTTGATTACAGCGGTTATGAAGGCTGGGAAGTAACAGGTAAAGTAAAAACTGTTTTATTAAGAGGTGCAATAGCAATTGATGAAAACAAATGCTTATTACAAAAAGGTTTTGGTAAATTTATAAAGAGAAATAAAGTAGGACAAATAGTTTAGAATGATAAGTTTAAAGTTTATAGTATGTTAGACCCTAAGAATTCAAAAAGCATAATATCAAATAAAGCGTATTCTTTTGCTTTGAAAGTTATTGAAGCGTATAAAAATCTGGTACAGGAAAAAAGAGAATTTATAATCTCTAAGCAATTCCTAAGAAGTGGGACTTCAATTGGAGCAAATATTAATGAAGCTTTGAGCAGCGAATCTAAAAGAGATTTTGTGCATAAGTTATCTATTTCTTTGAAAGAAGGAAGGGAGACAATTTATTGGTTAAATTTATTACACGATACTGGTTATTTACAAGTAAATCAATACGAAGTTTTAAATAATTTATGTGCAGAAATTTTAAAAATGCTAACTAGTATTATTAAAACGACTAAGGAAAAATATTTTCCACAAAACTCTAAACTTTAAATTCAAAACTAAATACATGCCAAGAATTATTAAGTCTGGTTTGATACAAATGTCCTTACCTAAAACAGAAGGTGAAGGAACCATTGAAGAAATAAAAGAAGCAATGGTGCAAAAACATATTCCGTTGATTGAAGAAGCAGGAAAAAAAGGCGTGCAGATACTATGCCTGCAGGAAATTTTTAACACGCCATATTTTTGTCCGGGGCAAGACAGAGCCTGGTACGAAAGTGCAGAAACCGTTCCCGGACCTACAACCGACCGGATGGCGGAGTACGCTAAGAAATACAATATGGTAATTATTGTTCCGGTATATGAAAAGGAACAAGCCGGTGTGCTATACAATACCGCAGCAGTAATTGATGCAGACGGCACTTATCTCGGTAAGTACAGAAAAAATCATATTCCGCATACTTCCGGTTTTTGGGAAAAGTTTTTCTTTAAGCCCGGAAACCTTGGCTATCCTGTGTTTCAAACCAAATACGCCAAAGTGGGTGTGTACATTTGTTACGATCGCCATTTTCCTGATGGCGCAAGATGTTTAGGTTTGAATGGCGCTGAAATTGTTTACAATCCCTCTGCAACTGTTGCAGGCCTCTCACAATATTTATGGAAATTAGAACAACCGGCACATGCAGCAGCTAACGGATATTTTATGGGCTGCATCAACCGTGTGGGTGAAGAAAAACCATGGAACCTTGGTAAGTTTTATGGCAGCAGTTATTTTGTTGATCCGAGAGGGCAAATATTTGCACAAGCCAGTGAAGACAAAGATGAATTACTGATCAGCGAATTTGACCTGGATATGATTGAGGAAGTAAGAAGTGTATGGCAGTTTTTCAGGGATAGAAGGCCGGAGACTTATGGAAAACTAACTGAACTATAATTTGGATTAATGAATATTTACTATTTTCTTGCTTCTCTTACAGGATTGTCAACTATAATAATTTGGTTGGGAAAGTTTATTATTACAAAAACTGTTGATACCGGAATAGAGAAGTATAAGGCTGAACTTACAAAAGATATCGAAAAACATAAAGCTGAGTTATCGAAAATCACATTGGAGCATCAAGTCAAATTCTCCAAATTGCATGAACAAAGGGCAGATAAAATAAAACTATTGTACAATAAGGTGAAAGAATTGGAAAAATCTTTACAACATTCCACAACAGTTTTTCAAGGACCAGAATTTAGTGATGATACACAAAGAGACAGCGAAACACTTAACCAAATAGTATCTCTAACCGATCTAGTTGATGCTGAAAGAATTTACTTTTCTGAGTCAACAATTTTAAGATTTGAATCTTTAATACAGAAATCAAGGGAGATATTAAAAGGAATGAGAAATGTTAGACTTTCGCATCAACAATATGATAGCTTAATCAAGCGAAATAAAGAGGTGCCACAAAAAATACTCGAAGAAATGGATAAGTGGACTGAAGTTGATGACAAGGTTGAGGATGAATTTAAAGGGCTCAAGCTTGAACTTGCAAATGAGTTCAGGAATTTATTAGGTATTAGTACTAATTAATAAAAGTTACTTTAATTATTATGCCGATAACAAATAATAGATTATCACAACAACAATACACCGAAAACTTCAGCGATATTCATCCGCCTTTTGAAACGCATAACGCAGCATTGGTGGAAGCTAACCGTTGTTTGTTTTGTTATGATGCGCCTTGCATTAAAAGTTGTCCAACAGGAATTAATGTTCCAAAATTTATTAAACAAATTACTTCTGATAATATAAAAGGTAGTGCACACACAATTTTTTTGTCTAACATTATGGGAGCCGGTTGCAGTAAAGTTTGCCCGGTAGAAAAATTATGCGAAGGCAGTTGTGTATTTAATTTAATGGACGAGCCACCCATTCCCATTGCTAAACTGCAACGATACAGTACAGAAAAAGCGATGCAACAAAAATGGCAATTGTTTGAAAGAAAAAAATCTTCAGGAAAAAAAGTTGCGGTTATAGGTGCTGGCCCGGCAGGATTAAGTTGTGCTCATGTTTTATCAAGAGAAGGTATTGATGTTACCATCTATGAAAAAGAAAGCAAAGGTGGGGGCTTGATGACTTACGGTATTGCGGCATATAAAGTAACACCACAATTTTGCGAAGATGAAGTAAACTATATTTTATCATTAGGTGGTATTGAAATTAAATACAACCAGGAATTAGGGAAAAACATTTTTTTAGCAGCGCTGCAAAAAAATTATGATGCCGTTTTTTTAGGCATTGGCGTAGGATTGGCAAGACAACTGGATATTCCCGGCGAAGATCTGGAAGGCGTTGAAGATGCAATAGAATTTATTTATGATCTGAGAAGTAAAGGTTTTCCTGCAATACCTGTTGGAGATAAAGTGGCTGTTATAGGTATGGGTATGACGGCGATTGATGCTGCTACCCAGGCCAAACGTTTGGGGGCAAAAGAAGTAACGATGCTGTACAGAAGAACGCAGGAAGAAATGCCTTGTACACAACATGAATTGGATATTGCGATGTTGGATGGTTGTAAAATAATATGGTTAGCTGCACCAAAAGAATTAAAAGGTGTTGATGGAAAAGTAACTGAAATCATTTGCAGTGTGATGCAACTAGGTGAACCAGATGCCAGCGGCAGAAGAAGCCCTGTTGAAACCAGTGCAACATTTTCACTGGACGTTGATATGGTAATTAAAGCCGCAGGGCAAATGCCGTTTGAGCAATTAATAATGGATAATGGAATAATGAATAATAAGGGAAAGATTGCCATCAACAATTCAGAAACAAATATCAAAGCTGTATTTGCTGGCGGTGATGCCGTGAATGGCGGTAAAGAAGTTGTTGATGCAGTGCAGGCGGGAAAGGACGGAGCAAAGGCTATTTTGAATTATATATTTTAAATTTTGAATTAATTATATTGTTATGGCTTTATGAAAACTGAAAATAAGATATTAGAAATGAGCTTTGACTTTTCATTACGGGTAATTGAACTTTATAAGTTATTAGTTGAAAGAAAAGAGTACGTTCTTTCAAAGCAATTACTCAGAAGCGGAACAAGCATTGGTGCAAATGTTGAAGAGGCAATGGCAGCGCAATCAAGAAAAGATTTTATTTCAAAAATGTCGATAGCGTCTAAGGAAGCAAGAGAAACGAGGTACTGGCTTAGGCTTTTGGAAAAAGGGAAGTTAGTAGATATTGATTATTCCTTCTGCCTGGCAAGTTCAGAACATATCATCAATATCCTTACAAAAATTGTAAAGACCAGCCAAGAAAAAGAGCCGCAATAATTCAAAATATATAATTCAAAATTTAAAATAAATGGCTTCACTTACTTCAAACTTCCTCGGCATAAAATCCCCCAATCCATTTTGGTTGGCCAGTGCACCGCCTACGGATAAAAAATATAATGTGCTTCGTGCATTTGAAGCCGGTTGGGGCGGCGTGGTTTGGAAAACATTGGGCAGCCAGGTAAAAAATGTTTCTTCACGTTATTCTGCGGTAGATTATGGTGGGCAAAGAGTGATGGGTTTTAATAATATTGAATTGATCAGTGATCGTCCTTTGGCAATAAATTTAAAAGAGATTGCAGAGTGCGTAAAATTATTTCCCGACAGGGCAATGATCGTTTCTTTAATGGCCGACAATGATAAAAACAGCTGGCATGAACTTATAAAAAAAGTAGAAGATACCGGTGCACATGGATTAGAATTAAATTTCGGCTGTCCGCATGGTATGACAGAACGTGGCATGGGTGCCGCTGTTGGTCAAGATCCTGAAATTGCCTGCATGGTTGTAGAGTGGGTGATGGAAAAAGCAACCATACCTGTGATTACAAAACTTACACCCAATGTACATTCGGTAGTGCCCACAGGAAGGTCAGTTGTAAAAGCAGGAACGAACGCATTGTCATTGATCAATACTATTCAATCAGTAACCGGTGTTGACCTGGATACATTGGTCCCTAATCCTTATGTGGCAGGTAAATCTGTTTTTGGAGGGTACTGCGGCCCTGCAGTAAAACCAATTGCATTAAAAATGCTGACTACCATTGCGCAAGATGAGTTAACAAAAAAAGTTCCGGTAAGTGGTATTGGTGGAATTGAAACATGGAAAGATGCTGCAGAATTTATGTTGCTCGGTGCCAGTAATGTACAGGTGTGTACGGCGGCTATGAAACATGGTTTTAGAATAGTGGAAGATATGATTGAAGGTTTGAACAACTGGATGGATGAAAAAGGTTTTAAAACACTGGATGATTTTATTGGTAAATCTGTTTCCACTATTACACATTGGGAAGACCTTGATATCAATTATCACCACATTGCAAAAATTAACCAGGATAAATGTATTCACTGCGGTTTATGTTTTATTGCTTGTGAAGACACTTCTCATCAATCCATCAAATTGGATTATGGAAAACCTTATAATAAATATACGGTCATTGACGAAGAATGCGTGGGCTGCAATTTGTGTAAATTAGTTTGTCCTGTTGATGATTGCATTACCATGGAGGAACATCGTGTGGCACCTGAATATTTAAACTGGATCGATTTTCAGAAAAAAGGCTTGCCATTGAATGATCATTAATTGCTCTGCTCTATAATTTACGGTTTATTAATCTGCTTAGTTATACCTTGCAGCCCAACCTTATTAAGCATGATTACATTAGAATATTTTACCAATAAAGATTTTACGGAGTTAATGGGATGGATCAGTGATGAAGAAATTTTAATGAACTGGTCCGGTGCCTTATTCAGTTTTCCATTAACTCAATCCAGTATGGAATGGTATGTAGAAGATGTAAATGATATAAAAAATTCCGAAGCATTTATTTATAAAGCAGTAGATGCTGAAACCGGGAAAACTGTAGGCCATATTTCTTTAGGTGGCATCAGCAAAAAAAACAGGGCCGGAAGAATAAGCAGGGTATTGGTAGCACCCGAATACCAGGGTAAAGGCTATTGCAGGCAAATGGTAAGTGCAGTATTAAAAATTGGTTTTGAAGATTTACGACTGCACCGTATTTGTTTGGGTGTATATGATTTTAATAAAGCCGCTATCAGTTGTTATCAAAAAGCAGGATTAGTGATTGAAGGCACCAACAGGGATTGTTTATTGTTTAAAGGAAAATGGTGGAGCTTGGTGGAGATGAGTATTTTAGAAGATGAGTGGGCAGCCCCGTCCGCACCCTAAAGGGGGAAATGGGGAAGAACTTAGCGAAGATTATGAAGGAGATTTTGTTTATTGCTCCGTGGGAGCTTAAGGCGGGTAGAAAAAATAGGCAAGAAATTTCACATCGTCCCGTAGGGACGACAGGTGCTTGAGCAAAACACAATTAAAGTTTAGTAATGGTATGCAGTACAAGTGAGTGACACAACGATGTTGAGCATTGTATTGCTGCACGTTACAAAAAAAAAAGGAACACTGCAAGTGTTCCTTTTTTATTAACCGAAATAATTTTATTGCAACTTAGCTAACCACAAAGAAGCATTCATGAACAATGGAATATGACTATAAGTTGTCCAGCCATTAAATAAAGTATTCCCGGAAGCACCGGTACCATCATCAATCGGAGAGCTATCTGTAACTATATACACACGGCCCGTGCCGTAAGTAGAGGATGCAGACATTAAGTTGCTGCTGTTTTGTGTTACACCTGTTTTCCAGATTAATCCCTGTACAGTAGGATTAGCTGTTGCATTTAAAGTAAGCGTGGCACCATTGTGAAAATCGAGTTGTGTTACATTGCCTTGTGTGCCATGTAAAATAGGATTGGTAGCATTGCCTGTTAACACATTGGCCGTAAGTTGTGTGATGTTGGTGAGGTCTACTGTAAAACCAAAGGGATTAGTTACAGTGCCATTATTATTCATCAGATCGTTCCAGATATCGGGAGAATCCCAGCCATCATTATTTCTATCTGATACGGTGTGATCGGAAACCATAAATAAACCACCACCATTGCTTACAAAATTTAATATCGCAGTTTTTTCTGTAGCAGTAAAACGGATATTAGGTTCGTCTATCACAAACACATCATATTTCGAAAGGTCTTGAGCGTTAGAAGTGTTGCCATATGTAATAATTCCTGTTGATGGTAAAGTCTCAACAGTTTGCCCTGCTTTTACTAATGCAATACCCCAGCTTGAAATAGCGCCGGTCCAATAAGTTTCTACCGTACTTGCGGTAATAGTGGATTGCAAAGGGGTAGGAATTTGTTGCGGACTTGCATCCTGATCAATTACCCAATCTGCATTGCCGGCAGTTTCTGCTTTGGTATTGTCAAATAAAAATTTCTTGCCTGTACCGCCGCCACCACCTGATCCAAAATCAGTGATGCTGATATCATCAAAATTAATACGGTTAGCGCTGCCGTCAGTTTTACGAATTTCGAAACGGATAGTGCCTGAAATATTTACCGTAAAAGAAGTGCTTTGCAGCGTAGTACTGCTGGTAGTAATGGTTGCACCGGTTTGTGTATAGCTGGTGCCGCTGTTAGTGCTATACCAGAGCTGCCAGGTACTATTAGCATCGGTGCCATATTTAGCATGCAAAACAGTAACAGTTGCTGCGCCATTGGTTACATCAAATTTCATAGTAAGCTTACCACTGTTACGTACACGTGCAGATTGGGTGCCATTCTTTCTGTCACTGGTGGTGTTGCCAATTAAGGCATCATTTAAATTCCATACACCAGTAGTTAATGTAACATCTGCTGCTGCATAAGCAGCTTTGGTACCGGTTTCAAAATTTTCGGTAGTGGTTACCAACGAAGCAGCTGCAACTGCAGTTGCAAGACCATTGTTGTTAATTTCATTTACTGTTGTTGATTCGGCAAGCGGTTGTTTTTTGCAGGCAATAAAAAATACCAATACAAAAAACGGTAAAATTTTTTTGAATGTTTTCATTGATAGATGTTTTAGTTAAGGGTAAAGTAAAAACTCTGGTATTAACTTAATATGAATGCAATAAAGCGTTATACACCTCTTATGCACGCCATGGTAATTTTACGGCAAATGAAAATGCATACAGGCATTACTACTAAGCATTGCTACTAAAAAAACAGATTACTGCTGTAAATATCCGGCATGATAATTTCTTTTTCTCAACTATTTACCTTTTCTTTATTTCATAAACCAAACGTACTGTTATGAAAAAAATGTTTTTATTTATTGCGGCCGCTATTTTTTGCTCCACTATTGCAATGGCCAAAGGCGATACAGATTCTGCTTCGCTTGCACTTGCCAGCCAGGTAAAACTGGTTGATTCTATTGAAAAAGCGATGAAATATGAAACAGGTAATATCGCTTTGCCTAATGGTATCATCAAACTGAATGTACCTGCCGGCTTTAAATATTTAAATGCCGAGCAAAGCAATTATATATTAACTGATGTTTGGGGTAATCCTCCTCAAACGGGTATTTTAGGGATGTTGTTTCCTGCAAATTCCGGCCCGTTCGGCGAAAATTCTTATGCCTTTATTCTTACTTACGATCCGGCAGGATTTGTAAAAGATGATGATGCCGATAAAATAAATTACGACGACCTGTTGAAAGATATACAAAAAGAAGAAGTGGAAGAAAATAAAACGAGAACAGCGCAGGGCTATGCTGCCATCAATATAGTGGGCTGGGCTTCCCAACCTTTTTATGATAAAAAAAATAAAGTATTGCACTGGGCAAAAAATTTACATTTTGCAGGGCAGGATGTAAACACATTAAATTATGAAGTACGGATACTGGGTAGAAAAGGAATTTTATCTATGAATGCAGTAGCTACAGTAAACGAAATTGATTCTGTAAAAAAAGATATTGATAAAGTGTTGGCCATTCCTTCTTTTACTGAAGGTAATACTTATAAAGATTTTGATTCTAAAACTGATAATGTTGCCGCATGGACCATTGGAGGATTGGTAGCAGGAAAAATTTTATTAAAAGTTGGCTTCTGGGGAATTATTGTTAAATTTTTAGCCGGTGCCTGGAAATTTATTTTAATTGGCCTTGTTGCTATATGGGGTGCAATAAAAAAATTCTTAGGTAAAAAACCAATTGTAGAAGAAGATCATTCGGTGCCACAATAATTACTTCCAATTTAAAAAGGATATTTGAAGAAGGCTTTGCAGCCTTCTTTTTTTTGAGACGAACATTTGTTTTTCATGGCAGCATCGTTGCGTCACTTCCCGATGCATCGGGATACGGCATACCATTGGGGAACTTTAATTGTATTTTAAAATTCAATTGCAGGAATTGCAATTTTTTGTAACTTTAGTAAAATAATTTATTATGGGTACTGTAGCAGAAAATAAGAGCCCTTTAACCAATCTGCAATTAGAGTTATTAAAAAGCCTTAAGTATATGGCTTCGGAAAAGCAATTGCAAGAAATCAAATCATTGCTACGCTATTATTTTGCTCAACAATTAGATGCAGCTATTGATAAGGTAGAAACTGAGAAAAATTACAGTGCGGAAATTTATGAAAAATGGCTTCAGGCAAACAATAACAATGATAACAGTTTTGTTGCAGCATGAAAATTGTAATTGATACAAACTGCCTTATCAGTTCAATTGGAAAAAAATCTCCCTATAGAAATGTATTTGATGCTTTTCTAAATAATAAAATCACATTTTGCGTTAGTAGCGAAATATTATTAGAGTATGAAGAAGTTTTTTTGAGGCATTGGGGTAAAGAAGTTGCTGATAATTTATTGGGCTTGTTTGAAGTAAGTGATAATTTTGAGCAAGTGCAGGTATTTTATAATTTTCTGTTAGTTGAAAAAGATAAAGACGATAATAAATTTGTTGATGCATATATAGCTTCAGGAGCTGTACATTTAATTTCAAATGATTCATCAATTACACGCCTTAAGAATAATGTTTTTCCTCCATTGTCAATTCTAACTTTACAGGAATTTAGTAGCATTCTTCTCTAAAAAATTATATTGAACAGCTCTGCCTTTAGCATTGCTTCAGTGCCCCCAAAATATCTCCCAAAATATCATCTACATGTTCCAGTCCAACAGAAATTCTTATTAAGCCCGGTGTAATATTCACGGCAGCTCTTTCTGCTTCGGTAAGTTTGGCATGCGTAGTACTTGCAGGGTGAGAGGCAATACTCCTGGTATCACCCAGGTTAGCCGTAAGCGATAGCATTTTTAAATTATTCAAAAATGCACGGCCGCTTTCTAAACCGCCACTTAAATTAAAACTAATTAAGCCTCCACCATTTTTCATTTGCTTAACAGCAACTGCATGTTGCGGATGACTGGGTAAAAAGGGATATTTCAACCAACTTATTTTTGCATGGCCTTCTAATGCTTTTGCAATATGTAAGGCATTGGATGCATGCCGTTCCATACGCACATCCAGTGTTTCTAAACTTTTGCTTAATACCCATGCATTAAAAGGCGATAATGCCGGTCCGGTGCTGCGGCAGAATAAATAGATCTGTTGTATCAATTCTTTTTTGCCTAATACAATACCTCCCAAAACTCTTCCCTGTCCGTCAATCCATTTAGTAGCAGAGTGAATAACTAAATCAGCGCCAAAATCAATAGGGCGTTGGTTTACCGGTGTGGCAAAACAATTATCTACATTCAATAAAACATTATGCTTTTTAGCCAGTTTACTTACTACGTCTAAATCGATAACATCCAAACCGGGATTGGTAGGTGTTTCCATATAGATCATTTTAGTGTTGGGCTTAATAGCAGCTTCCCAGCTTGCCGGGTCATTCGCACTTACATAACTTACTTCAATACCATAGTTAGGTAAATATTTATTCAGTACAGTAATGGTACTGCCAAAAACAGAACTGCAGGCAATTAAATGATCACCTTTTTTCAGCAAAGCCATAAACGATGCAAACACCGCACTCATGCCTGTTGCAGTTGCATAACCAGCTTCTGCACCTTCTAATGCTACCATTTTATCGGTAAATTCCTGTACACCCGGATTGCTGAAACGGCTATAGATATTGTCATTGCTTTCATCCGCAAATGCTGCCCTCATATCTTCTGCATCATCAAAACAAAAACTGCTGGTTAAAAACATAGGTGTGCTATGTTCCATTTCATTGGTACGGTCTGTCTGTATTCTTATCGCTTTCGTTATCGGATTCATGATATTGCTTTTACTAATAAACTAATTAACCAGTTAACAAATAAACTCCCGAAATGATCGGGACGTTCCGCAGTTAACTAACTAACCACCACTTCCCATGTAAGGTCGGTGCCACTTTTTCTTAATGTTTCTGCCACACTGCAATATTTATTCATTGATAATTCGCAGGCACGATAGGCTTTTTCTTTATCGATATCTCCCTTTAAAAAAAAGGTGATCTTTGCATTGGCCCACAAAGAAGGTTCTTTGCCTGCCTCTCTTTCCCCGGTAACTTTTATGGAAAAATCCTCTACCGTTTGGCGTTGCTTTTTCAATATCATTACTACATCAATAGCACTACAACCGCCCAGGCCCATCAGCAACATTTGCATAGGCCGAACACCAAAATTCTGTCCACCACTTTCATCGCTGCTATCCATGTGAACGATATGTCCATTGGCATCTTTGGCTTCAAAACCAAAGTCGCCCGATACCCGCTGCATATTAATTTCTATCATTTTAAAACATTTTTACAAATATAAATATTGCAAGCCTTTACTTTGCATTTTATTTGCCCCTTCCGCCCCCTAAATGGGGAACTTTTTGCGAAGATAGAATCGTAGGGTGGGTCACTCCTTAAAGAGTGGCTCACCCGGCAAAGAAAATAAAAAATGGTTGCATTTTAAATTGCCTGTAAAGGAGTTTAAGGCAGAAGAAAAAGACGTTACAAATAAATGAATGTATTTAAATATACCGATAGTTTTACCTTAGAAAGTGGCTTTACCTTCCCTGCAATTGATATTGCGTACACTACCTATGGCACATTAAATGCCGATAAAAGCAATGTGGTTTGGATATGCCATGCACTGACTGCCAACAGCGATGCGGCAGATTGGTGGAATGGAGTGGTGGGCAATGATCATGTAATTGATCCGGAAAAATATTTTATTGTTTGTGCTAATATACTGGGCTCCTGCTATGGCAGCACCGGGCCGCTAAGTATTGATCCAACTTCCGGGCAACCCTATTATGGCAATTTTCCATTGATCACCATCAGGGATATGGTGAATGCTCATATTCTGTTGCGCAAACATTTAGGTATTGAAAAAATATATTTATTAATGGGTGGCAGCATGGGTGGATACCAGGCTATGGAATGGTGTGTAATGGAAAATAATGCGATTGAAAATTTATTGTTGCTTGCCACATCGGCGAGTGAAAGCGCCTGGGGTATTGCTACACATACTGCACAACGCCTGAGTATTGAAGCTGATGGCACCTGGAATACGCCATCACCAAAAGCTGCTGCAAAAGGATTAAAAGCAGCACGTGCTATTGGTATGTTAACCTATCGCAATTATGGCATTATGGTGCAACAACAAACAGATGCTGATGCGGAGAAAACAGATAATTTTAAAGCATCTTCCTATATCAATTACCAGGGGCAAAAATTAGTGGATCGTTTTAATGCCTACACTTACTGGCAACTCACCAAAACTATGGACAGTCATCATCTGGGCCGTGGCCGGGGTGGAAATTTAGAAGCCGTATTAAAAACAATTACTCCTAATACTTTGATCATTGGTATCAGCAGCGATATTCTTTGTCCGCTGATTGAACAACGTTTTTTAGCACAGCATATTCCCGGTGCGACAATGATAGAAATTGATTCTGATTATGGCCACGATGGTTTTATGGTAGAATCAACAATTATTTCGCAACACCTGGCGCAATGGTTAGCGTTGAAAGCTTAACATCTCCCTGCATCACATTAAAATTGTTTTTCCTAATTTGTACTATTAAAAAATATGTATGAAGCAGTTGCTTATTCTCCCCCTGTTATTTTTATTGATAAAAAATAGTGCAGCACAACAGCCGGCAGCACCCGATAAAATTTACGGCCAGTTATTTGTTGATGTGCAGCTGGCAAAAATTTTTCCTGATGGCAAAACATTTGTGGATTGTACACCCAAAAGAAAGGTGAGGGATATTATGTACGATTATGGTTTGATAAAAGGCCCCAACCTGAATTTAAAAAAGTTTGTAGACGATAATTTTAATACACCACCGCCACCACCTGCCTTTAATTACATTATTAAGGAACCGGTAGCTGCCAATCACATTAAAAACCTGTGGAGTAATTTACAAAGAGATGCAGATAAAGCGGTGGAAGGATCTTCGCTGTTGCCTTTGCCCAAACCTTATATTGTACCCGGAGGCAGGTTCAGAGAAGTGTATTACTGGGATAGTTATTTTACAATGCTGGGTTTAAAAGAAAGCGGGCAAACAGCAATGATAGAAAATATGGTGGATAATTTTGCATTTCTGATAGACACTTACGGTCATATTCCCAATGGTAACAGAACCTATTATTTAAGCAGAAGTCAGCCACCTTATTTTAGTTTGATGGTAGAACTGCTTGCGGAGATAGAGGGTGATAAAGTATATAAAACTTATTTACCTCAGTTAGAAAAAGAATATAACTATTGGATGGAAGGTGCAGATAAAATTAAAAATGGTGATGCATTTAAGAGGGTGGTAAAATTAGATAATGGTGTTGTGCTGAATCGTTACTGGGACGATTATAATGCACCAAGACAGGAAAGTTATAAAGAAGATTTTGAATTGGCGGAAAATGTATCGCAGGAATTAGCCATGCGGATTAGGATGTCTTCGCCGGAAGCGTTAAAAAAAATACTGGATGAAAGCAAAGCTGCTGTTTATAGAAATTTACGTGCAGGAGCCAGTAGTGGTTGGGATTTTAGCAGCAGATGGTTCGCCGATGAGAAAAATATTTCTTCTATCCAGACTGTTAATATTATTCCGGTAGACTTAAATTGTTTACTGTATAAATTGGAATTGACATTGGAAAAAGCCTGCAAAATATCAAAACAGGAAAAGAAACGTAAACGATTTAATACCCTTGCATTTAATAGGGAAAAAAGTTTTCGCTCAGTTTTTTATAGTAAGACTTTAAGCTTTTTTTCTGACTACAATTTTGTTACAAAGAAAACAACTGATATTGCTTGTGCTTCTTCAGTAATGATCTTAAGTTATTTAAGAGAACCTAATCCGGAGGGTATAGGTTCTTGGGGAAATAGCGGTGCTAATTTTATAAAAAAATATTTGCTTAGAGATGGTGGAATTGTTACAACAACAAATAATACAGGCCAGCAATGGGATGCACCAAATGGCTGGGCTCCTTTACAGTGGATTGCAGTTACATCGTTAAATCGTTGCTTTCAAAAACAATTGGCAAAAGATATCGCCACACGTTGGCTGACATTGAATGATAAAGTGTATGCCGCCACAGGCAAAATGATGGAGAAGTACAATGTAGAAGATCTTGCCAAGGAAGCCGGTGGCGGCGAATATCCATCACAGGATGGTTTTGGCTGGACGAATGGTGTGTACCTGGCGTTGAAGGCTTTTGTTACTAAAAAGTAAGTTCTTCCTATTCTTTATCCACCACAAACGTTTGCAGATTTTGACGGCAGCTTGTTTTGATTACATTTATACCAACGATTCAAAACACTGCTAATGACCTTTACCAAACCGCACTTAAGTTTCTGGCAAATTATCAATATGAATGTGGGGTTCTTTGGCATTCAGTATAGTTTTGGGTTACAACAAAGTGCCGTTAATCCCATTTATGATTTTTTAGGTGCCAGGCCGGATGAAATTCCCTGGCTGAATTTAGCAGGTCCGCTTACAGGCTTATTGATCCAGCCTGTTATTGGTGCATTGAGCGATAAAACATGGATACCAAAATTGGGCAGAAGAAAACCTTATTTTTTCATTGGCGCCATGGTATGCAGTATTGCATTATTTCTTTTTCCTTTCAGTAGTTCATTATGGATGGCCGCAGGTTTGTTATGGCTTTTAGATGCCGGCAATAACACAGCAATGGAACCCTACCGTGCATTTATTGCTGATAAATTAGATGCCTCACAACAGCCAACAGGTTTCCAGGCGCAAAGTTTTTTTACCGGCTTCGGACAAACATTGGCAAATGTTTCTTTGTTTATTTTTCCTATGATCTTTTTGGGTAAAACCGGCAAGCTACCTACCTGGGTTTTTGCTTCTTTTATTTTAGGGTCAGTCTGTTCTATTGGTTCGGTGTGGTGGAGTTCCAGAACCACTGCAGAAATACCTCCAACAGAAGAGGAATTGAAAAAAATGAAAGCTGAGCCTTTGAATATTTTATCTCCTTTCATCGACATTGTAAAAGCAATTAAATACATGCCGATGGTGATGTGGCAACTGGCGCTGGTATATTTATTTCAATGGTATGCGTTGTTTTGTTACTGGCAGAACTCATCTAAAAGTATTGCATTGTCTGTTTGGAAAACCACACCGCAACAGGACTCTAAATTATATGAAGAAGCAGTGGGCTGGACAGGATTAGTAAATGGCTGGTATAATATCGTTACTTTTTTATGCGCTTTTGGTTTAGTGTGGTTTGCAAAAAAATATTCACCTAAGCTGGTACATTTTGGTTGTTTGGTTTTAGCCGGCATCGGTTTTTTAATCTTTCCGCACATTGAAAATAAATATTTACTTTTTCCTGCCATAACAGGTTTTGGTATTGGCTGGGCAAGCATGATGGGCATTCCGTATTTAATGGTGGTAAGTAAAATTCCCAAAGAAAGATACGGCGTATACATGGGGATCATTAACATGATGATCGTAATTCCTATGTTCATTCAAACCACCACTTTTGGTTTTATTTTAAAACATTTTTTAAATAATGATCCAAGAAATGCCATTTCATTTGCCGGTGTGTTTTTATTAATTGCAGCAGCACTAACACTTTTAATAAAAGCTGGTAAACCAACTGATGATGTAGTATTACCGCTTGGTGGCGGGCATTAAAAGCCCCTGACCCCTAAAGGGGAAAAGCGGAGATTAGTGCGAAGTGAAAAATAGTTTTAATTAAGTAACGAGTTAAATGCAAAATACAAATACAAAAGAAAGTAACAATCTTAGTTCCCCTTCAGGGGACAGGGGCAATAAAATACTTTGCATAGGAGAAGCCTTAATAGATATGATCTGCACAGACAAAGGCAGTTCATTATCTGACGGTAATAATTTTTTAAAGAAAGCAGGCGGTGCACCAACTAATGTGGCAGCAGCCATTGCTGCATTAGGCGGTAATGTAGAGTTAGCAGCTAAAGTGGGCGTTGATCCGTTTGGAAAACATCTGATAGAAGTGATGAATGATTTTGGCGTGAGTACAAAATGGATGTTGCAGGACGAACATTATTTTACCACGTTTGCATTTGTATCACTGATGGAAAATGGAGAAAGAGATTTTTATTTTAACCGTGGTGCAGATGGGCAATTGAGCAGGCAGGAAGTGGAAGCGATTGACCTGGATGAATTTTCTATTATTCATTTTGGCTCGGCAACGGGTTTTTTACCGGGGCCATTACAGGCTGCTTATCAGGGCTTATTACAAAAAGCATTATTGAAAGATATTTTCATCAGCTTTGATCCTAACTACAGGCATTTGTTATTTAAAAATGATACCCAGGCTTTTATTGACCAGTCATGGAATTTTTTAGACTGCTGCCATTTTTTTAAACTGAGTGATGAAGAAGCGATATTGATAACCGGCGCTGCAACATTAGCAGATGCTGTAACCATCTTGTTAGAAAAAACAGATGGTGTATTTGCAATTACATTGGGTAAAGAGGGCACGATGTTGGGCTTTAATAACACCACAATTATTATTCCCAGCATTGAAGTAAAACCTGTTGATACCACCGGCGCCGGAGATGCATTTGTTGGTGCGGTGTTGTATCAGTTAAGTGATAAAAATTTTGCACAGATAAAAGCCATGTCTGAAACACATTGGAAGGCAATTGTAATGAATGCGAACAAGGCCGGAGCAAGAACCTGCGAATACATGGGCGCCATGGAAGCATTCAAACATTTAAACAATAGCATTTTTAAATAGAATTTTCTAAATATTATTAGCATTATGTTAATTATACTTTGCCAGATGCATGGCCTGCCAAAAGAAGTCGAGTCTTTAAGACTTGACTTCTTTAACCATTACTTTATAATTAACATAACACCAGTAAACTAATTAACTAATCAACCAATTAACTAAGTGTACGATCCGGAATTACATAAAACCATCAGCACAGTACTTCGCAAAAAGAAGATCGATATCGGCAATGCCGACAATATGTTTTACACCCGTTTTGTTGCCAATGCCACTGCTATAAAATTTTTGTATTACGAATTATATAAAGAACATCCCGAAGCAGATAAGTTATTCAACCAGCTGATTGAAACTATGGCGAAAGCTTATACTGAAAGGCCTGCAGCATTAAAAGAAAGGGATGAAGAAAAAGAAAAAAAAGGCAATTGGTTTTTAAGTAATGAGATCACCGGCATGAGTTTGTATGTTGATCGTTTTTGCGATAACCTTAAAACGTTGGGCGATAAGCTGGATTATTTTAAAAAACTCGGCGTAAATTTTTTACACCTGATGCCGGTAATGGAAAGCCCGGAAGGTGAAAGCGATGGCGGTTATGCGGTTGCTGATTTTAGAAAAGTGGCGGAACGTTTTGGCACTATGAAAGATTTGAAAACAGTGCAGCAAAAGATGAGTGCTGAAAAAATGTACCTGATGCTGGACATTGTTTTAAATCATACTTCCAGTAAACATGAATGGGCGCAAAAAGCAAGATCAGGAGAAAAAAAATACCAGGATTATTTTTACATGTACAATGACAGGCATATACCCGATCAGTTTGATAAAATGATGCCGGATATTTTTCCTGAATCAGCACCAGGCAATTTTACTTATGTGGAAGAATGCAATAAATGGGTGATGACGGTATTTCATAATTACCAATGGGATTTGAATTATGCTAACCCATTAGTGTTTGTTGAAATGCTGGATACGATTTTCTTTTATGCCAATTTAGGTGTTGATATTTTAAGAATAGATGCACCGGCATTTATCTGGAAACAATCGGGCACTACTTGTCAGAATTTACCACAGGCCCATACAATTTTACGTTTGATAAAACAATGTGTACAGGTAGCAACACCGGGCATGGCATTATTAGGCGAAGCAATTGTGGCACCTAAAGAGATCATGAAATATTTTGGCACCGGTTTATATGCAGCCAAAGAATGTGATTTTGCCTACAACGCTACACACATGGCATTGCAATGGGATGCTTTGGCAACAGGCGATACAAGAGTGATGCTGGCTGCACAACATGAGATTCTGCAAAAGCCTTTTGGCACTTCGTGGATCACTTATACAAGATGCCATGATGATATTGGATTAGGCTATGATGATTATATGATTCAATACGCCGGTTACAATGCTTATGAACACCGCAAATTTTTAAAAGAATATTATTCCGGTGTGCATGAATTGTCTCCTGCAAAGGGTGCATTATTTTCTGTAAATCCAAAAACGCAGGATGCCCGTATCAGCGGTTCTTTAGCATCATTATGCGGATTGGAAAAAGCGATTGATAATAATGATGCAGTTGCCATTGACATTGCGATAAAAAAAATACTGCTGATGCAGGCGCATAGTTTTTTTATTGGCGGAGTGCCCATGTTGTTTTATGGGGATGAAGCTGGCTATACTAACGA
Organism: Ferruginibacter sp. SUN106; assembly: GCF_050611765.1. Lineage (NCBI taxonomy): Bacteria > Pseudomonadati > Bacteroidota > Chitinophagia > Chitinophagales > Chitinophagaceae > Ferruginibacter > Ferruginibacter sp. SUN106. The sequence continues at coordinate 503,999 of NZ_JBODJC010000001.1, forward strand.
CTACAGTTATTTAAATGATGCCGGTAAAAGTTATGATAACCGCTGGATGCACCGTCCTGTAATTGACTGGAGCAAAAATGCAAGAGCCGATGAAGCAGGTACGGTGGAACAAAAAGTTTTTTCCGGTACACAACAGCTGATCAGTATCAGAAAAAAATTGGAAGTAGTAAGTGATTATAAAAATCTGACCTGGCTGCAACCGCATAATATACATGTTGCAGGCTACCTGCGTACGCACAACGAAAGCAAGCTATACTGTATTTATAATTTTACAGGAGAGCCGGCATTCTTAACCTGGTTTGCTTTTAAACAACATGGACAGGTATCAGAAAAGTTATATGATCACTGGAAGGGAGAGTACCACCAGGTAGGATTTGATCATGAGTATTTTATTCTTGAACCATACAGTTTCTATTTGATGGAACCAGTGTGGGAATAGAGTTATAGCAAAATCCGGGTGTTTTATACTGAGGGTGATAACTCAGTATTTTTCATATATGCAGTTAGTTTTGGTAAGAGCCCCCGTTTTTACGGGGGCTACCTTTTTGCTGGTCACAAGAACTCATTCAAATAACTGGATAGCTGTTTGACTCGAAAAAAAGTTTGAACACAGATGACACTGGTTGGACGGATGGAAACGGATTTTTATTCTGCTTTGCAGAACAGTTTGGATTGTTTAGATAATACAGTTCGAAAAGATTTGAACACGGATAACACTGGGTGGACGGATAAAAAGGGATTTTTATTCTGCTTTGCAGAATAATTCAGATTTTTTAGATAATCCTTGTTCATCGAAATAATAAATCCTGTACATCCATCAAATCCATTTCATCCGTGTGCCTGTATTCCTTTTTTACAGGGCGGCACATGATAGTTTACGCTTTTAAAAAGGTATTTTTAAAGCTGCTTAAATGGCTATATGAAAAGAAATCTTGTTTTTATTTTGACGCTTTTACTGGTGGGTAAAAGTTTTGGTCAGCAACTTACAATTGCGAATTTGCAATGTGAACATAAAGTAAATCCACCGGGCATTAACACTACAGCACCACAATTCAGCTGGCAACTACAATCTCCACAACGCAATGTTGTACAAACGGCGTACAGAGTTTTAGTTTCAGATAAGGTTGAACTACTTCAAAAAAATGTGGGTAATATCTGGGATTCAAAAAAGATCAGCAGTAATCAATCGATACAAATTTTATTCAAAGGGAAAAAAATAAGTGCCGCTGCAAAATATTTCTGGAAGGTGCAGGTATGGGATAATAAAAATAATACTACCTGGAGTGAACCTGCAAATTTTACAACAGGATTATTAACTATCAATGACTGGAGTAATGCTAAATGGATTGGCTATGAAGAATTACCAGATTCTCTATTGACAGTGCCGGGAGTGCATAGTCCTGATATAAAAAGAAAATTGGGTCCTGATAAATTAAAGCAAAGAAGTATTGTGCCCTTATTCAGAAAATTATTTACAGCAGAAAAAGAAATTGCTGCTGCAACAGTTTATGTAAGTGGATTAGGCCAATATGAATTAAGTATTAATGGAGAAAAAATCGGGAATAGTTTTTTAGCACCTGGGTGGACCAATTACGATAAAAAAGTATTGTACAATATTTATGATGTAACCAATATTGTAAAGCAAGGCGATAACGTTATTGGTGCAATTGTGGGTAACGGATTCTATAATATCAGCAGGGAAAGGTATATTAAATTGGCAGTAGCTTATGGTTATCCAAAACTCATTTGTAAAATGGTTATCACGTATACGGATAGATCATCTGCAATTGTAGTAAGCGATCAGTCATGGACAACAACACCATCACCCATTACTTTCACCAGTATTTATGGTGGCGAAGATTATGATGCCAACCTGGAACAGAAAGGATGGGATAATAAAAATTTTAATGATGCCGGTTGGAAACAGGCGATAGCAGTTACCCCGCCAAAAGGATTACTGGAAGCAGAGATGGATAATGCCATAAAAGTAAATGCGGTTTTAAATGTGCAAACTGTAATTAAACCAAAGGATAGTGTATACCTGTTCGACTTTGCACAAAATCTTTCCGGGATAATTGAATTAAAAGTTCAAGGTAAAAAAGGACAGGTAGTAAAATTATCTCCCGGCGAATTAGTTCATAGCACTAAACTCATCAATCAGAATGCAACCGGGAAGCCTTACTATTATTCCTACACTTTAAAAGGTGATGGTGTGGAAACCTGGCGCCAACGTTTTACTTACACCGGTTTCAGGTATGTGCAGGTGGAAGGTGCCATACCTGATACGGTAACTGCTTCCGGCGACTTTGCAAAAATTATCAGCCTTACTTCTTTACATACCGGTAATTCATCCACATTAAACGGATCGTTTGAATGTTCCAATAAATTATTCAATGATATTAACCATTTAATTCAATGGGCTATCAAAAGTAATTTACAAAGTGTGGTTACTGATTGTCCGCATAGGGAAAAACTAAGCTGGCTGGAACAGGATTATTTAATGGGCGGTTCTATCAATGCCAATTATGATGTATATCAACTCTATAAAAAATTAGTGTATGATATGATGGAAGCTCAAACTGCAGAAGGCCTGGTTCCTGATATTGCACCTGAATTTGTTTTCTTTGATGATAATGGTTTTGGCTTTCGTGATTCGCCGGAGTGGGGCAGTGCTTCGGTAATTGTGCCCTGGTTGTTGTACAAATGGTACGGCGATGAAGCGATTTTAAAAACAGCTTATCCCATGATGAAAAAATATGTAGCTTATTTACAAAAAAAATCTGCCAGCAATATTTTAGATTTTGGTTTAGGCGATTGGTATGACTATGGCCCTAAGCCACCAGGTGTTGCACAACTTACGCCCAAAGCTTTAACTGCAACGGCTATTTATTTTTATGATGTGCAATTATTATCACAGATAGCAACAGTAATAAAAAATAATGCTGATGCTGTGGAGTATAAAAAATTGGGATCGGAAATAAATACTGCATTTACCAATAAGTTTTTTAATACTGCAACAAAAGTATATTCTACTGGTAGCCAGACAGCTATGGCCATGCCACTTTGTGTTGGATTAGTAGCTACAAAAGATAAAGCTGCTGTGATGAAAAATATGGTGGACTCCATTATTGCATCCGGAAAAAAATTAACCGCAGGTGATATAGGTTTTCATTTTTTAATACAGGCCTTGCATGAAGGCAACGCATCGCAATTAATTTATGATATGAATTACAGGGATGATGTGGCTGGTTATGGCTATCAGTTAAAAAAAGGAGCTACTGCTTTAACAGAATCATGGGCGGCATTAGCAGAAGTATCCAACAATCATTTAATGCTGGGGCATATCATGCAATGGTTTTACGAAGGGCTGGGAGGAATACAACAAGCAGAAAATTCAGTTGGCTATAAACAAATTGTGATTAAGCCTGAAGTTGTTGGCGATATCAGTTATGTAAATGCTAATCATCAAACCGTATATGGTAATATTGTTAGTCAATGGAAAAAAACTACTGGAGTTTTTGAATTGTATGTAGAAATTCCTGCTAATACAACGGCAACAATTTATTTACCATCTAAAGAAATAAAAAATATTACGGAAGGTGATAAAGCCATTACCAATGCAAATGGTATATCAATTGCAGGTGTGGAAAATGGAAGGGTGAAGATAAAAATTGGTTCAGGGAAATTTCATTTCAAAGTAATCAATCCTCTTTTTTAAATACTTGTTTATTAGGTTGACTGGAAGCTGGAGCTTCCAGGTATATTTGACGCCGTGGGTGGATTCGAACCACCGTAAAAAGGTTTTGCAGACCAATACCTGTCCAGCTCGGTCACACGGCTGTATCTGGAAGCTCCTGCTTCCAGTCATTATTTTAAAACATAACGGTAATAATTTTTTTGCAAAGTAGTATAATATGAAATGATCATCGCCAATACAAAAATGATGACCGCCGTTTTTATTTGCCAGTAACTGGCGGAATAAAAAGGTAAATAAAGTAATACGGCCAGCCTGATATATTCCATATAAAATACCCAGCGTTTTTGCTCCATTATAGCGCCACAGTTGATCAATGTTAATACAGTTACCAATGCAAAAGCCACTTTAATATTAAGTGAAGCATATTGCTCCAGTAAAATAAAAATGGAAAGGCTGATCAATAAAACGATCATCTGCCACACCACATATTTATTCAATGGCTTGTCGATGGCAATCTGATTCTGGTGTACATTAAAAATTTCTTCAGCCTTCTTACGTAATGAAGGATCCACTTTATCGGGTCTTCCAAACAATACTTTTATTTTTTCTTTAAAGCCATCGGCATTTTTTATCGCCAGCCACAATTCAATAAAAAAGTGAAAGTGCTGCCAGAGAAAACTATAAGTATTTAATGGTTTGGTTAAGCCATACACTGGTTCTTCTTCTTCCTTTACAAAAGTGCCAAAGAGTTTATCCCAGATGATGAGTACATCGCCATAGTTTTTATCAAGGTATTTTTCATTGCTGGCATGATGCACACGATGATGTGAAGGTGTTACTAAAATATATTCTAAAATGCCAAGCTTTCCTATCAAACGGGTATGAATAAAGAATGGGTACAAACCATGTACTAAAAGTATGGCAGTTATCATGCCTGCATTAAAACCTAACAAAGGCAATACCAACCAAAAGCCGTGACGAAAAATGGCCTGTAATACGGTGATACGTGCCGACACGGTTAAGTTATAATCTTCGCTCTGGTGGTGTACAATATGCGCCATCCAGAAAAGATTGATCTCATGCCCAAGGCGATGATACCAGTACCAGATAAAATCGGTAGCGATAAATAAAAGTATCCATACAAATACACCGGACTGAATATGAAAGAGACCATATTTTTTCTGTACTGTATCGTACACAAAATAAAATACACCGGCTACAAAAACATCAGCCAGTCTTTCTGCAATTCCAATACTGATATTAGCAATAGAATTGTGCAGGTTAAAATAATGCAGCCCTTTCTTTTTTGCAATACTATATTCAAGCAAAATAAAGCCTACAAATAAAGGGATGGCAAAACCAAGGATGTTGATGTGCATGCGATGAATTTTATTTTTCCTTTAATTTAATAACCAGCTTTTGTGTGGTACTTGAAATAGTCAGTTTATAACTCTCGTAGTTTTTGTGACAAATAATTAATGTAATAGGCAGGGGCATCCAGGTAGCAATTTTAAATTCTCCTTCATCTGTAGTAGTTGTTTCTTCAATCCTCGGAACAAAATATACCTGTGCTCCCCCTACAGGGATGTTAGTATTACACAATACTTTTCCTTCTATAATGGCAGGCAAAAGCTGTTGCATATTGTTGTAGGATAAAATCATGATGACTGTAAAATAATGCTGTTGTAAATGTAAGTAATTTAATTAGTCTATCAAAATTATAGACTAATTAAATATACTTTTAACAATTTCATTTTTAGCACAAAAATTTAATTCGTTTTTAATCTCAGTGGAAATAATTATTCGCCTTTAGAAGCGGCATATAATTCGTACCAGTCCTGGCGGTCGAGATCAACAGAAAAAGCATTCACTATATTTCTTATCCTTTGCTCGTTAGTAGTGCCAATAATTGGTAACGCACCTAATTTTATTAACCAGGCAACAGCAGTAGACTCTACATTAGCGCCATATTTTTTACCAATGTCTTCCAGTTTTTGTTGTACTCTTATTGCTAATTTATCTGTACCGGTTTCAATTCTGCCGCCAGCCAGCGGTGCAGAAACTAAAGGGCGCATGTATTTCTGTTTGATATAATCCAGTTGCCCGTTATCTAATGCCACAGTGTTTAATAAATTTAATTCGATATGATTAGTTACGATAGGTGTTCTTAAATAAGAGGCCAACAACTGGTGTTGAAAAACGGTAAAGTTGGCAACGCCAATATTTTTTATTTTGCCCGAGCTTCTTAATTGATCTAAAACCAATGCTGTTTCCTCTAAATTTGAAATAGGATCTAAATGATCTAAAAGAAAAATGTCAATATAATCCGTCTTTAATTTGCGTAAGGAATTATCAACGCTTTGCAGGATATGTTCTTTTGAAGTATTGTAATGCTTGATACGGATGTCAGGATTACCGGGATTAGGAATATTCAATCCGCATTTTGTAAACAACACAATATCTTCTCTTTTAAAAGATTTTTGTGCCAATACTTTTCCAAATACTTCTTCACTTTTCCAGGAGCCATATACATCGGCATGATCAAATGTATTGATGCCAAGTTCCAAACAAAGGTTCACAATTTTTTCCATGGTGGCAGCGGTATTATCTACTTCTGTACTCCATCTCCAGAAACCATAAATAGCGGGAGAAACTTTTGGGCCTGCGTCGCTTAAATATATTTTTTCCATACTGTTATTTTTTGTTTTCTAAGTTAACTACAAATTATTGAATTACTATTATGACTTCTTTTTCCTGGCATCAATATTCTGAAAGAAGAATACTCTGGCCACGTTAGTATTTTTATATTTGTTACCTGCAGCTAACTGCTGAAACACATTCATATATCCAAACTGCAGGTTGCTGGCTTCACTTACCTGGTATTTCAGCCCGAGAAAAAACCTGTTCTGATCAAAATAATTATTTACAATTTGTTTGCCGAAATTAATATGCACTTCATCATTTGCAATAAACGACCAGGCTTTGGGTACAACGCCTTTCTTACTTAAGGGAACTTCGTACCAGAAATTGTAACGCAGTTTCCAGCCAAAGCCATAACCATCAGCCAGAGTGGAATCGTTTAAAATTTTGCGCTTATATTTTTCTTCCAGCCTGAACCATTGCATCATTCTTTTTTTACCATATTTGGTATGCCACTGAATTTGCTGCCATGGCCGGTGCTCCGCTTGTGAGATTTGCTTATGATTATCGCCGGGATAATTAGTTACATAGGCATAACCTAAAGTGAATTTTGTAGCATCGTTAATATAATAAGTCAAGCCCAGTCTTATAATGCTCTGCGAAAAATTATCTACAAAATCTTCTTTGGTTCTCAAATGCAGGTCTGTCCATATGCCCCATTTTTTAGTCAAACGGGTTTGATTAAAATAACCCAGCCATACCTGGTTTAGTTTTTCAGTTTGTTTGGTTTGAGCAGTACTGCTCACGCCAAACAATAATGCGGTGCAGCATAAGCAAATTTTTAAAGCACTTAATTTCGTTTTCATCAATTCTTTTATTTTGTTGAACTGCAAATGATTTATTTATAAGGTAACCTGTAATCTTTTATTGTTTTTTAATTTGCTGGAAGCCGGAGCTTCCAGGTACATCTTGACCCTCTGGATGAATTCGAGCCAGCGTTTGTTTTGTACCTGGAAGCTCCAGCTTCCAGGTGTATCTTTTGACGCTCTGAGTGGATTCGAACCACCGTCTGTGATTTATGAGATCACTCAGCCTCCTATGGCCAGAGCTGTGTAAGGGCATTCCTAAGAATAGGATTGCCGGTTAACGATTGTGCTATGCTCTAAAGAATCGTTTTAGTTTAGTGTGTTGTACCTGGAAGCTCCGGCTTCCAGTTTTATCTTTTGCTGGAAGCTGGAGCTTCCAGGTACAATTTGACGCCCCGGTTGGATTCGAACCAACGTAAAAGATTTTGCAGATCCTGGCCTGTCCGCTTGGCTACGGGGCTGTAAGTAAAGCTCCCTTAGGAATAAGGGCGCTTTAACGATTGCTTGCTATGCTATATGAAAAAAAGGGTAGTGTCTTATTTGTTTAATAAACCGTCAACAGTAATGGCTGCATAGTATAATGCACCAATGGTTGGCCCACCTGCATATTGAATATGCCTGTTGTTTAAAATATCTGTGCCTCCTAATTTGATGGTAGATTTAATTTTAGGTAAACGATAAGTAACCTGTGCATCAATATTATTAATGGCATCAACTGCACCTGTTACTAACGGACTTTCCCATAAGAAACTATCCTGCCATTTCCATACAATATTAAAACCGATATTTCTTGTAATGGCCCTGTTACCAAAAGAAATGTTACTGGTGAATTTTGGTGTATTAAAACCTGTTACAAACAGATCAGGTGTACTGTTGCCTTTAATATTATTGTAGTTAACATTACCTGAGATAGTAAAGGTTTTATAAAAATTATACGTTACACCTACTGAAGAACCATAAGTAGTGTATTTGTTTTTTGCATTGGTGTATACACGGTAACGCTCCTGGCCTTTGCTGGCAGCATTACCGCCACTTGCAGTGGTAGCATCCCTGTTCCTGTCAATCATTGCAATGGTTGCAGCATCCGAACCAACAGTTTCTCCAATGGGAACATATACCTGTACCTGGCCAAGAAAACCATCATAAATGTTTGCATAAGCATCTACATCAATAAATACTTTGTTGTTATCCAATACTGCTTTATAACCTACTTCGTAAGAGTTGATGCCTTCAGGACGGCCATCAGGTAAGTTGGCCACCTGCAATAAATTTTTGTTAGCTATTGCCGCAGCATCTGTATTACCTGCAGCTTTTACTGCAGCGTTAAATACAGCAACAGATGATTGGGTGTAACTATTTTCCCTGTAGCCTAAACCTTCATTGATGATTGGTAAGATACCAACACGTTTTACCCTGCCATTATTTACATAAGATAAGGCTTCAAACAATGCAGGGAAGCGATAACCTTGCTGAAAAGTAACCCTGAAATTATGTCTTTCATTAGCAGTATAAACTGCGGCTATACGTGGGGTTAACTTTGCAGTAAATTCCGGATTGTAATCTGCACGAAGTGATCCCCACAATTTTAATTTTTCATTAAAGAAAGTTTTGGTTGCCTGTACAAAGCCACCGATCTTTTTATAGTATGTGTCTTTACCAAAACTGCCATCTGGTAAAACAGTATTTCTTTCCGCAATAGGACGGGTAAAGTCAACAAAATTATTACCATCAGGTATCAATGCATACAAGCGGGCATCACCACCTACTAATAAATTAAAATACTTTACCTGTTGGGTAAGATCTAACTGGCCTTCGATATGATACAAATTACTTTTTTGAATTAATGCAGCACCACCGGTTACAGGTGCATTAGGGATAGTGCTTGATTTAATATCCCAGTTGTTAATTTTAATGATAGAATCTTTTACAATATTGAATCTTTGTGTACCCGGTTCAACACGGCCAAGGTCGGCCTGCTGGCGGGCATACGCTGTTGCTGCTGCAAGGTTAGCAGATGTTAAACTGCCACCGTGATCTGCGGCATAACCATTTAATGCGGTTTTATACTTGGTACCCCATGCGCTTGCACTTCCACCTGTATACAGATCTAAATTATCTGCCAATGGTTTTACGTTGTAAGAATCACCTGTATTTTCATTGGTGGTGTACGCTTTAATAGTAAAACTTTTTCCCTTCAATTCCAATTGGTGATTTTGCACCACAACATTATCCAGTTTTACTTTATTACCTCTTTGAAAAACGCCATCCATTTTACCAATGCGGTAGGTATAAGTCAGCTGAGTGTTTTTAGTAAATTTATAAACGAGTGCTGCATCAAATTTTAAATTATCTACTTTAGGATCAACAAGGTCTTTTTCCCAATAACCGGTACGTGCAACAGTTAATGTTCTGTTGGCAGTACCATCAATGTTTAAGCCTGTTACAGAAACAGTATTACTTCCTGCCAGTGCATCATCCCCGTATTTATTCCAGCCATCAAATGCCACATTGTTAGCGCCATCAAGTGCTGAATAGGCAGGGTTAGCAGTATTTTTGTTATTGGGGTTTTGATCGGTTTGTGTATTAGAAATCCAGTCAACACCTTGTAAATAACTACCGTTAATTTTAAAAGCGAATTTATTTTTAAAGGCTTTGGCATAACGGAAAGCCGTTTCAGTTAATAAACTTGTACTGTGGTCGGTACCATCAACATGGTTTACACCAGTGCGTTGAAATACGCTTAAGCCTTGTGTAGTGAACGGATTTTTAGTGATCAGGTTTGCCATGCCGTTAATGGCATTCATTCCGTATAAAGCCGATGCTGCGCCAGGTGTAACTTCAATACTTTGTATATCCAGTTCTGTGGGGCCAATGGCATTACCTAATGGCACACCTAATGTTGCTGCCTGCATATCTATTCCATCCACTAATTGCATAAAACGAAAATTGTTGGGAATATTAAAACCTCTTGTGTTAGGCACTTTAAATGTTATTGATGAAGTGGTAAGCTGTACACCTTTTACATTGCCCAGCGCATCATAAAAAGATGCAGCGGGTGTTTCTTTCAATGCTTTCAAATCGAGCTTTTCAATGCTTACCGGTGATTTTAATATTTTTTCAGAAGTGCGGCTTGCGGTTACCACTACTTCATTAGCTAAAAAAGTCTGGCTGGTTAATTGAATAGCCAGTTTGGCATTGGTACTTTTTACTTCTAACTCCTGTGGCGCAAAACCAATGGAGGAGATAACAATAGTGAAAGGTAATTTCTGGTTGATCACTAAAGAAAATTTACCGGTAGAATCGCTGCTGGTACCAATAGTAGTCCCTTTTATGGCAACACTTGCTCCTGCAAGCCCTTCGTGGTTTTCTCCTACTATGCGGCCACTTAAAATTAAAGCACCGTTTAATTGTGCTAAGGTGAATAAAGGTAAAATTGTAAATAATACTGCTATAATTCGTTTCATGTTAATTTGTATATAATAGTTGTAGTAAAGTCTATAAAAATAGTAGACTAATTAAATAAAAAAATTTAAATCATATTGAATCGCATTCGGTGGCAACATCGTTGCAGGGGTGGGAGCGCATAAATTATAAAGTCAGTCTGTTTCATCAAAATATTTATTTGATTGCAAAGATAAGGGGATTTGTATTAGTCCACCAAAATAATAGACTTTTATTTTAAAAATATTTTTACCAATGAAAATAGCAGTAAATAAGAGATTTACCTTGTTATTTTAATTGCTGTATTCAAACGTTGAGCCGCATTATCCCAGTTGATAATATTGAAGAGAGCATCAACAAAATCGGTGCGTTTGTTCTTATATTTTAAATAGTAGGCATGTTCCCACACATCAATTACCAATAAGGGAATGGCGCCCCATTGTGTAAGTTTTTCGTGGTTTTCGCATTGTAAAACATTAAGGCTATCGCTGTAAGGTTGGTAAGCTAAAATGCCCCAGCCATTGCCATCTACGTTTTTTGATGTTTCGGCGATAAGGCCTTTTAATTTATCATAGCTGCCGAAGTTTTTTTCAATGCGCTTTAGCAGGTCACCTTTGGGATCAGTTTTTTTATTGGTAAGATTGGTCCAGAAAATGGAATGCAATACGTGGGAAGAAAAATGATAGGATAATTTTTTTGTCCAGTAATCTACTGTTTCTAAATTATTTTCATCCATCGCTTTTTTTATCATTTGCAGATCTTTATTAGCACCTTTTACTGCACCACCATGATGGAAAGTATAATGCAGGTGCATGGTTTCTGCATCCATATATGGCTCTAAAAAATTTTCGTTGTAGGGCAATGGTTGCATGATATAATTACCATTGGCATCTGTTAGTTTATCAATATCATTATCAGTCAGGTTTTTTGCAAAGGCGTTAGTAGTACCTAATAAAGTTGCAGCGCCGGTAATAGCACCTGCTTTTAAAAAATTTTTCCTGTTCATATAACAAGTTTTAAAATGATACCAATAATAGCGGCCACAATAATGATATATGGCTCCTGTAACTTCTTAATGTAAAGTAGCGAAAATATAGTTGCTGTTGCAATCAAAATAGTTGGTATATCAACAATTTTTTCAGAGCCAATAAAAATGCTTCTTCCGGCAATAACAAATACAGCACCAACCAATGCACCAACTACAGCAGCGGTGATACCATCAACAAATGCTTTTACCGGTTTGTTCTTTGCAATTTTATGAAAGTAGGGTGCTGGGATAACAGTAAATAAATAGCAAGGCAAAAAAGTAGCTATTGCTGCTACACAGGCTCCCGGAAAACCTGCCACCAGGTAACCAATAAAACCAACTGTAATTACCACGGGGCCGGGAGTGATCATAGCAACAGCAACAGCATCTACAAACTGTTGTTCGGTAAGCCAATGATTTTGGGTAACCACGCCGCTGTGTAAAAATGGAACAATGGCTAGGCCGCTGCCAAAAACAAAGGCACCTGCTTTTGTAAAGAAGATGGCAATTTTCTGCAATGTGGTATATTGAAAATCCCAAAAGCCAATCTGCAACAGTACAAATGAATTGGCTAATTTATCCGATGAAAATTTTGGAGGCGATTTTATAAACATGTACAATAGACCTGCTCCTACAAACAATAAAATATTTTCACTTTCCGTGATAAAAGTTATTATGGCTGCAGCAACAAAAAATAACCATAACAACCAGTTTGTTTTAAAAGATTGCAGGTTGAATTTGCCGATTGATTTTACAGTAAGCTTATAAGAACTCATGATGATAATGCCGATTACTGCAGCACCTACGCCATAAAATACAGCATTCATCCAGGGCAGGCCGCCAAATAATTTATAGGCAATGCCTAACAACACTACCATTATAAAAGAAGGAAGAACAAATGCTAGTCCTGCTAGAGTTGCACCTAAGAGGCGGTAATGCACAAAACCTAAATAAATCCCTAATTGCGCTGCTAATGGTCCTGGTGCTAATTGCGCTAAAGCAAGGCCTTGTTTATATTCATCTTCGGAGATCCATTTTTTATTTTCTACGAGGTCTTTATGCATGTAACCTACCAATGCAACCGGGCCGCCAAAGCCAGTACTGCCTAATTTTAGAAAATATTTTATCAGTGATGATAAGGAGTAAGATGGTTTTGGCTCCATGATATAATTTACGCTTCAATGAAAGTTTAATAATGGTAAACCGTACAAGAGTGCGACGCAACGATGTTCAATTGAAAAGCGAATGCTGGTTACCAAAGGCTCATACAAAAGCTTTGCTTTTGCATGATTACTTTAAAAATATTGCCCTGCAAATTGTGATCAGTCCGCAAATGATTACAACAATACCTACAGCAATAAACATTTTTTTTGTAGGTAATTTTGCAGTAAGCATTGCAGAAAATGGCGCAGTAACAATACCACCAATGAGTAAACCTGCAACAACATTCCAATGAGAAATACCGATAGTGAAAATAAATGTAACTGCACTGGCTACTGTAAGAATACATTTTGCAACAGTAGAACTACCAATAACAAACCTGGGTGTATGGCCATTTTTTATAAATGTACCAGTAACTAACGGTCCCCAGCCCCCGCCACCAAAAGAATCGATAAAGCCACCAATTAAACCCAATACAGTGATGTTGCTTTTTTTCTTCTGCTCGTTAATGGTTTTCTTTTTAAATGCATTCTGTAAAATTTTTATGCCCAAATAAATTGTGTAAGCAGCAATAAACGGTTTGGTAACCTTGGCGTATTTTTCTCCTACATAAGTTAACAGCAAAGCACCTATTACAGCACCGATGATTGCAGGAATGGCCAATGCTTTTACTAATTTTTTATTTACATTACCCAGCTGCCAATGGCTGAATGATCCTGCCGCACTGGTAAAAGCTTCGGCAGAATGTATGCTGGCGCTAACTACCGGTGGCGGAACATTTAATATTAATAGTAAGGAAGTACAGATAACGCCATAGCCCATACCCATTGAACCGGCAACCACCTCGGCACCAAAACCTACCAGTAACATCCAGTAAAATCTGTAATGATCCTGTTGCAATGTCAGTTGTAAATTAGTAAGCTGCTCAGCAGATAAAAAAAGATAAGTAGATAGCAATACCAGTAAAATAATAAATATGGCTACCATATATTTATTGATCACTTTTCTCCTGGAAGAAGTTAATTCCTGTTCGGCAACCACCACTTCTTTGGAAAGGGTTATCTCTTCAATCGTTTCTTCTGGAGTATGATCAGGCATTGTTGTTTTTTTGAGATAATGTTTTGGTGAGTTCGTTTAATTGTTTCACTTTTTCGGTAAAGTCGCCGCTCATTTTATTGCGTATGTTTTGCATATTGTCTAACAAAGTGTCAATTTCATCAGGGATTGTTTCATGCAACATTTCTTTTACCCTTTTGGCAATAGTGGGTGATTTACCGTTAGTACTAATAGCAATTTTTAAATTTCCTTTTTTTACAACTGAGCTCAAATAAAAATCGCATAGTTCGGGTTTGTCAGCTGCATTCACTAAGATCTTTTTGTTTTTAGCATCTTCAGCCACCTGCCTGCTTACAAGTGGATCGTTGATGGCTGCAATAATAATATCATGGCCTGTCAGATCATCAATATGGTAAGGTTTTTCTATTAAGCTGATATTGGGATATTGTGTTGCCACATTTTTTATTTCATTACTTATTTGTGTTGCAATAATAGTAATTTTCGTTGCAGGCGAATTGCTGATCACAGCTTCTAATTTTTCCATGCCTACATAACCACCACCAACAATCAGCAAATGGAGATTTTCTAGTTTTAGAAAAACAGGAAATAAATGATTACTGCTTTGCATGTAATGAAATGGTTTTATAGTAAGTAAGCGTTAAAATATGCTGCGATGTATTTGCAGGTAAACGTAACCACATGTAGCCTGCTTGTAATTGCGTTGACTTATTAAAATAGTACACCCCGTTTGCAATAAGTCTATTCTGATCGAAGGACCAACTGTTATGTGCATGTTGCTGCATATATTCATCGGCTATTAATAAAGCCCATTTGGCAGAAAATTTTTGCAGCAACTGCGGTTTTATCCTATAGCGCAATGCATGAAAAGCAGCTTTACTGCTGGTAGCAGAAAAGGAACGTTCTTCTGCTCTTGTCCTTATCTGCAATTGCAATTTTGGGTTAAGGTTCGTTTTGTAATTCAGCTCCTGCCAGTAACGAAATTCTTTTGCAAATTCTTTATTTTGTTTTGTAAAAGAAGTACGGGTAAAAGAGAACGCAGCCCCGGCTGTAACGCTCCATTTATCATTTATAAAATACCTGAGTCCAAAACGGTGCAGGTGCTGTAACGCAGCCGTTGTATTTCCTAAAGTTCTGTAATTAAGATCATTTTGAATCTGCCATCTGGCATTCAGTTGCAGGGGTAAGTGCACACTAAGCCAGGTGCCTGCAGAAGGCCTTTGATTTTGCGCTGTTGCTGATGACAGTAAAGATGGTATTGCTACTATTGCCTGCAGGATGAATAATTTAACGCTAAGGTAGTGTAATTTTTTATTAGTCCATAAAAATAATAGACTAATATTTTGTTTAAGTTGAGATGAGCATAAATGAAGTAAAAATTTAGGGGAATACAACATAATCATCGGTTCAATCTCCTTCATTTACCTTTTTGGAGATAGGAGCTAGTACTCAATTTTTTCAATCCATTCTTTGGCATGCCTTGCTGCATAAGAAATAATGATATTGGCGCCGCCACGCTTTAAAGCTGTCCATACTTCAATATGTGCTTTATCTCTTTCGATAATATTATTTTGTGCCAGCAGCTCAATACTTTGATATTCGCCGCTTACATGGTATGCAGCCAGGGGATGTTTAATCGTGTTACTCAATTCATGTATCACATCCAGGTATGGCAGTGCAGGTTTTACCATTACAATGTCTGCACCTTCTTCAATATCTCTTAAAGTGGAAAGTATGGCATCGTTTTTATTGAATGCAGATGCCTGGTAAGTTCTCCTGTCGTGAATATTGCAGTTGTTGCCTGGCGTGGATTTGCAGGCATCCCTGAATGGCCCGTAAAACTGCGAACTGAATTTTGCAGAATAACTCATGATACTGATATCATCAAACTGGTTTTCGTTTAACGTTTCTCTTATTGCACCAATTCTTCCATCCATCATATCACTTGGTGCAATGCAATCGGCGCCGGCTTTTACTACCTGCAATGCATATTTTGATAATTCTATTACAGATTCAGTATTCAACACTTTATCACGGTTGGCATTTAAAATGCCGCAATGGCCATGATTGGTATAGGCGCATAAACAAAGATCAGCCGCAATCCATACGCTATTACCAAATTTTTTCTTTATCTCCCTTATCGCATTAATGATAAAATGATAATCAAAATTCGATACACTTTTTTTTGCCGGTACCGGGAAGAGTAAAAATTTACTGATGCCTTTTTCCAGGTCTTTTTCAATTTGTACTAATGCAGATTGAATAGTATCGGAGTTAACTTCATTTAATGTGTCAATAACTGTTTGAGTGCTTATCGTTTCATCCAGAAATAATGGCTGGATGAATTCTTTGTGGTTCAACTGAATGGTGGTAGCTAATTCTCGGATATGCTGATTAGCCCTTATCCTGCGGCGGTTGTTATAATAAGAATCGTTCAAGAGGTTTTCTGTTGTTTAGATTTTTTTGGTTTGGATATATAACGCCAAAAATATTTGCAAACCTGCAATCTTCTTTAAACGCATAGCCCATACCTTGCTAATATACCACTATAATTTATAACATTTAACGGGAATGCAAAAATACTGATTTCCTATCAGCTTAGTAGACTGATTAAATAAATATGTCTCCGGCCAGTGGTATTTCAAAAGTAGATATGTTGAAATGATCAGCCAATTTCCTGTAAACTCTCTTTCGTTTTTCGGATAGTTTCGTCTAAATCGGTGTAGGTGAGCGCATTATTAAGGAACCAGCTTTCAAACGCAGAAGGTGGCAGGTAAACGCCTCTTTTCAACATAGCATGAAAATATTTTTTAAACAGATCATTATTGGCTGATGCTGCAGTTGCAAAATCGGTAACTGCATGATTGCTGAAGTGAATACTGATCATAGAGCCAAACTGGTTAATGACATAGGGTTGTGCCCATGCTTTTAATACTTCGTCTAAACCATTTTTTAAGTAAATGGTTTTTTCTTCCAGTTCTGTATAAATTGAAGGATTACTTTTTAATTCCGTGAGCATAGTAAAACCTGCGATCATTGCAATGGGATTACCACTTAATGTGCCTGCCTGGTAAACATTGCCCAACGGAGCAATATGCTGCATAATGGCAACTTTACCACCAAATGCACCCACAGGCATACCGCCGCCAATTACTTTTCCGTAAGTAACCAGATCGGCTCTAATGTTTAATTTTTGTTGTGCACCACCGGCAGCTAGTCTAAAACCTGTCATCACTTCATCTAAAATGAAAACAATATTTTCTTCATCACAAATTGTTCTGAGCGCTTCTAAAAATCCCGGTGCAGGTAAGATACAACCCATATTGCCGGCAACAGGTTCAACAATAACAGCAGCAATTTCATTTTTATTTTCTGCTACTAATTTTTTTACCGCATCAATGTTATTGTAGGGGGCAGTTAAAGTATCGTTGGCCACTCCTGCAGTAACACCAGGCACTGTTTGAATATTAAATGTTGCCACGCCACTCCCGGCCTTTACTAAAAAAGAATCAGCGTGGCCATGATAGTGGCCTTCAAATTTGATGAATTTATTTTTTCCTGTATAGCCTCTTGCTAAACGCAATGCGCTCATACAAGCTTCGGTGCCGCTGCTTACCATGCGTATCATATCTACATTGGGCACCATGCTGATGATGAGTTCAGCCATTTCAATTTCCAATGCTGTTGGTGCACCAAAAGAAGTGGAGCCTAATGCTTTCTCTTGTATAGCTTTTACCACAGGTTCATAAGCATGGCCTAATATCATTGGTCCCCATGAAGCGATGTAATCAATATATTTATTGCCATCGGCATCGTAGAGATATGCACCTTTTGCATTGGTCATAAATACTGGTGTACCACCTACACTTTTGAATGCACGTACCGGAGAGTTCACACCACCGGGAATTGATTTTTGTGCTCTTTCGAATAGCTGCTTACTTTTTTCGTACATGGGTTTTATTTTAACCACAAAGGCGCAAAGTACTCAAAGTTTCATTAAGAATTCTTTGTACTATTTTGTGTCTTCGTGTTTTAGTGGTTCAAAATTCTTACTGCATCTTTTGCAAAATATGTCGCAATCAGATCTGCACCTGCTCTTTTAAAAGAAGTTAATGTTTCAAGTATCGCTTTATCTTCATCGATCCATCCCATTTTAGCCGCTGCTTTAATCATAGCATATTCACCGCTGATATTATACACACTAACAGGAACGTCTACTGCATTTTTTACTTCTCTTACAATATCTAAATAAGGTAAACCTGGTTTTACCATCACAATATCTGCACCTTCTTCCACATCCATTAAGGCTTCTTTCACTGCTTCAATTCTGTTAGCATAATCCATCTGGTAAGTTTTTTTATCGCCAAAGCCCGGAGCACTATCCAGTGCATCACGGAAGGGGCCATAAAAACAAGAAGCATATTTGGCGCTATAAGCCATGATACCGGTATTGATAAAATTATTTTCTTCCAATGCTTTCCTTATAGCACCAATGCGGCCATCCATCATATCGCTGGGGGCAACAAAGTCGGCGCCAGCCTGTGCATGGCTCACACTCATTTGTGCCAGTACCTCAACAGTAGGATCGTTTACAATTTGCCCGTTCTCTACAATACCATCATGGCCATAAGAAGAAAATGGATCCAATGCCACATCTGTCATCACCAGCATTTCAGGTACAGTATCTTTAATAGCTTTTATACTTCTTTGCATCAATCCATTTGGGTTTATTGCTTCAGTCCCTTTATTGTCTTTTAATTCGTCTTTTGATTTTACAAAAAGTAAAACTGATTTGATGCCCATGCGCCACAACTCTTTTACTTCTTTAACAGTATTATCTATGCTATAGCGGAAATAATTGGGCATAGAAGCAATTTCCTGGGTTATATTTTCTCCTTCGGTAATAAATAACGGAACGATAAAATCGTTTGGTGTAAGCATAGTTTCAGCAACCATTGAACGAATGGCTGGTGATTGACGCAAAATGCGATTTCTTCTTTGCAGATACATAATTGTTTTTTTGTGAACTTTTCTAATCAACCGCTGACTGGGTTTTAGCAAGAGTTCGATTTTTTTGCCCATTCATTTTTTTCTTCTTCACTGATTGTGGCTAACCAGTCTTTTGGATGCAGACATACTTCCTGCATTTTATATTCTTCTGTTCCGTAAGCAGGCTGATAATTATATTCAAAACGTACGGTAGGGGGTAAGCTCATCAAAATACTTTCAGTACGTCCATTGGTTTTTAATCCAAACAAAGTGCCACGGTCGTGTACCAAATTAAATTCCACATAACGGCCCCTCCTTATTTCCTGCCAGTGTTTGTTCTCAGGCGTATAAGGCATTGCTTTTCTTTTTTCAACAATGGGGATATATGCTTTAATAAAACCTTGCCCGCATGCTTTAGCAAGGTTCATCCAGAAATGTACATCCTGTTTTTCAGTTGGCCGCTGGTGATCGTAGAAGATACCACCAATGCCTCTTCTTTCTTCATTGCGGTGATGATTTACAAAATAGTCATCACAGGTTTTTTTAAACTGCGGATAAAATGCAGGGTCGGATGCATCGCAGGCATCTTTATAGGTCTGATGAAAATATTTTGCATCTTCTTCAAATAAATAATAGGGTGTAAGATCGGTACCACCACCAAACCAGCGGTCGGCAAGGTTATCATTTTCATCATACAATTCAAACATCCTGTAATTGCAATGCACGGTAGGTACAAATGGATTTAATGGATGTATCACAATACTTATTCCTGCAGCAAACCATTTGCTGCTATCAATGCCTAAATGTGTGCGCATTTTTTCTGTTACATGTCCGTATACTACTGATGTATTCACGCCACCTTTTTCAAATACATTGCCGTTTTGTATCACTTTGGTTAATCCACCGCCACCCTTTCCCTCAGCTCTTTGCCACGGATCTTCAATAAAGGTTGCTTTTCCGTCAACTGCTTCCAAAGCGCTGCATATATCATCCTGTAAATGATAGATAAATTCAATCCATTGCCCACGCAGTTCGGCTGTTTCGGTTTTGTGTGTCATAATCGTAAGTTGTGAGTCGTGAATCGTGAGTGGTGAGTCGTGAGAAGCAGACCTGAGCAGTTAGCTTTCTCCACTCACGGCTGACCACTTACTACTCACGATCCGTATTCTTTTACTGCATCTACAAATGCTTTTGCATGATCTACCGGAACGTTCGGTGTAATGCCATGTCCTAAATTAGCAATGTAATTCTGAATGCCAAAGGCATCGATCATTTCTTTTACTGCTTTTTTAATATCCGGTATTGGTGCCAGTAATTTTGCAGGATCAAAATTACCTTGTAACGTGATTTTATTTTGCGTAAGCTCTCTTGCCATTTGCGGCGAAACGCACCAATCGATGCCAACACCTGCTGCACTGCTTTCACTCAATTCTTTCAATGCATACCAGCTTCCTTTAGGGAATAGAATCACAGGGGCATCATCTTTTAATGCATCTGCAATTTGTAATAAATAAGGCTGTGCAAATATTTTAAAATCTGCCGGGCTTAAAGATCCTGCCCAGCTATCAAAAACCTGTACCGTATCGGCACCGGCTTTTACCTGTGCTTTTAAATAGTCAATAGTGATAGTAGTTATTTTTTGTAATAAAGCATGCGCCAGTTCAGTTTGGGTATAAGCAAATTGTTTGGCTTTGTCCCATGTTTTGCTTCCTTTACCTTCAATCATGTAACATAAAATGGTCCATGGTGCACCGGCAAAACCAATCAATGGTACACGGCCATTCAGTTCTTTTTTAGTAAGACTTAATGCATTCATCACATAGCTTAAACTTTCTTCGGCACCGGTGGTAATTAATGCATCAATATCCGCTTTTGTTTTAATTGTTTTGGGTAGTGATGGCCCTTTGCCTTCTTCCATCAATACTTCCAGGCCCATTGCTTGTGGTATCACTAAAATATCAGAAAAGATAATAGCAGCATCAACGCCTACCTGGTCAACAGGTTGTAAAGTTATTGCTGTTGCTAACTCTGGTGTTTGCACACGGGTAAAGAAATCATATTTATCCCTCAGCTTTATATAGTCGGGTAAATACCTTCCTGCCTGGCGCATCATCCATACCGGAGGGCGCTCAACAGTTTCTTTTCTTAAGGCTCTTAGTAACAGGTCGTTCTTTAGTTGTGTCATAGTCGTGAGTCGTGAGTTGTGAGACGTGAGTCGTGAATGGTGAATCGTTAGCGAAAAGTCTTCAATTTGCAGACTGCCACTCACGACTGACGATTCACCACTCACGTAAAATATTCCATCATTCGTTGTACCAGGTTTTCTTTTCCCGGCGCATCGCTGATGATGATTTTATTGTTAGTGAATTTTTTTATTGTTGCTGCTGTTGTATTACCAATGGCAAACAAAATTGTTTGTTCCGGAATTTTATTATTGCTGAAAAAACTTTCTACCGCACTGGGGCTGAAAAAAAGTATGCCATGGTAAGCAGTAGTAATTTTATGTGGTACAGCTATCGTTTGATAGACTGTAATTTCATTTACTTCAACATTGTTTTGGCGCAATATGTCTGGTAATTCATCTCTTCGCTGATCACCACAAAAGAAAATTACTTCGTCAATAAACCTGTCCCCGGCAATTACGTTGGCTAATTCAGCGGCGGAGTTGGCTGTGCCTGCAATTTTATCAGCGCCAAAATATTCTTCTGCCAGTTTATGAGTAGTGGTGCCAATGCTATAAATATTCCAGTCCGGTTGCTGTTCATCTTTCCACGCAGCAACGGCTTCCACAGCATTCATGCTGGTAAAAACAATAGTGGAAGATAAAAGCAATGCCTGTTCAATTTCCTGTTGTACTTCTATTGTTTGTACAGGTTCTGTTTCAATAAAAGATAATTCATCAATAGTAATGCCTTTAGCAGCTGCCTCTTTAACCAAAATTGTATTTAATGGCCTGGTGCATAGTATAGCAATCTTATTTTGTTGCATTGCGGATGTCGTCGGCAATTTTTTGTCCACCGTTAGCTAATAAATATGCTGCTGCAATTTTTCCAAAGTTGTCTGCTTCAGCAATGGGAATATTTTTTTCAATCACCACTTTTTCTTTACCATCAACAGATAAAATATTGCCTTTAAAAATTATAGTATCATTGTTTACTTCAGCCAATGCACTAATTGGAGTAGAGCAACCTCCTAATAATATTCTTAAAAAATCTCTTTCTATTTTTGTGCAGATGGCTGTATTGGTATCATTAAAATGACCGCAGGCATCCAAACAGAAATCATCCCCTTGCCTGCAAACCACCATGATAGCGCCTTGTGCAGGTGCAGGTAACATCCAGTTTAATTCAATACTATTTACCGGACGAAGATTAATTCTTTCTAATCCTGCAGCAGCAAAGATGGCACCATGCCAATTGCTTTCTGCTACTTTTCTTAAACGTGTATTTACATTGCCACGTAAATTTTCAAGTATATGATTGGGAAAACGATTGAGCCATTGTGCTTTTCTTCTGATACTGCTGGTAGCTATCGTGATTGGTGATTGGTGAGTGGTGAGAGAGGCTTCAAATTTTGAAGGGTCTTCATTCACCATTGCCCATTCATCATTTACCAATGCAGCATCTTTGTACACTAAAATATCTTTGTACGAGGCTCTTTCTAAAACTGCTGCCTGCACAATACCTTTGGCTAATTGCGTAGGCACATCTTTCATAGAATGAACGGCAATATCAATTTTATTATTAAGCAAAGCAATATCTATACTCTTAGTGAAAATACCCTGCACCCCCATTTCATATAATGGAGTTTGCAGGTCGATATCGCCCTCGCTTTTGATGTATACTAATTCTGATTGAAAATTATTTTGTGCCAGCAGTTGCTGCACTTTTGTAGCCTGCCAAACAGCTAACTGGCTTTCTCTCGTTCCAATACGAATGATTTTGCCCATCTGTTTTAGTTTGTGCCGGTGGCAATAAATTCATTAATAGCTGCAATATAGCTACAACCTTTTTGATTGTGGTTGCGCATTTGCATGGCCATGCCGTTCACCACTTTCTGAATTTTAATTTCGGTATTGTTAGCAGTATACACTACCGCATTTTGACGGGCAATATAACTGGTATACAAGTTACAGTTATGCATGGCGTGCAATTTGCTTTTTATGGATTTTAGAGCGGGAACATTTTTACGCATTTCATGCCATTCTAAAAATTCAAATATCTGTTCTTTAATGATATCCTGTGCTTTTGGTACTTCAGCTTCTCTTTTATGTAAAGTGGCATCTTTAATTTTAGACAGATCATCTACATTAACAAAAGTAATATTACTTAATTGCTGTGCTGCAGTGGCTACATTGCAGGGAATTGACAGATCAATAATAATTTTATCACCCTGGTTTAGAACATGAGAGGCGAGGAGAACAGGCTCTGCACTATTAGTGGCCACTAAAATAATATCGGCACTTGCAATATTATTTTCTAAATCTTCAATCGGTGCATATTGCAATCCTAATTCATCAGCCAGTTCTGCTGCTTTTGATTCGGTGCGGTTGATCAAAGTGATATTTGTTGTTTCCAGGTAATCCACCAGGTTTTTGCAGGTATTACGGCCTATCTTTCCTGTTCCTATCAGCAATATTTTTTTGCCGGAGATGTCAGTAACATTTTCTTTGATGAACTGAATAGCAGCAAAAGAAACAGAAACTGTTCCGCCGCTTAAACCGGTGTTGGTCTTAATTAATTTAGAGGCCTGCAATACCGCATTGATCATCCTGTCTAAATAAGCGCCGATAAAATCATGTTCTCTTGCAAACTTAACAGCCAGTTTTAACTGGCCTAATATTTCATAATCACCTAATATCTGGGAATCCAGCCCGGCAGCTACATCAAATAAATGTTGTATGGCAGTTTTGCCGTTTTTTATATAAGCGATCTGTGTAAACGTTTCAACACTACCTTGTGTTTGGGTACATAGTAAGCTGCAAAGATTAGCGGCGTTTTCTGTAAAGCCATAAATCTCAGTGCGGTTACAGGTAGAAATAATAAATAATTCACTCAGGTTAAATGAAGGCGCTAAACTAAGGATATTGGCATATTGATCGGTACTGATGGCGAACTGCCCCCGTAATGCAGCGTCGGTTTTTTTGTAGTTGATACCAGCTACAAAAAATGTTGACATGTCTTTTGGTAATTGATCGGGCATTTAAAATTCGATTGCTTTTTTTAACAACACAAAAATACTTTCGATCATTCGTGTAAACTAATTTCTTTGTCATTGCATTGTCATTTTGCCTCCTGATTGTAATCAGTTGCGTTTCTGAGCAAAGTCATATAGGTAGAACATGCAATTGGAGGTGTATGAATTGTAATTTAGCGCAACAAAAATTTTACTATACATTGAACTTTTACCGGGTGTAGTGGTTACTTTTGATATAATTTTTTTCTATGGCAATTAAAAGAGGTATTGTATTGATGAACCTGGGTTCCCCGGATTCTACATCAGTTAAAGATGTAAGGCGTTATCTGAATGAATTTTTAATGGATGGAAAGGTGATTGATGTACCTTACCTGTTGCGGCTGCTATTGGTAAAAGGGATCATCGTGCCATTCAGGGCACCTAAATCTGCAGAAGCTTATGCTACCATCTGGACAAAAGAAGGTTCACCATTGGTAGTGTTGACAGAACAGTTGCAACAACAACTGCAGCAGCATGTGGAAGAACCGGTTGAAATAGCGATGCGCTACGGCAATCCCAATCCTGCAACTGCATTTGATAATTTAATGAAACGCCAACCTGGATTAGAAGAAGTGATTGCAGTGCCGCTCTATCCGCACTATGCTATGGCTTCTTATGAAACAGCGGTGGATTATGCTATCGATATTCATAAAAAAAATAAATATCCTTTCAAACTCAGTTTTATAAAACCATTTTTTGATGAAGCTGATTATATAAAAGCAATGGCGGAAAATATACGGCCGTATCTGGATGAAACATACGATCATATTTTATTCAGCTATCACGGCATACCGGAAAGGCACCTTAAAAAAACTGATCCTACGCACTCGCATTGCATGATGGTAAATGATTGCTGTGATGTAGCATCACCGGCACATAGCAAATGTTACCGCCATCAATGTTTTGTTACTACCAAACTGGTAACTGATGCATTACATATTCCCAAAGAAAAATTCAGTATCTCTTTTCAATCAAGATTAGGCAAAGGATGGTTAACGCCTTTTACTGATATCCGGTTGGAAGAAATGCCGAAGGAGGGCATTAAAAAATTACTTATTCTTTGCCCGGCTTTTATCAGCGATTGTTTGGAAACCCTGGAAGAAATTGAAGAACGGGGTAAAGAAAGTTTTATGAAAGCGGGAGGGGAATCGTATAAAATGATCCCTTGTTTAAATACTAATCCGTTGTGGGTGGAAACTTTGGATAAATGGGTGAAGGAAATTAATACCGGAAACAGGGAGATGATATTGTGAGTGGTGAGTCGTGAATAGTGAGCCGGCAGTAGTCTGCTATTTGTTGTATATAATAAAAAAGGAGTAAAAAATAAATGCCTTATAATTACATTAAAGCGCTGCATATTATTTTTATCGTTACCTGGTTTAGCGGTATGTTTTATATTGTAAGGTTATTTATCTATAATACCGAAGCAGGAGAGAAGGAGGGCATTGAAAAAGAAATTTTACAAAAACAATTCTCCATCATGATAAAACGGCTGTGGATGGGAATTACATGGCCGTCAGCAATTCTTACTATTATTTTCGGAGGGTGGATTGTTTCCACTTACCCGGTAATCCCACAATGGCTCTGGATAAAATTAGGATTCGTTGCTGGTTTGTATGTGTACCATTTTACGCTGCAAAAAATTTATGCTGATCAGATGAAAGGTATATTCCGTTACTCCTCCAATCAATTAAGGGTGTGGAATGAAGTAGCGACTATTTTTTTAATTGCCATTGTAATGATCGTAACCGTTAAAGATAATATGAGCTGGTTATGGGGACTTATCGGGCTTGTTCTATTTACCGTAATATTAATGAGTGCGATTAAAATTTACAAGATCATCAGATCAAAAAATAAATAACACTTTTAAATAGCTTTGCTGAATCTTGGTGTTGCAGTTGCCACCTGGTTACGCAATAAGTGCAGATCAAAAGCTTTGCAAATATTCCTGATAAAATTATATCCTAAAGCTGTTACGGTTGCGCCTTCTTCATTCCATTCTACTAATTCATCTACTTCCAGTTTTTCCAGTTCAGAAAAACTGTATTGCCTCAATAAAGGCAGGTGTTCTTTTTTAAAACTCGTTTTGCCTTTGCAACTGATGTCTAAAATGTATTGTTTAAAATCCACATCTTCATCGCTTAAAAAATAGCCACGCTTTACAGGTAATTCATTGCGTTCGATAGTAGCATAATAATCATGTAAAGTTTTTTCATTTTGTGCAAAAGCTACACCTGCATCGCTGATGCTGGATACACCAAGCCCTAATAATAATTTGGTATGCTGTGTGGTATAGCCCATAAAATTTCTGTGTAACCTGCCTTCTGATTTTGCAATGTACAAATCATCCGAAGGCAATGCAAAATGATCCATACCAATATCGTGGTACCCATTTTCCGTCAGTAATTTTTTGCCCAGTTGATACAGTTTCATTTTATCATCTGTAGAGGGCAGGTCTTTTTCATCAAACAGTCTTTGTCCACGGCTTGTCCAGGGTACATGAGCATAACTGTAAAATGCAATACGGTCTGGCTGCATGGCAATAGTTTGTTCAATCGTTTTTTGTAAACTGGTAACAGTTTGCAAAGGCAAACCATAAATCAGGTCAAAGTTTACCGATTTATAACCTACAGCTCTTGCAGCATCAGTTGCCTGTCGCACATTTTCAACCGGTTGAATCCTGTTGATGATCTGTTGCACTTTGGGATCGTTATCCTGCACACCATAACTCACACGGCGAAAACCAAGATCGTATAATGTTTGCAAATGTTCTCTTGTGGTATTGTTGGGATGCCCTTCAATACTAAATTCATGACCAGGTGCGATGATTGATTTTTCGAAAATGATATGGAGTAAACGGTTTAAATTTTCAGGCGTGAAAAAAGTAGGGGTACCACCACCTAAATGTAATTCTCTTATCACAGGTGGTTCATTCATCAGTTGCAGGTACAATGCCCATTCTTTTGCAATTGCCTGCATATATTCTTCTTCCACACTATGGTTGGTGGTTATTTTTTTATTGCATCCGCAATAGGTACACATCGATTCGCAAAAAGGAAGATGAATGTATAAACTGATACCTTCTTTTTTATTGTGCAGGTTAAATTGCTGTTGAAAAACATGTTGCCATTCTTTGCTATCAATATTATCTTTCCAAAAGGGAACTGTAGGATAACTCGTATACCTGGGCACAGGTACATTGTATTTGTTCAATAATAAAGATTCAATAGTCATAGTCTTGTTTTGTCGGTACAAATCTATTGGTTACCACAAAAAAACGGGCTGATGTAAATCAGCCCGGCTATTGAACAATATCATATTTCAGCTATACTAATGCTTTTCTTACAGCAAAGTCGCCGAATTTTTCTTTTGTATTTTTTTCTTTTTTATAAGCAGCAAATAGACCATCCAGCTCAGCCAGTATTGCCGGTTCTTCTAAATTTTCTTTATAC
This sequence comes from Ferruginibacter sp. SUN106, assembly GCF_050611765.1. Lineage (NCBI taxonomy): Bacteria > Pseudomonadati > Bacteroidota > Chitinophagia > Chitinophagales > Chitinophagaceae > Ferruginibacter > Ferruginibacter sp. SUN106. The sequence goes on from NZ_JBODJC010000001.1 coordinate 531,581, forward strand.
ATTTTATTCAAACGTTCTCCCTGGTTATCGCCACCTAAATGCAAATTGTATTTGCCGGGAGCCGTACCAATAAAACCAATTTCGGCTGCCGCACTTCTGCCGCAACCATTGGGGCAACCGGTCATACGTAAAATAATATCTTCATTGCTTAATCCATGTTTATCTAACAGTGGTTCAATCTTGCTGATTAATTCTGGCAGATAACGTTGAGCCTCTGCCAATGCCAGCGGGCAGGTAGGCAACGCCACACAGGCAATAGAATTTTTGCGAAGCAATGAAGCACTTTCAGTATGTTCAAGCAATTTAAATTGCTGCAGAATAGTATTAATGCTTTCTTTATCAGCAGCTGCCACATCACTGATAATTATATTCTGGCTTGATGTAAAAAGGAAACTACATTTATCTGTTTTTGCAATTTCCAGCAAAGCCGTTTTCATCGCCAGTTTTTCATCATCCAGTACCCTGCCGTTTTCTACAAACAAAGTATAATACCATAATCCGTTAGGTGCTTTCTGCCAGCCATAAAAATCTTTGCGTTCATCAAATGTATATGGCCTTGCAGGTTCCAATGGAAAGCCCGTTCTCTTTTCAACTTCTTCTTTATATTTTTCTACCCCTAATTTATCAACGGTATATTTTAGCCTCGCTAATTTTCTATCGCTGCGGTTACCAAAATCTCTTTGTACGGTAACTACTTCATAAATAGTTTTTAATATTTTTTCTTCGGTATCTACAAAGCCAATTACTGTTGCCAGTCTTGGATAGGTTTCTGTATTACCATGTGTTGCAGATAATCCACCACCAATGGCGATATTGAATCCTTTCAATTTTCCTTCTTCAATTATTGCAATTAATGCCAGGTCGTTTATTAAAACATCTACTTCGTTATTAGGAGGAATACCAATACCGATTTTAAATTTTCTTGGTAAATACCTGTCCTGGTATAAAGGATCAACTTCTTCATTTTTATCAGCCACCTTTTCATCATCGATCCATATTTCGTAATAGGCTTTTGTTTTTGGAAATAACAGATCACTAATCTTGCTGGCATACGCAAATATCTCCGCATGTAATGGCGATTGCACAGGGTGAGATGCGCAGGTTACATTACGATTGATATCACCGCATGTTGCAATGGAATCTAAATTGGCTTTATTGAATGCACTAATGGTAGGTTTTATTTTTGATTTTACAATACCGTGTAATTGTATCGTTTGCCGGGTAGTGATTTTTATTACACCGGTAGAATTGCCGTTGGCAATTTCATTGGCAGCGATCCATTTTTGGGCACTGATAGCGCCACCGGGCAATCGTAAACGGATCATAAAAGAATACAAACGGTCTAATTTTTTTTCTGCCCGTTCTTCTCTTCTGTCACGGTCGTCCTGCTGGTACATGCCATGAAATTTTATTACCGCCTGGTCATCTTCACGAATAGCACCGGTAATTTCATCGGTCAAACTTTCTTTAATAGTGCCCCGCAGCCCATCACTATTCACTTTTATTTTTTCAATTGCGGATAAATTATTTTTTCCTGACATTATCTTTTTCTTTTGAGCCGGGCCAGGAAGTTCTATTGAGCTTCATTGGCGTCGCACTCTTGTACGTTAAATCTTTATTGAACTTTAATTGTGTTTTTTGAACTGGGTGAGCCACTCTTAAAGGAGTGACCCACCCTACACCAACCGGGTGAGCTACTCTCTAAGGAGTGATCCACCCTACACCAACCGGGTGAGCCACTCTTTAAGGAGTGACCAACCCCACGCTACAATCTTCGCAAGTTCCCCTTCAGGGGGTTTGGGGGCATTACTTAATACACATCCTTCTCATACCTTCCCTCTTCTTCCAGGTGTTCTAAATATTTTTTTGCTTCTTCAGCAGTTTTGTTACCATATTTTTCGATGATCTGCAGTAATGTGTTTTCCACATCAGTGCTCATCGGGTGTTTTTTACCGCATACAAAAAATGAAGCGCCGCCATTCAGCCATTCATATAAGGCTTCGCCATGCTCCAGCATTTTATGTTGCACATAAATTTTTTCTTTCTGATCTCTGCTAAAAGCTAAATTCACTTTATTCAACACCCCGGTTTCAAACCAGTTTTGTATTTCCGTTTGATATAAAAAGTCGGAAGCAAAATATTGTTCACCAAAGAACAACCAGTTTCTGCCTGTGGCACCTGTGGCATCACGCTCTGCTAAAAAAGAACGGAAAGCTGCAATGCCAGTACCAGGCCCAACCATGATGATATCTTTATTTTCTGCAGGCAAACGGAAGCGCTTGTTAGGTTGTACAAAAAATTGTTGGGTACTGTTTATTTTCAGCTTACTTAAATAATCAGAGCACAGACCAAATCTTTTTTTATCGTTTACGTAGTAGGTATCTTTTACCACCACAATATGTACTTCGCCTTCATGCGCCGCAGGGGAAGAAGCGATGGTGTATAATCTTGGAGAGATGGCATTCAGCGTAACTAATATCTCTTCAAATTGTGCAGCATTTTTTACCGGATATTTTTTCAAGAGGTCCAGTAAATCATATCTGCCGGCAGGAATTGCATGACCGGTTGCAGTAGCATATAATAGCACTAACCTTTCAGTGAGGTGAACAATATTGATCTTTCTTTTCAATAATTCGTACACTGTAAATTTTTCTTTTTTAAACTCTAGTGATTTGTTGCCATCAACATTGGCAGTGGCAATGATATCGGTAACCAGCTGTGAATCATTTTCGGAAAGTATACCGATAGAATCGCCACATTGATATTCCAAACCTTCTGCTTCAATTTCTATATGATAAGTTTCTTTATTAGAACCCCTGTCGTTTAAATTGATAGCAGTTAATACTTTACCGCTATAAGTTTGTTTGCCTTTTTTTGCAGCAGGTGCAATTACAGGAGCCGCAACTACGGCAGCAGTTTCTTTTTTAGGGGTGGTTATATTTTTTAAAACGGTATTGATCCAGTTATTAGCTTCATCATCATATTCCACATCGCATTTTTGTAATGGTATTATGCGGTTAGCACCAAGCTTGTTAAGTTGTTCATCAACATCTTCGCCTGTTTTGCAAAATAAAGGGTAGGACGTATCACCCAACGCCAATACACCGTACTGCAGTTTTTCTAATTTAAATCCGTTGTTGTGTATATGATCGTAAAACTTTTTTGCAGCTGCAGGCGGCTCACCTTCACCGTGCGTACTAATGACAGCCAGTAAATATTCTTCTTTGGTAAGATCGGTTAAGCGGTATTGGTCCATACCAATCACTTTGGCGTGCACATGATTTTGTTTTGCTTTTGCAGCAAAGTCGGTAGCTAGTTTTTTTGAATTGCCGGTTTCTGTTCCGTAAACAATAGTGATTTTTTTTGTGGCGCCATCAGTTACGGCTGTTGCAGGCGCAGGCGATGCTATTTTATTTTTTACAATGCCATTCAAATAGCCATTCATCCAAATCAACTCCTCGTTGTTTGAATTTTTGATCAGTTCTTCCAGTACTTTCAATTTTACATCAGCCAGCATTGTTCTACATTTTTATTTTTAACTAACAGGTTTAAAGTAAAGTTCGTCGGTGTGACTGCTTTTATGCCAGGCAAATTGCTGGTGCAATGCCACCACTTTTCCTATGATCACTAATGCAGGAGAAGCAAATGTTTTCCCTTTTAAAGTGTTGTCATAGTTATATAAATTACAAACAGAAACATTTTGCATAGGCGTAGTGCCTTGTTCAATCACCGCCAGTAATTTAGACGCATCAATTTTATGTGCAGTTAAATGATGCACCACATTATCAAGTGTTTCACTACTCATATAAAAAACCAGGGTGTCTTTTGTTTCAGCCAGTTCTTTCCAGTATTCATCCGTAACAATTTCTTTTCTGTACGAAGTAAGAAAGCGGACGGATGTTGCATAACCTCTTGCAGTAAGCGGTATACCTGCGTAAGATGCAGCACCTGATGCTGCAGTTACGCCGGGTATAATTTCAAAGGGAATATTATTATCTGCTAAAATCTGCAGCTCATCTAAAATATTACTGAAAAAAGAAACATCACCCCCTTTTAACCTTACCACGAATTTATTTTGCAAAGCATATTTTAAAAGCAAGTGGTTAATTTCCTGTTGTTGTACAGAAGCATCTTTATTATATTGTTTGCCTACATAAATAATTTCAATACCAGGCTTAACGTAAGTCTTTAAAATTTCTTCGCTCACTAACCTGTCCGTTAAAATAATATCCGCCTGCTGTAAATAGCGGGCTGCTTTTACGGTAATTAATTCAGGATCGCCGCAACCTGCAGCTGCTAAAATTACTTTGCCGGTATGGTGGTTAGTTTCTGTCATTTTACCTTTTGACCTCACCCCAACCCCTCTCCTTGAGGAGAGGGAACTCGAAGGGGGCAGCTTTATTTTTTAAATCTTTTTTAATCTTCGCTTTTATCTCCTCCATTTCCCAGTTTGGAGAGGAGGGAGTTAATACAACCCCTCAATACTCAAATACCTTTCTCCAGTATCATAATTAAACGTCAACACCTTTGACCCGTTTGGAATGTCTGCTAATTTTTTTGCAACGGCAGCTAAAGAAGCGCCGGTAGAAACACCCACAAAAATCCCTTCTTCTTTTGCGATGCGTTGTGCATAGCTGTATGCCTCGTCTTTTCCTACCTGTATAATGCCATCTAAAATTGTAGTGTTTAAAATAGAGGGTACAAATCCTGCACCAATACCTTGTAACGGATGCGGTGATGGTGCACCCCCACTTAACACAGGTGATAATTCCGGTTCTACTGCAAACACTTTAAGATTGGGCCATTTTGCTTTTAATACTTCTGCAACGCCGGTGATATGTCCGCCGGTACCAACGCCGGTAATGATATAATCTAATCCATCAGGAAAATCATTTAGAATTTCCAAGGCAGTTGTTTTACGATGTATCTCGCTGTTAGCCGGATTGTCAAATTGCTGAGGTACCCAGGCATTTTTATTTTCAGCCGCTAATTCATTTGCTTTTTCAATCGCACCTTTCATGCCTTTTTCTCTTGGTGTTAAAACAAACTCAGCACCATATAAACTCATTAGCCTGCGCCTTTCAATGCTCATGCTTTCAGGCATTACTAAAATTATTTTATAACCCTTTACAGCAGCTACTAATGCCAGTCCAATGCCGGTGTTACCACTGGTGGGTTCAATAATTACACTGTCTTTATGTAATAAGCCTTTGCTTTCTGCATCTTCAATCATTGCTAATGCAATACGATCTTTAATGCTGGCTCCGGGATTATTTTTTTCTAACTTGATCCACACTTCGTGATTATTACCAAACAAGCGGTTGATCTTTACATGCGGTGTATTACCTATCGTTTCTAAAATGTTATTTGCTTTCATCTGTTATGTTTAAATAAAATAATTATAAGGTTCTGTAAATGTTTTTTTATCTCTAATGGTGATCTCTGATTGCTGAAATACAATAGAGAAAGGTTGCACCGCTTCTGTTAGCCAAACGTTCCCACCAATCACACTGTCATGGCCTACAACTGTTTCGCCGCCTAATATGGTAGCATTAGAATAGATCACTACATTATCCTGGATAGTAGGATGCCTTTTTTCACTGGCTTTTTCTTTTTGTACCGTTAATGCACCCAATGTAACACCCTGGAATATTTTTACATTATTGCCAATAGTAGTGGTTTCGCCAATTACAATACCGGTGCCATGATCAATAGAAAAAGATTCGCCGATAGTTGCGGCAGGATGAATATCAATACCTGTTTTGCTGTGGGCATATTCACTGATGATACGTGGCAGCAATGGGATTTTTTGCTGGTGCAACTGGTGAGCAATACGGTGCGCTGCTATCGCAAAAAAACCGGGATAGGCGATCAAAACTTCATCAATATTTTTTGCAGCAGGATCTGCTTCAAAAATAGCGGTTGCATCCAGCAATAATTTTTTGTAGAGCTGTGGTATCGTTGAAAAAAAAGTTGTGGTTTGTGTTTCGCTATAGCTGCTGCTGTGCAATACAGGGAACAATAAAAACTGCAACTGGCTTTCCAGTTTTTTTAATTGCGATTGAATTTCAAACTCATTATTATCAGCTTCGCTTTTGCAAATGAATAAGGCTTCGAATAATTTATTTACAAAGATCTTTGCTCCTGAAGCATCAGGAAAAGAACAACCTTGTTGTTTTTTAAAATTGACTATCGATGTATAAAATTGTTGTTCCATAAAATAATTATTGAAATAAAACTGCTGCTACTGTTGCATTGCTGGTTTCATCAATTAATATGGCAGCGCCATTGCTACGGTTCTTTTTATAACTATCAAACACCAGTGGTGCTGCAGTTTTTATTGATGCTTTTACTATTTCATTCAGTTTTACCTGCTGTACATCTTCAATATGTTCTAAACTGTTCACGTCTATTTTGTATTCCAGGTTTTTAATTACAGCTCTTACACTGCGGTTGTTATGCTGCAGCAAATATTTATTGCCGTTTTGTAAGGGTTTATCACCTAACCAGCAAAACAGTACTTCTGCTTCGTTAGATGCTGCAATAATTTCAGTGCTTTTAATAATGGCATCGCCACGGCTGATATCAATATCATCAGTTAATAAAAGTGTTACACTCTGCGGAGCAAAAGCCTCTTCCACTTCCACGCCGGCAATTTCAATTTTATCAATGGTGGTTTCAATACCTGCAGGTAATACTTTTACTTTATCACCTTTTTTATAAATACCACTGGTGATCTTTCCTGCATAACCTCTGTAATCATGTAAGGCTTCTGTTTGCGGACGGATAACATATTGCACCTGGAATCTTGTGTCGGTATGATTCACTGCATTTTTAATTTCCACTTCTTCTAAAAACTCTAAAAGAGGTTTGCCTTCGTACCACGGTGTTTGTAAAGATTTCTCTACTATGTTATCGCCATTTAATGCACTCAACGGGAAGTAGGTTACATTTTCAATACCTAATTGTTGTGCCAGTTTGCTGTATTCAATTACAATATTGTTGTACACATCCTGCGAATAATTAACCAGGTCAATTTTATTAACCGCAACCACTACATGCGGAATACCTAATAAAGAAGAGATGATACTGTGACGGCGTGTTTGTTCTACCACACCATGCCTGGCATCAATCAGTACTATCGCCAAATCAACATTGCTTGCACCGGTGATCATGTTACGGGTGTATTGCACATGGCCGGGTGCATCGGCAATAATAAATTTTCTTTTATCAGTACTGAAATAGCGATACGCCACATCAATAGTGATGCCTTGCTCTCTTTCAGCTCTTAAACCATCAGTTAATAAGGCCAAATCAATTTCACCATTCTCTTTATTCTTGGTGCTTTTTTCAATGGCTTCCAGGTGATCAGCTAAAATACTTTTGCTGTCGTATAATAAACGGCCAATTAATGTACTCTTGCCATCATCAACACTTCCTGCAGTTATAAATCTTAAAATATCCATGTGAGTTATATGTATTAAGTAGTAAGTAATAAGTTTTTGTGATGGTTTAAGTTGTATTTACTTAGTACTTACAACTTATAACTTATCACTTTAAAAATAGCCTCCCTTTTTTCTATCCTCCATTGCTGCTTCTGTTACCTTATCATCAATTCTGGTTTCGCCTCTTTCGCTTATCCTTGTTATTTTAATTTCATTCACCACTTCATCTAAAGTTGCAGCCAGGCTTTCTACAGCAGCAGTACAGGTCATATCTCCAACAGTTCTGTAGCGCACTTGTTTTTTAACGATCACATCGGTTTCATCAATTCTGATAAATGGAGAAACGGCGATCAGTTGTCCTTCATGTTCAATCACTTCACGTTCGTGAGTGAAGTAAATGGAAGGCAGCGAAATTTCTTCGGCACGGATATAATCCCATACATCTAACTCTGTCCAGTTGCTGATAGGGAATACCCTTACGTTTTCGCCCTTGTGAATTTTACCATTGAAGATATTCCATAACTCAGGCCTTTGTAATTTTGGATCCCATTGGCCAAACTCATCTCTTACAGAAAATATTCTTTCTTTAGCCCTTGCTTTTTCTTCATCACGCCTTGCGCCGCCGATGCAGGCATCAAAAGCAAACTCTTCAATGGTATCTAATAAAGTGTAAGTCTGCAACCAGTTACGGCTGGCAAATTTTCCTTTAGGTTCAGTTAAGTTTTTTGCTTTAATGGTATCTTCCACTTTACGTACAATTAAAGTAGCGCCCACTTCATTGGCTAACCAATCCCTGTAAGCCAATGCTTCAGGAAAATTATGACCGGTATCAATATGCACTAAAGGAAAAGGAATTTTTCCCGGTGCAAATGCTTTTTTTGCCAATTGTACTAAAGTGATAGAATCCTTGCCACCACTGAATAATAAAGCCGGCCTTTCAAACTGTGCCGCCACTTCTCTAAAGATGTGGATGCTCTCTGCTTCTAATTGCTCTAAATAATTTAATGTGTGTTTGCTCATAATTTATTAGTCTATCGATTTAGTAGACTGCTGTTTAAAAAATTTTTATCTATTGATTTTTATTTCTTCATGCACATGTAAGCCGCATTCTTTTTTGTCGGCATCTTCCCACCACCAGCGGCCGGCCCTGAAATCTTCGCCTGGCTTGATGGCTCTTGTACATGGTGCACAACCAATGCTTACAAAACCTTTATCATGCAAAGGATTATAAGGGATATGATTTTTGCTGATATGCGCTTTTACTTCTTCTGTTGTCCAATGTAATATAGGATGATACTTAATGATCTGGTTGGCTTCATCCCATTCAATGATGGGTAAGTTGGTCCTGTCTGCTGAATGTTCGGCACGTAAGCCTGTTATCCAGATCGCATTTCCGGCCAATGCCCTTTTCAAGGGCTCTACTTTTCTTATAAAGCAGCATTGTTTCCTGTTATCTACAGATTCATAAAATGAATTCGGCCCTTTTGCTGCTACAAATTCCTGCAAAGCGTTTGCCTGCGGATAATAAGCCTCGATTTTAGTTTGATATTTTTCATTGGTACTGCTCCATACCGAATAAGTTTCTGCAAAAAGACGTCCCGTATCTAAAGTGAAAATTTTTACCGGCAAATTATTGCTGAGTATTTCATGCGTTACCACCTGGTCTTCATAGCTAAAGCTGGAAGAAAAAGTTACCTGCCCGGGAAATTGCTCCGTAAGCAACTGTATAAATTCTGCGGCGCTTAGTCCACTAAGCTGGTAGAGTAATTGGGATATAATATTTTTTTGTGTAAGTGACATTTTTTAAAACTTGATTAAGTTGAGTGATTAGTTACAGTATGGCTTAACAACGGTAAACCATTACAGTGCAACATTTGCACATACACATTATGTGAGGGATATAGAGCATAGCATTTAAAGTCTATATAATTGGTAGACAAAGATAATGAATAAGTTTTAAACCGACCTCAAAAATTTGCCTGCCACACTAATTTTAGAAAAATATTAATAAACAGTAGTAAAACCGTTGGAAATCCGTGAACATTATTTACGATAACGTTGCCAATTTAATAGTTTGTTGCATAAATATAAACGGCATTCGTTCCGTTCGGTGAAGACACCGACCAGGGCGAATCTCCTCCGTCGGTGTCTTTACCGAACGAAATATTATACCACACCCGCCAGTTCAAGACTGCGTTTGCTTATTTTTTTATAATCAATATTTTCAATAATGGCATCGGGGTAAAGTATCAGCGAAACACCCGCTTGTTTCCACCAATCAGTATTAAACAATTTGTCTGCATGAATAACACCGGTTAACCAACTGAAATTAAGTTCATTATGCCATTCTTCAATCCATTCAAAATCTTCTTTGTTCAGCTTGGCAATTTCATCCACGCTTACAAATACTTTTAAATAAAAATCATTGCTTAAAACAGTATCGGTCTGGTGATGGATCTTTTTGTATTCATATTTATAATCGTAGCGCAAAGCAGATATGTCGCTCAATACCGCTGATGCAGTAGGGAAGGCACCGGCACCTTTGCCTTTAAAGAAATGTTTATCAGAAAAAGTACTTTCGGTAGTTACTGCATTGAATTCATTTTTTACATGGTACAAGTCATCAGTTTCTGCAACAAATTGCGGCAATACAAATGCCGCCAGTTTGCCATTGGCTAATTTTTGTGCATTGGCCACTAATTTAATGGCGTAATGTTTTTCTTTAGCAACTACTGCATCATTCAATGAAATGTTTTCAATACCATTAAAAATAAAAGCATTGGTTTTAGCCACCACACCAAAAGAGTGCGCTAACAGGATAGCCAATTTATTAGCTGCATCAAAACCACCGATATCTAACTTAGGATTGCTTTCTGCAAAACCCAGCTGCTGTGCTAAAAGTAAAGCTGCATTAAATTCTAATTGCTCATCAAAAATTTTACTCAATATAAAATTGGTAGAGCCATTGATGATACCTCTTATCGATTGCAGCAGGTCATTATCATAATACTCCTCCAGGTTACGTATGATAGGCATGCTGGCGCAGCAGGAAGCCTCGTATAAAAATGGCGTATTGTGTTTTTCCTGTAATGCCAGCAGTTCTTCAAAATGTTCAGCGATCATTTTTTTATTGGCACTTACTACTGCCTTACCATTTTGCAAAGCAGTTTTTACAATTTCAAAAGCAGCATCGGCATCATCAATTAATTCCACAATTACATTAATGTTGGTATCGTTCAGTAAAACAGCAGCCTCGGTAGTAAAATTTTCGGGAGCAATGCTTCTTTTTTTACTGGCATTTTTTATGCAGATCTTTTTTATAGATGATTGTAAGGTAGGCGTGCTGTGTAATACATCGTATAAACCTTTTCCTACTACGCCAAAGCCAAACAGGCCGATGTTTAATTGATTTGTTGACATTCTTTTTTGTTAATTAGTTTATTTGTTAACTGGTTAATTAGTTAATGAACACACCTATCGAGAGGGAGATTTATGACTTGCCCCGGGCTTCAGCCCAGGGCAAAAAAAAGCTCATCCGTAAATCAGATGAGCTTTTAATATTTTTTTGATGAAGTATTTAAGGCTGTTAATCTGACTTATCTGTCACGCCGATGGCGTGATGGAATTGGCACCTTTGCTATGGTCTGTGAGACACAAACCACGGCTGGTTGTCAAGGCTTCATCGGGCCATTACCCTCTGCCTTTCTTGATAAGAGATGTTTAAAGAACTACTGCAAAGATATAATCACAAGGCTGAAACTTCCAAATAAAAAATGTCAAATAATTGTAAAGAAGCCTGAAATCCTTTGTGGTATTGGCTTTTATCAGGCCGGGTTTTTAAAATTACGTTCCAGCCATTCTTCCTGAGAACTGGCTGATTGCTCCAGCGTAACTGCAGCGGCAATTTTTGCCTGGCCTTTAATGATGGATTTTGTAACCAGCGAATGCTCAATCACTTCGTCTTCTTTCATGCCCAGTAATTTCATCATCGGGATCATTTTTTCGCTGCCGAGGTGCTTGAATAAGGGTTCATCCATAGCGCTGTACACCACAATTTTTTGTGAAGGCCAATGTTCTACCAGGGCAATTTCTTTGGCATGTAAAGGATAATGCTCAGTAAATACCGGGATTTTATTTTGCAGCATGGCGCTGTGTATTTGTTTGGCATCAATCACTTTCACTTCATCCAAACCATGTTGTATAAAAGCTGCCCTGAAATTTTTAAGTGTTTCAGTAAACCAGCAGATAAATAAAGTATCCGGTTGCGCTTTAGCTAATGCAATGCAGGCATTGATCTTTGCTGCAGTAGTCATGTAAGTCTTGTCGGTAAAAATGCTTTCCGGTGCAGAATCGTCTTTCTTGCCAAATAAATTAAATAAGAAATCCATGTTGTGGGGTAAATATTTTTTTGTAAAGTGACAAAAAAAAATACAGTAAGCCAAATATTGAATGCCCTTAAGGTAAATAATAATGTGGCAGAAATGGCTTGTAATACCATTAACCGCAATTGTTAGGAGTATCTAATAATACTTATATAAAACCTTCGGATTTTAATATTATATTACATATTTAAAAGAAGGGTTTACAAGTATCTTTTTTATTGTAAAATATCGGCCGATGCAATGTTGCTGATATAAAAATACTACTATTGAAACTACCTTATAAATATTACCTGCTTTTTTTGCTGCTGAATTTTTCTGTACTTGTAAGCCAGTCTCAAACCAGTAATTTTTTCTTTACCAACTATACAACAACACAAGGCCTGCCCAACAATTATGTAACCTCAATAATGCAGGATAGCCGGGGTTTTTTATGGATTGCTACACAGGAAGGGTTAAGCCGGTTTGATGGAAAAAATTTTAAAAATTTTTATGCGGCAAAAAATGACAGCATAGTAAAAAACAATCTTTTCAGTAATATTTCTGAATATAAAAAAGGACATTTGGTTTTAAATAATTCTGAGCATATTATCTGTTTTAATACTTATACAGAAGAATTTTACAACGTACCTGTGTTCGGAGTAAAACCAACTTCTCTTGATAAGCAACAGCATGGTAACACTTATTATGTAAATTCTTTAAACAAAGGGTACCTGCTCAATAATAAATTGGAAATAATTGACAGTATCAACAAGCCTCCGGGTGCTGAAGGGGATGACTGGCTGCATATTTTCTATTTAGAAGGCGATTCAGTTGTACTTCAACACAACGGAAAACTTTTTCTGTACAATACACGGCAAAGAAAATACGAATCATTTCCTTCCGGCTTTGGTTTTTCTGATAAAAATCAACCATCACTATTTTATTATTTTGACTCCGTAAAAAAAGAAATATATTTTAGTGACCGGCCTGGTTTGTGCAGGTATTCTTTTTTAACAAACACAACAGAACGTTTAACTATTTCATCCAATGGGCTGCCCTATCCCCAATCCTATATTAATCAAATTATATCCAAAGAAAAAAATGAACTGTGGTTTCTTACAGTTAATGGTATACAAATATTAAACACTGTAAATAATACGCTTACCAATGTTATATCAAACCCTGTTAAAACTAATTCTTTAATATTTGACGATGTGCGTAGCGGCTTTATAGATAAGGATAATAATTGCTGGATAGGTACCAGGAATGGATTGAGTAAATTGAATGCCAACACAGAAAAAATAAAAAGCTGGTCAGAAGGCTTTATGACAAATTCAGAAAATGTATTACTGAGTGTGGTAAAAGGTGCCGATGAAAATATGTATGCATCTGTATATGCCAATAAAGCCTACCAGGTAAACATCGTCACTGGTAATGTAGCAGCATGGCAGCATCCTCTTAATAGATATAACTGGAATTTGTTTACCAAAGGAGATGAAGTGATACGTACAGGAGGTACTAACAAATTGTTAAGCTATAATACAAAAACAAAACAGTTTAAAGTGCTGGATTTTTTAAAACCATATTACCCGGATATCGAACTTATAACGATCGGTTTTGTACATAGTAATGGAGATGAATGGTATTGCGCCAATCATGGTGTGGGGTTTGTGCGTAAGCTTGCTAACAGTAATATTTTTAAAACCTATAAAAAAGATGACGGGATCAATCACTTTAGTTATGGCTATTATACATCTTATACTGAAGATAAAAATAAGGACCTGTGGTTTGGTGTAAACAAAAGTAATAAGCTGCTGCATTGGGTTTACAAAACGGATACGTTTATTGATATAGATTTTTATAAAGTTAAGGGGGCAGAAAATGTAATTTATGGAGCAATCAATGATATAACACACGATGCCACAGGCAATATCTGGATTGGTTTTGAGGGAAGCGGATTAATTAAATACAATCCTGTATCTAATACAGCTATCCATTATGCTATTGCCGACGGCCTGCCCACCAATTATATTTCCGGCCTTCAGTTTGATAATAAAAACCGCCTGTGGCTAAACACCGTCAATGGGCTATGCTGTTTTATTGTTGATGAAAATAAATTCATCAATTTTAAAAAAGAAGATGGGCTGCCAGATGATCATTTTACAGATTATTGCAGGTATTTTGATTCAGCAAAAAACCAATTATGGGTTGGGTCTAACAATACATTAATGGCATTTGATCCTGATGAGTTATTAAAATCAGGCAAACAGGCTTTTCCTGTGTATGTAGATGAGATTATTATCAATGGCAACAGGTATAAAGACACCTTGCAAAATGATTTATTATTATCTCCTTTTCAAAATAATTTGCAGTTTCATTTTATAGGTGTTGATTTAAACAAAGGAAAAGATATTGAATACAGTTACAAATTACAAGGGGCAGATAAAGACTGGAATTTTAGCGGTAGCAATCAATCGGCCTCTTATGCCAATATAAAACCGGGTAGATATTTGTTTAAAGTACGGGCAAGGCATAAAGGAGAGAATGAGTGGATTGAAATAAAGGAATCATTACAATTTACCATTGCTACACCATGGAATAATAGCTGGTGGTTTATATTACTGGTATGTGTTGCAATTGGTTTTGTAATATGGATAATAAGCAGGGCGTATTATTTACGAAGAATAGAAAAGCAACAAGCCACTATAGAAAAACAACAGGCCATCAGTAATGAACGTAGCCGTATTGCTGCCGATATGCATGATGATATGGGTGCCGGCCTCAGCCGCATACGTTACCTGAGCGCCACAATGAAAAAAGAAATACAGGATGATGGTTTAAAGAATGATTTTGATAAACTGATAACCGGCAGTGATGAACTGGTAGATAAGATGAACGATATAATATGGCTGCTTAACAGCGGTGATGAAACCCTGGAAAATGTACTGTACTATATACGCAGCCAATGCAGCGAAATGCTGGATCATGCAAATATAAGTTTTGAATACAGTCTGCCTGGTATCTTTCCCGGTAAAATGATAAGCAGCGAAGAAAAAAGGAATCTATACCTGGTTGTAAAAGAAGCGGTGCATAATGTTATAAAACATTCACTGGCTACAAAAGTTAATTTATACGTGCAGATTGATAAACAATTAAAAATCATTGTTGCTGATAATGGTAAAGGCTTTAATGCAGAAGAAAATAAATTTAAAGGCAATGGCCTTGGTAATTATAAAAAAAGGATGGACATGCTAAATGGTAACCTGGATATTCAATCAAGTGCAAGCGGAACCATTATAAGTTTTGAGGTGCCGTTATAGATTATTTATCTAACAAAACTTATACTGATTAGCTTGGCAGTTCTATTTAATTTTACAAAATGATAAGTGTAATAGTAGCCGAGGATTTACCGGAAATAAGAAACAGTTTAGTACGGCTGTTACAGCAGCAGGATGATATTATATTATTGTCTGCATTCCCAAATGCAGAGGAAGCTTCCGCCGAAATTATACTTGCACAGCCCGATATCGTAATTATGGATATTAATATGCCGGGCATGAACGGCATTGAATGCATACGAAAAATAAAAGACGATTGCCGTTCTACACAGTTCATGATTTTTACCATTTATGAAAATGACGAAAAAATATTTGATGCCCTGGCAGCAGGAGCAAGCGGTTACCTGCTAAAGAAAACGCCACCTGAAAAAATTATAGATGCCATTAAAGAGTTGTATAATGGCGGCAGCCCTATGAGCAGCCAGATTGCCCGTAAAGTAATTGGGCACTTTAAAGAAACAAAACAGCAGGGGCACGATGACCTTACTAATAAAGAGAACGAAGTGTTGCTATTGTTATCAAAAGGTTTTTTATATAAAGAAATTGCTGCCCAGTTATCTATAACTGTAGGTACCGTTACCCAGCACATTCACCGCATTTACGAAAAACTTCATGTTGCCAACCGCACCGAAGCAATCAATAAAGTTTTTGGCAGAAAATGACCGTTTTTTTTCGGCTTACTACAAACAGGGTATAAGGAAAGTTATATTGTCCCGATATTTTTCTACAAGTAGTTTTGATAAAACTTTCAAATATGGAACAGCTAAAACAAAACAAAGAATTTATCGTCCGCTATTTTAAAGCTCTTAGCGGTGTTGCCAAAACAACTGATTTGGTAAAACAATACGTTACCGATGAAGGACTGATTGAGCATATTGCTTTTTTTGACAAAGCATTTCCTCAATATGAATTGGTTGCTGATGAGATGACTGCAGAAGGCAACAGGGTAGTGGTAAAGGCCAGGTTTAAAGGTGTGCACCAGGGAGAGTTTAATGGCATCTTACCTACCCACCGCACTGCCGAATTTCCTTTTGTAGTTAGCTATGATATTGAAAACGGGAAAATAGTACACCACTGGCTTATTGCCGATTCAATGATAATGATGGAACAATTGGGTGTAATGAATGTGCCTGCATAAGTAACGGTAAAAGAATCGTTATCTCAGCTGAGGTCCACAAATATCCTATCCAGAATTTTTATTACAGCTTTTAAAGTATTGCAAGCAGCATCAGACTTGCATGGCATTGCTTTGCCTGATTATTGAGTAAGTAAATTTTTGTTGTATTAGTAGTATACAAACAAACTGCATTGCAGTAACACAAATTTTTTGGGGATAGTTAAATCATTATGAATATGCCAGCAAGTAACTATAAACTAATTTTTCTTTTTAATAAGAACAGGATAACAGCAAACAATTATTTACGTATAGGATTTATATTGTTGCTGGCCATTTTCTTTGTTAAGACGTCTGTTGCACAATGCGATAATTACCTGCATGTTGCCACAGCTGCATCGGGAGTTCAAATCGGCCAGCTTGATATGGTAGGTAACCAGCTAACCATAGAAGCGATATTTAAAAGAACTGACCCTTACAGCGGCGGGCTATTATTTGCCGGCGACCTGGTTTCAAAACATTCCAACAGCTCCGACTGTAATTATTTACTACGGCCTAACGGTGTTGCCATAGCTACCACAAATGGTTTTAGTTCTGTAGATATTACTTGTGAAATTGAACTCAATAAAACCTACCATGTTGCGATGGTTTATGATGGAAGTACGCTAAAATTTTACAGGAATGGTGTACTGAAAGGTAGTGCTGCCGCTTCTGGTAATTTGATAACAAATAATCTTATCACTACCATCGGGTCTTGCGCTTTTTATCCTAACAATTATAATGAGGATTTAATAGGCTATATAAATGAGGTAAGATTTTGGAATGTTGCCCGCACACAGGCAGAAATAAACCAATACCTTATTACAAGTTTACCCAATCCCACAACACAAACCGGTTTGTTGGCTTATTACCAATTTGATGATCTTTTAAACAAACAAGGTAATGCAATGTGGAATGCATCCATACTTGGTAATGCCAGCATTAACGCTACTAATCCTAACTGTACAAATGCGCTGACAGATAATTGCCTGACATTACCGATAAAACTACTTTCTTTTTCTGCCGCATTACAAAACGTAAACAATGCCATCCTTCAATGGCAAATAGCTACTGCAGAAGATGCAAGTAAATACGAATTGCAAAGAAGTACTGATAGCAGAAACTTTATGGCCATTGATTTGCAAAGAGGAAATTCTTTTGCTACCCGATTTAATTATACTGATAACACATTACATAATGGCACTTACTACTACCGGTTAAAAATAACTGATCACACTGGTAAACTATCTTATAGTAACACGGCTGTTTTAAAAGTGGGAAGTAAAGAACAATTATTTTCTGTGTACCCCAATCCTGTAAAAAAGGGCGAGAGCCTTCAACTGAATTTACAAAATATTACTGCTGATAAAATTGAAATTGTAAATATTGCAGGGCAGGTAGTGTACAGTAATGCTAATAAGCAAACCGGCAGTTTTAGTTTACCCATTTCATTTTTATTACCATCAGGGTATTATATACTTAAGGTAATAAGCGACTATAAAATATTTACTCAAAAAATATCAATACAATAAGCAACAAATGAAACGACTACTTATCTTTTCAATTATTTGCGCCTGCCTTGCGCCTGTCCATGCACAGTTCTTAAAAAAGCTAAAGTCTAAGGTCGATCAGTCTGCAAAAGATGTAAAGGCTAAAGTAAAAGACAAAGCTGAAACTGCCCCTGATAGGGTAGTTGATCATACTGCCAACAAAGTGGAAACAAAGGCCGAAAGTAAAATTGATAATAAAGAAAATAAGGCCAATGGTACAGTAGATAAAACAGTGGATAAGGTAGATAGTATTAAAATAAAAAAAGTAAAAACTGAAGAAGCAAAAGACTCAACCAAAAAAAATACAAGAATAATTTTTTTGAATGAAGTGAAAAAGAAAACACCTGCACCCAAAAATACAGAGCTGTCACTTTACAATCTAATTAATAAAGCTATTTCGTATTCACACAAGCACAACAACCCTTTTATTTAATACGCTAAAAAAATAGTATGAAATTTTTTTTCAAAACACAGAAAGAACAGTATTATACAAAGAAACTTATTTTATTCATAGTTTTTTACATTACTGTAATAAAAGCTGAAGCACAAACCAGTGGTTTGTTTATTGGAACAACATCCGGCTATAAGATTTTCAATCCTGATGGCTCATTGAATTTTAAAGGGGGAATTACCTCTGCAATAGCCGCTTTAAGAGTACAAATAATTAAACCCAGGGTTGATAAGAAAATCACCTCGCCTGTTGATCCTAAAGTACAAATTTCTGAAACTAATATTGACTCAGTTGTAACTAATAAAGATGAAATAAAAGCAGTTTCCCAGCAGGCTGTTGCAGCACCGGTAACCAGAACCCTGTCAACAATTTATGATATCCCGGGAAATACTTCAGTTAATCAATACACTAGTTTGCAGGCAAACTTTCAATTCTTATTTTTCGATCCATCTCAGCGTATACGTACACCATCTAACCCTGCAGGAGTAATTGAATTATATAAATTGGAAAAAGGTAGCAACACCCGTACATTTTGTATTCCTTCAGGTAATTGTTCATCTGTAAATATACCCATACAGATAACGGAAAACGGGCAGCCTGTTGTTGCAGGTGCTGGAATAAACGGAGCAACCGCAGGAGCAGGGGTTGGTAAACCTCCAATATACATGGTGGTAATACCTAACGGTGGATATTTACAACCTGGCGAATATGCTTTCATCGACAAATCTTCGCTTAAACCTGATGGATCTGCATTGGTATGTTTTACGTTTACTGTACGGTAATAGAAAAGAAAAATTATTTCAATCAATCCCTTTTTTTATATCATGAAAAAATTTATCGGCATTTGCCTGTTATGCGGATTTACAATAATTACCCATGCACAGTTACTAAAAAAAATAAAAGACAAAGTAAACAAAGGCATTGATAAAAAAATTGATAAAGCTGTTGGTACTGAAAAGCCTACCACAGAAACAGAAAAAAAAGAAAATGCTGCAAGCGATCAATACAGCGATGTAACAGAAAATAATGAAAGACCCATCTTTGTTGATAAAGCTCCCGATAATGGCAGGATGGTATTGCAATTAAAAAAAGACGATCTTTTTTGGGGAGGTTATATTCAATTAAAAGGACAGCCTAAAAAAACTGCAGCTAATGCTGTTATTTTGGATTCTATAGCAGCAAGAGTGGGTAGTTTTTACACCAAAGGAGAAATAAGCAGCTATGCTATTTATGTTGATGGGCAGAGATTTTTAAATGATTCATCCGCAATTCCGCTACGGCCAAACTTTATTAGTTATGATGTAAATAAAACGCCTTTCTTTATTTCAACAGAAGGTAAAGTGGGCACACCTGATCCTATGGCTGCGGTAGCAGCAGTACAGGCAAAAGGAAACAAGCCTTTAACAAAAGAAGATGAGGCAGAATTTGCCAAAACATTGGGAGGGCAAACTATTCAACCAACATTTACTTTTAAATACAACGGTAAAACATACGGCCCCTTTGAGGGTACAGGAGAAAAATTACTGGTTTTAAAATCAATGACAGATGGTAAACCAACAGAAAAATTTTATGGCTTTGGTTGGCAGATGGTAAAGGTGAGTGAAAAACAAATGGTCGCACAGGGCTTGCTACAAACAGAAAAAAAACTGTTGCATATAAAAGATTATGTAATAACCACCCTTATGCCTTCTTATCCTGCCGGTATAATGGCTTTTGCGCAAGGAGTAAATAATCATAGTTTTTCAAACGGCAAAACAGTGGCAGTAGTAAAAATTGCAGGCATTGCAGATGGCTTAATGAATTTGTACACTGCAGACAATAAATACTATTCAGAAGTTTATGGTACCGACAGTGGACATGTTGTAAGCATTGTAAAACTAAAAGACATAACACAAGCTGATAACACTACAGAAGCATATATAGATTATACCATCAAACTAACTTATCCTGTAAATATTACAAAGAAAAATTTGTTGGTTGCAAGTAATCCGGCAAAATCTGTTTTATATAAGCAGCACACTTTGTATTACGCCGATGGAACCAAAGAAACTATCGACAATGTAGGCGATGCACAAATTATAAATTTTAATGGCAAAGACTATATCGTTTGGTTTGAAATGATGAAAAATGCCGGTGGGCACCAGGTGTATGTTTGCCAAAAGGAATTGAAATAATTTTTTACGTTAGCTTACCATAAACTATTTCTATTTATTAACAAATAATAAAAAAATGAAAAAATTATTTTTCATTACTGCAATACTTTTATGTTACCTCTTTACAAAAGCACAGCAGGTAACCAGCATGTATTTTATAGATTCCTGCAACAACTACTATGGAGAAATAGCAAAGACCGAAGCCACACTAAAAGAAGGGGATGTGCCACTAAAAACAGGTACAAAAAAAGATGTTCAGATAACGATGGTTAAAAACACTACCGTTTATGTTATTAATAATAGTGTAATATCCAAAGCGCCGAAAAATAATACAGGAATCAGGAACCGGTTTTATTCAAATGTAAATCCTCCTTATCCGCCTAATAATAGATCGGGCGGTGCTCCACCCCGCTATCTGCCTCTTAATAACAAGCTATACAAAGCTGAAGTAGATAACAATGGCATGCTGACTTTTTCTATACCTGCCGGGGCTAATGGGAATACCGCAAAGGAAATATCCAATGAGTTTGGATGGGGTGGCAAAGTAATTGTGTTAGTTTACCGCAGAGTCAGCGTTATTTTTTGAATGTTACTTCTTACATAACTCTTGATTCACTACCCCCGGGGGACTATGTATTTGTTGATATCAATTCTTTAAATGCAGATCATACAAGGGTTAATTGTTTTCCCTTTAAAAAGTATTATTAAAGAAAGCTACACCAGCGCACAGGCAGTAAAATTAAATAGTAAATAAGGGTAATCTGCGGTCATAAAATAAAGCTATAGCCAAAAAAGAATTGAAATAATTTTTACATCCGTAATAAATTATCATGAAAAAAAATATTCTCACAATCATTATCATTTTTCTTTTCCTGAATAATGGTTTTTGCCAGGCACCCAGCCAGGCACAGATAGATAAAATGATGAAAGATGCACAATCGATGCTGGGAAAATTTGAGAAGCAGGCAAAAGATACAGCGGCATTAAAAAAAGTATCACAAAAATATGTGCCCATACAACCGCCATCAACAGTAGAAATCATTCCTTTAAAACAACCCCTGCAAATACCAACTGCTGCGCAGGCAAAAGACCGCTTACTATGGTACAAAGGAAAAAAAATGAATGACAGTACGATTGTTACTCCAAAAGGTTTGCTGGTGTTATATAAAAAGAAAATAGGCAGGGTTGTTGCACAGCCTTTAGAAAAGGAAGATACTTTCAGGATACTGGTAAAAAATTTAACCCGAACAGCAAAAATGACCAATGATTTTGTAGTGAAAGAAGTAGCTAAAAAAAACAGTTTCATGAATTATCCTTTGGTGCAAATGAGTGTTGACGAATTTAAAATGATAGATGACCAGATGAATGAAATTGTAAAGAATACTATTGATTTGCCTGAAACTGATTTAACGCCACCACAAAAATCTAAAGGCGGTGATGGTGAATCAGGTATTGAAAACATGGAAGATCTTAATCAAATGCACGAGCAGCTTAAACAACTTTTGGCAAACAAACCATCGCTAAATTTTGATGCTCCTCCTAAAAGAGATTTTAGCATTAGTTATTTTTGCGATACCAATGCCCGGCACCGCTACATTGAAGAATTAAAAAAATGGAACGAAAATTTTTTGGAATATGAAATGGAATTGGCGGGAAAAGTAATGCAAATTGAACGCTCTATACAATTGCTGGCTATCAATCCAGATGCTAACCCATCGCTTAGAGCCGATCTGGACGAAGGTTTAAAAGCCGCTTTTTCAAGGTGGGATGAAAAAATAAAATTACTTACTGCCCAATACAGTAAAGATGTTTTTAGGCAGGAGTGTGTGATAACCGCTATTTTATCTAATGAAAGACAAAAGCAATTAATGGGAATATCATCATCTGCCAGCCTTCTCGATATTAATTTTTTATTTGGCCCCGAATTTGAAAATTATATTAACGAACAAATCAGTAAAAAGAATTGGGACGTGATATTGAATATATCCTTCTTTCTTGGCAGGAAAAGGCAGGCGCAATTATTTGGCATGGATGAAGCAAGTGGAAGAATAAATGCCCTTTTGGAAAAAACACTAAAATTAAACCGCTTTGCATTAACTGCCAATATAGATTTTAACATTGAGCTTATTGATGATGATGGTAAGCCTGTAATGAAAGCAAATGGTGAAGTAGAAACCGCTGACAAAGTTTATGTATCGATGTATGTAAATAACAAAGGATGCAATTGGACACTCCTGCTGTACACCCCAGATTTTGAAACTGCCAAAGAAATAGACTATTATATTCCAATGAAAGTAACGGGTGGCAAAAAATTAGTAAAAGAAGATAAAGAATGGAAGACCTATGCATACACTGGCCCGGCAGAAATGCTTTTTCACTTCCCGGTTTTTCGCATCAGCTTTATGGAAGGAAGTGAACAGGATTCGGCTACGCTGCAAACTATGCGCTACCTGTCCGAAGAAAATCTGACAAACAATTTAACAAAAGGATACACAACAGACATGCTTACGCTTATGAACCACGTTTTTATGGTATTATCCGAAGAGCCGGACAAGGGAAATAGTATGATGGATGTAGTCAATTCCATGTTGAGTAAGTTTGGCAATGTATTTAAGCCCGCTACCAACGAATCGCCGCTTGAAACTTTAAAAAAGAGATACGAATTAATGCAGCAAAAACAAGAAGCCGAACAACAGACTTCAATGGCAGGTTTTAATAACAAGATGGTTGTTCTTTTTAACGCTGCTAATAATTCAGGTATTTTAATTGATCAAAGTATTGATACCAAACATAAAGAAGAAGGCATTGATTTAACAAAAGGTATCATCAAAATAAAAGTGGTGCATGACCCTGTTACTGACTAATTAAAGACGCACACATTCAATTGTATAATTAATGAAACTTGTAGTGAACATTTTATTCCTGCTGTTTTCTTTTGAGAGCATTGCCCAGGATTGTACCCGTGAAATTGCTCAATCCGTACCAACAATTCTTGAAAAAGGATTTGATAAAAAAACATACGAAGTAAAAGATGCTTATGGTAAAAAACTGGGCGATAATTGTTATCCCATCTTTGCAAATGCTATTCAGCAATCAAAAGGCCTGCATGGTAACTTTAGTATTACAACCGCTAATGAATATTTTCCCGGGCTATCAGGTTACAATGTGTATGCCTATATGTTTTACGTATATTGTACAAAAGAGCACAAACTGGAATGGAAAGGATTATCGGGTTTAAATTTTAAAGCGTTTTCAAATGTTATCAGAGATGATATTGGCAATGAATTAAGAGATGATCAATTAGGTACCGGCAGTGATCATTTTGTGTACCTCGATAATAATATTATTTACACACTACAACCACATAAACCCGGCGCAGAAATTAATGGTTATCCTTTTATTGAAGCGGTGAACAGCAATGTTAACAATGCCGTTTTAATTACAAAAAAGGGCACTCCATTTTTCACCGCTGTTACCCGCAGGCAATACCTTGCATTGATGAGAAAAAATGCAGCGCTTTCTCTTGCGGTACAAAAAAAAATGCTGGCAGAATCGATACAGCAAAAGCTGGGGATGGAAAATGCTATTACATCAGTTATTGATTATTCTTTAAATGATATTAAGCAAATCGATGCTTTTATTGCCGGGCATAATGCGGAGTATTTAAATAAACCCTGCATCACCATTCATAAACTGGAAAGCCTTAATGGTAAATCGTTTGCAGCCGATGCTCCCTATTTTTTTGACGTAACCGGCCAGGGAAATGAATGGGTGATAGTAAACCCTTCCTATATCAATAAAAAATTACCTGCCTCAGTGCCACAGTTTTTTTCTATAACGTGGAGCCAGGGCGAAAAAGAAGTGGAAAAAAAGGCTGCTTTATTATTTAAGCAAACTTTTGATTTTAAGAAAATGGAGGCTATTTTACAATGACAACCTAATACTCACCAGTAACGAATTTTGTTTTATCCACTAAACTAAATACTTTAGTTTTTGTTTGTATCTTTACAACAAGTAAGTACAAATGGGTAAAGTAAAAAAGGCTTCCGCTACGGAAGCAATCAGCAACAACGATTTTATAGAAGTTTTTGGTGCAAGGGAACACAATCTTAAGAATATTGATATTAAGATCCCTAAAAATCAATTGGTGGTTTTTACCGGCCTCAGCGGCAGCGGTAAATCATCATTGGCGTTCGATACTATTTACAACGAAGGCCAGCGCCGCTACATGGAAAGCTTTGGCGCTTATGCCAGGCAATTTGTGGGTGATATGGAACGGCCTGACGTAGATAAGATCACGGGATTATCGCCGGTAATTTCTATCGAACAAAAAACCACCAACAAAAATCCACGAAGCACTGTAGGTACGGTTACAGAAATTTATGATTTCCTGCGCCTGTTATACGCAAGAGTAGGAGAGGCATATAGCTACAATACCGGAAAAAAAATGGTGAAGTTTAGTGAAGAAGAAATTGTGACTGCCATTTTTGATCGCTACGAAAATAAAAAGATCAGCTTATTAGCGCCATTAGTAAGAGGAAGAAAAGGGCATTACAGGGAGTTGTTTGAAGAAGTAAGAAAAAAAGGATTTTTAAAAGTAAGGGTAGATGGAGAAGTAAAAGACCTGGTGCCTAAGATGCAGGTGGATCGGTATAAAATTCATGATATAGAATTAGTGGTGGACAGGTTGCCGGTGAATGATGATATGAGGGTGCGGTTAAGCCAGAGTGTACAAAAAACTTTGCAATTGGGTAAAGACCTTCTTTTTTTATTGGTAGAGGGTAATGATAAAATTGTGCAGTTCAGTAAACAACTGATGTGTATTGATACCGGTATCAGTTACGAAGAGCCATCGCCTAATGCATTTTCATTCAACAGTCCTTATGGTGCCTGCCCAACCTGCAAAGGCTTGGGTAATGTGTATACTATTGATATGGATGAAGTGTTGCCTGATAAAAGCAAAAGTGTAAAAGATGGTGCCATTGTTCCTTTAGGTGAAGAAAGAGAAGCCAGTGTGTTTCAGCAAGTAGTTGCTTTTGCAAAAAAACATAAAATTAATTTAGAGAAGCCGTTAAAAGATCTGCCGCAACCACAGGTTGACCTGTTGTTGTACGGCGACCAGGGAATTAATGGTGATCTGAACCTTGACCTGAGTGATGATACTGTTCCTTTAGAATACACCGGCAGTTACGAAGGTATTATACCGATGCTGAAAAGATGGTTCTCTTCTCCTAATAGTAATGAAGCATTAAGAGCATGGGTGGAAAAATATATGCAGCTATCTGATTGTACCACCTGCAACGGTACCCGTTTAAAAAAAGAAAGCCTTTGGTTTAAAATAGACGAAAGAAATATTGCCGAACTAAGTGCGATGAACCTGGATAATCTTGCAGCATGGTTTGATGGGCTTGAATTGCGGTTGAGTAAAAAACAAAACTCCATTGCAAAAGACGTATTGAAAGAAATAAGAGAGCGCCTGCAATTTTTATTAGACGTGGGATTAACGTATCTCACTGTTGGCCGTCCTTCCAGAACATTGAGTGGTGGCGAAAGCCAGCGTATTCGTTTAGCCACACAAATTGGTAGTCAATTGCAAGGCATCACTTATATACTGGATGAACCGAGTATTGGTTTGCACCAGAGAGATAACCAACGCTTGATTACTGCGTTGCAGAATTTACGTGATATTGGAAATAGTGTTTTAGTAGTGGAGCATGATAAAGATATTATGCTGGCTGCCGATTATTTAGTAGACATTGGCCCCAAGGCCGGCAAGCATGGTGGTGAAATTGTTACTGAAGGAACACCGGCATTTGTGTTAAAATCTAATTCGGATACCGCACAATATTTAAATGGTAAAAAAAGTATTGCAGTGCCTGAAGAAAGGAGACAAGGCAACGGGAAATTTATTGAACTGACCGGAGTAAGTGGCAACAACCTGCAAAATATTTCAGTAAAATTTCCACTAGGTAAATTAATTGTAGTAACCGGAGTAAGTGGCAGTGGTAAATCAACTTTGATCAATGAAACATTATACCCGTTGCTGAATAAATTTTGTTACAACAGTAAAGCCAATCCATTGCCCTATAAAAATATTAAGGGCATGGAGCAGATCGATAAAGTAATTGAAATTGATCAGTCGCCCATTGGCCGAACGCCAAGGAGCAATCCTGCAACCTACTGTGGTTTCTTTACTGATATCAGAACATTATTTGCTGCAGTGCCTGAAGCAAAGATCCGTGGTTATAATGCAGGCCGTTTTTCTTTCAATGTAAAAACAGGAAGATGCGATGTGTGCGAAGGTGGTGGCATGAGAGTTATTGAAATGAATTTTTTACCCGATGTATATGTGCATTGCGAAAAATGTAATGGCAGAAGATACAACAGGGAAACATTAGAGATCCGTTACAAAGGAAAAAGCATCAGCGATGTATTAGATATGACAGTAGATGAAGCAGTGGATTTTTTCCAGGCCGTGCCATATATCTACCGTAAAATAAAAGTATTGCAGGAAGTAGGTTTAGGTTATATCACATTAGGACAAAGCGCCGTAACATTAAGTGGTGGAGAAGCCCAACGTGTAAAATTATCTACCGAGCTGGGAAAAAAAGATACCGGCAAAACGTTTTATATTTTAGATGAACCTACAACCGGTTTACATTTTCAGGATATACAACATTTATTAGTGGTGTTGTATAAATTGGTAGACCGAGGTAATACAGTTTTGGTAATTGAACACAACATGGATGTGATAAAAGTAGCTGATCATATTATTGATATTGGTCCCGAGGGTGGTGATGGTGGCGGAAGAGTTTTGTTTGAAGGTGTGCCGGAAGGGTTGGTAAAAGTAAAAGAAAGTTTTACAGGTCAATTTTTACAGGCAGAATTAAAATAAAATTCATTAACTACTGTGTAGTTTTTTGTTGCCACTAATTACACGGATTGACACGAATAAAACCCATTAGTGTCAATTCGTGCAATTGGTGGCAATCTCAATTCATACAGTGAATTTTAAAAATATCAGGTAGCATAAAATTATTGTTATGAGCGATGAAAATATCGGACGCTTCTTCAATTATCATGACGATGAAGATGATAGTGAAGATAAAAGCGAAGTAATCCAATTTATTCAGCAAAGCAGAATAAGAAATCCGTGATCATCCGTTCAACTCGTCTCACCCGTGTTCCCGTAAAATAAAAAATTCACCCTTAAAGGATGAATCTTTTATAAGAAACTGCTTACAAACACAGACAAATTAGTTCAAAGGATAGTAACGAAATCGTAAGATTGTGGTTTCAGGGGTAGCAAGGCACTTAAATAAGTTCCTCGGTTCCTCGGGGGTTGACTTCTGTTGTATCACTTTGTACTACATAATCGTTAATGGGTTAAAATTTTATGTAGTGTAAAATTAAAAACATACAGGTGGCTAATACAAATGCCGCTTTTAATGTTACCGGGTTGATGTGTAGATTGTTGTTCATAATATTGGTTTTTTATGGATATTGATAAACTATTACTATTAATAAACCGACGGACACCTGGTTTGTCTTGCAGCCCTTCTTGCAAAAGAACTTTCATAAATAGGTCCCAACCTGAATCCAACTTTTAATACTACTGAAAAATAAGTATCTGCATTTTTCAGATCACCACGCTGCGTACCTTCAGGATATCTTGTCATACCAGGATAAATAATGCCGATGGCTTTATCACTTAATTTAGTAGCTAAAGAAGCAGTTTGTGATGGTAAGTATTTAGCAAAGTTTTTTGGATCAATATATTTCTTGCTTACATCATCAAGATAATCAGTAAATGTTTTGCGGTATAAAAATTCAGCACCAATGTTTACCCTGTCGGATAAAAAATATTTTAAACCGCCACCATATAAAACATTCAGTTGAGTTAGCTTATAAGGTTTGCTGTAAGGATATTCTGCCATGCCTTCACCTTCTGTACGTAAAGGTTGTAAATAATACCAGCTTTTATCGCCATTAGAAGCTTTGATAGAACCTTGTGGGTTAAAATGATATATACCAGCGCCGATCAAACCATAAGGCCTTAACCTTGGTTCGTTATCAGGATCTGCAGCAAATATCATGGTTGGAAAAACTTCAATAGAACCATTTACTTCTGTTACATTGGTTCTGAAATCGAGGTTACGCTGTTTACGCCACAATTCATTAATACCGGTAGTGTTAATAGTAGCATCATCGCCTTCAAGATAAGTAAGGCTGGCAGCTAATCTTAAGCCCACCCATTTATTGGGATACATTGTGATGTATGCACCCTTCATTAATTTAGTAAATTCTAAGTTGAGATCTTTCAGGTTGTTGGTACCCTTCCCGGCATTACCACCTAAATCACCAAGGAAGAAACTGGGGCCAAAATTTACGCCTACTTCCCATTTAATTTTTTCGTTGCCAAAAATAAATGCCTGGGCGTTTGATTTGCTTAAGAGAGAAAAGCAAACCGTAAAAAGCAGCAAGGCTTTACCAGCAAATTTGGGTAAACTTGGTTTCATCAGATATTCAGATTTAGTGTTTTCTACAGAAATTGGATAAAACGTGCAGTGTGTAAATCAACTACAAAACCTTGCTCACTAACAATAAATTACGACACTACTCAACATAAACGGAAGGTTTTGTTAAATATTGTTTTTGTTAAAAATTATTTTGACAGTAACATTTCAATATGGGGAATATTGTCTTCAAGGTATTGCTCACTGCATTGAACAAAGCCAAGGCCTTCGTAGAATTTTTTTAAATACAGCTGGGCGCCTATTTTAATTTGTGTGCAGTTGAATTGTTCCAATGTATTTTGTATACTCAATTTCATTAATTGCCGGCCGGCACCGGTGCCACGGTATCTGGAATTCGTAACAACACGGCCAATACTGGCTTCGGTATAGGAAATTCCCTGCGGAATTATACGTGTGTAGGCAACAAGCGTATCGCCATCCCAGCCCATAAAGTGTAAACTTTCCTGGTCTTTATTATCCGCATCCTGGTAAGGGCAGTTTTGTTCTACTACAAATACTTCGTTGCGTAATTGTAAAATAGCATAAAGCTCACTAATACTTAGTGCATCAAATTTTTTTAGCGTCCACTCCAGTTCCATAATTCAGGTTCGTATTTGGCGATATTTATTTTTTTCTCCCTGGCCGGTGTCTTCACCGACCGGAACTGTTTTTATAATATAGAATGATTATTATTTGCATTGCTCATCTTAAACAACATTACACTTGCAATGGATTGTGCCCTCACTTTTGCAGAGGAAGCAATCTTCCCTTCAAATAATTCATCTACAGTAGCAGCAAACAACTGCATCCAGCTTTCAAAATGTTCTTTTTGCAAGGGCACTTTTTTATTCAGGTCGTAATGCACTTCCATCGCATTCTTTTTATACACAGGGTTGTCTAATAAAATACTTTCCCAAAAATCAACGATCACCGGAATATGATGAGTCCAATCAATTTTTACCACATCATTAAAAATAAATCCAATTGTTGCATCTTGTTTTACTTTTTCATAAAAGGAAACTATCAATGCTTCAATATCAGCTCTCGATGCAATATCTTTTTTCATTGGTGTGATTTTATGTAAGGCAGCACTTCATTTATACTCACCGGCTTTTGCTGATCATCAATTTCAAATACAATTACATAACCGTCAGCACCACCGGCTTTCTTTACAGCATCCACTAATTTTTGCTGATCACTTATCGTTCGCTTACCATCAATGCCGCTCCATATTTCTTTGGTAGCTAAACATCCTGCAGTGGGTGTGTAAGGATAATAAGTTTGTCCTTTGTAATACTCAGGATCAACAGTAGTACCGTGTGCAATGATCTCTGTACGGCCGGCACGGCTTGCAGTATATGTTTCATACAAAGCAATATCGCTTTGTAAACTTTTAGGTAAAAGTTTACGGTATAATTCTTCAGTCCAAACGGTATCCCTAACAGAACTATCTTTTAAAAAATGTTGAATTGATGTTTCAAAAGGCATAGTAAGCTGCAGGTTTTCAGTTGGACCAAGTGCAGGGCTTTTACTTACGGCAAATCCATACATCCTGAAAAGTCCCTGTGGTGTATTGCCATTAGTTAAATAGCCTGGTAGATTGGTTATGCTTCTAGCTAATTGTGGTACAGAAAAAATATTGCCCGTATCATCCGTAACAAAATTACCATCCTTGCCTCTTAACACAACAAGACCGGGATAATTTCTGTTCTTACGCTGAATACTATAAACAATTGTATTAGATGATAAATAATCTTTCTTAAATAAAGATTTTAATTTTTTTGCAAAATCTTTATCTGAACTTACACTGTTGTAAATACGAGCTTCCATAGCTTTAAAAATTGCTTTACAGCTTTCAGAAGAATCAAGAAGTTTAATCAGGGGTATAGCTTTTGTAAAGGCAATACTAAACACCGCCAGGCTATTAGCATGATCCTGTTGTACCAAGTATTCTGCACCCATAGCAAAATTTTTTGCAATAGTTGTGTTGTTAATAAAACGGAATACTTCTTCTTTAAAGTCTTTGGGATAATTTGTGTAACATAATTCCAGCAATGCTCTTTGAAATGTTGCAGAGCGCCTCTCTATTGAATCAAATGCTGTTTTAATTTTCTCTTTCACCCACGGCTCCTTATAATTAATTAATTCCGTTGCAGAAAAAGCATCTTCCCAATCAGCTTCGGTACTATCACTTAACGGTAAGGCTAAATTTTGTGTGATAGAATTTTTGATGATACTGTTGTATGTTTTTTCTCTGTTAGCTTTAATAGCACCTTTAAATACAGGTACCACATCAGTTTGTGCAACTGTTGCTAAAGTCAGTAAGAGAAAAAAAGGAAGTATAAGTTTTTTAAAATGCTTCATCGTTACAAAGTAAGTGCATTGCTTTAATAGCCGTATTTGTTTTTCCATAAAGTTTTTAAAAACTTTCTTAACTCTTCTTCACGGGCATTGGCACCTGGATTGTAAAATGCAGTGCCTTTTATCTCGTCAGGTAAATATTCCTGCGGCGAAAAATTATTATCGTAATTATGAGAATACTCATAACCTTTTCCATAACCTTCCTTCTTCATCAGTTTTGTTGGTGCGTTGCGTATGTGCAGGGGCACAGAAAGATCACCTTGCTGTTTTACAGCCGCCATAGCTGCACCAATAGCAACCGTGGCAGAATTGCTTTTGGCACTTGAGGCTAAGTAAATAGCACACTGCGCTAATATCAATTGACTTTCGGGATAACCAATTTTATTTACCGCATCAAATGTAGCATTGGCTAACAACAAAGCATTGGCGTTGGCATTGCCAATATCTTCACTGGCCAGTATCAGCATCCGGCGTGCAATAAATTTCACATCTTCTCCACCTTCTATCATTCTTGCCAGGTAATACACCGCAGCGTTTGGATCACTACCACGAATAGATTTTATAAAGGCTGAAATGATATCATAATGCTGCTCTCCTTTTTTATCATACAAGGCAATGCGTTGCTGTGCAATTTCCATTACGGCATCGTCAGTAATTATAGCATTGTTGCCTAAAGTGTCGGTAACCAGTTCTAAAAGGTTTAATAATTTTCTTGCATCGCCTCCCGAAATATTGATGAGTGCTTCGGTTTCTTTCAGTTCAATCTTTTTTGTTTTTAAAACCTCATCTTCTTTAATGGCATGATGTAATAATGTAACCAGGTCTTTTTCATCTAATGCTTTTAAAATATACACCTGTGTTCTGCTGAGTAATGCACTGTTCACTTCAAAAGAAGGATTTTCAGTAGTGGCACCAATTAAAGTAATGATACCTTTTTCTACAGCACCTAATAATGCATCCTGCTGGCCTTTATTAAAGCGGTGTATCTCATCAATAAATAAAATAACATTGTTTTGTTTTTTTGCCAGCTCAATTACTTCACGTACTTCTTTTACACCGCTGCTGATAGCGCTTAATGTATAAAAGGGTACCTGCAATGTATTGGCAATAATATTGGCAATGGTGGTCTTGCCTACACCCGGTGGCCCCCATAATATCATGCTGGGCACTTTGCCTGCTTCAATAGCTTTACGCAAAATACTTCCCTTGCCGGTAAGGTGTTGTTGTCCGGTTAAGTCATCCAGCGATGTGGGGCGCAAACGTTCGGCCAGTGGGGGAAGATTCATGAAACAAATTTACCGGTTTTAATGATTACCGGTAAATTCAATTATACGGTTGTTATTTTACTTAATACAGTTCGTTCTCAAATGGTGTAAAGTCCTGAAGTTTGGGCAACGGCCTGATGAGTATTTTCTTTTTTTTATTACTTAAAATTTTATCTGAATCAGCTCTTTCAGTAATTACAATTTGTACACCGGTGGAAAGATTAAAATCACTTTCAGTGATCGTTCCTCGTCCGTCTGCGTAAACTGATGAGCAACCAATAAGTTCGAAATTATTGTGCTGAAACCTGAATTTATGTTCATAATGTCCCCGCAATAATTCGATATTGATACTTACAACTCCTTTATTGATAGTGATATCAGAAAATCCATTGCCGTTTGTACCTGCTTCCTTCCCGCTTGGAAATTGAGGATCTATTGCCTTGGTAGTGCTAACAATTAATTGAGGGTCACCTTTGGCCTGGCCGAAATAAATTTGTAAACGATAAGGGGATTCGTTGTTGAGGGTATCTTGTGTTACAACTACAAAATCAATAATGCCATCTTTATTTAGATCTGCTTTTACTTTTGTTATTTCAAAATCAAAACTGTCTTTTATTACAGTAGTTTGTGCAAACAAATTACCGGAGGCATAAATAAATAACAGGAGAATGATTTTCTTCATCAAATTGTTTTGTAATTGCCTTCGGTCATGATAATTAATTATGGCATATTCGCAATAATAAAAGCCTGTATTTTATTAAATGCATCTTTATATATCGCATCACCCCAATCATCGCCATGGCCCTTGCCGGGATATAAAACATATTGACTGGCCACGCCAGCAGTAGTCAATTTTGTTTGCACGGCTACAGATTGTGAAGGGTTTACCAGCGGATCGTTGCTGCCATGCAATAAAATGGTAGGCGGTGAGCCTGCACCAATGAAATTTACCGGGCTGGAACTGGTATACAAAGCTGCATTGTTTGCCGGAGTTGCACCAATGGTTTGCGCCAATACTAACTGTGCTAATGTAGGGTTGGGGCCAACAGGATTGTTATACATATCCGTTAAATCGCTTGGCCCGAATAAAGACACAATAACTTTTGGTTTTAAAGGCGTACTGTATTTGTAACCCTGCAACATGCCCAGGTGTGCGCCGGCACTTTCGCCAATAAAAACATATTTGTTACTGATGAAATAATCTGCAGCATGATCGTAAATAAATTGCAAGGCTGCTTTTACATCATTTTCCTGTGCAGGAAAAAGATTGGTGGTACCCGTAGACAGGCGATAGTTAATATTAAATATCGCATAATCAGGAAAACGTGTTTTTAAAGTGTCGGTGATCACCATACCAAATTGCGATGTACTAAAATCTTTTTTATCACCGCCGCTCCAGGCACCGCCATGTATCAGTATAATTACTTTGGTGCTAGCAGTGCTGCGGTTGGCAGGTAAATATACATCCATCTTTTGTGCGGCATCTGTACCATAGGTTACATCTAAAAAAGTTTGGGCAGAGAGAGGGCTTGTTCCACCGCCACCGGTATTGCCACCATCAGATTTTTTGCAGGAAATAAAAAATGAAATGAAAACAACGAACGGGAGTAGTGCATGCAATTTCATAGTTCAGTTTTTTTGATAACGAAAAGATAAGACAAAAAATACTCTGAAAAAACCAGGAATACAAATTTAACTTTCGGTTTTATTACCCAATGCTGATACCATGTTTATTATCTGGGTTTTAAACTTTCTTTTTATGATCCAGTAGCTGATGCTTAAATAAACTGAAGTAATAGTAAAGAAAAAGTAGATCGAATAAAAAAATATTCCCCTGGTGGTGGTGCTAAGACTGTACTTAAAATAATCATTGATCAGATCAATGAAACCTATGACCAATAACACGGATAAGATATTGAAAAATATGTAACAAACTGTTCCGAATATATCCGCTCTTTTAGAAAGTTGCAGGCCTGTTTTACATGCTTTGTTTAAAGTGTAACAAGCAAAATTAAATGGGGCAACCACTAATATAAACAGTAGGCTCAGGAATACAAAAACAAACAGGAAGTGTTCCGATGTATTATCAGAACTAAGATTTACAACAATTGCATTACCCAAAAAAGCTAAAAACAGGGTAGCATTTAAAATATAATTCAGTTCAAATAATTTCCTGTTTTTCATTTATAAAATTCAGCTTTTTGATAGTGAAAAGATAAGAAGAAAACCACCAGCTTATGATGACGTTAATTCCAGTGAACGTATTCCTGGTCTCTTTATCCTGAATGTTAGAATAAATACAGATAGCTGGCAAATGAAAATGCAAATAGCAACGATGTTCTCAATGCTGCTTATATGCTTCCTGAAAGCAGATGTTTTAAAGACGTCACTAAAATCTATATGTTCGGGGCCAAACCATCGGCTGATATTCTCCCAAAAAGACAGTGCCGGAAGAAACATGGCCACTATTCCGGTTATCAGAATAATGATGAATATCTTTTGCTTGCGAAATCTTACATAGAACAGCGGTAGTACAAAAAATGTAAACATCGCAATAAACACTATTGTAATTAAAATATCAAACCCAATTCCCAAATTAAAATCGATGTTTAATCCACTGTTGTCAGTTGATAAAGCTGCTTCACAAATACCCAAAGAAATTAAAAGTGCTATGCCTGTATAGCATAGCACTTTATAAATTGATAACAGCATCCGATTTATGTTTTACTTAAATAATCAGTGTTAATCTATCTAATCTGTGTCATCTGTGTTTCCGTGTTCTAAGCTTTCAAATCCAACTTTATCTGCAATTCTTCAAACTGCTTCGCATCAATAGTACTTGGCGCATCAATCATCACATCACGGCCACTGTTATTTTTAGGAAAGGCAATAAAATCACGGATGCTTTCGCTACCGCCTAAAATAGAACATAGCCTGTCGAAGCCAAATGCAATACCACCATGCGGCGGTGCACCATATTCAAATGCGCCCAGCAAGAAACCAAATTTATGTTGTTGCTCTGCTGCGTCCATACCCAATGCGGCAAACATTTTTTCCTGCAATTCTCTCTGGAATATCCTGATAGAACCACCACCAATTTCATTGCCATTCAACACCATATCGTAAGCATTCGCTTTAATATTGGCGTAAGGATGTTTTAAATATTCTGCAGCATTTTCAATTACAGGATTGTTATTGATCATCTCTGCAATTTGTGTTGGCTTAGGACTGGTAAACGGATGGTGACGGGCAACCCAGCGGTTTCCTTCTTCATCATATTCAAACAGCGGAAAGTCTAATACCCACAATAATTTAAAATCGGTTGGTTTGCGCAAACCTAATTTATCAGCCATGTACATCCTAAGGTCACTGATGGCTTTTCTTGTTCTTTCTTCCGCACCTGCTAAAATTAAAATTAAATCACCTGCTTTAGCGTTGGCAGCTGTTGCGATAGCTTTTAATTTTTCTTCGTTATAAAATTTATCCACGCTGCTTTTAAAAGTACCATCTGCATTACACTTAATAAATACCAAACCCTTCATGCCAATCTGCGGACGTTTAACCCATTCTGTTAATTCATCGGTTTGCTTACGGGTGTATTCGCTGCAGCCGGGTATAGCAATAGCCACCACCGTTTCTGCATCATCAAACACACCAAAGCTGGCACCATCAATTAATGCCGATTGATTTTCTTTGGTTGGAAAAGTATGCGAAGGGAATTTTAAGTTGCAGATAGCAATATCAAAACGAATATCCGGTTTATCATTACCATAATTCCACATCGCTTCTTCCCATGTCATGCGTTGAATGGTTTCGCTATAATCAATATTCTTTACATCTTTAAAAATACGTTTTACCAAACCTTCAAAAGTTTGCAGGATATCTTCCTGTTCTACAAAACACATTTCGCAATCTATTTGTGTAAACTCCGGTTGCCTGTCGGCTCTTAAATCTTCATCACGAAAACATTTTACAATCTGGTAATAACGATCGTAACCACTCACCATTAATAATTGTTTAAAAGTTTGCGGCGATTGTGGTAAGGCATAAAACTGCCCGCTGTTCATTCTTGAGGGCACTACAAAATCCCTTGCACCTTCAGGTGTACTTTTAATTAGGAAAGGCGTTTCAATATCCAGGAAATTATTTTCGTGCAAATAATTTCTTGCACTACGGCCAACAGCATAACGCAGTTCTAAATTTTTCTTTACAATGTTTCTTCTCAGGTCAAGAAAACGATATTTCATCCTCAGCTCATCACCACCATCGGTATCATCCTGTATAGAAAATGGTGGTACAGCCGATTTATTCAATATTTTAAATGATACCACATTGATCTCAATATCACCTGTTGGGATATTTGCATTTTTACTGCTGCGTTCATTCACACTGCCATTCACCTGCAATACAAACTCACGTCCTAATGGATTGGCATCCAGTTCGCCATTCAGCGCTTCAGAAAATAATAATTGGGTAATACCGTAACGGTCTCTCAGGTCCACAAAAGTGATGCTGCCGAATTTTCTTACGGTTTGTACCCATCCGGCCAGGGTTACGGTTGTTTTTACGTCAGTTAGCCTTAATTCGCCACAGGTATGAGTTCTGTACATTATGAGTAGTGTTATAAATTATGAATTGGCGGCAAATATACAAATTTAAGCAGGGGCTGCCAACCCAAAAAAAGCGAGTATTTCAAAAAAGGCGGAGTCATTTATGTATTTTCAAAATTCTGTACATCATAGGGTTACAAAAATTGTTTATGAGGAAAGTATTGACCGTGTTATTATTGCTGTGCCCTTTTTTTAGCCTGTGCCAGCAAAATTTAAAAAAGATCCGTACCAGTAGTTGGCAAACATTGGTGTATGCTGTTTCCGCCGTTGATGCTGAACAATTTATAAAATGGGATTCAATACCGGTAAAACAGTTTGAAAATGCAGTTCCAGTGTTGGTAGCTTTTTCAGATTCCTTAAATACAGATACTTTACCAGTAGGGCATTATGTACAGCTGAATATTATTGATAATAACGTTAATGCTGTTCTTTTTAATAATACCAACCTGTTGGTACTTACTATAAATAATAAAAACCGGTTGCAGTTAGATGTAAGGACAAAAACCGGGACATTGCAAACGGCGGCGCAGGCTTTTTTAAAAGGCCGTGAAATAAAATTCAATACTGATTCTAAAACCTTCTGGATAAACAGTCACAAGTTAGATGAGACGGTGGTAAAAGTATGTACTCCCGGCGATACCACTTTTATAGAATTGGCCGCAAGCGAAAATTATACCCGTAGTGTCAGCGAACAAAGAAGACAGTATTACAGGGGTTCTAAAATATACAAAATATTGAACTGGCTGCCTGCAAAAATAAAATCCATTTTCAAACCCCAAAACAAGTGGCGCAGCAACAGGATAGGCGCCAGCGGATATGTTATTTTCAATCAGCCGAAGTATAAACAACTGGATACAGTGAAATTTAAAGGGTATGTGGTAGGCAAAAAATTACGGCAATACAAAAAGCCAGTTGATGTGTATCTTAGTTATTATGCTAATGGTAAATCGGTAAACCAATTGCTGTACACTTTGCAGCCATTAACTGATGGCGCATTTACCGGGCAATTTATTGTAGCAGATAGTATACCTATTGATATCAGGTGTGAACTTTATTTCAGAACAGCATCAAAAAAAGATATCATACACAATTCTTTTAAAATAGAAGATTATGTATTGGATGATATGGGAAGCTTTAGTTTTAAAGCAGATAAATACAATTACTATAAAAACGACAGTATTTATTTTTCAGCAAACTCCAAAGACGCCAATGGACTTAATGTTATGGATGCCGCTGCAACTTTAATTGTAACTACTTCAGGTATTACCAAGTTTTATAAAGACAGTTTATTTGTAGTAGATACACTTTACCGTGAAGAAAAAAGATTGCTGACTACTACTGATACAAAATTTGCTGTGGCAACGAATAGTTTTCCTGCAGCCGATTTTTCTGTAAATGCGAAACTCATTTTTAAAAACAGTAATAATGAATTGCATGAAGAAAACGAAACAGTACATTTTATTTACAAGGCTGCCGATATCATTATTACACAGGAAGCGGATAGCATAAAAGCAGTATTTAAACAAAACGGGAAAGAAGTAGCTACAGAAGGAGAACTGGAAATGAATAATAATGATGCTGTAAAAATTCAATTCCCTTATAGTGCTAAGATTGATCCAATTGCCGAAGATTATACATTTTACGCAAAAGATAAAACCATTGGTAAGCAAATTAAAACTGATTATAAAATAGAAGATGATTACCGGCTTTCGTTTTTGCAGGTAAGCAAGGGAGATACACTTGGTTTTGATCTTGCAAATCCTTATAAAATACCGGTTTATTTTTCTGTATTCTATGGTAATAAATTAATGGCTACATGTAAACAGGCTGATGCAATCATTAGCTGGCGGAAGATAATGAGCGACCGTCGTAAAGTTTATAAAGTGCGCTGGCAATATATCTGGGCAGGTAAAGAAAAAAAAGGCGAAGAAGGCATAGGCTTGCTATACAAATTACTTAATATAAAGATCAGCAACAGCGAAACAGTTTTCCCTGGCCAAAAGGATTCGGTGAGAATTGAAGTAAAAGATTATAAAGGAATGCCTGTAGCCAACGTTAATCTTACAGCAGCAGGTTATAATAACCAGCTTGCCAAAGATATTAATGTTGCTACGCCGCCTTACCTGGCAAAGTATAAAAGAAAAAATTATTTATTAAGAGAAGGTTTTGAGAACGATGGCGATTACCTGTTAGCTAAAAAATATCAGTTGGGTAAAAACAAAGCCTGGATAAATAAATTTCATTTAGACAGCATGATTTATTATAAACTGCTGTTTCCGGAAGTACCCTACTTTGATGCGGTTACACTAACAGATGAAATTTTACCACAGTTATCTGTTAACGTGGTAAAACAAGGTGTACCACAGGAAATATACCTGCTGTACATTAACCGCAACCTGGTTTATTATAATGGTGTAACCGATAAAGCCAATTACTCTTTTACGGTTTTGCCCGAAAATGTGCAGATAGGAATACGGTTAAAAGATAAATACATTAAGATCGACAGTTTGTATATGCAGCCGCATTACAAGCACGACCTTAGCTTTGATCTTGATAATCTGCCGCCGCACTCTACAGTTACTACGGTTGAAAAATACTGGAGCAACGCAGAACTGGATTTATTAGAAAGAACAATGTGGCAAATGAAAGATTCTTACATAAGTAACTATGCCTTTGTGTGGCAGAATAATACTGTTGTAAAGCTTAATGGTAATGGACGGCATTTAGTAGGACCTTTTACTTCTGCCGGCATGACTTTTTATGACCCAGGTAATTTTGATATCAGTTTTAGTTTTGAAAATGGTTACGAATATAGCCTGAGCAAGCAGGTGGCAAGGCTGGAAAAGAAAGATATTTTTCCTGATAAAAAACATAAAAATTTTCTTCGGTATTACAACTCTACGTTTTTAAAATTAGGCGATACTATTATTGCATCGCCGGAAATCGCTTATAACCTGCCTACAAAAGTGAAGTATTTAACAACATCTTCAAATGCCGGAGATTACCTGTATTATGCAATACCGAAAATTGGTAAAGGCCGGTTACTATATACATCAAAAAAAGATACTGTTATCCTTTATACCATACTGCAGTCTGTTACAGATTCTGTACAGCCGATAATTTTAAATTATGTGCCTGATAAGATCAATAATATTGAGCCCGGTACTTATCATCTCTATCTTGTTACCAATCACTTTTATACACTAGAGATAAAAAATATAGTGATCAATAAGGATGGCACTACCTGTATCAAAACAGATTCGGTAAAGTTTGTTGGTGATAATAGTTATATCGATCAATTGACTGATAAGCAATTGCAAATAGCTTCGGTAATTGTAAAATCTAAATCACTGGAGCCGGAAAAAGTGTACACTACGCCGGACAACGCTATTTACGCCACATCTAATGGTGCAACTATTACAGGAAAGGTTACTGATGGAAAAGGGAAAAATCCAATTCCGGGTGCATCAGTTGTGATCAAAGGGTCTACTATAGGAACACAGTGTGATGCTGCCGGAAACTTTACACTTAGTAACCTGCGAAGTGGAAAACATATTTTAGTATTTATGTCTGTAGGATATAAAACGGAGGAAGTAGTAACAGAAGTAAGAGCCAATCAGAATATTTCTTTGCAGGTATCGCTTAAAGTTTCTGTCTCCTACCTTAGTGAAGTGGTGGTGATAGGTTATGGTACTTCAAAAAGAAAAGATATGACAGGAAGTATCAGCAGTATTGCTTTGAATGAAATTAGGATGACGAATATCAATCAGGCTTTAGCAGGTAAGGTGGCTGGTATACAATTAAGAGGGCAGTCGGGAAAAATGTTACTTGATTCTGCACCAATCAGGCTTCGGGGTATGACAAGCCTTTCACCAGGAAGTTCGCCATTGTATGTGATTGACGGAATTGTTTATGATGAACTGCCTAAAACAATTAATCCAGATGATATTTCAGATCTTTCTGTTTTAAAAGATGCGGCTGCAACTGCTATTTATGGAGCAAGAGCTGTAAATGGCGTTGTTGTTATTACTACTAAAACAAAAACCTTCCGTAAATCTTTCCGGGACTATGCTTTTTGGCAGCCCAATTTTTTCACTGATAAAAACGGAGCAGCATCTTTTGAAGTTACCTATCCTGATAATATTACAGGTTGGAGAACTTATGTAGTGGCGATGGACAAAAAAAGAAGGATAGGCAAAGCTTCTGTTCTTACACAATCTTATAAACCTATTGTAGCACAACTGAGTGTACCGCAATTTTTAATTGCCGGCGATAGTGCTGTTGTAATTGGTAAAGCCATAAATTATACTGCTGATCAGTACACTATTGCAACTGCGTTCAATATTAATGGAAGAGAAAAAAATATGCCATCACAGCCGTTGCCGGCAAATGAATCGCTGAACAATGAACGATTTGTTGTTGCAGCAAATGATACTATTAAAGCAGCTTATACTATAGAAACTACGACTGGTTTTAAAGATGGCGAAGAAAGAACGATACCGGTATTTAAAAAAGGTAGCGAAGAAGCAGTGGGCAATTTTTGGGTGTTGCAAAATGATACTACGATAAATTTTTCTGCTGCTGCTAACAATAGCGAACTTAATATTTATGCACAAAATAATACACTGGATGTATTATTGAATGAAGTAGAACATTTAAAGCAGTATCCTTATTACTGTATGGAACAAACGGCCTCCAAACTCACAGGCTATGCCATGGAGAAAAAAATAAAGGAACAATTGAATCAACCTTTTAAAAATGAGAATGAAATAAATCGCCTGATCACTAAATTACAAAAAGCACAACAGTTTGATGGGGGCTGGGCCTGGTGGGAAAAAGGGAAAACTAATTTTTATATCACTAATTATATTGCAGCAGCACTGCGCAATTACAGGGCTGATGCTTTGGTGGAAACCAATGTACGGAATGCTTTTTTATACCTGCAGAACCAGTTGCCTTTTTTGAAAAGAGATGAATTGTTGGCTGCCCTAACCACACTAAGTAATGGCAGGCATGAAATGAATTATGAGGAATGGATAAAGCAGATCCACTATGATTCTTTAACACAGCACCAGCAGTGGCAATGGGTGGCAATATGCCAGCAGCAAAAATTAAATTATCAAAAAGAATTAAAAGCACTGGTGGATAAAAAAATTGAAACACAGCTTGGCGGGACACATTGGGGAGTGGAAAACTATAGCTGGTACAGTAATGATATTGCTACTACTGTAATTGCATTTACTGTTTTACAAAACGAAGCAGCATACAAAAACCTGTTGCCATCTGTGATACAATATTTTCTGGAAAGAAGAAAAGGAGGCTACTGGATCAATACGGTTGAATCGGCTTCTGTTGTAAGCACCATATTGCCTTTTGTATTAGCACAGCAGAAAAACTTTATACAGCCTGCAACTTTACAAATAGCCGGCGATACCAGTTTTGTTGTTTCAAAATTCCCATTGGAGTGGCATACTAAAAATACCGCAGTCAAAAATATCAATATCACTAAAACAGGCGGGGGATTGGTGTATTGTACAGCCTATCAAAAAATATTTAATGAAAATCCGGTGCCGGTGAATGATAAATTTATTGTGCAAACCAGTTTTCAAAAGAATGGTCAAACAGTAACTGATATTAAATCTGGCGAAAAAATAAAAATGATCGTTACAGTGAATGTTTTAAAGGATGCTGATTATGTAATGTTGGAAGTACCAATACCTGCAGGTTGCAATTACGCCACCAAAAATAATAGCGACTGGCAAACCTATAAAGAGTTCTATAAAAATAAAATGTTGTTGTTTGCCGAAACTTTAAAATCAGGCATGCATCAATTTGAAATAGAACTGGAACCAAGATATAATGGTACTTACACACTTAACCCTGCCAAAGCAGAATTGATGTATTACCCGATATTTTACGGTAGAAATGAAATAAAGAAGGTTGTTATCACTAAATAGAGCTATTGACTGGGCTATTCGTATTGGACTGCCATCACAGTATATTTTTTTGGAATGATAAGTATTACAAGTAATTTTACAAGATATTTCCACTGCAACAGGTTGCTTAAATATTTTAACTAAAATACTTTATGAAAAAATTAATTCCTTTTATTGGACTGGTACTTTGTGCTTTTTCTGTATCAGCACAAGCAGATAGTACGAAAATTATCCATGATTTTGCCAACCATCTTTCCATGTCAATTCCCGGAGATGTAAATGTGATGAATGCTGAGCAGATTCGGGTTAAGTATCACAAAGCGAAAGATGAAACCACCAACTTTTATGGAAGTGAGGATATGAGTTTCTCTATTGTAGTAAGTGTTGTTGCCCCAGGCAATGTAAAGGAAGAAGATATGGTAAAACATAAAGCAGAATTGCTTGCAGCATATAAGAGCAAGCATAAATTACTTACGGAAGAAGTTCGTACAGTAAATAAACATAAATTAATAGTAGTTTCATTTTATAGTGATGTAACTGATGGCAAAGTCTTAAATAAACAAATTTTTGGAGTCGTGAATCAAAAGCTGGTATCAGTGGAATTTAATGCTACTGAAGCAGAATTATTAAAGAGAAATCCGCAAATGGAAGCTTGTATAAACTCAATAGTCATTAAGTAAAATTTTATTTCCCTTCAACTGTAGCTGTTTTTGCAAATGAGGCCACTTAAACAATATTCATGACGTAAATGGAGTACAATATTATTAAGAGGCCTTTTTTATTATTAAATTTTGTATTTTCCTGCTTATTTAAAACTATCCAGTTGCAGGTATGGCATTTAGAAGATACATATGGTGTTACACAATC
The DNA here is from genome assembly GCF_050611765.1 of Ferruginibacter sp. SUN106. Taxonomy (NCBI): domain Bacteria; kingdom Pseudomonadati; phylum Bacteroidota; class Chitinophagia; order Chitinophagales; family Chitinophagaceae; genus Ferruginibacter; species Ferruginibacter sp. SUN106. The sequence goes on from NZ_JBODJC010000001.1 coordinate 575,587, forward strand.
TTTTGTTCTGTATTTGTATTATGCAGTAAAAAGGTAGCTGCACAATACAGCAAAACTGATTCCACAACCGTTTTTTCCACCATTGATAAAGCAGAAGAATTCTTCACTAATAGCAATTACGATTCTGCACTTTTTTATTGTAACAAAGCAGAAGAGTACAGCAGGTTGCACAATTTTAAAAAAGGACAGGCTTATGCACAGATAGAAGCCACCGATATTTATATTGATAAAGATGACCTGGTTAAAGCAGATATTACTGCCGCTGCGGTAAATAAACTGGGCCTTCAAATCAAAGACTCACTTATTACTGCTGTATCGTGGATGCAGATGGCACAAATAAAAATGTACAGCGATAAATTTGATGCCGCAGTACCACTGTTTGAAAAAAGCCTTCAGTATTACCTGGAAAAATACCCTACCAAATATTCGGCGCTTGCTTATAATGACCTGGGGTATACCTGGGGCAGAAAAGGCGAATTGAGCAAACAGGCTGATGCGTTGTTGAAATCCATCCGCATTTATGAAAATTATTTTCCGGACAGGCATGGTGAATTAGCAATTGCATTAAGTAATCTTTCTACTGTTTATTATGGCCTTAATCAAAAAGACAAAGCCATTGAATATGCCAAAAGATCATTGGTATACAGAGAGAAGACTGGTGATATAGCAAGGTTATCGTTGGGCTGCTGTAATATCAGCCAGTATTATATTGGTGTTAATAATGACGAGGCCGAAAAATATTTACAGCAGTGTGTTAAATATGCTTTGCAAAGCAAACAGGAAGCCCGTATAGTTCATTCTTATGTTACGGCTGCTTATTTATACAATACCAATCATAAGCCAGGGCAGGCACTGGAATATGAAATGAAGGCCATTGCAATGATGGAAAAAAGTAAAAAAGATTCTGTGATGCTGGCCAGGCGGTATATGTCAGCCGGTTCTATTTGCCAGCAGTTGAAAAAAGATACCGCTATTACCATGGCTTACTACAACAAGTCGCTGGCTATTTTAAAATTATTGCCGGATAAATTTAACCTGAGGGATTTTTACCTGCAATTATCTAATTACTACAAAGAAATACAGAATTACGATGCAGCTTATAACAGTTACAAACAATACATTTTGTACAAAGACAGCATTGTATCTGCCAATACGCAATCTTCCATTGCAGAAATTGCCACCAAGTATGAAACAGAAAAGAAAGATAACGAGATCAGCAAATTGCAGATCAACCAGAAAATAAGGCAACTGGAAATTGAAAAACAAAAAGCCATCATTGCAGGTAATTTGTCAGAGGCAAAGCAAAAGCAAAATGAGATCACTTTGTTGTCTCAACAAAAAGAATTACAGGATGCCAGGATAAAACAGCAAGGCGAATTATTAGAGAAGCAGCAACTGGTTTCTAAAAATGATCAGCAGCAATTGAAATTATCTCAGCAGGAAAGAGAACTGAAAGAAAAAGAACTGCAGGTACAAAAGCAATTACGGAATATTATCATTGGAAGCGGCGCCGCACTTTTAATTCTTGGAGGATTTATTTTTAACCGCTACCAGTTAAAAAAGAAACTGGAACAGCAAAATGAATTGCTCTCTGTCCGCAACAATATTGCCCGTGACCTTCATGATGAGATCGGTTCCACACTTACCAGTATAAAAATTCTTTCTGAAGTATCGCGGAATAATATTGAGAAGGACAGTAAAAAGTCTTCCAGGTTATTATCACAGATAACTGAGCAGTCGGCACAAATGCAGCAGGGCATGAGTGATATAATCTGGGCCATAAAGCCTGATAACGATAAACTGGAAAATATTCTTGCCCGAATGCGTGAGTACACCAATTATGCGCTGGAGAATAAAAATATTGCTGTTGCATTTAGTGTGAATGAAAAACTGCTTACGGAGAGCCTGAGCATGCAACAACGAAGGGACCTGTTTTTGATTTTTAAAGAAGCGGTGAATAATGCTGCAAAATATTCAGCCGCAACAAAAGTGGATATTGTGTTACAGAAAGAAAATGATAACATTATATTACAGGTAAAAGATAATGGCAAAGGTTTTAATGAAGTTAAAAATCCGGGAGCAAACGGGCTTATTAACATCAGGTCAAGAGCAGCGGCGCTGGGTGGTATTGCGCAAATTATTGCTGCGCCTGGTGAAGGAACAACCGTGTCAGTAAAAATTCCTGCTACATGATGATGTGGTATTGTGAAATTTTTTCTGCACTAATTTTGAAAATTGATTATGGCAATTAAAGTACTCATATACGATGATAATGTGGCGCTGCGTAACAGCATGGCAGTATTGCTGAACGACATTGATGATTTTGAAGTGGTGGCCGCAATGCCCAATGCTGAAACCATTGTAACAGATCTGCAAACATTTACACCTGACGTAGTATTAATGGATATTGATATGCCTGCTGTAAATGGTGTGCAGGCGGTAAAAAATATCCGTAAGATAAATGATCAGTTACCGGTGATCATGCTTACGGTATTTGATGACAATGAAAATATTTTTAAAGCTATTTGCGCAGGTGCCTCAGGGTATATTTTAAAAAGATATGCCACCGAAGAAATCCCTGCCGCTATACGCAATGTACTTACAGGTGGTGCGCCCATGACGGGTTCGGTAGCAAGAAAAGTATTGCAGATGGTGCCACAGGCAAAAGATGAACAACAGGAAAAAGCAGACCTCTCGAAAAAAGAAACGGATATATTGCAATTGCTGGTCAATGGCTATAGTTATAAAATGATTGCCACTGAAATTGGTATCAGTATTGATACCGTTCGTTTTCATATTAAAAAGATCTACGACAAACTTCATGTACATTCCGCTACAGAAGCCGTTTCCAGGGCACTGAAAGACAGGTTGCTCTCCTTCTTATTTTAGTATTACCACATGATGATGTAGTTGTATAAAGCAGCATGCACGGGTATTTTTGGTTATTAAAATTAACCGGAAATGAAAACACTATTTCAATTCGCCTTGTCTATTTTCTTTGCAATAATGTGCTATAGTGCGATAGCTCAAACGCCTGTTATTCCAAAGGGCACCACGCCGGGTAAAATAAATTTACCCACACCAAAAATTGCAGTGCTAAAACCCGACCTGCAGTTTGTAAGCTCCAATATCATTGCGGTGGAAGAGTTAACAACACAGCATCTTATCCGTATCAAACTATCCATCACTTATAAAAATGCAGGCGCTGCAAATGCAGATAAAGATTTCAGTCTTGACCTGCAGGGATTTTTTGGCGATCGTGGCGGCACCAATCACTCACAGATAGGAAGCAATTGCACCCTGCACCCGCTGGCGGTCGGGCAATCACGTACAGAAGAATGGTGGTTTTTAAAAGATGTAACTGCATTGGGCAGGGGCCATCATCAATGTGTGGTACGTATTGATTGTACCGACAGGATAGCAGAATCGGATGAAAGCAATAATAATTCACCACAGTTTGATATTAACGTACAATAAACTGCTTAACGTGCCAGGTTTTAAAACCAGGTACGTTTTACTAAACTATAAAAATTAAAACATGAAACCTCAATTCATTTTACTTGCAGCAGTACTCATCTGCGCAGAAGCGAACGCACAAACTATTGGAAAAAGAGTAAAGGACAGGGCTGCTACTAATGCTAATAATAAAGTAGACCAGAAAGTAGATAATGCAGTGGATAGTGCGTTTAATAAAACGGGCAATGCCATCAATAATATTTTTAAAAAGAAAGATAAAAGCAAGACCGATAAAACAACAGAAGGCAACAGCACTGCTACTGATAAATCTGCAACTTCATCCGGCAATAGCAATACAAACAGTTCCACATCAGGAACAAATGGTGGCACAAAAAACAGCCTTAATTCTTTTTTGGATTTTGTTCCCGGCAACAACGTAATCTTTGAAGATGATTTTTCGAAAGATGCGTTAGGTGATTTTCCTGCCAAATGGAATACTAATGGCAGTGGCAAAATAGTTACCATTGATGGCCAGCAGGGAAGATGGCTGGAAGTAGTGCATAATTCTATCATCAATCCCGTGATGGATAAAGCGCTCCCTGAAAATTGTACTATTCAGTTTGATCTGTTCCTTCAATCTGATGGACAGCATACCACACCGTTCATCCAGTTTGGTTTAACCAATGTTCGTGATATTTTAAAAGAAGACATGTTTTATAAAGACAGGTTCTTCATGAATATTAACCGCTATACAGAAGTGGATGGTAAGACAGTTGAGTATGGCCTTAAGAATGATGTGGTAGGAAACAAAAGTGATTTTCCTATCACTTCTTACGCAAATAAAGTTTTGCATGTGGCTATGTCAGTTAATAAAACACGTATCCGCATTTATCTCGACGAAAAAAAACTGATAGATCTGCCAAGGGCACTCACTCCCGAAATGCGTAATAATTTCTTTCTGAATAATAATTATATCATTCCTGCATCGGAACTGGGTATGCTGGTTGGTAATGTACGTATTGCCAGTGCTGATGTGGATGCCCGTAGTTTACTTATTAAACAATTAATGGAAGAAGGCCGTGCAGTAACCAATGATATTTTATTTGATGTAAACAGCGATGTGATCAAAAGTGAATCATTTGCACTCATCAACCAGTTTGGTGATGCCATGAAAAATAATCCTTCCCTTAAAATAAAAATAACCGGACATACCGATAGTGATGGTAATGCAGCTGCTAATACAGAGCTCTCTAAAAAAAGAGCAGCGGCTGTAAAAAAATATTTAGCCACTAACTATGGTATTACAGATGACAGGATTCAAACTGATGGTAAAGGTGCCATGCAACCGGTGGCAGATAATTCAACTGCATCAGGTAAAGCAAAAAACCGCAGGGTGGAATTTGTTAAGCTATAAAACAACAGGATTACTTCTTCCAATAAATAAGCGATATGAAATTGATAACAACGTTTTTGATTTGCAGCTTTTTTTGTGTGGTATTAAGGGCGCAACCCGATAGTACCCGTCGTGACTCTGCTGCATTTTTCTGGCCGCAGGGTAGCGCACAGATAATGCGTGCTCCAATACTACAGGGCACTTCGCAGGGAACAACCATTGTACCACGCCAGCAATTTTGTTTTGACGCCACCATTGAGATAGAATTATTTTATGGCGGAAGAAGAAGTATCAGCACCTGCTTATTTCTCAATTCAACAGATGGATATATTGGATACACCACGCCTGGGCCTGGCGGCGCCATAAATGTGCTGATGCCGGAAATCGAAAATTTTAGTTTTAGCATCATTAACTTTAAGATGAGTAATGTATACTTTTACCATAATCAAAAAGGTAATAATAACCAGTTAGTTCACGTTGTGTCTACTTCTAATACAGATAGCCACGAATATCAAATGACGAATTTATTAACCTCAGCGCCGCTGGCACGTAAAAGCGAACGGCGTACTTATTGTGAAGGCAGTGCAGAAGCGCTGGCTTACAAAAGAAGTGATGAGCCTACCACATGGTTTTTGTATGGCGACAGGTTTCCTGCTTCAATTCAGGCGCAAAAATTTTTCGGTGCATTTGGTGTAGGCGTTGTGCGGACAGACCAGGGAAATTATATTGTGATGGAACGCACAGCAGGAACGAGCTATACAGTTATAAAACGTATCACTAAAGAAAGAGTTTGCTTTGATCCTTCGGGATATAAAATGTCGGAAGCAGATTTTTATACCAAACGTGCAGCAGACCTTGTAGCCGAACGGGAAAAAATTAATCGTGACGAGGCTGCAGCACAAGATTCCAGGAGATGTGTAGCAGAAAAAATGGACCTGATCAACTTCAGGAGAGAGCAACTACGCATACAGGAGGAAAATTTGCGGAGGAGCCAGTCTGGTAATTTATTGCAAAACCGTACTGCACAAAAAGGTATGCTGGATATGATGGACCCCATAGCATCTGTACAAATGGGAATATTACAGGCAAAGATCGGTATCTGTAATGCACAGGAAGATGCCGCCGACAATCCCGGTCATGCCGCCGCCGATGCAGAAAAAATCAATTGCCTTAACCAGCAAATTACCATATTGCAACGTGCAGAAAGTGAAATGCATGCAGCGGATGCAAGGTATGCCGCAAACATAGCGCAGGCACTTGTAGAAAAATCAAGGATATACATGACAGCACTGCGTACTGCAGGATGTAACTAAAAGAGAACAACCATATCATTACATTGTTTCTGTTACATTTTTATGCCTCGGCCTCCAGATGAGGTAATAATAAATTAAGAAAAGCAAACCGATGCAAAATGGTATCATCGCAGTTTGTTTGCCTGTTAATCCAAACAATAATATTTTTTCATCAAACTTAAAGAACTCACTGATCATCCAGAAACTGTTAGCACTTATCCAGAACACGATAGCAAAGTTGTGACATACTTCGCTCATAAATTTTTTATTTTTAAAAGCGATCCAGATTGCAATCACCAATGTTGGAAAAATCATGATGATGCCTAACGGCCGCCATACCATACACCAGCTGATATCTTTAAATAACCAGAATACAATGTGCAGGTTTTCCATTTTTCGGAAACGGAGTGGAATGGAATAATCAGAATCTTGCGGCATTTTACCAGTATTAAAATTGTATTAAAAAATGGGTTCGTAAAGAATAAATATAAAAATAATACGTTTACGCCGTGAAACTAATTTTTACCTAAACCAAAACAATGAAAAAATTTTTACTTGCAGCAACGGCCATGTGCCTGGTAACTGTATCCAATGCACAATTTATTAAAAGCGACTTTGGTGCTTCTATCTTTATTGGAAGTGCTTCTTTAACAAAAGGTGGCGAAACCGTAAAACTACAACCCAGTTTTTACGGTGTATCATGGTATCCAAGATTTATGTTGGGAAGTTCTGTGAGTGTAGGCGTTCCGCTTACCTTAGGTTTTTCCGGATCGTTTAATTCAAGAGAAGGTGGTTCTTTTTCTTTTGGTTTGGATGCACCCGTTGCAGTAGATTATAATTTCGGCTACGGCGCTGCTGGTCCTGATGAAGAGAGTGAAAGCGGCTTTGGCGGTTTTGTAGGCGCTGGTTTTGGCTATACTAAAACAGCAGCGGCTACACCTGATAATTACAATACCACTATCTGGAATGAAGCAGATTTTTCTGCATCAAGAAGTTATGGCCCAATGGCGCATGCCGGCGTTCGTTTCCCTATTCAACAGGGCGACAGGTCAATTACAATAAGATTGTCTTATAAAAAAGGTTTGGAAACAGAAAAATTTAACTTTTTTGGCGGCACTTTATTGTATGGTTTCTAACCTTTAAAATCATTAATAAAAAAAATCCTGTAAATTATTTTACAGGATTTTTTTATGCGCTGCAATTTGTTATTCCACCGTTACTCTTATGCCTTCACTATGCGATGTAAACTCTGGAGCATACATGCATTGTATTGAGGTAATACCATTGCTGAAATTACCGGTATGGGTAACAAACATCGGGTATTCAAAAATGTAAGTGCCTTTGCTGATGCGACTGAAAAAGAAATTAGTGCTGGCGTCTTTAGTGCTTTCGTAATAACCTAATCCGCCCTGGTATTTATATTCACTTAATACATTTACCGGTTCCATACACGCTGCTCTCATGTCTTTCATGTGTACGTATTCCATCTCCCTGTCTGCTTTTAATTCAATACGCACTTTTATTTTGTCACCCACTTTTAATGTGGCTCCATCTGCCAATGCTTCCAGTACCGGACCTTTATCTGTATTTCTTTCAATAAATAATTGCTTTTTCAATTTCAATGGAGTTTCGGCAGGCGTGATTTTATCTAAGTCTTCAAAATATTGCCAGTACACACTTCCCCAGCTTGTGCTTGTTTGGTTTAGAGGCTTGGAGCTGGAGGAGTTTAGGGTGACTGTAATATTCCCCATTTCCGGTTTTACTTTTTCACCTGCAATTCTTTTTTTGAAATAACCGGTACCAGCTTCTGTTGCATCATCATTACTCTTGATAACAGTATTACCTAAATTGACTACTACTTCTTTTTCTTCACTCAGCCAGTTACTGCCGCCCAGTAATAATGCATAGCATGCTTCAGCAGTTGCTTTGGTGGTTTTCCAGTTTTGTGTTTGCTTTTGTTTCAGCAACCAGGTTTTTAAATCGTCAACTGTAGCAGTATTCTTTTCAATATCACCAAATGCTTCCACCATCATCGCCTGCGATTCTATCGGAGCCTGCTGCCAGTAATAGCCGCCTGTTGTCCATTCTTTCCAGTACATACCCATCTCTTCTTTAATGATGGCATTTTCTTTTAAGGATTTAAGAATGGCCTTTGGTGTTACTTCATCTTTAGTACGGTATAAAGCCAATGCAATCATCGCTTGTGTATACTTGCCATTGCTTAACCAGAATTTCTGCGCTTGTCCACGATAATAATTGTAAGCTGTAGTTGAAGCATCTGCAATTTTATATTCAGAGAAGAAACTACGCATGTACAAATACTGCACCTGTATATCGCTTAAATTGTTGTTGGTTAATTTTGCTTTATAACGAATTAAATTATCGTAATCTTCTTTTATTTTTTTATCGAGATATACAACGCCTTTATCAACAATAGCTTTTACTTTTTGATAATTATCACCACTTAATGCGTTCAGTTTTCTTAAATGGCCAATGCCGGTGATGATATATTGTGTGATGTAACGATCATCAGGACCGCCTTTAAACCATACAAAACCACCATTGCTGCTTTGCATGGCTTTTAGTTTATTAAATGCTTTATCCATTTCGCTGCTCATCTTTACCATATCAAACAACAGCGCTATATTTTTCTTCTGCTGATTTTCGTTTTGTGCATCTAATACCCATGGTGTTTCCTGCAATAAGGCTGATTTTAATTCTTCATTTTTTTGCAGGTTAGACAATAAGGCTGCAGTATCAGCAGTTTTCCATTTTTCAAAAACAGCTTTAATTTTTGGCATGCTGTTGCTAACGAAGGTTGCTAATGCATTGGCATAATAACGGTTGAAAGTTTGCTCAGCACATTCGTAAGGATATTCCATCAGGTAAGGCAATGCCTGTACCGCATACCATGCAGGGTTGCTGGTGTACTCCACAGTAAGCGCATGATTGCTGATGGTGGTGCTGTTACCACTATTCAATAATTTATCAAACTTAAAATTCTTTGTGGTTTGATTACGAAGATTGATCGGCATTGATTCTGTAACCAAAGTACGGTTGGTTAAAACAGGTATGGCCATTTCTTCGCCATCGCTGGCGTTTTTTGTTTTTGCAATAATGCGGTAGGTCATCGCACTGTTAAAATTAAACGGCACTTCCATCGGGAATTTAACTGCAAAACTTTGCCCGGCTGCAATAGTAAAATATTGATTGGGAAAAACATTTTTAAACCAGCCATCAACAGGTTTATTAGTTGCTGCGTCTAATAATTCTAATTGTGCAGTACCGGTTACTTCACTATCGCTCATGTTTACAATTTTAGCGCTGAATTCCATGGCATCACCTTCACGTAAAAAACGGGGCGCATTAGGTTGTACCATTAATAGTTTTTGTGTAAAGGTTGTTTTTTCGCCGTAACCACTGGCTAAATCTTTGGTATGCGCCAGTGTCATCAGTTTCCATTTGGTTAATGCTTCAGGAATAGTAAATTCAAAACTGACATTACCATCGGCATCTGTTGTAAGATCAGGAAAGAAGAAAGCGGTTTCATTAAAATTTTTGCGTACCTGTACGGGGGCCTCGGTTTCATCTTCTCCAATTCGTAAAAAAGGTACGGCTGAAGTAATCACTTCAATTTTTTTCTCAAGAATTCTCCCACTGGATTTTACTTTGCTTGTGCTGCCAACATCCACACGGTCAAAAAGATAGCTGGTTGTAGCCATATCTGAAGCAACAGGTGCTGCAAAATTAGCTTGTGCTCTGTATTCAAGCCCGGAGCCATTGCCAACTTTAAATTGAGGAGCATAAATATCACCCATTCCAAAATACACTTCCTCCTTATTAGTTGTATAGTTGCCCAACCTGTCATAAGTTTTAACAATCGGGTCTGCATAAGCAATCTCTCTTTTATTATACTCTTCACTTTCTACTTTATTAAAACCTTTTTCTTCCCAGTTTACAGTATTGTATAAGCCTGGCCAGATGTTTAACCTGTTCCAGCTATGCGGTTTAAACTGGTCTAATGATGCATCATACATACCTGCTAACATTTCTGCAGCTACCTGTTCGCCTTTATGTCCCGTAATTTTTACGGTCCACTTTTCGTTGGCACCAGGTAATAATTTATCCCTGAATGTTGAATAAGTAATGTTCAGTTCTTTATTGCTCCAGGGAATATCAAAACTTTCGCCGCCTTTGTATATGCGGTTGTGTTGCACAAAAGCATAACTCATAGCCATACCACCGCGGTCTTGTTCTCCCGCAGATTCGACAAATGGCGTTGATTTATTTTTTGCTATAGACTGATAAGTAGTGTTGGTTGTTTTATCCATTTTTGTCAACGTATGAATCAACCAGATATTTTCAAATCCGGTAGCAATATTGTATTCAATTTTTTCGCCCGGTTCAACAGATTGTTTTTTTACCGCAACAGCAATGGGTTCGTTAATAAGCTTGTTAGCTGACGAGTTAATTAGTTGAATGTATTTTTCTGCTTTTACTTCTTCTCCATATTTATCTTTTGTTGTTGCTGTAATTTTGTACCAACCAATTTCTGCGCCACCTTTTTCTTTTTCCCACAATCCATTTTCTCTGGTAGTATCTTCCTTCACATAAACTTTGTCAAGAAGTGGCCAGGTAGAAGTTTTATCTTCATCTTTGTATACGTCATAAGGGAAATAGCCGGCGTATTCATTTTTGCTCATCACAAACTGGTCAGGCATATCCCAATACCTTTCTCTGTAAATTTTTTCCGGTGTTTTTAGCCTGGTAATTGAAACCAGCACTTTTGCTTTTTCAAAAATATCATTCAGATTAGTACTGCTGATTTTCAGTTGAAAACTGTCCGCAACAATTTTATCAGGCATGTCAATACTCAGTTGCAGCATTTGATACGCTACAGCCACAGAAGTATTACCACTTCTTGTTTCGCCATTAATATCAGTAACATCAGCACTTACTTCGTAATAAAATACAGGCTGGCTTTTTTTGTCAACGCTTTCATCGGGCAATGCTTTAAAAGTTATTTTGAATTCGCCTTTGGCATCCGTAACTACTTCACCATTGGTAATTTCATTTTCTTCGCTTCTGCCATAAATCGGATTGATCTTACGCCTGCTGGTAAAACCCCATTCCCACCAGATGGGGTAACGCACTTTTCGTACCACACGGTATTTTACAGTAGCACCATCAACATTATTACCTGCATAAGCTTTTGCATTACCGGTAATTTTTATGCTGTCATTTAAGCGATAGGTGCCTTTTGGTTTTTCCACTTCTACAAAAAACTTAGGACGTTTGTATTCTTCCACATTAAAACGCTCCATGGAGTTAGTAACACTGTCAAACAAACTGAACTGTCCGTTTAAAACACCTTCGGGTAATTTAAAAGAACCTTTATAGCTACCGTATTCGTTGGTTGTTACTGTTAGTTCTGTAACTTTTTGATAATTGGCGTCACGTAATAAAATTTTTGTTTTAAAATCAGGCACCACAGCAGTACTGCCCGATTTTTTTTCACTTTTTATAACAATACCTTTAAAATAAACTGTTTGCCCGGGGCGGTAAATGCTACGATCGGTAAATAAAAATGCTACGGGTTTTAGTTCGGGAATATCGAGGCTGTTGTAAGTATTGTAACCTTCGTTCTCATCCATAAACAATTCATCATTGTTATATTTCAGTTGCAGTAAAAAATTACGGTAGTCTTTACTGGCTTTCATTTTAAACATACCGTTTTTGTCTGTGGTATATTTTTCTGCTTTTATTTCATCGGGGCTATTGGTTTGATAATTGTATTTGCTTTCCCATACCTGTACCTGTGCATTAGGCAGCGGCTGTCCATTATCCCTGTGCAATACATAATACTCATTGCTGTTATTATGTATGTAACTGATATTACTTACATACACGGTTTGTTTAGCTATAATGTTTTTGGCAAGGGAAAAATTTTCAGTAAGGCTGGCTAAAATAAAATACACACCATTATCAAGTCCATCTATTTTAATTTCTGTACCATGCTCCTGGTAATCTGAGGGGTCTGGTAATGTAACGCTCCAGCTTTTTACGGCTTTAAGGTTTACATAATAACTCCATAATTTTTCATAATCCCTGCGGTCGATTTTTTTTATTTCTTCTTTTGATGTTTTAATAATTCGGAAATAAACTTTAGGTACATTTTTATACACTACCAATGTGCGGAAAGGATCGCTGATGGTATTTACTTTTTCTGTTTCAATATTTAATGTAGGTTGTATAATAGTAGCTATAAGATTCTGGCTATAGATACCACCTTCACTTTTTGGAAATTTTTTAGCGATGGCTTCACATAATTCTTTCGCTCTTTTTTTCTCAAACTGGTTCTCTGTTTTACCGTTGGCTTCAAATTGTTCTCCACGGTCAAAATATATTTTTGCTCTTAAATAAGCGGCTTGGGCTACCGCCGGGTTTTCAGGATATTTATCTTCAATGTTTTTTAAAGCCGTTTCGTATAATTTTTCTTTGCCCTCAATAGTGCTGTACTGGTTTACAAAATTCAATCGTATCAGGTCAGCATCAATTAACGCATCGGGTTTAGCATCGTTGAAATGAAATTTTAAAATATCCTGCAATAGCAAAATAGCTTTGTGTTGCAGTGATGCAGTATCTTTTGTTTTAAAAGATGCAGTAATAAATTCTGCTGCAGGTGCAAATACCCTGGCATCATTTATTTTGAATTCGTAAGCAGGCTTGGTTAATTGATTCTCATCAGTCATAAAATAAGCCAGGGCACGATGCGCTAAAAAATCGTAGAGTGTAGGCCTCAACTGTTTGGTATTTTGCCCTTTAATAATGATGGGTGCAAATGCATCCAGTTTTGTTGTTTTTAAAAGATTTTCGTTTTGTAATGACGCTTTAAATAATCCGGAGATCACACTATGTATCTTATCAATGCTCCAGGTGGTGATGTCTTTATTTTTGTCTTCCTTTAATTTAGTGCGGTCGTAAAATTTCCAGCGGTTGTTTTGCAGGTATTGCCAGAACATTTCTGCCTGCATACTTTGTAAAATATTTTTTGCCGGGCCTTTTGCTTTATCAATTAAAGTATCTGTAAAAAAAATATTGTTCTCATGGCTTTCTTCTTCCACCATGTTCCTGTATTTAATTTGATACATACTGCTTTTTATCTGCTGTGCATCATTATTATCTTTTATGGCAAGATTATAGATCGTCACCACTTCTGCCAATGCAGATTTGGTAAGGCCTTTCTTTTCCAGGTCTTCTACCTTCTTCCAGTTTTTTAAATAGTCGTTGTTTGTTTGTGCCATGGTGGTAAATGCGAAGCCGGTAAAAATCACCAGCAGAATTTTCTTTAAAAACATAAGGAACTTATTTTAATTACAAGATACAATTTGTTATTGAGCGTTTGCGCATGAATGATTTAAAATACTTTTTAACTACTGCGTGGTTTTTGTTGCCACGGATTACACTGATTTCACAAATTATCTGATTGTATTTATCTGTGTAATCTGTGCAATCTGTGGCTAACTCAATTCACGTAGTGAATTAAAAATCATTGCAGCTATTAACAGATGTGTAAGCTGCATCTTTTTCATAAATAAGCAAGATCTTTTTCTTTAACGTTTTATTAAGTGTTCGTATGGCATACGGCATAAGGTTTGGATATTCTGTAGTAAGCAGCAAAAAAAATAAAAACTGCGAATTGTATTTTTCACTTTTAAATTTTACTACAATGAAAAAGATTTTTACATTTTTAGCCGTGATGGCCATTTTCTCATCCAGCTTTGCACAATGGCAGGGCGGTAACGACAGGGGAACAAAATACGATACCCGTAACAACAGTTATAACAGCAGTTCCTTAGTTATTAATGCCTTTACTGAAAAACGTTTTACAGTAATGATTGATAACATGCAATACGAGCTGAATGACAACTATCGTAACACAAGGCGTGATAACAGTATTGCCGTAGGTGCCATGAGCCCTGGCAGACATACTGTAACTGTGTACGAATACAGAAGTAGCTTCTGGGGTAAACAAAAACAAAAAGTAATGTACAGCTCAGTATTGTTCTTTAAACCAGGTGTTGAAACTGCTTTAAACATCAACAATTACGGACAGGTAAACATTACCGAAAAACAAGGCTATCAAAATAATGGTTATGGCCGTGATGACAGAAGAAGGGATGATGACAGAAGGCATGATAATGACCATGATGGATGGCGTCACTAAGACTCCTTTGGATTCTGCATACAAAAACAAAGCCCCGAAAAATTTCGGGGCTCTTGTTTTATGACTTCGACAGGCTCAGCCTGGTAAATTATTTTTTTAAAGCTTCAGCCATTGTTTTGCCGATATCAGCAGGGCTTGCGGCAACATGAATACCACATTCTGCCATAATTTTCATTTTAGCAGCAGCAGTATCATCAGCGCCACCAACAATAGCACCTGCATGGCCCATACGACGGCCGGGAGGAGCAGTCTGGCCAGCAATGAAACCAACTACCGGTTTTTTATTACCGGTGCTTTTAATGTATTCAGCCGCTTCTGCTTCCATGCCACCACCAATTTCACCAATCATTACAATGGCGTCGGTTTCAGGATCGTTCATAAATAATTCTACTGCTTCTTTAGTAGTCGTGCCAATGATAGGGTCACCACCAATACCAATGGCTGTAGAAATACCCAAGCCAGCTTTAGCTACCTGGTCGGCCGCTTCGTAAGTTAAAGTACCGGATTTTGACACAATACCGATCCTGCCTTTTTTAAAGATAAAGCCGGGCATAATACCCACTTTACATTCATCTGCAGTAATTACACCGGGACAGTTTGGACCGATTAAACGGGTGGTTTTACCCAATAAATAATTCTTCACTTTCACCATATCCTGTACCGGTATACCTTCTGTAATACACACTACCAGTGCAATTCCGGCTTCAGCAGCTTCCATAATAGCATCGGCAGCAAAAGCCGGTGGTACAAAAATGATGCTCACGTTAGCGCCGGTGGTTTTTACCGCATCGGCTACAGTATTAAAAACAGGCTTATCCAGGTGAGTAGAGCCGCCTTTACCAGGCGTAACGCCGCCTACTAAATCGGTGCCGTATTCAATCATTTGTGTGGCATGAAATGTACCTTCTGTACCGGTAAAACCCTGTACAATTATTTTAGAACTTTTGTTAACGAGAACTGACATGGTTCGATGAAGAGTTAATTGGTTAAAAATGTGCGGCAAAGATAGGGCAGATGGGTTATTATAGAAAGGGATATTTTGGAGACGGGTATTTAGGTGCAGGTGGGCTATATTGGTTTCTGAAGTTCGGGACCCCTTTCAGAGATATATCCTTGATTCAGCTTTTATTAAAGCGGAAGAATGGAGCAGAACTTATGTATATTTAATTGCTAATTGAACGCATGAAAATTTTCATCCGCATACTTCTTCTCCTCCTGGTGATATTTTTGGGTGTTATTGGTATTATATTGGAATTCGGAGGTAATGAGATCGGTTTTATGTCTTATTTTAAATATTTGTCTGCACTTTGTTTGCTTAGTATTGGTATTATTACATTTTTTGTAGAATGGAATAATTACAGAAAGAATAAAAAGCTGTTGGAGTTTTCGGTTACTTGTATTGCACTTTTATTTTGTTCCGTTATTTTTTATGCTATTGCCAAAAGATCATTTATAGAAAATACAACCGTCTTCACTAAAGTTTCCAACTTGCCAGCTGCAAAGAATAGAATGACTTTTGAATTCAGGGAATACCATAATTTAAAATTGATAGAATACAGTGGTTCAATACTAACTGTATATTACGGCAAGTATAAAAGAAACGGAGATACAATAAGTATAAAGGAATCGAATTATGATGGCTATGTAAAAAAACTTCCGGCATTTGGCGTGATAAGAAATGATACGATGTTCTGGAATAAATTTGATACCATGCTTGTAGATAAGCGATAAATGATTCTAATAAATTAGCGATGCTTTCAGAAAAACAATTTAATAATGATGATGTTCAGATAATTGAAACTATGCTGAGCAGGTTTAAAGGCAGGGTGGTTATTTGCTCAATTATTAGTGTTCCTTTGTCAATGCTTTTGGGTCTTTTGGGGCTTCTTACAAAAGAGTATGGCTACTGGCCTGTAACAATTACATTTTATATAGCCATGGCAGTTGTTTTTATGTGGATACTTATAAAAGACCAGGTAGCTTATAGAAAGGATCTGTCAAAGCAGGTTAAATTATGCGGCCAACTGACTGTAGTAAAAAAGTCATTAAAAAATGGTTATGCGGATATTTATACCAACGACAAACAATTGAAAAAACTGCACATCCGGAATAAAAAAATAGTTGATAATATTTTAGAAGGAGACGTACTTACTGTAGAAATAGCAAAGTATAGCAATAAACTGTTACTGTTAGAAAAATGAATAGGAGTTTGTATAAAAAATTATTTCAGCAATTCATCCATATTCCTGTCATCACTGATTTTTCCCTTAGCTTCCAGCATACGCATATCTTTTGCATCCTGTAAAAATTCTGATGCAAAGATGAAACTGTTAAGCCGGTCGTTCTTGGAAAAAATAATTTCTTTATTATTACCACTCCATTCTTTTTGGCCCTGGTACATGTATAAAATATTTTCACCAATTTCCATTACACTGTTCATATCGTGGGTATTGATAACGGTGGTCATGTTAAACTCCTTGGTGATCTCGTAGATCAGTTTATCAATTACCATACTGGTTTGAGGATCGAGGCCGGAGTTAGGCTCATCGCAGAATAAATATTTTGGATTGAGTACAATGGCACGTGCAATACCTACACGTTTTTTCATACCACCGCTTATTTCTGCAGGATATTTTTTATTAGCATCTACCAATGCCACCCTTGCTAAAACCTCATTCACTCTTTTTTGTTTATCGTGGCTGCTAAGGTTAGAAAACATATCCAGTGGAAACATCACATTTTGTTCCACTGTCATACTATCAAACAAAGCACTACCCTGGAAAAGCATTCCGATCTGCTGGCGCAATTCTTTACGGTTTTCTTCCGTCATGTCAGTAAAACTAATGCCATCATAAATAATTTCCCCTTCATCCGGTTCAAATAATCCTACCAGGCATTTTTGTAAAACGGTTTTGCCACTACCACTCGTGCCAATGATTAAGTTGCATGCACCGGTCTGCATTACATGACTCACATCATTTAATACAATTTTGTCTCCAAAAGATTTTTTTATGTTTTTAAACTCAATCATGGGAAGCTTCAAGGGGAGTAGCTGCAAGGGCGACCCTGATTATTTTACTCCTTTTAGTTGTTTACATTTAAAAAGCTAAGTTAAGGGAAAAGCTGCAAGGTGAAAAGCTTCAAGGGGAGTAGCTGCAAGGGAGAAGTAAAAGAATTATAAACTCTTCTAAGTAACTAACAAGGTAGCAATACGGAAATTTACCCTCTTGCAGCTACTCCCCTTGAAGCTTCTCTCTAACTCAGTTTTATGATCAGCGCATTCAACATCTTCTGCACCTCAATACAAATGCCGAGATTAATTTCACAAACTGTTTTTAGATCTGGGTACAATTCTATAATAGCAAGCAGTGCGGTTTCAACTTCGTAAGCACTACCTAAAGCATTATCCAGGTAAGTTTTTTTATGAGGGTTGGTCGCTTTCGCACTCCCTTCAGCAACGTTTGCAGTAATAGAAAAAGCAGCACGCCTTAATTGTGAACCAAGTTCGTATTTTTCTTCAGGAGGTAATTTTCTACAGAACTTATGGCAATCAATAAAAAGGCGAAAACTTTTTTGCCAAACAATGAGTCTTTTAAAATCTTTCATTCTTTGTGTTTCTCAAAAGAATGAAAGACGATTAAAAAAGTTGCACCCTTGCAACTAAATCATCCACCTTAATATTTCAAAAATAAAAGGACTTCGGTCAAAAAGTTTGTCCCTTGTAGCTGCTCCCCTTGAAGCTCTACAAAAAGATGGCTGCCAAAATATAATCCGCAAATAAGATCATAATGCAACTCACTACCACACTTTTTGTACTGCTTCTTCCAATTTCAAGTGCACCACCTTTTACGTAGTAACCATAATAAGCAGGAATGCTGCTGATGATAAATGCAAACGTAACGGCTTTGTACATGGCAAAGCGAACGTTGAAAGGCATAAAGTTTTCAATCAGTCCCCGGTCGTAGGTATCAGTAGATAAAATACCCGATGCTGTGCCGGCTAATCTTCCGCCCCAGATGCCTAAAGCCATTGCCAGTATTACAAGCAATGGAATGGTGATTAATGCAGCTGCAATTTTGGGCATTATCAGGTAAGCCCTGGTATTGATGCCCATTATTTCCAACGCATCAATTTGTTCACTTACCCTCATATTACCCAGTTCACTGGCAATTTTACTGCCAATTACACCGGCCAGTACAATACACACCAATGTAGGGGCAAATTCTAAAATGACCGTATCTCTTACAATTTGTGCAATAGTAGATTTTGGAATGATAGGGCTCACCAACTGGTAAGCAGTTTGTACCGCACTTACCGCACCCATAAACACAGAGATGATCACCACAATGCCTAAAGCGCCAATGCCTATCTCAACGCATTGGTGCATAAATTCTTTCCAGTACATCTTCATGTTCTCGGGCTTGCTGAACATGCCCTTTAACATCAACAGGTAACGGCCGAAGTGGGTGAAAAAAGTCATTTTTTGTTTTAGATTGACGATTGCAGATTTTAGATTTCAGATAAAACCACAATTGCAATATGGGCAAATCTAAAATCTAAAATCCGAAATCCGAAATTATAAATCATGGCTGGTCTTACGGAACTTTTTCCACCATTTACTTTTCTTAACCACTTCCTGTGTGTTGGTCTTGCATTTTAACTGTGCATCCACTACAGCAATTAATACCATATTGAATATAGAACGTATGGAACTGCCTAGCTGCAATACATGCACCGGTTTATTTAAACCTAATAAAACAGGGCCTATTGAATCTGCACCGCCTACTTCCTGCAGTAAGTTGTAAGCAATATTGCCTGCTGCAAGATTAGGGAAGATAAGCGTATTGGTTTCTCCGTTTATCAGTTCGCTGAACGGGTAATTCTCTTTTAAAATTTCTTTATTAAAAGCCATGATGCCTTGTACCTCACCATCACATACCAGTTCAGGATCTTTTTGTTTTACAATTTCCCTGGCCCTGCGAACCAGTTTTGCTTCCTCACCCTCGCTGCTGCCAAAGTTGGAGTAGGAGAGCATGGCAATACGTGGTTTAATATTGAATTGTTTTACTTCTTTAGCTACCAGCAAAGTAATTTCTGCCAGTTCTTCTGCAGTAGGGTTAAAATTGATGGTGGTATCCGCTAAAAACAATGGCCCACGTTTGGTGAACATGATGTACATGCCTGCGATCTTTTTTACGCCATCTTCGGTACCAATTACCTGCAATGCAGGTTTAATGGTATCTGGATAATTCCTGCTTAAGCCGCTGATCATGCAATCTGCTTCACCGGTTTCCACCAACATGCAACCAAAATAGTTGCGGTCCTTCATCGCTTTATAAGCCTCATACTTATTTACACCACGGCGCTGGCGCTTGGCAAAAAACTGGTCGCCCATTTTTTTGCGTAACTCTTCCTGGTCATCTGCTTTAGGATTAATGATGGGCATACCTTCCAGGTCAATACCATTAGCTTCTGCCAGTTTTAAAATGCGTTGCTCATCACCTAATAAAATAGGATAAGCCACACCTTCTTCCTGTGCCAGTTGTGCAACTTTTAAGATCTTTAAATTTTCTGCATCTGCAAACACCACTCTCTTCGGATCTTTTCTTGCTTTATTACCAATAACACGGCTCAACTGATTATCTAATCCTAATCTTTGATTGAGTTGCAATTCATAAGCCTCCCAATCGGTAATAGGATTTTTTGCAACACCGCTTTCCATTGCTGCTTTAGCAACAGCAGGTGCAACCGTGGCTAATAATCTCGGATCAACCGGTTTAGGTATAATATAATCAGGGCCGAAAGAAATGGTTCTTTCATTGTACGCCATGTTTACAATATCGGGTACCGGCGTTTTGGCCAATTCAGCCAAAGCTTTTACAGCAGCCAGTTTCATAGCTTCGTTAATAGTGGTGGCTCTTACATCCAACGCACCACGGAATATATACGGGAAGCCCAAAACATTATTTACCTGGTTAGGATAATCACTTCTTCCTGTCGCCATAATTACATCCTTACGGGCATCAGTAGCCGCTTCGTAAGTAATTTCCGGATCAGGATTTGCCATGGCAAAAATGATCGGGTTCTTGGCCATCGATTTTACCATTTCGGTAGTAACCACATTGCCTTTACTTAAACCAATGAACACATCAGCATCTCTCATGCCTTCTTCCAGCATAAAGGCTTTGGAAGTGGAGATAAATTCTTTTTTGATGTCGTCAAGATCGTTGCGGCCGGCATGTATCAATCCTTTGCTATCGTAAACACTTATGTTCTCTCTGCTGGCACCCAAACTGATATATAATTTCATACAGGATATTGCAGCAGCACCGGCACCATTTACAACGATTTTTACTTTACTCAGTTTCTTTTTCTGTAATTCTACTGCGTTCAATAATGCGGCTGCAGATATGATGGCCGTACCATGCTGGTCATCATGCATGATCGGTATCTTGCAACGTTTTTTTAATTCCTGTTCAATGTAAAAACATTCGGGTGCTTTTATATCTTCTAAATTAATGCCACCAAAAGTAGGTTCCAAAGCCTGAACGATCTGTACAAATTTTTCCGGATCAGTTTCATTGATCTCGATATCAAATACATCAATGTCGGCAAATATTTTAAACAGTACACCCTTGCCTTCCATTACCGGTTTACCAGCTTCCGGGCCAATATTGCCCAGGCCTAAAACCGCCGTTCCATTACTGATCACACCTACTAAATTTCCTTTAGCAGTGTATTTGTATACATCTTCAGGATTAGCAAAAATTTCCATGCAGGGCACAGCCACGCCGGGTGAATATGCTAATGAAAGGTCTCTTTGTGTTTTGGCTTCTTTGGTGGGTATCACTTCAATTTTACCCGGCCTGCCTTTTGAATGATATTCTAAAGCTTGTTGCTTGCGTAGTTCTTCTTTTTGCATAATTAAAATTGCCCCTGTTAATATTGCAGGAGACGATTTTTTTAATAACTATAATTCTTATTGAACTTTGAGCATGCAATTTAGGTAAATATAGGGAGAGAAGCAGCTATTCAAATAGCCAATGCTTATGATAAATATTACACCATATAAAGCGGGACATTGGTACAGCCGTAAATAATACGTACTATCAAATCAAATTTCGGATTCTCAATTTTTGTTTTTAATATTATAATCCTTACTTTTTTCACTCTTAACCAAAAACTATGCAACGCTGTAAACAATTCTATGGCTTTATGCTGTTCTGTATTTCGGGTTTTATTACCCCGGTTTTTGCAATTGATAATACCGATACCAGGATGCTTTCTCAACCTGCTGCCAGTGCAAATAATATTGCCTTTATTTATGCAGAAGATCTGTGGGTGGCCAAAGCCGACGGATCGCAACCCAGGAGGCTAACAATTGACAGAGGTGTTGAAACAAGCCCGGTATTTTCTCCCGATGGAAAAACAATTGCCTTCAGTGCACAGTACGATGGCAATACGGATGTATTTATCATTCCCGTTGAAGGTGGTGTGCCTAAACGCCTTACCTGGCACCCATCGCCAGATATTGTAAGAGGATTTACACCAGACGGAAAATCAGTACTGTTTGCTTCGCAAAGAAATGTATTTACCGGCCGCTACGCTCAATTATTTACAGTTGCAATTACAGGCGGCATGGCTACGCAGTTAGAAATACCCAATGCATTCTGGGCAAATTATTCGCCTGATGGAAAACAAATGGCCTACACACCCTTAAGTGATGCATTTAGGCAATGGAAACATTACAGGGGCGGTACGATATCTGTCATAAATATTTTTTCGTTTGCAGATAAAAGCGTGGTAAAAATTCCACAACCCGCCGAAGGATGTAATGATGTAAGCCCGATGTGGGTTGGTAACACCGTTTATTTCAGAAGCGACCGTAATGGAGAATTTAATTTATTTGCCTATAATACTGCCACAAAAAAAATTGACCAGTTAACTAAATATAAAGATTTCCCTGTGCTGAATGCGAGTGCCGCAAATGGTAATATTGTTTTTGAACAGTCCGGCTATTTGCATACCTATTCAATAAACGGAGCTGCTGCAACAAAATTAAAAATTGGGATTGCTGCAGATTTACTGGAACTAAGAGGCCGCTTTGTAAAAGGAGGTGATTATATCCGTGCAGGAGATATTTCTCCGACTGGGGCAAGAGTAGTTTTCGACAGTCGTGGTGAAATTATTACTGCGCCTGCAGAAAAAGGAGATTACAGGAATATTACACAAACCCCCGGGGCGCATGAAAAATATCCTTCCTGGTCGCCTGACGGAAAAACTATCGCCTATTTCTCTGATGCCAGTGGCGAATACCAGTTATATTTAAAACCCCAGGATGGAAAAGGCGAAGCAAAAATTTTTAAGCTTAACGGCACAGGATTTTATGCTTACCCTGAGTGGTCGCCTGACAGTAAAAAAATAAATTTTACTGATAATGGAAGAAATTTTTATGTTTTAGATATTGCATCAGGAGCCATTACAAAAATTGATGCAGATGAATTATACACACCCGGCTCATTCCGTTATTTGAATGGCAGCTGGTCGTTCGATTCCAAATGGATTGCGTATACTAAAATAACCGAAACGCAATTTAAACGGGTTTATCTATATTCAATAGAACAAAAAAAATCCTTTGCCTTAACTGATGGTTTAAGTGATGCATCAGATCCTAAGTTTGATAAAAGCGGAAAGTACCTTTACTTTTTTGCATCCACTGATGCAGGGCCTGTTATCAACTGGTTCGATCAGTCTAATGCTGATATGCGCTCAACCAATTCCATTTACCTGGTTACACTGCAAAAAGAAACCATTTCTCCTTTTGCAAAAGAAAATGACGAAGAAACTATAAAACCTGATACTGCAACAGCAACAACGGGTAAAACAGCTGATAAAAAAACAGCAGCACCGGATAAAAAAGATGACCAGCTACGTATTGACTGGGATGGTATTGAAAACAGGATCGTTGACCTGCCGCTTGCCGCTGATAATTACGGACAATTGGGTACAGGAAAAGAAGGTGAATTATATTATGTTGTTTTTCCTGCCGATAACCAGGGTAGTGGCATGATGCATAAATACGATTTAAAAGCCAGGAAGGATGCTGAGGTTACTGCAATGGATGGATATATCCTTTCTGCGGATGGTAAAAAAATGTTGTACAGCCTTAATAACAGTTGGGTGATAACAGATGCAGGTAGTAAACCGGCACCGGGCAAAGGAAATATTAACACCGCTGCAATTCAAATAAAAACCGACCCCGCTGCAGAGTGGAAAAATATATTTGAAGAAGCATGGCGTGTAAACAGGGATTATTTTTACGACCCTGGTATGCATGGCGCCAACTGGATTGCAGTTAAAAAGAAGTACGAAGTTTTTTTACCCGACCTGGCATGCAGGAGTGACTTAAATCTTTTGATACAATGGATGTGCAGCGAATTGGGTGTTGGGCACCACCGCATTTCAAATCCCGGGGATCAGTTGTACACACCACAAAGAATTAGTGGCGGTTTATTGGGTGCAGATTATACTATCAACAACAATCGTTATCAGATTAAAAAAATATATGGGGGATTAAACTGGAACCCTAATTTAAAATCGCCTTTAACCGAACCTGGTGTAAATGTAAAAGCAGGCGATTATATTATAGCCGTAAATGGTAACGATATTAATGCTGCAGAAGACCTGTACCGTTATTTTGAAAACACTGCCGGTAAAATAACAGAGCTTACTGTAAGCAGCAATGCTGATGGTGCAGCATCCAGAACTGTAAAAGTAGTTCCGGTTGAAAGTGAATCGGCTCTGCGTAACCGTGACTGGGTGGAGGGTAATTTGAAAAAAGTAACTGAAGCCACCAACGGGCAGGTAGCTTATGTGTATGTACCCAATACTGCCGAACTGGGGCATGATTATTTTAAAAGATATTTTTATCCGCAGGCCAACAGAAAAGCCATCATTGTAGATGAAAGATTTAATGGCGGTGGCAGCCTTGCAGATTATTATATCAACTTATTATTAAATCCACAACAGGCTTACTGGAACATGCGGTATGGTAAAGACCTTAAATCACCAAGCGCATCTATACAAGGGCCTAAAGTAATGTTGATTGATGAAACTGCAGGATCGGGAGGTGATATGTTGCCCTGGATGTTCAGGAAATTTAAAGTAGGTACTTTGGTGGGCAAACGTACCTGGGGCGGCCTTGTAGGTATCTTAGGATTTCCTGAATTTATTGATGGCGGTTCGGTAACAGCACCTAATGTGGCCATCTGGACAAAAGATGGTTTTATTGTAGAGAATGTTGGTGTGGCACCGGATATTGAAGTAGAGCAAACGCCGTCTGAAGTAATAAAAGGAAACGACCCGCAATTATTAAAAGCCATTGAAGTGGCTTTAAAAGAACTGGAAAAAAATCCGCAGGTTACGCCTGCCAGGCCACCATACCCGGTAAGAGGTAATAACTAAGGCCAGGCATATTATTTTTATAAGAGGTTCGTTTTAACGAACCTCTTTGTTATTGGCTTTTATATTTGTATTCACCATCAATGTATTTTTTTTCTGCACTGTTCAGTCTATTGAACTTTGAGTATGCATTTGTAATAAAATACTAAACAATATCAGAAAAGAAACCGTGTTAAAGAGGAGAGGCCAAGAGCTAAAAGCATGGGCATAAAAATCAATATAAGAGATAGTATACGATCCAGCAGAGAAGGTTTTGTTGCTATTTTCTTTTCCCAAATAACTTCGTAATTAAAATGGCTTATTGTCATCCATGTAAAATCTTTGTTCTGAAATTCTTCTGTTATCCATTGCTTTTTTATAAAGAACTGGTTTAAAACCTGGTATTTCTTTTTAATTACCCAAAGCAATAAAATATAAAAAAATAAAATTGAACCACATAGCATTACTTTATTGTAATCTTCTTTTTTACTTACAAAACCTATTAATAGTGTAATTGAAAAGAAAATTAAAAATGTCTGTATGAACCTGTTATGGAAATATATTTTCTGCGACTGAAAAAAATACACATAAAAGAAAAGGAATAAAGGAAAGAGGTAAATTAAATTCTGCAATATCTTCATAAACTGGTTCTTGCTTTAAAACTCCAGGTAATTAAAAATTCTGCCACCACTTCTCCATCAGCATTAGTGCCCGTGCTTTTTGCTGTTACGGTTTTACCTTGCCCGTCTGAAATAGCATCTTCAATAGTTTGTTTTATTAAAAGACCATCAGTACATGTAAAAGTGGTTTTACCAACAGCCTTTTTAAAAAAACTGCCGCTGATATTTACGACTAACATGCTTACTGCAGGATTGCGTTTATAAATATGTGCCAGGCCTAAAACACCGGTGGTCATTTCTGCAGCCATACTAAGGCAGGCGAAATAAGTGCTCTTAAAAGGATTTTGGCTCAGCCATTTAAAAGGAACAGTTGTTATGCATTTATTTTCATCTGCAAATTGTACACGAACACCACAAAAAAATGCGCTGGGTAGTTTGGAAAATAAAAAAAGATTGAACTTAAACCGGTTATTGATTAATTGGAAAAAATTACTGTTATTATCACTCATAATTTTAAGTATAAACGTTACAAACGATCAATCAAAAATTTCATCAGTGATTTCAAGTAGGTTGTTACTCCTGAAGTCACTCAAAGAGCCTTTTCGGGTTTTATTAATACCATTTATATTGGTTGTCTTATTTGTTTTTAGATCGATGATCTTAATACCTGTTTTAACGGTGTTTCCCCTGGCAAAATAGGTATTGTACACCACATACCGAAAGCTGTTATTATCGAAATATAAATAGTCAAGATCCATTGCTTCATTTGCCAAACCGCCACCTCTTAAATAGAAAGCGTATTTAAAATTTGTCCAGCTTGTTTTACGGTTCGATGGAAATTCGAATTCTATTTTATTAGCAGAACCATACCTGTAGACAATGTAAGCATTAGCAGTATCTTTAGCAATTACTACCTGTTTGCCTGCTTTTGTTTTAAATGAAAAAATATTGACTTCGTTAGCAGATAAAAAATTTTGCGCCTGTATAGAAGCGGAACAAAAAAAGAAAGCTATAAAAAGTAAAATTCTCAAAATACTGTTGTTGGTTTTGATTGTAGATTTTTCTAAATCAGCTACAGCCTTTGTAAATCTGAAATCGTAAATCTAAAATCCAAAATCGATTTAATCGCCATACATCTTAGGGTTCAACGCATTCGGGCTCCACATTTCTAAAAAAGCCTGTACTTTATTTTTATCGTAACTCTTTTTACCATCTTCAAGGTACTCGCTGTTTTGTGTGTGAATGCGTTTACCATCACCATCTAAAATAATAAATACCGGAAAACCGAAACGTTGCGGATAGCCATATTTGGCAAACAGTTTTTTGTTTTCATTTTCTTTGCTCCAGTTAAAATGATACCATACATAGGAAGCATTGATAACAGAATCAATTTTTTTATCGGCTTTACAAAACCTGGCAAATTCAATGCACCAGCTGCACCAGTTACCGCCGCCTTGCAATAACACATATTTATTTTCGGCTTTGGCTTTTTTTATGGCAGCTGCAATATCTTTTTCTGCATCGGCGGCGGGGTTGTAGAGTTTTGTGTCCTGTGCTTTTGATTGAATGGATACTGTAATACCAAGAAGAAGGCTGAATAATAATTTCATAAGTGAAAAGGGTTAATAAATTTGACGTCAAAATATTTTATGATTGTCCTGACACTGTCAGGACAATCATAAAATAAAAATATAAATCGAGTCGGGGCTTTTAATTCTTATCAATCTCCACCACACATCCCACCACATTTTTTTGTTCCGATGCATCAGCTTTAAAATAAATATTGCCCGTACTGCTGTTACTGAATTTTACATTACTGATAGCCATGCTGCTGATGGCTTCATTTAATTTACCGGCATAAGTAGACTGCGTACTTTTATTAATGGCGGCATTTAATGCAGCATAATCCAAAGGTTGTTTACTTACCACAATAGCCATAAAATCTTTATTACCGATACTATCTGCCATTAAAGCTTCTTTACGGGGAAATAAACGATAACCTGTTACACCAAAATACGGCGAGTGAATAGGTTTGTAAGGAAACAAAACATAACTGCTGTTATCAGTTTCCATACCAAAAATATAAGCGTAACATTCTAAAGCATTCTTAAGTTCTATCCTGAATTTGGTGCCTTTTTTTATTGGGGTAACAGTGGTAAAAACATTGCCGGAACCTGCACGTAAAGCGATGTATTGTTTAGTAGATCCATTTACCAAACCAATATTGCACTCAAAATCTACATTTAATGCGGCGCCTGTTTTGGGTAAGGGATCAATACCATAAGCTTCTCTTACAAATTTTCTGAAATCGCCATAGCGTATATACCCAAGTCCTTTGTCTCCCCATTCTGGCCCCCAGCTGTTCATGATTTGAAAAGCGCCACCTTCAATGCGGTCATCATAGCCAATCACACACATCGCATGGCCACCAAAACCCTGCATGGTATAATCATCTTGTGTTGGGTGCCATACTTTCTGGCCCATCATATCCTGCATAAAACTCCCACCTACCATCATACCAATTACCACCGGGGCATCTTTAGCTAAATGCTCTTTAATAGCACGGAAG
Organism: Ferruginibacter sp. SUN106; assembly: GCF_050611765.1. NCBI lineage: Bacteria > Pseudomonadati > Bacteroidota > Chitinophagia > Chitinophagales > Chitinophagaceae > Ferruginibacter > Ferruginibacter sp. SUN106. The sequence goes on from NZ_JBODJC010000001.1 coordinate 603,584, forward strand.
TTTAACACACTTACACCGTCATCATCTGTTAAGCGGTTAAAACCATGAATTTTGTTATTGGCAGCAACGTTTAATAAGGAATGGCCCTGATCGCTGCAACTCTGGTCGGTATAAGGAAATTGTTGTAAGGGTACTGCACCTTTCTGCTGCATAAATTCCATGGCTTTAATGATGTAAGAACCCTCACATCCATCAAGGCCGATATTGTTATATAAAAATGAAGGGCTGTAGGCAATTGTATTAGCATTTTCATGAGTGCTGGTACTTTGCAGAATAGTACGTGCTGCATAAGCGCTGCTCCAGGCAACGCAACTGCCCTGGTGCCCTTGGTTTAAACGATCGGGGGCATAGCGTGCTAATGAAACAGCTTCTGGTAACGGGTTCTTTCCATTATCATCTGTAAGGCCTTCATACACGCTGGCCTTCTTAAACTCATTCGGGTCTAATTTACCACCTGTGGCAAATTGTGAAACAGCATTGCTTACCAAACCAGCGCAGGATTGATTGCGCATTAAAAAAAATGCAGCGCCGGCAATAACCAAAAGAAAAATTATTTTCTTACCACCTCCGCCACCACCTCTGAATAAGCCGAGTATCAGGGGTAAAAAATTAAGTAGTCCGCCGGCACCTCCGCCGCTATTTGATCCACCACGGCCACCGGAGTTGTCATTTTGTTCATTATAGTCATCCTGGTTTTCCTGGTCATCAACCATTCTTATTGGCATAGTAGTAAAATTTAAGTCATTAAAAATAAGCAGAATTTTTATAATCTGCCTTTGTGTTTATCAGTTTGTACAAATAGATAGCTGCAGGAATGATTTGGTTGCAGGAAAGCTTATTGCTTTTCTTTTTCCAGTATTTCAAACTGGCGGCTTACACTCAAGCCATTTTCATCTACTAATGTAATGATATGAATACCAGGTGAGGGGTTTAAAGCCATCTGGTGAAAATTTTGCGTAGTACCGATAAAATTATCATCGAGGCTCCAGAAAATTTTTGCGCTGCTGCGTCGGTGTGCAGCAGTAAAAACAGTATTACCTCTCTGACCACTTACTTCCAGCGGTACATAAATTTTTGCATCGGGTTGGGGGTAGATGATCTCCATTACTTTGCCCGTTTCTGCAAATTCGCAACCGGCTTTAAATGGCGGCAATACTTTATAGTCGGCATTTTTTTGTTTATAATAATATTCCATTGCAGGGGTAAGGATGAACCAGCTTTTATGTTGCATGGCAGAAGGGCTTTCACATTGCTCTGTTACACGAAAATTAGCCTTGGCATCTAAGTGAATTATTTTGTGATATACGCATTGCGGTACTTTTGTTCCATTGGGCGGCATAAATAATGTATCTACATCGGGGCAATCAATATTGGCACGGTAGCCACTTTGCCTGCATACCGGTACAAATGAATAATTGTATTTCGGTTTTTCGAACCAGTTAACGTTGGGCAATAGCCGAAAAATATCAAATAAGATTGGCGCTGCAGTTTGTACGCCAATTAGTCCCGGCCTTCCTTCTCCATCGGTATTGCCAACCCAAACGGCCACTACATTTTTTGGGGTAACACCAATTGCCCAGCCGTCTCTGAAACCAAAACTGGTGCCTGTTTTCCATGCAATTTTTTGTGAAGAAGTGAATTGCTGCCATAACCCTTCTTCTCCCGGCCGCATTACTTCCTGCATAGCCTGGAAGGTGAAGTAGATGGAAGTTGCGTCTAAAGGCAAGTTATTAGCTGATAGTTGTTTGTTGTCAGTTGTTTGCCTTGCAATATAATACGGTGGATGAAAATCATTAGGATCAAGCTTGCCATGATTTTTTGTTTGATGATTGAGAGTACGGGCCATGCTTGCATACACACCTGCAATATCCCATGCGGTTACTTCGCAACCACCAAGGATTAAACTTAAACCATAGGTATCTGCATTCCTGTTCAATGTAGTGATGCCACATTGTTGCAGTGTTTCGTAAAAACGCTGGTACTTATATTGCTGCAATAATTTTACTGCAGGAATATTTAAACTTCTTGCCAATGCCCTGTTAGCGGGCACGGCTCCATCATACCCCAGGTCAAAATTTTGCGGTGCATAGCTGCCTATTTGGGTTGGAATATCAGGGATGATAGAATTAGGCAGGATCAAACCATCACTTAACATGGCCGCATACAAAATAGGTTTTAATGCACTGCCCGGAGATCGTGGTGCTGCAATAACATCCACATCGCTTTCCATTTCTTTATTCAACGGATCGTAAATATTGCCTACATACGCTAAAGTGTTTCCTGTTTCCACATCTAATACCAAAGCGCAGGCGTTGTTGATGCCATTGCCTTTTGAAACAGCCTGGTGTTGTTGCACAATAGCAGCTACATTTTTTTGCAGGGCACCATCTAATGTTGTTTTAATTTTTGTGCTGTTGCTTAAATTTTTATTGTCTTTAATAAAACGTTGCAGGAGATGAGGAGAATATTGCGGCAATGGCAAAGGATTACCAGGTAAAGATTCCAGCTTGGCTAATGTGCAACTGCTGCTATCAATTTTACCGGCATCTAATAATTTATCTAAAAGTGCATTTCTTTTTTTTAACAATACATCCCTGTTTTTGCCGGGATGCACTAATGCAGGAGCATTCGGTAACACAGCTAATGTTGCCATTTCGCCCCAGCTTAATTTATCAGCACTTCTGCCATAGTAACGCCATGCAGCAGCATCTAATCCAACTACATTGCTGCCGAATGGAGCATTGCTGGCATACAATGCTAAAATTTCTTTTTTTGAATAAGACATTTCTAAACGTACAGCCAGGATACTTTCTTTTAATTTATTCCAGATACTTCGTTTATCATCTTGTTTAGAAAGCCGTATTACCTGCATGGTTAATGTACTGCCGCCCTGCACCACGCCTTTGTTTTTTATATTTTTTACCACCGCTCTGCCAATAGAAACGGGATCAACACCTGGATGTTTGAAAAAACGTTTGTCTTCAAATGTAGTGATGCAGTCAATAAATTTTTGCGGCACATTTTTATTGTAAGGAAAACGCCATTGGCCATCGGCTGCGATAGTAGCATTGAGTAAGTTGCCGGCTGCGTCTTCAATTACATAACTGGTAGGGGCATTGAATAATTTTTTTGGTAGGGAGAAATAAAACCAAATTAATAATCCCAACACAATCAACAATTTTATTTTGGTTGCTGTGCGGAGAGATTTTATTTTGGAGAGAAGTCTTGAAAAATACATTATTAATTTTTCAATTTTCGATTTTTAATGTAATTATTATTATAGCATGTAGTGTCAAGAATCTGATAGATTGTACGGAAAAATATTTCAGCACTGTCTAATGTTTCTTTTGTGTATTTGTCACGTTCTTCAGAAAACCTAATATTAAAAAAGCGGCTATTCTCAAAAAAAATTGCAGAATCGCAATAACTTGACATAAAGAATTTTCCGTTTTTGGTTTGATGCTTTTCCATGCAATCGCAAAATTGTTGTGCAAGTACAAATGGGTTCTCTTGCTTGCTTTTATTCGTACAAGAAGAAAATATAAAACTAATTAGAACAATAATCACATATCTCATAAAATAATTTCAGTTTTCTATTTAGATGCTGAAAGCCAAAATTTCACTACCATGATTTATGCAAAACAAAATTAAAGTTCAATAAAGGTATAATGTACAAGTGAGTAGCACAACGATGTTAGATAGAATTACCCAAGCTTGTTCAAAAAAAAATACAACCGCTGCCGGGGGTGAAAATCGCCGGCAGGGTTGCGCAAAAATTATTGGTTTACCACTTCTACCCATTTACCATTTACACCTGCACTGATCGTATTATCATACATCGCTTCGCAGAATGTACCGGGAAGAAAATATCTTCCAAGATATGAAGCATTTAATTGCACGTAATAGGTCAATGTTTCATTGGGGTTAATATTGAAATAAGTGTATACCCTGTCATCACGAATATCCTGGTACGTAGAGAAAGATGATTTGAATGCACCTTCACCGCCTAACATTCTGGCATTTAAAATCTCCCAGCCACTGGGAAATATCTGTGATAATGCCATTTGCGAATAATAGCCACGGCCTCCGGGATTTTTCAATACTACTTTAGCAACAAAGTCGCTGCCTTGTGTTAGTTTGTTAATGTCGATCGCTTTTCCATCTTGTGATACATAGCTCACACTCATATTTAATACCGCAGGATTGTTGTTCACCTTTAAACTATCGCCTGCCAATGGCTGGCCTTTGGTTACCAAACGAACATACAAATTGTTGCTGCCTTTATTGGTGATCACCACATTGCTTGCATTAGTACTTTTAAAAACAACAGGTAACTGACGGATATAAGTAGCCGAATTGATGTCGGTTTGTTTACCATCAATGTTTGCAGAAGAAATGATCTTTGCGCCACTTGGGTTTTTACCACAGAATTTTGCAATAGCAATTAAACTATATGCTGTTGTTTGCGTGCTGTACCAATAATCCTGCGCAAGATTAGCAGCTATCATACGCATCAGTTCTTCTGCTTTTGTTTTCTTATCCTTGCCTAACAAAGTCAACGTTTCCAAAACCATCGCCTGGTCCCTTACATCAGAACCATAGGTAATGCCCGGACTTGTTCTTACACCAAATGTTGTTGGCAAACCACTGATAAGATCAAAGGCTGTATTATCCTGCCCAGCTAATTTATAAGCAGCAGCCAAACGCCATTTTGCTTCTGGAGAAAGATATTTAAATTCTTTTAAACGATTCATCGCTCCAAGTTCAGGCGCTTTTGCCAGTGCTAATGTATACAAGCGATAAGATTGTGTAAGATCGCCGCCATAAAAATTACTGGTGCTGGGTACCCAACTGTTGGCTTTGCCACGCTGGTAATTTTTCCATTGCTGCAACATATAGTCACTAACAAAATAGCCATTCGCTTGTGCTTCCACTAAAAAGTGGCCGGCATAATTACTGCCCCATTCATCACTTTCACTACCACCCGGCCAGTAACTAAAGCCACCATCGGGCCGTTGAAAATTTTGCAGTTTTCCAATGCCTGCTTTTACATTTTTATCTACCTGCGATTTTTTGTAATCATCCAGGTCAGTTAATTGATTTAATACCAACTGCGGAAAAACCGATGATGTGGTTTGTTCAATACAACCATGCGGATATTCAATTAAATAATCCAAACGCTTTTGCAAATTCATAGATGGCACGCTGGAAATTTCAATGGTAGCTGAACTTGTTGCTGCCACACCAATTGGCGCAGCAGTGGTTTTCCATTGCTGTCCCGGCGCTAAAGTAATTTCACTGATACTGGTTACAGGTGGATTAGGATTCCTGATATCCAGCTCTACTTCATAATCCGCTTTTTCTCCACCAGATGAAGCTAATAATTTTACTTTACCAATACCTGTATTGGGTTTTACTCTTACATCAAAATACGCCATTTGCTCACCGGGTTGTGTAAAGCTTATGTTTTGTGTGCTGCCACCTACTACTTCTAAAAATGGGTTGGATTGCAAGGAGAGATTTACATTTTTAATATTATTCTCCATTGCAAAAACAGTAACGGGTAATTTTATTGTCTCACCTGGGCCAAGTACTCTGGGCATAGTTGCCAATAACATCAACGGTTTTTTTACAGCCACCGCTTTTTCTGCAAAACCATAACTGCCTTCATGTGCAGCTACTACCATTGCTCTTACAGAACCAATATAGGAGGGTAATGTAAAAGATTGTTTTTGTGTTTGCCCGCTGCTTAAATGAAATGGCCCAAGATATTTTACCACCGGTTTAAAACGGTTAGCAGTTTTTTGTTTGCCACCTGTTGCATCCGCATCACCACCAATGGTTAATATTCTCTCTAGGTCGCCGCCCCATGCGCCAATTACATAATCAAACATGTCGAAACTTTTTACACCCAATGCTTCTCTTGCATAAAAAGCTTCATGCGGATCGGGTGTTTTAAATCTTGTAAGATCTAATAAACCTTCATCAACTATTGCAACACAATAGGTCATTTCTTTTCCCTTTTCCTCACTCACCGTAAACGATACATTTTGTTCGGGACGAATACTGTTAGGGATATTGAGTACCGGTTTTAGTATCGTATTCTTATCTTCTACAAAAATGGGAATGGAACCGTACATTCTTATAGGAAGATCATTAATCGTTTGCGAATGAGGCTGCAATAAACTTACTGTGGCATAAACATTCGGTGCCATGGTTTTATCTGCTTTAAATTTCACCACGGTTTGTCCCTGTATAGTTTCCTGGAAGAAGGATTGTAATACTTTACTTCCGTTTTCAATGCTTACTAAAACCCTTCCGCCTTTACTACTTGGAATGTTTAATGACACCTCATCACCTACATTGTATTTTTCTTTGCTGGCTTTAAAGGAAAGCATTGATGCAGCAGTCTGGTCACCATCGCCACCACGGCTTTGCCAGCCAGGTTCATCAATGTATAAAGTAGAACCGGAAGTGTGGCCGCTCTTTAAATCTTTTACTAAAATTAAATATCGGCCCCATTCATTTTCTGATGTACCAAATGTCCATTGCCCACGGCCGTTGCTTAAATGCACCGTTTCTTTTTTCAGCAACTTATTGTATTCATTTTGTGTAAAGTTGCTGAGGTTATCGCCATTATTATCCCACCACCAGCGCCATTGAATGCGGTAGAATTCCACTTCCACATCATTGTTACCGCCAATTAAATTTCCTTTACTGTCTACATTTACAATTTGTGAAGTATGATTTTTTCCTGCCAGTAAATAATCAAAAGGTTTTTCACCATCAGGTAATTTTAAACCTACATAACTGGAGTATGGACTATAGGGAATACTCATATTATCAATACTGAAAGTACCACCCGGCTCAAAAACTTTTACTACCAGGTTTGCCGTTAACATACCCGGTGCAGTTTCATCAATCTGAAAATCTGGTTTTAATGTAGCATTGCCTTCGGCATCTAATGTGCCATCATAAATTGTTTTTTGTTGGGTAGAATAATTTGCTGTGGGGTTATCAAAATCAAATCCTGCAAATTTGGCGAAGCAAGTTGTTTTAGCATATAATGATGCATCGATCTTTGCTTTTAAATTTTTACCCACTGCACCAAATAACCATTTGGCATTGATTGTACCTGCTGTAGTATTGCCATGGCCCAGCACAGCATCTTTTCCAAAATCAACATTTATTTTAAGGCGGTTAGGCATTACCGTTTCTACCTTTACTCTTTTTTCAAATGTGGCACCACCTACTTTTACTTTTGCCAGCCAGTTACCTGTTGGTGAGGCAGCGTCGGTATTGGTTTTAAAAAGATAAAAACCATCGTCCGCATTGTTCTGCACTACATGTTTATACAATTGCCCGGTAGGAGTGAAGAGGCTGAATTCAACCGGGTGGTCTTTTGGTAATTTACCTTCCTTATCTTCTACAATAAAATTAATGTACATGGTATCGCCGGGGCGCCATACACCACGTTCGCCAAAGATGAAACCTTTAATGCCATTTTTTACTTCTTCGCCACTTACATCAAAACGGCTTAAGGCTAATGAATTACCATCATCTAATTTTAAGTAGCCTCTTTCAGTGCCTTTTTTGGCAATTAATAAATAAGGTTTGCGTTTTAGATCAATGTCTGCAAAACCATCACTGCCGCTTTTGGCTTTGCTGATAATAGTTTGCTGGTAATCCATAATTTCTAATTCTACATCACCCATAGGTTCGGTAGTAAGAATATTGGTTACAGCAATTTTTATACTGTTATCATTGCCACGTTTTGCAGTAAGGCCAATATTGCTGGCCAAGATATTTCTTGTTGCCCAACGGTCTTTGTTATAATAGGATTTACTGGAAGGATCATCTCTTCTTTCCCAATTATACCCGTAAGGATAATATTGGTCGTAACGGTCCCAGAATTCGTCATCATCATCTACGCCATTTCTATTGTATTCACCATAACCTTCATCATAACCTTCTTCTTCACTGTCTTCGCTTTTACCTTTTGTTGTATCTGCTGATTGTGATTGATACATGGAATACTCCGGCCTGAAACCGATGGTAACACGATAGATTGCTCCTTGCTCTGTTTTTAAAAACTTATCAATATCTAAAGAGAAATGTTGTTTTTTATGCAGGTCTAAAGTTTTGTCATCATCCAAACGCAAAGTTTTTTGAACGATAGGTTTTGCCACTCTTCTTAATTCGCTGTTGCCACTCAGATCATTTTCCTGTAAAAACTGTGGTACATTATTTTCGTAAATTTTAATGATGCTGATATCCACCGCATTTAAATTGATCGATTCAAAGGGCAACACTAACCTGCCGCTGTTAGGTAAAATATTTCCTTTGCCATGAATTTTTACAGAAGGCATCCTGTTCTGGAAATTGATGTTAGCGGTAAATCCTTTATCCAGCACATCGCCCCAGGTATTTTTTATGCCCGAATTAATATTTACAGTATAGTTACCATCTAATTTTCCGTTGCCAAAAACTTTTACTTCACTGCCATTAATGGTGTAAGAAATATCTGATTGCCCGCTGATATTAATAAGGCCTGTCAATTCCTGGCCAACAGCAATTGGATCACTGAATTGAACGGATGCATATTGTTGTGCATCGTTAATGGCTGTTACATCTAAAACTTTAAAATCACCAATTGCCGGAACCGCTACTGCACTATTGCCTTTTACTTCCATATTCATCGGGCTGCCATCCCAGTGTAAGTCAACATTACTTACAGATGAAACTCTTTCAATATTATCAATAGTATAGCTATGCGTTTTAGTAGCATCGTTATGCTGCCAGTTTATTTTTAAAGTTTTGCCTGCCTGAGTAGCCACCAGTAATTTTTCAACTTCAGCGCCTTTTTCTACATCGGCTGTTTCAAGGTCCCCGCTCAATGTCATTTTATTTTTTACGCCGCTGCTTCGCAAACCTTCATCGCTTACTTTAAAAGATGGTTTAACCGTTTGCATGCTGAATTTAAAGTCTTCATACTTCTCCGGTACTTTGGTTACGTTACCCAGTTTGAATTTTACAGTATACAACTGGTTAGCTTTTAACCAGGCCTCCGGTTTAAATTCAATTGTTCTGGCATCTAACCAAAATGCTTTTCCTTTTACGGATGGCGAAAAATCAAAGAGATCATCTTTTACGGCTTCTCCCACCGCATGTGTGGTGTTGGCATCTGTTGCCAGCTGAATGCGTACAGCAGATGTTTTGGAAACGGTGCCTGTAGTGTAGGCGTCAATGTACTTGCTGAATGCAGGATCTACATCAATCCATTTGTCTTTTTTGTTGCAGGATGAAAACAAAGAAAGGATTACTGTCAGGTACAGCATTGCCCTAAAAGTTGCACTGAACTTTTCAGGACGGGGAACACGGTCGTGATCCATAAATTTAAAGTTGTAATTTTTTTGTTCAGCAAAACCAGGACGGTTTTACTGTTTTTGTTTTGATGACGTAAATGTGATAAGAATTTTTGGATTCTGCAATAGTGGGGAGAAATATTTTTAGTTAAAGGTTGTATAAAACTAGCTAACGGTTGCTTAAGAAGATACCAGCTTATAACCTTTACCTCTTACATTAATGATAACCACTGATGGATCGGCGCTTAAATATTTTCTTAGTTTGGAAATGAATACATCCAGGCTTCGGCCGGAAAAATAATCATCGTTGCCCCAAAGTTTCATCAGCAGGGTTTTCCTGTCAAGCATCTGGTTCCTGTTAAGCACCAGTATTTGTAAAATTTCTGCTTCACGTGAAGTAAGGTTACGGTTAATGCCCGCCTGGCTTAATATTCCTGCAGGGTAATAAAAACTGTATTTGCCTATTTCAATGCTTTGCTGTAGAGTGGTCTCTTTTTTAATGAGCAAACGGTTACTGGTAAGCAGTGCCTGGATACGCACTATAAGTTCGGCTATGCTGAATGGTTTTTTCAGGTAATCGTTTCCGCCTTTTTCAAAACCATTTACTACATCTTCGGGGCGGGAACGGGAGGTTAGAAATAAGATCGGGGTTTCTATATCGGTGGATCGTATCTTAACAGCCATATCAAAACCATCACCATCGGGCAGCATTACATCCAGTACAATAATGTGTGGCTTTACAGCATAATATTGTTTAAATGCAGTGGCAGCATCTGCGGCATGTACTACAGTAAAACCTTTATGCTGCAGGCTTTCGCTCACAATCTCTGCCAGTGCAGGCTCATCTTCCACCAGTAATACAATTGTATTTTTCATATCGGCCATGCTAATGAAACTACAGAACCCTGCCCGGGCTTACTTTTTAATAAATACCACCCGCCATGCAGGTCTACAATGCTTTTTACATAATTCAATCCCAGTCCGTAACCTTTTACCAAACGTGTATGCTCCGTTTTTACACGGTAAAACTTATCAAACACAAAGGGTATTTCTTTTTGAGCAATACCTGTGCCGTTATCGGCAATGGAAAGCACAAGGAAGTTATCTTTTACAATACAATCAATAGTTATTGTTACGGGATTGCCGGAGTATTTTATGGCATTATCTATCACATTATTCACGGCATGATGAAACTGTACCTTATCTCCCTTAATAAGATCTACGCCAGTGTTATTGCTGAAAGAAAAATGAATTGGTTTTACAGCAGCAACCAGGTGCGATTGAATGATCATTTGCACGGCTTCTTCTATATTGATCTGTACAGGCTTTAACTCCACTGTACTGTTTTCATAAATGGAGATATTCAACAATTGATCTACAAGGCCGGACAAGCGTTGCAACTCATTTTTTGAATGTATGAGATAGCGGTTTGTTTTTTCTTTGTCTTCCAGTACATCAAAATCAGCTAATGCTTCCACGGCAGCCGATACGGTGGCAATGGGTGTTTTAAATTCGTGTGTGATATTATTGATGAAATCATTTTTAATGGCAGACAGCCTTTTTTCCCTGAACCACATTTTAAACAGTAAAAACATACTTGCCAGTACACAAAGAATAAGTAAAATAGAACTGATAAAAATAAACTTCATTTTACCGATGATATAAGCCGAAGGGTTAACAAACATTGCCCTTACATAATGGCTATCGTCAACTAACTTATAAGTGGGATACGATTTTGTGATGACGGGAAATTTTGCAAGCAATGCTTTAGGAAAATTGTTTTGGTTCATTGTGCTGTCATCCTGCTTTAAATAAAATTGAAAGGGTACAGTAATATCTCTTTGTAAAAGATAATGAGTGAGCACCGGCCTTAATCTTGTTGTATCAAAATTGTACTGCTTCACTTTCTCATCCATAAAACTACCGAGGTTTTGTGTACGATACCATACCATATGGCTTTCCAGGTCGTGTGTGCGGAGCGATTCTGTAAATCTGATGGCTATATTTTTTTTAAGTATGATGTCATTATCAACAATTGGGGCGTTTATGCCATGTAGAGAAAATGACCACTTGTCTTTTGCATTATGTTTATTACTGACGGTGTACTGGTAAGTAACGCTATCCTTTTTACGCTCGCTGGTTATTTCAAATTCGGTAGTGTCCATTAATTTATCTACTATCAATTGTGTAATAGTATCGCAGCGAAGGCTGAATTCTTTTCTTACAGCATCCTCAAATGCAAGGTTCACTTCTTTTTCAAAACCTGCTTTATGTACAGCGTAATAATTTTTTATCCAGTAAAACTGTAATGTAAGCAAACCGGCAATGGCCAACGTGCAAAATAGTATTAAAAGCCTGGCATGTCTTTGCATATTATCAAAAGTAGAAAATATAATACTGGTAATAAGTACGATAACATAAAATAACATTCCTTAACACAGCGGATAACATTTTATACAAAAGAATAGGCAGAGTTTTGAATGATAAATATAAAATATGAAAAAAGCCCTTACAGTTGTGCTACTCTTTATCAGTTCGTACAGTTTTTCACAAGTTGACCTGTTAAAAGCCGGTGACAGATTACCTGACCTTATTATAAAAAATATCATCAATGCACCAGTAAAACAATTGGAGGTGAACGATACCCAAAATGAGAAAGTGATAATCCTGAATTTTTGGGGCACCTGGTGCAGCCCCTGCATTCCGGAGATGGATAATTTGGCAAAACTGCAGCAAGCGAATGCAAAAAATATACAGGTGATCGGTATTTCTAACGATCTGCCGGAAAGATTGCGAAAATACCTTATCACAAAACCATCAATGCTATGGCTGGCAACAGATACCAGTTATTTTTTGTACCAGTTATTTGGTTTTGCTTCGGTTGGGCATAGTGCTATTATTGGTGCTGATAAAAAAATAATTGCGTTGGTGAACACTGATTCTGTAGATCAAAAAATGATAAATAAAATATTGAAAGGGGAGAAGGTTTTATCGAGTGCAAATATTAAAGAGCCTGCCATCAATACAGCAGAAGACCCGTTTGGAATAGATTCTTTAACCGATCACAGTTTTACCATAAGAGGATATATGTACGGTGTGCAAACGATGAGTAAAACACCGAATGAAGGCCCTTATGCATACAGGCGCATAAGTTTTTTTAATCTTTGTATTTCAGAAATATGCCGGGATGCTTTTGATATTCATTCGCCAAAACAAATGATCTATGAAATTGATAAAAAGCAACTTTGCAATTTTGATGATAAGAAGAGTTTGTATTGCGTTGACATAGTAGTGAAGCCCGGGGATAAAGATAGCCTGCTGCCACTGCTGCAACAAAAATTAATAACTGCTTTACCTTTTGCAATTAGAACAGAATATCGCAACATGCCAGTGTATATTTTAAAACAGAAAGAAGGCGTTGCTTTAAACATGCCTGTTTCAACTGCTGCAAGATCTTCTTACGGGTTTAGCGGTAATGGTTATGAAGGAACCGCAGTACTGGTGACAGATTTTGCAAAGAATTATTTAACTAATGAATTGCAGATGCCGGTAATTGATGAAACAGGTTTAACAGCACGTTATGATATAAAAACAGTAAATGAATTAAGAACAGCGCAGAACACAATTGCAGCAGTTGAAAAACTGGGATTGGTATTGGAAAAATCTGAACGACAAGTAAAAGTTATTGTAATGGGGGCTAAGAAAATTGATTAATCTAGTTTAACCACTTCCACATTATAAGTGCCGTTGGTAATAGAAGAAGAAGTTTGTTGCGTATAAGATCTTCCGGATGTAGCAATGATCTTTACATGAATTTCGAGGTTGGAAGGAAAGTCAATTTTATTTTCGTTGCGGATCACTTTGTCCAGTTTTAGAGTATAAGAGCAGTTATCCTGCCAGGTAATGCTGAAACGTACCACAGCTTTCAGCGATTCACTGGATTCAGTCTGGTAACCACCTCTGCGTTCTGCAATGGTTACCACACCCACTCTTGTATCTGCAATTCTGAATTTGCCTTCTTTAAATTTAAAGCAATCTGCTGTTTGGCTGAATGCAGTGGTTGCAGATAAAAAAAGGAGGGCCAGGGCGAAGCTTATTTTAAACATTCTTAAATATGGGGTCTTGTGATTCAGTTTCATGGCTTTCTAAATCGTTTATCAGGGTGTCGGTAACTGCAATGAACAGAATAAATAATCACCGTATCTTCTTCTACCTCATACACAATTTGATATGGAAAGCTTTTTAGCATAACATCACGGATTATATGTTGGCCATCAATAAAACCATAATATTGAGGGTGATTCCTTATTTCGTTATACCTATCCAGTACTTCTGCTAAAAAACGATCACCTAATCCTGCTTGTATTTTTTCATAATGTTCATAGGCCCCGGCTGCATCTTCTGCTGCAGCTTGTAATGTTACTAAACGATAAGCCATTTACAATTTATTTTGACGAACGAAATTCATGAATTCTTCAGTAGTAAGCGTTTGTGCATTGCCACTTTTATATTCGTTCCGGCGGGTATATATTTCCGCAAGCTCTTCGGTATTATATTCGTAGTTTGTATTTATGCTGTCTTTTAGCACCAGGTAGATGGCTTCAAGTTTTTTTTCGTCTGCGGTATCAATATACTCATGCAGGGCTTCTTTTATTTGTACTGCTTGCATAATGATTTTGTTTACATCAAATTTACTTAATTTTTCGCAGAGATGCTAAAGCACCTGGTTACCCAGTATATCCTCAAATGTATCTCTTTTTCTTATCAGTGTTGCCTTGCCATCTTTTATTAAAACCTCAGCCGGTTTGTAGCGGCTGTTGAAATTAGAGGACATTTCGAAACCATAAGCACCGGCGTTTTTAAATACCAGCAAATCACCTTCTCTTATTGCAGCAATTTTTCTATCCCAGGCAAAAGTGTCGGTTTCGCAGATATTACCCGTTACGGCATAATGCTTTTCTTCGCCGGTTGGGTTGCTGATATTTTCTATCTGGTGATACGCATCATAAAACATAGGGCGTATCAGGTGGTTGAAGCCGGTATTCAATCCAACAAAAGTGGTATTGGTATTTTCTTTCATCACATTTACTTCGGCAACCAGGTAACCCGATGCACTCACTAAAAATTTACCCGGTTCAAACCAAACCTGCAAATGTTTACCATTGGGGTTGGGGTGATTGGCAAATGCTTCATTTACTTTTTGTGCCAGCAAAGGCATATCGGTTTCTGCGTCGCCTTTTTTATAGGGCACTTTAAAACCACCCCCCAGATCAATTGATGATAATTCTTTGAATTGAGGAATGATGTCGAACAACACTTCAATACCTTTTACAAACACATCTACATCTTTAATGTCGCTGCCCGTATGGATGTGGAGATTCTGAATGAACAAATCATCTTGCGCTACCAATGCCATGATTTTATCTAACTGGTCGATAGGGATACCGAATTTACTTTTATCATGCCCGGTAGAAATTTTTATGTTACCACCCGCCATAATGTTGGGGCGTAAGCGAATACCAACAGGGTAACTATGCCCAAATTTTTGCCCGAATTTTTCCAGGTTGCTCAGGCTGTCGATATTAATATTCACGCCTAAACTTTGTGCTTCTTCTATCTCACTGAAATGAATACCATTGCTGGTGTATAAAACATTGCCCGGTTCAAAACCAGCCAGCAAAGCCAGTTTTACTTCGTTGATAGAACTGCAGTCTACATTACAGCCAATGCTTTTAATGTGTTTTAAAATATTGATATTGGTGAGTGCCTTGCAGGCATAAAAAAACTTAGTATCAGTTTGTGCAAATGCGGTGGTAAGGCGCTGGTATTGTGCGGTAATATTATCCGCATTATAAACATACAAAGGCGTACCAAACTCCTGTGCAGCGGCAATTAATTGTTCGTTGGATAATTGTTGTGACATTTTGCGAATTTACGAAGGAATGGAACACGGATGACAGGATCAGATGGATTTACACCGATAAAAAAAGGCATGAATCATTTCATGCCTTTTTTTAAATTGTTACAATATTTTTAGCCTTCGTTTTCTTCTTTATCAGCATCTGGCTTTTCTTCAATAATTTCTCCCTCTTCAGTAACGGCTAAAACAGTTTCTTCTTCTGTTTCGGCAACTACAATTTCTTCTTCAACAACCGCCTCTCTTTCCATTGGGGTACCATGAGCAACATCAGATTCGTATTCCAGTTGTTCATTCTTAGCTTCAATTACATTGGTAGCATTCACCAATTCTTCCATCATCACTTCACTTATCTTGGGCAGGTCATCTGCACTGTTGATACCAAAATAATCCATAAAAGATTTTGAAGTAGAGTAGATCAATGGCTGGCCCACTGCATCTTCTTTTCTTCCTGATATTACCACTAAATCTTTCTCTAATAATTTTTGTACAGCATAATCGCAGTTCACCCCACGGATAGCTTCCATTTCGCTTTTGGTGATGGGTTGCTTATAAGCAATGATAGCCAATGTTTCCAAAGCTGCTGTAGAAAGACGTTTTAAAAATTTATCGCCGTTTAATAAAGCAACTGTTTTATAATATTCCTTCTTGGTTAAGAATTGTAAACCACCACCAATTTCTCTTAATTCAAAAGCATAAAACTCCGCACTGTATTTTTCTCTTATGCCATCAAGTGCTGCATCAATCTGTTCGCTGGTAGCCCGGTCTTCAATAAAGCCTAAAGCATTATTCAACAGGTCCACCAGTTCCAGCCTGGTCAATGGTTTATCACTTGCAAAAACCAATGCTTCTATATGAGGTATAATCTGAGAAAGCTCCATTTTGATTGTAGATTTTAGATTTATGATTTATGATTTAAATTGCGCTGTTAAATCGGCAATCTAAAATCTAAAATCACAAATCGTTTTTTATCCGTTCAATGCTGCTGCGCCACTTACAATTTCTGTAAGCTCTGTAGTAATAGCAGCCTGCCTTGCCCTGTTATAACTGATCTTTAATGATTTTAATAATTCGTTGGCATTTTCACTGGCTTTATCCATCGCCGTCATCCTTGCACCATGCTCACTGGCATTCCCGTCAAGTATAGCTTTGTATAATTGCGTATTTAAAATCTTAGGCATCAGCTCGGCAATCAATACTTCTTTGTTAGGTTCAAAAATGAAATCTGCATTTTTTTGTCCTGCTGCTTTTTCAACTTTTGATACCGGTAAAAATGGTTCTGCAATAAAACGTTGCGTAGCAGCATTTTTAAATTCGCTGAAAATTAATTCCACTGCATCTACTTCTTTGTTAGCAAAAGCATCCATAGCATATTTTGCAGCAGCCTGTACTTTATCAAAGCTTAAGCCGGTAAAAATATCCCAGTATTTATCTACTACTTTAAAACCATTCTTAGTAAAGTGTTCATATCCTTTTTTACCAATAGGCAATACCTGTACATTTCCTTTTGCCTGTTGCTGAGGGTATTTATCTTTAATAACCTGTTTGGCTAATTTAATCAGGTTACTGTTGTAACCACCGCACAAACCCCTGTCGCTGGTAACCAACATAATTAAAACTTTTTCTACCGGCCTTTCAGCAGCTAATGCCACTTTTACGTCACCATCGCTGTTGCTTACAATATTGCTCAGCATTTCCTGCAATTTGTGTGCATAAGGACGCATTTGTGTAATGGCATCCTGTGCACGGCGCAATTTTGCCGCACTCACCATTTTCATGGCTTTGGTAATCTGCTGTGTGCTCTGCACACTTTTAATTCTGTTACGTACCTCTTTTAATGCACCTGACATATTGAAATAATTAGAAAATTAACGCTTGGTTTTCGGGTGGCAAAGGTAGGGCAAAACGGGCAAAAACAAACACCCTTTATTGAAATGAAAAAAGCCCGGGTAATCGGGCTTTTCATTGTGGTTTCATGGGACATTATCGAATTATTTGCTGTAATCGGGGGTTTTACCAGTTTTTCAGGATAGTGGACTTTAAATTGGCTTTAGAGGTAAAATTAAAAGAAACCTTTATGGTTCTTGTTTTGAATGCGGCTTTATAGTAGCCGTATTAGCTATTTTTTCTATAATATTTCCTGTATTTCGCTGGGCAGATAGCTGAACTCTTTTTTAAATGCCACAGAAAAATTACTCAGGTTCTGATAGCCCAGCATGGCACCTACCTGAGAAATATTATGTTTGCGGGAGCCCAGCAATTCCTTTGCTTTATGCATCCGGTTTTTTTGGTAATATTGATAAATGGCCATACCATAGGCTTTTTTAAACAACTTTTTCAGTTTGCTTTTGCTCATATAGGCCGTTTTGGCCAGCGCTTCAATAGAAGGAAAATCGGCAGAGAAATTTTTTAATAGCAGGTGTTCTACTTTTACTATGGCCTGAAAATCTTTCAGGTTAGCAAATTCAGGCATATTAGTTAAGCCTCTATGGCAAAGCCGGGTAAGAAATTGTTCTGTTAACCGCAATACCCTGCTTTTAATAAAAAGGCCGGGCAGCAGACTTTGTTCTGAACTAATAAAAATATCATTTAAAACTTTGCGTTGTTTGGCACTGATGAAATCGGTAATGCAATCTTTTTGTTTTATCATTTCCAATTTCTCTGGTGTAAGATCTTTTATGTTTTCTTTTAACCAGGCTTCAGATAGCTGAACAGATAATCCTTTTACAATGGTGCCTTTTTTTAATCGTAAATGTTGAGGGGTTAAACTGTTGGTCATTAAGGCAATACTGTAATATTTGTCATTACTTTCTATGATTGTACTACCCGTTTTGCAGTATACTTTTTCATCAAACTGTATCTCGTAAAAATAGAGCATCAGGTGCAGTTCGTTGGCGGCAGTACGCATGCATTCAAGGTCTGTATGGAGTGTGTAGTTTACAATCCGGTAAGATAAACCGGGTTCAACATTTTTGGCTTTTGCATACCCTGCAGCAAAGTTTTTGGGATATTCTATCCGGTCGGCAAGTGTTATTGCTTTAATATGGTTGCCAAAATCGGTTACCCATTTTTCATAATCCTCCTGGTAATAATTGAAGACCAATGGATTAGTCCCAAGATTTAGCGCATTCATAAAAGATAAGTTTGTAATGTATGCTCTCAAGATGGAAGGCTATAGGAAATGGTTGCAACAGCAATCAACTAATTTAGACACAGGCCTGACCGAAAAAGACAAACGGGGAATATTGTATAATTTTCTTTATACAATATTCCCCGTTTGTGTATTTATTACAATAGCCTTTAAAACATTCTCATGGCAGGCCCTCCCATAGAACGCATATTGCCACCTTGTGCCGCCTGGCCCACAAATTTTTGAATGCGGTAAGTGAAAGTTAATAAAAAGTAACGGGTTAATTTATTAGTACGGGTATCAGTGATGGAACTACCATATATACTGCGGCTGATATTGGTATTCTGTTTAAAAAGATCGTACGCCGCAAATTTTATAATACCATTTTTCTTTTTAAATAATTGTTGCTCTAATGAGGCATTCATTAAAACAGGATTTTGGCTAACGCTGTTGGCAAGGCCATTGTTCATCGTATAATCAAGATCATATTTCAATACCAGTCTTTTGGTGGCATTCACATTAATGTTGTTGGTCAGCGTCCAGGCATTACTGCTGCTGTTTACAAAAGTGGTAGGTTTATCCGAAGTGCTTTTATATTTCACATCATTTAAGCTGTAGTTAACGCCACTTCCTAATTGTAACCATTCCTTTAAATTATATTCAAAACCAAAGCCCTGGCTAAGTACCCAGTTTTGCCCGATTGTTTTAATATCATCAGTAAGGTTGATATTATGATTAAAGTTAGCCGAACCATTCAGGCTGAAAACATATTTGCGGTTTTTAAATGGTTTTGAAAAATTATAGAAACCTGTAAGATTGTAATAACCATTTACATTTTGGGGAAGGCTGGTTCTGTAACCTGTACTTTTATTAATAATGCTGTTATTGATGATCTGGTTTTTAATAGTGCTGAAATTAAGGGCAGTAAATAATACTTTGCCCGTGATCAGGTTAAAACTGTTGTAGGTTAAATTGATATTTTGAGTAATCGATGGTTTTAAGTTGGGGTTGCCAATAACAACATTTTGAATATTAGTGGAATCTACAACCGGCTGCAATTGAGTAAACGTAGGCTGAGTAGCATTGCCACTATAAGTAGCATTAATAGCTTTTGTACGACTGAAATTATATACCAAACGTGCAATAGGAAAAATGTTTACCCTGGTAATGGATTTATAAGCACTGTCTTTGGTAATTGATTTTCCCTGCAGATCAACCGGCTGCACACTTACACCTAAAGTGTAATTGTATTTTTTCATAGTAGTTCTCAGCGAAAGGCCGATACGGTTATTATAAAAATCGTTTTCATAATCATTACTTAAAAGGCCGTTCATTGTTTTAAACTGGGTAAGCGAATCTACATTGTAGGTTTTCTTGTCGTTTCGGGCATAGTTTAAATTATGAGAATAAGAAAGATCTAAACTGCGGTATTTATTAATAGGTTCGGAGTAAGTAAAACGTACACCATAATTATGGTTATCATTTTGCTGATCGATGTATTGAAAAATATTTTTGGGGCCGATAAAAGGCCCCTGGTAATAATAACTCAGGTTAGTTGCATCCTGTGTAGAGTTGCTGCTTGAATTACCCAAACTTCCGCTGGCTGAAAAATTTCGGCCACGTTTCCTGAATTTGTGGTTGTACAAAACATTTACACTAAGATTGGGTGATTTTGAATCACTTAAATTTTTATTGCTTCCATCAGTTGTTTTACCGCTACCGGTTTTAGTGTTATTGAAAACAGTATTGCTGTTACCATCGCTGTTGCTGTAGCTAAAATTGGGCGTAACTTTTAAATAATTGAAGGAATCAATCTGGTATTCTACATTAAAAGTTGCCCGGTGACTGCCGCCAGTAGTTAAGGAATTAGCATCCTGCTGATTAATGAATGTACCATTGGCAGAATTATTTTGCGAAGAGATACTTTGTAACTGGCTGGTATTTCTATGGCTGTAACTATAACTGCCATAAACACTCACTCTTTTACCCCATTGGTCCCTGTAGTTGAGGCCGGTAGAATTAGTAGCAGTAATGCCTGAATTGCCACCGCCGCCAAACTGGCTCATATCTATTCCTCCGCCACCACCCATTGCTATCATACTGCTCATGCCGCGGTTGCCGCCACCGCCAAAATTAAATAAAGAGGCATTGGTATTATTACTGTTACCTACAAGAGATATCTGTGTGTTGTTATTAAAGTAATTACCGTTGAAAGAACCCAGGTACCGGTCTTGCGTACCTGCACCTACAGTAGCCCGGCCAAAAAATCCTTTATTCTTATCTTTTTTAAGCTGTATGTTGATCACCTTATCAGGGTCACCATCTTTAATGCCACTCACCGTTGCCTGGTCGCCGTAATCATCAATTACCTGTATTTTGTCTACAATATTGGCAGGTAATTCTTTGGTAGCAGTTTTAAGATCGCCGCCAAAAAAATCTTTACCATTTACTTTTACCCTGGTAACACTTTTGCCTTGTGCTTTTACATTACCATCTTTATCTACATCTATACCAGGTAATTTTTTCAGCAGGTCTTCCACCACTGCGCCTTCCTTGGTTTTAAAAGCATCGGCACGGTATTCAACGGTATCTTCTTTTACAATTATTGGGGCAGATTCTACAATCACTTCATCCAGCAATTTGGCACGGCTGGCTAAAACAACAGTACCAATACTGATGGTTTTTTCCTGTTGCTTTACAGGAACAAATTTTGCAACCGGCGCAAAACCACTATTGGTAATGATCACAGAAAAATTTGAGGCGGGTACCACATCAAAATTAAACTCGCCCTTGTCGTTGGTAAAAGTATAAGTGGTATCAGTGGGGTTGGTTTTAATAACCAGGCCTACAACGGCTTTGTCTATTGGTTTTTTTGAGGCAGAGTCAATTACAGTACCCTTTACCTGGGCTTTTGCAGCAAATATGCCTACTGTTAAACACAAACTAAGTACAAGTCTTCTCATAAAAAAGTTATGGTATTACGAAAAATTTCGTGTAAAAGTAATGCCCCAAACTTTATTTCAGTCTTTTTTTTTATAAGTGGTAAGCAGTTTATAAAATGATTAACAAATGTAAAGGCTGGTATAAACAAACAATCTGTTTGTTTATACCAGCCTTTGATGTTGAGAAATCATTAAAAAACTAATTGGAAATCGGAGCAGGAGCATTTTTAATTTGATCTTCAATCTCCTGTTTCCTATTCTGCATTATAGAAATAATATCATTCCAACGCTTGTCATTATGTAACGAGGTAAATGACTTGTTCGCTTGAAGTTCTTCATAATCAGTATAAGGGCTTTTTTTTGCGATACGATATAATTGATAAAAAGCGCTATCATTATTATTCAATAAAGCCCAACAAGATGCTGATTTCAGCCTGTCTTTTACTTTCCCCATATTACTATTGGCATTAAATGCTTTAGAATAATAGTTTGCCGCTTCTAAATATTGTTTGTTATTATAAGAGATATCTGCTTTTTGAATAAATGCAGAATAGTCAGTACCACCATTTTGAGCAAAGCTGACTATACTTATTAGAAGAATAAAGGCTGTAATAATATGTTTTTTCATCTGTTTAAAAATCAGGTTAAAATATTTTAATATAATTTTTCACATTTTTTTTACTACGGAAATCATAGCTTTCCGCAACTTTTTTTAATGCTAATGAAACACTATCCCAATATTTCTTATTAGCAACACTATCTTTGTATTTATTGTAAATTGTAGTGTCTATTGAATTTTTTTCTACACAATAAAAGGATTTATTAATAGACGGTAAATTCTTTTTTTGAAAAATAACTGGGGAAGAGTCGTGTTGAGATATAATAGTTTGTAGAAAAATTACAACTATTATACTTGACTTTAATGTTGTTGAAATAAACATGATATTTTCATTTAAACCTACAATGATAATTTGAATTGTCTTTTATAGGGGGTATAAAAGTTAATAATTAATACGCCGTACTCCACCATGCTGTTAAAATTTCTCCTGTTTCACAATCGTACAAACACCACCATTGAGAAAGTACAGGAAGTATAAATTTGGGCAACTGATTGACAGTACAGAGTGATTTTTTTTCATTCTTATCCAAACAGTATGTTTCCTCAGAATTCCAACCTCCAAGGCAAACACTAGACGCCAATTCACCATGTTTTTTTAATATGAAGTTAATGATTTTTGCTTTCGCAGGATCTTTTGTTGATTCCTTAAGCCAGTTATCCATTTTTTCTTTTGTAGTTACTTGAAAAATATTTTTTCCTACGTATACTTTAGACTCATGCAGAGTTGGTTCAGTATTATTAGATTTAAATGAAGAAAAACTAATAAAAGAAATAATTAATGCCAATGCAGTCAGTTTCATAATTTAATTTTTTATTTTGCCTTTACTTTGAAAGTGGAGAAAGGCTTAGCCAGTTTTGTTAAAATTGAAATTATATAGTAATGAAATGATGTGTAGAAAATTTAGTTATTATGTTATTAAAGTATTTTAATACTTTAGCAATACCCAAATCACTAACACTATGGCAACAGCAGGAGCAAAAATTAAAAAGCTCAGGGAAATTCGTAACTATAGCCAAAGCTATATGGCTGCAAAACTTGGTATTTCTCAAACACAGTACAGTTATTTAGAGAATAAGCAAAAGCACATACCCGATGAGGATATTAAAACCATAATTGCCTTATTGGATATTACAGCTGCTTATTTTGAAAATTTTGAACCCGCCCTTATCATTGAAGATGGAACTTCTATAAAGGAAAAATTATTACTACAGGATTTTACAGGCAAAAATAATAGCTCCGAAAAAGAAGCATACCTGGATCTGATTGCAAGGTTAAAAGAAGAACTTACTGAATTAAAAAAACAAATTTCCTTTTTGAAAAGTAACCAGAAATAAATGCACGCCATAACAACTTCAAATCTTTTATCCGTGTAAATGGGTATTGCCATTTTGATGATTTAGCATTAGTTTCACCGGTAAATGTAAAAGATGAAACAGTATTTCCTGGATGTGGTGGAGGAACCCTGGCTGCAAAGAAATGGCAGGGATATTATTGTACTCACCATAATGGCTTTAGTAGCTATTGCAGCCATTGTGGGTATTTTTATGTGGATCAAAAAAAGAAGAAAAGCCAAATGAAAATACTCCTTACTTTATTAGATGGTCCTAACCTGGGAGTAATGGCTGCTTTGTCTTTTGTATTTATCATTCTTCCGGCAGCAGCTTTAATATTGCTGATCTGGGTTTTTATTAAGCGGAAGAATAAAAACAAAAACAAATAATGGGAGCCTGGTTTTATTTTGCAGTAACATTAGTGATTGAGTTACCTATTGTATTATTTTTTTTTAAAAAGGAGAGAAAATTTGCTTTGCTGATCGGGTTTCTATTAAATCTTTTTACCTGGCCGGTATTGCATATTTTACTTTTTTACACCAGCATCAATATTAATATTTTAGAAATTGGCGTAGCCATAACAGAAAGCATCGGCTACTATTTATTAATGCAATGCAGCTGGAAAAAGGCACTGGCACTCGGTTTTATGGCAAACGCCATGAGCTATGGGATAGGATTGATACTGAATAATTATATATAGATAAATGCTGACAAAACATCAACCATCAACTGTCAACTATCAACCTGCCCTCTGGGGTTTACTCCACGGCCTCAACGATTTTGCTGCAGGCTTTATACTTGCCAGCTATACCTATCATCATAATGCTTCCAATAGTTTTTTATTTATCGTTATTTATTCTATCATTGGTTTTGGCGGTCAGCTACCTGTTGGTTTTTGGTTAGATTATACAAAACAAATCAAACCATTTGCAGCAGCTTCGCTTATTTTATTACCGGCATCAATGCTGTTGTTTTTTATTAATGCAGAAACGGGCATTATTTTCTCGGGTATTGCATCTGCCTTTGTACATGTAACCGGCGGGGCTGTATGTTTACAAGTGCATGAAAATAAAACAGGTCCACTGGCATTGTTTACAGCACCTGGGGTTTTGGGCTTAACTATCGGTGGCGCTTTGGGAATGTTTTCAATGTATAGTTTGTGTTTTGTGATAGTTGCTATTATAATAGTTGGTATAATGATCTGGAAAAATAATTTACCGGTCTATGAAACACCAGAAAAAAAGCAAAGCGAACTGGATGCACACGATTTTATCATGCTGAGTATTTTACTCATCATGTGTTTCCGCTCTTTTATTTTTGATATCATCAATCATGTGGCACATGATTATGAAAATGGTATTCTTATTATTGGCATCAGTGCATTCCTCGGAAAAATAATCGGTGGTTTTGTAGCTGATAAAATGGGCTGGAAAAAATTTGTGTATATCACACTACCCATTGCATTGTTGCTGTTTCAATTTGGTAAAGAGAATGTTTACGCACTGGCGTTTGGTATTGCCTGTTTGCAAAGCAGCGTACCTATAACACTATTGTTAATGAGCAGGAGCCTGCCATTATATCCTGCAACAGCCACGGCTTTAAGCCTGGGTACATCTGTAGCTTTAGCCGGCTTGCCGGTTTATTTAATCAGCGAAAAAAAAATTATAATCAACGGTTTCAATAATAGCTGGCTAACAGCCATTGTATTTATTATTTTACCAGCAGTAGCAGTAATTTTATTTTTTGTAATGAATAAAAAACGATTTCAAAAAGTATAAATAATTGCCGCTTCTGCACCGGTTCCTGTTACCTGTAATTTGTTGGTAAAATTGTTCAGTTGCTTACCGTGTTGACGATGTACTAAATACATGGCGAGGTCAAACAAAAATAAAAAGCTGCCATTAACCATCACAGCGTTTCCGTAACCTGTTAATCTTGAAGGATCTGTTTTGCGCCTGCTTCTTTCTTTTAACAAAGCACCTCCGGTTACATAAGCCACATCAAGCCCGGCATTAAATAAAAATGTTTTCTCAGTTTTATTTTGGTGTTTTAATACATCCGTTAAATTACTATTGGTAAAACTGCTTTTTCTTGCATGCAAATAACCAATCGTGGCAAGGGAAAGATTAAATCCGTTCCATATAATATTCATCTCATTAAAATAATGAGCTTCTCTATTGCTGCTATTTAAGGCTATTGTACTTACCAGCATATTTGCAGCAGCCCAACTTCCTAAAACAGTCATGCCTGTTTTATCGGCGGCAACACGTTTTTTTTCAAAAGATAATAATGTTGTGTTTTGTGCGCCAACAACGTAAGCGATTATAAAAAAACAGAAGGATAAAAATATTTTCTTCATAGCCAGGTTTTGTTACCTAACATACGAAGTAAAAATAGGTTTAGTTGTTAAGTTGGATAGTTACAGGTTTTAAAGCATAACTGATCGTTATCTTTCCACCTTCGGCAGTACTTTGTTGTAGCGGAATGCTGCGGTATAAAGTTGCTTCCAGTGTTAATGTCTTGGTTTTTTGGCGTTTCAATTCTTTAGTAGGTATCACAATAGCATTGCTTTTATCTGCAGCGTTATGTGTTACACTAAAGCTACTATCGGTATTATTGGTACTTACTTCAATATAATCATCACCTTGCAAGGTTGTAGTTTCAAAATTCAGGTTAAAAGATTGTTTTTTAGAAATGGTGGCCGGTACATTTACCAGTTTAAAATTATCGAATGCAAAATCATTTTCCAGTTTTTTATTGTCGGTAGTGGTGAAAGTAAGTGTGTGTTTGCCCACAAAATTTGCGGCAGGTTTATAAGTCCTGTAATAAGCCCCTCCGCCGGCACTACTGTCTACAGGTAACTTTTCTCCGTCAAATTGCACCTGGCTGGGGCTATTTAATACCAGCGTTGTGCCATTCTTGCCGGCAAACCTGAACTGGCAATATATTTCTGTATTAGTATTACCTTCAGTATAACTGATAGAATATCCCTGGTAAATTTTATCCTGCGCCACATCTTTACTATCGCCTATTTCGTTGCTGCTGCAGGCTGTTAATGCAAAAACAACTGCAATTAAAACGGGTGCTGGTTTACTTTTAAACATATCGGTGAATTTTTGCTTTATGCCCTGTTTTATAAAAAAGTTAGTTAACAAAACCCTAAACCACTGAACTCTAAACCCCTCAACTGCTAAACCTCTAAACTCAAAACCTCCAAACCCAAACTATTTGCTACCTTTGCCACCCTCATTAAACCGGGGACAATTGCTGTCAATTTGGCTTTAATTCTGTTTTCAGCACCATATTTGACAACACAATAATCTTTATAATTAATTATTTATACAATACCCAACAACACTGAATTTTATGTTAGGCATTATTTCAAAACTATTTGGCGGCAGTAAGAGTGAGAAAGACGTAAAAAAAATTACCCCACAGGTAGATAAGATCAATGGTTTTTTTGCGCAATACCAATCATTAAGTAATGATGAATTGCGTGGCAAAACTGCTGAATTTAAACAGCGCATCGCTGCTCATCTTACTGTAATCGACAAAACCATTGCCGATAAAAAACAGGCGGCAGAAGAATTGCCCGTTGCAGAAATCAACAACAGGGATATCATCTACAAAGAAATAGATGAACTGAAAAAAACAAGAGATAAGCAGATTGAAGAAATTCTGGAGCAATTATTACCCGAAGCTTTTGCTGTAGTAAAAGAAACCAGCCGTCGCTTTAAAGAAAATGAAACACTGGAAAGTACAGCTACTGATTTAGACAGGGATTTAGCGGTAAAAAAAGACCAGGTAACAATAGCCGGCGATAAAGCTATTCATAAAAATACGTGGACAGCCGGTGGTGGCGCAGTAACCTGGAACATGGTGCATTACGATGTGCAGCTGATAGGTGGTACGGTATTGCACTCCGGTAAAATTGCCGAAATGGCAACGGGTGAAGGTAAAACGCTGGTAAGTACTTTGCCAGCCTACCTGAATGCGTTGGCAGGCGAGGGTGTACATATAGTAACCGTAAATGATTATCTGGCAAGAAGGGATAGTGAATGGAACGGGCCAATTTTTGAATGGCTGGGCTTACGTGTGGATTGTATTGATAAACATGAACCTAATACTGATGCAAGGCGCAACGCCTACAATGCCGATATTACGTATGGTACTAACAACGAATTTGGTTTTGATTACCTGAGGGATAATATGGTGCATACACCCGATGAAATGGTGCAGCGCAAACCACACTTTGCCATGGTGGATGAGGTGGATAGTGTATTGATCGATGATGCCCGTACACCTTTGATCATTAGTGGCCCTGTTGGCCATAGCGATAATACCCAACAGTTTTTTGATCTTAAACCACGTATTGAAAAACTATTAGACGCACAACGTAAAGCGGTTAACCAATACCTGATTGAAGCCAAGAAAAAAATTGGTGAAGGTAATGATGATCCTAAAGATGGCGGCCTGGCTTTGATGAGAGCACATCGTGGTTTACCAAAGAATGGTGCATTGATTAAATTTTTAAGTGAACCAGGTATAAGGGTAAAATTGCAGAAGAGTGAAAACTACTATTTAGCCGACCAGCAAAAACAAATGCCTAAGGTTGACGAAGAATTATTTTTTAATATCGACGAAAAAAATAACCAGGTAGATCTTACTGATAAAGGCATTCAATTAATTACAAGAGCAGGAGAAGATCCCAATTTCTTTATCGTTCCGGATATCTCTACCAAATTAGCTGATATTGAAAAAAGTGATGTTAGTGCCGAGGATAAATTACACAGCAAAGAAGCATTACTGAATGATTACTCTGTAAAAGTTGATCGTATACATACTGTACAGCAATTATTAAAAGCCTACACTTTATTTGATAAAGATGTGGAGTATGTAATTATTGATGATGCGGTAAAAATTGTAGATGAACAAACAGGCCGTATTATGGAAGGCCGTCGTTACAGTGATGGCTTGCACCAGGCACTGGAAGCAAAAGAAAATGTAAAGATCGAAGCATCTACTCAAACCTACGCAACCGTTACTTTACAGAATTACTTCCGTATGTATCACAAACTTTGTGGTATGACCGGTACTGCCGAAACAGAAGCAGCAGAATTGTGGAGCATTTATAAATTAGATGTGGTAACCATTCCTACTAACGTAAAGGCTATACGAAAAGATGAACAGGACCTGGTGTATAAAACCAAGCGTGAAAAATATAAAGCTGTAATTGATGCCATTGAAAAATTACGTATAGAAGGAAGGCCTTGTTTAGTGGGTACCACATCAGTGGAAGTGAGTGAATTGCTGGCGAGGATGCTGAAACAAAAAAATATTCCACATAATGTATTGAATGCAAAACAACATGCCAAGGAAGCACAAGTGGTTGCCGAAGCAGGTTTTGCAGGTGCTGTTACTATTGCTACTAACATGGCCGGTCGTGGTACCGATATTAAATTAGGCCCCGGCGTTAAAGAAGCAGGTGGTTTGGCAATATTAGGTACGGAGCGTCACGAAAGCCGTCGTGTAGACAGGCAGTTGCGTGGCCGTGCAGGCCGCCAGGGTGATCCGGGTAGCAGTCAGTTCTTTGTAAGTTTAGAAGATGACCTTATGCGTATGTTTGGCAGCGAACGTATTGCAGGATTAATGGACAGGATGGGGTACAAGGAAGGTGAAGTGATTCAGCACAGCATGATCTCTAAATCAATTGAAAGAGCACAGAAAAAAGTTGAGGAAAATAACTTTGGTATAAGGAAACGGTTGCTGGAATATGATGATGTAATGAATAAGCAGCGTAATGTGGTGTATGGCAAACGTAACCATGCATTGTTTGGAGAACGTTTAGCGCTTGACCTGGATAATGCATTTTATTCTGTTGCAGATGGTTTGATCAATTCATTTAAAGAAGGCAATGATCATGATGGTTTTAAATTAGCTGCTATTGTAAACTTTGGTATTGATACCACTATTACTGCAGAAGAATTAGGTAAGGATGATGCTAACAGCTTAACTGAACGTTTGTACACTGAGGCGATAACACAATACCGCCGTAAAACAGATGCAATGATTGAGCAGACTTTGCCCATCATTAAAAACATACGTAAAGAACAAGGCACGCATATTGAAAATGTACAGGTACCGTTTACAGATGGTAAAAAAGGTATACAGGCATTAGCAAACCTCGATAAATATTTGGCCAGCAACGGAAGGGAATTGAATGATGCCCTGGAACGCAGCATCACTTTAGCTTTAATTGATGATGCATGGAAAGAGCATTTACGAGCTATGGATGACCTGCGACACAGTGTACAGACCGCCGGCTACGAACAAAAAGACCCATTGGTGATATATAAGATAGAAGCCTTTAGTGCATTTAAGCAAATGGATGATGAGGTGAATAAAAATATCGTAAGCTTCCTTTGCCATTGCGGTATACCAATGGAACAACAACAGCCGGGTAATTTAAGAGAAGGTCGTGAACAAAAGACTGACCTTAGTAAAATGCGTGCTAACAAAGCAGAGATTGATGCAGCAGGTGAAGATTATGCAGCTAATGAAAAAGATTATTACGATCCTTCTGAAGGCGTGAAGCAAGCACCGGTAAAAGTAGAGAAAATGCCGGGCCGTAATGATCAATGTCCATGTGGTAGTGGCAAGAAATATAAAAACTGTCACGGTAAAGAGGCATAGATTTCTTTAAGTAATATTAATTGTAACCGTCCCTAACTTGTTGGGGACGGTTTTTTGTTACCCAACTGTTATTCGAACAACCAGCTAAACGCAGTTGTTTTAATTACTCAATTTATTTTATTAGTTTTACTGCCTGCTTGTTATCCCGCTTTTTATCAACCAAAACCATGTTATTATGAGACAATTATTATTGACAGTATCCTTAATTTTCAGCAGCTACCTTTTGTTTGCACAACAAACAGTAACGGTTAAAGTGAAAGATGTAAAAACAGGGGATCCTGTAACCAGTGCATCAGTAGTTGTAAAATCAACCGGCAAAGGCGCTTCTACCAACAACGATGGTGTTTTTATCATCCAGGTTAAAGCATCTGATGTTTTGGAAGTAACCAGCGTTGGTTATAAACCTCAGTTAGTAAAACTTAACGGCTCAAATGAAATCACTGTTTTTCTTGAAGTGGCTTCTCTTGACCTGGGTGATATAGTGGTAATAGGTACACGTGGTGCCGCAAGAGCAAAAACAGAAACTGCTGTTCCTGTTGATGTGATCAAAATAAACCAGGCCGGATTACCTACTGCAAAAATGGATCTTACTTCAGTTTTAAATATGACGGCACCATCATTTAACTACAATAAACAAAGCGGAGCAGATGGAGCGGATCATGTTGACCTTGGTACATTGCGTGGCCTTGGCCCTGATCAGACGTTGGTTTTAATTAATGGAAAACGCCGCCACTCTACCGCCTTTGTTGCATTATTTGGTACAAGGGGCAGAGGTGCATCGGGGTCTGACCTGAATGCATTTCCACAAAACGCAGTAGACAGGATTGAAATATTACGTGATGGTGCTTCAGCACAATATGGTAGTGATGCCATGGCGGGTGTAATGAATATCATTCTAAAAAAAGATATCAATCACTGGACGATCAATACCGGCTGGGCAGGTTACTATGATAACAAATTCAATACTTCAAAATTTAATGAAGGCAACCAGTATTATTCCGGCAACAAAATTGATGGCGGCACATTTACCTTCTCTGCAAATAATGGCTTTGGGTTAGGTAAAAACGGCGGCTTTATTAATTTTTCACTGGATTATTTAACACAAAATAAAACTTATCGCCAGGTAGATACCACCAACTGGCAAACGGATAAATACGCTTTACCTTATATCAATAGCGGCCGCAGGGCATTCGGTGATGGTTCTGTAAAAACATACGGCACCATGTACAATATGGAGATACCTGTAAAAGATACAAAAACAGTGTTCTATTCTTTTGGTAGCGTTAACCAAAAAGAATCGGATGCATTTGCCTACTCAAGAAATTTAAGCGCTAAACCCAAACGCTTTCCTACAAGTGCAGGTGGCGCCCCGATATTTGTACCCGGTATAATGAGAGTATCTAATGACGGAGAAACTTATTACAATCCTCATATCGGCACTAATATCAATGATGCCTCTATTGCTTTAGGCTTCAGGGGTATCAGTACAAAAAACTGGAACTGGGATGTGAGTCTTACCAATGGAAAAAATGACTTTCAATATTTCGGAGATAAAACTTTTAATGCTTCATTAATAGGCAATACAGAAAAAACTTATTTCCTCGATGGTGGATTCAGGTTCAGGCAGGCTACTTTAAATGTTGACCTGAGCAAATCATTTAAAACTGTTGCACAGGGATTAAATATCGGTTACGGATTTGAATACCGTAACGAAAAATATACTATCAATAAAGGAGAAGAAGCCTCTTATGCGGCTTACCCTAACAGTTATGATCTTGCGCCTGGTGCACAGGGGTTTCCCGGCTTCAGTCCTGCTGACGTAGTTGACGCAAGGCGTTACAACTTCAGTGCTTATGGAGATGCTGAATTAAATGTTACTGATAAATGGCTGGTTGATGGTGCGGTGCGTTTAGAAACCTATTCTGATTTTGGTTCGGTAGCTACTTTTAAATTTGCTACCCGTTACAAAGTGGCTGATAATTTTAATTTAAGAGGTTCAGTAAGTACGGGTTTCAGGGCACCTTCTTTACAACAAATTAATTTCAGTAATACGCTTACTTCTTTTAGTAACGGGCAACTGGTGCAGTCACGTGTTTTACGCAATGGCGATCCCATTACCAAATCAATTGGCATTCCTGACCTGAAGGAAGAAACTTCATTAAATGCCAGTCTTGGTTTTGCATGGAAACCTGTGAGTGGCTTTACTGTTACCGTAGACGGGTACATGATAAAAGTAAAAGACAGGGTAGTATTATCAGGTTTGTTCAGCCAGGGAGATCCTTCTTTACCACAAAGTTTCAATGATCAGTTAGCAGCCTTAGGTGTGTCTACTGCACAATTTTTTACCAATGCAGTTAATACTACTAATTACGGTGCAGATGTGGTGGCGGATTATACTAAAAAATGGGCTAATCATAGTTTTAAAATATTACTGGCAGGTAATTTTCAGGATATAAAATTGGACAAGATAAATGTACCGGCTGCATTAAGTACTACCACACTGAACAAAAATACTTTTTACAGTGACAGAGAAATTGCATTCTTAAAAGCATCAGCACCAAAAGCGAAATTTAATTTAAACCTGGAGTATGGTTGCGGTAAGCTGGGTTTTGGCACACACCTTACTTATTTTGGTGGTATTAAGTTATTGGGCTTTGGAGATTCCACGCCTGATAATCCATATAACTCTGGTATCAATCCGATGGTGCCTTCTGATGCCAACGGTACTTATGTGCCTGAAGTATTTGATTACAAAGGAAAGTTAGTAACGGATCTTTTTGCTTCCTATAAATTTTGTAACCAGGCTACCATTTTTATTGGCGCCGATAATATACTTAATGTGCATCCTAACCTTGGCGTTAATCCTTTAGCAAAAGGCTGGGCTGGTGATAATGAAAGTGGCGGCCCCTGGGATAGTGTACAGATGGGTTTTAATGGCATGAAATTATTTACTAAGCTGGTTCTTAATTTTTAATAGCATAAACTATCTTTTTTATAGGAGTTGTAGATTTATTAAGCAATAAAGTTTTAATTATTTATTGTTGGTTTTAAAACGGAAAGAAGCGCCTACGGTAAAAAAAATATCAGGCGCTTCTTTGTTTAATCCAAATCCTGCAGAAGCATCCACTTTAAAATTATTATTGACATAATAAGCGATACCGCCATCAATACTATTTTGTGGTTTATTATTCTTCCAGATAAAACCAAAAGCTTCAATATAAGCTTCCCAATTATCATCAATATTAAATTTAGGGGAAATGGTATAAATGTATGCAGGAGCATCACCGAATCTTTCCCACTCCAAGCCAATATTGTAATTAAGCGATATGGTTTCCGAAATAGTATGATGAAAGGCAAAACGCAAATTTGCACCATCAATAGAATCATTGTTGGTAGTTCGCAAACTGTGAAAATTATAGTTTGCTATAAATGACGTTTTAGGTATAATTCCTTTTTCATTAAACAGGTTAACCATTCCACCCACCTCAACATTGGTAATCCCTGTTCTAATTT
The DNA here is from genome assembly GCF_050611765.1 of Ferruginibacter sp. SUN106. Classification (NCBI taxonomy): domain Bacteria; kingdom Pseudomonadati; phylum Bacteroidota; class Chitinophagia; order Chitinophagales; family Chitinophagaceae; genus Ferruginibacter; species Ferruginibacter sp. SUN106. The sequence goes on from NZ_JBODJC010000001.1 coordinate 637,095, forward strand.
GAGTTAAGTTTGAAGCTTCATTTTTAATTGTGCCCCACTCAGTTTTTATTCTTAGTTCCAGTCTTTTACCTAATCCATATTTTGTTAGTAGTGATGGATGCTGAAAATATATGTCCCGATATGGAGGCGAAAATTTATCAACTTCTTTAAGAAATCCAATTTCTGATTGTATCCATTTTTTGGGAACTGTAAAAGCAGTGTTTGTTTTACCTGGCCTGTCTGTAATAATTCTTTCTGTTTGCGCAAATCCGATAAATGGCATTGTAATTAGAACAAAATATAAAATTAGTTTTAGCATGCGATATAATTAGATAAAATTTCAAATATATTCTTACTAAGAGATTTGTTAGATATAAAAATCTTTTAGTAATGTTAAATAATATTTGTGTTTCATTTTTAAATTATTAAGGAAGTATTTTTAGATAACGATTCAAATATTTACCTTAATTTGTATTATAGAATTGATTAATAAACTTGAAATAATATATATATTAAAGAGATGAATAATTTAAATAAAGGGTTGCATCAAACAATGCCGAAACAATATTTTTACCGTTTTATACTAACAATTAGCCTTACACTATTTTCAAATATTTTATCAGCCCAAAATAAAATTGTTGTCTTTCAATCAGATTTTGGAGTAAAAGATGGTGCCGTATCCGCAATGAAAGGTGTAGCCATGGGAGTGGACAGCAGCCTTAAGTTATTTGATCTTACCCACGAAATTCCGGCTTACAATATCTGGGAAGCGGCATATCGCTTGGAACAAACCGTGCAGTACTGGCCGGCAGGTACCGTGTTTGTTTCTGTTGTTGACCCTGGTGTGGGAACGGATAGAAAATCCGTTGTACTAAAAACAAAAGCCGGGCATTTTATTGTTACGCCGGATAATGGAACGCTTACTTTAATTGCCGCATCAGAAGGTATTGCAGCTATAAGAGAAATTGATGAAGCAGTGAACAGGAGAAAAGGTTCAGAAAAATCTTATACTTTTCATGGCCGTGATGTATATGCATATACTGCTGCAAGGTTAGCCGCAGGGGTAATCAGTTTTGAACAGGTGGGGAAATTATTACCTGATGAAGTAGTGAGCATTCCTTATCAGAAAGCAACAGCAGAAAATAAAAAAGTAAAAGGCACGATCGCTATTTTAGATATCCAGTATGGAAATATATGGACCAATATTCCTGCAGATATTTTTAAACAGCTGGATGCAAAAGTGGGTGATGATCTGCACGTGGTAATTTATCAGCATAAAATAAAAAAATACGAAGGCAATATGCCTTACGCTTCAACTTTTGGTGCGGTGGCAAAAGGCAAACCATTATTGTATCTAAACAGTTTGCTGCAGGTATCTTTTGCATTGAACATGGATAATTTTTCTGCAGTGCATAAAGTGTATAGTGGTAGCGAATGGACGGTAGAAGTGAGTAAGCGTTAAGTTTTCTTCATATTTTTTACTACATGCCCTGCAACAGAAAATGTTTTTGCAGCAGTCCGTAATAACCAGCGGCCATGCACAGCAGGGTTGTTTTTAATTTCATCAATTAACGAAACTATAAAGTTGGATACTTCTGTTCCACCACTTAGCATTTGTTGGGGATCTTTTAAAATATGCTCCAATGTTTTTGCAATATCTTTTCCTCCCTGCGTAATTGATTTTAAAATGAATGCACTGTTGAGCGCTTTATGAGAAGGGTAGGTGCCTTCAAAAATTCCGGCAATAGTGTCGGCATAATTTTTATCTTCTTTAGCACAGGAAATAATTACCGATAATAATTTCATCCATACCGGTGATAAAGTTTTATTACGGGGAAATTGTACTAATAAATTCGACAAGGCAAAATCATAACCCTGTTCCTGGTTTACTTTTTGGCTGTAGGTATTCATTGCAACTGCAGAAAAATCATTTTTTGCAAAACAGGTTTGCAAAGCTTCTGCAGCCCATCGGGCACTTAACAAAGCATATTGAATACCGTCACCGCTAAGCGGATTAATTAATCCTGCCGCATCACCCACTAATAATATACGGTTGCCGCTGATGGGAATATCAGGGTTATAAAATTTTATTGGCCAGCCTTCAATCTTCCCTTCAATGGTTCCATTGCCAATACGTTTTTTTATTTCAGGATTTTGATTGATGTGCTCTGCAAGCATTTCACGAACCTGTTGCGGTTTGTTGGGTAATGTCTGGCTTATCATTGCCATGCCAATATTGGCGCCATGAGGTGCTTTAGGAAACATCCAGAATATGCCGGGAAAAACTTTATCGCTGAAATAAATATCCACCCTGTCTGAAGGGCCATTTACATTTTCGTAATAAGCACGTAATCCTAGTAATTGAAATTCGTCTGAAGGTTGTACCCCATGCATTTGCCGGGCTATTGCACTCCTGCTGCCATCCGCACCAACAATTATTTTTGATTTAATAGTAATAGTTTTTTGCTGCTGCTTTAATTGTGCTACAACAGCATTTTCATTTATCCCGTAACTGGTAACCCTTGCATTTTCGATATAAGCAGCACCGGCTTTTTTTGCTGCTTCATAAATCCAGTTATCCAACTCTATACGTGGTATTATTCTTGCATGAAAAGGTAAATGCTCAGGTTTAGACAGGTCAATAAATACTTCATCGTTTTTTATAAACAGCCCTACTTTATTAATCTCATTTGCTTTGGCAAACTTTTCGGTATTGGTAATACCCATGGCGTGCAATTCTTTTAATGCAATAGGGCTTACCCCATCGCCGCAAACTTTATCACGGGGAAATTTTTCTGCTTCTGCAACAATTACTTTTAATCCTGCTTTGGCAAGATGATACGCAAGGCCACTACCTGCAGGTCCGCCACCGGCAATAAGCACATCACAATCGTATTTTTGTATTGCTTTGATGGTGATCATGATCAGTAATCCCTGTTTATCATGTAAAGAATAATACTTTCAATCAATTTTTTGTCCTTTGAATCTTTCAGCCCGGAAAAAACAGTGTAGAATTCTTTTAACGCACCACCAGCCATATACTTGGCAGTTTTTTTTCCATGTTCAATAGAATGATATTTATGCATGAGTTGCAATATCCATGCGGCAGTGTCAGTACTTCTTTCTTTTATAGGTAAAGCCAGGTATTGCTGAATTTTTTCTAGTTCAGTTTTGTTGCAGTTTTCTAAAAGATGTATCAGCATCAGGGTTCGTTTGCCTTCCATGATATCACCACCAATTTCTTTACCGTATTTTTTTTCTTCAGCAACAAGATTCAACACATCATCCTGAATTTGAAATGCAGTACCCATAAAATACCCGAGCCGGTTAAAAATATCCGGATCAATTTTTCCACTGGTACCAATGATGGCACCAATTCTTAATGGATGCATACAGGTATACCAACAGGTTTTTTTTAAGATCATCCGCAGGTAATCTTTTTCTATGAGTGTACAGATATTATCCTTGCGCCAGCCCAGTTCAAGCGCTTGTCCTTCCACACTTTCTAAAACCATATGCTGTACTTCAGTAAATATTTTTTCAGAAATTTTCGGGCCAACAATTTCTTTGTTTTTAAAAAGCGGGTAAAGCGCCAGCACATTCATAGCATCGCCAACGTTGATGGCAATAGCCCTGTTGTTGTATTCATGCATGGTGGGTTTATTGCGGCGGTAAAAACTTTCGTCTTCCACATCATCATGAATTAAAAAAGCATTGTGTAATAATTCCAGCGTAACGGCACTGTTCAGCGCTAATTGTAACGAACCACCATAAGCCTTACACGCTGCAATGCACAAGCCCGGCCGGAACCATTTGCCGCCACGTTCCGGGTAATCGTGGATAAGATCGTATAAATATTTCCGGGGTTCTTTGCTGGGGATAAAATGCTTTATGCCTTTAAGGGTATCTGCTCCATATTCTGCCAACATTTCTTTCATCAATGTCTCATGCATAGGTATGGCTTTATGCGGTTACTGTAATTTCAAAAACAGTTTTTACTAAAGTGTTATTGGCATCGGTAATTAAAGAGCAATAACGGCCGGCCTTTACAGCTGCAGGTAATTTTACAATGATGGTAACTTCTTTTTCTTCTCCCGGTTTTAAATTAAATGTAGCCGGTGTAAGTGTTATATACCGGGAAAGAATTTTTTGGGTGCCATTGCCCGTCAGATTATTTTTAACCAACTGCACTTTCACAGTTTCCTTTGTAGCTGTGTTGCCAATGCTCATAGATAATTTTATTGTTTGCCCGGCTTTGGCAGGGGCATCGGCTTCAATTACAGTAAATACATTGGCAGCAGCATTGGTTGATTTAGTTGCTGTTGTTGCTTCGGCAGTATTATTTTTTGTAAGTGTGGTATTCAATATACCAACCTGTTTACTTAATGCAGCAAAAGCATCCAGGAAAATATCGATGGCCTCATGGGTATCCCTGCGTATACGATTCATCAGGTCATCAGGGTCACTTTTTAAACTATCGGTATCAATTACTTTTTTTTCAATTCTTTTTGCCGCTAAAATACCTGCAGCAATTTCTTCTTCCAATACATTTACCGCACTGCTGATCACACGTTGTGCATTGCCTAATACATTATCGGGGTTAAGCAAATCAAATAAGTTATCGGTAAGTGTTGCACCTTTTTTTTTGCCTGTGCTATTTTGTTTGTTTTCTGCCATTACCTTTCTGTTGCGGTTTGTTTTCTTTTAAAGTAAGCTGTATCGAAAAAAAAGCAGGTTCAAAACCCTTTACCTGTACATTGCTGATATAAGTGCCGGGGCCAGCAGTTTTATCTGTAGCAATTTCAATTTTTACAGTTTGTACGCCACCTGGTTTTAATTCAAAAGATTGCGGATTAAAAATAGTAGTGAATTTTTTCTGTACTGTAGTATCGTTTTCAAATGTATAATCCGTATTTACCAATTGGCAGATTACAACATCAGTTTTTACGTTATCCAATACAAATTGAAGATTAGCTTTGTCACCTGCAATTGTTTCCGCTTTTAATATAAATGCAGGGGTTGCAATGTCGGGTTCGGTTGCTTCACCCGGAACAGTATCTTTTGTAATGCTTTGTTTGGCAATGCCCACACCAAGATCAATCAGGTTTTTAGCATGCTGTAAATTAAGTTTCAGGTAGGCATTAAAAGCATTGGTTAAGGCTTCGGGTTGAACAAAGCCAGCAGGTTTTGTATTATTACTTTGAGAAGTGAATTGCTTAAAAATGTTTGCGCCTTCACTTAAAAAAAATCTGTTGGCTTCAATTGTTTTATTTACCAGTTCTTCAATATCTTTTGTTACGCCTGATTTTTCCTCGCTCATAATTTATTTGTTTACCGGGGTAGCGGTGTTAGTTAAAACATTGGTGCCTGCAATATTTCTTTTAGGCTCACAATAAAAATGTGTTTTCCAGCTTTGCCATTTCAGTTTGTATTGTTGTTCGTCTTTGGGTTCTGCTGTAATTGCGTTATGATCATCAATTACCAGTGTAAAACAAATATTCTGATTGATATCTTTTTCACGCATTACAATTTCGGTAGTATAAGTACTGCCATTGGCAAATTTTGCAAGGTCCAGCATTAGCAATACCTGCTCGCTGCGGCCCGGAGTTAAGGTAACGCTGGTCTTATTTAGTTTAGGTTGTTCAGGTGCAAGAGTGCCATTTTCATCATTCAATTCTCTTACGCCAACACGAAATGTTTTGGTATGGCTGCAGGTGTTTTTTATCATAAATGGTACAATGATCCTTTCTCCCACCATAGCACAACGTTTAATGCTTGCAATACAATGCGGAGGACAATTCTCTTCCGGCGGGCAGCAGTTACAGCTATCCTGTAATTTTAGCTGAGGTATTTTTATTTGAGGCATTTTAAAAGTACCGCCATTACCATAAACAGATTTACTCATATCGTTTACATTACTCATCATGCCATCAATCACCGGCTTTAACATTGATAGAGACGAATCGGTAAGGCTTTGCATACTTTCTCCTAAAATTTTCTGTATGCCATCTAAGTTTAAATTATTAGCCATAAAAAATTATTTAATTTTTTTGTCGTTGTGTGCTTTAACGGAGTAAGTGATTTCTTTATCCCAAAAACGTACACTACCATTGTAGTCATTTGCAGCATCGCAATTGGCAGGTAAAGTAATATCCAGATGTATTAATTTGCTTGCACCGGGAGCAATGATCTCTCCCTTTTCTTCAATAGTTGCTCTTGCCCAATCGGTTAAATTATTGCGTACATTTTTTGTAATAGCATCCATCACCTGGTTATAGGTTTCCGCATTTTTTTCTCTGAAACCAATGCCAAAAGCTTTGCAAAGCATATCCATATCAAGCGCCGCAACATGTTTTATATCGGGTACCTGGAAGGGCATATTACCCATATTAGTAAGCGTAAAAACAGCAGTATGTGTTTTGCCCGGTGTGGTATCCTGAAAAGTAAAATCGCCGGGATAAATACTGATATCAATATGAGGCTGCACAATCATTTTTACTGCCCGTGCCTTGCCACCAACATTTAAAGTGCTTTCATAAGTGCCTGGTGGTGTTTGTGGATTGATGCGGTGTAAAATTCTTTCCGTTCTTTCTTCACCCGGCGCTAACCTGCAGGAAATCTGCAAGGGCATATCAGTTTTATATGCACCGCTGTTTTGTTTTACAGGTATAAGCTCAAGCGTTTTAATTCTTACGGCATCTTCGTGGTTATTACGCAGGTTAACATGGCCTCTTAAATTTCCCGGCGGGCCATTAAGAATAATTTCATCATTACCCACGCTGAGTTTTTCGTGGAATTCCTTACTGGTAATGGTGAGCATGGCTTAAAAATTTATGGTGAACTACAATTACTTCTTAACCGTGGGTTTTTTCTTTTGGTTCAGGAAAAGGGCGTGTATCAGGTTCGCAGCAATCTGTTTCGCAGCGTTCGGCGGCGGTGGGTATGTAGGGCTCGGTAATTACCTGGCTTTCGCCACTCAGGCAAATGTTGAACATCTCTATACCAAATGCTTTAAAACAAATGTTGGAATAATTAGGTATGCGTACCCTTACTTTCTGCATGTCTTTAATATCCTGCAGGGTAAACCGGGGTAAATTCAGAATTTCTATTTTACTATCCGTAGCTACAGGTTCTTTAGCATCGCCTTTAAGTTTTAAAACGCTGTCTGTTGTTAACAGGCCACTAACTTTAGTTTCAAGGCTGCCACTGTGTTTTGCATCGATGCCGCCACTAAGTTTGCTGCCAAGCTCGCCGCTAATATCGGGATTTATATTAAAATCTCTTTCGGGAATCAGATGGTGATCAAAAGATCCGGAGAAGCTGCTAGGTACACCCATAATATAAATTTTTATTTACATACAAAATAGAAAGTCTTTTGTTAAAATGCAACTGAATCAGGTTTTATTTTAATAAGACTTATCAACAATTGCAATGCTTTCTGAAAGGTGATCTTTGAGCCCTTACTGCATTGGCGAAAAATTTTATAAAAGAAATCCCCGCAATTTTGCAGGGATTTATAAAATATTTTATGGTGTATTATTTATACTCTTCCGGGATATTCTTCCAATGCTTTCTCTAAACAATCCATTGCCGCATTAATTGCTGTGGTATTTAATACATATGCCAAACGCACTTCCTGTTTGCCTAAACCCGGCGTGCCATAAAAACCCGTAGCAGGTGCCAGCATTACTGTTTGCCCGTTGTAACTAAAAGATTCCAATAACCATTGGCAGAAGGTATCACTATCATCAATCGGTAATTTAGCCATGGCATAAAATGCACCACCAGGGTTAGGACAAAATACCCCGGGGATAGCATTCAATCTTTTTACAATGGTATCCCTGCGTAATTTATATTCTGCTTTGGTGGTATCAAAATAATCATCCGGTAAATCAACAGCTGCTTCGCCTAAAATTTGTGCAAATGATGGCGGGCTTAATCTTGCCTGTGCTAATTTCATTGCAGCACCAAGTAAAGCGGTGTTTTTTGTTACAAATGCACCAATGCGTCCGCCGCAGGCGCTATAGCGTTTGCTTATAGTATCCATCAACACTACGTTGTCATCCACACCGGTTAAGTGCATCGCACTCGTATGTGTGCCTTCGTAACAAAATTCACGGTAAGCTTCATCAGCAAATAAATACAAATTGTGTTTGAGGATGATCTGCTTCAATACTTCCATTTCTGCAGCGCTATATAAATACCCTGTTGGATTATTAGGGTTGCAGATAACAATCGCTTTTGTTTTTGCAGTGATGGCTTTTTCAAAATCTTCAATGGGAGGTAATGCAAAACCATTTTCAATAGACGAAGTAATGGGTTTTACAATTACACCGGCTTCTACAGCAAAGCCATTGTAGTTAGCATAAAATGGCTCGGGAATAATTACTTCATCGCCTGCATCCATACAAGCCATAAAACCAAAGATGATGGCTTCACTTCCACCAGTCGTTATGATGATCTGTTCTGCTGTTACATTAATGCCTACTTTTTTATAATACTGCGTTAGTTTTTTGCGGTAGCTTTCATTGCCTGCACTATGGCTGTATTCCAATACTTTAAAATCGGCATGGCGCACTGCATCCAGGCATTGTTTGGGTGTTTCAATATCGGGCTGGCCGATGTTTAAATGATACACTTTGGTACCTTTCTTTTTAGCCGCTTCGGCATAAGGCACCAGTTTACGAATGGGAGAGGCGGGCATTTGTAAGCCCCGGTTACTGATTGTTAGCATAAAAGCAAAGTTATAAGTTCTAAGTTATAAGTTTTAAGTTTGCAGCATGCAAATTTTTGAAACTACCAGCCGTATAATTGTTACCTGCAGCAATCGTCTTTCGCCACATTTACAAAAGGAAATTGAAGCATTAGGATTAAAACCTGTACGTATTTTTAAAACAGGGGTGGAGTTAAGTGGTACTTTACACGATTGTATCAAGCTGAACCTGAATTTGCGTTGCGCCAGCCAGGTATTGTTTTCTGTAAAAGAGTTTACTGCTTTTAATGCGGATGCTTTGTACAAAACCTTATTAGATTTTGAATGGGAAGATATTATTCCTGCGGAAGGTTATTTTTCTATCACCAGCAATGTAGATAATGAAACCATCACCAATAATTTATTTGCCAATGTAAAAGTGAAAGATGCTATTGTTGATCGTTTCAGAAATAAAACAGGGCAACGCCCCAACAGCGGGCCGGAATTAAATCAAACGGTAATTCATTTATACTGGAAAGAAAGTATTGCAGAATTATTTATTGATACTTCAGGAGAAACTTTATCCAAGCATGGCTACAGAAAAATTCCCGGTAAAGCGCCAATGCTGGAAAGCCTTGCTGCGGCAACTTTATTAGCCAGCCGCTGGGATAGAAAATCTGCATTTATTAATCCCATGTGTGGCTCGGGAACAGTGGCTATTGAAGCGGCATTATTAGCGACTAATCGTAAACCCGGTTTATTGCGCCACAATTATGCTTTTATGCATTTGGTAAATTATGATGAACAATTTTATTTAAAAGAGTTTTCAAAATTAGAAGCGCAGGTTACTGAAGTGCCAGAACTGAAAATTATTGCCACTGATATCAGTGAAGACGCAGTAAGCATTTCAAAAATAAATGCCGGCATTGCAGGCGTGGAAGAAATGATTGAATTTGGTGTGGGTGATTTTGAAGAAACAAAACTGGTAGAGAACGAAGCCGGCGTGGTGTATTTTAATCCTGAGTATGGTGACCGTTTAGGTGTGGAAGCAGAACTGGAAATTACGTACAAACGCATGGGTGATTTTTTAAAAAAGAAATGTAAAGGGTATACGGGCTATATCTTCACCGGTAATTTAGAGCTGGCAAAAAAAATTGGCTTAAAACCAAAAAGAAGAATTGAGTTTTATACGAGTAAGATTGATTGCCGATTATTGGAGTATGAATTGTATGATGGGAGCCGTGAGAAGCAAGCGTAAAAGAGTATGCCACAGAGTTGCTCAGAGGTTACACAGAGAAACACTGAGTTTACTTTGTGAATCTTTGTGATAGCCTCCGTGAATCTCTGTGGAATTATTCACGATTCTTTGTTCCTGATATACACCAGCTTTATCCCCGCCTTATCCGTTTCTCTTTTATCAATTTCAAATTGTGGTAAAGATTTTATCAATGGTGTTAGTTTTTGAAAACCATAATTCCTCGGATCGAAATTGGGTTGTTTTTTCAATACTAAATTTCCTACATCACCTAAAAATGCCCAGCCGTTTTCATCTGCCAGATCATTAATGGTATGAGAAATCAATTTCAACGTTTCTTTATTCAGCTTATCTACTAAAGCTTTGGGTTTTGGATTAACGGATTTTGTTTTTGTGGTACTGGTCTCTTCAGGTTCGGCTTCAAATGCAGGAATAATTTCCATGTAAATGAATTTATCGCAAGCCACAATAAAAGGATTGGGTGTTTTCTTTTGGCCAATGCCAAACACTTTCATGCCGGCTTCTCTTAATCTTGTTGCCAGCCTTGTAAAATCACTATCACTGCTTACAATGCAAAAGCCATCTACCTTACCGGAGTATAAAATATCCATGGCATCAATGATCAAAGCACTGTCGCTGCTGTTTTTGCCGCTGGTATAACTGTATTGCTGAATAGGGGTAATAGCATTTTCCAATAACACATTTTTCCAGCCACTGATAGTAGGTTTGGTCCAGTCGCCATAAATTCTTTTAAAAGTGGGTGTGCCGTATTTGGCAATTTCTTCCATCACACCTTTTACATTGCTATAAGGCACATTATCGGCATCAATTAAAACAGCCAGGCGAATATCTTTTTGTATTTCCATTTTTGTATTTCAAATACAATTTACTCTTTTTTATGCAGAACGTTTGCTCATTGCTTTTGCAATGCCGATAAATAGAACGGCAAAAGCAACAAACACAGCGCATACTCCTGCACTATTGATAAGCACTTTACTATAGCCCAGTTTTATCACATCCAAAAAAGGATAAGGATACCATTGCGCCATTGGGCCACGTAATAAAGAGTATCCTAAGTACACCAAAGGAAAAATTGTCCATGGCAAAATAGTTGACCATTGTATATTTTGCTTAGGTACAAACTTAAACCAGAAGACCAGGTAAATAACCGGAATGATAAGATGTAACAATTCATCAGGAACCCTGGTTAAACCAGTTGGTGCCCATTGAAAACGCAGTATTAAATTATAGGTTAACGCCACAATACAGATATATACTGCAGCAGCAGTAAGTGTGTTAGCTCTTGCAAAAAAATTGCCTTTATCTGTAATGCCTTTTTTATACACCATAGTAAAACAAAGCGCCAGTAAAATATTGCTTTCCACAGTGAAGTAGCTAAAAAAACGAACGATAGTTTCGGGGATACCTGCAATGCGGTTTTGTATAGCCACATACAATTGGAGTAGTAATGAAAGCCATACAATCACGGCGCCAATGCCGGCAAAGGTTTTTGTTGATGACTGCATAAGGTTTAGTTTATAAAATAAAGTTAGGGGAAAAATAGCTTAGAGCGAATAACGCCTTTTTTAATGCGTTTTTAGCATTTTACCTGTTGGTTTTTGAGAGGAAAAAGAAATGTGAAAGTGATAAGCAATTCACTATCTGAGCTGCTAAAAATAAGCTTTTACAAAATGGTTGGAAAGCCGATCTCTTCAAATGTTTTTCTCAGCTATTTGGAGCAATAATAATGTAATATTTTGCTGTTGCTGTAGCATGATTTCCATAACACTTTTGGGTACAGCATAATAATTATCCATTTGTACCAAATTGTTGTAAGTTAAAGTCTTTGGGTCAATCACTATTGTTTTAGATTCGGATTGGAGTAAATGATCTAAGCTTACATTAAATTCGGTAACTATCCTGTTAATAATATCTAGGGTAAGCGTGCTTTTATCGTTTTCATATCTGCTATAGGTAGATTGGTCCATCAATAGCCTTTCGCTCATATCTCTCTGTGATAAATGATGCTGTTTTCTTATGTCCTTTAGTTTTTTGCCCAAACTCATTATAAATTCTCATTTAAATAGTGAAAACTCACGCACTTGTTTTGAATGCCAGCTTATTGGTAGATGATTGATTAAAGTAAAAAGTTGCACAAATGCGCCAGCCTAACCCCAATAATGAATAATTACTTTTTTTCTACTTCCATTCCACGTTTAGGGCTTGCTTTATGCAAACTTCACATAGGTTTATTAAGTATTTGCATAGGTATTATGAAAAGGTTGGGTAAGATTTGTATTGATAAAAAATTAATTTCTTCACAAAAAATTTTACTCTTTCATTTATGAGACTTAAATCAGCGCTAATAATATTTTTGGGATTATTTTTAATAAAAACAAACGCTCAAAATTTGTCGATTTCTAATGGGACTTTAAAATTTCCCTCTTTAGCGATATATGAGCAGTATGCCGACAATACTTTAGATAGAAATGATATTGTCAATGCAACAACTTCATTACAAACATTGGGTAAACAATTAGGAATATCGCCCAAAGATGATACTACAGAATCAATTTATCCAGAATTTTTATTGCAAATTTTGAATGCAGATAAGATTTTTACTCTAAGTAGATTTTTTGTAAAAATCGATTTAGAAAATAGTCAGGCTTTGGTAATTGATGTTAATGTTCCAAACGCATACTCTGCATTAGTTTCAAACAACACACAAGCAGATGGTATCATGGTATTTAATGATGAAACGGATAATGCAATGGATATATTAGAAGGCATTGAAAATGGAACTTTAGCTGCAAGTAATTATCAGTCTGCTGTAAATACAGATGGATTGTTCAGGCATTGTAGTGGGGCACCAAGAAACACAGATAAAGGCATTGAAATTTGGAACAGAGCACCAGATGGCGAATACTTTGCAATGTCGAATAAAGTAGTTTACCAAAAATTTATTTTCTTTTTTTCACTCCAGGCCAAAGAAGAGAGTCATAGAAGTTACAACCCAAATTCTTTTCCACATTTTTACAGAGCAATATTAAAATACAACATAAATGTAAAATATGTAAAAGTTAATGATTGCAATAAAGAATGGATAAATCAGAAGTCATTTAATGGATGTTCACTTGGGTATACATTAAATGAAACCTGGTGGCGGGCATATGAAGGTAGTAGGGCGTTAAGGAAATACGATTTATCGGCAAACTTTTATATTAAGCACAATATTAGCCCTTGTACATCAACAGATTTTTATCCTTCAAGACTATATCGTATAGTCTCAGGGTATTAAAGCGATCTAAAGTAGCAGGTTTGAATTATAGATGCAGCAAACTTTACTCACAGGGATTAAGATTGACTTAGATACTTGTATTACCTTTAAAGTAATATTAAGAAATAATGTGTATGATTAAAACACAAATATTAATAACAATTTCTTTTTTTTATTTACAAAATGTAACAAGCCAGAAATTATTTATTGTACCTGGTCTTGTAGGCCAATACAGCTATTTTTCAAAGGCAACACCCAAAGAATCTGATTTTAGTACAAAGCCCAAGTTTAATGGAACCTGGTTTATTGATGTATGTTATATGCCCTCAAAGACTTTATTTAAGATTTCATTAAAAGAATCTGTATTAGGGGAGAACTTTAATATTAAAACTAATTTTTCGGATACCAGCCTGGGTTTCCGAAAAATTGAACATTCAGATGGAATAGATCAGTTGGTTTTAACTTTTCAAGTTCAAAAAGATATTTTTGCCAACACAAACAAATCCGATTATTACTTAAATTGGTTTTATACTTTTGGGGCTGGCATTGGGTTTAACAGAGCTAAATACTATTATGATTCATTTTTGATCGCCAAGACTATAAGATGGGATGGTATGTATAATTATGCTCAGCATACTACATCCTTTGTTCGAAAAGGATTAGGATTGTTTCTGTCTTCAGCGATTGGCTTTAAATGGATTAATGGCAAAGGGAAAACAATTTTAATTTCTGAGCTTTATGCAGATTTAGGGTTAACAAGGATGTTAAGAGTAAACGTAAATTATGAATATGGGACATACTCAAACCCGTCATTACATAGAAAGGTTGATGACATGGAATTAAATTCGACAGGCACAACTTTTGGTTTAAAAATCGGAGTGCCTATAAAAGTTTTAAAGAAGGAAAGACATAAAAAAAGGGCTTAATTTTTTTGCAAAATTTAAGAAGCCGGATAAGTTTCCCTCATGTCATTTTATATCACCAGCCACCATCAATTGAACCGATATAAAGTGCTTCCACTTTTTTTCTTGCCCACTCTGTTTTGCGTAAAAATTTTAATGAAGAATTAATACTGGGGTTATCAATAAAGCAATTGATGCGTATAGTGTCACCCAATTCTTCCCAGCCATATTTGTTGACTAAATATTCCAGGATGGCTTTTAAAGTGATACCATGCAGAGGATCTTTATTGACAGCGTTGTTCATCAATTATTTATTGCTTAAATAATAATCTGCTTTTATGGTCATCGGTACTTTTTGCCCTGCCATTTCCATATCCGCTTTCACATCCATTTTGTACGAACCATTTTCAAGATAGCCATCTTTCATTTTTATAGTGAGCATCCCTTTCTGCGTTCCCGACATCGACATACCGATTGACATGCCATTCTGTTTCATATCTCCCTTACCATCAATAAGGCCATCCACATCAATATCAGCCAGGCCATTCTTAACACCCACCAATTTATATTTTATGCTTACCTGCATATCTATATTGGCAAGGTTTACTTTTGATTTTGAGGTCCAGGTTTCTCCTACTCTTACAGGTTTGGAAGGATACATGCTGAACATCATACCAAACATATTATTCATCTGGTCTTTCGAAAACATTTTTTCCATCATCTGCTTGCTTGCCTCATTGTCGGTGCTGTTCAGCATCAGCGAATCAAAACCTTTTACCTGTGTAATTTCGTTGGTAGGAGATAATTCTATAACAACCGATTTGCCGATCATTTTTCCAATAGATTCATTCATAATGCTATCCATATTAATTGCCCCCATGGCTTTATTGCCCATATCCATTCCCATATGCATTTTGGTATAGGTCAATTTTAATTCCTTGCTGGTATTGGTAGTATCTGCTACTTCAAATGTTATACCTGCATCCATATTCATTTTCATGTCCATTGGCTGCCCCATCACATTCATCTTCATGTTCATATCCATTTTAATATTCTGATGAAAAGTATCTGCTTTACTCATCCGCATTTTAATGGTATAGGCTTCGCCTGTAAGGCCATTGTTGCAGGAGAATAAAAGCAAACTGAATGCTGTAGCAATTAAAAAGAGCAGGTTATTTTTTTTCATAAAAAGTGTGATTGGTTGATTAATGAGGGTATAAATGTAAACTAAAAAGGCAACTATTACAGTTGCCTTTTATTATTTCATTTTTAATTGATTTTACAATCCCATTTTCGCTTTTAAATTAGCGTCAATAGCGTCTAAAAACTCTTCAGTGTATAAATAATGGTCACCATGTTTTACTTTGTTGCCATGTATACAAACCGCAAGGTCTTTAGTCATTTTACCACTTTCAACAGTTTCAATACAAACAGTTTCCAGTGCATTACAAAAATCGATCAGTGGTTGGTTGCTGTCTAATTTACCACGGAAGGCCAAACCTCTTGTCCATGCAAAGATTGATGCAATAGGATTAGTAGAAGTTGGTTTTCCGGCCTGGTGCTCCCTGTAGTGACGGGTAACGGTACCGTGTGCAGCTTCTGCTTCCATGGTTTTTCCGTCGGGTGTAACCAGTACAGAAGTCATTAAGCCCAATGAACCGAAACCTTGCGCTACGGTATCACTTTGTACATCACCATCATAGTTTTTACAAGCCCATACAAAGTTGCCATTCCATTTTAATGCACTGGCCACCATGTCATCAATCAGGCGGTGTTCGTAAGTAATGCCTGCTTCTGTAAAGGCAGTTTTAAATTCTTTCTGGTATACTTCTTCAAAAATATCTTTAAAACGGCCATCATATTTTTTAAGAATGGTATTTTTTGTAGACAGGTATAAAGGCCATTTTTTGCTCAGTGCCATATTAAAGCAACTTCTTGCAAAACCATAAATACTTTCGTCGGTATTGTACATGCACATAGCCACACCATCACCTTTATAATTGTACACTTCAAAAACCTGTGGTTCGCCGCCACCTTCCGGTGTAAAGGTCATGGTTAATTTTCCTTTGCCTTTAATTACGGTATCAGTAGCACGGTACTGGTCGCCAAAAGCATGACGGCCAACAATGATCGGTGCCGTCCAGTTAGTAACTAATCTTGGTACATTCTGCATTACAATAGGTTCACGAAAAACAGTACCGTCTAAAATATTACGGATAGTACCATTGGGAGATTTCCACATTTGTTTCAGCTTAAATTCTTCCACCCTTTGTTCGTCAGGTGTAATGGTAGCGCATTTGATACCTACCCCACAGGCTTTGATGGCATTGGCCGCATCAATAGTTACCTGGTCGTTGGTTTCGTCACGGTATTCCATACCCAGATCGTAATACTGAATAGGCACATCCAGGTAAGGAAGAATTAATTTGTCTTTAATGAATTTCCAGATGATTCTTGTCATCTCATCGCCGTCCAGTTCCACCACCGGATTCGCTACTTTTATTTTTGCCATATCAATTAAATTGTTTTGTGGTAAAATTACAGAAATACTGGTGTATTATCAGCATTTTAGTCATATTGATGAACAGGGTATGCCTGTAATTATGTTTTACCCTGTATTTTAATAAAAATAACAAGTATACAAAGGGGTATAAAATTTTCTGCAAACCGATACAACTATTTTCCTCTTAAGATCGACTAAGAACCTGAAACAAACTCCTTTGAAAGGTTAAAGAACTTTTTATTTACACTATTTAATCATTTTAAAACAAGAGTTTGATGAAAAAATTATCTACTTTATTTGCTTCTTTATTATTTTTATTTTCGGCACATGCCACGCTTTACACCGGTAGTTTAAGCAGTGCAACAGGAACTGCGGGTAGTGCTGTTACAGTTACCTTTAATCTTACCAGCGGCCCGGCCATTAGCGAATTGGTGATTTATTCTTCAATTTTGGGCACGGTTACCCCGCTTACAACAGCCAATAACCCGGTTTTTGGTATTTATAATAATAATTACACGGCCACTTTTACCGTACCATCCGGATATCCGAATGGCACACCCGTTTTTTTTACAATAAGTACCAACCCGTTCGGTACTGTGTATGGTAATACCAGCCCGTTCCCTATGTATACTATTTTACCTATTACCTATATCAGCAACTCGGCTAAGTATATTGAAGCCGGAAATAAAGTGGCTTTAAACTGGAAGATCGGCTCTGCAGACGGCGTAAAAGAATTTAAGGTCATGCGTAGTACCGATGGCTTCAGCTTTACAACGATCGGTACTGTGTTACCGGGTTCAACCACAGATTATACCTACGAAGATTACCTGCCTAATACTGCCGTAAATTATTATTACAAAATTTCGGGTGTAACCATGGATGGTATGGTTAAGGAAACAGGAAGAATGCTGATTAAAAAAAGCGATAAAAATGCAGCACCGGTTATTTTAAATAGCGGGAATGTAAAAAATGAATTGCTGGTTACGGGTGTTAACCTGATGGATTATAAAGCCGGTGAAATAAAAGTTTTTGATGTAACCGGCCGCAGTTATACAGCTGCTATACAAAGCAGCAATTCCATTTATGTTACTACTTTATCTGCTGGTATGTATTTTTTAAAGATCAAAGATTTGCCTGCCCTCAGGTTTATAGAAAAATAATTTACAACAGCACCCTATCGATAGCACCCTATCGATGCTATTTAAAGAATAGTTTATTTATCATAGCAGCATCGGAAATCATACTCATGAAAACAAATAAAATCTGAATACCTGACAAGCCAAAATAGCACGCAGAAAAAACCCGGTTATTGCCGGGCTTTTTTATTACTGTAATTTTTTAAGTATTTAGAAATTCAACAGTTATTACAAACTTGAGCTTTTTTTCAATTGTGCTTCGCCTGTTACCGTGCCCATATTATTTATAATTTCATTGCCAAACTCACTTGTTTTTAATAAGGTAGCGCCGCTCATTAAGTTATAAAAATCTATGGTTACCCGCTTGCGCATAATAGCTGCCTGTAATGCATCGGTGATCAAATCTGCAGCTTCTTTCCAGCCGATATATTCCAGCAACATACAGCCACTTAATATTACCGAAGAAGGGTTCATACTGTTAGTACCTGCAAACTTAGGTGCCGTACCATGCGTAGCTTCAAATACGGCATAACCGGTTTTATAATTGATGTTGGCACCGGGTGCAATACCAATACCACCCACTTCAGCAGCCAGGGCATCAGAAATATAATCGCCATTTAAGTTTAGTGTAGCTACTACAGAAAAATCTTTTGGCGCAATCAATATCTGCTGTAAAAAATTATCTGCGATCACATCTTTTATCAATAATTTTCCTTCGCTTAGTGCTTTACGTTGTACTTCATTGGCATGTGCCTCGCCATGATCTTTCTTCAGCTGATCCCATTCATCCCAGGTAAAAGTTTTGTCGCCGAATTCCTGCCTGGCTACTTCGTAACCCCAGGTTTTAAAACCACCTTCGGTAAACTTCATGATATTGCCTTTATGCACCAGCGTTACTGAGGACAGGTGATGCTCCAGCGCATGTTCAATAGCAGCCCTTACCAGTCTTTTGCTGCCTTCATTACTAACGGGTTTTACACCATAACTGGAGTCGCCCGGAAAACGGATATTTTTTACGCCCATTTCTTCAATCAGAAATTTTTCAAATTTTAATGCCTCGGCACTACCGGCTTTCCATTCTATACCGGCATAAATATCTTCTGTATTCTCCCTGAAAATTACCATATCCACCTGCTCAGGATGTACTACCGGGGAAGGCACTCCTTTGAACCATTTTACCGGGCGCACACAGGCATACAGGTCAAGGTCCTGGCGCATTGCTACATTCAGTGAACGGATACCACCACCAATGGGAGTAGTTAGAGGCCCCTTTATAGATACAATATAATCTTTTGCGGTTTGTAAAGTATCAGCAGGCAGCCATTCGCCGGTTTGTTTAAATGCTTTTTCACCGGCCAGCATTTCTTTCCAGTTTATTTTGCGGGTGCCTCCATAAGCCCTTTCCACAGCGGTGTTAAATACTGCTTCCGCTACTTTCCATATTTCGGGGCCAATGCCATCGCCTTCAATAAACGGGATGGTGGGATTGTTGGGAACATTTAGTTTTCCGTTGGTACCCATGGTAATTTTTTCTGCCATAAATAATTTATTTTGTTTAAACAGTTATCTTAATGCAGCACACATTAATGGCGCCTGTCCCGAGAGAGATTTGTGTGCCGCCTCGGGATGGCACTCTTGTACAGTAAATCTTTATTGAACTTTTTGTGTTGCAAATTTACAACATGTGCTGATATGGGAAAGCAGAAGAGTTAGAAAAGAATAAATACTATTTGCGTCTCGTTCTGAACGAGGCAGAAATAGTATGTTGAATATTCGGGTTGGCAGTTTCAAAAAATACTCCGGAAAAATTACCGGCTATAAATTGGCCTACAGGCCCAAATTCAGTTATGTGCAATGTAGTGGTGCCAGGCGACAAAGGTCTGGCATTAACTATGGTACCTGAGTAATAGTTGGATATATATTGATAACTGTTTAGTGTGGGGTTATGGTTATCGAAATTAAGCATTATATGTGTGTTGGATATAACTCTTTCATAAGCCCAAATCCATCCTTCGGGTGTTCCTATTGTACCACCAAGACTAATTGAGTCTTGAGGCATGGTTAATAAATGGCTTATTCCATCTTCGTTATAATAAAAAAACTCTGCAGCAGAAATACCACAGGCTTTTATATCGCCAACATTGTTAACTCCGGCAGCGAGTGTTATATTAAGTGAGTTGCTTTGCTGTAAAGTTGATGCATCTTCACCAACCAAAATAACAGCTGCCGCATTGCCACAGAGTACTTTTGAAAAATTAAAAGCACCTGCGCTATTTATATCATACTTCGTACATTGATTAGGCTCTAATACAATAACATATCCATTTGTAACCGGGCTATTGTTACAATTTGTAACTGTTCCGGAAATTATTGCAGTAGATGAATTGTTGATTGTTACACTACCTAAAGAAACAGGTGTATTGGTTGTTGTAAATGTTTGCGAATACGACGGTCCACTACACAGCGAACCGAATACTTCTAAAAGCAATTGACTATTATCTGGTACTAATCCGCTAACATAACCCAATGCGTTAGTGTAGCCGGCTGTGGCATTGAACGGATTAGCCACAGATGATATTTTAACTCTGGTATTTTGGATAGGTTGTCCTGTAGAACTTATAACAGTGCAATTAAATTGTACAAAATTACTCGGTACATCATAATTCCAAAAAGAAAAATGACTTACATCCCCTATATAATTACTGCCGGTTTTTGTTGCGCTGCCGTCTTGTTTCCATAGGCCGGTAGCTTCCTCTAAATACCATAGAGGAATTGATGCAGGTGCTGTTGAAGATAATGCGGTTGGAACCGGTAAACTTAAAGTTGCTTTTTTGCCGGTTGAAATTTGTAAGAGTTCACCATTGCTACCAGTTAATTCTACCGCTGCCATTCCGTAAGAAGTAAGCAGCTGTGTATAACCTTCTGTATTTACACCCCGTAAGTCACCCGGCATTATATTAGATAAGTCCTTACTTGTTGGATCTATCCAGGCGGCACTAACGGTTATCATACCAGTGTAAAAATTACCAGTGCTTACAGTAATGGTACTTCTGGCCGATAAAGTGATACTTAGGCCATTGGTTAATGCAACGGTACCACCTGTGTTTCCATTAATAATTCCTGCAATCTTTTTAGGAATTAGTTTTATTCTGAAAAAAGCACTTTTGCCAGTAACTGCAATATGAGTTTTGACATTCTTGAAATATCCTGTTTTAGTAACAGTAACCGTTGCTGCATCTTTTACCACCTCAATATTCTTTGCTTCAAAATAACCGTATTTATCTGTAGAGATTGTAGCAGTACCAAACTGAACGCTGGCATTTTTTACAGGCAGGTCGTTTTCATCCGTTACAAAACCACTTACAGAAGAGCTTACTTTGGTAGTTAAATCGGGCGGGCTTAATAAGGTGTTTTCATTAGTATTCTTCCTGCAACCTGTAAAAACAGCGATGCTGCAGCATATGATAACAGGTAATACTACCAGAATATTCAACCGGAAATGTCTTCTCATAATGATGTATAAGCGTTAGCTGATATACGGACAAGATACATTATAAAAAAGTTGCCTGCAATAAGAAGTATGGAGAAAATAAAATACTATAAAGGGAAATTGATACTGCAATTCACCCATTCGCCATCAAACTTTACCCCATCTAATTTTTTATAAAAATTTATCGCCGGTTCATTCCAGTCTAATACCTGCCACATCATGCCACTGAATTGTTGTGCTTTACATTCTTCAATAAGGCTATCAAACAATAATTTACCAATGCCCTTGCCCCTCATTTTTTCGGTAACCAGCAGATCTTCTAAATACATGCGTTGCCCTTTCCAGGTACTGTAGCGTACATACCACAATGCAAAACCTTCTACCCGGCCATTCTCTTCGGCAACAAATGCCCACCACACCGGGTTTTTTCCAAAGCCGCTTTTTACAAAATGATCAAAGTCTACTGTTACTTCTTCGGGAGCTTTTTCATACAATGCTAATTCGTTAATGAGTTCCATCATCCTTACACAATCTTCCTGTACTGCTTTTCTTATAATTACTGGCATGCTCAAAATTTTATGACTGAAAATACAACTGTTAATTGTAATGTTATGGCAATAGCCAGGCAAATGACCCAGCCCCAAAACCATTTAAGTGATACGCCTGAGTTTTTTACATTGCTGAAATATAAAGCAATCATTACCGCCACTGCAATCAACAAAGACGAAACAAAAAATATTGCTGAATTATTATTACTCCATGTAGCCATTACCGCATACGGCAATAAAATTATTGAACCCACCAAACAGGTTGCGCCAATATTTTTTATAAAATCCCATTTTTTATTTTTTAAAAAGAAAAAGGCCAAAGCAATTTGCAAACTCCATTTAGCACCTGCAATACCTGTTGATAATAATTTTTGCTGCAGGCTGCTGTATAGCGGGCATACATCTACAAACCACCAGGTAATTGCAGTAGAGAGTATAAAATAAATTATAGCCAGGGAGATCTTTTTGCTGTCGTTCATATTTATTGCAAGGCCTGGTCTAAGTCCGTTAAAATATCCTGTACATTTTCAATACCTACACTCATGCGTATCAGGCCATCGGTAATGCCATACAATTCTCTTTTCTCTTTAGGCACACTAAAATGCGTCATGCTTGCTGGGTGACAAAGTAAAGTATCGCAGGTGCCTAACGAAACTGCACGTATGCACATCTGTAAGTTATCGATACATTTTTTAGCTGCTTCCAAACCATCTTTCATTTCAAAGCTCAGCATAGCGCCGGGATGACGCATTTGTTTAGCACCGGTTTTATAATCCGGGTGAGAATGTAATCCTAAATAATTCACTTTACTGATAGCAGGATGCTGTTCTAAAAAATTAGCTACTTCCATTGCATTATGGCAATGGCGATCCATGCGCACTTCCAGGGTTTTCATACCCATGGTTAATAAGAAGGCATCAAAAGGATTACTGTTGCCACCTAATAAACGATGCACTTTTGTGACATGCGTATTCATTTTTTCTATGTCTCTGCCGATCAATACACCGCCAATGGCAGTACCATGCCCGTTTAAAAATTTTGTAGTGCTGTGAAAAACATAATCCACGCCGTACTTAAAAGGCTGTTGTAAGTATGGGGTTGCAAAAGTATTATCACAGGCAACAATTAAGTTATACTGTTTAGCAAGATTGGTAAGTGCTTCAATATCTACACAATTTAAAGTAGGATTAGCAGGGGTTTCCAAATACAACATTTTGATGCTGCTATCTGCTTTCATCAGTTCTGCTGCTTTATTCAGATCTCTCAGGTCGGCAATGATAGCTTCAATGCCCAACGGTGGTAAAATTCTTTCCACTAAATCCTGTGTGCCGCCGTACAATGAAAAATGAGTGAGTATTTTATCACCACTTTTTAAATTGCTGATGAGTAATGTACTTAATGCCGCCATACCGCTGGAATGTAAAATGGCTTTTAACTCCAAAGGATTGCCTGCATGATTGGTAACACCAAAACTTTCCAGTGCTGCAATTTTTTCTTCTGATTCTGAAATGGTAGGATTACCCCAGCGACTGTAGATATAACCTTTTTCTTCGCCGCTAAACCTGCGCATGCCTTGCTCTGCTTCATCAAACACATAAGTGCTGCTGGCGTAAATGGGAGTTAAGTGTGCATAGTTAGGATCGGTGGTGTGACCAGCATGGATGGCGAGAGAACTGAAACCTGTAAGCGGCATTTTTTTATCAGACATTTTTTTTAATTGAAACTGTTGTAAGTAATAATTGATAATTTAGGGCATTCAAAAGTACAGAAAACCATGAAGGAATTATTACAACAGTATGCCGGTTATAATGTTTGGGCCAATAATATTTTATTTGAAAGAATACGGAAGCTTAGTGAAGAAAAGATACAGCAGGAAATAGTAAGCAGTTTTCCCTCTGTGTACAAAACGATAGTGCATATGTGGCAGGCCGAAAATATCTGGTGGCAACGCCTTCAGTTAGTAGAAAATATCAGCCCTTTAAGCGAAACTTTTAAAGGCAGTTTTGCTGATGCAGTTGCAGGCCTTGCCCTTCAAAGCCGGCAATGGGCTGACTGGGTAAATGGGGCTAACGATACTCAGTTAACTGATGTATTTGCATTTGTACGCAATAAAGAACCGTTTACCATGAAAGTAAATGATATGTTGTTACATCTTTTTAATCATGCCACTTTTCATCGTGGGCAACTGGTAACTTTATTAAGGCAACTGGGCGAAACGGATAATATTCCTTCCACCGACTTTTCTACGTATACCAGGCTCAAAAACTAGGGCAATAAAAAAGCTGCATTGTACATGCAGCTATATTTTTTTTGCAAGAATTATATTTAGTTGTGGTCGATCATTTTTAAAATAACGCCATAAGAATTATCAGAGTATGTGCCGTTAGCATTGCCTTTGTTCCAGTATAAAAAATTACGGTACACCAAACCAATACCTTTTGCATATTTTGCTTCACTAAAAGTTCTGTCAATTGCAGTCTGGTCATCTATTTCTGAAACTTTAATGGTACTGTCTACTGTTAAGGTGCCAATTTTTGCAGGCATGTTCAGACTATCATAATAATAATCCCAATCATCATAATATTTAAGATAAGGCGTTTGCGAATTAGTATTGATGTAAGAATTGCCTTTCCAGGTATAATCCTGCTGAATAGGTTCTTTTAATTTCATGAAGCGAAGATTGTTCTCTACCCATTCAAGTGTAGTGCCGGTATTGATAGCCATAAAAGTATTATCAGCCACCCATGCAGCGGTTGGTGTACTGCGGATGTACCTGATAATACGATAGCCGGGCCTGCCCAGGTTATCAGTTATTTGTGCGTCCACTACCTGTTTTACCTGGTAGCTTTTTGTAGAAGCTGAAGTACCGAAATTATCGTAGTAAACAATAGAATCTAAACTATAGGTGATGTATTTACCCACTGCTAAAGGGAAATAATCGCTTAACGGGGCAGTAGGAAATTTTTCTGTAGTTTTTTTACAGGCACTAAAAGTAACCAGTGAAGCGGTGGCAATAAAGGAAAATAATTTTCTCATAAGTTATACATTACAGACGCTATTATAAGCTAAAAGGCTGCTCATTCCGCTGAATAACTCCTCCACCAATCACATCATCACCTTCATAAAAAACAGCACTCTGCCCGGGGGCAATACCTTTTACATTATCATAAAAACGTACATTGATGCCATTTTCGTATGTGAAGAGGTTAGAAAGCGCACCTTTATCTTTATAGCGGATCTTTGTTACGGCTTCCATACCTTCTGTAACACCTTCATATTTTAACCAGTTGAGTTTGGTCACTTTCATTTCGGTGCGGTTCAGGTCATCTTCTTCGCCTAGTACAACGGTGTTGGTTTCGGGGATGATCTCAGTTACAAATGCAGGTTTTCCTAAAGCAATGTCTAATCCCTTACGCTGCCCGATGGTATAAAAAGGATAGCCTTTATGTTTGCCTAATATTTTACCGTTTTTATCTACAAAAGACCCTCCATCCACTCTTTCTTCCAGGCCTTCTACCTTGCGTTTTAAAAAACCACGGTAGTCATTATCGGGCACAAAACAAATTTCGTAGCTCTCGCTTTTTTTAGCCAGTTCGGGGTAGCCAAAATCATGCGCCATCTGGCGTATTTCTGTTTTGCGATACGTACCCAAAGGCAAAATAGTACGGCTTAGTAAATCCTGCTGTAATCCCCACAGGGCATAGCTTTGGTCCTTGGTTTCATCTAAACCTTTACGTAAAAAATACCTGCCGTTGGTATGCTGGTGCACCTGGGCATAATGACCGGTACTAATGAAATCGCAGCCCAACGCATCGGCACGTTTCATCAGCGCACGCCACTTGATATGCGTATTGCACATCACACAGGGGTTGGGCGTGCGGCCGGCAATATATTCATCTACAAAATTCTCAATTACAAAATCGCCAAACTCTTCCCGTATGTCTAATATAAAATGCGGGAAGCCATGTTGTACAGCAGCTTGCCGGGCATCATTAAAACTATCCAGGTTGCAGCAGCCGGTTTCCTTTTTGCCCGATGTGCCCACACTGGTGGCATAATCCCATGTTTTCATGGTAATACCCACTACTTCATACCCTTCTTTATGAAGCATCAAAGCCGCCACAGTACTGTCTATACCGCCGCTCATCGCCATTAAAACTTTTCCTTTTTTACTCATGATAATTTCTCCGCTGCAAAGATAAAGAATAGTTGATGGTTGATAGTTGATAGTTGATAGTTGGGGTTTTCGATTTGGGGAGTTTTTAATTTTTCCGGCGGTAAGTTGGTGTAAATGATGCTGTTAATTTTAAACAGTTTCTGAATAACTTTCAACTTACCACTTTCAACTTTTCACTTACTTTGCAGCCATGCAACAATACCTTGATCTAGTTAAACATATCATAGACACCGGAACCGATAAAAGCGACCGCACCGGCACTGGCACAAGAAGCGTTTTTGGTTACCAGATGCGCTTTGACCTTAGCAAAGGATTTCCATTGGTTACCACCAAAAAAACACATTTAAAAAGTATCATTTACGAATTGCTCTGGTTTTTACAGGGCGATACCAATATCGGCTACTTAAAAGAACACAATGTAAAAATTTGGGACGAATGGGCTGATGAAAATGGCGATCTGGGGCCCGTTTATGGTAAGCAATGGCGCAGCTGGACTGGTGCCGATGGTGTGGAAGTAGACCAGGTGAAAGACCTGATTCACCAGGTAAAAAATAATCCCGACAGCAGGCGTATGATCATTAGTGCATGGAATGTGGCGGAATTGCCAAAGATGAAACTGATGCCTTGTCATTGTTTGTTTCAGTTCTATGTCGCTAACGGAAAATTAAGTTGCCAGTTGTATCAGCGTTCAGCAGATGTATTTTTAGGCGTGCCTTTCAATATTGCCTCCTATGCTTTATTAACCATGATGATTGCACAGGTTTGTGATTTGGAACCGGGAGAATTTGTACACAGTTTTGGCGATGTGCATTTATACAGCAATCATTTTGAACAAGCTAACCTTCAATTAACACGTACACCATTTCCATTGCCAACAATGAAAATCAATCCCGAAGTAAAAGATATTTTCAGTTTTAAATATGAAGATTTTGAATTGCTGAATTATGAAAGTCACCCGGGTATAAAGGCGCCGGTAGCGGTGTAAGATATTTTCCCACAAAGCCACAGAGGCACCAAGCCAGGATTATAGAAAAGGCTAGAACAAGAAATTAAGATTTTCTCGGTGGCCTTTGCGCCTTTGTGAAATATTTTTCGCATCAGTCCACTAAATAAAACCTGCTCAATGAATCTTCTAAATAAAATAACCAATCTATTTTCTAAAACAACAGCAAATGCTCATGTAGCCTCTGAAGATTTCTCTCACCTCTATTGTGCAGATGAAAATTTTTCAGAAGAATTTTATTCTAATCTTATCAGAACAATAATTTATACAGAAAATATCATCAGCAAAATTGAAGATATTTCCAAGGTAAATTATACAACAATACTGCGTTCGGTAAATCCTGTTTACGAGGGTAAACCATTCTACACTTTTACCAATACTCCTTATGGCTATATAGCCAACTCAATATATCACCCCTTTAATTATGAAATCATTTTACAGCAAGGGTTAACTGTAAGAACAGAGACAGTGTTACCGAAAGGCGATCTTAAAAAACTCGGCAGAATCCTTGTGTTTGACAATGATATAACTACCTATGACGGTGCGGCCGCAGCTGAAAGTGGATTTGTTGACAATGGAGATATTCCTCCATTAGACACATGGTTTTATGTTACAAGAACAAATTTATATTGCTGGATACCAACAATGTTTATAGATAAAATGGCTGATGCAATTGCAGTAGAGATATTTGATAGCTATCACTGGCTTGATAAATCGGAACCCTTTTTGTACCTGGAGATTTTTAAAAAACTCAACCATATAAGCTAAAAGCATTTCGCTGATTATATTTATTTGCCCGATCACATATTAAATTACTCACTTTTTCGTTGTTACATAAGCCAATTTTATCTTATGAAGACAACTTTTACTTTTTGTGCCCTTATTACATTGCTTTCAACCGCTGCAGCACAGCCTGCTATTGATACCACTTTAAAAGAGCAAAAGGAAAACGTAATTAAAGAATCCACCATCATCAAGGTGGAAAACCTTGGAGAATTGATCAATACCGATCACCCCGAAATGCGGCCCACTATTTCTGCCGATGGGGATCTGTTGTTCTTTATCCGCCAAAACGATCCTGCCAATATTCAGTACCAGACAGTACCCAATTCGCAGGATATCTGGTATTCCACCCGGGATAGTGCCGGAAAATGGAGTAAGGCCAAACATTTAAGTGCTAAAGTAAATGCCTCGCAATACAATGCGGTGTACTGGATATCTCCCGATTTAAATACCATTTTATTAAAAGGTTCTTTTATCGACGGCCAGTATTTGGGTATGGGGGTGAGCATGATCCACAAAAGACCTGATAACAGCTGGACCAATGCCGAAATGCTGAAGATCAGGAATTTTAATAAGTTCAGTTTTACACAGCAGATCGGCGCTTCGATGGGCCACGATGGAAAGACTTTATTGTTTTACATGACCGATAAAAAAAATAGTACCGACAATGACTTGTACGTTTCTTTTTTAGAAGGTAATGATATCTGGACAGCACCTAAAAGTTTAGGTAAAAAAATTAACCTGCCTGATTATAATGAGATGAGTCCGTTTATTGCGGCTGATGGGGTTACCTTATATTTCAGCAGCGACAGGCCCGGAGGTTTGGGTGAAAATGATATCTGGATGAGTAAACGTTTAGATGACAGCTGGACGAAGTGGAGTGATCCTGTAAATCTTGGGGCACCAATAAATACTGCGGGCTCTGAAGCATTTTTTACTTTGGACGCCGGTGGCGAATATGCTTACCTTACTTCCAGCGATGGAGCTTTTGGCGCCAGTGATATTGTAAGGGTAAAACTTTTAGAAAAAGAAAAACCAAACCCTGTGGTATTGGTGAGTGGCAATGTATACAATGCAAAAACCAAGGAACCATTAACGGCACAATTGATCTACCAGACATTACCTGATGGTGCCGATGCCGGCAACGGCGTGAGCAGTCCTATTGATGGCTCATTTAAAATTGTTTTGCCCTACGATAAAAATTACAGCATCAGGGCATCAGCAGATAAATTTTTCGCTATTTCAGAAAATTTAAATTTAGATTCTTTAATAAAAGCAGGCTACAAAGAAATTCATAAAGACCTGTATTTAGCACCGATAGAAATAGGACAGGTATTTCGTTTAAACAATGTATTCTTTGATTTTGATAAATTTAATTTAAGGCCGGAATCCTTTGTGGAACTGGATCGTGTAGTGAAATTCTTAAATGATTATCCCAATGTGGAAATTGAAATGAGTGCACACACCGATAGTAAAGGTTCGGATACTTATAACTTTACCTTAAGTGATAACAGGGCGAAATCGGTAAGAGAATATATTTTATCCAAAGGCATTGCCGCATCAAGAATTATATCGCAAGGCTATGGCGAAACCAAACCTGTTGCCACTAACGAAACAGATGAAGGCCGCCAGCTGAACCGCCGTGTAGAGTTTAAAATTCTAAAGAATTAAAAGTTAGCCACAGATTGCACAGATTACACAGATAAAACACAATTTGTGTAATCTGTGCAATCTGTGGCAAAAAAACATTCGCAGCAGATTCCTTACTTTTGTTTTTATGATCTCAATAATTGTAGCAGCATCCGAAAATAATGCCATTGGCAGGGAAGGTGAATTACTGTGGACCTTACCCAACGATATGAAGTTTTTTAAAAACACCACCTGGGGTTTACCTGCCATTATGGGGCGTAAAACTTATGAGAGTTTAGGTAAGCCGTTAGCCGGCAGAATTAATATTGTAATTACAAGGCAGGCCGGATGGAATGCAGAAGGCGTGATGGTGGCAAAAGATATTGAAGAAGCCCTGGCAAAAGCTGCTGAAGCTAATTGCAAAGAAATATTTATTATCGGCGGTGGCGAAATTTATAAACAAAGCATGGAGGTTACCGATAGAATTTATTTAACCCGTGTACACCATTCATTTAATGATGCCGATGCTTTCTTTCCTGTGATAGATGAAAATATATGGACATTAAAATCCAACGAAGATTTTGATTTTGATGCAAAGCATGCTTACGCCTATTCATTTCAAGTCTGGGAAAAGAAATGAATTTTACTGTAGAATATTACTTTTATTTTTTTTCCGGCACTTATATGCAGCTTCATCTTTTTGCTGCGATTTTATTTTTACTTGGGGCTACATTTCTAAAAGGCAATTATAAAACAGAATCCTATAATCTTTTGTATGTCTTTAATACGTTAGCGGCCTGGTGTATTCTTTTATATTTATTGTTCTATTTGGGAGAATTATTTTTAGCCTGGTATGGACAAAATTCATACGAATGGTATGCTTTTAGCTCTGACAATACTTCTGTAATAAATACATTGCCATGGATGTTGGTTAAAATATACTTTCCTGTAGTATTAGGATTATTGCTTTTTTTTAGAAAATTAAGAAGTAACAGATGGTTTACTTTCATTTTTTTACTGGTAACAAATATTGACTTAATAGAAAAGCTATACAATCGTTTTTCAAGAGATTATCTTCCTTCATATTGGTCTTTCCCGGGTCTAATAAGCCTTTTAGATATTTTACTTGGTTATTTGGTGATTTTGATTTTGCTGGTTGTTATTTATTTCATTGCAAAGAAAAGAAACAAACTTCCTTGCCCTTCCGTATTTTTGAAATAGCATGTACAGCAAATTTCAGTTAACTAAAAAATACCTGCACTATTATTTTACCGCTTCCAATGGAAAAGGCCATGGTATTCATTCACCTTTTGTATTTGATTTTATTATTAACGTACTGAATGATAAAAAAAAATATGATTGTTATAATGACATTGAAAAACGAAGATTGGAATTATTAAACGATGCAACAGTTATTGAAGTAGAAGATTTTGGCGCCGGTTCATCGGTTATAAAAACCAATGCAAGAGTGGTGAAAAAAATTGCACGATCTTCTTTAAAGCCAAAGAAATTTTCGCAGCTGTTATTCAGGATGGTGCAATATTACCAACCCAAAACAATTGTGGAATTGGGAACTTCCTTCGGTATCACCACTGCTTATCTTGCTTCAGGTAATACCAACGCACAGGTATCTACCTGCGAAGGTGCAAAAAATATTGCCCATATTGCAAAACAAAGTTTTGAGCAACTCAATTTGAAAAATATTATTTTAACCGAAGGCGATTTTACAACAACCTTACCGCCGCTTTTAAATCAATTACAAACAATCGATCTTGCTTTTGTAGATGGCAATCACCGCAGATTGCCTACCCTGGATTATTTTACACAGCTGCTTAAAGTTTCCACACCTTCAACCATTCTTATTTTTGATGATATTCACTGGAGTGCCGAAATGGAAGCTGCCTGGAATGAAATTAAACAACATCCTGCTGTAACCCTTACTATCGATCTGTTCTTTATAGGCATTGTTACTTTAAATAATGATATTAAAGTAAAACAACACTTCGATATCCGGTTTTAATGATCATTGTCACCATTAGTTGAAAATTACTGTTTAAAGTCATGTTGATTTTTTAAGGAGATAGAGCCAATTTCTGTACCTTAGCAGCAATTAATTTTCTTATGACAATAGGCGTTTTAAAAGAACCATCCCCCGAAACCAGAGTCTC
Source organism: Ferruginibacter sp. SUN106 (assembly GCF_050611765.1). Classification (NCBI taxonomy): domain Bacteria; kingdom Pseudomonadati; phylum Bacteroidota; class Chitinophagia; order Chitinophagales; family Chitinophagaceae; genus Ferruginibacter; species Ferruginibacter sp. SUN106. The sequence goes on from NZ_JBODJC010000001.1 coordinate 668,637, forward strand.
TTTACTGCCAGAACATTTAGCTACCCTTAAAAAATGGAATGTAAATGTTTGTATCGAAAACAATGCCGGCGCTATGGCTTTTGCCAATGATGACAAATATACTGAGGCAGGAGCAACGATACAGTCAAGAGCACAAATTCTGCAAAACAGTGATATCATTTTATCCATAAACACACCCGATAAATCCGAAATCGAAAATCTAAAATCAAAAATTGTATTGGGTGTTTTTCAGCCTTTATTTAACGCACAATTGATGAAAGACTGGTCTGCAAAAGGTGTAACAGTTTTTAGCATGGATATGCTGCCACGTACCACCAGGGCACAAAGTATGGATATACTCAGCAGCCAGGCTAACATTGCAGGGTATAAAGCAGTGTTGACAGCAGCGAATCTATTTCCTAAATATTTCCCCATGTTTATGACAGCAGCAGGCAGTGTACCTCCTGCAAAAATGCTGATACTGGGTGCAGGTGTTGCAGGCTTACAAGCCATTGCAACTGCAAAACGTTTGGGGGCAGTAGTAGAAGTTTTTGATACCCGCCCTGCAGTAAAAGAAGAAGTAATGAGCCTGGGTGCAAAATTTGTAGAAGTGGAAGGTGCAGCTGATGCCAGTAAAGCCGGCGGTTATGCAGTAGAACAAACAGAAGAATTTTTGCAAAGACAAAAAGCAAAAATAGCTGAGAGTGTAGCCAAAGCAGATATTGTAATTACTACAGCACAAATACCCGGTAAAAAAGCACCGGTATTAATTACCACTGCCATGATCGAAGGCATGAAGAATGGCTCAGTGGTAATAGATTTAGCCGCAGCTACAGGCGGCAATACAGAATTAACTAAAACAGACGCCACCGTAATTCATAATGGTGTAAGTATTGTAGGTAACTCTTATTTAGCAGGTACGATGCCAAGTGATGCCAGTAAATTATACGGAAAAAATATCCTTAACTTTTTGCAACTGGTCATTACTAAAGAAGGTGCCATCAATTTAAATTTTGAAGATGATTTAGTGAAAGGTACTTGTGTGGTACATGATGGAGTAATCACTAATGAAAGAATAAACGCAATAATTAATGGATAATGGTGTAATGAATAATGGATAATGCATTCAATACAACCATCAATTAACTAATCAACCAATAAACTAATTAACCAACCAAAATGGAAAATATTTTAGCATGGATTTCTGAAAATCAACAGATCATCTACATCGTTATCCTGATGATATTTGTGGGTATAGAAGTGATTGGCCGTGTACCCAGTGTGTTGCATACGCCTTTAATGAGTGGCGCAAATGCCATACATGGTGTGGTGATCATTGGTGCTATTATTGTAATGGGCAAAGCAGAAACAGATAATTATTTAGCATTAGGCCTGGGTTTTTTTGCCGTGATACTCGGTACATTAAATGTGGTGGGTGGTTTTGTGGTAACAGATAGAATGCTGGAAATGTTTAAGAAGAAGAAATAATAACACGAATTAAAACTAATAACACGAATTAAAAATCTCAGCGGCGGCTGCGTCTCTGCGTGCAAAATATAAACAATGGAATTGAATCTTTTGACACTCTGTTATCTTATTGCTTCAGTAACTTTTATCCTTGGATTGAAAATGTTATCCAATCCTGCAAGTGCACGTAAAGGAAATTTAGTAGCGGCATTTGGTATGACCGTTGCCATTTTCGGTACTATCTTTTTATTTGAAGACAATGGCGAAAAGCTGCACAACTACATCTGGATATTTGCAGGTTTATTAATTGGCACTGTTGCTGGAACGCTCTCTGCAAAAAAAGTAAAGATGACGGCTATGCCCGAGATGGTGAGTTTGTTTAATGGAATGGGTGGAGCCTGTGCGGCATTAATTTCTGCCGCAGAGTTTTATCATATTTATAAATTGCACGAAGCATCTCCTGAAACACCGTTTGCAGAACTGGCCACTGTTGGCCATTACATCACTATTGTTGCAGGTGCCATTATTGGTACCATTTCTTATACCGGTAGTATAATTGCATGGGGAAAGTTGAATGGGAAGGTAAAAGATTTTTCTTTTAAAGGTCAGCATATTGTAAACATGATTGTGCTGGTATTGGTAATTGCAACAGCAGTATGGGTTTATCAATCCAATATCGGCAGTATGTATATTCCGTTTTTGCTGATTGGATTTTTTGCATTCATCTACGGGATATTATTTGTAATGCCGATTGGTGGTGCAGATATGCCGGTAGTAATTTCTCTCTTGAATTCTTTCACCGGTGTAGCTGCTGCCTGCGGTGGATTTTTATACGATAACAAAGCGATGCTTACCGGTGGTATATTAGTTGGTGCAGCAGGAACTTTGCTTACCATACTGATGTGTAAAGCGATGAACCGTTCTTTAACCAATGTGTTGATTGGGTCTTTTGGTGGTGGTAATAAGGCTACTGTTGAAGGCGGCCCTGCAAAAGCGCAAGGCAATTACAAAGAAATAAGTTTAGCCGATGCTGCAATGGTAATGGGCTATGCTACCAAAGTAATGATCGTTCCGGGTTATGGTTTAGCTGTAGCGCAGGCGCAACATATTTGCCATGAACTGGAAAAAATATTAACTGAAAAAGGAGTGGAAGTAAATTATGCTATTCATCCTGTAGCAGGACGTATGCCCGGCCACATGAATGTATTGCTGGCAGAAGCTGATGTGAGTTATGATAAACTGATGGAGATGGAAAATGCAAATGATGAATTTAAAACTACTGATGTGGTGTTGATATTGGGTGCGAATGATGTGGTAAACCCTGCTGCAAAAAATGATCCTGCCTCACCCATCTATGGAATGCCCATATTAGAAGTTGAACAGGCCAAAACGGTAATTGTAAATAAACGTAGTATGAAACCCGGTTATGCCGGTATTGAAAATGATCTCTTCTTTCAACCTAAAACAAGTATGTTATTCGGCGATGCTAAAAAAGTTTTACAAGACCTTTGCGCCGAAGTAAAAGCAATTTAAACTACTGCAATAATTTATAACAACGATTTTTTTTAAGCAGTTATGTTAACCGCTTGTAAATTAAAAGCTGATTAAAATAGGATTAAAAAATTTTAATGCTATTACTTCACTACGTGTATTATTTTTGTTCTGCTATCACACACAAAATATTTACCCAACCATTTTAATTTATTGTTCATCTTTTTATTGAACAGGTTTTAAACTGTTCTGTAAAAAGTAAGTCCATTCATTTTAAACAAAACTAAAATGATCATTCAATTTTGTGGGTTGTCGGGTTCGGGTAAAAGTACATTAGCAAGAGCTGCAGAAGCAGAACTACTAAAACAAGGTATTGAAGTAGAGATCATCGATGGTGATGAATACCGTGCCACCTTGTGTAAAGGCTTAGGATTTTCCAGGCAAGATCGTTTTGAAAATATGCGCCGTATGGCCTTTGTGGCACATCAACTGTCCAAACATGGCGTTGTAGCTATCATTTGCGCTATTAATCCTTATGAGGAGATACGTACTGAAGTTAAAACGACTTATCCCAATGTATTAACAGCATTCATCGATTGTTCTGTTGAAACATTAAAGATACGTGATACCAAAGGTCTCTATCAAAAAGCATTTCTTCCCCTACATCATCCGGATAGAATTAATAACCTTACTGGTATCAATGATCCGTTTGAAGAGCCGTTAACCCCGGATATTTATATCAATACAGATAATGAAACTATCATCAGTTGCGTAAATAAGATGGTGGTTTTTGTAAAAAAGAATTTGAATAAAAAACAATCTGTTCTTTTACCGGGTTATTTAAAAAACAATATTCCTTTTTTTAACCGTTACATTAATTCATGAATTCTAAAGTACTCATCATAGCAGGAATGCATCGCTCCGGTACATCAGTTGTAACCCAGTGGTTAAATCGTTGCGGACTTTTTATTGGTAATAATTTATTAGGTCCCGGTATTGGAAATGAACAGGGGCATTTTGAAGATGCAGATTTTTTAAGCCTGCATCAGAAGTTTTTGAAAAAACGAAATTTTCCTGATACCGGTTTAATTACAAAAGCAACCGGCAGTTTAACCGAAATAGAACAGATGGAATTGAAGGGCATGCTGGAAACAAAGAACCGGAAACATGATGAATGGGGATGGAAAGATCCACGTACCTGTTTGTTTCTGGGCGAGTACAGTAAATTAATTCCTTCTGCTTATTATGTTATAGTAGTGCGGAATTTTAATGCTACTGTAAGCTCTCTGATTACAAGGGAATTTAAAATGAATGAAAAACGGTTTCTGCAAAAAAGAGGGTTATCTAAACTGAAATGGCAGTTATTTAAAAGAAAAAGCCTGGAGAAAATATTTGAAAAAGAAACGGACCGGTTTTTAAAAGTGTGGGTGCATTATTATGAAGAGATCTTACAACATGCCCGCTCTTTGCCAACTGATAGTGTAGTGTTTTTAAATTATAATACGTTGATGAAAGCAGATGCAGATATTTTTTCAACCATCAGGGATCAGTGGCATTTTGCTGTAAATTATTTTCCTTTTACAAATGTGTATAAAAAAGAATTGCTGAGTGAGGAGCAGGATATAAAAAAATATATTAAAAATAAAGACCTGGAAGCAAGGGCACTGGCAATAGAAGAGTATATGATGCAACATTATGCTTTGTAAATTTCCTACGGTTCAATTTTTAAAAAGCTCACTTATGCATTTAATTTTTTAAATTGCCTTAAAAATTGAATCCATCAAAGTACAGGCGCAGTTTAATTATAATTTTTTTCTTTTTATTTTGTTGTAGTACTGTAGAAGCACAAAACCTTTTTGCCAACCCGGGTTTTGAAGCTATTAATAACTGCATTGAATTTAAAGCCGATTGTTCACCTGAAGCATGGTTCAATATTCCCGCCGGTAATTTTTTAGTGAATGGTCGCATTGCCCCTAGGCCTGTAATTGGCAATATGGTTTTGATTGTACCCGTTGGCAGTGTGCTTGCAAATTTTAATCACCCAAGATATGTATACACCGGTTTATGCTGCCAGTTGGTAGCGGGAGAAAAGTATGACCTTTCTTTTTATCTGAATACTGCAAAAAACAATTTTAAACAGCTGGCTTTTTATTTTACAGAAAAAGAGCCTATGCTGGCTACAGTTAAAAATTTGTCTGCAACACCTTCAGTAATTATTACAAAAGAAAATGTAGATGGCGATTATAAAGACTGGAAGCATGTGAAATGCGAATACCTTGCAACAGGCAATGAAAAATTTTTTACGATTACCACTGCCGGGCTTGCTGAGGTGGAATATAGTATGGGTGACGCCATGAATAAAAGCGGCGATGTTTTATATTTTATAGATGAAATTAAGTTACAAGCTCAAGGTAATGCACCAGTTTGCGCCCAATACGAAGCCAACATTACAAAAATGTTCGACTATAATTATCGCCACACAAACAACGTTCCTGTTTTTAAAGAAGAACCCGTTATTGCACCGGTTGTAAAATTTACAACGGATACAATTGTTATTCCCGATCTGTTATTTGATATAGGAAAATATGATCTGAAACCAGGATTGAAAAATATCCTCGATAGTCTTGTTACAAAACTTACCATAAAAAAATTTTTAACTATCGGCATCACAGGCCACACTGATAATTCCGGTAACGAAAATAAAAACCAGGTACTTTCTGAAAACAGGGCGATAACTATAAAAAATTATTTGACAGAAAAAATTCCCGGAGCTGCTGAAAAAATAACTGCTGCAGGTAAGGGGCAGTATTTTCCTGTAGCAGAAAATGCCACTGCTACCGGAAGACAAAAGAACAGAAGGGTGGAAATTGTGATCACTTATCTGAATATTAACAAATAGAGTTATTGAGTTGCAATTTTTGCAGCCAGCTTCTGATAGTGTAATTTGCATTATGACAATTTATTTTCTTAGCGGACTTGGTGCCGATAAAACGGCCTTTAAGTATTTGACATTTCCAAAGGGTGTTACTGCTGTATTTATAGACTGGCTTGCGCCAGAAAAAAATGAAACAATACAGGAGTATGCAAAAAGAATAGCGTGTAAAATAGACGTTTCAAAACCTTTTATACTTATTGGTTTATCTTTTGGCGGTATGCTTGCTACTGAAGTAATTGAATTTGTAAAACCAGAAAAAACGATACTGGTTTCCAGTGCTGCAAGAAGACAGGAATTACCTGTATATTATAAACTTGCAGGTGTACTTGGTTTAAATAAGTTACTGCCTAAAAGAAGTATTCACAAGAGTAATATTTTTACAAACTGGCTTTTTAGTATTTCGGCAAGCAATGATAAGATACTGTTAGAGGAAATACTTACTGCTTCCAATCCTGATTTTTCCAAATGGGCCATCAACGAAATTGTAAACTGGAAAAGAACCACGGCTCCTCCAAATATTATCCGCATACATGGCGATAAAGATAAAGTATTACCCATAATCAATTTTAAGCCGCAACATCTTATAAAAAAAGGCGGACATTTTATGATTGCTAACAGAGCCAATGAAATTTCATCGATACTTACAGCAATAATTAATGAAAAATAACAAAGCATATACTTGGGGCATCAGGGGTTTAAGCCTTATTGTATTTTTTCGTTTGCTGTTGTTACTGTTTTTAAGTTATCAAACAAGGAATATTGGAACTTTTGTTTACAAGATGCCTGCTATAAGAATTTTTACATGGCTTGAAATTGCTGTAATGCTATTGGTGATACTGGAAGCTGTTACTTACGGTGTATTAAAGAATAAAATACAAGCTAAAGCCTGGATCAGGTTACATGTATGGAGCCTGTTCTTTGTCATGTTTTTTATACCATTACTTATGATGGGGTTAATAATGATTGGTTTGCTTTACATAGATAAGAGCGAATTAAAAGAGTTGATGCCCCGGATCAATACTGTACGCTATTATCTTGCCTGGGCATTAACAATAACAGGCCATGGTGCTTTTATTATTGTACTCATAAAAAGTTTAAGTATAAAAAATGAAACCGGGGCTGTTGAAACGCCATCGGGCATTCTTGATGAATTTACCAGTGAGTAAAGACAGTTATGGTACAGCCCTCCTTATTTATTTGTTAATTAATATCTAATAAATAATTACTGTATACGGCTCTCAAAGTTTTATCGCATTTTTATAATCCTTAACCTGGCCAACTGTATTATGCGATCGATCCTTTTAATTATTTCCATTAGTTTTTCTGTCCCTGCTTTTAGCCAGTATCATAAGGTATATGGCAAGATCACCAATGGCAGGCAAGACCCACTGGCCTTTGTAAGTATACAGGTAAAAGAGATCAGGCAAGGCACTGTTACCAAAGAAGATGGCAGTTATTCAATTGCATTGGAAGAAGGAAAGTATGATCTTGTAATTACGTTAGTAGGTTATAAGCCACAGGTTATTACTGTAATTGTTGGCAAAGCAGATTACCTGCAGAATATTATTATGGAAGCGGCTGATGCCACCAATCTTTCTGAAGTGGTGATAAAAGGAAAAAACCGTGACAGGGCAGAAGAATACATTCGTAATGTAATAAGAAATAAAGATGCTGTTGAAGCGGCTTCCGGTGCTTATTCCTGCAAAGTATACATTAAAGCATTGCAGGAAGATTCTTTGCCGCAGAAAAAAAGCAAAAAACCGATAAGCGATTCCTTATTAAAAATACAACAGGCCAATGCCGAACTTAACCGTATGGCAATGGCAGAAATTGTATTGCAACTCGATCATGGTTCCCCTAAAAATATTAAAGAAGAAAGAACGGGTATAAAAAGAAGAGGCAATACACAGAGTTTATTTTTTCTTTCTACAACTGAAGGCGATTTTAGTTTGTATAATAACCTCATCAATATTCCTTCTGTTTCGCAAACACCTTTTGTATCGCCGTTAAGTTATAGTGGTTTGCTGGCCTATCGCTATAAAGTAATAAAGACGGAGATCGTAAACGGGAGAAAAATATTCACCATCAGTATTAAGCCACGGCAATTAAGCAACGCTACAGTAGAAGGAGAAATAACTGTGGCCGACAGTCTTTGGGTAGTACTGCATACTAAGTTGCGCTTACCTAAATATCATTTGGCAGAGTATGATTTTTTTGAAGTGGAGCAACAATACAGTTTGATACACGATAGCGCCTGGATGCTGAGCCGGCAGCAGTTTACTTACAACGCTGCTTCCGGAAAAAAGAAATCGTCAGGCCGCACAGTTGTTAGCTACAATAATTTTGAATTGCACAAACAGTTTGAAAAAAAATATTTTGGTAACGAACTGAGTGCAGCTACAATGGAGGCGTATAAAAGAGACAGCACTTTCTGGCAAATTAATCGTACCGAACCACTAACCGAAAAAGAAGTTCGTTTTATTCATTATAAAGATAGTATTTACAGTGCCACACATACCAAAGCCTATCTCGATTCGATGGATAGAGTGATCAATAAAATTACTTTAGCCAATATCTTTATTAAAGGGCAGAACTTTAATGACCATGTAAAAAGAAGGAACTGGTATATTCCACCTATTCCAAATTTATACCAACCATTGCAGTTTGGTGGCACCAGGATACAACCTTCATTTTTTTATTTTAAAACTTATGAGTCCAGGAAAAATGTAAGCCTGTTTACAGAACTCAGTTATGGTATCAGAAATAAAGATATTAACGGAAGTATTCAGTTGAACAGAATGTATAATCCATTTAATCGTGGTGCTTATACTATACGGTTGCAAAAAAGTTTTGATTATATTTTTAATGGCGATGCCTGGATAAATATGATTAGCAGAAGCAATCTTTATCTTAACCAGGGACTGGGTGCAGGCCATAGTTTAGAATTAGCAAACGGATTGTTTTTTTATTCAGATGTGGATATGGCATTCCGCCGTTCATTAAAAGATTATAAAAGAGGAACGTTTCTCGATAGCTCTTCATTAGGAAATATATTCGACAGCAGTAGTAACCAGGTGGCAGTTTTTGAACCCTACAATGCTTTTTACGGAACGCTGAAGCTGGAGTATACACCACACCAGCGTTATATACGTGAGCCCAAAGAAAAAGTAATACTCGGTTCTTCATGGCCCACATTTTATACGCTGTGGAAAAAAGGTATCCCACAAATATTCGATAGTAAAGTAAATTTTGATTACCTGGAATTTGGTGTGAAGCAATCTATTAAAATCGGTACCGTAGGCATTTCGTCGTACACTTTAAAAACCGGCTCCTTCTTTAATACAAAAGACTTGCGACTGGTGGATTACAAGAGGGAAAGACGAGGCGATCCGATTTTCTTTTCCAATCCCAACGAAGCATTTCAATCCCTGGATTCTACCTTTCCAGTTTTTAAACGTTTTTACGAAGGGCATTATGTGCATGAATTTAATGGTGCCTTGCTAAATAAAATTCCATTCTTTAAAAAGATCGGCCTGCGTGAAATTGCCGGCACAGGTTTTTTAATAGCACCCGAAAGAAATAACCTGCGTTACATTGAAGTATTTACCGGTGTTGAAAGAGTATTTAAATATCCCTTTAATCAAATGGGTAAATTTAAACTGGGTGTTTATGTGTCCGGTTCTGCAGCCAATCAATTCCGCAATCCGGTGCAATTTAAAATTGGTGTAACTACCTGGGATAAGAAGAAAGGGAAATGGTTTTAACTAAACTGTTTTTATTTAATTGCTTTTGATAGCTTTGTATCATTTACTGTGTGATGCAAAATACTACCAACCAAATACCATTACAAACCTTACATCTTTTTCCGGCTCTGGATAAAGCATTAATTGATCTGCTTCAATCATTAACTGCAGAAGAATGGCAATTGCCAACCATTGCAAAACTGTGGACCGTTAAAGATATTGCATCGCATTTGCTGGATGGCAACCTCAGAACAATTTCTTATTACCGTGACAACTATCTCGAAGCAGTGGGTAATATTAATTCCTATGCCGACCTGGTGGTTTATCTCAATCAATTAAACATGTCGTGGACCAATGCTACCAAACGATTAAGTCCGCAGGTACTGATTGAATTGCTGGCATCAACAGCAAAAGAATATATAGAACAGTTACAAAAACTCGATCCTTTTGAAACAGCAACATTTTCAGTTGCATGGGCCGGCCAGGAAAAATCGGCCAACTGGTTTCATATTGCCCGGGAGTATACCGAAAAATTTATACACCAGCAACAGATACGTGAAGCTGTTGGCAGGCAAGCCATTCTTACCAAAGAATTATTTTACCCTTTCATAGATACCTTCATGTATGCATTGCCGCATACCTACAGAAATGTGGAAGCGGTAACAGGAACAGTAATACAAATAAAAATACTTACTGATATTGGTGGCGAATGGAATATTGAAAAAACCGGATCGGGATGGGAATTGAAAAAAAATATTACTTCTACGCCTGTAGCCATCGTTAATATTACTCCTGAAATTGCCTGGAAACTTTTTTCAAAAGGCATTACACCAGAAGAAGCACTCAAAAAAATTACCATTAACGGCCATGAAAAATTGGGTGCTGTTGCATTGCAGATGATATCGGTGATGGCCTGAAAATAAAAATTAATTTCTCTAAAACCCATGTTGTTGTTTCTCCGTAAATGCTTGTAAAGCAAAATTAACGACACATGAAAAAATTAATCTTTATCCCTGTTTTAGCAGCAATTATTGTAGTTTTTACCGGATGTAATAAAGACGACGATACGATGGTAACACCACCGGTTACTGTAGTAAAACCTGATCTTGTATTCTTCGGTATTTCATCCTCTAATCAATTAATAAAATATAATGCTAACGCTGTAGAAAATGTCGCAGCTCAGTTTACTATTACTGGTTTACAAACAGGCGAGAATATTTTAGCCATCGACTTCAGGCCTGCAACGGGGCAATTGTACGGCCTTGGCAACAGCAGCCGTATTTATGTTATTAATCCGGAAAGCGGGGCTGCAAGGGCTATTGGATCAACAGCTTTTACTCCTGCGATAAGCGGTACAGTTACAGCTTTTGATTTTAACCCTACAGTTGATCGTATACGTGTGGTAACCAATACCGGGCAGAATTTAAGATTGAATCCTGAAACAGGAACTGTAGCAGCAACAGATGTGGCTATTAATCCTGCTGCTGTAATTACCGGTGCAGCGTACACCAATAGTGTTGCAGGCGCAGCCTCCACAACGTTGTTTGATATTGACGGACAAAAATTATATAAACAAGACCCACCGAATAATGGTACGCTGGTAGAGGTAGGTAGTTTAGGTATATCGGGTATGGGTAGCAGTGATTTTGATATCAGCCCCGATAATAAAGTAATACTGGCACCAATAACTGTTGCCGGTGTAAATAATTTATACCAGGTAGATACCGCTACTGGTAAAGCTACTAATTTAGGTACATTGGCCACCCCGGTTATCGGCTTAGCTATCCCTACAAGGCCTGTTGCTTACAGTACTGATAACGCTAATAATTTATTGATCTTTAATTTAACAAGTCCTGGTACGCCGGTTACAAAAGCAATTACCGGTTTACAGGTTGGTGAAAATATTTTGGGTATAGACATGCGTCCTGCAACAGGCCAGTTATATGCATTGGGAAGCAGCAGCAGAATTTATACTATCAATATGTCCAGCGGCGCAGCAACTGCGGTTGGTACAGCACCTTTTACAACACTTTTATCAGGTACTTCTTTTGGTTTTGATTTTAACCCTACTGTAGATCGTATAAGAGTAGTGAGTAACACCGGGCAGAATTTACGTTTAGATCCTAACACCGGTTTAATTGCCGCAATAGATGGCAGTTTAAACCCTGGTGTACCTGCGGTTGCTGCTGCAGCATATACTAATAATTTTGCCGGAGCCACTACAACTACTTTATATGTAATTGATCCGGCAACAGATAAATTGTATATGCAAAACCCTCCCAACAATGGCACATTGGTTGAAGTAGGGGCATTAGGTATTAATGTAGAAACTGATAATGGATTTGATATTGGTGGCAGTTCTAATAAAGCTTACGCATTATTGACAGTAGGCACCATGTCAAAAATTTATACCATTAATTTAAGTACAGGTGCTGCAACAGCCGTAGCAGATATTGCGGGCCTGGCAAGAGGTTTTGCAGTTGGTTTAGGGTTTTAAATATTTCATGGCTATAGTTTGTTATCCTACATCCGGCAGATTCTTCTGCCGGATTTTTTTACATAAAAAGATAATAAAAAAGATGACAACCTTTACGGCTGCCATCTTTAATCAAAAACCAGTCTCTAGTATTTTTTTGCGATGGTGTAATAAAAGAATGTTGGCGGACCTTCTACTCCGGCAGCAGCCATTTTATCTTTCAGGTCTTTTGAAGCCATAAATGCTTTTGCTTTTGCCATATCAGTAATAGCAAAAACTATTCTTACCAAATGATTATCATCAATGCTATGCCCAACTACCCGGTCTACAAGGCCGGCATCCAGTCTTGCCTGTTTGTGGCTGTCAAATTCTTTTTTCCAGGTATCCCAGTCTTTTACTTTGTGGGTAACCATTACACGGGCAACGGTATTAGCCATAGTGCTGGTGTCCATCATTACGTTCTCTTCAAAAAACATAGTAGGCACTCCAATCACACCACCCTGTTTCATTTTTTCTTTCAGTGCAGGCGAGTTGGCCATTGCTTTTGCTTTTGCAGGATCAGCCATTTTTAAAGCCACCAATACAGTATTAGAATCCTTATCCATTCCTCTGCCCAAAACATAATTACTCAGGCCATTGGCCATTCTTGCAGAATCATCCGACTCATACAATGGCAGCCATTTGGTGTAATTGGCCACTTTGTGAATAATAACGGCAACATTAAAAAGAGGTGCCGGGGTGGGCGCAGTTTCTTTGGGCTTTGCGGCAGATGTATCAGGAGTTGCAGCGGTGGTGGGTTCAGTTTTTTTATCATCTGCATTATTGCAGCCCGTAAAAACAAATGCCATAATAATTGGAATGGCAGCCAAAAATTTGAATTGCTTCATTGTTGGTTAAATTTTTAGAATTAACAATAAAATTTCAATGTAGTACAGCGCAATCGTTTAGAAGGGGAGATGATTGACAAAATAAAGTTTATATTTCATTAATGCAAGAGAAATCTTAGCACAAAAAATAAATATTAACCGCATGGGGTTAACTTTGTTACTTAAACTTAAAACAATTATCATAATGCAAAACGTTTTTATACACCATGTTTTTTTCTGGTTAAAAGAACCGTCTAACGATTTACACCTGCAACAATTAATTGAAGGCCTGCAGAAATTGTCGGCAGTAACTACTATCAAATCTTTTCATATTGGTAAACCTGCTGCTACCAGCAGGGGCGTTATTGATACAACTTATTCCATCAGCTGGTTAAATACTTTTGAAACTGCAGCCGACCAGGACAGCTACCAGGTAGATCCTGTACACTTAAACTTTGTAAAAGAGTGTTCGCATCTTTGGGAAAAAGTGGTGGTGTATGATAGTATTGCTGTATAATAAAAAATGACTGTTGAATTTACCGGAATCATTATTACAATCCCTGCAACAGGTAAAAGGCTTTGACGAAGAAGCTTTTAAAAAAGTTCACTTGTCTGGTGAGCAGATCACTTCTGTGCGGTTGAACCCGGCAAAAACATTTAACCTTCAAGCTTTAACTTTCCAGCTTCAGCAAGAGCCTGTGCCCTGGAGCAACTATGGGTTTTATCTTTCTGAAAGACCTTCTTTTACGGCTGATCCTTTATTTCATGCGGGTGCTTACTATGTGCAGGAAGCCAGCAGTATGTTTTTACAACAGGCTTTACAACAAACGGTTGATTGTTTGCAATCTGTAAAAGTGCTGGATTGCTGTGCTGCTCCGGGTGGAAAATCTACTTTAATTCAATCGCTGATTACTGCAGATAGTTTATTGATAAGTAACGAAGTAATAAAGACAAGAGTAAATATTTTAAGTGAAAATATTACCAAGTGGGGTGCTGCAAATGTAATTGTAACCAATAACGACCCTAAAGATTTTCAGCGCCTGGAAAATTACTTTGATGTAATTGTAGTAGATGCGCCTTGCAGCGGCAGTGGACTATTTAGAAAAGATAATGCAGCGATAGAAGAATGGAGTATCAATAACGTGGCACTCTGTAGTCAGCGCCAGCAAAGAATTCTAGCTGATGTGATAGCTTCGCTGAAAGAAAATGGGATACTGATTTATTCTACCTGTTCTTACTCAACTGCAGAGGATGAAACTATTTGTGATTGGCTGATTGAAGAACTGGATGTGGAAACTGTAGCATTAAAATTGTTGGCTGAATGGAATATTGTGGAAACTATTTCTGAAAAAAAGCAAGCTTACGGTTACAGGTTTTATCCCGACCAATTAAAAGGCGAAGGTTTTTTTATTGCAGCATTTAAAAAAAACGGCGCAGCTTCTTTTACTCAGCATGTAATAAAAGAAAGAAATGCGGCGGAGAAAATTTCTAAAAATGAAATTGAAATTGTAAAACCCTGGTTGAAAAATGCGGATGATTTTTTCTTTATAAAACAAAATGATGAGATCATTGCCATGCCACTTCATTTGCAGGAGGAGTTCAATTTTATCCAGTCGTCTTTATACATAAAAAAAGCCGGCGTAAGAATGGGAACGGTCATCCGTAATGAATTAATTCCACACCACGAACTGGCACTGAGCACTATTTTAAAAGACGATATCCCGTATTGCGAAGTTGATCTTGAAAATGCGCTGCAATACCTGCGTAAACAGGATGTAAAGATGGAGACCTCCATAAAAGGCTGGGCATTAATAAAATACCAGCAAATGCCTTTAGGCTGGATAAAAGCCTTGCCCAACCGCATTAATAATTATTATCCCAAAGAGTGGCGGATACTCAACAAATAATGCACTATACTTTTACCGGCAGAAGACTTACAGCTTTATTGTGCGCTGCATCCGGTTGTTAACAAGTAAATGGCTCTGTAAACCAACTAATTTTTGCATATTTGCAAACATAATGCGTTAGAAAATGAAGAAATTATTTTGTCTCTTGCTTTTAGTACCCTTTTTTGCCATTGCACAAAAAGTGATCACCCATACCGTAGGGCCAAAAGAAAGCTTAAGTAGTATTGGCCGCTTATACAATATTAATGGCCGGGAACTGGCAAATTACAATAAGATAGATTATGATAAGGGGCTAACAATCGGGCAGGTATTAAAAATTCCTGTAAAGCCTGGTGCTGCAACTACTGCGCCACCACCTGTTGTAATTAAAGAAACCCCACCGGTAAAGGCGAAAGATGTTCCGGTAACAAAACCGGTTGGTGTTGCAAAAGAAAATGGTATTGGCAAACCTATTTATCACACGGTTACAAAAAAAGAAACTTTATATCATATCAGTACCTTGTACAATAAAGTACCTATTGCCGATATAAAAAAATGGAATAACCTTACCAGTGATGCTGTAAGTGAAGGAGCCCAGCTGATAGTAGGTTATACCAAAGAAACGGGAGCAGCTGTGTCACCAAAAGAAACGGTAAAAACAGCACCATCAAAAACTAATGATGATGAGGCTAAGAAAGCAGCACAACAAGCTGCAGATAAAATGAAAGAAGCTGCTGATGCTGCAGCAGCAAAAGCTAAACAACAGGACGCTAAAAAAGAAGAAACAAAAACGGAAGACGTAAAGCCTGTAAAAACTATTGAGCAGGTAAAAACTCCCGAGATTGCCGTTAAAGCAGCTGATTTTAAGGGCGGCATTTTTAAATCAGTTTTTGATGACCAGGCAAAAGGTAAACAATTAATAAACGAAAATGGCACCGGAGGCATTTTCAAAAGTACCAGTGGCTGGGAAGATGGAAAATATTATTGTCTTCATAATAATGCAGCGCCGGGCACCATTCTAAAAATAACCAATACCGCCAATGGTAAGGTAGTATATGCTAAAGTATTAGACCTGATTACTGATATTAAGCAGAACAATGGCCTCATACTAAGGTTAAGTAATGCTGCTGCAGATGCTTTAGGTGTGGCGGATAATAAACTGGATTGTACAATCAATTATTCAAAATAAATTTTATGAAGAAAGTGTTTTTGTTTGCAGTAAGTACTGCAATGTTTATGGTGGGCATGGCACAAAATGATGTTCAAAATGCTGCACCACAGGCAGTAAAACCTAAGGCGGCTAATGAAAAGGATAATCCAAGAAACCCTGCCAACTATTTTACTGTGGACAAAAGCATTGCAGCTACCAGCGTAAAAGATCAGGCCATGACGGGTACTTGCTGGTGTTTTTCCACCACATCATTAGTGGAAAGCCAATGCCTGAAAAATAACTGGGGCGAATACGATCTGAGCGAAATGTATAGTGTAAGAAATATTTACATTGAAAAAGCAAAGAATTATATTTTAAGACAGGGGCATGCACAATTTGGCGAAGGTGGTTTAGGGCATGACCTGATAAGAGCCATTGCTACTTACGGTGCTGTACCTGAGTCGGTGTATAGTGGTTTAAAAGCAGGACAAACACAACATAATCATGTAAAGTTATCGGCCAACCTTAAAAAATATGTGGACAGTGTGATGGCAATACACCCATTACCGGAAAATTGGCTGACCGGTTACACCAATATACTGGATACCACGTTGGGTACACCTCCTGAAAAATTTACTTACAATGGTAAATCATATACACCGCAAACATTTGCTGAAGAAGCACTCCATTTTAATGCTAATGACTATGTTAATATTACTTCGTTTACCCATCACGGATATTACCAGCCCTTTATTTTAGAAGTGCCGGATAATTTCAGCAACGGGGCTTATTATAACGTGCCATTAGCAGATATGATACAACTGACCAAAGACGCTTTAAATAAAGGCTATTCGGTTTTGTGGGATGCGGATGTGAGTAACGACGGATTTCAGCAAAGGCTTGGCGCAGCAGTAAACCTTGGTGCAGCATCTGATGTAATGGTAAGTAAAATGAATGTACTTACAGGCGATGTGAAAGAAGCTAAATCAGATGCGGCAACCCGCCAGGCTTTATTTGAAAATCTTACCACACAGGATGATCACCTGATGCACATCACCGGTATTGAAAAAGCTAAGAATGGTAATACTTATTTCTTAGTAAAAAATTCCTGGGGAGATGTGGGGCCTGCTCATGGTTATATCAATGTATCTGAATCTTACTTTGCTATCAACACTATAAGTTTAGTAGTTCCTAAAGCCGCTTTAAGTAAAGCCTTGCTGGAAAAATTGAAATTGAAATAACATGTTTTAAAGGCGTCGGACGGCTTGAAGCCGTCATGACGCCTTTCGCATGATCTGACGCTCTCGTCTGATCATGCGAAAATTAAAATCTATACCCTCTTAAAAAATCTTCCGTAGTCATTTTTTTCTTTCCTTCCAGTTGTAATTCTTTTACTAAAATATAGCCATCAGCACAGGCAAATTTTAAAAATGTTTTTCCATCGGTCAGGTAGGCGTCAGACGGTTTTGAACCGTCATGATGCCTGCCTGGCTCTTTTTCACTTTTATATAGCTTCAATGTTTTACCCTCCAATGTTGTGAAAGCCCCGGGAAAAGGAGAGAGGCCGCGGATTAAATTGTGCACTTCTTCTACTGTTTTGCTGAAATCAATTTTGCAGGTCTCTGTAAAAATCTTGGGAGCATGTTTAAGAGAGTCGTGAGTGGTGAGAGGTGAGTCGTGAGTAGTTAAAGATGTGCTGTTCTCTCTCACGTCTGACGTCTCACGACTCACGACGGCAGATTGTGGAGTTTCTGTCAGCGTTCCTTCTGCTAATCCTTTCACTGTACTTACTAAAACCTGTGCGCCAATTTCTTTCATTGTGTCGTGCACATCGCCGGCAGTATCATTTTCTCCGATAGCAAAACTTTGCTGCAATAAAATATCACCGGTATCTATTTCATGTTTTAATTTAAAGGTGGTAACACCCGTTTCTTTTTCGCCATTAATAACAGCCCAGTTAATAGGTGCTGCGCCACGGTATTGCGGTAATAAACTGCCATGCAGATTTACAGAACCCATAGGCGGCATATTCCAAACCACTTCGGGCAACATTCTGAATGCCACAACAATCTGCAGGTCGGCTTTTAATGCTTTCAATTCTTCTAAAAATTCAGGATGCTTTAATTTTTCCGGTTGCAAAACTTTTAAATGATGCGCTACAGCATATTTTTTTACTGCACTTTGTTGCAGTTGCATGCCACGGCCGCCCGGCTTATCCGGCGCAGTAATTACCCCCACAATATTGTAGCCGGCATTTACTAATGCGTTTAAACTGGCCACCGCAAATTCCGGTGTACCCATAAACACAATACGCAATGGCGTAAGGCTGATATTAAAAGTGGTGGCTTTATTTTCTTTTTCTTTTAGTTTAACTTCAATCATTGCTGCGAAGGTAGCAAAGGGTTGCCAACCTTAGCAAACGGGGGTACAAATTTGTATAAACCGGCGAAGGCTGGCAACCTTGAATGCACGCTTAACTAAATCTGCGGGCAAAGCATAAATAAAATTTTTCTTTCCCCCGATTGAATGCTATATTTAAAAAACGATTGTATTGCTGATCAACATAAATAAAATTTATTATGGCAATACGGGTAGCAATCAGGCATAAAACAGTGTATAGTTACGACAGGCCAGTCGCAGTTTCTCCGCATATATTCAGGTTAAGGCCAGCCGCTCATTCCCGTACTGCCATCGAATCGTATTCGTTTAAGATTGAACCGAAGGAACATTTCATCAACTGGCAACAGGATCCTTTTGGTAATTACCAGGCCAGGGTGGTATTTCCTGAAAAAACAACACAACTTAAAATTGATGTGGAAGTAATTGCCAACCTGGTAAGCATTAATCCCTTTGATTTTTTTGTGGAAGAATATGCAGAAAATTTCCCTTTTAAATACGAAGGGCAATTGCCTAAAGAACTAGTGCCTTACCTGGAAATAAAAGAAAGCGGGCCAAGGCTGATGCAATGGTTAGAAGGAATTGATAAAAGTAAAAAGACCATCAATGATTTCCTGGTATACCTCAACCAGAAATTAAATAAAGATATCAACTACTCCATACGCATGGAAGTGGGTGTGCAAACCTGCGAAGAGACTTTAGAAAAAACATTAGGTTCCTGCAGGGATACGGCCTGGTTATTTGTACAGGTGTTACGCCATTTGGGATTAGCATCAAGATTTGTATCCGGTTATTTAGTACAACTTTCTGCCGATGAAAAATCATTAGACGGCCCATCAGGTCCTGAAAAAGATTTTACTGACCTGCATGCCTGGGTAGAAGTGTACATACCTGGTGCAGGATGGATCGGCCTGGATGCCACATCGGGTTTATTTGCCGGCGAAGGACATATACCACTGGCATGCACACCCGATTATGCAAGCGCTGCACCCGTTGTGGGTGCTACAGATAAATGCGAGGTAAGTTTTGAATTTGAAAATTCAGTAACCCGTATTTATGAAGACCCACGTGTTACCAAGCCCTATACCGAACAGCAATGGATAGAGATAAATGCTATAGGCGAACAGGTGGATAAAGATTTAGATGCCGGTGATGTACGCATGACCATGGGCGGGGAACCTACTTTTGTATCTATTGATGATATGGAATCGGCGCAATGGAATACTGCGGCCGATGGGAAAGAAAAACGTATTCTTTCTCATGATTTAATTTTCAGGTTGAGAGAAAAATTTGGCCCCGATGGTTTGATCCATTACGGACAGGGTAAATGGTATCCGGGAGAACCATTACCAAGATGGCAATATGGTTTGTTCTGGCGCAAAGATGGTTACCCCGTCTGGAAAGATGTATCGCTGATTGCTCACGAAAAAAATAATAAAAAATATACGCATAAAGAAGCCGGGCAATTTGCTACGGAACTGGCTAAATGCCTTGCGGTAAGCCCGGAAAATATCAGTGCCGCATACGAAGATGTATTTTATTTTTTATGGACAGAAGGGAAAAACCCGGTGAATGTAGATCCGTTGAAAGCTAATTTAAAAGATCCTTTTGAGCGGCGTACACTGGCACAATTGCTTAACCAGGGATTGGGCGACCCTGTAGGATATATTCTGCCACTGCAATGGAATTACTGGAACAGCCAGTGGCTGAGCTGCAAATGGGTTTTTAACCGGGAACATTTATTTTTAATTCCGGGTAATTCACCTATCGGGTTACGCTTACCGTTAGAATCACTGCCGGTGGTGGCAAAATCAAAAATGCCGCAACGGGTGGAGCGGAGTTTGTTTGAAGAGTTACCGGTACTGGAGCATTTTCATGAGACGATCACTACACGTTACGGATCAATAACTATTCACGAACAACCGCCACAACGTGTAATACCGCAGGTAAAAGAAAAAATACTCAACGAAGCAGAAAGAAAGAAACTGGAAAAAGAAAAAAAAGAAGAAGAGCCTGAACCGGAAATTGCTTTTGAAGTGGCTACGGTAAAAACTGCGTTGAGTGTGGAAGCAAGGGAAGGGAATATTTATGTGTTTCTGCCGCCAATGGATTACCTGGAACATTATTTAGACCTGGTGGCGTCAATAGAATCCACAGCAGCACATTTAAAAATGCAGGTGCGTATTGAAGGTTACGAACCGCCACGTGATAACCGCATGGAGCGTTTGGTGGTATCTCCCGATCCCGGTGTGATAGAAGTAAATATTCACCCGGCAAAAAACTGGAAAGAGCTTTTAGCCAATACAGAAACTTTATATGAGCAGGCAAGATTATCGAGATTAGGCACAGAAAAATTTATGCTGGATGGAAGGCATACCGGCACCGGTGGCGGTAATCATATCACCATTGGCGGAGCTAAACCTGCCGATAGCCCTTTGTTGCGAAGGCCCGATGTATTGCGGAGTTTAATTACTTTCTGGCAACACCACCCGGGTTTATCTTATTTATTCTCCGGTTCTTTTATCGGGCCAACCAGCCAGGCGCCACGTATCGACGAAGGTTTGGAAGACCGGTTGTATGAAATGGAAATTGCTTTTAGCCAGGTTCCTGAAAAAGGGTATATCCCTTTTTGGGTTACGGATAGAATCTTCAGGCATTTGCTTACCGATATTACAGGCAATACGCACCGCTCCGAATTTTGTATTGATAAATTATTTTCTCCCGATTCCTCTTCGGGACGCTTAGGTATTTTAGAATTCAGGGCTTTTGATATGCCGCCGCATAAGCAAATGAGTTTATTGCAGATGCTGCTCATACGGGCACTGATAGCCGCTTTCTGGAAAAAGCCGTACAAGCATAAATTAGTGCGTTGGGGTACTGGCCTGTATGATAAATATTTGTTGCCGCATTATGTAGAACAGGACCTGGGAGATGTGGTAGAATATTTAAATCAATCCGGCTATGCATTTGACATCAACTGGTTCAAACCCTTTTTCGAATTCCGTTTTCCACATTATGGTTCGGTGGTGGTTAAAGATATCAGTATGGAAATACGCATGGGTATCGAACCATGGCATGTACTGGGCGAAGAAATGAGCAGTACCGGTACCGCACGTTTTGTAGATTCTTCATTGGAAAGAGTGCAGGTAAAACTTAAAGGGCTTACCGAAGGCAGGTATATTTTACTCTGCGGCGGTATTCGTGTACCCCTTACAGGTACAGGCGTAAAAGGCGAATATGTGTGTGGTATCCGCTACCGGGCCTGGCAACCACCAAGTGCATTGCATCCTACTATTGGTGTGGATACGCCGCTTACTTTTGACATTGTGGATACCTGGAATGGCCGCTCCATTGGCGGTTGCACTTACTATGTATCACACCCGGGCGGCAGAAGTTATGATACTTTTCCTGTTAATAGTTTTGAAGCAGAGAGCCGCCGTGTAAGCCGCTTTGGTAATACCAGCCATACGCAGGAGCCTCGTTTTGTAAAAACACTGGTTGCCGTGGTGGAGCATTATGTAGAAAATAACCGTGGTAGTTTTGTATACGATGCCCCTGCACCGGAAATTAATAGTGAGTACCCTTGTACATTGGATCTGAGGTTGGGAAAAAGATTATAGGAGCAGCAGGCTCCTATAATCAAAATGAGGGTTACAATTTAAGCCTTGTTTTTACAGTCAGGTGCTGGTTAATAATAACAGCATCTGCATTTTTTGCAGGCATATTATTAATGGGCCAGATCTTTTCCTGGGCTAATTGAGGTTGCGACGTTTTCACGGGGATAATCTTTTTTGTGCTGTCTGCTTTTTTAGTTTGTGCAAATGCTGTACAACATATTACAGTAAATGCTACTGGTAAAATAAAATGCTTCATGTTAGGGTTAAGTGGTTTTCATAAAAAAAACGCAGACTGTTTAGTAATAGTATGTACTACAATAAATAAAAGTGTTGACATTAAAGATGCATTTTATACGATAGGAATTACAGGGTATTTTCAACAAGGTTATTAAAAAGAAATGTTATTTCAGAGGGAAAATAAAGTGTATCATAAATATTTTGCATAGAATTTTTTCTACAAAAAAATCACATTACAATGTAGAAAAATGCAATGTGATAAATTGAAAAATAATTTGCAGGAAGAAGTTGATGAAAATCTATGATAATAAATACTACATTCTCTTTACATCTACAGATACCCTCATCTCATGAGGGCTGCTGCTCATGATCACGCCTTTCAAGGGAACAATGTCAAAGTAATCACGGCCCCAGCCAACAGTGATGTATTGCTCATCGGGGATCTTATTATTAGTAGGGTCAAAATCCACCCAACCCATTTCGGGAATGAATACAGAGAACCAGGCATGTGAAGCATCTACACCGGTAAGTTTTTCTTTTCCTTCCGGTGCTAATGTTTCAATGTAGCCACTGATATATTTTGCAGGTAATCCCATAGCATGCAAACAGGAAATGCCTAAGTGTGCAAAATCCTGGCATACGCCTTTTCTTTCTTTCATCACAGTAGAAAGGGGAGTAGAGATAGTAGTAAAGCCGGGGGTAAATTTAAATTCTGTATAAATGCGTTGCATTAAATGATACACAGCTTTAAATAAAGATTGGCCGGGAGTAAAAGATTCTGCTGCATAATTACTGATGGCAGTTGTTGGCGCAGTCATGTCGGTTACAGCAATAAATTGTTTCTCATTAATATACTGCCCGGTAGAAGTTTGAAGCATATCTCTTACTGCTTCCCAACTGATAGTATTGACAGGCGCATTTACAGGTAAAGGTATTTTTTCTATTACAGAATTTACCGTAACAGAAAGGGTATCATGTTCCTGTTCTACCACAAAGTACACCGCCTTGTTCCCAAAAAAATCGGTGTGTTTGTCCAGCACTTCAGGTAATGGTGAAATAATAATATTACTGCTCCTGCATACTTGTGTGGCTGTATCTCTCGGACTTAACATGGCTATGTTGTGGCAAAGGCTTACCTGCTCGTGGTACAAATAAGTAGTGGTATGTGTTACAGAATACAGCAATGGTTTTATAATAAGTTAGTGGTAAATAATTGTTTTTGTGTTTGACTATGACTGAAATAAGTTTTAGATACCAGCATAGAAGTGCTGATAAGCAGATCATATAATTTATCTAAAAACTCATGCAATATTTTATATTCTTTACTGCTGCTATCATATTGCGCTAAAGTAATACCATCCACTAATTTTAACATGGTATCTGCTTCCAGTATCAATCTTTCCTGTTCGCTCAGCGTGGTATCGTTTCCTGTTTGCGGAAGATCTGAAACATACCATTTTATTTTACTCACTAAATAGGCCAGCGATTTAGGATAATTCATATCCAGCATCAGTAGTTCCAAAACTAATGGCAGTTGCAAATGATCACGGTAAGTATACCGGTAAGTAATTAAACTCTGCGTGGCAATCATCACCGATTCCAACAAGTCATATTCAGTTTGTTCGTTTTGTTTTTGAAAAAAACTGTTTTTTAAAAGCGTGATGATGTATAAAGATTGTTCCAGTTTACGGCCAAGATCTAAAATATTCCAGCCCTGTTCTCTTCTTACACTTTCACGGTTCATGCCTAAAAAGGCAAACATGGATGTATTTAATTTATCGATGGTAGTGATCATTCTTAAATGATCGGCATTGTGTTTTTGCCTGGCTTTATCCCAATCTTCTTCCATCTGGCGCAGTACACGCCAGGTATCCAGTGCCCAGAAATTTCTTACACTGTATACGGAATTTTTTAATAGCGAAATATTATGGCTAAGGCTGCCATTTCTTTTTTCATTGTATAAAATATCCGTTAGTTCTTTCCAGGGAGTATCATAGTTAGCATTTCTTGTTTCGGTATCTTCTTCATTAAAAAATCCCGGGAAGGTATAAGTGCAACCGGTTAATATCTGCAGCAACAATGTTTCTGTAATTTCATTTTCTTTACTCAATGGACGATTATTTTTTAACATCCATTGCATTGCGGTACGTTGCAGCCTTGCATTATAAATTACTCTTTCGGTATAACGGCCCACCCAAAAAAGATTTTCAGCAGTATGGCTTGGTAAGGACCGCTTTTGCGGAGCATATACGGCAGCATCGGTTTTTAATTGTAATAAAACCGGTTGTTGCTCATCTTCATTAGCAGCAATTACCCAGGTATCTTTACTGATGCCCCCCAGCTGATTGGAAATTAAAAAATTATCTTCTGCTGCACTTGTACGGGTTAAGCCGCCGGGCATGGCAATATAGCTGTTGTTATGACTAACCAAAAAACTTCTGAATAAAGAATGACAGGGTTTTATTTTGCCTTCCACCCAGGAAGGCGTGGAAGAAAAATTTATTTTTTCCTGGCCGGTGTATAAATGTGGTTGAGCTTTAATTTGTGCGATGAGTTCTTTTGTTTTTTCTGCAGTAAGCGAAGCACCATCAATAGTGGCACGGGTACCGGCTTCGTGCCGGAAAATTCTTTTTATCACTAAAGATTGAATATTGTCAATCACATACTGCATTTCTTTTGGTTGTCCGCACCACCAGGTAGCAATAGAAGGCATGATCAGTTCTGTATTCCAGAAATGTTTTGCAATAGCTGGTAAAAATGGTACCAGCCCTGCATTTTCTACAATGCTGCTGCCAAGAGGGTTGGCAATGGCAACATTGCCTTTTCTTACAGCCTGCAATAAACCGGGTACACCTAATAAGGAATTGCTTTTTAATTCTAAAGGATCACAATAACTATCATCTAAACGACGTAGTATCACATCAATTTTTTCTAACCCTTCAATGGTTTTAAGCCAAACAAAATTATCTTTTACAATCAGGTCATTTCCTTGCACTAATGTAAGGCCCAGGTATGCAGCCAGGTAGGAGTGTTCAAAATAAGTTTCATTATCAGGCCCCGGCGTAAGGATAACAATTCTGGGATTGTCATTGTTGTGTGGTGCAATGGCCATCAATGCTTTTTGTAAAGCATCAAAATAAGGTGATAATCTTTTTACAGATAAGTTGTTGAAAAATTCCGGCAACACCGTACTCATGGCATGGCGGTTTTCCAGCGCATATCCGCTACCGGAAGGCGCCTGGGTTCTGTCGCCTATTACCCAGATGCGTCCATCGCTGCCACGGGCCATATCGGCAGCATATAAAATTAAATGTTGTGTACCGGGCAATGGAATATTAACACAAGCCCTTAAGAAACCGGGGTGCAGGTAAATTAATTCCTGTGGAATAATACCTTCTTTAATCAGTGTTTGCGCACCGTAAATATCTTTTAATATCAGGTCGAATAATTCAGCTCTTTGTATCAATCCTGCGTTAATGGTCTCCCAGTCTTTTGCAGGAATGATCTGCGGAATGGGATCCAGTTCCCAGGGACGGCTTTGCCCGGAAGGGTCGTTGTAAATATTATAGGCTACGCCATTTTCTTTTAACAGGCGCAGGATATCATTATTACGCTCTTCTATTTCTGCAGTGCCGGTTTGAACAAGTGATGAAAAAAATGTTTTCCAGTCTGGCAAAATCGTCTTGTCTTCAGCAAGAATTTCATTGTACACACCAATATCGGTAATATAGTTTTGTAGTAACGAATTAATTTGTGTGTGATCGGGCATATAGTTTTGGTGCTGCTTGATAGCCTAAAAATACAAAATAAATCAGGAATGGGATTTTTGACTGTACGCTGAGGACAGTTACAACGAAATAACAATGGGTTAGATTTTTTCAGAGGCATATCAATACCCTTACAGTACAAGTTGTAATTTAAGGGTATTGATAAAAAGATATTCATTATGGGCCTGGTTTGATATTTTTAAATATCTCACCGTTTAGCGATAATCCATTGGATAAAAAATGACTGATGTTATACCCCATAAAACCAGCCCAGTAAGGAGTTAACAGCCTGAATTTATTTTTTTCTACCCCGGCATTAGAAGCATAGTCTGTAAGTATAGTGGATAAAACAATGGAAGCTTTTGCATGCTCGTCGGGTAAATTATCTGCAAATACAAATTTTTTAGGTTGCCTGCCATCAAATTTAAATGCAATAATGGAGCTGGAGGTAAGAAAAGAGGCATCTTGTGTAACCAGGTATTTTTTCATCACCATATTGTTTTGAATATTGTAGCTTTTTAAACCAGCCCAATCCAGCTCAGGTACTTCAAGCATCAATCGCCTTATCCAATCTATAGATGCTCTTTCTGCCGTTTCCACCGCTTCTTTATTATATAACCTTGCACTATTGTCTTTATGTAATGAATCGTGTGACACATGGCCTTTAAAGGGTTTTGCATAAATGCCTGTAAACAGATTCATTTTTTTTCTTGTGCTATCAGGTACATCAAACCATATCGGCACAGGAGTAATTTTTTTAGCCATATAGGTATTTACCCAGTTAGAATGCGAATAAAAGTCCTGGATGATATGTAAGCTGGCGCCTAAAATATTAAAGACTACAATTTGCCTGAACCCTGGTTCAACTGTAGAGGCAGCAGAAAATTTTCTCAATGCAGCTTTGGTATTATCAAATATCAGTTGCCAGTTTTTTTCAAGATCTGCAGTAGAATATATGGCATCAAAATGAAGAAAGTCATAAGAATGATCGCTGCGAAAAAGGTCTTTATTTATTTTTATTTTATCCAGTTCGTCATTACCCATATTAAGTACGGCCATAAAATCGGTAAAGTAATTCGATACCTGTGTTGCCAATCTTGCATCCGGAGAAAAACCATTTGCTACCATGGCTTTCCTCGTGCATTCTGCATGCCACCAGGTATCAAATGCCATTGCCTGTAATGTGCAGCAACAACTTAGTAACAGTAATAATTTTTTCATAACAAAGTTTAAGGTTTAAGGTATTGTGTTTTTATTTCAGGAATTAAGGCAGATAATTTTTTTATTCTTGTTTCATCCGAAGGATGTGTAGATAAAAACTGTGGTAACTTATTCCCTTTGTTTTGTGCGGCCATTCTTTGCCAGAAAGGAATGGCTTCTTCAGGATTATAACCCGCCATGCTCATAAAAATTAATCCGAGTTTATCAGCTTCACTTTCCTGCATGCGGCTGTTAGGTAAAGCAATGGCAAGATTGGAGCCGATCATATACAAACCAAGAAAAAGTAATTGCGTCTCTTGCTTTTTTTCTTTTAACGCTTCTTCTAAAACTAATCCGCCGAAATTAATGAGTAATCCTTCACTCATGCGTTCGTTACCATGACGTGCAATGGCATGTGCAATTTCGTGTCCCATCACCACTGCCAGTGCAGTTTCATTTTGTGTAACCGGTAACAAACCGGTATACACTACCACTTTGCCGCCCGGCATGCACCAGGCATTAATGGTTTCTTCATTGATGGTATTGTATTCCCATTTAAAACTTTTTATTTCTTTACTCATATTGTTTTGAAGCATGTAGGCCTCTACTGCTTTCTGAATTCTTGAGCCAACCCTTGTTACCATTTGTGCCCTTGTATCATATTGCGAAAGGGTGTTGCTGATCTTAACAACAGAGTCGTACTGCGAAAATGCCATTGCCTGTATCATGGCATTGGGTACCAGGTTCAATTGTTTGCGGCCGGTTACAGGTACAGTTTTGCAGGCGTATAACATACATGATGTAAAAAAAACAGCTGCCCAAAGAAAGCGTTGCATGAATTATAATTTAGAAGATAAAAGTATTCTTTACAAATAGCCATTGCAATCCTGTAAAAAGGGGAGTTTATAAATCCAGGCAGATGGTATATTTATGCAGTAATTAATAATATAGAAATGAAATGTTTATTACTCCTTTCGTTTGTATCGATAAGCATAAAAACAATTGCACAGCAAAACCCGGGTATAATAAAAGATACTTTGCCTGCAAAAATGGTTATTAAGAACAATGTGCTTACTAAAAAAGCTGCTGCAATATTATCTGTTGAGGCTACAATTGAAAATGAATTGAATAAAATAGTTGCGGCTTATACTAATCAACCCAACACAGCAGCAACATGGATACAGGTTAAACAGGCAGCAGATAATTTGTTGTATCAATATTTTAAAACAGAGAAATTAATGGGTACAAAAAGAGAACAGGCCTACTATATTAAGATGGGAACAGAGACGATGACTGCAACAGATATAGCTAATCATAAAATGATATTGATTGCAGGAATAGCTACAATAAAACCAGCAGAATTTATAATGATACGCATTGAAAAAACCTGTACACAATGAAAATAGAATTAACGATAGGGAATATTTCTTGACTCAAACCATTCTTTAAATTCCTGCCCTTGTTCTCCTGCATAATTAATGCAGATCTCTTTGCCGGCAGGGATATCTTCCAGGGCAAAGAATGTGATCTGTTTAGTTTCCCTGTCTAAAACATATGCAGCATTGGAATTAACCGCATGATTGTATAATGAGCCAAAGCCTAAGGCTAAAGCTAGTGTACTTTCTTCTTTATTAAAATTAAAAAAATAATCAACCAGTTGCGACGCTACCAGGGTATCATAATCTTTTGCCGGTAATGCAAGCACAGGACACACTTCAATTACTTCATCTCTGTTAATCGGCCGGTTGCAAAAAACGCCACGCCCTTTGTTTTTTACTTTTTGTATGAATAATTCTTTTTTCATACCGTTGATTCTTCAGGTGGAAAATAAACCGGTGTGGTATCATCGGGGCTGCCGTTATAGTTTAATGTGATCTCATCGCCTGCATGAATTGTTTTGCAGGCTTTAATTATTATTGCCGCACCTTGCAATGAAATGCTGTATACAGCATTGGCATTGTATGCATGATTGTACAAAGAACTATAACCAAGCCCCAGTGCCACAGGTGTTTTTTCATCAGCTACTACAAAATAATAACTGAAAAGGGTAGTGCCCTGCAAAAAATCTCTTTCTGCTTTTTCTAATAATATAACCGGTGCAGTTTCAATAACAGCACCGGGTTTAAAATACTTACAGGCAAACACACCTCTGCCATGCAAGGGGCTTTGTTGTACAGCAATACCCTGCGGCTGACGGATTTTATTTTTTGTAAACCAATGCAGCATCAGCCTTTATGTGGTTTGCTTACAGCAGGGCTTTCTTTCATTTGCACCGGTGCGGTCTTTTTAATGTGGTCGAATTTTATAGCTTTATCTGTTGCTTTATTAGTTGTGCCGATCTTAATTGATTTTAATGAATCAGTTGCAGCTATTGGTTTTAGCAATACCGGCTTTACAGTTTCTTTTTTTATTGCTGTAGTATCCTGCGCTTTTACTTTTACGCCAGCAAAAACCAACAGTGAGCTAAAGAGCCCTAATACTTTTTTCATGTTAAAAATTTTAAAGTAAAAAATTATATTGATTAAAAATTTGTCCATTCAGCATTGATGATGGCATCCCATCCGAATTTACGGGATACTGTTGATGAGCCGGTTTTCGAAATGGAATAATACGTCCATCCGATGCGGTTGGCCTGTAGCGAAATGGTGGTATTGGTTATGCCGTTACACCCCATGGCCTCTGTGCATGCTATTACTTTTACCTGTTCCAGTTTGATGGTGTAGGAAATGGCTGGTGCACCCAAACCATTTGGAGCCATTGCAACCACATCTCCCGAAGGAAGTAACTGTCCCGTAGCCATTGCTTTTTTTAAATCTGCAGAAGCACCACTAACCGCCATGGTAAAATTAAATTGCGTATTGTTTTTTCCTGCAGCACTGGTTGAGGTAGCTTGTATTTGTCTTTCAAATCCCTTTACTACCGATTCGCCTTTGATTATCTGACCGGTGGCATCAGTAAGTTTAATATAGATGTTTGTGTTTTGTGCAGTTGACAATAACGGGGAGAGCATCAGTAATAAAATAATTGTACGCATGAGTATTGTTTTTTTTGTTGATGATTTATTTAGCAAGTCCATATTGAGTATAAATACCTGATCCGGGATAATTGGCATCTAAGAGATTTAAAATTCTGGCGCCTTTTATGCATGACCAATACACATGACAGGTTTTGTCTTTGTTTTCAATCTTTGAAAAATGTATCTGCCAGCTGCCAGGTATGGTAAAATTGCCGGATGATTTTACCTGGTTAAATTTTGCACTGCCCACCATACCATTTACAACTAATAGTTTCCAGTTGTAAGTATTGCCCGGGCCAAAAACAAATTCTTCATTCGACTGGTTCATGTTCATACCGGCATATTCACCGGTATATACATTGTACATCTGTTGTATTCCGGTAAAATCACTTGTCCATTTTCCTGCAAAGTCTGCGGCATCTATAGCAAATTTATTATAGCCTACCATGTTTGCCAGAGGCCTCAACAGATCTGATTCGCTATCCCATTGTATAGTTTCGGGATCAAATTTATATTGCTGAATAAAGCTGTTTTTGTCGGGAGAAATAAACTCAAGCCAGCCGCTTTTACCCTGCCGGAAGAAAACAATAAACACTTCTTTTCCCGTTGCGTTTTCAGTAGCCGTGCCCATTCCCAGGTAAGGCCTGTCAAAAGTAGTGATAGTAGCAGTCTTATAATTTTTAAGGTTGCTGTAGCGTGGGGCTACTAAAATATTCCATGCTGCTGTAGTTAATGGTTCAGGATCGGCAGGAAAAATAGTTCCTGCCCTGGGGTAATGCAACAACACTTTAATACTTCCCTTTGTCACTGCTACCCAATCGGCCTGTTCTGTTGCGGTCCAGCCATCATCAAAGTTGGTGGTGTTAAATTTATATCCTGAACTTATTGCAGGTGTTATATTATTTTCTGTTGTTTGATTTTGCACCTGTACTTGTTGCTCCTGTGGTGCATTGATAGTTTGTTGTTGTGCTATGGTATTATTTTGTTGTACATCATTTTGCACTTGTGGTGGTGCAATAATTCCTGCAGGAGCCTGGTTGCTTTCTCCAAAAAAAATATTGATTTCTTTTTTTGCAATTAAAAAATAAGCTAAAATATTTTTATCATTTTGTTGCAACCAGTAATATTCCTTATCGCCTGTTGCAGCTAAAGTCCAGCCGGCTTGCTGTACGGCCAATGCAAAAGAGTCGATATTATAACCATTATTTGTTGCCGGTGGTAAGGAAAGTACTTCAGTATTTTTTAAAACAACACCATTTTTTTTACCTTCCATTTCCAATAGCATTTGTGCACTGATTACGCTTAATGTACGTTTATCCTGTTTGCTGCCTTCTGGTAATGCAATGCCTGTAAGTGGCGAATTTTTTACAGGTGCTAGTTTTTGGGCGATGGTATTCTGCAAAACAAAAATCAACAGCAATAACAGGCTGATCTTTTTAAGTGTATCCCGGCATTGGCGGCTGATATTTTTGCCACCATAATGTTGTGGCGTTTTTGTAAATGATGACGTATCAACTGCTTCCATAATTGAATAAATTACAGGTCAAATATATCTCCTGTTTACAGTTATTGTTATCCTATAAAAAGGGGATTTTACTTACAGCCTTGCAATTTTTATATTGGTAATGAAGTATTTCTCCGATGCTGCGTTGCTGTTAAGGTGTGCAAATTGCAGCCAGTTGAATGAAGTACCTGCGGGCATAGCTTTCGGTACTGCCGTGATTAATTTACTATCAATAAAATACTCCAGTGTTTCGCCTTGTTTTTTAATACTCACTTTTATTTGGTTAATGTCGGTGTTATTAGAAAAACCGGGAGCATCATAATATACTTTTGTGCCGGCGAAATAACCTGTTCCAAAATTTCCCTGCAGTGATGTTTCCCCGGCACGGCCATCAAACCCTGGTTTCAGACGGAGCAATATCCGCTGGCCATTTTCTTTATAACTACCCTCGGTTCCCAGGTACATTTCAAATGCTTTAGCACCCCATGTAAAATCTTTGGGTACAGCTATATCAAAACTCAATTCAAAATTTTGTGGCAATGGTTTTTTTAGATTGTTGGGAATTAAACCGCTATGCCCTTTTACTTCCAGCCATTTTTTATTTTGTAAGGATACTACTTTACTGTAACTGCCCTGCTGATTAGTGGATGAAAACCAGCCAGCAGGTTTTTGATCGATACTATTGCCTGAAAAATCTTCAAAGAAATGTATATGGTTATCCTGTGCTGCATTTTTTGCAACATTGGATTTTTCTGCAGCCACTACAGCTTCACTTGAATATGGCGAATGCAATGGTTTGTATAATTGCCCTTTTATTTTTTCCGGGGCGTAAAAGAAATCATACAAATATTGAAAATTGAAATTGTTGATGATAGATTCGTGCATATGGCGTGTACGTTCGTCACTCAGCTGCCAGTTCCAGGTAACCCTTATCCACAATGGTTTATCCTGTTTTGATTGTTCAATAATGCCCGGGGCAAATTTGTAAACGGGGAACACTTTACCTGCAATTGTTTTTTCTTCAATTTGTGCACGGGTAAAAATGTCGTAACCATTTACAAAATCTATATAATCAAATTTAAAAGGGATGTATGCCCATTCGTTTAAACGGTTTGTATACTTTTCTTTATGCTTGCTTAGCGTTACTACTGCTTTCTGGTAATTTGCATTTTCGTATTGTGTAAAGTAGTCGATGCTTTTTTGATTGTCTTTATTTTTTTCTTTGATGTCTTTTAATTTGGCCGCATGAGATTCCTCTATCATTTTTCCCGCTTTTGTTATCAGCTCTCCAACGCTTACTTGTATAAAAGGAAGTTTATTGTCTTTGCACAATAAAACTGCTTCCACAAAACCTGCATTCCTGTCGTAGCGTGATGCGGTACTGTGTGTAGTATTGTACCGGGCAAACTGCGGCAGCGTTTTTATATTATACCGGTCAACAATTTCTTTAGGTACATTCTCGTCAAAGGGATTAATTTCTTCCATAAAAAAATAATAATCACCATCAGTGCATAAATTTTCCATCGCAATCCCTGGTACTTCATTAGCGGTAATGCCCCACGGAATTTCGGTTTCCTGTATCGGCGTGGGCTTACCATTTTTCATTTCTAAGGTCCAGGTATATGATGTAGCGCCGTATCCCTGTGGCGAAAACTGCTGGTGTTTATTATACAAACCAATTGCAGGCATGATCACTTTTCTTACATCGCCAATGGTGCCCTTAGGAAGATAGCTGGCTTGCATCCAGTTGGCAAATGAATCGCAGATGGAAAGTTGTGCAATGCTGAAAGTACGGTTACCTAATGTACGTGGAACTTTAGCGCCTTTGAAATTGTAAATTTTCATCCAGCCAAAACTGCTATCTGCAATAATCTGATTGGTAGTTTTTTGAGCTGCCGTAATGCAGGAAAATAATAACAGTATTATGGTTGATCTTATTTTCATTTTACTGTTTACTTAGCATCAGGCAATGCAATTTTTACATTATTAGATGAGAGCGGATTATAAAGCCAGGAATTATTGAAAACGGTATTGCCACTAAATGGGCCATCTCTGTTTGTGGCTTTATCTGCCTGCAACACCAGTGCCCATATTTGTGTGCCGGAAAAATAATGTTTGGTAAACTGGTAAGTCATTTTTTCTAATGGTTGGTTTTGGGAGTTCATGAGTTTACCCCATTTATCTGCACCGTCTTTTTTACTCCAACCTTCCAGTACACTTTTTTTAGGTGTAACAGTTATGGTATTTCCACTAACCTGGTAAGTACCGGTTTCTTTGCCCAGTATAATTTTTTCCATCAACGGATCAAAAGCTTTACTTACAAAACTATACGTACCATTGCTGTTAAAAGTATATTGCCTGCTGATGTAATTCATCACACCATTCTTTACCCTGAAACTGGATTGGTCACTTGCAGTGGCCTTCCAGTCGCCGATGATGGATTTATTGTCGCTTACATCAGTTTGCGTTTGTGCGGTAGAGGTAGTATCAGGTTTTTTTAAATCAAGCGAAGCTAATAAGTCTTCAATATCTTTTATGTAACACTGGTTGCTGGTGGTAGAAACAATGCTGACACAACGGTTGTATCCACTCATAGTAGTAAGCAATACCATAGCATTGCTGTTATTGAATATAAATTTGCCGGCTCCTGCTTTTATTTTCCAGCCTTCCGCTTCCTGTACTTCATTTCCCTGCGGCGCATCAGTAACTTTATAACTTTTAACTACCAGTTCCTGCCATTCACTTTCAAAATCTTTTTCAATATCGCCTTTGCTGGTAGTACTTTTTACAATCGATATCTGGCACCAGCCATTGGTTTTCTTATCTGTAATGGTAAAACTGGTAAAATTTTCTTTTACTTCTTTTTTCCATCCTTTGGGCGGTGTGTAACTAACTATATCAAAACTTGCCTTTTGAGCAAACGATATTAATGCAAGCGCACAGGCAATATTTATGAGGATGATCTTTTTCATGATTTTGATTTACTATATCAAAACTATTCTTATCAGGCGGCGGCTACCATCCTGTAAAACAGGGAATTTTATGATCTTATTTACCCAGCATATTTTTCAGCAGGTTAAAATCAACAGCTTTAATAATGTCTGTATAAAATTTTGCTGCAATTGGTTCTTTATGATTCGCCCTTACATATACACAAAAAAATTGCGGCACTGATCTTGGTAGTTTTTTATTAAAGTAGCCCGGGTTGGGTTTAATAAGCACTTTTCCAAAAGGGTCATCATCAGTAGTAAAGAGATAGTTGAAAGTACTTTTTGGATCAATCTTTACAATGGCAGGTTGCTCCAGTTCGGCAGCCGGCATTGTAAGCTGTGTTTCGATGGCTGCAAATGCAGGAGCATATGTTTTTTGATTTTCTGCTAATAGTTTTTCATATTTGGTCTTTTGTACCCCGTATTCTTTTTTCATGTACTGCTCCATTTTAGCAGGATCGTTTTTAAATTCTTTTTCTTTAAACGATTTTTCGATATCAATATTCTTAAGAGCGTCTTTATATCCGCCTGCAGCCATTTCCTGCATAGCGGTAATAGCTTTTATTCTCTTTTCTAAAAATTCTTTCCTGGTTACATAAGCATAAGGAAGTTTATCATCGTAGGTGATGAGCCACATGCTGCTTTTACCTGTCATTCCAAAGCCTAGATTGGCATCAATTTCGCCAAAATACCAGTAACCATCTTTTTTAATTGGTATATCCGGCATTACGTTAAAGCATTCCATTAATAAACGATCTCCCTGTGCAGTATCATAAATTTCAGCCTCAAACATATTTACGCCCAGTTGAAAATAAGAGGAGGTTTCATCAGCCACTTTTACAGTTGTGCCATTGCAATAAAAATTCAGCGGCATGATATTGTAGTAATAGCTATTGGCAGGCATGTTGGAATATGGCCGGTTGTAGGCACCATGAAAATTAGCCTGTACACCCATCGGGCTGTATTTTGTTTTTATCATGGCATGCATTGCTGCCACGATCTTTTTTTCTTTTACCAATTCTGCGGCTGTTCCTCCTTCGGAGCCTTTAGGACTTTCTTTCCAGGAGCCATTTTTTTGTATCAATGATTGTGGTGTACAATCCTGCGCATTACATAGTGTAGCTGATAGAACAGCGATGATCAACAGCGAAAATTTCATGTTGCTGTAATTTGAGGAAGCTTATAAAGATCAATATCGATCTTTATTCAATACTATTAATTTGCCTTGCCGTAGGCAGAATAACCCGGGTAAGTAACATCCGATAACCATAATAAGCGGCTTCCTTTTACGCAGGAAAAATAGGCGTCGTAAGTTTTTGGTTTACCCTCCATTTCTGAAAAATATATCTGCCATGCACTGGGTAATGTAAATTTTCCATTTGATTTTGCACTTTGAAATTTGATATTGCCCACGAAGCCGCTGGCAACACCGATATCCCATTTGTAAGTACTGTTTTCCCCAAATATAAATTTTTGAGAAGAAGCATGTGTATCAGCACCGGCACTGGCTCCCGTGTATGCGTTAACGTATTGCGTCATGCCGCTAAAGTTATTGGTCCAGGTTCCGTTAAGGTCACTGGCAGCTACGGCAAACTTATTTCTAAACTGCATATTGGCAGTTTTGTCCCAATCGAATTCGGTATTGTGATAAGGGCCAAATTCTTTTTCATAATCTGCTTTGGTATCGGTAACAAATTCAAGGTAGGCACCGCTGCCATTACTGTAATGTTTTTTGAATAAAACGATGTGTACTTTTTTGCCTGTTGCATTTTCTGTAGCATCTGCCTGCACAAATGTTATGGATTGCCAGCTCTGTATCGTCTTCCATTCAAAATTGCTCATGTTACTATAGCGGGGTGCTACTAA
Organism: Ferruginibacter sp. SUN106; assembly: GCF_050611765.1. Classification (NCBI taxonomy): domain Bacteria; kingdom Pseudomonadati; phylum Bacteroidota; class Chitinophagia; order Chitinophagales; family Chitinophagaceae; genus Ferruginibacter; species Ferruginibacter sp. SUN106. Next base: position 705,224 of record NZ_JBODJC010000001.1, read on the forward strand.
AATATTCCAGGCATTATAATCCTGTTCTTTTAAAACTGAATTATAGGCATCTGCTTTTGCATTGGGGTAATGGATCAATATTTTAATTCCTCCTTTTAATACCTGTACCCAATCTTCCTGTACAGTACTCGTCCAGCCATCATCAAAGTTGGTGGTGGTAAATGTAAAACTGCCTTTTTTTGCAGGTGCAGCAACAGGAGGAGCAACCGTATTGTTTGCAGTGGTATTGGGTTTACTTACGGGAGTGTTTGTTTTTGCAATGGTAGTTGCCGGCTTTTTAAAACTTAATGATTCCATAAAAGCGCTGACTTCTTTTTCGTAAGCGCCGGTATTGGTAATTATTACAAGATTGATCATGTGTTGATAACCGGTTACTGTAGCAAGTACCACGACGCCTTTGCTGCCTTCAGCCTCAAAATTAGCAGAGCCGCTTTGTACGTCCCATTCATTTTCTTTAGCAGGTTCCTGCATTTGCGGAGCATCTTTTACCGTAACAAGGCTTTTGATTATTGTTTCCCAGGCATCATCAAAATTTTTCTTTGCATCGGCAGAGGCTTCCACAGATTTGTATAAAGTGATGGCACAGTAAGCACCTGTGGCTTTATCCTGTTTGATAAACTGTACCACATTTCCCTGCAATTGTTTTTTCCATCCTTTTAAAACAGTGTAAGTGGTAAGGTCCAGGGTTTCTTTTTGAGCAAATGCTATTGCTGCGCCAGCCAGCAAAAAAAACAAGAAGCATATTTTTTTCATGATGATCAATTTATGCTTAAAGGTATTATGGCCAGGTATATTAGTATATCCTGTAAAAAAGGGAATTTTATTCTTTTTTGATCTTTACATTACTCATATATACTTTAATAGTATCTGCGTCATTGGTGCTGTTGCTCCAGAAAATGGTATTGAATTTTGTACCGGCAGGCACACCGCAACTGATGCATTTGCCGCCATAGGTCATTTTAAAATCGGTGCTTACGGCAACAGCTTTATTATTGATGAATACGGTAAGCACATTATTTTTAACTGTAACCGCCACATGAATTTTTGTTTTTTTGTTTGTAAATTCCCGTAGCGGATATTCATATACCAGGCCACCTGAATAATTTTCAGTATTTACTTCAGGAGTTGAATTGATCCTTATTCTTACAACACCCCTGTAATTATTGTTGTCATAATCTCTTTCATTACCGGAAATAACATCCATACTGATTTTAGTGCCATTACCACCATTTACCTCTGTGCCATCTGCTGTTGCCGGCCGGGTATTTAAAGACAGGCTGACGGCACCACCGGTACGGGAATCAAAGTCGCCATCGGTTATTAAATCGTACTCTAATGTAAAATTTTCTGGTATTGGTTTTTTTAATAAAGAGGGATTTACCGGGGTATTATAACCCAGTTGCAACCATTTACCGGGCTGATTTTTTATTGTTGTAACAAATGCATGCTTGCCATATTTTCTAAAAAACCAATTTACGGGTTCTCCGCCTTCATTGCCGGACGAAAAATCATCTGCAAAAAAAGTATTGGCAGGTAAAGCTGCGGTGTTGGCAACAGGATTAAGAGCTGCAACAATCTTCTTCCTGTAATTATCAAGTCTTGCTTTTAACTGATCTTCATTAGCGGCTGTATATGCTTTGCCTTTTACTTTCTCAGGATCAAAGAAATAATTATAAATATAATCGTAGTTCAGGTTTTCCGTCATAGAGCGGTACATCTCGTATAATTGGTTGCCTTTCTCTTTATTTTGATAATAAAAGTAGGCTACTATCCATTGCGGCTTATCGGTTTTACATTTTTCCAGTACCTCTTTTGTAATTTTATAAACAGGGTACACAGGATCGGAAACGCCTTTTTTAAAAGGATCAATATCACCATAAAAATCATTGATAGTGGGTTGTAAATGATTTACAAGAGCAGGATCATTCAGATGGTCTTTGTACACATCAAGCCATTTACGGATACCTTTTCTAAAACGATCAAACTCAGTTTCCTGGTACGCATAAAAACTTTCCCTTCTTTTTACAGTTGCTTCATCGGTGCCCTTGTTCTGATCAAGTATATCATCTTTTTTCTTTTGTAATTCTTTATCAATACCAGCAAAAGCGCCATTTAAGTACTCACCAATAGTTACTTCTACAAAGGGTGGTTTATTGTTTGGTGCCAGTAGTACAATCTGCGATTCATTACTACGGGTTACATATTTACTAATGGAGGGGAATTTTTTAAGGTCAAGGTCTTTTTTGTCATTTGCATTAGCGCCATAACCATCTGTTGGCCAGGTAAAATAACTATCTCCGTTATAATTCAGAAAGGGCACTTTATAACTGGCAGGTACTAAGTTGCACCATACGCCAAAAGGTGTATTCTCTTCCGGTATAGGTTTAAAACGTCCTTTTTCATCTGTCCATTCTTTATCATGGCTTACATTCCATACTAAAAATTTAACGCCAAAGGATACACTATTATTTATACGGGTAACAGTTCCAAGGCCACCTATCGGAGTGTAACTTTTTTTCACCCAGTCTACAAACAGGTTAGTAATGTCTACCCTTTTTTTTTGTATCGGATCGGTGGTGGGTTTTAAAGCATTGTCAAAGCGATTGTTATCCCACCAGCCAATCACGCTATCTGGTATGCGTTGTTCCGGTGTAAGTTGTGCAATTGATTGTAACGATAATAAAATGATAAAGGTGAATAATGCAGCGCTTGTTTTTTGTGTCATAATTTTTTTGGGTTGTATATAATTCCTTCTTTTTATTTTGATTTTACCAGTCTGTATTGCATGCCACCGGCATCCATGCACAAGATCCTTCCGCCCCGTATTACTTTAAACCAGCTGTTAAAATTTTCTGTTTTACCTTCCCACCTGTTGGTGGCTGTAATGCTCCAGTTGCTAACAGTATACCTGCCTTTATAATTTTGCTGAAAGGTGTTCATTGCACCCACTACACCGGTAGCGCCATTGTGTATGCTGGTGTAATTACCGCCTGTATTAAAATTAAATGTAGCACTCCTTGCAGCCACTGTCATCCCGGCATAACCACCCGGGTTACCTGATGCAGCAGTATAATACCATTGCATTGTAGCTGTGTTTCCATCCTGCCAGGTGCCTGAGATATCATTTTCACCGATAGCAAATTTGTTGTAGCTACCCATGTTTGAAAGATCGGATGGAGACCAGGCATCTCCATTTGCTTTTGGAAATTGCTGCCATAATGATGCTTCATCTTTTGCACTTGCGATGGTAATATAAGCTGTGTTGGGTGAAATATCCAAACGCATACCTATAAATCTTTTTTCGCCTGATTGTTTATCAGTTGCCCATCCTTCTATATACCTGGGTTTTTGTGAGCTCATTACTTCTCCATTATCCTTGTATTGTTTTGTTTCTATGTTGAAATATTTTGACACATAGTTATCCCAATAGTAATCCCTGTCCACTATTCCTGTTCCAGAAAAATCACTTGCATTATAAGGCAATGCATACCACAGGTACACTTTTATATCTCCTTTACTTACCAGTATCCAGTCGTCTTGTATCACACTGCTCCAGCCATCATCAAAATTGGTGGTGTTAAATGCATAGCCGTCTTTTACAACAGGTTGATCATTACTTTGTGTGGGCTGCTGTACATCAGTTTGCTGTGTAGTGGTTTGCTGTGCAGTGGTTTGGTTTTGCTGCTGCATATCAACACCTGTAGTTGTTTGCTGTTGTGCCGAAGCGCCGTTTGTTTCTCCCAAATACAATTCTGTTTGATTTTTTCCGGATGAGATATAAGCTATTACAGCATGTCCATCTTTTTGTAACCATTGACACTTTTTATCAGTTGCAGAAGGAGTGGCAGTCCAGCCTGATGTATTGAATAACTGGTTCAGCGAATCTGCGGTGAATGTTACCGGGAGGTATAACACTTCAATATTGTTAACAGTGGCGCCTGTATTTTTTGCCTCTGATTGCAACAGTGCCTTTGCTGCCACTTCTGTCAGCAGCCTGCTGTCTTTTTTAGCACCTGCAGGTAATGTTATGGCAGTAACAATTGATTGCGTAGCAGGCATTACTTTTTTTTGTGCTGTACTTAGTTGTGTAATTAAAATACATACCAGTGATGTAATAAAGTATTTCATAACCGTAAATTAAAATTGAACAATTATTTCTTTTCACAAATGGTTTATCGTATGTTGTGCAGTCCGAATAGCACCAACTGCTACTTAATAAATAACATTCCCATTGTTTGTGTTGTAAAGATGGTATTTGCAGCTATGCTTTCCAATCCTGTAAAAAAGGGATTTTAGTTTATACAATACATAAAGATGTGGCTAATTTTTACTGATCTTTATATTGCTGATATAAACATTCACCGCATTGGATTTGCTATCGGGGCTCCAGTTTTGCGTATTGTTGGTGAATGTGATCTTGCGGAATGCGGTGCCCGGCGGAATACCTTTACAAACACAATTGTTGCAGTAATCCTTTTTAAAATCTGTTGATACTGCAACTTGTTTATCATTGATAAAAAGAAGGGCACCGCCATTATTTACTTTAATTAAAACATGCAGCGCTGTTTTTTTATTGGTAAATTCACGCAGGTCATGAGTGTAGTAAAAAGCCCCTTCATAACTGCTTACTGTGGAATTAATTTTTATTTCGGCATTGCCCCTGTAATTATTGTTGTTGTAATCTGCTTCGTTTCCGGCTTCAATCCTTAATGAGAGTTCAGTGCCTTTTGAGTCAGGGACAACCCAACCTTCACCCGTAGTTGGGTATGAACTTAAATTTATAGTTACCGCACCGCCGGTTCTAAAATTAAATTCATCAGTTGCTACATCAAACTCCATTGTAAAATTTTCGGGTAACGATTTTTTTAATGCAGTGGACGGGGAAAGATTGTTATGCTTACCAAGTTGTACCCATTTACCTGGCTTGCCGTTTAATGCAACAATAGTTGCAGGGTTTGTTTTTGAATCGTTCCATCCAGCCGGCCTGTCGCCATTGGCGTTGGCTGAAAAATCATCCATAAAAAATACGCCCTGCGGCAATGGGTTAGTTTCAGTAACAGTATAATGTTTTTTCAACCGCTGTATTTGTTCTTTTTGTTCTGCGGCATTGGATGGTGCGTAAGCAATGCCTTTCACTTTTTCCGGATTAAAAAAATAGTCGTACACATAATCATAATTAAAATAACATAGCATGGCTTTGTACACTTCAAAAGATTTTACCCTTGTACCTTTCTTTTCCAGGGGCCAGGTAATTTCTACCCAAAGCGGCTTATCTTTTTTGCTGTTATCAATGGCCTCTTTTGTATAACGATAAACAGGATATCCCGGAATATCCTGGTACCAGTCTTCTACAAAAAGGGTGGTATTACTGTTTACAAAATCAGCAAATGACGGGCCTGCCCAACCATACAAAACAGCAGGTTCATTCAACCGGTCTTTATATTTCCCTTTTAATGTGTTGAGGTTTTTTATGCACTGCGGATATTGTTTTTCATCCAGGTCTTTTATTACACCGGCATAATAGGACGGGTTGTTGGATGACATATGCCTTGCTTCATCTTTTTTTCCCTCCAGTTCCCTTTGTAAACCTTTTTCACAAAGCGCCAGTACTTCACCTTTTGTTAATTGCACAATGGGCAGTTTGTTGCCGGGTGTTAATACAACGGTTACCCAGCTTTGGGATAGAAAATAGACCAGGTATTTTGAAAACCTGCTGTCATCATGCAATCCAAATTCTTTTACCTCATCTATTAACTTTTGATTGGTAAAAGTACTGGCATAATTGTCTTTCTGCATGGTAAAATAAAAACAATCGGGTGAACTAAGCAGTGCAGCATTATTAATACCTGCAAGGGTATTCGTATAAATGAAGACATCGTTATGGTCTTCATTTGGCGTCATTTCATATTTGCCTGTACGCTGGTTTTTATAAAATCCATAAATGCCCGCCGTCATTCCAATACTTTGTGGCACCGGAAATTTGTTTTGCCGGGAGGTAAAGTCTCTCTGGTAAATATCTCCAAAACCACCGATAGGCACATAACTCCGTTGCATCCATGTAATAAATGAATCCCTTAATGATTGCTGGTACGGAGAAAATGTTTGTCCATCAACAACCAGTGGTTTATATTGTTTATTTTTAAAATCAGCCAGGCTTTTCCATCCTATAACACTGTCCTGTATACGCTGTTGCATTGTGGGCTGTGCAAAGGAGGGTGATATTGCTGTAATAAAAAGTATTAAAACAATTGTCTTCATTGCTGTAAAAAATTATTTCTGAAAAATACCAGTGCCATAAATAGAGCCACTGCCACTGATCAAACTTACTTTTCCTTCTATACCTGCGTCAATTGAAACATCACCAACACCTGCAGCTGCACTTACGCCCCCTACTGTATATACATCACTTACTCCATTCCTGTCTATTTCCATACCAATACGACCCCCTGCAGATACACCAACAGTTAATGGGCCTGTTTTTACTGTCTTACCTATTTGTGCGCCCACTTCCACGTTGCAGGTCATAAACTGGTCGGCAAAAGTTTCCTTATCCATGTTTTGTTTTAAGCCCAGTTTAATAATACCTGCATCCAGTTCTGTGGTCATCCTGCTGCAGTCTGATTTTATACTGCCTAATCCCAGTTTCAGTTCGCTGTGGTATTTACAGGCCACATCATCAAATTCCGACAGTTTCCCTGCTGCACCGGGAGTTGGTTTTACGCATTTGTAGGTAGTAATGGATTCAAAGCCCACAGGCTCTTTTCCTTCAAGTACACCCAGCCATGTCATTTGGGTTTGTAATTTTGTGGCTTCAAACATTTCAGGCCATTGCACATACATCAGCCAGTAAGCAAGGTCATTCAGGTAAGGTTTTTCAAAAGACAAATATTCTTTGTATAAATTTTCCAGTTCACTGTTGTAACCACTTAAATACTGGTCGCAGGTAGCTTTGTATTTCGGACAGAAGTCAACGTTAGGCAACCCTTCCCCGGTTTGTTCCAGGTCTTGTTTACGCAGCAATTCCATCGAAGCTTCGTAATTCTTTTTTAACTGAACCGCTCTTCCCGACAGGAATGCCGTCATTTTTTTTGACCATGCTTCCAGTTTGCGGCCGTACTCCTCTGTAACCTGGTTTGCTTTCAGTGATGCCGCCGCCGCATGCAGAGGCATGGCTGTTAACATGCCCTGCGGGCTACCTGCATTCAGCGAAGCTTTTACCATGGCAAAATCGGCCTCAGTTCTTTTCTGCTGCATGTCGGCAGCAACTTTCATAGCATCTTTGTATTGCTTGCCCAGCATATTGAGCTTACGATCCAGCTGCTCCCTGTAACCGGCCCATACGGGCTCAAGGGCAATACACTCATCAACCGACTTTGGAAAAGATGGTGGTGCAGAACCACCAAGATTTAATGGATCTACTTTTGTTTTAGGGGGCAGCTTTACATCATCACTATTCATTTTATAACCCAGTTTGCGTAACCTGTCTTCTTTATCTTTTGAATACGCATGCAGCATCGATTTTTTTACCAGGCTCACCGCTTCTTCTTTATTTCCTTTTTCTTCTGCAATAAATGATTTGGTAAGATTAGCCTGCGGATGATTGGCATAGATGCGTATGGTACTGTCTAAGTATTTTGTGGATTTATCCATATCACCCAAACCAAACCAGGCCTGTCCCAGGTTATTCAGGATTGTGCTGTTGCCGGGATATTTTGTGTTAAGATAGTTAAGCATGGGAATTGCCGATTGCTGTATGCCACACATTGATATCATAGAGGCATAGTTGGCCAGGTTATCATTATTAGCAGCATCTTCAACACAAATTTTGCCCATGATGTATAAAGCCGGTTGCAATCGTCCCATTATCCATAAACCTGTTGCAGTATTGCCAATGGCATCACTGCTTTTGCCAGATGATTTTAACTGGCTGTAAATTTTTTCTGCCAGCGTTTTTGATTCGGGCCATAACAATTGCAATGTTTTATTATGCACATCCGTAACAAATGCAGCTACACTGCCGGAAGATAAAGGTGTTTTAAGAATAGCGGCGATTCTGTCATTATCTCTTTTAGGTACAATAAGATTTTCTGTTTCCCATGCCTGGGCCAGTTGTTTATCACTTACTTTGGGCACGTTTTTTAATGAGGGCATTTTAATACCCATACTATCCATCATTTTTTTATCCTCCGGGCTCATTTCATCCACCGCCTTCTGTGCCTCTTTCATCATGTCTTCCATTTCTTTTTGTGTAGGCGGCTTTTCTTTTGGCGCAGGTTTTTTACCCGGTTGTGCCAACGAAAAAAAACTGGCGGAGAGCAAGAATAATAAGAAGAAATACTTTTTCATGAAAGAATATTTATGCGTTTAAATTTTAGTGGTATTAAAATGTACTGCCTATTGAAACAGGAGAAGGTGTAAAAAATGCACCATCCGCAGTTGCTTTAAGCAACCAGTTGGCATTGGTTAAAAGCCCGTTGGAAATATTGTATTGTATTACCCGGTTTCCGAATGAAGGATGCAGGTTGCCAAACTGGTCTTTAAATTCTAATGTTACTGTTATGCTTTCAATCTTCCAGGCATCAGTAATAAAATTCGGACTATAATACACAGCAAAATATAAACCTCTTGCCTGTAAATTGTCTAAAGTGTAAGCAGCCGCTGCAGTAGCAGGAACTCTGTCAAGTAACATTTCAAAATTGGAATTTACTTTAAATTCACTTTTGGATCCGCTTTGAAACAGATCAGTTCCTTTACCCCATACGCCATCTTTTTCTCTAAAAAAGAAGATCATATTAGACGGGGTTTCTTTATTATCATTACCGGTTCTGATATTAACTTTTGCAGAAGTGAGTGTGTATACACTGGGTGCTACAGTTTTTGGTGCCGGGGCTTGTGTTACCGGCGCTCTCTGAATTATAGTTTTTTTTATTGAGGAATCTTTTTTTATTGATACAGGCGTTTGTATCTGCGCCCTGGATGCCACAGTAAAAAGAATAACAGTTATAAGAAACAGGAGTATTTTTTTCATGATTAATTTGTTTTTTCAAAAATGCTGCAGGATAGCAATAAAAACCATCCTGTAAAAACGGGATTTATTTTTAATAGAAATTTTTACCTGATATTACCTACTGCATTCATCGCCGCTTTACTCATTACCCAGTTGCCACCGCCGCTTACATTTGTATTGCTGCCCCATGTGCCACTGAATGTTCCATTAGCCTGCATTGTTGCGGCAAATGAAAATTTACCGGAAGAAGTATAGGTATAACTGCCAGTCAATTGATTGTTGGAAAAACTATAATTACCATTGGCTATTACTGCACCTATATTGGATACCACCTGCATGGTGCCATCTGCATTTAACCTGAAGGAATAAAAATTAGGGCCGTTATTATTAGCTGTACCATAAGTGCCGGCCCATGTACCGGCAACACTCGTACCAACAGGCATGTTCACTGTTTTAACTCCACCAACCGTTTTGGTATTACCCATTTGTGTGTTGCCGGTATTGGCAGGTGGTACTACAGGATCGGGTGTAAATTCAACTTTAAATAAAATAGTATAGTTGCCATGGTCTCTTAAATTATTAACCGCTTCTTCATTATAATTAGTAGCAATAACTCCATTACCAAATCCCATATTGCTACGGGTTATATCAGCCAGGCTGGAAGTTTTTAATGGTACTGCAAGCGGAGTAAAGTCTCCGTATTTTTCCATACCAATGGGTCGTGTACCGGCCCTTCCTAATTCCCCCTGGTCGCCACCGGCTTTAATTTTTGATATACCAAGAGCTGTTACAGGTACTATCAATCCGGCGAGATTGCCGGTAGCAATATTGATACCTATTGCAATAGGTGCCAGTTTTTGAGCAATACTGCTGTAGGCGCCTTTTATAGTTGTGGTAAATGATATTGAATTATCAGCGATAGGGTCATGCTCCCAACCAACAGGAATTACAGTAAGCACATCACCATCGGCCATATCATATTCGCTGATAAGATCATTGCAGTAATATTTATCACCGCCTTTTATACCCCCCTTGTTATTACCAAACAGGTCAACACAGCTGCCAACACTGATGCGATTTGAAAAAGGACCGGTTGCATCTCCATATACCGAAGTACGTTTTTCGTAACTGCGCTTTACATTGCCATTCCTGTCGGCCTGTATAAAATTGAAGGTAAAAAATACTTCATCTCCTTTTCCATCGGCATTAAGAATATCATCCCAGGTTTCCCTGAAGCATTCAAAGCCGGCAAAGTAAACACGTATGCGGCCACTTTGTGCAAACATTGTATGTAGTGTAAAGGTTAAAAAAAACAGTAGCATTATCTTTTTCATTGTATAAAGTTTTATGGTACAAATATGTTTTGAATAGAGAGGTTATGCAATCCCTTAAAAACAGGATTTTATGCTGGTTAAAGACAACTGTCTTTATTCCATGATAAAGTAATTCTGCAACCACCCTTAATGGCCGGGAGCACATTCCATTTATAATTTAATAAAGTATGAACGCCTAATAATTTTGCTTTCCAGAAACTAATGCCTTTATTCACATCAATTTCATTCAGCGGAATTTGTATGGTTACAGTTGTCCTGTTTTCTTCTTTTATTAAAGAATGATTTTGTACCCACAAAAATGTTTCTGTATTATTTGTTTTGGGTATGCCGATCTGTTTCCACCAGGTTGTTTTTTTTGCATTTAATTCGCCCAATTGCAGGGTGAATTCTACTTTGTCTGCCGGTACTGCATTGTAGTCTACTTTAAAATCAACCATGTCGCAATCGTCTCCTGTACGTAAAGTGCCACTTGCACTGGAAGGTGAAACCGGGAAAGGGTATAACTGCCTTGCATACTGCCGGTCAATAGTTGAAAAATCAGTATTAAAAGGTGATCCTACACCATTGGTTGTAAGTTCTGCATCAAATGCATAATGCATAATAGAAAGCGGGTCATACGCGGAAAAGTTAGTGGTAGTTTTTGAATACTTCGCAAAAATATTAAAGTCAACATCCGCTTTTTGCCAGTTGTTAGGCGGGCCTGCAAAGTAGGCATATACTTTTTCTTTATCCCATTGTATACCACCGGCAGCAGGAGATTGATGTTCGTGGATAAATCCAAGCGCATGTCCAAATTCATGTTGTATCACTCTCCGGAATTCATCTTCAGCAGTGCTATTATCAAACATACCAAAATGCACCGTATAAAATTGAAGTGGGTTGAAGAGCACATCACGTCCTATCCATGACCAGCTTTTGTTATCATTGCCAAATTCCACTTTAATTTGTGCGCTGCTGAAACTGGCAGAAAAATCAAATTTTATATTAGCAATATTTTCCCATTGGCGGGCATAAAATCTTACTTTATCTCTTATAAAATCAGATGCGTTATTTGGAGAAATAAATACGGTAATAGTTTGCCCAGGGTCCCACATTTTATTGGTTTCTCCTGCAAGCGGTTGGCGGCTTACTCCAACTGTTGCATAACTGCCATCGCTGTTAATTTTTGGTGGCAATTTAACAGCAGCGAAATTTCTTTCCGGAAGATTGCCGGTAGAAGGAGCCCTGTCTATACACATTTTTATCCTGCTGAAATCATAAGTGGCAGGTAAATTTTTTATGGTCTTGTTTATAAGAACCGGTTTCTCTATCATTTTAACCGGTGGCTGTGCTTTAATAGTACAACAGCAAAACAGCGTAAGTACAAAAAATATTAGTTTCATTTTCAATTTTTTTTATTGTTGATAATTGATACTGTAAAGATGATATGTTGTACAGCTGTTTACAATCCTGCAAAAACAGGATATTATGAAATGAATAAAAAATCATGGAAAACAGTGAGGAGGATACTGTAACAATAACGGCGCAATTATGCGCCGCTGTTGTTATGAAGTGGTAGAGTAAATTATTGTTTAACAAAAGAAAAAGCTTGCATGGTTTTATCTTTCTTTATCAAATGAAGCATGTAAAAACCTGCGTTTAAGTTTTTAATATTCAACTGCATATTTACTGTTACTTTTTGTTGCAGCAATAGTTTCCCATCTGCTGAAATTACCTGTATAATATCATCTGTCAGCGGGTTAATATTTTTCAGTTGTAGTATTGCTGCCGCAGGATTTGGATATACCGTAACCTGGATATTTTTATTCAGCGTAATTTTTATTGTTGTTGAGTAAATAAACCTGCCATCAAGATCAACTTGCTTTAACCGGTAGAACAATACATTATCTGTTACATTGGTGTGAATAAAACTATAATTATTTTTTCCGGGTACATTATTTGCTTTTACAGTGGCCAGTTTTTTGTAGGTTATTCCATCTGTGGAAACTTCCACGTCAAAATGCGAACTATTGATTTCATTTTCAGTATTCCATACCAGTGTAACATCATTTCTTTTTACGCTAGCATCAAATGAAAGCAGGTGTAGTGGTAGTGTTCCGCCTGCAGAAATTTTTGATGAATAAATATCATAGTCGAGTGTGGTTCTTAAATCTGTCCATGCAATAAAAGCGCCGTTGGCCCCATCAGTAATAAGTTTTGCGGTAGTTTGTGCATGGCCTTCATTGGCAACTGGCACACCATTAACAGCCCATAGTGAAGCACCTGTAGCATCAAGGCCTTGTGCATAAATATCCGGTTGAGCACTGTTCCTGGAATCTGTCCACACAAATAGAGCGCCTCCTGCTGTTCTGGCAACCAGTTGCGGCTCTGTTTGTATATCGGGGGTATTGCAAACGGGAATGCCGTCTGCGGTCCATTGTGCAGCGCCAGCCGCATTAATCCGCTGGGCGTAAATATCCCTGTCTGTTCTCCGGTCTTCCCAGGTAATGATGGCACCACCAGCTGCATCGGCAATCATTTGTTGCGAAAATTGTATACCACTTGCGGTACAAATTGCTATACCATTGCTTGTCCATTGCACACTACCGGAATTGTTTACACGCTGTGCATATAAATCGGTATTCGATCCAAAATTTCTTTTATCTTCCCAGCACATAATAGCGCCCCCGCTGCCATCGGCAACCATTTTTGTATTGCTCTGCGCTGCAAAGTTTGGCTCAGAACAGATCACCACGCCATTAAATGTCCAGTCAGTAAATCCATTAGAGATATGCTGTGCATAAATATCCGGCTGTCCAAAATTTCTCCAGTCTTCCCATGCTACAATAGCACTGCCTGCACCGCCATCACTTATTATCTGCGGAATGTTTTGTAAGGATGATGCATTGCACACAGATATACCATCGATCGTCCACAAAGGTGCGCCTGCCTGGTTAAGGCGCTGTGCGTAAATATCAGCATTGGCACTACCGCCCCGGCCATCACTCCATACAATCATTGCCCCGGAGTTATCCGCCAGTAATTGCTGGTTGTTTTGTATACCCGTTGCTGTACAAACAGGTAAACCATCTGCCCCCCACTGTACTACTCCGCTTGCATTTACACGTTGTGCATAAATATCATAATTTCCTGCGCCGCCACCATTCCTGTCATCTATCCATGCAATAACGGCACCGCCTGCACCGTCTGTTACTATTTTGGGATTGAGCTGATTGAAAGCCGCCGTACATAAGGGTATGCCATCAGCAGCCCATAATAATGCGCCTGTTGCGTTTACACGCTGAGCATAGATATCAGTGGAAGAATTGCGGGTATCTTCCCATACTGCAATGTAGCCTCCGGTACCATCAGCTACCATTTGTACATTGGTTTGGTTACCGGTAAAATTACACACCGCATTATTTACCGAAGCGTTGCTGCTCCATTGGGCGTTGCTATAGTTACAGCATAATACTAAAAGCAATAGGTAGGTTTGTCGCATAAAGTTTTTTTGTAACAGCAAACCTATTGTGCAATCGCAGCATTTACTATCCTTTAAAAACAGGAGATTTTAAAAATAAAAATCCTGTAAAAAGGGGAGGTGGTTTAAGGTGTACTTTAGTTTATTTGTATTACGGATACAATTACTTATTTTACTGTATGAGAAAAATTATACTCTTCATCATTTGTCTTATCCCTTTTGCAGGAATAGCACAGAATAATGTTTTCGATAGTATCCGCAACCGCATTAAAACCCAGCCGAATGATACAGAAAAAGTAAGGCTGCTGGTACAGCTGGGTAATAAAATAAAATACAAAGACACCGTAGAGGCATGGCAGTGCCAAAAAAGAATTGACTCTTTTTCGGTCGCAAAAAAAAATGATTTTTTTAAGGCGCAATCTTATTTTTTGGCAGCCACTATACAACTGGCCAATCAAACGCAACCTTCCATTGATAATTATGAGAAAGCGATAAAAATATTTTCGAAGTACCCGGATAATTTAAGGTCAAGGGTATCGATGGGTACCAGTTATATTAACCTGGGATTACTGCATGCTAATAATGCTGATTACGAAACTGCCACTTTTTATTATTTAAAGGCAGAAGAAATTTATTTGAAGGATAATCCGAACAACAGCGACCTGGGTGTTTTATACAGTAATCTTTCTATTGCCTATGGTACTATCAACAGGTGGGATGAAGGCATTAGATACAGTGAAAAGGGATTGGCATTTGCCAGGCGGAATAATGATAAAGCCAACCTGCTGAATGCATGGTACGCCTACGGTGGTAGCCTGGTGAATGCTAAAAGAGATGCTGAAAGAGGTTTGCTGATACTGGATTCTGCAAAACAAATTGCGGTGGAGATGAACAACCTGAATATGATCTACTCCTGCGATTTTATGAGTGCGATGTATTATTACAATACCAAACAATACCAGAAGGCGATTGATTATTATACACTGTGCCTGGACTTTGCCAGGAAATATAATTTTACTGCGGGGATCGGTAATAATTTTTTAAATATTTCTGCCAACGAAGCAGAATTAAAAAGGCCAAAGCTTGCAGCAGCGCACCTGGATTCTTCGGCAAAATACCTCGACTATTCCCAGATCACTTCATCTAAACAAATGTATTTTGAAAACTATGCAGAAGTGTACAAGCAGTTAGGCAATTTTACCAAAGCCTTTGCTTATAAAGATTCTGTTGGTGTAATTAAAGATTCTTTATACCAGGCAGATAATATCAGGCAAATGGAATTCAGGCAGGCCAGGTATAATTATGAAAAAAAACAAAGTGAAGTGAATGAACTGGAAGCAGAAAAAAAGATCCAGGAATTATCTATCCGGCAAAAAAATATACTTAATTATATTTTGATTGGAAGTGCAATAACAATATTGTTATTATCATTACTTGCTTATCGTAATTACAAACAGAAACAAAAATTGCAGCAGCAAAGAATTGCCGAATTAGAAACACAACAACAATTAACTGCAACAGAGGCGGTATTAAAAGGAGAAGAGCAGGAACGCACAAGGCTAGCAAAAGACCTGCATGATGGTTTGGGTGGCATGTTGTCGGGAATAAAATATTCATTCAACACTATGAAAGGAAACCTGGTAATGACGCCGGAAAACAGCCAGGCATTTGAACGTAGCATGGATATGCTGGACAGTTCTATTAAAGAAATGCGGCGTGTGGCACATAATATGATGCCGGAAGCTTTAGTGAAATTTGGATTGGATACGGCACTGAAAGATTTTTGTGCCGATATTAACCAGAGCGGTGCATTAAAAATTAATTATCAATCCATAGGAGTAGAAAATGCAGATATTGATCAAACTACTGCCATTACTATTTACCGCATTGTGCAGGAACTGATCAATAATACATTAAAGCATGCTGCTGCAACTACTGCCATTGTGCAGGTAACAAAATCAGACGGGCAATTATCGGTAACTGTAGAGGATGATGGCAAAGGATTTGATGCTGCAATACTGCAAGGCGCAAGAGGAATTGGCTGGAGTAATATTCAAAGCCGGGTTGATTTCTTAAAAGGAAAACTGGATATTAATTCGCAGGAGGGAAAAGGTACTTCTGTTTTGATTGAGTTGACTGTATAGCACCGGCTCCTCTTAATTAATACAAAATCCTGTAAAAAGGGGAGAACTACAATCTTATACTATTAGTTTATTTGCATAATTGCCATAGATACAGCCATGCGAAAATTTCTTTTGATAATTATTTTTTTTTCAACCCCTGTTGTTTTTTTTGGGCAGCATAATTCTGGTAAAGATAGCTTGCTGCACTTGCTGGCCATTGCAAAAACAGATACAACCAAGGCAAATCTTTATTTTGCAGTATCCGAACTATACGAAAATTCGGCGCCTGATTCTGCCCGCTACTATATTGCAAAAGGTGGCGATTTAAGCAAACAGCTGAACTATAAAAAAGGTATCCTGAAATCGTACAGGATGTTTGCCTATGTTCTTTCTTTTCAGTCAAAATTCGATTCGGTATTATACTATAATAAACTGGTGCTGGATATTGCCCGTAAGGATAAAGACTCATTTAATATTGGCGTATCGCTTTTTAATATCGGCACTGCTTACCGTTTTATGAGTGAGTTGGATAGTGCAGTACAATATACATTAGAAGGCTCAAGGATACTTGATGGTAAAGGATACTACAATATTGAAAGTACTGTTAATGATGGGTTGCAATCGCTTTACATGACGCTGGGCCAGTATGATAAAGCTATTGAATATGGCAATAAGGCTGTATCACTGGCAAGAAAAATTAATGATAAGGGACAACTGGCCAATGCGCTCAGCAACCTCGGACTTTCTTATGCAGGCCTGGATAAATTAGCTGATGCAAAAAAACTTTTTAATGAAGCGATAGCGATTGCGAAAACCGACGAGAATAAATCCCTTGAAGCAGTGGGGTTAAATAACCTGAGTGATATTGCAATAAAAGAAGGCAATTTTGAGATACTGCAAACTTATGGTGAGAGAAGTGTTCAGTTGGCCGGTGAAATGGGAGACGATGGTACGATGGTGGGTGCAAAACTGGTGCTGGCCGTGTATCATTTAAGTAAAAGAAATTATGTACAGGCGCAGTCGCTTGCAAACGAAGCCTTACAACTGGCGCAAAAACAAAACCTGCTGGAAGGAAGAAGTACATCACTGGGAATGCTTTCTAATATTGCTTTTGCTATGCAGGATTATAAAAAAGGCTTTCAATATTTTTATGAAAGGGATGATGCGCAAGCCAAGGCGTTCAATGAATCGATGCAGCAAAAAGAAGTAGCGACCAGAATAAAATACGAAACCGAAAAAAAAGACAACCAGATATTATTGCAGCAGGTGCAAATTCAAAAAAAGAACACACTTAATTATTTGTTGATGGGAGGTGCTGTAGCATTGGTAATAATTTCTTTGCTGGCCTACCGTACATTAAAACAAAAGCAAAAACTGCAACAGCAACGTATCAACGAATTAGAAACAGAACGACAGTTGACCGCAACAGAAGCAGTATTAAAAGGTGAGGAGCAGGAACGTACAAGGCTGGCAAAAGACCTGCACGATGGTTTGGGAGGTATGTTATCAGGAATAAAATATTCATTCAACACTATGAGAGGAAATCTGGTAATGACGCCTGACAATGCTCAGGCTTTTGAACGCAGCATGGATATGCTGGACAGTTCTATTAAGGAAATGCGCCGGGTGGCACATAATATGATGCCCGAAGCGCTGGTTAAATTTGGATTAGATACGGCATTAAAAGACTTTTGTGCAGACATTAATAATTCCGGTGCATTGCAGGTATCCTATCAATCTATTGGCCTGGAAAATGTAATGATCGATCAGACGGTTGCCATTACTATTTACCGTATTGTTCAGGAACTCATCAATAATACGATGAAGCATGCTGCCGCTAAAACAGCTGTGGTGCAAGTGAGTAAAACCAATAACCAATTAACTGTAACCGTGGAGGATGATGGCAAAGGTTTTGACACAGCTATTTTAAATCGGTCGGGAGGAATTGGCTGGAGCAATATTCAAAACCGTGTTGAATTTTTAAAAGGTAACTTAGATGTGCAATCCGGAAAGGAGAAAGGAACTTCAGTGCATATTGAGATCAATAATTTATAAATTTAAATTCCTCTTTTGGGGATAAGGCATGGCAATAAAAATTTTTATAGTGGATGACCATTACATGGTGATAGAAGGTATTCATTCACTATTACAAAACGAAAAAAATATTGAATGGATGGGCCATGCCACCAATGCCGCATCCTGCCTGGCTTTTTTGCAACAGCAAAAACCGGATGTGATTTTAATGGATATTAACCTGCCTGACAAAAGCGGTATTGATCTGTGTAAAGAAGTGAAAGATAAATACCCTGCAATAGCTGTTTTAGGCTTAAGTACTTTTAACCAGCAAAGCTTTATTGAAAAAATGATTGCCAGTGGCGCATCGGGTTATGTTTTAAAAAATGCTACGCAGGAAGAACTGATGGAAGGCATTGAAACTGTAGTGAAAGGAAAACAGTTCTTAAGTTTTGATGCAGCGCTCGCCCTGAGAAAAACAGATACGCAAAATAATATGCCGGTTATCACCCGTCGTGAAAAAGAAGTGCTGGAGTTAATTGCAGATGGTATGACGAATAACGAAATTGCTCAAAAATTATTTATCAGCAGTACTACGGTAGATACACATCGTAAAAATTTACTAGCCAAATTTGAAGCTAAGAATATTGCAGCACTTATTAAAGTGGCAGTGCAGATGCATATGATTGAATGAGCAATTTATTTTTTTTCTGCATAGGGAAATTCCATTAATGCAGAAGTGCCTTCATTAGTTTTGGTACGGTAATCCATCTTTCCTTTTAATATTTTTATCCTGCTCTCAATATTCTTTAAGCCCATGCCTTTGTTTTTTAATCCTTCTTCTAAAACAAAGCCTTTGCCATTATCTTCAACAGTAACATACAGCCGGTTTGAATTATAACTTAATTGCACGATAGCATTTGCAGCGCCGGAATGTTTGATAATGTTATTAATAAGTTCCTGTACAATTCTGAAAATATGAAAAGCCTGTTCTTCGGTGAGCTGTATTTTTTCGGTGTCCAATGCACTGAAAGCAATATTTAATACACCAGGTTGTGTCATGCTATTACAATAGTCCCTCAGTGAATTCTCCAGTCCGTTATACATTAAATTTTCTGACGCAATGCTATGAGAGATGTTACGTAATTCTTTTATCGATTCATTAAGCTTATCAATAGTAGAGTGAAATTGTGTTTGTTGATTATCATTCAGTGTCATTTCATTCTTCATGGCCGAAAAAGAATGTTTAATACCGCTCAGCATACTGCCCAGCCCGTCGTGCAGTTCACGTGCCATCCTGATGCGTTCCTGTTCAATAGCATTTTGTTTTTCCAGTTCCGATTTTTCTTTTTCTAACTTTTGTGTATAATAAGTTTTTATTAAATACCAAACGGCTAAAGCAAGCACTGCTATCAGTAGTAAATTAAACCACCAGGTTTTATTCCAGGGTGTGGCAATAAAAAAGTGTAAGGGCTGTTCAGTTTCATTCCAGCGATTGTCGCCTTTATGTTTTGCTCTTACCCTGAAAGTATAATTGCCGGGTTTGATATTAGCATAAGATGCGGTTTGATTAACGCCGGAAAATATCCAGTCTTTATCTGCGCCTTGCAGCAGGTAACTGTATTCAATATCTTTTCCTTTATTAAAATCGATGCCGGTAAAATGAAATTGTAAATTATTTTCTGATGGGTCCAGCATTAAATTATTCTGAAGGGTATCATCATATTTTTTTCCATTCAAAATAATTTCATCTGTATAAACAGGAAATTTTTCTTTGCTGATATCCAGTAATACATCAGGGTCAAATTCCATTAATGTATTGTTGCTGCCAAACCATAAAATATTTTTTTCTTTATCGTAATAGCTGCAATGGTCTGTAAAGTCATCTGCAGGTAAACCATCTTCTTTTTTAAAATTGATGAATTTGTTTTCATTAACTATAAAACAACTCAAACCTTTTAAAGTGCTTATCCATAAACGGTTTTTATTATCAAACTGAAGGCCGGTAACAAAATTGCTGGGTAGGCCGTCTGCAATATTATAATTAACCGCAGTGTTTTTAACGGGGTCATATTTTATTAAACCACTGCCATCAAATGCCACCCATATATTATCAGCACTGTCGTGCGTTACCATATTAATTCCCAGATGACCAACGTTTTCGGTTCCTTTTATTGTAAAGAAATTGATTTCATTAAAACGGTCTTTCAAATGGTCCCAGTGTAATAAACGATCAGTTTTATTAACACCAAACCAAAGGTTTTTTTTACTGTCTTCTGTACAGCTGGTATAATAGCCGTTGGTAAATGAGTTTACGCCATCATCTTTTTTATAGGTTTTGTAAGTGTCGCTACCCGCAAGCTTGCGCACAAAACCTCCACCACGATTGGCGCTATACCAAACATCTCCATTGCTGTGCACAAAACCCAGCACAAGCAATTCTATATCAGGATAAAATTTTTTTAAACTATTGTCGGTTTTAAATTGCCGGTTGCTGGTATTGTAAGTTAACAAGCTGTTGCCTGCGCCTGTTCGTATTACTTCATCATCTTTAACAAACAGGTCCCAGTTGTTGATATTACCGGGATGTTGTAAAGCATTTACTTTTCCGGTATTGGTATTTAACTGGTATGCCTTACCAAAATATACAGAAGCATACATGTTATCATCAGCTCCTTTTACCACGCTCATTAATCCATTCCCGTCACTGGTTATAAATTCATCGGTCCAGCTTTTAATAGATAAGGCATTGGCATTTAATTTATAAATACCTCCTTTTGTCCCTATCCAGAAATTATTAGCTTTATCTGTGTAGCTGGTAAAAGCAACACTATTAAATACAGAACTGTTGTTGTCTTTGGCAGCAGTAATAAATGAAATGGTATTGGTGTGGGTATTAAGAATACGGATACCGCTTTCTGCTAACAACCACAACTCGTTGTTTGGCTTGGGTACAATTTCATACACAAAACTGTTGGTGTAGTAAAGCCCATTGGCATCTTTTACTAAATGCTCTGTTTTTTTTTCTTGCAGCGAATAACGGAAAATGCCAAGCCGGTATTCACTAAAATACAATTGCTGTTTTGCAGAATCGTAATACCTGAAAAAAGGGATAAAACTTTTATCAGGTAAATTAAATGCTATCGATAACGGGGTGCTTTTTTTTGTTATAGTATTATAAATGGCAACTGTGTCGTAAGCCTGAAGTAAAAGTAAACTGTCTGTTAAATAAAAAGCATTTAATTGATTACCGGTAGTTGCTTTTCCCGAAAGTGTAATACTGTCGGTTATTACAAGCCTTTCATTAGCTATATAAACTTTAGAAAGTGCACTTAAATAAAAAATATTTTCCTTCGGTGATTTGTCAATCCAGGCAAATGGCTTATCAGGAAGTGCTGGCGAATAAAATTTCTCAGTGTAAGTATTAAAACAAACAATACGGGTATAATTAGTAAATAATAAGTGCCCTTTTTTATATTCGTAAATATTGCTGAAAGAATTGCTTTTTACAATCGTATCATTTTTTGGAGCGTAAAAATTCTTGAAATTTTTCCCGTCAAACCTGCTGAGGCCTTCATTAGTGCCTATCCAGATAAAGCCACGGCTGTCTTGCGTTATAGATTGTATGATGTTATCACTAAGCCCCTGTGCGGTAGTGTACCGGGTAAAGGAATAATTTTTTTGCTGGCCCAATACATTACCGGCATACAAAAGCAATATGTAAATAATAAGCCGGCGCATGCAGTATCGGGTTTATTCGAAATCTTTGTACAATAAATATTTTTTGCGGATGATTTTAAATGCAGCCAATTGGGGTGCCCAGCTTTTTCTTATTTCAGCTTCTGGTACGCCATTTTTTAATTGCTGCATCAGCTCGGCATTGCCGGCAAGTTTATTAAAAAAATAATCTTCTGCCTTACCGCTTTTAGGTTGCAGAAAAAAACTATCCTTGCCCGGGAATAACTGGTAAGCCTGAAGCAAATATTTTAATTGTATTTTTTTGTCTGCAGCTTTTAAAACTTCCTCAGTAGTGCCGCTGATATTCCAGCCATAGCAAACCTGGTTAAAACATTTGCTGCTTTTAGCACCAGCATTAGGCATCGGTGTAAACGCAAATAAATTTTTGGGTAAAGAAGGATGCCCGAAAATTTGAAATGGATGATCTGTTCCTCTGCCTTCGCTCAGTATAGTACCTTCAAAAAAACAGGTGGAAGGGTACAGGTAAATACTTTGCATCTGTTTTAAATTAGGTGAAGGATTTACCGGCAAAACATAAGTTGTGTTATGATCGTAGTTTTTGCATTTGATAACTGTTACATGAAAAGGGGTATCAGCAGTTGGTTCAGTTGTAACATTGTAAGCATTAATGGCATTAGCCGCAGGCGATAACCAGTTTTCTCCTGCAAGCATTAACGCATATTCACCCATCGTCATACCATACACAATGGGTACAGGCTGCATGCCTACAAAACTTTTAAATTTCATATTCAGTACAGGGCCATCTACATAAAAACCATTGGGGTTGGGCCTGTCTAATATCATCAGGGGTTTGTGGTTTTCCAGGGCGGCTTCTAAATAATATTGTAAAGAAGAAATAAAAGTGTAAAATCTTACACCTACATCCTGTATATCAAATACCAGGATGTCCACATCCTGCAGGTCTTCTTTTGTAGGTTTTTTATGATCGCCGTATAAGCTGATGATGGGAATGCCGGTGGTTTTATCTTTATCATCAGCAACATGTTCGCCTGCATCGGCAGTACCCCTGAAACCATGCTCCGGGCCGAATATCTTTACTATTTTGATCCCTTTTTTTAACAAGGTATCCACCAGGTGAGTCCCTTTTATCAAACTGGTCTGATTAGCGAAAACCGCTACAGACTTGCCTTTCAGGTAAGGGAGGTACACTTCCATGCGATCGGCACCAGGCATGATTGCAGATTTTTGATTGCTGATTTCAGATGTAAGATTGCCTGTTTGGGAAATGGCAGCCTTAACTGCAACAAACATTATGACCACGCCAAAAATTGCCTTTTTCATGTGGTAAAGTTGCCGAAAAGTTTTTAAATGCCGTATTTCATTTATGGATAAATTTGCAGTTTAATTTTGTCCGCACATTGATTTTAAAAGATCGTAAAGGTGGAAGGCGTAAATCCTCCAACCTGCATTATCCTTCCAAGTCCCGGTTCAGACAAATTCATACAAAAACAAAAAACAATGCAAGCAAAAAACGGAGATAATGTTAAAGTACATTATACAGGAAAATTAGTGAATGGCGAACAATTTGATTCTTCAGCAGGAAGAGAACCATTGGGTTTTACAGTAGGCGCTGGCCAGATGATCAAAGGATTTGATGCCGCTATACCAGGAATGGTAGTAGGAGATAAAAAAACTATCAATATACCTGCAGCAGAGGCTTACGGTGAAAAAGACCCTACAGCAATTATTGAATTTCCTAAAGAACATGTACCTGCCGAAATGAAACTGGAACCAGGTATGCCATTAACCTTAACCGATCCCCAGGGTAACCCTGTACCGGTAATTGTAGTGGAATTAAAAGATGATGTGATTGTTTTAGATGCTAATCATTTTTTGGCCGGACAAGAACTGATCTTTGATATTGAGCTGGTAGAAATTAATTGAGTTAAAAGTTATACGTTTTAAGTCATAAGTAAAAAAAGCAGTTTGCATTTGCAAACTGCTTTTTTTATGAAGTATTCTCTATTTTTACTTATAACTTACAACTTAATACTTATTACTTTTAAAAGATGATACAAATTAGCCCCGATCTCATTGCCGAACGTTTTATGCGTTATGTACAGGTAGATACACAAAGTGATCCCACCAGTAGTGCACACCCTACATCAGAAAAACAAAAAGACCTGAGCAAAATATTGCACCGGGAATTGCTGGGCCTTGGTATTACTGATGCTACTACAGATGAATATGGTTATGTATATGCAACTATTCCTTCTAACAGCGATAAAAAAAATATACCGGCAATTTGTTTTTGTGCCCATGTGGATACAGCGCCCGATTGCAGCGGCACTAATGTAAAGCCTATTCATCATCGTTATTATGATGGCAATGATATTGTGCTGCCGGATGATACAACACAGGTATTAAGCATCAGCAATTCACCTTACTTAAAAGAACATATTAACCACGGTATAATTACAGCAAGTGGTTTAACATTATTAGGCGCCGATGATAAAAGTGGCGTAGCTGCTATTATGCAGGCCGCAGTTTATTTTATGCAATACCCTGATGTAAAACATGGCGATATAAAAATTTTATTTACACCTGATGAAGAAGTGGGGCAAGGCACGGCCAAAGTAGATATGCAAAAATTAGGCGCACAGTTTGGCTATACTTTAGATGGTGGCGAAGCAGGCAGCCTGGAAGATGAAACTTTTAGTGCAGATGGAGCAACAATAACTATTCACGGAGTAATTGTACATCCCGGCTATGCAAAAGATAAACTGGTAAATGCTTTAAAAGTTGCCGGTGCAGTATTGAATGCGTTGCCAAAAAATGAATGGAGCCCCGAAACAACAGAAAAGAAACAAGGCTTTGTACATCCTGTTGCTGTAAATGGTATTGCAGAAAAAGCTACCCTACAATTTATTGTAAGAGATTTTACTACCGATGGATTAGCGGCTCACCATAACCGTTTAAAAGATATAGCATCAGCAGTTGTAGCTCAGTTTCCTGGTGCTACCATGGAATATGCGCAACTGGAACAGTATCGCAATATGAAAGCAGTACTGGATCGTTATCCCCAGGTAGCTGCTTATGCTAAAGAAGCGATAGAGCGTGCAGGACTTAACGTAAAAATAGAAAGCATCCGTGGCGGTACTGATGGCAGCCGCTTTAGTTATATTGGTATGCCTTGCCCTAATATTTTTACGGGCATGCAAAATATTCACAGCAAATTAGAATGGATCGGCACAAAAGATATGGCCAAAGCTGCAGAAACGATTGTGCATTTGAGTATGATATGGGAGGAGAGAAGTTAAAATCAATTAATTGAAAACTTAAATCCCGGCAAATTAATTGGCGGGATTTTTTATTCTTCATCTGCCTGGTTTAATTGTTGTGTAAACTCCTCTACTGTTGGTAATGCCTGTTTAATATTATTGGGTAATTGTGTGTAAGTAAATTCGCTTACCCCCATAGGCTTATTTATATCCTGCAAACTAAAATCAACCACTACATTATTTTTGTTTTTGCAGAGTAAAATACCAATGGTGGATTTGTCTTCCGGTTCTTTTACCAGTTTATCAATAGCCGTTAAATAAAAATTCAGTTTGCCTAAATATTCGGGTTCAAACTCCGTTACCTTCAACTCAATAAGGATATAGCATTTTAATTTGGTGTGATAAAAGAGCAGGTCTGTTTTAAATTCCCGGCCACCAACACTCAGTACAAATTGCCTGCCCATATAGGCAAAGCCTTTGCCTAATTCCAGTAAAAACCGGGTGATATTGTCCACTAATTTTTGTTCCAGTTCATGCTCTTTTACATGAGCGGTAAGGTTTAAAAAATCAAAATTATAAGGGTCTTTTAGTAATGCATTAGCAAGGTCACTATCAACTTCTGGTAAAGTGCTTTTAAAATTGTTGATGGCTTTACCTTGCCTGTTGTATAAGTCACTTTCTATTTGCATTTCCAAAACCGCTCGGCTCCAGTTGTTTTCTACGGTTTGGGTAAGGTAAAAGGCTACTTCTTTTTTATCTTTTACCTTTTCGATGATTGTAATATTATGTATCCATGGTATTTTTAGGCAATGCTGTAAAATAGGAGGATAAGAATTTTGATCTGCCAAATGCTGACCGATCTCCAAATGTCCCGCAGCTTGCGGGATATTTGGAGATACTATTTGTCCAGCAAGCTGCGGGACAAATTCAAATGATTGATTGTAAAACAGGTAGAATTTCTTAGTTGCAAATAAGTTTGACCGTGAAAAACCACCCATTTCCGGAAACTCAGCTTTAAGATCCTGGCTCAACTGGTCTATAAAACCAGTACCCCATTTAGCCTTTTCCTGTTTTTCTACAATCTCCCTGCCTAAATTCCAGTATAGTAATATCAACTGGCTGTTTACTGCTATAGCGGCCTTTACCTGGCTTTGCTTTATGGTTGATTTTAATTCAAATAACCATTTTTTGTAGTCGGTGCTTTTTAGTAACGTACTCATGGGTCAGGTATTTTTATTCATCTAAATATTATCAGACAGGCTTGTTCAAATGTTGGTTGCGTATTGGCATGATTCATACAGAATAAATACAAAGAAGTAGTCTAAAGATTTTCCTTTGCTAACACTAAAAATTCTATACCTTCAATTTAAATTTTATAATTATGAATGATTATATTCAGTATTGGTGGGTAGCAGTTTTAATAGTAGCCATTTTAGGTTGCTTTGTTACCATTAACCAGGGACTTATTGGTGTGGTTACCATGTTTGGTAAGTACCGTCGTATCATGCGGCCGGGATTGAATTTTAAATTGCCCTTCCTGGAGCAGATCTACAAAAAAGTGAGTATTCAAAACCGTTCGGTGGAACTGGAGTTCCAGGCCGTAACGGTGGACCAGGCAAACGTGTATTTTAAAAGCATGTTGCTGTACTCTGTTATTAATGTTGATGAAGAAACCATTAAAAATGTGGCTTTCAAATTCATCAGCGATAAAGACCTGATGCAGGCATTGATCCGTACAGTAGAAGGAAGTATCCGTGCATTTGTATCTACAAAAAAACAAGCTGAGGTATTGAATGTGAGGAGAGATATTGTAGAAAATGTAAAAGAACAGGTGGATATTACTTTAGAAAGCTGGGGTTATCATTTGCAGGATCTGCAAATTAACGACATCACTTTTGATGAAGCGATCATTACCAGTATGAGTAAAGTAGTGGCATCAAACAATTTAAAAGCTGCCGCAGAAAATGAAGGGCAGGCTTTATTGATTACCAAAACCAAAGCTGCCGAAGCAGAAGGTAATGCGATTAAAATTGCAGCAGAAGCAGAAAGACAAGCAGCTCAGTTACGTGGACAAGGTGTGGCTTTGTTTCGTGAAGAGGTAGCTAAAGGTATGAGCCAGGCGGCAGAACAAATGAAACAAGCTAACCTGGATACCAATGTGATTTTATTCAGTATGTGGACAGAAGCGATCAAAAACTTTGCAGAATATGGCAAAGGCAATGTGATCTTTCTGGATGGCAGCAGTGAAGGCATGGAAAAAACCATGCGCCAGATAATGGCTATGCAACAGATGGATGGAAAAAGATAACAAGGTCTGACGTCCTCGTCTGACCTTGTTGAAAAAATAATAAAAAGAGTGCCGTATTTTACGGCACTTTTGTATTGATAAAACTTTATACTATGCCTCACTTTAAACAAGACAAACCTTTTGTAGTACCCACAACTGATGGTAAATTAATCGAAGAACATTTTGGTGCGTCCACCAACGAAACTAATTTAAGCATTGCACATATGCTGGCACCTGCAGGCTGGAGTGAACCTTTTCAAAATCCTGAATTTGATGAGTACACATTAGTAAGCCGTGGAAAAAAAATGTTTGAAGTAGATGGAGAAAAAATTATTGTGGAAGCAGGCCAAAGCATTTTAATTAAAAAAGGCAGCCGTGTGCGCTACAGCAATCCCTTTGAAGAACCTTGTGAATACTGGAGTGTTTGCCTTCCTGCATTTTCTATTGCATTGGTGCACAGGGAAGATTAACAATTCTTTAAGCAGCATTTTTGCATTGTGTTCGTTTAGGTTTTAATCTTGCAATGGATTGGCACAATTATAGTGTACAGGAAACTAATTATAAATTAAACAATTACTTTTGTTCCTAAATCAGCTTAACTATGTTTGATATTCTTCTACAGATCGACAGCACCGGAATGGTAAAGGCTTTGGCCGTACAAAAAGAAAGTGTGATGGGCCTTTTGGTAAAAGGCGGTATATTAATGATCCCATTGGCCATATTATTTGCCTTAGCCATTTACTTTTTTATTGAAAGACTGATCGCTATCAGAAAGGCAAGTAAGATAGAAGATAACTTCATGAGCATTATACGTGACCATGTAATTACGGGTAATGTTACTGCGGCCCGTAGCCTGGCAAAAAATACCAATAACCCTGTTGCCCGTATGATTGATAAAGGCCTGCAACGTTTAGGTAAGCCGATTGATGCTATTGAAAAAAGTATGGATAATGTAGGCAAGCTTGAAATTTACACCATGGAAAGAAACCTGAATATACTTTCTGTAATATCACGTATTGCACCGCTGTTTGGTTTTGTGGGTACAATATTTGGTTTGATCTTATTATTAAAAGATTTTGCCGCCGCCGCCAATCCTGCTATCAGTGATATTGCAGATGCGATGTATGTAAAAATGATCACTTCTGCAACCGGGCTGATCATTGGTATACTGTCATTTTTAGGGTATAGTTTTTTAAATACGCAAATTGATAAAACAGTAAACCGGATGGAGGCCGCAAGCGCTGAGTTTATTGATATTTTGCAGGAGCCAACAAAGTGAGGCGTGAGTGGTGAGACGTGAGTAAGAGAAATCAAGTTGCATCAGAAGGTTACAAACTCACGACTGACGATTCACCATTCACAACTGACGTAAAATAATGCTACACTAATAAATTATTTTTTATAATGAGTTTACGCAAACGTTTAAGGGAATCACATAGCGAAGTGGATACAGGCCCGTTGAATGATATCCTGTTTATTCTGTTAATGTTCTTTTTGCTGATCTCTACATTAGCGAACCCTAATGTTATTAAAACTAATTTACCCAAAGGTAAAAGTGATACTAAAATGCGTCAAAGCGTTACCGTTGGTTTAAATAAAGATGGCAAATTGTATATGGGGCAAATGCCTATTAGTTTTGCAGAACTGGATTCTGTGGTAAAAATAGAAGCTGATAAAGTAAAGCCTGATACACTTTCCATTGTAATAGCTGCAGATACAGCAAGCAAATACGGGGATGTATTTAAAATATTTTATGCTGCTAAAAAAGCTGGTGCAAAAGCAGGGTTTAATGTTACACCTAAATAATTAAAAAAATAAAATCAGAAAGAAGCGATCACCATTCTTTCTTTTCCAAACATATCTTTTTTTACAATTACCTGGTGGTAGCTGGCACTAAACAGTTGCGCCACCTGTTGCGTATAATCTTCATGCGTTTCTACAAAAATTTTACCGTTGTAGTTTAAATGGCTGCGGCCAAATTTGGCGATCTTTTCATAAAATAACAAAGGATTATTATCGGGTACAAATAAAGCCGTGTGTGGTTCATAATTCACCACATTCTTATCTAAAAGCGTTTTTTCTCTATCAGGAATATAAGGAGGGTTGCTGATGATAATATCAAATAACATTAATTCCGGCCAGCGGCTTTCATCTAAAAAATCAAACAACGTACATTGAATATTGGTCTTATTGGTGATCGCATTTGTTCTTGCAACTTCCAAAGCATCTTCGCTGATATCTAATGCAATAACTTTTGAAGAGGGCAGGTTTTTTTTAATAGCAACAGCAATACAACCGCTTCCGGTACCAATATCCAGGATGCTGATCTGCTTTTGTTCAAAACGGTAATTATTGATCACCATATTAGTAAGCTCTTCTGTTTCTGGCCTGGGTATTAACACCTTATCATTTACCTGGAACTGCATGTTGTAAAATGTGGTATTGCCCATTACATACTGCACCGGCTTGTGTTGTAATAACTCTTCCTGCTTTAAGGCTAATTTTTTAAGAATAGGGTCGGGCACTTTTTGCAGGGGATTTTTAATAAGGTCTGCTTTTTTTATATTGGCAATATTCTCAAATACCCAGTCGGTAATTACAGTAGCTTCACTCAGGTCGTAAACAGATTGTAATTCCACTAAAAAATTCCGGTATAACTCTTTACTATTCATTTTTGCAAACATACTTTATTTTTTGATGCTTATTTTTGTCCCTTGACCGATAATGAAAAATATATATACCGTTGCCTGCAGCTGGCCCGCCTGGGTGCAGGGCTTGTAGCACCTAACCCCATGGTTGGTGCCGTGTTGGTATATGAAAATAAAATTATAGGAGAGGGCTATCACCAGCAATACGGGCAGGCGCACGCCGAGGTAAATTGCATTAACAGCGTTGCTGCAGAAGAACAGGTGTATATAGAAAAAAGCACCTTATTTGTTTCGCTTGAACCTTGTGCACATTTTGGTAAAACACCGCCTTGTGCCGACCTGATCATTAAAAATAAAATTCGCAATGTGGTTATCGGATGCAGGGATAGTTATACTGAAGTAGATGGAAAAGGTATTGCAAAACTAAAAGCCGCCGGTATAAATGTAACAGTAGGAGTCTTGCAAAGAGAAGCACTCGATCTGAACAAACGTTTTTTTACTTTTCACCAGCAACAAAGGCCCTATATAATTTTAAAGTGGGCACAAACTAAAGATGAACAGATAGCAGGTAAAGATGGATTACCATTGCATATCAGTAATGAATTTACCAACAGGCTGGTGCATCAATGGCGCAGTGAGGAAGCGGCAATAATGGTGGGTACAAATACTGCTTTAAAAGATGATCCGGCTTTAACTACAAGATTATATCCCGGAAAAAATCCTTTGCGTATTGTGATTGATATGGAACTTAAACTTCCAGCCTCATTACAATTATTTGATAATACTGTAAAGACAATTGTTTTTAATGCAGAAAAACAAAGTGAAAGCGAAATGCTTTCCTTTTATCAGCTCAATAAAAATGAGCAAATCATCCCTCAGATTTTAAAGGTGTTGTACAGTTTAAAAATTCAATCGGTAATTATTGAAGGTGGTACAAGATTATTACAATCATTTATCGATGATAATTTTTGGGATGAAGCCAGAATAATTACCAATGCCGAAATGACAATTGGAGAAGGAATACTTGCACCGCTACTGCGACATCAAAAATTATTACAAGAAGAAATTATACTCACCGACAAAATCAACTATTTCACAAACACCAAACAATGATCTATTTATTCGGCAGCATTCTTTTCAGTTCTTATTTAACGCTTTCATTTAAAGTATTACAAAGGTTAAAGATCAATACGCTGCAGGCAATTGTATTTAATTATATCGCCTGTGTGCTTACAGGTTCGGTGGTTAATGGCTCCTTCCCGGTAAATAAAACCAACATAACGGCGCCATGGTTTGTATGGGCATTATTAATGGGTGCTATGTTCATCAGCATTTTTAATGTGATAGGATTTACCACACAAAAATTAGGTGTGGCAGTAGCATCTGTGGCCAATAAATTATCCATGGTGATTCCTTTTGTTTTTTCCTTGTATTTATACAACGAAAATTCGACCGGGTTAAAAATTGCAGGCATTGCTGTTGCATTGATAGCCGTGGTATTAACCTGTTATCCTTCGCAGAAAAGTGATGGCACAACAAAACAAAGCCGGCAACTTTTATTACTGCTGCCGCTGTTATTATTTGTAAGCAGTGGTTTACTGGATACTTTAATTGTGTATGTGAAAAATAATTTCTTTATCAACCCAGAAGATAATTTTAATACTTTTCTCATCTCTGCTTTTTCTGTTGCAGCATGTATCGGCTTTCTTATTTTAGTGTTGCAGGTAGCTACAGGCAAACAACAATTTTCTTTTAAAGCAATTTTGGCAGGCATCATCATTGGTATACCTAATTATTTTTCCATCTGGTGTTTGGGAAAAGTGATCACGGCTTACAAAGGCAACTCATCTGCAATAATACCGGTAAATAATATGGGTATTGTTTTGTTCAGTGCAGTAGCCGCATGGTTATTATTCAAAGAAAAATTATCATTGGTCAACTGGATCGGAATTGGTTTGGCTATTGCGGCGATTGCATTAATTGCCTATGGATAAAACTTTAGTGCTAGCAGTAAGAAGAGACAGAGATTTAAGAATAATTTTATTAGAAATGAGCGAACAAGATTTTTATTATACCATAACACAATCCTCTACTGCTGAATTTAAAGACAGGGGCAGTAAATTTATTGCCTATGCATTTCCTATAGAAACGGCAGATGATTTTAAAACGCAATTGCAGCTGTTAAAAAAAGAACATCCCAAAGCAGTACACCATTGCTTTGCCTATCGTATTGGAACAGATGGCAACAATTTCCGCAGCAGCGATGATGGCGAACCTTCAGGTACTGCAGGCAAACCCATACTGGGACAAATAGATAGTAAAGAACTTACCAATGTTGCTGTAGTTGTCGTGCGCTACTGGGGCGGTACATTGCTGGGCGTGCCGGGTTTGATCAATGCCTACAAAACCACAGCGGCACTTGTTTTCCAGGTTACGCCAATCATTCAAAAGCAGGTAGAATTAAAATACACTATTGAATTTGATTATACTCAGATGAATGATGTAATGATGATACTAAAACAATTTAACTGCACCATCATCACACAGGAAATGCAATTATTTTGTATGATAAAAACGGGCATTCCTAAAAATCGTTTGGAAGAAAGCCTTTACCGGCTGAAAGAGTTGCAAAATGTAACCGTAAAAAAAATTGTATAAAAAAGGATTTAAGTTTTTTTGAAAAGAATTAATATAGATTAGAAAATAGCGCAAAGAACATTTACACAATAATGAGTTTTTTGAGATTTGCCTGAACACAAATTATTTGTTAGGAGTATATGAAAAAATGATAATTTAGGAGTGGCAAAACTATTATATGAAAGCCCTGCTCTCTTTCTTTTTTCTCTTAATTTTTATACATCCGGTTCTTGCACAGCGGGGTAATAATTGGGTTTTTGGCAACAAAGCATGGATCAACTTCTCCACTACACCAGCGTCTGTAGCAACCAGTGCAATGATACAGTTAGAAGGATCTTCATCTATTTCGGATGTTAACGGAAATCTGCTGTTCTATTCTGATGGGGTTACCGTATGGAATGCACAACACCAGGTAATGCCAAATGGCACCGGACTTTTTGGACATTTCTCCAGCACCCAATCATCTATGATCGTTCCTTTTCCGGCCGACTCAAAAAGATATTATCTCTTTACAATGGATGTAATTAATGGTGTACATGGTTTGAGTTACTCAGTGGTGAATATGGACCTGGATAATGGCAGGGGAGACATTGAAATGAAAAATAATTTCCTGGTTGGCCCTTCGGCTGAAAAAGTGACCAGTGTAAACCATTGCAATGGAAAAGATGTTTGGGTAACTACAGCACAAAAAAATTCTGACAAATTTTATTCTTACCTGGTTACTGCATCCGGGATACAACCTCCGGTTATTTCTTCCATTGGTGTTCCTAATAATTTTTTTTCAATAGGCTATTTAAAATTTTCGCCAGACGGCACAAAACTGGCATGTGTTAATTTAGGAACAGGCCTTGACCTTTTTGATTTTGACCCCTCTACGGGGCTAATATCAAATAGAAAAATTATCATGAGTGGTGCAAACCAACAGCCATATGGCGTTGAATTTTCACCCAATTCAAAGGTGTTATATGTAGCTAATATATTTGAATTACAGCCCCTCTCTCACAGGTGTGACGTACGCCAGTATTCCGGTCTTAATGCCGATGCTTTGTCGATAATTGCAACAAAAGTTGAATTGGATTCAGCTTATTTATCAGGGACACAAGGAATCGCCTATTTTAGTGCGCTTCAATTGGGCCCTGATGGTAAAGTGTATGTATCATGTTTTGGAACTGCACTTGGCATAATTGGTAAACCGGATGTAAAAGGGGTTGGATGCAGTTATTTAAAGTCAGCATTTCCTCTGGCAGCAGGCACAAGTAATCAATATGGTTTACCTGATTTTAATCAAAGCTATTTTAAAGGAACTTTTGGCTATAAAACTTCCTGTACAACAAAGGATGTGGAATTCTATTACTCAAGACCCAATAATGCAAGTGCTGTAAAATGGGATTATGGCGATCCTGCGTCAGGAATAAATAACACATCTGCCAACGACAGTTCAGCTCATACTTTTACCAATCCGGGTACTTATGAAGTAACACTTATTACTTTTCTTAATTGCAGAAATGATACGATGAAAAAAACAATAATCGTTGATCCGTTAACGGTTAATCTTGGCCCGGATAAAGAATTTTGTGGTGTTATGAATTATCTACTAGATCCGAATAGCGGCACAAACAGAACATATTTATGGCAGGATAATTCAACCAGCCCAACATTAACCACATCGCTAAGTGGCTTGTATTGGGTGGAAGTAAAAAACAGTAATAGCACCTGTGTGCTTCGGGATAGTATTCAACTGAATTTTAAACCAAATCCTGTTGTACAACTTGGTATGGACACAACTATTTGTGAACAAACAACACTTTTATTAGATGCTGGTAATCCGGGAGCTACCTACCTATGGCAGGATAACAGCAGTAACCAGAAATTACTGGCAAAAAAAACTGGCAGCTATTTTGTAAAAGTAAATTTGAATGGTTGCGAATTATCTGACACGATCGTTATAAAAAACAAATTAATACCAGAAGTGCATCTCGGAAATGATACAATGATTTGTAACGGCATGACGATACTATTAAAACCCCTTTTGAAAAATGCTGAAAATGCAGAATTTTTGTGGAGCAATGGAAATACCACCACTACTATTGCAGTAATGCAACCGGGAAATTATTCAATAACTGTAAAGAACAGTTGCGGAATAACGTCAGATGGGATCATTGTAAAACCAGGTGTTTGCCAACTTTATATCCCTTCTGCATTCACTCCTAACAATGATGGTAAAAACGATATTTTTAAACCGGGTTATGGAGATAATATTGTAAGCTATTCAATAGAAATTTATAACCGTTGGGGTGAGAAAGTTTTTACGAGTAACCAGATTAATAAAGGCTGGGATGGAAAATTTAAAGGCGTTTTGCAACCGGCAGGAGTTTATGCCTGGTTAATCCGGTATAGAGTTTTTAATAACTCAATGGAATACATCGAAAAAGGAACTTTAATGATGTTACAATAAATGAACCATCGGGCAACCTTGTTACCAGATGAATGATAGGCAAAGTATTGCTGAGAAAAAGCCGGTTGATCAAACGGGGTTTGTAATTTTCTAAAAATAATTTTTTATGTACGGTTGATTCTACTCAATAAGGGTGACTGATTCTGTAAAGAAAGACTGCTGCAAAAATAAATACGATAAATTCCGTAACTTTCTAAAAATACAATTGCTATGGCTACAGAAAAAAAATACAAAAGCTTCTGGAGTTTTTATCCTTACTACTTAACAGAACATGGCGATGCAAAAAACCGTACGCTGCACTTTATAGGTACTGCCGGTTTGCTTACAATTTTAATTGTTGCTATTGTGTTACAAAAATGGTGGATGCTGGCGCTGATACCGGTTTGTGGTTATGGCTTTGCATGGGTAGGCCATTTTTTTATAGAGAAAAACAGGCCAGCTACATTCACTTATCCATTGTATAGTTTGGGCAGCGATTTTGTAATGTTCTGGCATATACTAACCGGGCAGATCAATAAAAAATTAGAAGAAGCAAAAAAAATAATTCAACCCTGATCATAAAATGGACATCGAACAACTAAGAGAATATGTTTTACAAAAACCTTTTGTTACAGAAGGTTTTCCTTTTGGAGAAGACACTTTAGTGTTTAAAGTAAAAGAGAAAATATTTTTACTCACCGGTTTAGATAGCAGCCCGTTACGGTTTAATGTAAAATGCGATCCGGATAAAGCGATTGAATTAAGAGAAGAATTCCCCGACAATATTTTGCCCGGTTTTCACATGAATAAAAAACATTGGAATACAATTGTTGTGGGTAGCGCAATACCCAAAAAATTGCTGGAAAAAATGATCGATGATTCCTATAACTTAGTGAGTAAGAAAAAATAACATTAAGCTATGGAACAAAATGAAAAATTTTCCGACGACCCTCAGGAAAATTTCAGGATTGAAAATGAAATTCTGAAAATAAAATTAAAGGCGCAGTACGGCGACGCATTTCTTATGCAGAGTAACGAAGGCTTGCCTCCCGAAATTGAAAATCAATTTTTAAAAAACATTATTGCATTTGAAGATGCTCATGTTAATGCCGAACTTACTACCGTGTATGAAGGCATTGGTAAGCCCACCTATAAAACTGTAGAAGAATTAGATACCACGGCAATTACAAAAGAGCTAAAAAGGATACTAACTATTATGGAAGAGCATGGTATTAATCTGGATATTAATGACGGGCCCTATGATGATAGTATAATTTATAAATTTATTACCGAAGAATTATTTGCACACGAAATTGACAAAACTCCTGTTTTCGGAGGTAGCTGGAATTTTATTTACGAAGAATTTCATCCTAATGACAAAGTAGAAATTGAAAGAAATACCCATCAGTTTTTGGGGCATTGGTTTAGCAGGCATTTTGATGATTATTCCGGCGAACTGGGTAATGAGCTAATAACTGCAGATGGCAGGATATTAAGTTATAAGGAGCTGCTGCAAAAATTGCAACCATTTTTTGAATCTTTCACCGATTTTAAAGATGGCGGGTATAATATTGACGAAATAAAATTTGAATTACAGGATGGGGGCAGAGCACTTGGACATGCAGAAGGCATGTTGAAGTATGATGCGGTAATGGAAAATAGAGAAACAATTCATTACGAAGGGCCTTACAAATTATACATGCAAAGAGAAGATAAATGGTGGACGATATTTTATTTTGTAATGCCCGGATTTGAATGGTAGTGAAAAGTGAATCGTCAAAAGTGAATGGTCAAAAGTCAAAGATGAATACAACTCACGTTTCACCATTCACGACTCACGCCTTGTATTTCCAGTTACGGCTTTTCCCTTCTGCCATCATTTCAATAGCGCTGGCAATACGTTTGTTCCTCGTCTCTTCTGTTTTGGCTTCAGTGATCCATTGTACATATTCTTTTTTGTGAGAGTAAGCAAAGGCGTCAAATACCTGCTTTGCTTTTTTATTTTTGCTGATTGCTTTTGTAAAATAATCAGGCACCACCAATTCTTTTTTCTCTGCAGGTTTTGGTTTAGCTACTTTAATACCTTTATCATTTAAAGCCATCGCTTCTTTTATCCATGCAGCTATTTTTTTATCGGAGGGCAGATCTTTCATTGATGTTAACCTACCTAAATGCCCCATTGATATTTCTGATTGGGCATTGGCCATCAGTATAGGATCTTTCATCAGTGAGGCTTTCCAGAAACTCATTACAGCATGTTGTTTAAATGCAGCCATATGGCA
This sequence comes from Ferruginibacter sp. SUN106, assembly GCF_050611765.1. Lineage (NCBI taxonomy): Bacteria > Pseudomonadati > Bacteroidota > Chitinophagia > Chitinophagales > Chitinophagaceae > Ferruginibacter > Ferruginibacter sp. SUN106. The sequence continues at coordinate 742,429 of NZ_JBODJC010000001.1, forward strand.
TAGCATCTCACCTTTGTAATCAAAGAAGGGCATGCTCCATTTCATTTTTTCTTCAGCATCCGGGCAGGTTTTGTGTACCAGCTCACGAATATGATTTAAAATGGGTTTTGCAAAATCTGCTGATTTAGCAATGTAAACATCTACTGATTTTTCTTTTTTTGCCATAATGCATTTATGATTTTTTAGTAGCAGTACACATCCAGTCCCAGGGATAAGGCTCGGCCAGCCATTTTGGTGGCTTGTGAAACTCTGTGGTCCAGGGATAATTTATTTTTTTTACCAGGGTTACTTCAAAACCTTCCTGTGCCAGCAGGAATTGCAGTTCTTCTTTTAAATAATGTTTGGTAGGTACATTATCAATATCTGTAACACCCTGGTTAAAATTTTTTATTTTTTGAATCGCTTCTTTAAGTGCAGGCGTTTTATCATTTTCTGCATCATCTACATTCCATCTGTCGGCAATTATGTTGGTATATAATTTCGATTCTAGTGATGGCACCACCAGTACCAATTGGCCTCCTTTATTTAAACACATAGAAAGTGATTGAAAAAAATTAATTCTTTTTTCAAGAGAAGCGGTGAGGATGGCATTGATACAGATAGCAACATCACATGGTATTACGGTAAGGTCGTTAGCAGACATATCCATGCGATGGTATTCCACATTATCATATTCAGGATACCTTTCTTTTGCAATCTCCAGGTTTTTGGCAGAGATATCGGCTGCAATAACCTGTTTGAATTTTGGTGCCAATACAGGTATCCATTTGCCTACAGCACAGCCGATGTCAATTACAGTTTTATCAGCAGCAGCCATTTTTTCAATGGCAGCAACTATACTGCCTGATACATCATTCTGCAGTACATCAAAAATTTCTTCGTCGTAATTGGGGGCAATTGTTTCCCAGTATTTTCTATCCATAATCGGGCAATATTAAAAAACAATTTTGCAAATGATAATTCAAGATGAAATTATTCAACTTTCGATCATCAATTTAAAAATTTATTTTTTATCGCCGAAAATATAAAGGCCTTTTTTTTACAGGAGATATACACCATAGAAATAAAATGGTAATAAAAATGCTTACACTTTAAGCGTAAGCATTTTTATTTTGCAAATTGTAATATTACTTAAACCTTTCACTCACCACTAACTCTTTACTTCCGGCAATATATTTATAAAATCCTTCCCCGGTTTTAACGCCTAATTTATCTGCCATAACCATATTCACCAGTAATGGGCAGGGTGCATATTTAGGATTGCCAAAGCCATCATGCAATACATGCAAAATAGAAAGACAAATATCAAGGCCTATAAAATCGGCTAATTGCAATGGCCCCATCGGGTGCGCCATGCCTAGTTTCATCACAGTGTCAATAGCTTCTACATTAGCAACGCCTTCGTATAAACTGTAGATCGCTTCGTTGATCATCGGCATTAAAATGCGATTGGCAATAAAGCCGGGATAATCATTCACCACACAAGGTATTTTGCCCAATTGCCTGGTCAGCTCAATAACGGTTTGCGTAACTTCTTTTTTAGTTCCATACCCATTTATGATTTCTACCAGTTTCATTACCGGCACGGGGTTCATAAAATGCATACCAATAACCTGTCCCGGCCTTTTGGTAATTGCTGCGATTTTTGTAATAGAAATAGAAGAAGTGTTAGTGGCTAAAATGCAATCTGCCGGAGCATCCATATCCATCAGTTTAAAGATGGTGAGCTTGGAATCGATGTTTTCTGTTGCAGCTTCCACCACCAGCCCTGCATCTTTTACACCTAATGCAATATCTGAGAGTGTGGTGATATTAGCAAGGGTTACTTTTTTATCTGCTTCCGTAATGGCAGCTTTTGCAATCTGCCTGTCCAGGTTTTTTTCAATGGTTGCCAAAGCCCTGTGCAATTGCGTGGGGTTAGAATCAATTAAATTTACTGTAAAACCACTTTGTGCAAATACATGGGCAATACCATTACCCATGGTGCCTGCGCCTATGACGCTGATATTTTTAATCATTTCCTTAAATTTTTATTTGTCTGATTCAAATATAAGTAAGCTCAAAATAAATTTCGCTGATGTATCTCAGTTGCCCGGGTAACAGGCGTTATTATTTAAACGCATTCAGCCCTGTCACATCCATACCCGTGATAAGCAAATGAATATCATGAGTACCTTCATACGTGATCACACTTTCCAGGTTCATCATGTGGCGCATTACCGGATATTCGCCGGTAATGCCCATGCCACCTAACATCTGTCGGGCATCTCTTGCAATATTCGTTGCAATTTCACAGGCATTTCTTTTGGCCATACTCACTTGTTGTGGTGTTACTTTTCCTGCATTCATCAATACACCCAGGCGCCAGTTTAATAATTGTGCTTTGGTAATTTCAGTTACCATCTCCGCCAATTTCTTTTGCTGCAACTGAAAACCACCGATAGGCCTGCCAAACTGAATTCTTTCCTTACTGTATTCCAAAGCAATATGATAACAATCCATTGCTGCACCAACTGCTCCCCAGGCAATACCATAACGGGCTTTGGTCAAACATCCTAACGGGCCTTTCAACCCTTTTACATTAGGTAAAATATTTTCTTTCGGAATTTTTACATTGTCAAAAACCAGTTCACCGGTGGCGCTTGCACGAAGACTCCATTTGCCATGTGTTGTGGGTGTGGTAAAACCTTCCATGCCCCGTTCTACAATCACACCTTGTATCTCATCCTGTTCATTTCTTGCCCATACCACTGCCACTTGCGCAAAAGGTGCATTGCTGATCCACATTTTGGCGCCGTTTAATATTACATGGTCACCGGCATCTTTAATATTAGTCAGCATGCTCGAAGGATCGCTGCCATGATTGGGCTCTGTTAAACCAAAACAACCCAGCCATTCGCCACTTGCCAGTTTAGGCAAATATTTATTACGTTGTGCTTCGCTGCCATATTGGTAAATAGGAAACATTACTAATGAACCTTGCACACTGGCAGTAGAACGAACACCACTATCGCCTCTTTCTAATTCCTGCATCATTAATCCGTAGGAAATATAATCCAGTCCGCCACCGCCATATTGCTCAGGTACCGTTGGCCCAAAGCAACCGAGGTCGCCCAATTGTTTTACTATCTGCACAGGAAATTCCGCCCGTTGTGCATAGTCTTCAATAATGGGAGAAATTTCTTTCTTTACATAATTGCGAACACTTTCTCTTACCAGTTTGTGTTCTTCCGTTAATAATTCATCTACATTAAAATAATCCGGAGATTGAAAATTGTCTGTTTTAGCTGCCATGGAATCGTTAATTAGTTTATTTGTTTAGTGGTTAACTGGTTATTAGTTAATTCGTGTAATTAGTTTAATTCGTGCAATCAATAGCTATTCCGGTACAAAGATAATACCTTCATTCCCACGAAAATCCCTGTTTTTTTACCTTTGATGCAACATTGTTGAAACCTTCTTGTCTCTACTATTAAAACCTTTCTTTTTTGGAACTGACGGTATTGCCACATCACGACGAACTGATTGAACGCTGCAAAAGGGGCGAAGCGGCCGGCTACAAGGAATTGTACCAGCGTTATGCCAAGGCCATGTTCAATATCTGCCTGCGTATTGTGTACAATGTTACAGAGGCAGAAGATGTGTTGCAGGAGAGTTTTGCAGAAGCTTTTAGAAACCTGCACCATTTCGAATACCGAACCAGTTTTGGCGGTTGGTTAAAACAGATCTGCATTAACCGAAGCATTAACCAGCTTAAAAAAAGAAAAGTTACCTGGGTGGATATTGACGGCACCGATACGCACAACAAGGCAGAAGAAACATTGATTGATGAAAATGAAATAAAACTGAAAGTGGAAGCTGTAAAAAAAGGAATTATGGCTTTGCCTGATGGTTACAGAACAGTATTGAGTTTGTATTTACTGGAAGGTTATGATCACGAAGAAATTGCAGAGATCTTAAACGTAGCAGAATCTACCACCCGTACACAATACATGCGTGCCAAACAAAAATTATTACAATACTTAAAAGAGAGTATATGAGCAGGAAGTTAGAAAAATTTATTGGTGATAACCGCAACGAGTTTGATGATGCCATGCCATCGGGGAAAGTGTGGGAAAACCTGGCAGCTGGTTTCCAGGAAAAAAAACAAAAAAAAGCAATACTGGCACCAATGTTTAAATGGAGTATTGCAGCAGCTTTGGTAATTACTGCGGGCCTCACTATTTTTTTAGTACTCAATAATAAAAAAACTAGTACCGGAAACCCTGATGTGGCAAAAATTGATACGACTACCATTAATTCCATTGCACCGGAATATGCACCAGAGGTAAATGAGTTTGCAAAAATGGTATTATTAAAACAGGAAGAATTAAAAGCACTGGCACCGGAGCAACCGGAATTGTATAAAACATTTGCCACCGACATTAACCAATTGGACAGTTCATATAAATCCCTTAAAACTCAACTCAGCAATACACCCAACCGTGAAATGCTGATTGAGGCCATGATTCAAAACCTGCAGCTGCAGCTGAATGTATTGAATCAGCAATTAAATATTATCAATCAAATTAAACAATCAAAAAGTAATAACCATGAAAAGAATAATCAGACTATTTAGTGTAGTACTGTCATTATGCATCATACAGCAAAATGTTTGCGCACAAAATGATAATGACAACGATAATAAAAACGAAAAGAACAAAAAATACGAGTTTGTAAAAAACAAATCCGTAAACAAATCTTACAGCGTTTCTTCATCCGACAAATTAAAAATTGACAATTCGTTTGGTGGTGTGGAAGTACATACCTGGAATAAGAATGAAATAAAAGTAGATGTTACCATTGAAGTATCTTCTAATGTGGAAGCAACAGCACAAAAAATAATTGATGGCATCACTATCGATGAATCAAAAAGTGGCGGCGATATCAGTTTTAAAACTTCCATCAAGGGATCTAACAATGGCAAAGGTGAAAAGAGCACTATGAAAGTAAATTATGATATTTCAATGCCTGCCTCAAATCCATTACGTATTAATAATGAATTCGGCAGCACTGTTGTGCCAGACTTTAGGGGAGAAGTTGAACTGTCGAGCAAATTCGGTTCTTTAACTACCGGTACATTAAGCAATGCTAAATCTGTAAATGTAGAATTTGGCAGTGCTAAAATTGAAAGTACCAATGGGGCTGTTAGTATTAAATATTCTTCTGCAACAATTGGTAAACTGGTAGGTAATGTAAAATTGAACCTGGAATTCAGCAGTGCCACAAAAATAAATATCGATAATAGCCTTACCGGCCTTGATGCAAAACTATCCTACTCTTCAATGAACTTAAAACCAACCAGTGAGCTCTCTGCATCATACGATATCTCTACCAGCTTTGGAGATTTTAAAAACAGGACCAATATAAAGTTTGATGGCGATGATGGTGAAGATGAAAGCAAAGGCCCAAAGTTTGATCATAGTTATAATGGAAAGTCAGGCAGCGGATCTGTACCTGTTAAAATACATTCCAGTTTTGGAAAAGTAATCTTAGGAGAACCCAACGCAGATGACATGAAAGCCAAAGAAAAAAATAAATCAAAAAGCAAGACCACCTGATAGTACTGTATAGCCATGACTGATAAAAGGTTCGTAATTATTACGGACCTTTTGTATTTTCGGTTAAATAATTTTTTATGCATTATGCCATAAAGTTTTTATTAGCAGCAGTTATTGTTGTTGCTGTTTGTAATTACACCACTGCACAAAGTAAAAAAACTCAGGTTACACCCAAATTAGAAAATCAGGTTAAACAATACTGGTTTGTAATGCTGATTGCTGGCAAAGACCGTACCCAGGATTCTGCCACCGCAGCTAAAATTCAGGAAGGCCATATGGCGAATATTAATCGCTTATATTACGAAGGCAAATTAAAAGTAGCCGGCCCCTTTGGTGATGATGGCAACTGGAAAGGGATTTTTATTTTTGATTGCAAAACAAAAGAAGAACTGGAAGCGTTGTTGAACACCGATCCTGCCATAGCTGCTGGCAGACTGGCTTACGAAATTCATCCCTGGTGGACAGCGGCAACGGGAAGCTTCGTTCCTGGTAAACCTAAAAAAACAAAACCGTAATATGAAACTGATTACAAAAATACGCCTGCTGATTTTATTTTTTATAGTGGCATTAATATTAAGTGGAGTCACTGCATTTCCGGTTGAAACAGAATTGCGCTGGTTACTGAATCATCCTGAATTGATTCCTTCTTTTGCACAACAATGGTTACAGGATGTGTATGCGGCATTAGTAGAAACCAACACCAAATATCCCATGCTGGCTTATGGATTTGACTGGCTGGCATTTGCACATATTGTAATTGCGATGGCATTCATCGGGCCATTAAGAGACCCTGTAAAAAACAAATGGATCATCGATTGGGCCATGCTGGCTTGCCTTGCAATAATTCCTTTGGCATTTATTGCGGCACCCATCAGGCATATTCCACTCTTTCATGTTTTAATTGATTGCAGCTTTGGTGTAATAGGATTGATCCCATTATTAATTTGCAGAAACTGGATTAAACAATTGGAAAAATATGAAGGCTAAAACGCAAAGTATAATTGCTGTAATTACAGGTCTGGTTGTTACCACTGCAGTAGGTGCAGCTTTAATTCCCCTGATGAAAATGGTTTTAACAAATATCTACACCAATTCTTTTCAGAAAGATTTACCCCGGGATGTTCAAATCTATGGGTATATTTTTTTATGGACGGCCATTTCATCTTTTATTGGCGGCTATGTTACCTGCTGGATCGCTATGGAAAGAAAAGTATTTGCAGCATTGTTGATGGGGCTGTTGGCATTTATAATACTGGTATTATTGGGAACTGTATTTGGCATAGCCAGCGTATCAGGTGTTTTAACTGCACTAACAATAATTCCATTGGCATTAATGGGTGGCATTGTAAGGCAATTGGTAGAAAATAAAAGAGAAGATCAAAATTTTTGATAGTTATGAAGTATTCTTATTTAGCATTAGGCGATAGTTATACTATTGGAGAACAAGTGTTGCCCGAAGAAAATTTTCCTAATGAAACTGTAACACTCTTAAATCAAAGCCCGTCAGCGGTAGCAAACCCTCACGGTGGTGGTAGTTATTCTGCCCCGGAAATAATAGCCACTACCGGTTGGACAACTGATGAGTTAGATACTGCAATTGATGAAGCCAACCTATCTTCAACTTATGATATTGTTTCCTTACTCATTGGTGTAAACAATCAATACCGTGGCAGGTCCGTGGAAAATTTTGCCATTGAATTTGAAGGGCTGCTTAAAAGAGCTATACATTTTGCCAGCAATATACCCAACCATGTTTTTGTTTTAAGCATCCCCGATTGGGGCGTAACACCTTTTGCCGAAGGAAGCGATAAGAAAAAAATTGCCGAAGAAATTGATGCTTATAACAATGTTTGTAAGTTGATTGCCGAAAAATGGAATACACATTACATTGATATAACCTCCTCACAAAGAAAAGATGGTTATAAGCAAGAATTTTTAGCAGCAGATAAGCTACATCCTTCCGGTAAGGAATATAGAAAGTGGGCAATACAATTGGCAACAGTAATACAATCCGTGTTTAATTAATTATGCATACATTCAGCGAAGTACAAAGATTCAGGGTGAGGTGGGCATGGCTTGGAACCATTGCCTTAAATGGTATTTTTCTTTACGCTATTGTACAACAGGTTATTTTAGGTAAACCATTTGGTACAAGGCCTGCATCGAATACTGTTCTGATCTTACTGGAAATATTTTTTTTATTACTCCTTGTCTTTATAAGATCAATTAAATTGAAAACCACCTATAATAGTACCGGTATTCAATACCGCTTTTATCCGTTTCAATTTAAAACAACCCATATTGAATGGCATGAATTAAGTGATGCGTATATACGTGAATATCATTCCCTGTATGAATACGGAGGATGGGGCATTCGTATAGGTTCTCCAAAAACAGGCCGTGCCATTAATACTTCGGCTTCCTGTAACCAGGGATTACAACTGCGTTTCAGAGACGGCAAATTACTATTGATCGGTACTAAAAACCCTGCGTCAATTCAAAAAATTTTAGATGAAGTTATTATTGCCGGAAAAATAAACAGGATAGTATAACCTAGATTTTATTCTCTTTAAAACGAGCCGCAATAATTTCTAATGCCTGGTCTGAAAGGGTAGAAGATGACCTTAATAAATTAATAAAAGCAGCCACTTCCGGTTCACTTGCAGGGCAACCAATATTATCGCCGGCTTCATCTTTGCTAACACCTTCTTTACGCATAAAACTATCTCCTAACAATTGCCCATCCTTATTTAAAATTACCCAGAAAGGCAATCCTGCTTTATCGCCATGGTATTTTAATCTTACAGCATCACCACCTGGATTTTCTAAATCTTTTTTTTCCTTGGATTCTTCTACAGTAAGGTGTATAGTTACATAATTATCATCAAAATATTTTTTGCATTTGGCATCTTCCATGCTGGCATCCATTTTTTTACACCAGCCACACCAGCTGGCATGAAAAATAAGGATCACATTTTTATTTTCTTTTTTTGCCCGGGCGTAAGCTTTGTCCATTACTTCCTTTGCAGGCAATACTTTTGTTTGCGCCAATACTGCAACTGAAAAAACACAGGCAACAATTAGTGTAATAAATTTCATGGTGATTGTTTTATAACTAAAAGTAATACTAATTAAAGTGCAGCTGTTGTTAAATAATGGCTCATTTCTGTTTGATACTGTTGTGCAATGGCTCTTGCTTCTGCTGCAAAATCTTCTTTTTCGCTGGCAAAGATGATAGCACGGCTTGCATTTACTAATAGCCCGCAATCTTTGTTCATGCCATATTTACTTACCTCTTCCAAACTGCCACCCTGGAAACCTACGCCCGGTACCAATAAGAAATGTTCAGGAATAATATCTCTTATATTTTCAAACTCTGTTGCCTGTGTTGCACCCGTTACAAACATTAAATTATCAGGATTGCCCCAGGTAGCTATTTTTCTTAACACACGTTCATATAAAAATTCAGGACGTAAATGTTCGCCCTGGTTAGCATCTTCACTCACCAGTCTTAACATCTCAAAATCATTAGCGCCTTTGTTACTCGTTAAGCCTAAAACAATCGTCCATTTATTTTCATATTCTAAAAAAGGACGAATACTGTCTTCACCCATATAAGGCGCCACAGTGATCGCATCAAAATTCATCGTTTCAAAAAATGCTTTGGCATATTGAGAAGACGTGTTACCGATATCACCTCTTTTAGCATCTGCAATTTTAAAAAGACCTTTGGGAATATAATTTACGGTCTGCTCCATCGCTTCCCAGCCTTTTAATCCTAATGCTTCATAAAATGCGGTGTTTATTTTATAGCCAACACACAGGTCTTTGGTAGCATCAATAATAGCTTTATTGAATTCAAAAATGGCATTGGGGTGCGATTGTAAATGTTTGGGGATTTTTGTAAGGTCAGTATCTAATCCTACACACAGGTAAGATTTCTTTTGTTGTATCTCGTCAACTAATTGTTTTCTTGTCATGTTGTAAAATTATAATCTCTTTTCCATTTCCACGGCAATTGCAGCAGAATTATAATCGCCACGTTTTTTTAATTGTTCAATAATATTTTTTTGAGAGTCGGTATCACGGTTCTGGCTGAGCTTAAAAGTATTTTCCATGCTCTCCACTTCAATGGTAAAACCCACGATGGCTTTTACCATATGATCAATATACTCTTTAGATAAATTATCAAAAGCCCCGGCAGATGTGGTGCCTTCATACTTATCACTAACCGCTTTTACGGCATCGATAGTACCTTGTTCATCTGTAAAAGTTATTGTGCCTTTTGCCTGTACCGTTAAATAATTCCAGGTAGAACCCACACCTGGATTAGTATACCAGCTGGCACTAACAAAGCAATGTGCTCCTGTAAAAAGTACCATCACTTTATTGTTTTTTTCAAAAGTAAGGTGATGATCTGTCTTTCGCATAAGGTGGCCGCTCAAAAATATTTTGCCATCTTTTATTTCAATAGCTAAAGGAATTTGTGTAGCTACAGGATATTGTTCTCCTATGCCGGTAACTAATGCGAATGCATTTTCTTTCATAAAGGCAATTACCTTTTGCTCATCTTGTTCGGTGTAATATGGAAATTTGTACATAAAATTAGAGGGCTGAAGCCCATTGGTTTTTATCCGTTGCCCCGGGCTTAAGCCCGGGGTAACGCAATTAAATGTATTCGGGCTTTAGCCCCTTTTATTAATTCAATAGTTTTATTATAAGTTGCTCCACCTCTTCACCCTGCCAGCTATTTTCAATATCCGGCAAAGCCATCACTTGTTGCATTATTGCTTCCTGCCTTATGCTATTCTTTAATGCATCGCTGTACCTTATCTGCGGACTGAATGTTACCTGTGTATATGCAGGTGTCCACTTGTCGGGATGTTTTTTGCTAAAGGCGGCTTCAATTTTTTTCTGTAATAAAAATTTAGGATCACCCACTTTATCCCTCATCTCTATAAAATTATTTAAGGCCAGTTCAGCAATGGCATCACCATCAGGTTTGCGTAATGTTTGGTATTTGTCTAAAATAATTTGCCAATCGTCATTGTATTTGCCGATCAATTCATTTAATACCCGGCAATCTTCAAAACCGCAGTTCATGCCTTGTCCAAAAAAAGGAACTATCGCATGTGCTGCATCACCTATCAATGCAAATTTGTCTTCTCTTATCCAGGGAAAACATTTTACAGTGACCAAAGATGAAGTAGGGTTATTGAAAAAATCTTCTGTTAATGTGGGCATTAATGGTACGGCATCTCCAAATGTTTTTTCAAAGAATGATTGCACCTTTTCTTTGGTATCAAGAGATGCAAAAGAAGGGTCGCCATCAAAAGGGAAAAATAAAGTACAGGTAAAACTACCATCAATATTCGGCAAAGCAATTAACATATAATTTCCTCTTGGCCAGATGTGCAATGCATTTTTCTCCATCATAAATTCACCATTGCTGCCTGCAGGAATATTTAATTCTTTATAACCAAAATCGATATAGTATTGCTGGTATTGAAAACGGTCGTGTTGCAGTTGGTGTGTTAACCTTGCAGCAGAATAAGCGCCATCGCTGCCAAAAGCAAGTTGAAAGTTGATAGTTGAAAGTTGATAGTTTGCAGCGTTCTGAAATGAGATCTCATTTTTTTTCCAATCTATATTTTCGCATTTTTCATTGAATGAAATCGATACTCCATTTTTTTCTGCCAGATCCATCAGCATTTTATTCAATTCCCCCCTTGATACAGAATTAATAAATTGTCCCTTATTACCATAAGGCTGGTAAGCAGTACTCCCGTCTGCATTGTGGATGTACCTGCCATGCATGGGTATGGCGATCTTTTTTATTTCCTCCATAATACCCACTTCTTCCAGGGCTTTAATACCTCTGTCGCTTAATGCCAGATTGATTGAACGGCCGGCAATAATTTTTTCTTTACGCATATCAGCCCTGCGTTCATACACTTTTACATTATACCCTCTCTTGCTTAAATAAATAGAAAGCAAAGAGCCTACTAAACCTGCACCGATGACAACCGTTTCTTTTTTCATTTTTTAACCTGGCTATTTAATATTTGCTGCTATTGACAATAATGAATCTGCAAAAATCATAATCATCATAATAATCAGCGTTCCAAAATGGCTTTTACAATTTGTCCGAATGTAAACACATCGTTGAAAGTATTGTACAAGGGCACGGGTGCCACTCTAATCACATTTGGTTCTCTCCAGTCTGCCAGCACACCATGTTGTTTTAATGCTTCAAAAACTGCCGCACCTTTTTCCAGCATCAGCATACTTACCTGGCAACCTTTTTCTTTTGCATCCCGTGGTGTAATTACCTGGATCAACTTTTCTTTTAAATCATTATTTATTTCATCAATAATAAATAATAGATAATCACTTAATAGCTTTCCTTTCTCTATTAAATTATCCATTCCTGCATCATCAAAAATATCTAACGATGCCTTATGTGCGGCCATGGATAAAATCGGGGCATTACTCAATTGCCAGCCTTCTGCAGTGGGTATGGGTTCAAAACCTTTCTCCATTTTAAAACGGGTATCTTTGGTATGGCCCCACCAGCCGGCAAAGCGTGGAATGCTTGTATCAGCAATATGTTTTTGATTAATATAAATTCCGGATACACCACCAGGCCCACTGTTTAAATACTTGTAAGAACACCAGCAGGCGAAGTCGGCATTCCAGTTGTGGAGCTGGAGCTCCACATTACCTGCAGCATGTGCTAAATCAAATCCTGCAATAGCACCCACTGCATGTGCAGCCTCAGTTATTTTTTGTATATCGAAAAACTGGCCGGTATAATAATTTACGCCACCAAATAAAACCAATGCTGTGCTATCACCGTGTTCCTGTATTGTTGCAAGAATATCTTCTGTTCGTATCGCATATTCGCCTGCTCTCGCACTTACTTCAATAACCGCTTCTTCGTAATTGAAGCCATGATATTTTACCTGCGATTCCATAGCGTATTGATCAGAAGGAAATGCTTTTGTTTCACAAATAATTTTATAGCGTTGCTTTGTTGGCCGGTAAAAACTCACCATCAGCAAATGTAAATTCACGGTGAGCTGATTCATCACCACAATTTCTTCGGGCAATGCACCAATGATCTTTGATAATTGCGTAGGAAAAATTTCATGATAAGGCATCCATGGTTTTCTGGCGTGAAAATGTCCCTCCACCCCGAAGTTCGCCCAGTCTTCCAGTTCATTCAATACATAATCCTGTGTGGTCTTTGGTTGCAGGCCAAGAGAATTACCCGTGAAATAAATACATTCTTTTCCATTGATGATAGGAATGTAGAATTGGTCTCTGAAATGTTTCAGTGGATCATTCTCATCAAGTTGTTTAGCAAATGCCAGGATGTTTTCAAACTTCATAAAATAGTTGATGGGCTAAAGCCCTAAGCTTTGTTTGCATTGCCCCGGGCTTAAGCCCGGGGCAATGGATTTTTATATTCGCAGGGCTTTAGCCCATTGATCAATTTATTGTAGCAATCACTTTTAATTCAATAGCAATGGGTGTAGGTAAACTTTTTACTTCCACAGTTGTTCTGCATGCCTGCACTGTTGTAAAATATGCTGCGTACACTTTATTATAAATCGGAAAATCTTTTTTCATGTTGGTCAAAAAAACTGTTACATCAACAATTTTATCCCAACTGCTGCCACTGGCTTCCAGTACAGCTTTTACATTGGCAAAACATTGATGGCATTCTGCTTCAATATCATATTTTAAAATATTCCCTTCGTTATCTAATTCCAATCCAGGAATAGCATTATCTGTTGCATTCCTGCTGCCAATACCGGAGAGAAATAATAAGTTGCCCACTTTTCTTGCATGCGGATAAGCGCCTAATGGCTTTGCTGCGGTTTCAGTATTTACAATTTCATTCATTTTATATTTTTTAAACGCAGAGAAAAGGAGGGAAAGAGTTTACGCAGAGCATCTCTGCGAAATTCTCTGCTTCTCTTTTTCTCTGCGTTGTTTTTTAAAATTGTATACAAACATTTTTCTGTTCCGTAAAAAAGCGCAACGCTTCCCAGCCACCTTCTCTTCCCACACCGCTATTTTTCATACCACCAAAAGGTGTTCTTAAATCTCTTACCAACCAGCAATTGATCCAGGTAATTCCTGATTGTACTTTTGCAGCCATCAAATTTGCTTTACTGATGTCCTGTGTCCAGATGGTAGCAGCCAATCCATAATGGGTAGCGTTGGCTAAATGTAAAGCTTCTTCCGCAGTGTTGAATGATTGTAAAGTAACCACAGGCCCAAAAATTTCTTCCATATTGGTTTTACAATCCGGGCCAAGGTTTTCAATTACAGTGGGGGCAATAAAATAACCATTAGCACATCTTCCTTCCACAATAATCGAATTACCGCCACATAGAATTGTTCCGCCTTCTTCCTTAGCAATAGCTATACAATGCATCACTTTATCAAAATGTACTTTACTTACAATTGCACCTTGTTTCGAAGCTTCAAGTAGCGGATCTCCAACAGTTAGTTTTTTTACTTCTTCAACAAATGCTGTTTTAAATTTTTCGTAAATAGATTCTTCTATTAAAATTCTGCTGCTGCATAAGCAAATCTGTCCCTGGTTACTAAAAGAAGAACGAACTGTTTCCTGTAACATCTTTTCCCAATCGCAATCAGCAAAAATGATTGCAGGATTTTTGCCGCCTAATTCTAAAGATAATTTTTTAAACACCGGTGCTGCAATAGATGCTATTCTTTCTCCTGCTCTTGTACTTCCGGTAAAGGAGATCGCTTTAATGTCGTGGTGCTTTACAATAGCTTCACCACAATCAGGGCCATCACCATGAACAATATTTAAAACACCATCAGGCAATCCGGCTTCCTTGCAAATTCGTGCTAAAAGAAAAGCAGTAACCGGTGTTACTTCACTGGGCTTAGCAATTACGCAATTGCCTGCTGCCAATGCTGGTGCAATTTTCCAGGTAAATAAATATAATGGCAAATTCCAGGGAGAGATGCAACCCACAATACCAATGGGATTACGCAGCGTGTAATTGATGGCTTTATCTTCCATAGCATGGCTTTCGGCAGCAAAGTGCATAATGCCGGTTGCAAAAAAACGAAAGTTATCAGATGCTCTTTTGATATCCATTCTTTTACTCAGCCACAATGGTTTGCCATTGTCATTAGTTTCTGCTACAGCCAATGCTTCAAAATGCGTATCGATCAGGTCGGCAATTTTATTCAGTATGGCAAAACGTTTTTCTGTAGCAGTAATGCTCCATTCAGGAAATGCTTTTTCTGCCGCTTTTACGGCAGCATCAATATCTTTTTTATTGCTGTTGGGTATTTGTCCTACCACTTCACCGGTTGCAGGATTCACATTATCTAAAAACTCGCCGCTTAAAGGGCCGCTAAAATGTCCGCCAATAAAATTTTCTAAATGATATGGAATGGCAAGATTCATCATGTAAAGTTAATAGTTTATAGTTCATTGTTGATAGTTGAGGATTAGTAAAAAAAATATAACTTACAATCCTAAAATGTAATGCTATGCCAGTTATTGCGCCTTTCAATTTAAAGAAATGGATTGACGAACACCGGGACTTATTAAAACCTCCGGTGGGCAATCAATGCATTTATAAAGATGCGGAAAATTTTATTGTAATGGTAGTAGGCGGCCCCAATGCCCGTAAGGATTATCATTATAACGAAAGCGAAGAATTGTATTTCCAGGTAGAAGGCAATATTGTTTTAAAGATCATTGATGATGGCGTGCCAAAAGATATTGCCATCAATGAAGGCGATATGTTTTTATTACCACCCAAAACACCCCACAGTCCGCAACGTGGACCAAATACCGTTGGTTTGGTGATTGAAAAAGTAAGAGCAACAGAAGAAGATGGTTTTTTATGGTATTGCGAAAACTGCGGCAATAAATTATATGAAGAGTATAAAGTGATCACAGATATTGTTACCCAATTACCGCCGGTAATGGAAGGCTTTTATAAAGATGAACATAAAAGAACTTGTTCAAAATGTGGAGCTGTAATGGCACCCCCAATAAAAAAAGGATAGCGAATTTTTCACGCAAAGCAAAAAAGGAGCAAAGCAAATACATAAGAAAATCTTTGCGTCTTATTTTCCTTTGCGACTCTGCGTGAAAAATTCCGCCAAAAAAATTATGAAGATCGACATCCACACACATATAATGCCGGAAAAAATGCCCAACTGGGTACAAAAATTCGGCTATGGAGAATTTATACATCTTGAACACCGTAATTGCAAAGCCTGCATGATGAAAGGCGATAAATTGTTCCGGGAAGTAGAGGACAATTGCTTTGATGCAACACTGCGTATGAAAGAAATGGATGATACAGATGTAACCATACAGGTGCTCTCCACTATTCCCGTTTTATTTAATTACTGGGCAAAGCCCAAAGATGGGTTGGAAACCAGTCGTTTCTTTAATGATCATATTGCAGATACGGTTGTAAAAAATGCCCAACGTTTTATTGGCATTGGTACTGTGCCATTACAGGATATTGACCTGGCGATACAAGAAATGGAACGTTGTGTTACCGAATTAAAAATGCCTGGTTTAGAAATCGGTAGCAATATTAACGGTGCTAATTTATCAGATAAAAAATTTGTTCCGTTTTACAAAAGAGCAGAAGAATTAGGTTGTGCTTTATTCATTCATCCCTGGGAAATGATGGGAGAAGATGCGATGCAAAAATACTGGCTGCCCTGGCTGGTAGGTATGCCTGCTGAAACGTCCCGTGCTATCTGCTCCATGATATTTGGCGGGGTATTGCAAAGCTTTCCAAAATTAAGAGTGGCATTTGCACATGGCGGTGGTAGTTTTCCCTTAACGATCGGTAGAATTGAACATGGCTTTAATGTGCGCCCGGATTTAGTGGCAGTAGATAATGCGATCAACCCAAGAGATTATATTGGCAAATTCTGGATCGATAGTTTAGTGCATGATGAAAAAGCGATGCAGTATATCATTGATGTAATAGGTGAAGATAAAATTTGTTTGGGCAGCGATTATCCTTTTCCATTGGGCGAACATCATCCCGGCAAATTAATTGAAGCCATGCATTTTCAAAATGAGTTGAAAGAAAAGTTATTGTTTAAAAATGCAAATGATTGGCTGGGCATTACTGTTTAGATTTGCTATCCATCAGCAACAAAATAAAAACCAACGGCGTTAACAGCACTACGGCTGCATCAATAAAATTCAGTTTATCTTCCTGTAATAAATGTATTAAATGACTGCCATGACTATACAATTGTTGTACAGTTAATGCGCCAAAAAACCAAACAAACCATTTTGGCCTTTTTAATAAACCATACATGCAGATAGTACAAATGCCAATGAACAAAGTGTGCCGCCATGCCGGTGTGGTATCAAAAGGTTGCACAGCGCCAACAGTATGATACAGCATGGCTGCAAAAGCAAGCCCGGCAAATACCATAAATAAAATATGCCTTGTCTTACTACTCATTAAATAAATTGGGGTAATCAGAAATAACACCATCAACACCCAAAGCTTTTAAACGGTCAATTTCTTTTTTATCATTCACCGTCCAGGGAATGATCTTGATGTTTTGATCATGGCATTTTTTTATTACTGCTTCAGTGGCTAAAACATACGCTGGACTGTAAATTGTTGGTGTAAATCCTAATGCGGTAAGCTGCTCTTCAAAACTACGCTTATCAAAATCTTCAATAAGCATCGCTGTTTTTATGGTGGCATAATGCAGGTGCAAGTATTGTAGCGTTCTGAAATCAAAGGATTGAATAATTACAAGATCTTCCATCCCGTTTTCCTTTATCACTTTCATTAAAAGTTCTACAAACTCAGCCGGTGCAGGATGAAAAATATTATCTGTTGCAGGAGTTGTTTTAGTTTCAATATTAAAATAAGGGAAAGGCCTTCTCCTGGTCACCATGTCTTTTTTTACTGCTTCAAAAACATCAGCCAGCAAGGGTTTTATGGCTTTCATTTTTTGTTGCTGCGGAAAACGGGGATGTGGTTTCATGCCCACATCATACTTAATGATCGAACTATAATCCATGTTGTACATGTTATAATTCTTTTCTTCTTTTTCAGTTATAAAACTACCATCAGGTGTGGTGGTTATTTCATGATTAAAAAATGGTTCGTGAGAAAGAAAAGCTTTTTTGTCTTTACTGAAACAGATATCCATTTCCAGTGTAGTTACGCCTAATCCTATTGCATTCAACATGGCAGGAATGGTATTCTCCGGCATTAAGCCACGGCAACCTCTGTGGCCTTCTTTATCAAAAGCCGCAGTACTCCCTGCGCCTGCGGGGGAAGATTTTTGCGGTGTGCTGTTCATAGCATTATTTTTTTTAGAAGAAGAGCAGGAAAGAAAAACCAGCAACAGGGAAAGCGCTAAAGAAAAATATGTTTTCATAAAACATCTTTTATGGATTGTTTGAAATACAATGGAGTAACAACTTTGTTGTTTTTGTTGCCACCAATCACACGAATTGCCACGAATGTTAAAATCCCATTCGTGCTAATTAGTGCCATTAGTGGCAAAACCAATTCACGCAGTGAATTGTAAATAAAACTAACCCTCCACAATTTCCTGTATCTGTGTAGGCGCAAGATTTGCATTACGCATAGCAATACCCCTAACCGCATTACCTGCAAATTCTTCAAAAGCTTTTCTGCTGATGGCATCATCACTCACCATCACAGGAATACCAAGGTCGCCACCTTCACGTATGCTTTGTACAATGGGTATTTGTCCCAGGAAAGTCAGTTCAAATTCTTCTGCTAAATTTTTGCCACCGTCCTTTCCAAAAATGTAATATTTATTATCAGGCAATTCTGCCGGCGTGAAGTAACTCATATTTTCCACCAAACCAATAACCGGTACTTTTAATTGTGCCTGACCAAACATAGCCACACCTTTTTTAGCATCAGCTAGAGCCACCAATTGCGGCGTAGTAACCACAATAACACCGGTAACGGGAACAGTTTGTACAATCGTTAAATGAATATCACCAGTACCCGGTGGCATATCAATTACTAAATAATCCAGCTCACCCCAATCCACATCACTTACAAACTGGCGGATGGCGCTGCTCACCATCGGCCCACGCCATACCACGGCCTGCTTTTCGTCGATCAGCAAACCGATGCTCATTATTTTAATACCAAACTTCTCAATAGGAACAATCATGCCTTTGCCGTTACCATCGTCTTTCATCAATGGCCTTTCGCCACGTATGCCAAACATAATATGCTGGCTGGGGCCGTAAATATCGGCATCCATTAAACCCACTTTAGCACCACCGGCAGCTAAAGCCAGTGCAAGGTTGGCACTCACGGTACTTTTACCTACGCCGCCTTTTCCACTTACCACAGCAATAATATTTTTTACGCCACCTAAAACAGTTTTGGCATCCTTACGGTTACTGCTGGTATTGGCAGTAAAATTTACGGTTATCACCGCTTCTTTATTCACCAGTATTTTTATAGCATTTTCACTCGCCATACGCATCATGTCCTTCATAGGGCAGGCGGGTGTGGTTAACACAATCGTGAAAGCAACATTATTACCATCAATTGTAATATCTTTTACCATGTTCAAGGTAACCAGGTCTTTACCCAGGTCAGGCTCCTGCACATTGCTGAGCGCCTTCAGAATATCCTCTTTTGTCATCGTTCAATTATTTGTTAAAAATCCACCAGAGATGCAAATTTAAACACTCATGCCTTTACTTTGTTTATTAATTAAGGAATGTTGCTATTTTTGGGGACAAGCTTTTGTAATGCTATTTAGCTTCATTGGCGTCGCACTCTTTTACAGCATACCAAAATTCAACTTTTATTGATGCGTAGATTTTTACCCATATTCTTACTGTGTTGTTTTCTTAAGCCAGTGCAATCCAAAGCGCAATTTGAAGCTTTTAAAGATTCTGTAGTGCAGTTGTATGGCATTGTAATGACGGCCGATAGCCTGAAAGGATTAGAAAGTGTGAGTGTGGTGGTAAAGGGGCAAAACCGGGGAACGATCACCAATGATAAAGGGGTTTTCAGCATTGTGGTATTAAAAGGCGATGAAATTGAGTTCAGCAGTGTGGGGTATAAAAACAAATCTATTTTTGTTCCTAAAGATCTTACAGGTAACCAGCAAAGCGTTATTCAGCTGATGGTAAATGATACCGTGTATCTTCCTGCAACAATTATTAAAGCAAGGCCTACCAGGGCACAGTTTGAAAGAGATTTTTTAAACAACCCTGTGCCAGATGATAATATTGCCATAGCCCGGAAAAATAATGAAGCTGCCACACGGCGTATCCTGGTAGCCAATATGCCATTGGATGGAAGGGAAGCCAGCTCCCAATATTTAAAGCAGGCCAGTACCAAAGCTTATTATGCAGGCCAGGTTGCACCACAAAATATTTTTAATCCTTTTGCCTGGGCAGAGTTTATTAAAGCCTGGAAAAGAGGAGATTTTAAAAAGAAGAGTTCCTCTACTTCATCCTCTACTTCTACATCTACGGCGCCTTCCACAACGCCAACACCTAATGATATTTATAAGCCGAGGCATTAAGGCAGCCCCTCCGCCCCTAAAGGGGAACTTTATTTTAGCAAAGATTGAATTGGAGATTATTTTAGAGATTTTAATTAAGAATTTTTATTCGTGTAAATTTGTGTCATTAGTGGCAAAAAAATAAACATGAACGATTCGGATAAGCCAGTGCATAATATATTTCTCATCGGCTTTATGGGCAATGGTAAAACATACTGGGGCAAATTATGGGCAGCCGAAAGCGGGCTTGAATTTTTTGATCTTGATCATGTAATAGAAAAGGAAGAGCAAAAAACAATTGCTGCCATATTTGAAGAAAATGGCGAAGCCTACTTCCGGCAAAAGGAAACCGATGTGTTGAAAACATTTTCCCAAAAAACAAATTGCATTATTGCCTGCGGTGGCGGCACGCCATGTTTTAATAATAATATGCAGTGGATGAATGATAATGGCACTACAGTTTACCTTGCTGCAACACCTGCCGATATTTTTAAAAGAGTTATTGGCGAACAGGCTAAGCGGCCGCTGATAAAAGATCTTTCTCCCGATGAGTTGATCATATTCATCGAAAAAAAATTACAGGAAAGAGCACCTGTTTATAATACCGCAAAAATAATTTTACCGGTTACTGAAATAAACGCAGCTACCATTAATACTTTGTTATGAAAAAGAGTTTTTTAACTGCCGGTGCCTTACTTGCAGCAGTGGCAGTAATTGGCGGTGCTTTCGGCGCTCATTATTTAAAAACCAAATTACCTGCAGAAAGTTTACAAACTTTTGAGACTGGTGTACGCTACCAGTTTTATCATGCATTGGCATTGCTTGCTGCAGGTATGTTGTATAAAGAATTTCCCGGTAAGCTGGTGCAATGGGCGGGGTATCTTTTTATTGGCGGCATTATTTTATTTTCCGGCTCCCTGTATATTTTATGTGCTGCACCTTCAATGAAATGGGTAGGCCCGGTTACACCTTTGGGGGGCTTATGTTTTATTTTGGGTTGGTTGCTGCTGGCGTATGCATTTACGAAGAAAAATTAAAATCGTTGATCACCCGGTGCAATGTAATTAAAGTGCCATTATTATTTTCAATTGAAAAATTGATACCGATATCCTCCATTCTTTTTTTCATGTTTTTTAACCCGTTACCAAATTGGCGCAGTTTATCAAAATCGATGCCGGTGCCGTTATCCTGGATCAATAGTTTAAGCCCGTCGGTAACTCTTTCCAATGTAATGGTAACTTCTGTGGCACGGGAATGTTTCAATACATTGTTCAAAGCTTCTTTTACTACTAAAAAAACATTTCTTCTTATCTCTCCGCTTACTACAATATTGGGTAGGCCGTCAGGAATGCTGATGCGGCAATTAACACCCGAGTCCTCAAAATATTCCAGTGAATAACTGCGGATATAAGCCACCATATTACCCAGCGAATCGTTGCTGCTGCTCATACTCCAGATGATGGCATTCATTTTATTCAACAGTTCATTGGCCGAAGAAGATATCTTTTCAATTTCAGGAATAGAAGTATTATCACCAATGCGGCTTTTGGCTAGCTCGCTGTATAACCTTATGGTGGTCATACCGGCGCCAAGATCATCATGCATATCTGCACTGATACGGTTGCGCTCTTCCTGCTGCGCTTTAATGATGGCGATCTGCTTTTCAAAATCTTTTTTCTCCACATCTAATTTTAAGGATTCCTGTTCCTGTATCTTTTCAACAAGCTCACGCCGGTTTTTATAGGTTAAACCCAAAAGAAAAAAGGACATTGCAAATACCAGTGCTATATCGTGGTAGAATAAAGCGTGAAAAAATATCGATTTAGGCTGCATTCCCATCAGGATGATAGTTAACGAAACAATACTGAAGAAAATAGCAAAAGCACTACCCAACGCTAAATAAACAATTAATTTTTGTTTTTGCTTAAAAGCTATAATGATAAATAGAATACCCACACTCAAAACAATATATTTCATCAGGCTCTCCAGCATGGCTTCAACTAAATACCATTCAGTTAAATAATGGGTAACAGTAAAAGCCAGTAAAAGAATTACTAAAAGCCACTCTTCTATCCTGAAAACTTTATCCAGAATTGTATAATTGTTTTTTGTATTAAGGAAATGCCGGGAAAAAGCCAGGTAAAAAACATTGCCCATGATAAGCAGAAAAACATCGAGGTAACCATTTAAAAAAGCGGGAAAACTTCCCCAGGTGCCACCGGTAATTGCATAAAGAAGTACCAACAAAAACATCAGCAGTGCATAGCCAAAATAATACAGAAACTCTTTTTTCCGGTTAAGTATATAGTTCACCACAATAAAGAGCAGCATAAGAAATAACATACCGCTCATTAAATAACCGAAGCTTACAATTCCTGATGACCTGCTGCGTGCAACAGAAGCATAAGTAGACCAATAATGCAGTTGCACTAACTGAGGCTTCAGGTAATTAAAATCGTGGCGACAAAAATCAAGTTTAATGAAAAAAACTTTTTTTTCGTTTGGCTTTAATATAAGGTTACAGAATCCATATTTTGAGCCATCTCCAGTATATTTTAAATTTCCGTTGGAAGTCTTTTCATAAAAAAGTATTTTATCAAATAATGCACCCGGAAAAAGGGAAACGGTGTCTTTTACTTTAGCACTGTTACTTACACCAATTTGTAAATAGGCAAATGTAGATACCAGTCTGCCCGGAATATGCTTCTGATCGATATAACTGTACCGGTCAAAGGGTAAAAATTTTTGTTGAGGTAAATTTTCGATGGTGGCATTGTTAGCAGTGTCGAAAAAAAGCAGGGTTTTATCAACAGCTAATACAGAATCCCTGATGAGTGCAATATCTATATAATTGCTGTCGGGAATTGTTTGACCAATACCTGAGAATTGCAGTAAAATAAAAAGGGCCAGAAATGAATGTTTCTTAAGCATCCGCTAGTTTATAACCAAACCTACAATTTTTTTTAATATAAATAACAGGTTTGGCGGCTTTGCTTTGGTATGCAGTAATGGTTTTCTTTATCTTTGTTGCTAATGGCAACTAAAACAAAATCTGTAAAAACAAAAGCCGAAAAGCCTGAACAGTTGAAACAGGAAAAGGAAGAAACGGTGGAAGTAAAGCAATTACTTCAGGATGAACGTACCCATAAAATTGCCGGTAGCATTTTATTACTGATCGCAATCCTGCTTTTTGTGGCTTTTACCTCCTATTTATTCACCTGGGCCGAAGACCAGGATAAGTTCAGCTATCGCATGTTGCTGGCCAACGATATTAAAGTGCAAAACCTGCTGGGCACTTTTGGGGCCTTTGTATCAGAAGTTTTTATTCGCAAAGGTTTTGGTGTGGCCAGTTACCTCATCTGTACTTTCTTTTTTGTAATTGGCGTAAATCTCTTTTTTGGCAAAAAGGTATTTTCAGTTTCCAGGAACATTAAATATTTAATTGTTGGCTTACCTGTAATAAGTGTAGCGGCCGCAGTTGTTTTTAACGGACAGGCTTTTCCATGGGGTGGCGCAGTGGGGGATATGATAAAAGAATGGTTGTATAAAACCATCGGCCAGGTTGGAACGATCGGCGTGTTGGTGGTAGCTGTATTGTCGTATATCATCTGGCGTTTTAATCCAGTATTTAAACTACCTTCTAAAAAAGATTTTATTCCTGCCGACAATAATATCATGCCTGCAGAAGAGGAAGCGATTGCAGAAACTGTAGAATGGCCTGTAGATGAAAACACCACCAATGCAACTGCTAAAATAAATGCACTAAAAGGAGAAGGGAATGTTTTAATTACTCCGCCACCGGATAATAATACCCTGAATCATGAAATTACTTTGATAGAAAAAGACGAACCTGAAATTGAAGAAGAGGCAGAAGATGAAGAAGAGATAAAAGAAGAATTAGTAATACCGGTTGAAGAAACTATTAAACCGGTAACGATAACACCAAAGCTAAAAGATAAAAATATTGAACCGCTGGAACTGGAAATTAAAACAGTGCCCGATAAAATTGTGGAAGAAGAAATAGCGCCGGTAAATCCTAAATTGCCCAATGCAAAACCTTACGACCCTATTTTAGATCTTCGTGATTATAAATATCCTACACTTGATCTGCTGGAAAATCATGGCAGTGATAAAATTGTACAGGACAATTCTGAGCTGGAAAATAATAAGAACCAGATCATTAATACACTTAAAAATTACGATATACAGATACAGAAGATTTCTGCCACTGTGGGGCCAACAGTTACATTGTATGAAATTATTCCTGCAGCCGGGGTGCGTATTTCAAGAATTAAAAACCTGGAAGATGATATTGCATTAAGCCTTGCTGCATTAGGTATACGTATCATTGCACCTATACCCGGTAAGGGCACTATTGGTATTGAAGTACCCAATGCCAAAAAATCAATTGTAAGTATGAAGACCTTATTGTCTTCAGAAAAATTCCAGAATAATAATTTTTCTCTGCCCATTGCAATTGGTAAAAAGATCGACAACGAAAACTTTATTGTCGACCTGGCCAGCATGCCGCATTTGCTGATGGCGGGTGCAACAGGGCAAGGTAAGTCGGTGGGATTAAATGCAATATTGGTTTCGTTGTTATATAAAAAACACCCATCGCAATTAAAATTTGTTTTGGTTGATCCTAAAAAAGTAGAGCTGAGTATTTATAAAGCGATAGAAAAACATTTTTTGGCAAAATTGCCGGGAGAGGAAGATGCGATCATCACCGATACTAAAAAAGTAGTGCATACATTAAATGCCTTGTGTATTGAAATGGATAACCGCTACGATCTGCTGAAAGAAGCCGGTTGCAGAAACATCCGTGAGTACAATGAAAAATTTGCAGCCCGAAAATTGAATCCCGAAAAAGGCCACCAGTTTTTACCCTTTATAGTGTTGGTGGTGGATGAATTTGCAGATCTGATAATGACTGCAGGTAAAGAAGTGGAAATGCCGATTGCCCGTTTGGCGCAGCTGGCAAGAGCTGTGGGTATACATTTAATTATTGCCACACAAAGGCCATCCGTAAATATTATTACGGGTACTATTAAGGCCAACTTCCCGGCACGTATTGCTTTTAAGGTGAGTAGCAAAATTGATAGCCGTACTATTTTAGATGCCGGTGGTGCCGAGCAGTTAATTGGTAAAGGCGATATGCTGATCAGTTATAATGGAGAGCTGGTACGTTTGCAATGTGCTTTTGTTGATACCCCGGAAGTAGATAAAATTGTTGACTTCATTGGTGAACAACGTGGCTACCCACAAGCATTTTTATTACCGGAATACATTGATGAAAAAGAACTGGAGGCAAAAGGTGCTGATCTTACCGACAGAGATTCACTATTTGAAGATGCTGCAAGATTAATTGTGGCCAGCCAGGTGGGTAGTACATCTTTGTTACAAAGAAGAATGAAGCTGGGGTACAACCGTGCAGGCCGTTTAATGGATCAGCTGGAAGCAGCAGGAGTTGTTGGTATGAACCAGGGTAGTAAAGCGAGGGATGTTTTAATAAAAACAGAAGCCGATCTGCAACAAATATTTGATACGTTAATTTAAGACCCCGTGAGTGGTGAATCGTCAGTCGTGAGTGGTGAGTCGTGAATGGCGTATGCCGGGTTGAATCTAATGCAACGGGATTGTATGAATTTAAGTCTGAGAAATAAGCCATTCAGGCAAATCAAAAGCTCAGTTTATGTTTTTACAATTAGCACATACCAGGCTTGATGTTTTTATTG
This sequence comes from Ferruginibacter sp. SUN106, assembly GCF_050611765.1. Classification (NCBI taxonomy): domain Bacteria; kingdom Pseudomonadati; phylum Bacteroidota; class Chitinophagia; order Chitinophagales; family Chitinophagaceae; genus Ferruginibacter; species Ferruginibacter sp. SUN106. The sequence goes on from NZ_JBODJC010000001.1 coordinate 768,347, forward strand.
TTGGGAAAGATTTGGTGTTATCGTGTTATAAAGTTTCGAAATTGTTGCCACCTGATGAGCGGTTTAATATGACGCAACAGTTACGAAGAGCGGCATTGTCAATTCAATTGAATATAGCAGAGGGCAGTTCCAGGAAATCGGCTATTGAGAGAAGAAGATTTTACGAAATTTCAAGGGGATCCTTAATTGAAGTGGATACTATTTTTGATTTGGCTGTTGAATTGAATTATATGAGAAAGGAAGATTTAAAAGAAACAGGTACATTGCTTGTAAGGACCTTTCAGATACTTAGTAAAATGATCATTTATTAAATTTATATCTCACGACTGAAGACCGGCGACTGATCATTGAGATCTCACCACTCACGACTGACGACTCACAACTCACGATACATGTCTAAATTTTTAATCGTCGGTCTAGGAAATATTGGTGCAGAATACGCCAACACCCGTCATAACATCGGCTTTGATGTAGTACATGCTTTTGTAAAAAAACACGGCGGTAATTTTGAAGTAGGCAGATTAGCCTATGTTGCTACAGTAAAATGGAAAGGAAAAATAATTGTATGCATTTGTCCTACCACTTACATGAACCTTAGTGGTAAAGCCTTTAAATACTGGTTGGACAAAGAAAAGATAGCAGTGGAGAATACCCTTACCATTGTAGATGATGTGGCATTGCCTTTAGATAAAATACGGTTGCGCCCCGCAGGGAGTGCCGGCGGGCATAATGGATTAAAAGATATCCAGGCTGTTTTAGGCACCGATGTGTACCCTAAACTACGGTTTGGCGTAGGTAACAATTATCCCAAAGGCATGCAGGCCGATTTTGTATTAGGTAAATGGCTTAAAGCAGAAGAACCCACCATTTTACTGAAAATAGAAAAGTGTATTGATATTATAGAAAGTTTTATTGCATCGGGTATTGATCAAACCATGAGTGCCTATAATAACAGCTCTATAAAACCATAACTGGTGTCATTGCTACACATTGTTGTTTTTTATATGCTATTTGCCTATATTCGCTCTTGAAACCTATCCCTCTAAAAAAGCACTAAATGAAGATAATTTGTGTAGGCCGCAATTATGCGGACCACGCCAAGGAACTTGGCAACGACATACCCGAGGAGCCGGTAATATTTATGAAGCCGAAAAGTGCATTGCTGCAGAGCCATACACCTTTCTACTATCCGGAATTCAGCAACGAACTGCATTATGAATGTGAGTTGGTTTTACGTGTTTGTAAAAATGGTAAATACATCCAGGAAAGGCATGCATCTAATTATTACAATGGTATTACCGTTGGTATAGACTTTACAGCCCGTGATATACAGGATGAATTAAAAAAGAAAGGCCTGCCATGGGAAAAGGCGAAAGCATTTGATAATTCTGCTGCGGTAGGAAAATTTATCGATGTTACACCAGCCATGAACCGGAAGAATATCGGCTTCACGTTTTTTAAAAATAAAGAACTGGTGCAAACAGGCAATTCGGGTAATATGATCTTCAGTATAGATTCTTTGATCTCTCATATCTCCAATTATTTTTCTCTAAACATCGGCGACCTGATATTCACTGGTACACCAGCCGGCGTAGGGGAGTGTGTAGTGGGTGATGTACTGGAAGCATTTTTAGAAAAAGATAATTTGCTTACGGTAGAAGTAAAATAATTGAAGGTGATCCTGGAAGGGTACAGTTGATGGTCCGTTCTTTAATCAATCAAATAAAAATAAATGAAAAATATTACCATTCTTATTATAGCAGTTTTATGCTGCTTTAAAGTATCGGCACAAACCACCGGCAGTTATATTTATGTTTACCGCACAGGCCAGTGGGGAGCTGCATTAACCAATTATGCAGTGTTTTTAGACGGCAAAAAAATATGTAAGCTCAGCAACGCAAAATATATTAAAATTCCGGTATCGCCGGGTACTCATGAATTACAGGCTAAAAAAGGCGGCGTGGATATTTTGAAGAAAGAAACCTCTTTAACTGTTGAAGTGGAAGCAGGCAAGGACAATTATGTAAGTTGTTCTATTAAAAGCTCCATCACCCGCCAGAGAATGGAGATGACAGAAGTGGTAAAATCCAATGGTGAAAAAGCCATTGCAGATATGAAGCCGGATAATTGCCAGGATGATGTAGAAGAGAAGGAGAAATAATATATAGTATTAAAGTTAGTATATAAGCTGCCTGTTTACGGCAGCTTTTTTAATAATGGATAATTAGACAGGAATATCCAGCCGGATGAGTAGATGTACAATTATGTTTTACATTTGACCAATGATTGCCACCGAAATTTTATTAAAAGCTTACCGCCTGATGTGTACTGCCAAAGCCATGGCAGTAACCTATGAAGCCAACCGTCCAATTTGCAAATACGTGCACTCCACTTCAAGAGGCCATGAAGCGATTCAACTGGCTGCAGCATTTCAATTATTGCCCTGCGATTATGTGAGCCCTTATTACCGTGATGAAAGTATGTTGCTGGGATTGGGATTTACACCTTACGAAATGATGCTGCAATTACTGGCCAAAGGCAATGATATTTTTACAGGCGGCAGGGAATATTATTCGCACCCCAATTACCGCGGCGATGATAAACCCAATATTATTCACCAAAGCAGTGCCACCGGTATGCAGGCCATACCTACTACGGGTATTGCACAAGGCATAAAATACCTGGAAAAGTTGAGAGTTGATAATGTAGAGTTGAAAGTAACCAATACAAATGCTGTTGTCATTTGTTCATTAGGCGATGCATCGGTTACAGAAGGAGAAGTAAGCGAAGCCTTTCAGTTTGCAGCCCTACACCAGTTGCCCATTATTTATTTGGTGCAGGATAATGGTTGGGGTATCAGTGTAACATCTGATGAAGCCAGGACCACCAATGCCAGTGAAATGGTAAAGGGTTTAAAAGGCATCAGCAGGATCAGCATTGATGGCAGCGATTTTTTGCAGAGTTATGAAGTGATGAAAAATGTAGTGGAAGAAGTGAGAAGAGAAAGGCATCCCTTTTTGGTACATGCAAAAGTGCCCTTGTTGGGGCATCATACCAGTGGTGTGCGAAAAGAATTTTACAGAACTGAAGAAGACCTGGCCAAACATGCTATGGATGACCCGGGCCCCAAACTGAGAAAAAAATTAGCAGAACTTGGTGTTACAGAAGATGAATTAATACAAATAGAAAATGAGACTGCTGTAGCTGTTGCTAATGATTTTAATGCAGCCATTGCTGCGCCGGAACCTGATCCATCATCAGTAAGCGATTTTGTTTTTGTACCTACACCGGTTACTGAAGAAAAAGGCGAACGCTCTCCTGCAGGCAAAGAAAAAATATTAATGGTAGATGCCGGTTTGTTTGCCATAAGAGAAATTATGGAACAATATCCTGAAGCACTTTTATACGGGCAGGATGTAGGGCGCAGGCTGGGCGGCGTTTTCAGGGAAGCAGCAACATTAGCTGAACAGTTTGGCGATCATCGGGTTTTTAATACGGCAATACAGGAGGCGTATATTATTGGCAGTACCGTTGGTATGAGTGCAGTAGGTTTAAAACCAATAGTAGAAGTGCAGTTTGCAGATTATATCTATCCGGGATTGAATCAGCTGGTAACCGAGATCAGTAAGAGTTGTTATTTGAGTTGTGGTAAATTTCCGGTGCAGACTTTACTTCGTGTACCCATTGGCGCTTATGGCGGTGGCGGGCCTTATCATAGTGGCAGTATCGAAACAACTTTACTTTCTATTAAGGGAATTAAGATTGTATACCCTTCTAATGCAGCAGATATGAAAGGATTGATGAAAGCGGCTTTTCTTGATCCTAACCCTGTAGTAATGCTGGAACATAAGGGCTTATACTGGAGTAAAGTGCCAGGCACAGAAGATGCTAAAACTGTTGAACCGTCAGCTGATTATATTATTCCATTGGGCAAAGGCAATATTATTCTACAGGCAAATGATAATTGTATTGAAGAAGGAGAAAGCTGTTGTGTAATTACCTACGGGATGGGGGTGTATTGGGCAAAATCTGCTGCAAAAAATTTTGCAGGTAAAATTGAAGTGATTGACCTGAGAACTTTATTTCCATTGGATGAAGAACTGATCTTTACCTCAGTAAAAAAACATGGTAAATGTTTAATTGTAACCGAAGAACAACAAAATAATTCTTTTGCAGAAGCTTTGGCAGGCAGAATATGCAAGGCCTGTTTTAAATACTTAGATGCACCGGTTGACGTTTTGGGTGCTTTGAATTTACCTGCCGTGCCAATGAATATTGCATTGGAAAAAGAGATGTTGCCCAATGCAGAAAAAGTAACAGATAGAATCCGGCAACTGTTACAAAATTAAACAGGCTTAGTTAAGGGCTGCTTTGTAAGGGGCAATTTTATTTATTCAAAACTAATATCTCATCGGCCTTTTTATTAGTGCTGTAGTTAAATAGTAATGATCCGGCAGCATTGCTTTTTATTCGGTTGCTTATTTTACCATTTACAAAAATGCTGTAAAAACTATTGGGTCTTACGCCGTTCACCTGGTAAATCAATTTACCTGAATTAATGTCTTTTGAAGATTGTGTCCACTTGATTTGATCAGCTTCACATAACTGCATATCAATAGTTAAATTGCTCATTGCTGCAGTAGTAATTTTTAAAGACGCAATATCATTACTACCTTTAAAGTAAAGCAGTTCATTGGCATTGCTAAAGAAACCGAAGTTAGTTGCAGACATAATTTTAAACCTGTCATTTGATACAGCATACTTATTCATATCAAGATCGATCAGCAATTGCTGGTCTCTGTAATTATATTTTACCTGCGTGCCCCGTAAATCTTCAGTAATATTCGGTTCCAAATAAAGACGATTGTACAAAGGGTTGATACCATAAATGGCCTGGTATAAACCAACTACCGAAAGACTGTTGCCCGATAAGATATCATCACCCAGTCCGTCTTGTTTATTGCGGCCATATCGCTGAAAGGCTAACCCGTCTTTTGCATATTGCGCCAGTACATTTTTTACATATTTCAAAGCAAGTTCAGGTTTGTAAGCCGCATAGGCTTTTACACCTACCGATCCCCATGATAAAAAAATATCACCATTTTCATAATTAGGAAATGGAAATTGCCAGTCGTTGCCCTCGCCTTTAGTGTAACTGTACATGCAAAGCGGCCAGAAGAAAAGTTGTTCTTTCTGCATCTGCACTTCTATTGCATCCAGTATTGTTTTTGTTCTGTTGCTATCATCGCAAATACCATAAGCAATCGCCATAAAATTTACCGGCGTTACCATATTGTTCCCATGGGTAGAACCATCCTTATCCCTCCAATGGATATAACATTTTTTATTATCATCCCAAAAGCCTCCTGCAGAAATGGGTTTATTAAAATTTATTTTTAGTTTTTCAGCAAACGCCTGGTAGTATTTTTGTTTTGTGGTATTGCCCAATTGTTTTTCTATATCAGCCCACAACACCAATGCATGATAAAGCTTGGCATTTACAAAAGCATTTTCATAAGATGCCCAGATGATGTCTATCCAATCGCTGCCTTTTTTTTGAGTATGATTATCCGTTATCATTTCAACAAGCCCATTATTGTTACTGTCTCTTTGCAGTATCCAGTTCAATGCTTTTTCGCAGGATTGTTGTTGTGTTCTTATCCATGTGGTGTTGCCTGTCTGGTCGTACAATTCTGCAACATTGGTAACAAAATCCGGGTTTGCATCTAATAAATAACCCCATTGTGCTTCATAAAAACCTTTATCGGTAAATTTATCCGGCATGGCATCTTCGTTGCTGTAAGCCCAGCGTGGCCAAACCCTGCCGTCTGCTTTAATAGCATTGTCACGGTAAAAATCCAGGCATTGCTGGTAGCCGTTTAAATAATTTTTATCATTAATAGCAAGGCCCATTTGTGCAATATACTGTTCATGCAAACAGATAGGGCCATAAGGTGTATGCCAGCTGTTGCCACCAAAATGCTGTTTATCTATCACCCCAATTCTTGCAATAGTATTTAATACAGCATTTACCTGTTCGCCGTTTATGCCAACCAGGTTTCCGCGGCCAAATTGCTCTTTAAAATCAAAATAAGAAAGTGTGATACTTTGTTTTGTTTCACCGGCGCTCATTGCAACAGGTGCCCACACATCATCCCTGTCACGTAAGAATAGTCTTCTGTTAGTACCAGAATCAAAACGGGGGGCTATTTCTTTTTTATCAATAGCAATAGTATAAGCTAATTTATTTTCTGCAGTGCGGCTATAGCTCATTACAGCCTGCCTGCCTGCAGCATCAACTGCAACAGTTAATCCATTGCCGGTTTTGCTATTCCAGAATTGTGATGTGCTGCTGTGTACGCCATAAGTATCCAGTTTCTTATTAAAGAGATAGAACCACGCCAGGCCGCCATAATCCTGGTAGGCACCTTCCCAGGTATCGATACTACTAAACATAAATACTGGTAACGCCATTTGCTCGGCGATGATTGACTTTGATAAATTCCTGTTTATATCAAACCGGATATTTTTTTCGGTGATGATAAAAGTCCAGGTTTCATTTATAGTCAAATCCTTATCGCCATAGGTAATTGCCGAAATCCTGATTGTATTATTGGTAATCTTTACTGAAGGTACCGCTGTGAGATGCAAAGTTGAATACATTGCATCTTTTGTTTTGATAGTGGAATAGATACCTTGATCACCCGTTATAACCTGCTGGCCATTTACCTGCAACAGGGAAACATTTATTTTTTTATCGTAATCAAGCGTTACGTTTATTTTTTTGTTTCCAAATACGATCTTTTTATTGCCTGCATCATTATTGATCTTTATATCCTGGGCAAAACATACACTTACTAATCCTGTAAAATAAATAATCAATAAAAGAGGCAGGCAGAATTGTTTTTTTATTATCATAGTTTGTAGTTATTAGGCAAAACGAATTTATGCTTTATAGAATGATTGTTGCATTAAAAATGAATAGCGCTTTATAAGTGGTTCTTACATTTGAAAGTAAAGTGGATTTAACAGCACCCGGATTACCAATGCCGAAGGTGCACAACTTTAAAAGAACGGATACCGGGTAAAAGGTTATTGGAAAATTTCTGCAAGAGCGCTTTTTATTACCGGGAGCAGAGAATTACCTAATCAGATTATAGAAGATTTTATCTTTTTTGCCGAAACTTTTGGTGTAGCAATTTTGAAAGTGTTATTGCCGGACCTGCTGGCAAAACAGACAAAAATTGTAAGTTTATGCCGCGGTTCTAAACCGTTATGATCAGTGGGTATAAGTGACTTAAACGGGGAGATTTTTTTTCTGTAATTTATCAACGTCAATTATTTATCATCAAACTGCAACATTTTTTTAAGTTTTTATCATTCTTTTATTAATATTTAGATAATTTTATATATATTTAATTTCCTCAGAGGCACAAGTTAAAAACAAAGTATTATCAATACCGAATTGTACTATTCGTTTTTAGTTACAACTGATGCATGTAAAACGTCTTATTACTCCGGAGAAAGAGCAATTAATACTTAGTGGCATTGATCATTTTCAGGTGCAGCAAGTTTTGTGATGCAAGAACAGTGTGGTAGTTGAATAATAAGCATCATAGCATCTTGCTTTATCTGTTGGCTGTATTTTTATTCTAAAAAATAATGCTACTTACGCAGCAGGGTAAACGAAAATACTTTTGCCCCGTTTTGCAATGTTTATTGTGCCAGGCATTCAATGATAGTTAAAATTATTTTACACGTTAATAAAGGAAAAGATTGTTAAAAAGCTAAAACTATAATTATGATAAAACAATGGACAAATGCCGGTGCCTCCAATGACTGGTATACCGCCTCAAACTGGACACCCGCTACCGGCGCCGGAGCATGGTTGCCAACTGATATTGCCGAGTTTAAAAATACCGGCACGGCTACTTCAGCACGAATTAATATGAGTGCCGGAAATCTCTCCCTTGGCGCAATTAGCTTATCAGCAAGAACCCGTAATTTAACTATCGGGAACTCCAGCCCGGTGGCAGGAACCGGAAGGCTGCAGCTAAATGGAGCAACTGTTAATGGCATTAATAATGTGATATTAAGCTCAGGAACAAATATTCCACCGTACACTCTTCTTATTAAAAACAGACTTTCGGGCATTGTAAGTCTGATGGAAATGGTGTTAGGTAACAACGTAGATAATATTGTGCTGCTAAATGGCGAAGAAGGTAGTGCAATGAATATCAGCGCACCTATCAGCGGAGCAGGCAAAAAGCTAACACTTAAAACAACTACTTCTTCGGGAGGGATATTAACATTGTCCGGAGCCAATACATATACGGGCCTGACCACGGTTAATGCCCGGCACGGATCCATAGTGTTAGCTAAAACCGGCGGCGGTACGCTGCCATCCACCAACGATGTTGAGATACTTGATGGTAAGTTGCAAATTAAAACTAACCAAACATTACGAAATGTAAAAGTGGGAGGTTTAGGGAGTTTACTAATTGACCCAGGCGTTAAGCTAACTATAACGGGTATACTGGATGATGGTACCGCCCTTTTTCCGGGTGGGGGTATTATTGGTACCGTTGTTTTTGTATAAAAGATCTCGATAACAATAAAGTAATTGCCGTAGGTTGATACCTTGCAGGAAATTTAATTATTCATCCTCCCAATCAGCAGCAAAATCTAAGTGTGATATTTCGTCGGGTATTTTGCAAGTTCACTTTATCATTACAATTGGAGATATGGTGTATTCAAAATAATAAAGCCTGGATTCTTCTAAAGAATTCAGGCTTTATTTTGTACCGGTGAGCAGACTTGAACTGCCGTCCGCCGTGGCGGATATGAATCTGATGCAATAGGTTATAAGTTTTTAATAAAATCCCTTCCTGTTCCCGATTTAAGGCCACAGCTTTTGGAACAATCTGCAATAAAAATAGCTGCAATAATTCCGATGATTTTATTACTCATGGAAATGCAACAACAACCTTTACAAATCAGGCTAATCAAAGGTTTGTCAAATCAGGTAATAGCCTTGTGCAGTCACAAAAATTTGTCGTTGCACTGACATCGACGGATATTAAATTAAAATACCTTGCAATTTATTATTATTTTTATCGGCAACAAACCGGATTAGTTTTTCAAATTTTACTGCAATGGCAAAAACTTCCTTATTGGATTTTGAGAAAGATCTAAGTCTTTCTCAATTTACATTTGAAAATTTACAGGAAGGCGTTTTCTGGGTAAATGCTAATGGAGAGATCCTCAATGTAAACAATACAGCCTGTTTAATGACCGGCTATTCCAAAAAGGAATTGCTAAAGATGAAGGTGCATGATATTAATCCCTCTGAAATTGTAATGGACTTTCCTGAATTTTGGCAACGGCTTAAAAAAGAGAGAAAATTCAGGTTTGAAGCAAAACACAAACATAAAACCGGCTATTTATACGATGTAGAAATTACAGGTAATTTTATTGAATATAAGGGAGAGGAGTTTACCTGCAGTATTGTACGAGATATCCGCAAAAGAAAGATGGAAGAAGAATTGTTGCGTACAGTTTCTGAAGCCACTTCTAATCAAGTTGGTTACGATTATTTTAAAGAACTTACAAAATATATTACGCTTACGTTGGGTGTAAAATATGCGCTGGTAACTGAATGTGCTAATGAAGCAAAGACGAGGTTACGTACCATTTCCTTTGTGGACAATACTACTCCATTAGAAAATATCGAGTACGATTTGGAAGGCACACCTTGCGAAATTGTAATGCAGGGCAAAGATTATTTCTGTGCTAATGAATTAGAAAAAGCTTTTCCAAAAGAAAAGGGAATGCAGTCTTATATTGCCGTTCCCATTTACAGTCCTGCATCTAATGAAGTGGTTGGCCATATTGCGGCGTTAGATAATAAGCCGATGAATGAAAGCCAGAATCAAACTTCTATACTAAAAATATTTGCTGCACGGGCAGGATCTGAGATTGACCGGATAAAGGCAGAGGAAAAATTACGACTTGCTAATATAGAATTGGAAAAAATGCTGGGTGAAAGTGAAGAACGTTTCCGTGATCTTTTTGAAGAAGCGCCAATTGCCTATGTTCATGAAGGCCTGGATTCAAAATTCATAAAAGCTAACCGGGCAGCATTAAGAATTTTAGGTGTGAGGCCTGAAGATGTACCGAATACTTATGGAAAAACGATGGCGCCTGATACACCTGATGCACAACGCCGGATGAAAGAAGCATTTGAATCAGTTGGCCGTGGTACAGATACCAGTGGTGTGGTATTAGAAATGCGGCGTGTTGATAACGGCAAACCGTTGTGGATTCAATGGTGGTCAAACCCGGACAAGGGCGGCGAATTTACCCGTACCATGTTTCTTGATATTACTGATAAAGTTTTAATGGAACAAGAGCAAGCCAGGCTGCAGGCGCAAAATCAGTACTTACAGGAAGAAATAAAACTGACGTATAATTTTGAAGACATTATTAGTAAGAGCAAGGACTTTCATAAAGTATTGCAACAAATTGAAAAGGTAGCTTCCACAGATGCCACCGTTTTAATTTTAGGTGAAAGTGGTACCGGAAAAGAATTGCTGGCAAGGGCTGTACATAATATCAGCAACAGAAGCAAAAGGCCCCTGATAAAAATTAACTGTGCTACATTGCCTGCTAATTTAATTGAGAGTGAATTATTCGGTCACGAACGTGGCGCATTTACCGGCGCTATGGAAAGAAAGATCGGCCGCTTTGAATTGGCTGATGGCGGAACCATCTTTTTAGATGAGATTGGCGAATTGCCGGTGGAATTGCAAGCTAAATTATTAAGGGTATTACAGGAAGGTGAATTTGAAAGATTAGGCAATCCCAAAACCATCAAAGTAAATGTACGGTTAATAGCTGCCACCAACCGTAACCTGCAGCAGGCTATTGAGAAAAAAGAATTCAGGGAGGATTTGTTCTATCGCCTGAATGTTTTTCCAATCATATCACCTCCATTACGTCATCGCAAAGAAGATATCCCTTTGCTGATAAAACATTTTGTAAAAAAATATGAAGGCAAAATGGCTAAGGATATCAAACACATCTCTGATAAAGTTATTAATGCATTGATGCAATACGACTGGCCTGGAAATATCCGTGAACTGGAGAATCTTATCGAAAGAGCTTTGATATTAACTAATACTAACACTCTTGAATACGGTGATTGGATTCCGGCAGCAAAAAATACAAGCTCAAATGGAAAAGCATCTTTACAAAAAATGGAGGATGTAGAAAAGGAACATATTATCAGTGTGCTGAATAATACTAATTGGAAAGTGAGTGGCGAAAAAGGGGCTGCAAAAATACTCGGCCTTAATCCTACTACTTTAGAAGCAAGAATGAAAAAACTGGGTATAGAAAGAGAGAAGTAAAAACTATTTCATGCAACCATCGATGCAGGAAGCGATTTCGGTTGGTGATTTGTACAAACTGATTCCTGAAATCCTGTTAATTTTTTTATCCATTACATATAAGATAATCCAATCGTCTTGCTGCACAACATGTGCAGTAATAGCAACAGGCTCTGCAACATAATCCTGCACAGTCTCATTCATAGGTTCCCCGTTGGGGCCAACAATTAAATAATAATTCTGTTCCCCTTTTTCGTTCAGTACTTTTAATACCGGGGGAATACCTCCCAAAATGCAACGTATAGCACAATCACGATGCACTTTACCTTCACCCGGCTTCATTACACCAAAATAACATTTAGGATCAATGATCTCTCCGTTTATAGTTTGTACTCCTAAATCTTTTTGCGCTGTCAGCAAAGTGGAGTGAGCAACTCCTCCAATTTTCACTACAGGATTTTCATCTTTATTTATTTGCAATAATGTTTTTCCATCACTGTATAATAATGTACCTTTTAATGTAAGTTCTTTATTATTGAAAGCACTATTTTTTTCTTTTTCTAATTCCATAAGTGCAGTTGCTGCTCCGTGTTTACCATAACCTACTAAAGGGATAGTAATATAAGATGCATTGCCCCATATATCTTTTCCGGCTACAACTTTTAACATTGGCAAAGGATTGTTTATGTAGATACCCTTTACTTCAGTGAGTGTACCAAATTCAAAATTAGCCGAAGAAAATTTTTTTTGAAATGATGCCATCAGTAACGCAACAATTACTGCAAGAGGTAAAAGAAATAGCAGTACTCTCCTGATTTGCTTGGCAAACGATGACGGTGCTTTAGGCATCCACCCTATATAAAACTCTGCATTATTCATTGTTCATTAATTATTTATTTATAATTGCCCCGGGCCTCTCTGTTCCTTCAGTAAATGGAATTGGGTTTAACCATACTTTAGAGCCGATGATTTTAATATCATAAGTACTTACTTTCTCTGAAAATGGCGGAGGCGATTGTCCATTCTGCGGCAAATACTGATAGCCATGCCAGGGACATGTAATACAGCCATCAATAATTTTTCCCTCGCCCAATGGCCCGCCCTGGTGCTTGCACACATTATGCAATGCAAACAATTTGTTCCCGTGTTTATACACGGCTATTCTTTCTGTGTCAATACAAAATATTTTTGCCCGGCCTTCTTCAAAATCATTTATATCACATACTGCTACAAAACCATCTCTTGCAACATCAAATTTTTCATTGTCTTTTTTTATTTCTTTTCTTCCTGCAACCAGGTGTAATGTTATCAGCCACAAGGCTCCTATACTAACCAGTAATACAAATACGGGGTGTGTTTCGTACTGAATAACCCCCAGCATCACATGCAGCACAATTAAAAAATAAGCTACGTAAACAAACATGTGTAAAGTCTTCCAAACCTTCGGGGAAAGATTATGTAACCAGAAATCGTGGCTTGTAATTGCCATTAAAAAGAAAATGAGCAATGCAAAAAATCCTAATGCCTGGAAAGGAAAACCACTTAATGAAAAGAAATTAGTATTGGAGGTAAACAGTGATATAAAAGGATTTACATTACCCAGAGAATGAAATTGAATGATGCTGAATATACCATGCACAGCAGCGATACAAAACATGGTAACACCCAAATGCCTGCGATTATATAAAAGCGGCAGGAATTTTTTGTTGATCCTCGCCAGCGGGCCGATGCTTAAGATAACATGCAATAGTAATACGGCTAAGGTAGATGTAGAGCGTATCAACAGGGTTTCAAAAGTATAATCGGGATTTAAAAATGCTGTAATTACTATAAATGTGGTGAGATACAGCACGCAAAATCCAAAAATAAACCAATCGTATAATTTCTTCTGCCTGTTCCAACCTACAGCTGTATAACCTGCACTCATAATTTAAAAATTTAGGGTATCAATATTTTGCTGGTGAATAATATCATACAAAAGAAAATTATAGCTGCCTGTGCTATCCGCTTTTAAGGGGAAATAATAACTGCCTTTAGTTGCGGTTCTTCCTATCAGCTCTTTATCATTTTTATGGATTTGATAAATTAATGAAGATGGTGTTGTTGATTCGCTGATAATACTTATCTGCAGCTGGTAATTCTTTCTGTCGGTACTGCTTCTGAGAAAGGCGACATAATTTTTTCGTTGAAGCTTTTTTATTTCAACAGGTAATGCAGCAGCTTTATTTTCTTCAATCAATTTACTTAATACTTTTTCAGGCACTACGATATAGGCACTGATGATTCCTGCAGGAATTAGTATGGCCAGCAAACTCCATATTTGTAAATGCCTTCTGCGTAGTGGCTTTATCATGTTATACTTATTTTGCTTTTCTCCATTTGTTTAATAATACCGGCCAAAGAACAATAATACCAGGTAAAATGATCAGCCGGAATCCCCAGCCTGAGCCATGTGCAGCAACATCCACTTTCTGTATCCCTTTGCTTAAGAAGAAAATAGCAAACAAAAATCCGGCGATCAGGTATAGCGCTGCCACCACGAAAATTATTGTTACCAATATTGTCATGCATTTTAGTTTTCTATCATTAATAAACTATTGAAACCATTCAAGCCATCAGGTTGCCTGTAAGGATTGTCGATATCTTCCAGCCAGATCTTATCATCCACAAAAAATTTGTACTGGTAAGTACCTTTTGGTAGCATCGGAATTTCTATTTTCCATAAACCATTTTTTGTGGGTTCCATGAGTAACGCATCATGTGCCCAATGATTAAAACTTCCGGCGAGAGAAATGTGTGAAGCACAGGGGTTTTGAATATAAAACTCAATGGCTTTTTTTCTTTTGTTGATAAATGGGGATGTATGTTGTTTCATAGAAAAAAAATTTTGTAAGGTTTTTATAATTGCTTTTCCAGGATGAATGATGCCATAACCTTGCTGCTCTGCAGGCAAACCGGGTAATCTTTTGGCAGTACTAAACAAAATGGTACGAATCTGCGCTGGCGTAAGGTGGGGATTAATTTCAAGCAACTGTGCAATCACTGCTGTTACTATTGGTGCTGCAAAAGACGTGCCGTCTACATGCATGTAATGTGGCGAAATATATTTGCATTGCTGTATCCTGTCTGCAATTTGTTGCCTGATAAAAGTTACATCTTTTTTTTCTGTTTCATTATAACTAATGCCGGCTTTAACACACAGTGTGCATATCTTCTCTTGTAACTCCGGGTCACTACATTGGTGTAATTCATATAAAGCAACAGCTGCTTCCTGTGCCGGCGTACCTGGCAAAATTGGGGCTGCTATCCATATTGCGTTGGCAATCAATTCCGGTTTATATAATTCATCGTCTGTTTTGCCATATGAGGAATGGTACAATTTATTCTCCTTGCCATTTAAACAATTGTTATCATCCCAGCCACCAACGGCGATAACATTAGGTGAATTGGCCGGGGGCTTAATGGAAGCCTTATCATCGTTGCCGGCTGCAGCTACAATGGTAATACCTTTTGCAATTAATTCTTCGGCAAGCAAATCTACTTCGCTATTTGCCCACAAGCCTGTGGCATCATCACCCAGCGACATATTAACCAACCGGATGTCATATTTTGAATGATTGCTCTTCACCCACTGCAGGGCTTTAGTAATATTTTCAGTGGTTATCTTTCCATCCTCATTCATCACTTTCAGTAAGACCAGTGACGCATCACTTGCAATCCCTTTGTATAAACCATTGCTCAAATAACCATCGCCTGCACCTACTACACTGGTCATAGTACCATGCCAGGATGCATTGTGCGGTTGAGAAAAATATTTAGTTGTTGTTTTGGGATTAGTTATATCAACGATTTTTTTTATCCGGTTTTTATTTTGTACCAGGTCGGGATGTAAATAAAATCCACTATCGATAAAGCAGATAGTAACACCTTTGCCGGAATATTTCGGGTTGGTGTTTACCCGTATGGGTGTTGGAAGAATAATAAAATCATCCGCACTTTTTACAGGAAAGTAGGGGCCAATTTCCGGCAACATTTTTTGTTCCAGCAATATTTCAGTATTAAAATAATCCAAACAACGGCTACAGATACCATCTTCATTAGCCCAAGCAGGATTGTGTAATTTTATTTTCTCCAGGATCACCTGCTCACTTTCAGTATGAAAACGATAAAGTAATTTATCTACTGCATCATTGCACAGCGGGCAGATAATTTTTTCTTCGTTATTCATGAATGAAGTTTTAAGTACGACAAAGAAAATAAAGAGCTGCAGTAACATTTGTCATTTAAATGACCAGAATAAAAAATTAAGTAAAATAAATAATTTACGTCTTTTAAAAGACAAATATTTACCAGGCAACCAAGTAGATTTATAGAAATAAAATTGCTTGTTATGATACACAAAAGATTTAACCACACCAGGCATTTAATATGGACAGCTTTTATTTTAACTGTATTTACAGGCCCTGTAATTTCACACCGCAGTAATGAAATTAAACCATCGCAACAGCCAGAGGTTACAGAAAAAATCCATCCGGTTCAGCCTGTTTTAATAAATACTGTTGTTATAAAATAAAAGGGTGCCATTCATTTGGCACCCCATTAATCAATATTGACTTAAAGCGAATTTATAAATGATCAAGAATATCCTGTACGCTGGCACGCTTCCTGTAGTCTGCATCAAAATATTTAAAGATTATTACACCCTCCTTATTAATAATATAAACAGCCGGAACCGGTAAGTTAGCACCATTGGTACCATTCACCTCAGCAAAATCAATTCCGTAGCCTTTGTATTTTTCAACCGTTTTATCATCTACCGTAAACGCTACATCATAGCTCTTCATTATTTTTAATCCATCATCGAATAAGATAGGATAAGATGCTTTTGTTTTTGCTATTGTTTTACTGATATTTTCCTGTTTTTCGGGAGTTACGGCAACAAGCGTTGCACCTTTAGCAGTAATTAACGACAGTGAGTCTTCCAATCCTTTTAATTGCTTATTGCAATAAGGACACCATTGGCCACGATAAAATATCAGCACTACTGCACCTGACTTTAATTGACCTTTTAGACTGACCGTTTTTCCTGATTGGTCCATTGCAGAAAATACAGGCGCTTTGTCGTTTACATTTAATCCTTTAGGTTTATCCTGTGCATTTGAGGTAATGGCAGCAATGAATAAGCCAACTGATAACATTAGTTGCTTCATAAAATTTTAATTAAAGTTAGTGATGGGTTTAGTGGAGTTATAACTCCGTTATTAAAAATTGATCTTATAATCCAGTGAGGCTACTACAGAACGGGTTAAACCATCCGGCCTGTTGGTACGTACTACAAAAGGACTTCCAATGCCAAGTTCAAATCCGCTTTTGGCGTTTAGCTTATAGCCGGCAAATACAACCGCATTAAGTGTAAGGCCGTTTGATTTTGGAATTTCCCTTCTTACATCAGAGGCATCTAAGTACGTATCATTAGCTTCATGATAAATAGATAAGAGGCTTGGACGAACAGAAAACTTTTTATTGTTGAGTTTGATGTTATAAGAGAATCTTAATAATACATCTCCCTTTCTTACAAATTTGTTTGTAGGCAGATATTCTGACGCCAGTTTATTTAATGGATAATTCTGTGGAAGAAAACGATTGCCGTTTGCAGGTTTTAGTGGTTGTTGCACGGCAATGGTGGCGCCAAAAGATTTTTTAAGGAAGTTTAAACCCAATACCAGGTCCGTAGTACCCAGGCTGGTTTGGTAAGGCATAGGAAGATATATACCGTTCTTAATTATGTTGCCATCATCGAGAGGAATTTTCAAACCCACTATAAAAGATTTTTGCCATTTCTTTTTGATATCAAATGCATGGTTAACTGAAAGGAACAGATCACTCAGGCCAGAGGTATTAGCTAACTCACCTCCAACTGCAGAAAAACTTAATTTACCAGTAACCGAAGTTTGGATACCAAGGCTCCTGGTATATTCAACTGAAGTGGTATAATCATTCGTTTTTCTTTCTCCCTTGCCAAAAGAAAATCCGACTGTTACCTCGTTCTTTGTTTTATCAGTGCTTTCTCCTTCGGTATTATTTTTTATAGCATGAATGGTACAAACACCGGCATCACTACAGCCCTGTGCACTAACATTGTTGAGGCTACAAACAAATACTGCTATACTAAACAGTGTAATAATTTTTCTCATTCCGTGATTTTATTTTTGATATACAAAATTTTAAGCAGTATAGTTTTATTGAACTATTTCTTTTATCAGCATAGCATGTCCATCGGGGTCTTTTACGATAAATGACCTGGTATTTTTTCCATTTTCATCATGTAGTACAAGTTCTTTTGATACAAATGTATACCTGGAAGCTTTTAATTTATTATAGAGCGCCGCAGCATCATTAGTGAATAAAGTAGTTTGCCAAAACCATATATCATCGGCCCTTGTATCAGCAGGATACATTTTGCCAGGCCCGGGTTTAAGGTACTGTAAAAATTCAACGCCGGGGCCTTCAGTTGTTCTATAGCCGGTAATGTGCAGGCTTGCACCTTCAACGTTATTTAAGTGTTCCTGCTCCGTTCCAAAATTCCAGCTATCGCCTTTTTTTTCAATGCCTAAGATATCCATATAAAACTTTTGGCTGCTTTCGGTATTGCTTACGCCAATAGCGGTATGATCAATTCCTAAAAATATTTTATTGCCGGAATTCTGCCATTTAGGATTGCCCTTGCCTTTTGGAAACCAGATCAGTTCTAAATTGTGGTTGTCTGCATCATGAAAATAAAATGCCTTTATTCCTGCAGCTGCTGTATTGGTAACTGGTAAAGTTTGCGGTGCAGTAGAAACAAATTCCACATTGTGCTTTTTCAATTGCTCAAAAGCTTTATCCATATCACTTACCACAATAGCAATATGTTGAAAAAAAAGATCATTGCTTTTCTGGTCTTCAGGAATACTTCTTCCACCAGCAGTTAAATAATCAGTTAACTCAATATACTCATCACCCAATTGTAGTTTCGCAACACGAAAGTGTAAACCAAAAATGCCTTCTAATTTTTCATATGCTTCACCAGAATACTCTTGTTCAGACACTTTTTTAAACCCAAGTACTTCCTGGTAAAATTTTTCAGCCCGGCTCAAATCTTTTACTGTAATACCAATAGCATCTACTTTATTTACCTGCGCAGACAAATAATTATTATTGGTAAAAACAAACAGGCTAAAAAGTAAAATCCTTAAATATTTTCTCATCATTTCTATTTTTTAAATTCAGGTTTTTATGAACGATTCTCAGGCGGCATCTTCTTTTTACTGATTCAATGCTTAGAAAACATTCGGCGGCTAAAAGCATACCGGCGAAAGGAATAAGCATGTAAATCCAGAAGGCGGTGTAGATGCCGGAAGGAAAAGCTGAAGCAAAACTTCTTGCCGGATTCATACCAAAACCACTGATGGGGCCGGCAAAAATTACGTAGCAACAAACGAGGCATGCCGCAAACTTTCGGGTATGTTTTTTAAATCGCTTGCTGGCTGACATAAATAATACCATTGATATCATTACAAAAGCAATAAAAAATTCAGTGATAGCGGCATTCATTGTGCCAGCTTTTCCGGGAACTGTTACGGCACTGTTTACCGGTGAACCAGTAAGTGTTTTACCCATCAACCATTGCATTGTAAACACTGCCACAGTGCCGCCAATAAATTGAAAGAGAATATAGAAGGCGGCATTTTCCTTGCTTATTTTTCCCAGGCGTAAAAAAGTAATTGTAACCGCAGGGTTAATGTGTGCGCCACTTGGTGCGGTAACCGGGGAGTAAAAAATGAACAGCGCAGTTAACCCCATCATTAGCCCCATCAAAATATTTCTTACCATATCATTAAGAAATAAATGATACCAGGAGCTACCAGGAGAAAAAATCATAGCACCAAAAAAACAAGCTGATACCATAAAAATGGCGAGGCCAAAGGCTTCCATTAGGTACAATCTCCAGTTGTTTTTAAATGCTGCTAACATAACACAAAGAGAAATCAAAAGGGGAAAAACTGCTGTCGCATAGTTGACGAAAACAAATAATTAACTCATGTGGCTCTTTGTTTGATGCATATGACTGAGTTCTCTTTCTAAAAAATAATTTAGTATGGTCCGTATTGTTGCAATCGCAGCCAGTTTTCCAATATCATTCCAGCTTGGTGCCACCGCTGTTGTCAGTACATCTCCTCCTAATAAAAGTTCTAATGCTACTGCTACTGAGCTGCCGAATTTTACACGGGCTTCTTCAGCGGTAATAATCTTTTTCTTTTTAATTGCTGACTTAAAATAATCAATAATAAGTTGCAACAAAGCTGTAGCAATAACCAATGCCGAAATGATCTCAAGTGTGTGGCTGATATATTCCGTAATTGTTTTTGCTATTTCTTCCATCTTTTAATTTTAAAAAAGGCGACAGCTCCCTGTCGCCTCAACTCAAAACCGCATCTATGAGAAACTGGATTTTACATTGTTACTACAACAGCCGTTTTTTTATTCTCTATTTCATTTGCTAATACGTTATTGGCAATATGTTCTCCTACACGCAATGCATTAGCTGCAATGGTTAATGCAGGATTAAATGCACCGCAACTCGGAAAAAAACTTGCATCCACTACGTATACATTTTCAAGGTCGTGTGTTTTACAATTCAAATCAAGTACGCTGGTTGAAGGATCACTGCCAAAACGCAGTGTACCATTCTGGTGGCTCATGCCACTTACATCTAAATCATAGCCGCCCCATTGTACGTCTGCATAGTCAGGATCAATTTCTCCCAACTGCACGAATACCTGTTTTAATTTCTCTTTTAATTTTTCGTAAGCGGCGTAGTTGGTCCTGCTGTAGTCAACTTTAATCGCACCGTCTTCACGCAGTATGACTCTGTTATCTGGCGATGGCAGGTCTTCAGCCGTTAACCAGAAATCAATTGTCATTGCTTTCAGTTCTTCATAAGTTTTGCCGGGCGCAATTTTTTCAGCCATCCACAAAATTGTGTCCGGGTCATTGCGCCCCATTAGTTGAATTTCACCTAATGGCAATGTACTGTCATCGGCCCCATGATAAAAATCTGCCAGGCCCAAACTTTTTTGAAACACACAATCATTTTTCTTTTTGGTAAATGCCACTAAACACCCATTATGATGCAACATTAAATTCCTGCCCACCTGCCCGGAAGAATTGGCCAGTCCGCCAGGATGTTTATCGTTGGCGCTGCGCAAAAACAAAGCTGCACTGTTTACTGCACCACAGGCAACAATAACGATATCTCCACTAAAAATTATTTCTTCACCTTCTACTATTGCCACCACCGCAATTATTTTTTTTCCACTTTCATCGGTCAATAATTTTTCTGCATAAGCATGTGTTACCAGCGTAACATTATCATTCGTCAATGCGCTGTTCAATGCCGATGTTTGTGCATCAGCTTTGGAATCTGTAGGATCAGGAAAGCCATCGAAATTTTCCAGTGCCACCGGCGAAGCATTTTTATTATGATCCTGGGGAAGGTTTACACCCATTGGTAAGGGAAAAGGTTGTAAACCTATCTGTACCATTTTATGCTCCAGGTCTTTTATCAAAGGTTCATAGGGTAAGGGAAGCAAGGGATATGGCATTGTTGTTTTTGGTTCGCTGGGATCAACACCACGCTTTCCATGAACATGATACATTTTTTCAGCTACATCATAATAAGGTGCTAATGTTTCGTAACCAAACGGCCACGCCGGGCTCGTGCCACCATAATGTTCTACTGCTGCAAAATCACTTTCTCTGAAACGGAACATAGCTGCGCCGTACACTTTGCTATTACCGCCAACATTGTAATGTATAAATGGTAAAAAAGGTGTATCGTCTTTATCGTACCAGTTTTCTTTTGGCCGGTACCGGCCGTTAACTACTACTTCTTTTGCATCCCAGTTTTCCTTTTCTTTTGGAATAAAACCCCCTCTTTCCAGTATTAAAATTTTCCTGCCGGTTTCTGAAAGCTTTTTTGCAATAGTACTGCCACCACTCCCGGTGCCAATGATAATGATGTCGTAGTTGTTATTCATAAAAATAATTTCACTACAAAATGAAATATTTGGCTACATATTTCTTGTCTTATAAATGACGAATCTGTAAAAAAAACTGTTTCAGGAAAAAACTATAATTGTCTGCAATCTTACAAATGACCATTTTGAGATAGTATAGTTTTATAAATAAAAAAATGAAAAAGATCATCGGCCTTAACATCCTTGCTTTATTATTGATAACTCAGATTGCCGTGGGCCAGGATGAAGCAGCAAAAAGATCTGCTGCTATTGAATTATTTAAAACCAGTATTATAAACAAACCTCTTGCTGGTTTTAAATTTACCAGTTTAGATAAGCAGGTATTGGACCTGAAAAAATTAAAAGGCAAAGTTGTAGTGATCAATTTCTGGTTTACCTACTGTGGTCCCTGTATTAAAGAAATGCCATTCTTAACAGCACTTGTTGCAGCTAATAAAGAAAATCCTGTTGTATTTATTGCACCAGCGCCGGAAAATGAAACGCAGATCAGAAAGTTTTTACAAAAAAATACTTTTACCTACCAGATAGTTCCTTCTTCACTGGATTATATTAAGACAATGCACATCGAAAATTTTCCAACTCATTTGGTTATAGATAAAGACGGCACCATTCGCCATGTTTTTATTGGTTATACCGATGATATTAAATTGAAATTGCAGGAAGCGATTGATAAATTGCTGCAATAGAAATACCACACGTTAACATTACAAGCAGGCACATGATTCATGTGCCTGCTTTTTTTACAGAAAAAATTATCCATTAAGGGGCGTTCATCATCCATTCTTTACGGGAAGTTGCCGGTGCATCTTTGCACTGTCAATAACGACATCAAATTTAAAAACATAAAAAATGAAAAAGTTTACAGTACCAACAAGAGATGAAGTAGCACCAGCTAACCAGGCAATTTTTGATAACCTTACCAAGGCATTGGGATTTGTGCCCAATCTTTATGCAACCATTGCTTATTCTGATAATGGGTTATCAAGATATCTTGCCTATCAAAATGCAAAAACAACTTTAAGCAACAAAGAAAAAGAAGCAGTTAATTTAGTAGTTAGCCAGGTAAACAATTGTATCTATTGCCAAAGTGCACATACAGTGATAGGTAAGATGAATGGTTTTACTGACGAACAATTACTGGATATCCGTAATGCAAAATCAGAAGCTCCTAAATTAAATGCACTGGTTAAACTGGCTGCCGATATTACTAAAAACCGTGGTAACGCAGATGCAGTATTAGTAGATGATTTTTATGCACAGGGTTATACTAATGAAAACCTGGTGGATCTGATTTTGCAGGTAAGCGATAAAACTGCCATGAACTATTTACATAACCTTACAAAAGTTCCGGTTGATTTTCCTTTGGCCGCTGCATTGTAAGATAAAAAAAGTATTCTGTCACCAGCATAATTCAAGTAAAAGTCAGGAATAGAAGTTATAGTCATGGATTTATGAAAAGCTAAAGTGCCGTCCCAAAAGCAATTGCGGGGCGGCTTTTTTTATGTACCATAAATTGGGTCAATTATTCAATTGGTAGTCAAAATTCTCTATCTAAAAGTGTCGGCTATCTTACATTTTTATGTTTTAATAGCAGATACATTGAGTAGGATATTAAACAGGCACACGCATTTTAAAAAATAAAGCATCTAATTCTACATCACATAAACCCAAATTAAAATGACAGCACAACTTGAATTGATTCGCCAGCAACAAAAAGATTCCTGGAATAAGATTGCTTTTGGATGGAAGAAATGGGATAGTATGACTATGGATTTCTTAAAGCCAATGGGTGACGAAATTATCCGGTTTCTTAAACCATCCGGTAAAGAAATTGTACTTGATATTGGAGCAGGCACAGGCGAACCGGGTTTAACAATTGCTACAATGCTTACTGGTGGTAAAGTTTTTATTACTGACATTGCCGAAAATATGGTAGCTATTGCAACGGAAAATGCAAAGCAAAGAGGAATCGAAAATATTGAAGCAGTTACCTGCGATGTTAGCGATCTGCCATTTGAGGATAATACATTTGATGCTATTAGCTGCCGTTTTGGTTTTATGTTTTTCCCTGATATGGAATTAGCGGCAAGAGAAATGGTTCGTGTATTAAAGCCTGGTGGAAGAATGGCAACCTCTGTATGGAATGTTGCGGATAAAAACTTTTGGGTTACTGCAATTATGAGTGCGATAAATAAAAATATCGAAATGCCTCCTGCGGTGCCGGGTTCACCAGGGATGTTCAGATGCTCTGATAGTGTTTTTATGACGGATATGTTTATGCAGGCAGGCCTGAAAAATATTACCAAGTCAGAAATATATGGCAAATTAAATTGTCAAAATGCAGAAGGATATTGGAATTTCATGAATGAAGTGGCAGGGCCGGTAGCAGCAGCTCTGAGTAAAGTGGATCATGAGACAAAAGAAAAAATAAAAAAAGAAGTGCTGCTATCAATTGATCAAAAATATCCTGAAGGAAAAACTTTGGTTGATTCTAATGCATTTGTTATTTACGGAGAGAAGAAATTATAGTTGGTGTTTAATTTTTTGTATTCCGATAAAATATGTCCATCCTTTTGCGCTCTTCCTCCATTTTAAAATTTTAATTACCGAAGCATCTTTGTACTGTCAATATCGACAACGTAATTAAAAAAAATAAAATGAAAAAGATTACCAAACTATTAGCAGTAACGGCGTTACTAATTATTTCTGTTGCTTCATTTGCACAGGTTGCTTACAAAAGTATTAAAGTGGATGGTTTAAACATTGCTTACAGAGAAGCAGGAAATCCTGCTAATCCTAAGATTGTTTTGTTACATGGTTTTCCTGCAGGTTCACACCAATACCGTGATCTGATTCAATCTCTGTCGGACAAATTCCATGTAATTGCTCCTGATTATCCCGGCTTTGGTTTAAGCGATATGCCTGATCCTGCAACCTACGATTATACGTTTGAAGGCATTTCACAAATCGTTGAACACTTTTTACAATTAAAAGGCTTTGATCATTATGGCTTATTTGCACAAGATTATGGCGGACCTGTTGGCTTTAGAATTGTAGGACGTAATCCGAAAGCATTGGACTGGTTAATTATTCAGAACACCAATGCATATGAAGTTGGTTTTACTCCTGCATGGGACGGATTTCGTGGAGCCTTATGGAAAAACAGGAATGCAGAAACCGAAAAGCCTTTAGCCGGATTTCTTACACACGATGCAATTAAAAGTATTTACTTATACGGAGCAAAGAATCCAGAATTGATAAGTCCTGATAACTGGGAATCTGATTATTCATTTATGCAAAGGCCCAATGCAGTACGTGTAAACCTTAATTTATTTTATGATTATCGCACTAACGTAGAGTTGTATGCTGTTTGGCAGGAATTCCTTCGCAAGAATCAACCAAAGACAATAATTTTCTGGGGACAAAAAGATATTTTCTTTACCCCCGCAGGTGGTGAAGCTTACCTGAAAGATCTTCCTAATGCAGAAATGCATCGTTTGGATGCCGGTCATTTTGCAGTAGAAGATAACCTTGATTATATTTCAAAAGCAATGCACCAGTTTTATGCAACGAAGGTAGCAGGTAAGGGAAAGTAAATTTAAATAAAGAATGCAATAGTAAAAGCTGGCCAATAGAACCCGGCTTTTACTTGTTTAGAAAATTACGAAAAAGGTTACTGAAAATAATTTTATAGTTGTAAGATACCGGTCTTTAAACTACATTAACAGCAGCAATTAAACAATAAAGCACAATGACAGTAGCAGTATTATTATTTAACAATTTTGAAACGTTGGATGCATTTGGTCCTGTAGAAATATTTGGCCGGTTAACTGATC
Organism: Ferruginibacter sp. SUN106; assembly: GCF_050611765.1. Lineage (NCBI taxonomy): Bacteria > Pseudomonadati > Bacteroidota > Chitinophagia > Chitinophagales > Chitinophagaceae > Ferruginibacter > Ferruginibacter sp. SUN106. The sequence continues at coordinate 793,652 of NZ_JBODJC010000001.1, forward strand.
AATACCAGGTTTCGTTTTATTCTCTTGCCGGGGGCTTGATCGGAAATGCACATGGCGTATCTGTGATGACCAAAAATTTAGCAGAAATAGAAAATGGGTCAGATATATTTTTAATTCCCGGGGGTTATGGAACAAGGGAAGAAGTGAATAATGCTTTGTTGATTGATATGATCAGAAAAATCTCACAACAAAGTAAATATGTTTTGACTGTTTGCACGGGCACATCATTGCTTGCAAAGACAGGGCTCCTGGATGGGAAGAACGCTACTTCTAATAAAATTGCATTTGATTGGGTAACAACGCAAGGGCCAAATGTAACCTGGGTTAGAAGAGCACGTTGGGTTGTTGATGGAAAATATTACACCTCATCCGGTGTAAGTGCAGGAATGGATATGACACTCGGATTTTTAGAAAACATTCACGGAATTGAATTCGCCAGGAATGTAGCTCGTACAATTGAATACAACTGGCAGGAGAATAAAGAAGAAGATAGTTTTTGCACGCAATAAAAAAATAAAATACCACAGAAGTTGATCTGCCGGGAAAATTGTCCATCCCTTAGCGGCATTCCTCCATTTTAATGCAGCCAGTTTATTCAGACCTTTGGTGTATAAAAAAAGATAAAATAAGAAAATGGAAACAGTAGCTAAGAGAAAAGCATTAAAAAAAGCAGATTACGCAAAATACATACAACTGGGTATTAGTTATCAGCAGTACAAAAATAACATGGCTGAAGACCTGGCTTTAAATACTGATAGCAGAACCAGGGAGTACATAAACTTAAATCAACGCAGGATGCACAGGGTTGAAAAAACTTTTGAGATTTCAGCAACACTGGTAACGCAAATTAAAAACCTTAAGCACAAAACTTATTGGCTCATCTTAACGGAGCATTGGTGTGGCGATGCTTCTCAAACACTTCCTGTATTCAATAAAATTGCAGAGGCAAGTGCAGGTAAAATTGAAATGGCATTGGTTTACCGTGATCAGCATCCTGAATTGATGGATGAATATCTTACCGATGGAACCCGTTCTATTCCCAAACTTATTCAGCTGGACGAACATTTTAATGTTACCGGCTTTTGGGGGCCTCGGCCTACAGCAGCACAACAGTTAGTAAAAAAGTTAAAGTCAAATCCTGTAACTGCAACCACCTATGCAAATGATTTGCATTTGTGGTATGCAAAAGATAAACAGCATTCGCTTGAAACAGAAATTGCAAAATTAATTTTCAGGGCCAATTTATATTGTCCTGAATGTTTATCATAACTAAAAACAATTATCATGGAACAAAAATTTCCTCTTCCGCCGTTTACAATGGAAACCGCATTGCAAAAAGTACAACTGGCTGAAGATGCCTGGAATAGTAAAGACCCTGAAAGGATTTGCCTGGCTTATACAATTGATACAGAATGGCGCAACCGCACCGATTTTATAAACGGTCGTGAAGCAGTAAAGCAATTTTTAAAAGGTAAATGGGAAAAAGAATTGAACTATAAATTAAAAAAAGAATTGTGGGGCTTTCGTGAAAACCGGATGGCAGTAAGGTTTGAGTATGAGTATCAAAATGCCGAAGGACAATGGTTCAGAGCCTATGGAAATGAAAACTGGGAGTTTGATGAAAATGGTTTAATGAGGAAAAGGTATGCCAGTATCAATGATCTGCCTATTAAAGAATCGGACAGAAGATTATAAAATAAATAAAATGGTTATGGAAAAGAGTACAACAAAAGATGAGGCATTAAAAGAAGATACAGTGTTAATTCCTGAGTTAACTAAAGAAATTAAACAACCTGACGCAGAAGAGATTGTTTTGTATGATGAATGTGGTGATACGCTCTGGGACAGGGTTTTAAGACAGGAAGAAAATAAGTTAAAAGTTGCTTCTGTACAGAATGCCAAATAATTAAAAGTTACAGCATGGCAAAAAATTTCGCATCCATAGCTTTTACCAAAGCAGTAAAAGAAATGCAGGAAAAATCAGGCAGCAGGAAGAGCTACGCCAGGATGGAGCAAGATACTTATGTAGATGGGCTAACAGAAAACGAAGTAGATTTTATTTCGCAGCGGGATAGCTTTTATATGGCGTCTTATGGAGCAAATGGATTTCCATACATACAGCACCGTGGTGGGCCTGCCGGTTTTTTAAAAGTGCTTGATGCCAAACGCCTGGGTTTTATAGATTTTAAAGGGAATATGCAATACATATCTGTTGGCAATATCGCCACTAATAATAATATTGCTCTGATCATGGTAGATTATCCCGCAAGAGCAAGATTAAAAATATATGCTACAGTGGAAATTGTTGAACTGAAAGATGATTCAACTTTATATGATCAGCTCGATCTGAAGGAATATAAATTTAAACCCGAGCGGATGATGGTATTTAATATTGAAGCATACGATTGGAATTGTCCGCAACACATTACACCACGCTATACCATTGCAGAAATTGAAAATGCATTTGCACCTCAGCAACAACAGATCGCCAACCTGGAAGCAGAAATAAAAAGACTGAAGGAACAATTAAAAAATCAAAATGTATGACAAAAGATTTAAAACGGGTAGTGATCACGGGTATGGGGGTTGTTACTTCGCTGGGGAATACAGTAGACGAATTCTGGAAAAATATTATTGCCGGAAAAAGCGGCGTGGGTTTGATCACAAAATTTGATACCACTAATTTTAAAACCAAATTTGCCGCAGAAATTAAAAATTTTATTGCGACTGATTATTTTGAAAAAAATGAAGCCCGTAAATACGATTTGTTTACGCAATATGCAGTAGCTGCTGCAGACGAAGCCATAAAAAATGCAAACATTAATTTTGATAATTTAAACCGCAATAAGATCGGTGTTATCTGGGGTTCAGGCAATGGTGGCATTCAAACTTTCCAGGACCAGGTAGGGGAATTTATAAAAGGAAATAAACAACCCCGCTTTAATCCGTATTTTATTCCAAAAATAATTGCTGATATTCCTTCCGGTGTTATTTCGATCAGGCATGGGTTAAGAGGATTAAATTTTTCCACCGTTTCAGCATGCGCATCTTCCAACAATGCGATCATTGATGCTTGTAATTATATCCGTTTAGGTAAAGCAGACATGATCATTACGGGTGGATCAGAAGCCCCCATAAATGAAAGTTCGATCGGGGGATTTAATGCATCAAAAGCATTATCAACAAATAATGACAACCCGGAAGGAGCATCCAGGCCCTTTGATATCAATAGAGATGGTTTTGTAATGGGCGAAGGTGCAGGGGCTTTAGTAGTAGAGAGTTTGGATGCTGCAATTAAAAGAGGGGCAACAATACTGGCAGAAATTGTAGGTACTGGTATGGCAGCCGATGCATTCCATCTTACAGGTACTCATCCTGATGGGGAAGGCGCTTATTTAGGGATGATAGATGCCTTAGAAGATGCAGCTATTGATGCAACAGCGATTGATTACATTAATGCACACGCCACATCAACACATATGGGTGACGAGAGTGAACTAAAAGCAATTATGAGGGTGTTCGGGGAAAGAAAGGATTTAAATATTAGCGCAACAAAATCCATGACCGGGCATTTGCTTGGCGCTGCAGGTGCTATTGAAGCCATTATTTCAGTAAAAGCTATTACTGAGGAAATTGTACCACCAACAATAAATACCGGCGAGGTAGAACCTGCTTATAACAATAAATTCAATTTAACTTTAGGTACCGCCCAAACAAAACAAATTAATTATGCAATGAGTAATACCTTTGGTTTTGGAGGGCATATTGCAACTATCATTTTAAAAAAATATAAATAACCAATGCTCAACCAATCTACTTTTACACTGGTAAATCAGCAGAACGGGAATCTTGCGTTTAAACTTTTTCATTTTGAAGACAACGGTTTTTTTGATCATATTCAGCGCAACAATTATTTTTCATTGATCTGGGTTACCGAAGGAACAGGAAAAGTGATAGCCGATTTTGCAGAATATGATTTTGAAGGAAATAGCCTATTTGCATTCGCACCTTATCAACCTTTTATGTTTTCAGGCACACAAACAATTAAAGGGACAGCCATCTATTTCCATCCGGAATTCTTTTGCATTTATAAACATGATAAAGAAGTATCCTGCAATGGAGTACTCTACAACAATGTGTATAAACCGCCTTTTGTAAAAGTTGATGACCAATCTGCCGTAACTTTAAAAATGCTTTGCGGTCAGCTTGAAACTGAAATGCAAAATCCTGCACTGGCTCAATATGAATTGCTGGTTTCTTACCTGAAAATATTTTTAATAACAGCATCACGTTTAAAAACACAGCAACAATCTGAAGCTGCCATATCAGTAAGCGGTAATGAAGAACCTTTTATACTGCAAAAGCTGAAAGATGCTATTGAAGATAACTTTAAGACCAAGCACTCACCGGCAGATTATGCAGAGATGCTTTACATCTCTCCAAAAGCATTGGCAAAAATTACTAAATCTCATTTTAATAAAACACTCAGCAGTTTAATAAATGATCGCATTATAATTGAGGCTAAAAGAGAATTGTACCTCACCGATAAAACTGTTAAAGAAATTGCCTGGGAACTGGGTTATGAAGATGAATACTATTTCAGTCGTTTCTTTAAAGTAAATGCTGATGTATCACCACAACTGTACAGGGATACTGTGGGCTATGCAAGGTCAATGGCTTAGAGAGGGAAAATTTATAATTTGTTGTATTTTTAAATCATGTTTGAACTCATACAAAAAAATATTGCCAAACATATAGATCTGAAGGAAGATGAGTTTGCTTATTTTACATCCTTACTTCAATTAAAACGTTTAAGAAAAAAGCAATTTCTTTTGGAGGAGGGGGAAGTTTTTCAATATGAGTGTTTTGTAAACAGTGGCTGCCTGCGCCAATATTATTTAGATGAAAAAGGCCAGGAACATATCATTCAGTTTGCCATCAGCGATTGGTGGATCGGTGATCAATATAGTTTTTTAACCGGCCTGCCATCAACCAACTTTATTGATGCCATTGAAGAGTCTCAGGTATTACTGATCAGTAAAAATAATCTTGAACAATTGTATACCCGGGTGCCTAAATTTGAACGTCTCTTTCGTATTTCATTTCAAAATAGTTATGTTGCTTTACAAAGACGTATCCTTTCCAACCTCAGCCAGACTGCAGAAGAGCGCTATCTCGATTTCAACAAACGGTATTACGAAATAGAGCAAAAAGTTCCCCAGCACCAGGTCGCTTCTTACCTTGGTATTACTCCTGAATCACTAAGCCGTATCCGCAAACAATTAGCGGGCAAATAAATTCTCTTACCATAGATCAATACAATTTCTTATCCTTTATCATTGGAACAGGTATCTGTTGTGATGCAATTTTGTGTTCTTATTTATTATCAAACAAAATAAATTTTTATGCACACGATCTTAGAAAAAATTAATCATTTAAATCAATTGGTTTTAGATGGCAAAATGCTCGATGCTTTTGAATTGTACTATCACGATGATGTAACGATGCAGGAAAATACCATGCCGGCTACGGTTGGTAAAGCAGCCAACAGGGAAAGAGAACTGGAATTTTTAAACAATATTACAGATTTCCGTGGCGCCAAAGTATTGAATGTGGCTGCAGGCGAAAATGTATCTTATGTAACCTGGCAGTATGATTACTCACACAGGGAATGGGGTGAAAAAAATTATACCCAGGTTTCTGTGCAGCATTGGGATGATGGAAAAATTATTAAAGAACATTTCTTTTACGGAAATTAAAACATAGCCATGAAAAATATTTTTAAAACAAATAATGACTGGACGGGTTTCTTGTTAAGATTAACCATTGGCATTGTACTATTTCCACATGGAGCACAAAAGCTATTAGGTTGGTTTGGTGGTTACGGTTTTACAGGAACAATGAATTTTTTTACTGCTACAGTTGGTTTGCCGTGGATCATTGGCCTTTTGGTTATTATCCTGGAATTTTTCGGGAGTATATTGTTGGTGATTGGTCTTGGTTCAAGAATAATTGCATTAAGTATGATCGCACTTTCTACTGGTATCATTTTTACATCGCATATTCAGAACGGCTTTTTTATGAATTGGTTTGGCAATCAGAAAGGAGAAGGATGTGAATATTTTTTATTGCTTATCGGACTTAGTGCAGCATTACTACTAAACGGCAGTGGAAAATTATCACTGGACAAATTGTTGTATAAATCAAAAAATGCCGGTTTGTAATACCTGGCATTTTACATTAACCTTGTTTTAAACCATACCGATTTTACACTGCTGCCATCAATTTTTCTTTGTTTTAGCAGTTGGAGCTTTATACAACTCATAATTTTTTATCACTCTTAAAACTTCTGCCACGCCCCATGCTTGTGCAATGCAACCTCGTGGATGATGTGGCGCATCTGCATCAAATATTTCTGACACGGAACCAATGCAACCTTCATTGAGATGAAATTTAAAATTGTTGATTATTTGCTTTGCCTTTGCTTTGCCTTTGGCACCATATACTTTAACAACAGCATCAACATAAGCGCCAAGCAACCAGCTCCACACTGTTCCTTCATGGTAGGACGAATCCCTGTGCCATTGATCACCACCGTAATGATGTACATAATGTATGTCATTAGCAGGCAAACTCCTCAAACCAACCGGGGTATATAATTTTTCAGTGACAACCTGTAGCACATTTTTTGCTTTATCATCTTCCAGCAAAGCAAACGGAAGACTAATTGCAAATAATTGATTTGGCCTGAGCTCCGCATTTGGCTTTTCATTTTCATCAATTACATCATAAAAATATTTACCTTCGGCATACCAGAATAATTTTTCAAAACTTTCTTTCACTTTTGCCGCAACCGCTTCTATTTTTGCTGCATCAGATTTTTGTTTGTTCATTCGCAGTAAAGCAGCAAATATTTTTAGTGCGTTATACCACAATGCCTCTATCTCTACCGGCTTGCCCATTCTTGGTGTTACCACCCAGGAGCCAATCCTTGCATCCATCCAGGTTAGTTGCTGGCCAATTTCGCCTGCGTATAACAAGCCGTCATCATCAACATGTATGTTATACCTGGTGCCTTTAAAATGCCAGTCGATAATTTCTTTCAGCACTGGCAGTATTTCATTCAGTATAAATTTTTTATCATTACTGACCTGTAAATATTTGTATGCGGCAACAAAATACCAAAGTGTTCCATCAACATTATTGTATTCCGGCGGTTCATTATTATCTTGGAAACGGTTGGGCAGCATACCCATACTCACACTGTTTGCAAAGGCCGATAATATTTTTTTGGCATCTTCAAAACGGCCGGTGCTTAGGCATAAACCAGGTAAACTTATCATGGTATCCCTGCCCCAATCTGTAAACCAGTGGTATCCGGCAATAACAGTTTTTAAATTATCACCACGTTTTACAATAAATTGATCTGCTGCCAGCACCAATTGTTGCAGTGTTTCATCCTGCGGTTGTTCATTTAATAATTCCTGTCTTCTCAAACTTTCTTTTGTCAATAGCGCCTGCGCATCTCTTCCTGACGGATCTTCGGTAGAAATGATAATGCCAATTGAATCACCCTTTTTTAATTGGACAGTAATTACACCATGATTAAAAAGGTCTTCTGTATAATCCAATCCACGATATGCTTCCACACTGTATTTAAAATTTTTAAACCAACGTGGAGCATGCGTATAAGTTGATCCGGGAACATTGATGTACAAATTCAAATTACCGTCTGGCTGGTTATGAAAAATACCGTCGTTAAAATCAACATCCCAATGCATTTGCGGGCCTTCGTGTTGCATTACATGATAAAACCTGCCTGCCATTAAGGGCAAAAGTTCTAATGTGAATTTTTTGGTTGCTTTGATTACTTCATACAAAACAACCACCGTGTTTTCTTCATGTATCATAGCAATTGTTTTTTTCAACTGCACACCTTCTATTTCATATACCCATTCAGGAAATAATTCTTTAGTGAAACTTTTTAAAAATTGATTACCGGCGGGATGAACAACATCACCGTCATAAAGGTTGGACCCTAATTCAATTCTTTTTTCATTCAGCACAATTGTTTCATCCAGTTTACTAAGCAGTACTGTTCTTTCTGCCGGAGGATTGGTTGCCGCAACCAATAATCCATGATAGCGTCTTGTGTTTGCATGAATGATAGAAGAACTACTCCAGCCCCCAAGACCATTTGTCTCCAGCCACTCATGTTTAATGGCCTCGGAAAAGTCTTGTAAAATAATTTTATCTTTTTTCAGCATCACTATTTTTTAATTCATTAATATTTCTTCCTTATTCGATTTCACTGGTTGTTTTGAAGGTTAACTTATCCTGTTGATCAATTCTGCAACCACACCAGTCCAGCCGGTTTGATGTGAAGCACCTACACCTCTTGCAGTATCACCATGAAAATATTCATAGAATAAAATTAAATCCCTGAAGTGTTCATCCTGATAAATTGCGTAGTTATCATTCACCGGCCGGTGTCCGTTATCACTCAATTGAAATGTAGATACTAATCTTTTCGCTATTTCATTGGATACCTCACTTAATAAGATCTCATTGCCGGATCCCGTTGGAAATTCCACTTTAGTATCGTCCTTATAGTATTCGCAATATTGCTGCAACGCATTTATCAGTAAATAATTCATCGGCATCCATACAGGGCCACGCCAGTTACTATTGCCGCCAAATAATGCACTGGTACCTTCTGCAGGTTGGTAATCCAGGCCAAATTCCTGTCCATCTATATTCACCGAATACCCGTGCTCATGTATTTTTGAAATAGAACGTATGCCTCCCTGTGATAAAAATTCCTTTTCATCCAGCAGCGCTTTTACCAGGCGTTCTAATTTTTTCCTTGGCACCAGTGAAAGTAAGATATCGTCATGTTCGTTTAGTTCTTCTATAACTAAGTAGTCATTATTTTTTTCCCTGTATTGCTGAAACCATTTTAAACGATTATAAAAATCGGGTAACTTTTTTAAAGTCTCCTTCTTCAATACCAATACTGCAAACAAGGTGCTTAACCCTACAAGGCTGCGTACTTTTACCGGAATGTATCTTCCGTCGGGCAATGATAACACATCATAGAAAAACCCGTCTTCATCATCCCAACTGCCTGTCCAATCTGCACCCATGCGGTTTAATGATTCGGCGATATAAGTAAAGTGCTCAAAGAATTTTGTAGTCACATCTTCGTAGCTATCGTCATACTGTGCAATCTCCAAACTCATTTCTAACATATTCAAACAATACATCGCCATCCAGCTGGTACCATCTGCCTGTTCTAAAACACCACCACCAGGTATTGCACTGCTTCTGTCGAACACGCCAATATTATCCAATCCTAAAAATCCGCCTTCAAAAACATTATTACCTTTATGATCTTTACGATTTACCCACCAGGTAAAATTTAAAAGTAATTTTTTGAATACTCTTTTTAAAAATTTTATATCTCCTTGCCCGGTTTTTGCTTTATCGATCTTGTATACCTGCATGCAACTCCATGCATGCACGGGTGGATTAACATCGCCGAATGCCCATTCGTATGCAGGCAACTGTCCATTGGGGTGCATGTACCATTCTCTTAAAAATAATATTAGCTGGCTCTTTGCAAAACCGGCATCAATCATAGATAAAGGCACACAATGAAAAGCTAAATCCCATGCAGCATACCAGGGGTATTCCCATTTGTCCGGCATTGAAATAATATCTTCATTATTTAAAGTTGGCCAATCATGGTTACGGCCTTTCTTTCTTGTTTCCGGTGGCACAGGCTGACCGGGATCGCCATTTAACCAGCGGGGAATATCAATATTAAAATATTGTTTGCTCCACAACATACCAGCAAATGCCTGTCGCTGAATATTGATAAGGTCTTTGTCTTTTGCTGTAGTTATTACAGCATAAAAATCGTCCGCCTCTTTAATTCTGTTTGTAAATACTGCGTCAAAGTTTTTATCAAAAGGATTTTGTTGATGCGGTTGTTTACTTAAACGAAGTTTAACTGTAACGGAAGATTGTGCTACAATATTAAATTCATACATAGGAGCACACTTTGTTCCGTCTTTTTTTTCTGACAGCCATTCAAAATTATTTTCTGTAACAGCTGTGTGAAAAGTATCTTTTACAAAAGGTGACGGATTAGGTTGTCCATACAAACGTGCTGTATTGGTTTCGTTTTCGGTAAACAGGGTACGAACAGGATTGTCAAAATAAAAATGATAGTCTCCGGGGGTAGGATGTTCAACTTTTATTGTTCCATAGTTCTTTTCTTCTTCCTGCAAACGGAGCGTTGGTTTTGTATCCATCAAACCAAAGTTCCATAAATTGCGAAACCACAATGTGGGAAGCAGAGCGATATAGGCGGTTTCATTTCCACGATTGTGAATGGTGATTTTTATACACAGGTCCTCTGCATTATCTTTTGCATATTCCGTAACTACATCAAAGTATTTTCCCTCATTAAATAAATTTGTATCCAGTAACTCAAATTCTTTCTCGTATTTATTCCGGTTGCGATTAATATTTACAAGATCAGCATAAGGATATTCCGCATGCGGATACTTGTACAGATGTTTCATATAAGAATGCGATGGTGTATTATCTAAATAATAATATAATTCTTTTACATCTTCGCCATGGTTACCCTCGCTGCCGGTTAAGCCAAACAAACGTTCTTTAAGAATAGGATCTTTGCCGTTCCATAACGCAATGGCAAAACAAATGCGTTGCATATCATCGCTTATACCGGCAATACCATCTTCGCCCCAGCGATACACTTTGCTCCTGGCATGGTCGTGGGGAAAAAAATCCCAGGCTTCACCATGTTCACTATAATCTTCACGTACAGTACCCCATTGACGTTCGCTTAAATAAGGCCCCCATTTTTTCCATAAAGGGTCAAATAATCGTTTTTCTTCAGCGTTCATTTGTTGATGTTTTTATTTTTGGGGCCGAACTAAATTTCTTTGTTCAACTTCATTGGCAGAGTTTATCTCGAAAGCATTCGGGACACTCTTCAACTATATTTCTTTATTGAGCCTTAATTGTGTTTTGCTTTAAAATGCTGCCCCGATGGGGCTTTTAAAACAACACTTCATTTTTGTGCTACCAAAATACCGCTCCCATGGAGCTAAAACACAGTCGTCTTGTCAATCCTCGCTAAGTTCTCCTCCATTTCCCTCTCCTGCAGGAGAGGATAGGTGAGGTTCCTCCGCTTCTATCCATTGTCCTCAAACCCAGGATACAATGTCATACCCCCATCCACAAATAAGGTGGTTCCATTTACATAATCACTATCATCACTGGCTAACCATACTGCTGCTTTACCAATATCATCGGGCTTGCCTACACGCTTTTGCGGAATTAATTTCAATAACTCCTGCAGATGGGCTTGTGTATCCCATGCGTCATGATTAATGGGCGTAGCAATTGCACCCGGAGCGATACTGTTGATACGAATCATTTTGGGTGCAAACTCCTGTGCGATGGTTTTCATCATCAGCATAACACCACCTTTGCTGGCCGCATAGTTAGCGTGGCCCGCCCATGGAATAACTTCATGCACACTACTCATACAAATAATCTTACCTGCACTTTTTGATTTACCATTTACACCACGACGCAGAAATTCTTTGATTGCTTCACGTGCACATAAGAATTGCCCGGTGAGATTTACGCCTAACACATAATTCCATTGTTCTAAAGTCATTTCTGTAAAAGGAGCGTCTTTTTGTAAACCGGCATTGTTCACTAAAATATCTACAGTTCCAAATTGTTGTATTACATCTGCAAACATCAACAGTACTTCGTCTTCCCTGCTTACGTCGCATTTGTAAGAAACAGCTTTGCCGCCTGCTTCAATAATTTCTGCTACTACAGTTTCTGCCATTGCTTTACCCTGAATTATTGGATAGTTTACCACCACTGTGGCGCCGGCATCAGCCATTTCCTTAGCACAGCCTGCGCCTATGCCACTGCTTGCTCCTGTAATTATGGCTACCTGGCCTTGTAATTTTTTTTGCATGTTTTTATAATAAGAGTTATTTAATAAAGAACCGAATGTGCTGAATTGGAAAATTTGTGAGGGTTGTCTTGTAAACACGATTTGATCATCGAAATTTCAAAGTCTGTTAGAATATTACTGTAGGTTTTAAATGCATCCCTGGCACTACAGAAAGGATTCAATAAATGATAGGCATCTCCTTCACATCGCTGATGGGCCGACATAAAATAAAAATAATCCACGGTCTGTAATTTTCTCCAGGTAGCAGTTATTTTTTCATCACCACTTTTTAATACCATATTTTCCAGGCTGTAAATTTTCCTGATCGTATTATGTTGCATTACATTTTCTCCCCACAAACAGCAGTCGTTATTCTTATCTTCCCATGATATTGTTTCCGGCACATCATAAACATCTTTTGGATAGCAATGTGCTAACGCTTCTGTGGGTGTTTTAAAATAAAACTCCGGGTTGGTAAGGATCTCAGCAGGTAAATGTTGTAAAAATTCAAAAATACCCGTGTCTACTTTTTTATGAATTCCGAATGTTTCATAATCGAAAAATAAATTGATGTTGCAGGTATCTGCAGAAGTATGTGCATGAATCCAGTCGGCAAATTTTTGTGCCGTTAACGGATGCTGACTCCAGCCGGTTGCTCCAAAGCGAAAGGCAATGTCATCTGATAACTCCATGTTGCGCAGCAGTACGCCAAAATCATTATTGCCGGGGCAAGCATAGGTTTGATTAGCTGTTCTTCCATTTAATATTCTCGACAAACCTTCGCAGAGGATGCCTTTGTAACCGGCCGCTGCAATAAACTGCACCAGTTCATTATTATAGATCAATTCGGTATTTCTGAAAACTACTGGTGCTGTGTCAAATAATTCTCTGATCAGCAAACTGTGTTTTTCAACCTGCAATGCAAATTCTTTTTTTGAATGCAGCCAGCTTAAAGAATTATTATAAGTTTCGGCGAGTATTTCCACACAGCCGGTCTTTATCAATTCTTTAAAAGAATCAATTACATCTTTACGATACAATTGTAATAACTCCAGTACAGTTCCGCTAATAGAAAATGCTACCTTAAATTTTCCGCCGGTTGCTTCTATCTGGTTAAGAATAATCTTATTCGCCGGCAAATAACATTCATCAGCAACTTTGTTTATTGCTGCTATGTTAGCATCCTCGTCATCATAACAATGCAATACATCGATATCTTTAAATTCATATTGTTTCAATCGATAAGGCTGATGTACCCTAAAACAAAAACTTATTGAAGGCATAAAATATTAACTTACTAAAACTTATAGTTGGAGATTACTGTTTAAAAATTACAGCGTAAAAATAGCAACCGTGTTAAACATCATTTGTAAAGCAGTTTACAATAAAAATCAATTTACCAGGTAGCGACTGTTAATTTCAATATGTTTCCGGTTGTAATACAGCAGACCGGTGTCTTTTAGTTCATTTAGTAAGGTAGTAACACTCTGGCGGGATGTGGAAATAATACCCGCAATATCGTTATGTGTTAAATAATTGTTCAGTTTTATTTTATCTCCATCCCTGCTGCCTTCACGGTTAGCCCAGTCTTTAAAAAAACTTATCAAGCGGCTTTTAGCATCCTTAAATACAAGGTTGGAATGGCGGCTTTCTAACCTACGATATTTGGCACTGATATGTTGCATAAAATTCATGGCAAGGACAGGGTTAGATTGCATAAGCATTTTAAAATCTGCCGACCGGTATGAACAGATCACTGTATTATCTGTAAATGATTCGGCAAACTCATCATCAGAAATTCCTCCGTTTAATGCCACATCTCCAAAGATATCAGTAGCAGTTAAAACTTCTTTTATCAGTTCATCACCGCAGTCGTCAATTTCGGAGATTTTAATTTTTCCTTTTACTAAAAGATAAACCCTGCTTTCAAAGCCATCTTCCATGTAAATACTTTCTCCCTTATTTACATTTTTAACTTTTACATTTTCAGTCATCTCCAAAATCTGTGTGTCAGTTAAACCGGTAGTAATTTCGTGTTGCTTCAGATACAAAAACTTAATTTCTGTGTGCATGGCTTGATATTTTAAGTTTGGTTAAATAAATTATAGTTAGCTTTTTTGATTAATGGCGTTTTCTATTTTTGCAATCAGTGCATTTTTTGATATCATCCCATTTACAAAATCTATTACAATTCCGTTTTTATAAAATAGTATTGTTGGCAATTCTATAACACCTAACTCTTTTTTCAGCATGGGTGATTCTTCCACATCAACTGTAAAAAAGCCGACACTACTACTATAATTCATCGACAACTCTTTATAAATCGGAGCCATCATCTGGCAGGGGCCGCTCCAATCTGCATAAAACTTAACTACCTGTATTCCCTGTTCATTTAATATCTTTTCTGTAAATCCTTTTTTATCTGCTACTAATTTCATATTGCTTTTTTATTTGGCACAATTGTTATAGCCAAACGGGATGCCACGTTTTATCTGAGCCTTTTTACGCTTCTGAAACCCTTTACTGTAAAGGGTTTTGTTGATTTTAATAAAACGTAACAAGAGGATTTACGCTCTTCTTTTTTCACAACATATTGGGAATGTCACAACATATTGGGAATGGATTCCCAATACCGTTTTCACCAGTCAATCCGGATTAAACTATTTTAAGCAGGTAGTATATTTCTGTAGGCATTGTATATTTTTCTTGTCTTCAACCTTTTTGTTTTTCTGTCATGTACCCGACAGAGGTCCGGGACACTGCCGTCTACATTTGTGTTATAAAAAATCAATTACATGAAATCAATTTTGTTTTTTACAGCCTTTTTAATTTCTACCACTATCAGCAGTTTTGCCCAGGATGCAACTGCGCTCAACAAAAAGCATTTTAATCTTGATGATGGTATAGCAATAAAGGGTTACGACCCCGTTGCTTATTTTATTGCTAACAAAGCGGTAAAGGGAAGCAAAGACCTTGCAGTATACCACCAGGGTGCTACTTACTATTTTTCTTCTGCAGGTAACAAAGAATTATTTAAAGCAAACCCATCTAAATATTTGCCGGAGTATGGTGGCTGGTGTGCCTATGCTATGGGGGCTAAGGGCGAAAAAGTAAGTATCGACCCGGAGACCTATAAGATTGTTGGGGGTAAACTCTATCTTTTTTATAACAAGTTTTTTAACAATACCCTTAAAGACTGGAATAAAGATGAGGCTAACCTGAAGAAAAATGCCGATGCTAACTGGATAAAAATATTTCACTAAACAAATTTTATAATAACCGTCATGACATTTTCAACTATCGGCACCTGGATACTGCGTTTACTGGCTGCCATTATTTTATTGCAAACGCTATTCTTCAAATTTACTGCTGCGGAAGAATCGGTATATATTTTTACACAAATTGGTATGGAGCCATGGGGCAGAATTGGTATTGGCATCATGGAATTGATAGCCGCTATTCTGATTCTTTTTCCTAAAACAACACCTTACGGTGCTTTGCTCGCTATTGG
Organism: Ferruginibacter sp. SUN106; assembly: GCF_050611765.1. Taxonomy (NCBI): domain Bacteria; kingdom Pseudomonadati; phylum Bacteroidota; class Chitinophagia; order Chitinophagales; family Chitinophagaceae; genus Ferruginibacter; species Ferruginibacter sp. SUN106. The sequence goes on from NZ_JBODJC010000001.1 coordinate 809,179, forward strand.
ATTAATGGCCGGAGCAATTTTTTTCCACCTTACAAAATTAGGTGTGGTTGTAAAAAACGATGGCGGGCAATTATTTGTATATGCACTAATTGTTTTGGTGTCGTCAGCAATACTGCTGGTTATTTTCCGGCAGCAGCTGGTGGCAACAACAAAGTCAATCCTGAAATTTAATTAAGCCAACTATATGCAACTGCAACAGTCTATTCAAAACGTATTTGTACAGATCAGCGAATCGCTGGAACAATTAACCTGCGAGCAATACTGCAAGCCGAGTAAAATTTTATTTGGTGCTACTATTGGCCAGCATGTAAGGCATATTATTGAGCTGTTTATTTGCCTGGATAATGGTTACAATACAGGTATTGTGAACTACGAGAAAAGAAAAAGAGATTACGCAATTGAAACAGATAAAAATTTCGCTAATTCACTTTTAAAATCGATTTACCTCACGCTGGATAAAACAAATAAAGATCTGATGCTGGAAGCAAGCTTTGATGATCAATCTGAAAATTGTATTTCGATTGCAACTAATTATTATCGTGAAATAGCTTACAATCTTGAGCATACAGTGCATCATATGGCATTGATAAGAGTAGGGATCACAGAAGTGTCAAATATTGAATTGCCTGCAGGTTTTGGTGTAGCAGCATCCACAATTAAATACCGACAGGCATGTGCACAGTAAGTTTTATACCAACGAAAGATAAATTTTATCTCACTTCCAACAGAGATGAGAAAGTGTTGCGTAAAGCGGCACTGCCGCCTGCTGTATATTGGGGAAACGGAAGCGGCCTGGTATATCCCAAAGATGCAGAGGCTGGTGGTAGCTGGATTAGTATAAGCCAGAACGGCAACGCCGCAGTTTTATTAAATGGAGCTTTTACAAAACATATTTCTCAGCCGCCTTATCGTTTAAGCAGGGGAATAATTTTCCTGGATATCATTGGTGCAGCAAGGCCTTGTTTTGCCTTTACCAAAATCAATCTCCACAATATAGAACCGTTTACTATTATCATTTTTGAAAACAACGGCTTGTTTGAGTGCCGCTGGGATGGACAACAAAAACACTGTAAACAATTAAAAAACTACAGGCCGTATATCTGGAGTTCATCAACACTGTATGAAGAGGAAGTAGTAGCAAAAAGAGAAAGCTGGTTTATCCAATGGCTAAATAAAAATCCCAACCCAACACAGGAAGATATTTTACAGTTTCATCAATTTACAGGGGATGGTGATATTAAAAATGACCTGATGATGAACCGTGATGGAAAAATGCTCACCGTAAGTGTTACCGGTATCGAACTAGAAAAATACTCAGGTAAAATGCAATACATTGACTTGAAAAACAATTCTGCCACAATACAGCAATTCGCCTTTGGTCATTTACAAAAAGTAGCATAACAAACAGCATGAGCATGATAAAGAAAATATTGCAAGTTCCTTTTTTTATAAAACTATTTAACTGGGAATACTGGCCATTTGCTGTTGTATACAGTCCCATATATTTTTATTGGGTACTGTTGGGTATTCGCAACAAAAGCTTTTTCTTTTTTAATGCCGCCAATCCCACTATAAAAAACGGAGGTTTTTTGATGGAATCAAAAAAAGAGATTTACGATTTGTTACCATCTGGTTATTATCCCCGTACCTTATTATTTAAAAATGATAACAGTACCACCGGAATTATAGAGCAGGTAGCACAAAATAATTTTACATACCCTTTAATTGGCAAACCCGATATTGGCATGCAGGGCATCGCAGTTAAAAAATTAGAGAACGAAGCTGATGTTATTGCTTATGCAAAATCTTTACAGGTTGATTTTTTAATACAGGAATTTATTCATTTGGAAAATGAAGTGGGTATATTTTATTACCGCTATCCGGGAGAAACAAAGGGGCATATTTCAGGTATTGTAAGCAAAGAGTTTTTATCTGTGACCGGGGATGGTATTGCTACTGTTGAAGAATTATTACAAAGGGATCAACGCTATATTTTGCAAATACCTTTTCTTAAAGCAACTAACAGCAATTTATTGCAGCAGGTATTGCCTGAAGGAGCAATTGAAGTATTAGTACCTTATGGCAATCATGCAAGAGGCGCAAAGTTTATTGATGCCAGTCATCTTATTAATAAAAAATTAGAAAACACCATTGATACTATTTGCAAACAGGTGAATGGCTTTTATTTTGGGCGTATGGACCTTAGGTATAACACCTGGGAAGAACTGGAACAGGGAAAAAATATTTCTATCATTGAATTAAATGGTGCCGGTAGTGAACCCACGCATATGTACGATCCGAAACATTCTGTTATTTATGCCTGGAAGGAAATCATCAGGCATTGGAAAATACTGGCTAAGATCAGCCGCATCAATCACCGGCAACTGCAAATACCTTATATGCGCTTTACTGATGCAAAGAAAATGTTCAGCGATAACAATAACTATGTAAAATTGATTAAAGCACAGCATAACAATAACGAAACAAAACTACAGAGTACAGTACACCATCTTGAATTGCCAAATATTCTCTTTACCTGATACTGATGAATACTTCCTCCGGCATACAGCAGCAAAAAGAAACCATACGCATTGAAACTTTCAGCGATGGTATTTTTTGTATTGCAGTTACACTATTGTCGATCGAAATTGGAATTGAAGTAGAGGAGGGAATGACAAATGAAAGTCTTGCAATAGCCCTGTTGCATAAGTGGCCAATTTTATTAGCGTACGTGATCAGTTTTATTAATGTGCTGCTGGCATGGATTGGGCACCACAGCCTTTTTAAAAAAATAAATACCACCAACAGCTTTGTTATGATAAGCAACGGGGTGCTGCTGATGTTGGTGGCATTGGTTCCTTTTCCTACAAAAACATTGGGCCTGTTTTTATTAACAGGGGCTTTTAAAACTGCTGTAATTTTCTATACCGGTTATTTTGTTCTCATAAGCCTTGCCTTTCGTTTGCTTTGGTTTGCTGCGTCAACTAAAAGAAGTTTATTGGTACAGGAAATAACGGAACCGGAAATAAAGGCCTTTACAAAAAACGAAAATCTTGGTTTAATCTGCAATAGTATAATTATGATTGTTGCTTTTTTTAGTCCCTGGACGGCATTGGCTTTAAGCTTTGTAATGTGGATATACTGGATAGCGATGGGCTGATAGTATTAAGGCAAACTTTAACTAACAGAAAATAGAACAATGAACAAACGAATTTTAACGCTTTTACTTTCTGTTATCGTGATCAATACACTTTCTGCTCAAACAAAAGTGATTAAAGGATTTGTAAAAGACGGACACTCCGATGAGTTTTTGCCTTTTGCCAGCGTACAGTTTAAAAATACAGGCGTTGGTAAAACCACTGATTCTTCCGGTGCCTTTATATTCAGGCTAAGCAAATGGCCTTCTGATACATTGCTTATTACCAGCATCAGTTATAAACCTTTCTCTATTATTATTCCAAAAGATAAAGACACGGTTGATATTTTAGCCGCTCTTGAAGCCGGCAATGCCAGTGCCGAAGTGGTTATTAAATCAAAGCAAAAACACAGCAGAGGCTGGTACCTGTGGAAAAAAGTAGTAGCTCATAAAGACAGCAACAATATTTTCAAAAATGATAATTTTACTTACAGGGTTTACAATAAATTAGAGTTAGACATCAATAATGTAAACAAACAAAAAATTGAAAAGAGCAGGTTACTAAAACCGTTCGGCTTTATTGCCAATAATATTGACACGGTCTCAGAGGAAAAACCTATTCTGCCTACATTTTTTTCAGAAACATTGTCCGATTATTATTTCCAGAAGAATCCACATCGCACAAGAGAAATCATCCTGGCCAATAAAGTAAGCGGTATTAAAAATGAAAGTATTACCAAATACCTTGGTGGCCTTTACCAGAACATTATCATCTACGCCAATTATATCCCGGTGTTTGATAAAGAATTTATCAGTCCCATTAGTGACAATGGCGATAATTATTACGATTACCGCCTGGCAGATACACAAAGAGTGGCCGGAAGAAAATTATTGCACCTCATTTTTATACCCAAACATGCCGGAGAAAATACCTTTAGTGGCGATTGCTGGATACATGATACTACGTTTGCTGTACAAAAAGTTATTCTGCATATCAATAAAGAAGCCAATATTAATTATGTAGATAAATTAAGTTTAGTGCAGGAGTTTAAAATGATTAACGACAGCACCTGGTTTTTAAGTAAGGACAAATTTATTGTAAATCTCAATCCAATTGGTAGTAAAAACACAGGCTTCATTGCACGAAAAACAACTACATATGATAAAGTGATCGTAAACACCAATGCTGTTGCACCTGTGATAGCAAAAAACAAAGTAGTAGAAGAGGTAGAAGTGCCGGAATCTGTCCGTGATAAAAATATCAATTGGGATAGTGCACGTACAGAACCATTAACCAAAACTGAAAATGGAATTTATGTGATGATAGATTCATTGCAACATTCGCCTGCTTACAAAAAGTATTACAGCGCTTTATATTTTTTAACCACCGGGTATAAAAATACCGGTAAATTTCAAATTGGTCCATGGTTTACGTGGATCAGTGGCAATGCGTGGGAAGGTACGAGGTTGCGCTTTGATTTAGGTACCAACATAAAGTTCAGTAAAAAAATATGGCTGCACGGCTATCTTGCATATGGATCCGGGGATCAGAAATTTAAGGGAATGGGGGAGGTGTTGTGGTTATTAAAAAAGAATCCATGGCAGACATTGCATTTTTCATATCTAAATGATCTCGACCGTACGCAACATTACAACACCGATATTCCTGCTGACAATGTATTGGCAGTTGCAGTACGTAAGAACGGCATTCCTATAAAATTCATTAACCTATCTCAGTTGAAATTGGAATACGTAAGAGACACAAAGATCGGCCTTTCAACAACGTTTGGTCTGCTGCATAAATCTTACGATCCTTTAAAAAATATACCTGGTAAAACATTTTTTCCTGTCACCTCAGGAGATCCATTAACCACAACAGAAGCTTCAGTGAAATTTCGTTTTGCTTACATTGAAAAATTTTACAGCACTAATTTTTTCCGTTACAGCTTAGGAAGTCCATATCCTGTTGGAGAGGTGGAATTTACTGCAGGCATTAAAGGAATTCTTAACAGCAGTTACAATTACCAGAAAATTTCAGGAAGCTTAAGTCAGCAAATTTCAGTGGCGCCATTGGGTAAGTTAAGTTATAACGTGTTTGCCGGAAAAGTATTCGGCACACTACCTTATCCATTGCTGGAGGTACATCCCGGCAATGAAACTTATTATTTCAATAAATATGCTTTTAACCTGATGAACAGGTACGAATATGTTAGTGACAGGTATGCTGGTTTTTCACTGGAGCACAATGTAGGCAATGGAATATTTCGTTTTATCCCATTAACACGTAAATTAAAGTTCCGTCAGTTCTGGAATATTAAAGGTGTAACCGGAAACCTTGGTAATGATAATAAATTATTAAACTATACACCAGAACATAGTTTTACTGCATTAGACAATAAATTATACTTAGAAGCCGGTACCGGCATCGACAATATATTTAAAGTATTACGTCTCGACTTAGTATGGAGACTATCCCCCCACCCATTACCTGTGATTAAGGCAAATCGTTTTGGAATTTTTGGAAGTTTTAAGATACAGTTGTAAGGCTGTCTTTTATAAAATTTTAACTTATCTGTATAAGCACTTGTCATCATTTTGACAATCTCATTTTTTTAAGCGACGGAATTTTGTAGAAAAAAAAATGAAAAAAAGTATTTTGTTTTTGTCTGCCGTTACAATTGCGTTAGTATCGTGTAAAAAAAATAAGACCTCTGCAGATGGGGCACAAGTAAATTTAGCTGCTACAACATTTTACAAAGATGGCAGCATGGAAACCAAAAGAGACCGAAGTGGAGCTTTTAATACCACTTCTTATGGTCAGCTGACAAATGATGGCGGCACCAATAAATTTTTGGTAAATCTTGGAGCAGCTGGTACAACACATACACTGGCAGTATTCGGATTAAGCTTTGTTTTTAACCGACAAACTACAGCAGAGGGAATTGCTGGCAGCTATAGTTTTCCACGAGACCAGGCAATAATTCGTGTTACACTCCGTAACGAAGTTGTTAATACAGTTTCGGAAAATTTATTTTTCCCTGCCAGGGGAACAGTAAATTTTGCTTACGATACAGCTTCAAAGAAAATAAGTGGTTCGGTACAGGATCTTGAATTCAGCATTATTCCAAATGATCCTTATAACAGGTACAGAATTACTGTTGACGGAAGTTTTTCTGCAATTCCGGTACAATAAAAAAATGCCGTTTGATAAATTTATCAAACGGCATTTCAAAAATATTTTGAAAGCGCCTATCCGTTATTGTAGATCTTTATTACTGGTTCCCTTAAGGCACCGGCTTCTTCAGTACAATAAAAATAAATGCAGTCAGCGATTACCTCAGCCTTTACCCAGGTATTAAAATCTGCACCAGGCATAGCTTTCCGATTCTGTAGTGTATCAATAGTGCCGGGTACAACAACGCTGGTAACCACGTTAGTGCCTTTAGCTTCGGCATTCATCAATTCTGCCAAACGAAAAATTAATGACTTGCCTAAACCATAAGCAATCATACCCTTGCTATTATCAGCGCTTAGGCCGGGTTTTGAGCCAATTAAAAATATCCGGCCATTTTTTTGCAGTAACATTTGTACAAAAACAGGGCGGGCAATATTGTAAGCCGTTTCAAAATTCAGTTGGTATTGTTTATGAATGTCGGCTGTTTTTGTATTGGCAAAAGTGCCCATTGCAAAGCCGCCTACTGTTAGTACTACAGCATCAATACCACTATATTTTGTAATTATATTTTGCACAAACTGATCCGTATCATCTTCGTTCACCAGATCAACAACTATTTTCTCCAGTTTTTTATTATCAATATCTAACGGTACAGGATCGTTGGGTACTATCGTTCCCACCACATGATAACCTTCTGATAAAAACTTTTTTACTACAGCTTGTCCCAGGTTACCTGAAGCGCCGGTTACGATTGCAGTCTTACTTGCCATTGTTCGGTATTTTAAATTATTGCAACAATGCCCATCCAAATAAATGATTGTACTGGCGGCAATGTATCAAAGCGTATTTATATTCTGAAAAATTAACCATACCAGTAATGTTATATACCTGGTTACCTCCAGTTGCTTTTAATGCACCCAGGTCAATGAATGTTACCGGGTACATTTCTTTTGCTACATAAACCCTCAGATCCGGACCATTGCTGCTGCTAAAACTCATAAGCTTTAGCACATTCCCACTATCACTTTTTAAAATTCTGGCTTCGCCACTCACTGTTCCATAAGGGCCACTTGCAAACATGCCGGTATAGTTTAACATGGCAGTGCTATCAGCCATTTCATTTAACACTACTTCGGGAGTATTATTTTTTTTACAAGACGATAAAAAAATAATAAAAATTAAGGCGAGCAGGGGTGTAACTTGTTTCATACAATGTAATTTGGTTTACCCATATACGTATCCGGTAACTGAAAAGTTTAGTTACTGCCAGCTGAATTTGCCGCCGGTGTTCACACGTACTTTATACAGGCTGGTATGCGCTGTCATGTACAATGTCTTTCCGTCTGCATCGCCCCAGGCCATATTTGCGGGGCGCTCAGGAGTTACAATTTTGCCCAATAATTTTCCTTCAGGCGATAATATCCACACACCTCCCGGTGCAGATACAAATAAATTTCCTTCCTTATCCACTTTCATACCATCCAATGCCTCATCATCTTCTGTAAAACTAAAATCGAAAAATACTTTACCGTTTTTTAAAGTACCATCAGTGTTTACTTCGTAACGCCACAATGTTTTGGTGTGATGAATATCTCTGATATCCCAATTGGTAACGTACAAATATTTTTCATCCGGAGAAAATGCCAGCCCGTTTGGCCCGCCCAGGTCTTTTGATACTACTGTAACTTTTCCTTCCTTAACCATAAACACTCCCGAATAATCCAATTCTTTTTTTGCGTCGTTAAAAAAACCAGGCAGGCCATATGGCGGATCAGTGAAATAGATAGTGCCATCACTCTTCAACACAATATCATTGGGGCTATTAAATTTTTTGCCATCAATATTATCTGCCAGAATAGTAACGGGTCCTTTCTTTTCATGCCTTATCACTCTTCTGTTGCCATGTTGATCAACAATTAATCTTCCTTCTTTGTCAATAGCTAATCCATTACTTCCCGGTTGCCCATAATCACCAATATCAGCACCCGTGTAACCGGAGTGTGACATGTAAATAGTTACATTATTATTGGCAGGATTGTAACGATAGATAGTGTTTGTATTTGGATCGCTGAATAACAGGTATCCATCAGGATGCCACACCGGCCCTTCTGTGAAAGAAAACCCGTCAGCAACTTTTTCAATATTGCTGGCGGGTGTAATAATGCTGTTTAATTTTTCATCGATAGTAAAGATCTTTCCAATATTTTTCCAGTCTTTATTAACAGGTAATCCATCTTTATAAAAGTCGATAACTGCACTGCGAACCCAAATATAGTTTTCAGGAATTTTTCCTATAGGTCCGTTAATACCCAATATTGCAATTGAAAAATGCTCGCCCGCTTTTGCATTGTTGGTTAAAATAACCCTGTTACGGGTATTGTATCCTGCAATTAATCCATTGCCTGTTTGTCCAAATCCCAGCATTTGTTTTCCATTCACCCATATTTCGCTATAGTCATCAACAGTAATTTCAAACACAGCAGTAGAGCCGTTGGTTTTTAGTTTCCCAATTGTTTCAGGAATGGTAAGTTCAACTTTATACCAAACAAAAGAAACCAAACCGCTACCTTCTCTTAATTCAAGATCATTGGGATTTATCATTTTAAAAGCTGCATCAAAATCAACATCGCCAATTTGCGGATGAATTGTATTGGTTTTAATGATATCTCCCGTAGGATACAAAGCCAATGGTCCGCCATTTTTTATTGGCCCCGGCGATCTGAACTCCACTACATTAATATTTGCAGGCTGTACAAACCATTTTGCATTTACCAATACTGCGCCGGATGTTGTTTTTAAATCGGCAATAGCATTGGGTTTATCTATTGCCAGCTGCCTTGTTTCCTGGGCAAATAATTTAAATGATATCATTGTTAGCAGAAGAACAATAAGAATGACCAGGTAAATTTTTAAAATGGAATATATCTTTATCATAACAGTAGTTTTAGAAAATATTAATTGCTGATGTTGGCTTTGGTTCCTGCAATCGCAATGTCTTCGTCCTGCTGTGCACTTGCACTGCCGCTTACACCAATAGCACCTACAACCTGTCCATCGATTGTAATTGGAATACCACCTTGTAAAAAAGTGTGTCCAACAGTAATTAAAGCCTGCCTGCCGCTATTTATAGCATTTTCCAATTTTGCAGAAGGCGCTTTAAACAGTGCGGAAGTATTGGCTTTCTTTATCGCCACTTCCGATGCTGCAGCAAATGTTCCATCAAGGCGTTCTAAATAAATTAAATTGCCGCCATTATCCACTACCGCTATTGCTCCACCAGGGGCTGCTTTTTCTTTTGCATAAACTACTGCAGCAGCAACAATTTTTTTTGATGCCTCAAGAGATAATGTTTTCTGGGTTATTAATTGCGCTTTTGCCGGTATTGAAAAAATAACTGCAGCAATCAATAACAAGGGAAAATGTTGTTGTAAAAATTTCATGGCTATACTTTAAGTTGAATAAATAAATCTGTGACTATCGGTCTGATCAGTGTCATCCGTGTTCTTACATAAATGCGAATAGCATTTTCATTTTTAATCCATTGTTTTGGCAGGCTCGTCAAATTCTACTGATTTTCCTGCTTTTTTTGCTACTACTTTAGGCCAGTATTCATCAGCCTTTTGAATGCTTGCGTTTAAATCTTTATTAAATCTTTTATACGCATCTTGTGAATGTTGTAAATACAGCTTGCCATTTTCTATTTGAAATATGGTGGGATCGATCGGCCTTAATTTACCAAGGCTCATAGCATAGCCACAGAAGGCCCCATATTGCGGAGCAAACATCTCCGGATGATCTTTAAACATATTGGCATTAGCTTCTGTAGAAAACCAATAAGTAGCACCGTTGTAACGGGCAAAATATTTTTCATTACCCAATACGGCTTTGTTTTCAGTAAAATAGGATACGGCATCATAGCCCTGCAGTATCACACCTTCTTTATCAATATTGTTTAAATAATTCTTCTCTTCGTCTGTTGTAATTTGTTTGCCATGTTTGGATGAAACCTTGGGCCAGTATTTATCTGCCTTAGCTAAATTTCCTGTCACATCTTTGTTCCAGCCTTTTACCGCACGTTCGTTATGCTGTATCACCAACCTGCCATCAACAATAGAAAATGTGTTAATAATAATAGGTGCTACACGGCCCAATGAAACCGCATAAGCACACCAGCCCCCAAATTGTGGTTTATATTTTTCCGGGTTGGCTTTAAACAGGTTCTCATGCTCCTGCGAAGCAAAATAGTAAATGGCATCTTCATAAGCATATTGAAATTTTTCATCTCCTAACACCGGTTTATTATCTGTAAAAAATGCTACCGGATCGTAACCATCCAATATCACCCCTTTATCATTAAGGTTGTTGAAATACTTAACAGAATTACCTTGTGCATGTACACTACCTAAGGCAGTAAATACCAGGCATAACGCAAAACACACTTTTAAAATAATAGTAAGTTTATTTGTTTTTGCATTGCGATAGTAAGAAATGGCTTTTAATGTCCTGGGTGTTTTTATAAACTGTTTCATGACTTTGTTTTTTTGAATACAAAGAAACAGCAGGTTAAAAGCCATGCCTGTCGTGTATTTTACATTACTGCAATTTGTGAAATAAAAATGCCCGGCATTTGTCGGGCATTTTACAAACATTACTTTATTGATGATGCTTATTGTTATTATAGAATTGGAAAATTTTAGTACAACTCCATCAATATTTTTTTTATCGTATCGTATTTGGTCCAGGGTATGAAATGATTGGCACCTGGTATTAAAGTAAGATTAACAGATGCGGCATTAATCAATTTCTTTTGTACAAAGATGGCATTACCTACCGGGACCAGCGGATCTTTTACCCCATGCACAATAAATACTTTGCATTTTACCAGTGCAAATTTATCCTGCAATGCGTACACGTCTTTTTTAAAGAATTTTAATTCAGTATTACTTGGACGCATTGCACCTGGCACCAGGTAACGGAATACACCTGCATCAAGAATATATCGCCACGATTCACTTTTTTCTTCTGCAGGGTCTACTGATCCGGCTAATAAAACGAGTCCATCAAAAAGCCCTGGATTGTCTGCATTCAATTGTATGACCATCGGGCCACCTAAGGAATGGCCCACCAGGTACATTGGTTTGTGATTTTGCCATAGCTTAAACAAGGGGCTGATCAATGTTGACTGTTCCTCTAAATGCCTGGCGTCACCAAAATCGCTATAACCAAAACCCGGACGGTCAATTGAGATCATCCGGAATTTCTGAAGCAGATCTTTATCCTGCATATATCGGGCAAATGCATCCCAGCTTCCGGGTGATCCATGTACAAAAATGATTGTAGGCAACAAATCGCTACCTGTTTTCGCATAATGTATTTTAGCTTTGTCAACTGTAACAGTTGTGGTGGTCAAACTTATTCCTTCCTTTTTAAAATTCGCTTTTGCTTCTGAATCACTTATTCTGAATTTCATACAGCTCTGCGCTACAATAACCCATATAAATAATAATACTCCCATTATTAAAAATGATCGCTTCATGATTTTTTTCCATTTCATTTTTAAAGCTACTTAAGGGCGCTCCTGAAATTGTCGGGTATTTTACAATTCTCACTATATAAAACTGATTCGTATATGTAATTGGGCAGATACCGGCCGGCTCACACTGTAAAAAAAAGTGCAACTATTGTAAGCCAACTGACAATAGCTGCAAAAAATCTTCCTTTTTCCTTAAATAAAGATATTTTTTTAAACCCTCCTTACCATTTACTTTTACAGCCAGCAACCAATTCCCATTTCTTGACAGCAATAAAAACATATACTGAAGACGACCTGATATCGGCTCTTAAAAAGCATGATAATGATGCATTTGAGTATTTGTATACTAACTACAAAGCAGCGTTGTTTACTATCATTCACCAGATTATAGCTGATAAAGAAATTGCACAGGATGTGTTGCAGGAAGCCTTTATTACCGCCTGGAAAAATATTGATAAATACGATGTTACCAAAGGACGTTTGTTTACATGGTTGTTTAATGTAACCCGTAACTGCGCCATTAATACTACCAGGAGCAAGGCTTTTAAATCCGAACAAAAAAACGATTCCTTCGACAATTACGTTTCTTATGTGGATGAAAAGGATAACCTGAGCCAGAACATTAACCAGATTGGCTTAAGAAAGCAGGTACACCTGTTGAGAGAAGAATATAAAAATGTGTTGGAACTTTCTTATTTTAATGGCTTTACGCATGAAGAGATCGCTAAAATATTAACCATACCGGTAGGTACCGTAAAAACAAGATTAAGAAATGCGTTGATAGAATTGCGCAAACAATTTGTATAATGGATATTAACAATTACATATCGTCGGGCATTATTGAAATGTATGTGATGGGTATTTGTTCGCCGGAAGAAAAGGCGGAACTGGAATTGTTGCGTCTACAATATCCCGAGCTGCATACTGCAATAATTGAATTTGAAAAAGCATTTGAAAATAATTTATTACACAGTGGCACCGAAGAACCTGGAGCAGCAACAGACGAAAGTATTTTACAAACATTAAAAAGCCTGCAGGCTCCGGCGCCAGTTATCAGTATCAATGCTAAACCAACTGAAACTAAAAAAGCAAATTGGATGATGCCTGTTGCTGCCACTGCTATTTTATTATTGGGCATCAGCGGCATTTATAATTATACGATGTATAAAAAAGTGCAGGCACAGGAATTGGCTTTGGCAACAAAAGACAAAGACAGTTCATTGCCTGCTGCTGATTATGCTGTAATGAAAAATCCGGCTATTACGCCTGTGGCCATGTATGGCGTAGCACCATATACCCTATGCCGCTGCACAATGTACTGGGATAAAAAAACAGGCAAAGCGTATATTATGATCCATCATTTAATTCCCTCACCGGAAGATAAAAAATACCAGCTCTGGGCAATGGTGAACAATAAGCCGGTTAACGTGGGTATGGTACATGATGAAATCCGTGATCGTTTTATTGAACTGGCAAATGTACCTGAAGGTGCTACTGCATTTAGTGTAACCTTAGAAAATATTGGCGCCAATCAAACACCCTCTACCGATAAAACTTTTTTATACGGTAAGATCTGATTTAAACTTCTTGCTTCATTTGCCTCTGCTTGTGCATAATCAAATAAGCAGCTCATCGAAACAAGCCGCTCATTGATATCAATTTTAATTTTCTATTTTGACCATGTAAAACCTGCGACACCTTTTTCTATTTCTTTTCCATCAGGCGTTGCTTCAATTTCATCAGGTTATACGGAAAATAAAAAAAGGAGCTTTCAAAATAATATTGAAAACTCCTATCCTGTATCGGGGAGCAGACTTGAACTGCCGTCCGCCGCGGCGGATATGAATCTGATGCAAAAGTTTGTAAATACTTAATAAAATCCCTTCCTGTTCCCGATTTAAGCCATTTTTCATGCTTCATGGCTTCGGCTTTATCAGAAAATTCCTTTGTGTAAATGACTACCCATAGTCTGTATTTAGCAGTCCAGCCACTACCGAGTTCATTATGTGATATTAATCTTTGTTCAAGATTACTGGTAAATCCTGTATAATGTTTTTTGTGGCTTACAGAAAATAATATGTACACAGTGTATGGCATTTGAGAAATAAAAAAGCCCGAAAACTTTTTAGGAATTCAGGCTTTGTTTTGTATCGGGGAGCAGACTTGAACTGCCGTCCGCCGCGGCGGATATGAATCTGATGCAAAAGGTTATAAATTCTTAATAAAATCCCTTCCTGCTCCTGATTTAAGCCATTTTTCATACTTCATGGCTTCAGCTTTATCAGAAAATTCCTTTGTGTAAATGACTACCCATGGTCTGTATTTAGCAGTCCAGCCACTACCGAGTTCATTATGTGATATTAATCTTTGTTCCAGATTACTGGTAAATCCTGTATAATGTTTTTTGTGGCTCAAAGAAAATAATATGTACACAGTGTATGGCATTTGAAAAATAAAAAAGCCCGAAAACTTTTTAGGAATTCAGGCTTTGTTTTGTATCGGGGAGCAGACTTGAACTGCCGTCCGCCGCGGCGGATATGAATCTGATGCAAAAGGTTATAAATGCTTAATAAAATCCCTTCCTGCTCCCGATTTAAGCCATTTTTCATACTTCATGGCTTCGGCTTTATCAGAAAATTCCTTTGTGTAAATGACTACCCATGGTCTGTATTTAGCAGTCCAGCCACTACCGAGTTCATTATGTGATATTAATCTTTGTTCAAGATCACTTGTGAATCCTGTATAATGTTTTTGGTGGCTCGCAGAAAATAATATGTACACAGTGTATGGCATTTGAAAAATAAAAAAGCCCGAAAACTTTTTAGGAATTCAGGCTTTGTTTTGTATCGGGGAGCAGACTTGAACTGCCGACCTTCGGGTTATGAATCCGATGCTCTAACCAGCTGAGCTACCCCGACATCCATTTCCGCTGAAAGCGGGGTGCAAAAGTAAAGCATTGAAGGCAATTTCTGAAATCAAATCAGCATAAAATGTCCATTATTTCGTAAATGCTATAGTAGCAAAGGAGGTATATCCTTTACTGCTGTCCCGGTTTTATGGGAAAACGCACGGCATTATTAACGGGTTTTATACTTTTCAGGTAGCTGAAAATTGCTTTTACATCTTCATCGGCCATTTTTGCATAATTAAACCAGGGCATTGGGGGAAGTAACTGCCTGCCACCATCCTGGCCTTTAAATTTTCCTTTAGTGAGTGATTTTTTAAACTGCTCCTCTGTCCAGCCACCAATGCCGGTAGCGGTATCTGGCGTAATATTGGCCGAAAAACTGGTGCCCCATGGACCGGTAGCTGCAGTTAAATCAGGTGCGAAAACAGAAAACCCTGCTGCTAAAACATTTTTATCGCCTTGTGGTATGGGCATATCCTGGGAATAGCCGGATAGCATTAATTCAGGCACGAGTTCCGGGCCATTAGGACCGGGCTTCTTAGGAGAATGGCAATCATTGCAGCCGGAAATTTGTACCAGGTATTCTCCACGTTTAATCAACTCTTCTTTGGTTGCAGTTGGCTTGGTTGTTTCTTCTTTGCTTTTACAAGCAACTAATACAGCAACAAAGATTAAAGCCATGGCAATAACAGGATGTTTCATTTTTTTAGTTTAAGGTTTGAAGAATAAAAAATGTACAATTTCAGCCGGTAAAAAGCAGCAATGATTTTGCTGTGCTTTAAAAATAGGGAAGTTTTTGAAAATATACTAATGATTACTGCTATGCGATGATTTACAGGTAACAGATCAGCATTGTTGTAAATACTATAACCAGTATAGCAGTTATAATAACCTGCAACAACTTGTAAAGCATTTGCGCCAGCAGCCTGTTTTTTTGATCTTCTTCATACTCCATATGGTAGAAAAAGATGCTGCTGTTTTACAAACTGTTGCTTAACAAATAAAAAATTATTCAGCAATACAGATAATCAAGTGACAGGGTGTACGAAAATAGCATTTGCAGCAGCTGATATTTTGGAACTGGTTAAAACAGTACGCAGAAATTATTTATCGTGGAATGACAGGGTACTGAATATCTCTAAAACAAGTTGCTCTTGTTGTGCCGAAAAATTTTGTCCGTAGATACTTAAACAGCTTTCACTTTTGCAATCCCTGATCTGTATTTCCACCCGTTGTTGCCCTTTGATAATTGGTGTTCTGATAATAGCTACTTTCCCGTCAATAGTATCCAGTTTTAAATGATACAGTTTGTTTGCTTCGTGAAAATAATCCTGTTCATCATTTTGAATTGTTTCTTTTGCCATTTTTACCTGGTAAGCAAAATCGCAGGGATCATAATTTAATTTTCCTTTCAGTGTCCTTTCCCTGTCCGAATCGTAATTCAATAAAATGCTGTCTGCTTTTGAAACGATATAACCTGGTTGAGAATCGATGCCATGCAAAACTGAATCTTTAAAAGCAACAGGTAAATAAATACTCCAGCCGTTGGGTAAATTTCTTTTGGTCCAGGTGGGATTAATAATCCTTGCTTTAGTAGCAGTTTGTGTACAGGAAAAAAGCTGTAAAAAGAACAGGAGAAAAATTAAGTGAGCAAACTTTGGCACAATACAGGATTTTAGTTTGATTTTTATTTTATACTAAGTTAACGGATATACTTCTTGGTTTTAGTTATCTGCCGGTCTTTAAACTCATATTCAATGCTGAATGTTTTGTCGGTTACATTGGTTAAATGTATCCGGTTAAGTTTTTCCGGCTCATCAAAAATTTCTTTTGGAAAAGCATATTGCCGGTTCGTATTTTTTTTGGTATCAAATAAACTCATGCTATCTGATGGTGTCGGCACATCTGCTTTCGAATATAAGAGTACTTGCCTTGCAGTATCAACATCAATCCAGGCGCTGCCATTCGCAATTAAATTGGTTGCCGTTTCCTTATCGTATAACTGAATATAATCCGGGTTGCCACTGCCATAAGATTGCACAAACACAAAACTATTATCAAAGTCGGCACCTACATAACCCAGGTTTTTATACAAAAGTCCTAACGAACAATTGCCGATGGTGTCAATTATTTTTTGCCCTTTTTGATACAGTAAATATTGATCTTCCTTGTTGTACTGAAAGGAAATAGAAAAGCCTCCTTTTAATGCAGTATCATATTCAGCGGCGTAGGGGTTTTCTTTTATGGCTTCAACCATGGCTAAATAATTACTATCAATGGCAGTTGAATGTGTAGTATCAGTAATAGTTTTAATTATAGCCGGTTGCGCAGAATCTTTTGGTGAAACAGGATTTGTCTTGTTGTTGGTACAAGAAAATAACAGTAGCAGGAAGAATGGTAAAGAATTGCCAGGTGTCATAGTTTATGGTGTTGCAACAATTTAGTGTTGAAGTTATTCCATTATTTGGATTTATTGTATCATGTTATACATCAGGTGTAATGGGTTTTCGTTCAGTTAACTTATACAGAAAGGACGCAATTGTTACACTGGCAAAATAAGATAAAGGAAATTCAAGATCACTTTTGAGGTTTAAAAAATCAGTACCAAAAAAGAAATAAAATGTAATTGTAATGTAAATGGCTGCTACCAGTAGTAATATTAATTTAATAATGAAAGGAGATAGGGGAGTCTGCAATAAATATCTGTATGAAAGATAGTATACCCCAAGTGCCGGTAAAGAATAAAGTAACGATACTCCAAGGATAATCAGTCCAAATCCAATAAAAGCAGGGAGACCTGCCAGGCTTTGAGAATCAATTGAAGCAATAATAAACGCAAATATCAGGGGGAGCACTAAGCTGGTAGACCAAACCTGGAACGCATAATTTTTATTGTATGCCTGCTTCATAGTGTCTGACATTATACCACAATTTAATAAAAAAATCCCGGCAAGTTATTGCCGGGATTTTAATACTTTATTCAACTCTTCTTAACTCATCTCCGCAAAACACTTATGGAAATAAGGAATCGTTTCAATGCCTTTATAAAAATTATCGAGGTTGAATTTTTCGTTAGGGCTGTGCAGGTTATCACTATCTAATCCAAAACCCATAAACACAATTTTAATACCCAGCTCTTTTTCAAACAATGCACAGATAGGAATACTGCCACCACCACGAACAGGGATTGGTGTTTTACCAAATGTAGTTTCCATCGCTTTAGCTGCGGCTTTGTAAGCTTTGCTGTCAATCGGTGTCATATAAGGTTCGCCGCCATGGTGTTCAAATGCATGTACACTAACGTATGGTGGAGCGATCTTTTTAAAATGTTCCAGCAACATCGCCGTAATTTTTTCTGAAGATTGATTGGGTACCAAACGGGTGGAAATTTTTGCAGTAGCTTTTGATGGCAAAACAGTTTTAGCACCTTCGCCCTGGTAACCGCCCCAGATGCCATTCAATTCCAAAGTAGGACGAATACCCGTTCTTTCATTGGTACTGTAACCCTTTTCGCCCCATAATTCTTTTACACCCAAATCATCTTTGTATTCCTGTTCATCATATGGTGCTAAAGACATTAATTTTCTTTCTTCTTCAGTAGCATTTAATACATCATCATAAAAACCGGGAATGGTAATATGATTGTTTTCATCATGGCAACTGGCAATCATTTTTGCTAAAATGGTAATGGGGTTGGCAACTGCACCACCGTAAACGCCACTGTGCAAATCACGGTTAGGGCCGGTTACTTCCACTTCAATATAGCTAAGGCCACGTACACCAATATCAATACTTGGGGTATCTAAACTTATCATTGCACTATCGCTGATCAATACGCAATCTGCTTTTAATAATTCAGTATGCGATGCTACAAATTTCCCCAGGTTAGGAGATCCTACTTCTTCTTCGCCTTCAATACAAAATTTAATATTAGTGGTAAGGCTGTTTGTTTTCACCATTGTTTCCAATGCCTTTACATGCATGTAAAATTGTCCTTTATCATCGCAACTGCCACGGGCAAAAATTTTACCGTCAACAATCACGGGCTCAAATGGTCCGCTCTTCCATAACTCCAAAGGTTCGGCAGGTTGTACATCGTAGTGCCCATATACCAATACAGTTGGTTTGCCCGGGTCAATCATTTTTTCGCCATATACCAATGGATGGCCATCAGTAGGGTAAATCTCTACCTTATCGGCGCCGGCTTCAAGCAATCTTGCTTTAACTGCCTCAGCGCATTTTTGCATATCAGCTTTATGTTCGCTTTTAGCGCTGATGCTGGGTATACGTAACAGGTCTAAGAGTTCGCTTAAAAAACGGTCTTTGTTTTGTGCTTGATAATCTTTCCAGGCTTGCATATAGTTTATACGTTTAGAGTTTGAAAGTTTAGTGTACGAAAGTAGGCGTTTTTGATGGAAATTGTTTTACCAAAATTTTATATAATCGGTTGAATTTGTACCGGCTAATGCGTTTACATTTGTTGTAGATTGTTTGTCAACCTCCGTAGGTGGACAAGTATGTTTATCAGCCTTTGTTACCGTTGCATTTTTGGTGAGTGCTTCGTTGGCAAAGGCTGAGCCAATTCAGGCCAGTAAGGAACTCATTTTCTTTTGACTTACAGCATAAATTAATCCTGTAAGGCAATATAATACGGCTAACAAAGCCAATACCCATTTTATAACAGAACATATAGCGGTACATAAAGCCACCGTTTCGGAGGTGGGGCCGGATAAAGTGTATAGCATGCCGGCATTTTCCAGTATATCTAAAAAGCCTGCAATTAATGCGCCTTTAGCAAATAGTATTCCGGCCTTGCTAAATATGCCATTACTCAACCTTGCAATTTTTTTACAGGTAAAAAATAAAAACAACGAGTAGAAAAACAGAAAGATAAAATCCAGCCAGGTATTAATTTTTGCAGCGCCGATATTATTCGCCGGGGGATTAAGTACCCACGCAGTTTTTACATCATTAGCCAAAGTAGTGTTATAAGCGAATTCTAAATCTAAAATGCCTTTGGGGGTATCAGGCGTTTTTAATGTAGCACCGGTTTTTGTCATTACCACAATCATTACCAAAGTACCCACTAACAAAAATAACAGGGAATATTTTTTCATAAGCTTACAATAAGTTTGGTTGTTAAAGTACAACTAATAATGATAAAAAAGAAACAGTCCATACTCAGGTATTCCAGAAAGAACCTGGAAATACCAAAGCATGAACTGCATGTGCCGGGTACTGATTTTTATAATTCTACTTCTCCTATAAATACTTCGCCTTGTTTGTCTTTTTCCATTTGCAGGGTGATGATCTTTTTTTCTTCATTAACA
Source organism: Ferruginibacter sp. SUN106 (assembly GCF_050611765.1). Lineage (NCBI taxonomy): Bacteria > Pseudomonadati > Bacteroidota > Chitinophagia > Chitinophagales > Chitinophagaceae > Ferruginibacter > Ferruginibacter sp. SUN106. The sequence continues at coordinate 829,261 of NZ_JBODJC010000001.1, forward strand.
GCGCCATAATGTAAATAGATCTCTGCCATTACTGTGGTGGGGCCGGCAATGGTAACCTGCCTGTCGCTGTAATAATTAATTTGAATTTTGTATTTCCCTTTACTACCTGTTTTAAGCATGAATTGTTCAGGGCCAAAACCTTCGGTAAAATCATCCGAAATGCGGCCACCCATTTCTGTTAGCTTATGACTGTAAAAACATTTTTCGCCATTGGGGTCAGTTACCCAAAGGTCAATATCAGAATTGTTTTTGTTCCAGTTCATTACTACCCTTACATCAGTTGGCATGGGAGCAATAATATTTTTATCTATCTTTTTAAGGTCCAGTTCTTTTTTGTGCAATGCTATGATGCGGTTGATCTCAGTTAAAAATATTTCTTCAATGCCATTATACATCCGGTTCATTTCGCTGCTGTAACTTTTGGTCATGCCTTCGTATAACATATCCAATGCCTGCTGGTAATTACCCAGGTCCAGGTAAGCTAATGCACAATCCCTGAAACTTTGCGGATCAGAAGGGCGCAGCTCCATTACTTTTTTAAAGGCAGATAATTCTCCTTCGTAATCGCCGGCTTCTTTTAATTTATAGCCCAGCATTTTGTATAATTCATAACTGCCATTTTCAAGTTCAGCCAGGTTAGTAAGTATAGTAATGCCATTAATTTTATCACCTGTTTTTAATAAATAAGAAGCGATGTCAAAGAAATAAGTAGGCCTGCTGCTATAGTATTTACGCAGTTCTAAATATTTTAAATAACGACTGGCTTTGTCGGTTTGCTTTATCGCTTTCAGGTAATCAAAACTTGCCGGATTAAATGTAGGGTCAACAGAATCGGTAAGCAGGGTTGCAGATTTATAATATACGCCGGTGGTGTTTTTGCTGCCGGCTCCTGTATTGGTTGTTGCATTTTTATCATTCAGCATTGTGCGTAATGTCGCAGCATCATCCGGGTTAAGTGGACTTCTGTCTTTCAGTATTTCACCATCACCAAAATTTACTGCTCCTGAATTTGCGTCAAGGCCAATTTGCCCACGTAAACCAACATTATCATTAGCGCCGGGTGTGGCAGCAGACTGGCTTCTAACCTGCACTCCGGGTACTTTTCCGGCTAATGCATTATTTACATTAGTTTGTCTTACCGTATTTAGTTGTTCACTGCTTACGTTTTGAACACTGCTACCTGTAACCATTGTTCTTTTTTCCGAGCCATAGCCAATCACCACCACTTCCTGCAATTCTATTCTTGATTTTTCAATTACAACAGAAATCATACTATTGTTACTGATGCGTTGCTCAAACGGAATAAACCCTGCTGCAGAAAATTGTAGCACATCGCCTTGTTTGGCACGTATACTAAAGCCGCCATTAAAATCTGCTGCTACGCCGGTACGGGTACCTTTTATTATTACAGTTGTTCCTGCAACAGCGTTACCATCTTTATCAGTTATTTTACCTGAAAGAGTTTTTAGTGCCCCAACTGGCTTGGGTATTATGCCAACCGGCCGTTGTGTGGCAACCGGATTATTTTGAACCGGTGTTGTAACAACTTCTTTTTTGTCATACCATCCTTTCAAAACCGCCATCATATTTAACGAACTTCTCAGGTCGGCTTCTTTTTTTGTAATGATATCACCACCACGTTGTTTCATTATTCTGTCGTATTCCTGTCTTAACTCTGCAGGTGGTTCTATTTGATATTGTATGTAATCGTTGAGTGTTTCTAAAACAATTAAAGAAGTGTTTCGGGTAACTACGCCAAACTGTTTGCCCAATCTTTCAATCTCCTGTTTATTTTGATGGTATTGAATATCCAGTTCTGCAATTTTCTTTTGTGCAAATACTTTAGTGATGTCGAAGTTTTCGCAAAGTTGCTTGTCAGAGTTGATGGCAATTGTTTTTTCATAGGTCACTGTATTGCCGTAGCCAAATTGCAAAATAATTTCCTGAATAGCTTCATCAGCAATACCTGCTACCGCAAAATTATCCCCCACTACAACGGGTATGGAAGGATAGTTTTCTTTATTAAAATTATTTTGTTTGATACCTAAGAAACGGAAAGGTTGATTGATCAGTTTTTTTAATGCATCAGGCACTGTTTCATTTTGAATATCGATAACAAGGCCGCCTGTTTTACCTGCAATAAATTTCAGGTTGCTGTAATCTGCAGTGATGGAACTGTTGATACAATACACCGGTTTGCTATTTAACTGCAGGGTTTTGTTGCCTAATGTTTGATGTCCGTCACTCACCAGTAAAAATTCATCTGCTTTTATATTTTTCAAATTCAAGGTACCAAGGTCAGTTGCACCATCGTATTGCAATGCTTCAATATCTTTTTTTAATTCATCCCAATTACCATTTACAACCGTATAGGTTTTTGTGTTTTTTATCGAGTTACTGAAAGCAATAAAATTTATTGTTGCTGTATTTAATTTTTTAAAATACGCATCCAGCAATTCCATTTCTTTTTTTATGTTTCTTCCGGCACCACTTAAAGAAACATCCCATAACAAACCTATTGCTGAGGGGGCAGTTTTTTCTCTTTCATTTTTTTGCAGCCTGGTGTTGATGAGGTAATAATATTTATTTTCAAATTCCTGTAACATTACTTCGGCTGCATCCATTGGTTTGGGTATGCTGAAGGAAAGCGCATAACCGGGTACATAACTGGTCTTATGCAATGTGGCATTGTACTGGTTATTGCTGTTGGTAAAATTGATGTTTTCATTCAGGGACGAATCAAAAACGGGCTGTGTAGCGGATTGTATAACGGATAGATCAAGATTAAAATCAGCAACGGTATCTTTTAAATTTAAGGGAAGATAATAATGCAATGCAGCATCACCGGCCAATGGCAATTCTTCTTCATAACCAATTAAAACAGTACGGGTATTATTAGGGTTGATAGGATAGATACGGGTACGAAAAGTATTACCATCTACTTTTTCTAAAAGGCCCGGGTCTACTCTTCGTCTTTCTATTGTTTCAAACACTTCGGTGCCTTTCGCCCTGTCAACAGCAACGGCTTCTCTCATTTTTCCATTGATGTCTAATGCATAACGGCTTATACTCAATCCATCTTTAAGCGGAAAATTTAAAGTGCCTTCCAGTATTTTAGAGGTGGTATTTTTAAAGGTCATTTGCCAGGTGGTTCTGGCAACGGTACCGCATACTTTTACATCTATTTTTAATGCCTGTAATTGCACGCCGTTATTGGTTTTGCCATCAATGGTAAGTTGTGGCATTTGTGCTTTTGTAATAATGCAGCATAACAAAAGTAATAGGGCAATCGAAAAATATTTTCTCATAAACTGTTTGGCAACAGGATGAGAAAATAAAAACGATTACATAAAAAGGAAAAATATTTTTATGTAATCGTTGAATATATTTTACAAAGGAAGTCAGGTCTTCAAGACTTGACTTCTTTAATCGGTGCATTATAATTTTTCAAAACGCTGCTGCACAAAATCCCAGTTCACCACGTTCCACCAGTTCTCAATATAATCAGCCCTTTTATTTTGATATTTTAAATAGTAAGCATGTTCCCAAACATCTAATGCTAATAGTGGCGTGCCTTTAATTTCACTGGTATCCATTAAAGGATTATCCTGGTTTGGCGTAGAGCCGATTTTTAAATTTTTTCCGGCATCAACGTACAGCCATGCCCATCCGCTTCCAAACCTTGTAGTGCCTGCAGTAGCAAATTGTTTTTTAAATTCATCAAAAGAACCAAAAGTTTTAGTGATAGCAGTTTGCAAATTGCCCGTTGCTATATTACCGATTTGTTTTGGGCGCATGCATTGCCAGAATAATTCATGGTTGTAATGTCCGCCACCATTGTTACGCATCTTGGCAGAATATTTTGAGATTTTTGCCAGCACATCTTCCAATGGCTTGCTTACGTCTACTCCTTCTGCTGCAGCCGCTTCCTTAACATTTTTACTGTAAGCTGCTGCATGTTTGCTGTAATGAATTTCCATCGTCATGGCATCAATCACATTTTCCAGCGCATCATATTTGTACGGTAATGGCTGCTGATCAAAATTAGTGAACACTAAAGTTTTTGCAATTGGTTTTGCTTCAGCGCAGGATGCAATAAAAGTTCCCGCTGCACTTAATCCTACACTTGCGGCAATAGCGCCTTTGGCAGAATTAGTAATGAATTTTCTGCGGCTTTTTGATATTGATGACATAGTAAATTATTTAGAGATTTGTAATGTGTCTTTTGCTTTGCTAAATGTACTTAAAAACAGCCTGAATCTTTTGAAAACCCTGTTATAAAATTCCTTGCTGAATAATTGGGAGTCGTGTAATGCCTTATAGGTAAGAAAAATACCTACCGGTATCAATACCAATACAGAGAGCCACATACCCAGCAGGGGAGAAGCGATGTCTTCTTTTACAAATTTTTCGCCAAACATATTCAGCAGGTGAAAGATGAGGAAGAATACAATGGCTACCACCAGCGGCATGCCTAACCCGCCTTTGCGGATTATGGAACCCAGTGGGGCACCAATAAAAAATAATACCAGGCAAGCAAGCGAAAGCGAATACTTTCTGTGCCATTCCAGTTTGTGAAACTTGATCTCGTTATCCTTATTGGTTATCTCGGTAATATTATTCTGAATAGTGTTACGCATAAAGGTGGCCGTATTGGTAGCCGTTTCATATACGTTAAGCCTGGCACTATCAGGTAAAAGATTATCGATAGTTTCTGCCTTTGCAGTAACTGTATTTTTTTTCCAGGTGCTGTCTTTAATTGTAAAGTAATGAACGAAGCCGTTTATTTCAGCATTGATTCTTTTGTACAGCGAATCATCAATTTTTTTCAAAGAGTCGATACCGAGGTTGAGTAAACGCACACTCTTCATTTTGTAATTACTCTTGTAAATAGAATCAGGAGTGGCACCCATCCGCAGGGCAGTCAGGTCAAATAATTTTTTAAACGTCTTAAAACCCAGCCGTATATATTCTGTTGCAGTATCACCAGAATTACCTCTTTCCTGGTAGCGGTACCCGTTTTGTAAATTAAATTCTAAATATTGTTTATCATCGGATGTTTTCATTATCCCTGTTTCTGCTACAATACAATTGTCCTGCATAGGGTTAGATTGTTCATAGATCAGCACATTATGTATCGTTTTACCATCGTCATCTTTTTTGCCGATCTTAATGGCATAAGTAGGAATGTGCGTATAAAAAACACCTTCCTTAAGATCAAGTGCCGGCTTTTTATACATGATATCGTTATACAAGGCCGTGGATTTAAGATAGGCTACCGGTATCAGGTAGTTGGCAAAAACAAAAGTGATACCACATAGCAATAGTGCTACAAAAAATAAAGGCCGCATAAAACGCAGCAATGAAATACCGGACGATTTAATGGCCACCAGTTCAAAACTTTCGCCCAAGTTACCAAAGGTCATTATAGAAGATAATAAAATAGAGATCGGCATGGCCAGCATCAGCAAGGTGGCGCTCATGTACCAGATAAATTTTCCAATTGTCCAGAAATCAAGGCCTTTTCCCACAAGGTCATCAATATACTTCCACAAGGTTTGCATTAACAGGATGAACAGTGTAATAAAAAAGGTAGCAATAAACGGCCCCAGGAAGGATTTAATAATAAGCTTGTCTAATTTCTTTATCATACCCCGGAGTAAAGGCTGTTAAAAGTTATTTGTAAATTGTATGCTAATATGACTGAAACATCAAAATTAACGCTTTCTTCCGGTGAAATGCAATTGGTAACTAATACGGAATGGATTTTAACGAAACGTATAATTATCGGTAAGGTTAATTTGTTTTTTGGAGCAGTGGCAGTTGCCATGCAGGATATTGTTGAAGCCGAGCGGGAGTATCTTCCAGCTGCAGCTATTATGTCTGCACCTAAAATAGCAAAAGGAGAAAATTATGGGCAATTGCCTTATGTGTTACTGGATTATCCCCGCTGTTTTGAAAAGGAAAATATATTCGCCATCCGCACCATGTTCTGGTGGGGTAATTTTTTCAGTTGTACCCTGCATTTATCGGGCAGCTATAAAACGATGTTTAAACAGGCTTTAATTAAAAACAGTACTGCGTTGCAACAAAATAATTTATACCTCTGCATTAGTAATAATGAATGGGAACATCATTTTGAGCCAGACAATTATGTAGCTGCCAATACTATTGATATAGGGGAAATAAACAAAATACTCTCACAACAGCACTTTATAAAAGTGGCTGCAAAATTTTCATTGCACCAGTGGCATGAAATGGATGTATTGTTGCAAAAATCTTTTTCAGATGTGTTGCACCTGTTGAAATATTAACTGCCTATACGATGGAAAAGATCTTTGATCTGGTATTCCCACAATTGGCTTTGATCTTTAATATCCTTTTTCTCTGCAAAGTCCTTTATTACCAAAATGGTTTGGTTAGTAACTTCAGATTTTTCAATGCTCCATTCAAAATACTCACCCTTAGGCATATGCGACCAATGAAAGCGTACAAATTTATCTTCTTCGCTTTCCAATAACTCAGCTTTATCAGTAGTGCCATTCCATGAAAAACTAAAAACGCCATCACGTTCATCCACTTTATCTGCAAACCATTCCTGTAAGCCCGCTGGTGTACTTAAAAACTCATACAAAATGCCGGGTGAACATCTAACCGGGTATTCTAATGTAAATAATTGTTTCTTACTCATCCTTATATTTTAATAAATCCTTTCAAGCATGCAATAATAACAAAATAATTCTCGTAACAAAATATTTGCGCATTTATTTTACGCATACTTATTAACATACCGCATTGCGAAAATGCCTTTTTAAAGCTGCTGAAAGACAGGTTGTTACAAAAAGTTTTTTGGTCAGATACTTTAAATAGTATAAATTACGTTAATAATAGTAATATTTTTTAACAAATCATTAACCGCAAACCATTTCTAAACTTAACCTTTAAAACTGCAGGCTTATGAGCATGCGTCAACTCAAGATCACCAAGTCCATTACCAATCGTGAGAGTCAGAGTTTAGAGAAGTATTTACAGGAAATTGGAAAAGTGGAATTAATCTCTCCCGAAGAAGAGGTTTCCCTCGCTATCCGTATCAAAAACGGCGACCAGGTAGCATTGGATAAACTCACCAAAGCCAATTTGAGATTTGTAGTATCTGTTGCCAAACAGTACCAGAACCAGGGGCTTACTCTACCCGATCTTATTAATGAAGGCAATCTTGGTCTTATTAAAGCAGCACAGCGTTTTGATGAAACCAGGGGCTTTAAATTTATTTCCTACGCTGTATGGTGGATACGGCAGAGTATTTTACAGGCATTGGCCGAACAATCAAGAATTGTAAGGTTACCTTTAAATAAAGTTGGCCTGTCTAACAGGATCAGCAAAGCCTATTCTTTATTAGAACAGGAATTTGAGAGAGAACCCAGTGCAGAAGAACTGGCTACTTTTTTAGAGATGGATATTGAAGAAGTAAGAGCTACGCTGGGCGCAGGTATCCGCCACGTAAGTATGGATCAGCCTTTGGCAGATGGAGAAGATAATACCCTGATGGACGTGATGATTAATCCCAACGCTATCAGCACCGATAATGAACTGGCTTTTAAAGCTTCCTTAAAAACAGAGATAGAACGTTCCCTGAGTACGCTCTCCGAAAGGCAGAAAGATGTGATCCGTTACTTCTTTGGCATTGGTATCGACCATGCCTTAAGCCTGGAAGATATTGGCGAAAGATTCAACCTCACCCGTGAAAGAGTAAGGCAGATAAAAGATAAAGCCATTACTAAATTAAGAACGGCCTCAAGGTGCAAGATCTTAAAAACCTACCTGGGAACATAAATATTCTGCAAGAACCAGGCTAACAAAACACCCCTTAAAAATATTAGTTGTGCAGCTTAAACAGGCTGCACATTTACTTTTCAATGTATTTCTGCAAATCAATTTCTATAATCCTTTATTTTCCCCGAAATTTGCACAACTCATAAAAATAAATAGATGGCAATCGACATAAAAGTTCCTACTGTAGGAGAAAGTATAAGCGAAGTAACTTTAGTAAAGTGGCTTAAAAAAGACGGGGAGTATGCTAACAGGGATGAAGTAATTGCAGAACTGGAAAGCGAAAAAGCTACTTTTGAATTAAATGCAGAGCAGGCCGGCACTATTAAAATAATTGCACAGGAAGGCGACACCCTTAAAATTGGTGATATCGTTTGCAGCATTGATACTGATGCTGCCAAACCAGAAGGTGCACCAGCGGCGCCGGAAAAAGCAGCCGCAAAACCTGCTGAAGCCCCTAAATCCGAAATCGTAAATCCGAAATCTGAGATCGAAACCAAGGCAACTCCCGTTGCAGCCGCCATCATTGCCGATAAAAAAGTGGATGTTAAAACGGTTACTGCCACAGGTTCTAACGGAAAAATAGTAAAGCAGGATGTATTGGAAGCATTAAGTAATCCCGGTAGAAAACCAGGTGTTGCAATGTTTGGCCGTAAAGACAGGCCCGAAAAAATGAGCAATCTCCGCAAAACTATCAGCCGTCGCCTGGTAGAAGCAAAAAATACCACGGCAATGCTCACCACTTTTAATGAAGTGGATATGAGTGCCATCATGGAAATAAGGTCTAAATACAAGGATAAGTTTAAAGAAGGGCATGGTGTAAACCTGGGCTTTATGAGTTTTTTTACCAAAGCCTGCACTTACGCTTTAATGGAGTGGCCATCTGTAAATGCTTACATTGATGGAGAAAATATTATTTACCATGAGTATTGCGATATTTCTATTGCAGTGAGTGCCCCTAAAGGTTTGGTGGTGCCGGTAATAAGAAATGCAGAAAGCCTGAGCATGGCGGAAATTGAAAAGAAAGTGGTGGAACTGGCAACCAAAGCAAAAGATAACAAACTCACTATAGAAGAAATGACCGGGGGTACCTTCACTATTACTAATGGTGGTATTTTCGGGTCGATGATGAGTACACCGATCATCAATATTCCACAATCAGCTATTTTGGGCATGCATAATATTCTGCAAAGGCCAATGGCCGTTAATGGCCAGGTGGTGATTAAGCCGATGATGTACCTTGCCTTAAGCTACGATCACCGTATCATTGATGGCAGAGAATCAGTAAGTTTCCTTGTAAGGGTTAAGGAATTACTGGAAAATCCAGCGCTGTTATTATTCGGAAAAGATCCCGTAAAGAGTTTGCTGGAACTATAATATAAACAGAGTTTCAACGTTTTTAAGCCTGTTGTTTCGCAACAGGCTTTATTTTTGTACCCATGCGCTATCAATCCTATTTAAATACTAGCAAAAAACTACTTGAATTATACAAGGGAGAGGAACCTTTTGCCAGTTATTTAAAAAAGTTTTTTGCAGCCAATAAAAAATACGGTTCTAAAGACAGGAAATATATCGCCTCCTTATGTTATGCTTATTTCCGGTTAGGAAAAGCTGCAGCCACCGGTTCTGTTGAAGATAATATTTTAACAGGCTTGTTTTTAAGCGAAACTATTTACAACGAAGTCATACATTTTTTTAAACCGGAATGGGATGAATGGATGGGGAAGCCTATGGAAGAAAAAATAGCATTGATTAAATTTTCTGCAAAAGAAATATTTCCTTTCAAAAATGAATTAACCGCTGCTGTAAGCCATCCGGAATTCTGCGAATCTTTCTTACAGCAACCCAAATTATTTTTAAGGGTAAGGCCGAATAAAAAAAATATTGTTATTCAGAAATTGCAAAAAGCAAAAATTCCACTGGCCTTAATAGATGAAGATTGCATTGCATTATCCAACGCCACCAAACTGGATGAAGTAATTGAAACCGACAGGGAAGCAGTGATACAGGATTATAACTCCCAGCAGGTATTTAATTTTTTAAAAGGATTTGCAACAGGCAAAGCGCCTGTTACAGCATGGGATTGTTGTGCAGCAAGCGGGGGTAAATCTATTTTATTATTCGATACGTTGAAAAGAAACATTGAACTTACTGTATCAGATATCAGGCTGAGCATTTTGTTAAACCTGCACCAGCGTTTCAATAAGGCCGGTATAAAAAACTACAATTATTTTTTAGGAGACCTGAATGCCCCGGAGTTTAAATTTCCGGCATTAACAGCAAAAGGTACGCAAGGCGTATTGCCCCTGTATAATTACCAGATGATTGTTTGCGATGCACCTTGTACCGGCAGTGGTACCTGGAGCCGTACCCCCGAAAATCTTTTTTATTTTAAACCGGAAACGATAGCGGAATTTGCACAGCGTCAAAAACAAATTGTAACTAACGTAATGCCTTACCTGCAAAATGAAGGGCTGTTTTTTTATATCACCTGCTCGGTATTTAAAAAAGAAAATGAAGATGTGGCACACTTCATCAAAGAAAAATTTAACCTGCAGATACTGCACATGGAACTACTGAAAGGCTATGATATAAAAGCCGATTCTATGTTTGTGACGGTACTGAAAAAGTAATATAGAGTAAAATAGTATCAGGGTAGTCAGCCTGAAAATAATGCTCAATTTTCAACACTCAACATACAATATTCAATTGAAATGCACTTGTATTTATATTGAATATTGAGCATTGAACATTGTGAATTGCACATTCTCTTTTTACTTAGCTTGCCCTGGCTACCGGTTCACTATTTGCTTCACCATTTCTTTTTTATCATTTACAAATACCAAAACATAATAAACACCTGACGCCATTTGCTTCATCGGTATGGTATAGGTTTGTGTACCTGCAGCCTGTTGCCCGGTGGTGCTATACATTTTTTCTCCGAGCGCATTATAAATGGCAAGCTCTACTTTTATCGCATTTTTATTGGTAACCACCACTTTAAGTTTGTCACTCACCGGGTTAGGACTGATAGTGATTTTATCAATGATAACCGGACAAAGCTGCGGATCATTATTCAATGTTACCAATGCAGTATCCGAACAACCGGAAGTATTAACAACGATCAAACGATAGGTTCCTGCAACATTTACTGCAGCCGGTGTAGTAACGGATGCACCACCAATTGTCCATGATGGTGTTAAACCTGTTGTGGTAAACAGCGTAGTTAAATTAAAACTGCTATCGGTACATTTTGCAACCACCTTATCTGCGCCAAGGTTTGGTTTGGCAATAAAATTCAAGGTTACCAATGCCGTATCTGCACAACCCGAAGTATTGTTGCCCGTTAATTGATAAATGCCTGAAACACTTACTGCCGAAGGATTAGCTACGGCAATGGTATTTAAGGTCCATAATGCTGTTAAACCAGTGGTGCTGTATAGCGTGGTTAAATTTAAACTACTGTCACTGCACCGGGTGATTGATTTGTCATTGCCCAAATTTGGTTTGGGTACAAAATTCACTGTTGCAGAATCTATATAAAAACTGGTATCGCTGGCAATATTTACTTTAAGCCTGTATTTAATAGTGGTGCTGGTAATAGCAGCAAGGTCATCAGTGTAGGTAAAATTTCTTGCAGCAAATGCACCTGTTGAGCTGAGCGTATTAAGCGGAATATAATTGATATCAGCAGGTAATTTTCTTTCTACTACTAAATTGATAACAGAATCGGTTTTTACATTCCATTGTAAATTGGTTTTACAGTTAGACACAGCAACCTGTTGTGAATGTAATTGGTTTATCAGCATCACAAATGATTTTTTCATGTCCGGTATACCATACCCAACCCGGTCATCGGGGTTAGCAGCTTTTGTAGCCGATTGTTGTAGTGTATTGATGATCGTCATGTTGTTTACTTCAGGAAAAGCCTGCCATAAACAAGTGCTCAATCCTGCCATATTGGGGCAGGCAAATGAAGTGCCATTACCAAATGTAGGCAGGCCATTAGAACTATTGGCAATTACAGCACCAACGCCTACAGCAGCTACGCTGGGTTTCACCTGTCCGTCGCTGCTGGGGCCAAAACTGCTGAAGCCGCCCACAACACCGGCGGTAGTTACAGCACCAACCGCCATCACGCTGTCAGCATCAGCCGGCGTAATAATATAGTGCCAGCTGCTGGTACCTTCATTACCTGCGGCAACCACTATCAGCATCCCTTTTTTTGCAGCCATATCTGCAGCTTTTGCAATAAGGGTGGTATTGCCATCCATATCAGCATAAGTATGATTGAACGCTGCATTGTCAAAAGTAAAATAGCCTAACGAAGTAGAACAAACATCTACACCCAGGCTATCTGCTTTTTCAATACCTGCAGCCCAGTTCTGTTCTTCAATCGGGTATTCTGAATTCACATCTTCTGTACGGTATAAATAAAAAGATGTTTTAGGAGCAGTGCCCATAAATACACCGGGCATATTGGCGGCAATTGTACTCAGGCAATTCATGCCATGCGTATGGTCTTCATCCACACTGGCATTGCCGGCAACAAAATCCCAGGTACCCAGCACCTGGTTATTATTTCGTATACTGTCAAACGTTGGTAAGCTTAAATAGTGATAAAAACCAGCATCCAGGATCGCCATCTGCATACCATCTCCCCTGAAGCCACGGTTGTGTAAAAATTCACCATTATGTAAATGTACCTGGCCAAATGACTGGCCGTAACTGTAATAATCGCTTATTGTATTTTGTGGCAGGTGATCACCGGGGGCAAAATTTCCTGCAGCATCCAATTGCTTGTTTACTGGTACTTCGGTGGGTTGTATCAATGCCGCAATAGGGGCGGTGCTGATAACAAATGAAAAAGTACTGATCTTATTTAAGGCATTAACATCTGTAGTTTGTATGGCCACCTGGTTCAGCCACTTACTACTGTTAAGAATGGTTACAGCCCCTGCCAGGCGAATGCTATCTATATACCTTGGCGTTATCGGCAGATCCGAAGAGTCAATGGCCAGGTTATACCTGGTACGCCTTTGAATAGCACGGTTGGTAAGATAAACCGAAGGATTACTAAGTGAATAAGGGCTGGTGCCTTTATCTTTAAAACGTATAATAAACCGTGTGGATTGCGAAAAGCTGTAGTTAGCAAAAAAGATAACCAATAAAAGTAAAAGTATTCTTTTCATAGATTGCAGTTAGGCAACAAATATAACTAATAAGTGAAGAATTTCCATTGGGTAAAACCCTCCGCAAAATTACTATGGCTTGTTAAAACTCAGGCTGGTAAAGCTTCCACAAAAAATAAATACCCCTTTGTGGCCTTATTAGTGTATGTTTGCATTGTATTATCGTATTTAGTTCAAAGTATTATTGATAGATTCTATTTTTCAAATTTTCTCACCACAATAGTTTTCCCGTCTTTATAGTTTGCTTTCTCCTTAATGCAAAGGCATTTAATTTATTTAATTTTTAATTTTTTTATCATGAACATTTATGTTTCAAATTTAAGTTTCAACACTTCTGATGCAGAATTATCAGATCTTTTTTCAAAATTTGGTGAAGTTTCTTCAGCTAAAGTAATTACAGACAGGGAAACAGGCAGAAGCCGTGGTTTTGGTTTTGTAGAAATGGGTAACGACGAAGAAGGTAAAGCTGCAATGGCTGGCCTTAACAACAAAGAAGTAGAAGGACGTGCAATGTCAGTTTCTGTAGCTAAAGAAAGAGAAGCAAGAACCGGCGGTAGTGGTGGATACGGCGGCGGCGGAAGTCGTGGCGGTGGTGGTTATTCTAACAACCGCGGTGGCGGTGGTGGAAGCAGGTGGTAATATGTAATATCACATTCAACCTATTATAATAAAGAAAGCCTCTGACTAATCAGAGGCTTTCTTTATATACTTAATACCTTATTTACTTTGTACTATGCGTACTTTGTACTTTTAACTATTATACGCCCATTTCAACCAGGTAGCTCCCCAGGTAAATCCTCCGCCAAAAGCAGCTAAAATAATATTATCACCTTTCTTCAATTGCTTTTCCCAATCCCACAAACATAAAGGCAAAGTACCGGCGGTGGTATTGCCATATTTCTGAATATTGATCATCACCTTTTCCCTCGGCAAGCTCATGCGGTTGGCAGTAGCATCAATAATTCTAAGGTTAGCCTGGTGTGGCACCAGCCATGCAATATCATCAGCAGTTAAATTATTGCGTTCCATCAGTTCGTAACTAACATCGGCCATGCCTTTTACGGCAAATTTAAAAACTGCCTGGCCTTCCTGGTAAGCATAATGCTCTTTTGCTAAAACGCTTTCCATAGTAGCTGGCCTTACCGATCCACCGGCCTTCATATGCAGATACTTGCTGCCACTGCCATCACTTTTTAAAATACTATCTAAAACACCATTGCCTTCTTCATTCGGTTCTAATAATACCGCTCCGGCACCGTCGCCAAAAATAATACAGGTCGTTCTGTCGCTGTAATCAATGATGCTGCTCATCTTATCTACCCCAACCACCACTACTTTTTTATAGCGGCCACTTTCAATAAAGCTGGCACCAGTGGTAAGCGCAAACAAAAAGCCTGAGCAGGCCGCACCAATGTCAAATCCAAATGCGTTAACTGCACCAATTTTATCACAAACAATATTGGCGGTGGCAGGAAAAACCATATCAGGTGTTACAGTAGCGCAGATCAGGCATTCAATTTCGCTGGGGTCAATACCTCTTTTTTTACACAGTTCTAACACAGCAGGTACAGCCATATCACTACTGCCCAGGCCTTCGCCTTTTAATATTCTTCTTTCTTCAATACCTGTACGGGAGCGTATCCATTCATCATTGGTATCCACCATGGTTTCCAGTTCTTTGTTAGTAAGCCTGTATTCGGGTACATATCCGCCAACAGCGCTGATTGCAGCAGTAATTTTTTGCATGTAAATCGGTAGTTTGTTTAATCGGTTCTGTTTTATTGGTTTCTGAGCAATAAAAGTACATAAAAAATAGCTATTGGTATTTTGAGGCGGGTGCGTACAAATTATTCCTGGTTTCCGGCTGATAGTTAATGCTTTGCTTCCGTAAACCTATGGTAAATAACAGCATTGGCGAAATGCTTATTGGCGCAAATGTTCTACCGTAGGTAGTTCACTTGTGCCTGCTGATCTTAGCGGTTTGCAACCGCAGCACACACTAGCCAAAACAAAAATCTTTAACTTTTTTAATAATCCCACCTTTGCCTCTTTTCCTCGGTCGGTGTCTCCACCTACCGAAATCCTTCTTACTTCACCTCTTCCCTTTCTTCATCGCCACCCTTTCTTCAGGTGCAGGCTTTTTCTTTTTAGTTACCATTGCCCGCAATTGCTGTTTCATCGCCCTTTTTTCCTTCAGTAATGTAGCCGCTTTCTTATCCATACTGCCCACAGCCACTACCTTCATGGCCTGCATCGGAAAAGTGCCATCCGCCTCATTATTAAAACCCCTTACACAGCGCAGCAGCACAAGATGATCAGTAACTTTTGCAGCCAGCTCAAAAACAAGATCGCAATACAGTGGCAGGTCATCGTTCATCGATATCCATGCCGTTTTTTTGCATGCATGTATACACCTGTTTGCATCACTGTGCCAGTTTAATACCACCACTTCCAAAAAATAGCAATTGCAGCGGTCTGTCCTGTAAGCATGCTGCTCCAGGTTAAGTTCAGCAACAATGCGTGTATTGGAAAATTTTACTGTGCAGGCCCTGTCATCACAGATCCCTGAAAAGGCATACTTCGGGTGCACTTCCATATCCATTAACTCATCCAGCAGCAATACACGAACTGCCGAAGGTTCTTTTCTAAAATACGAAAGCAGCGAATGATACATGCCCGTGGGAGGAAAATGTGGGGCGTATAGATTTATAGCATTCTTAATATCGGCTGCCAGTAAATTAAGGGAGCTGTTCCTGCTGTATTGTTTTTTTAGTACCGGGTCATTCTTTCGTGCGCCTGCCTTTGGTTGCGCCCTTGTATGAACTCCATATTTGCTTTCCACAAATACTGTTCCCGAGCGTTTATCCGTCCCTGATAATTTTATCAGCCCTTTTTGCCTTGCCATAAAATATTTTTTGTAACTTCATCCAACAAGAGTAGGCCGATAAAAAAAAGGTTGCAACGCCATCAGTAATTGCAGGGTAGCTTATTGACTTAACACTACACTCACAGGAAATTTACAGGACACTTACAGGACACTTACAGGACACTTACAGGATCTTCACGGGACTTTATCAGGACTTTATCGGGTTTCTACTTCATGGCAAATACAAGGCTGCGGCTATGCTGCTTTATTGTTAACTCACTTTGCACCCGTACCGGAGGTTATAAAAAGCCAACACAACTTGTCTTTCTCTTCTCCCTGGCCGCTGTTGTCACCAACCGGAAATTATTATTTATCCAGGTAGATGATCATAGCTATCATAACCATCATAAAAATCTGCGTTCCAATAAAAACACGCCGCAGGCGGTGTTATCCCCTTACTGGCATTCTATAATAAAGGCTTTTTTAAAATAAGCAGCTAGCCCGGGCTATGGGCAAGCTATTGCAACCAGCTTTATCCTAACCCTACCCAAAAAGCCCCCTTAAAAATACCTATTGCTATTTTAACAACGATGCTCACAAATTATTCCTATTTTCGCTATGTAAAAGTAGAGGTTAGTGTAAATTGTTTAAAGTGCGGAATTACTTAAGCCGAAACTCGTAACTAAAAAAACTCGTAACTCGTAATTAGGTAATGTACGCATATTTACAAGGGAAATTTATCGACAAAACACCGGCACAGGTATATGTAGATGTTAACGGGGTGGGATACGAGGTAAATATCAGCCTCAATACCTATTCGCATATTCAAAACCTCAGTGAAGGTAAATTGTACACTCACCTGCAGGTAAAAGAAGATGCACATGTGCTGTTTGGTTTTTTTGAAAAGTCGGAAAAGGAAATGTTTTTATTATTAATAGGCATTTCCGGGGTTGGAGCAGCTACTGCACGAATGATGCTGTCCTCCCTAAAACCCGAAGAAGTAAGCAGGGCAATTATTCAAAGCAACGTTAAGTTGCTGGAAAGCGTCAAGGGAATAGGAAAGAAAACTGCTGAACGTTTGGTACTGGAGCTTAAAGATAAACTCGGCAAACAATCTTTAAATGAAAGTATTTCACCCAATTGGGGCAATAGTTTGGAACAGGATGCGTTAAATGCCTTAGTTGCCCTCGGTATTTCAAGGCAGCAAGCAGAGCAATCCATCCAAAAAGTTATCCTGAACGAACCATCTGTATCTAAATTAGAAGATTTAATTAAAAAAGCCTTAAAAACCATTTGACAGAACTCTACGTTAATTGATTTACCGGATGTTGCTTATTAGAAAATTTTTTCCGAACATAATCTGCTGTGGGGTGCTGTCAGTAATGGGGGCACTATTTGCTGTAAATAAGGCTGCCGCCCAGGATTCATTACATTATCCTATACATGACAGGAGGGGTGACCCCGTTTCTGATCCTAAAAAAAATACGCTCGATCTTAAGAACCCTTCTAACCTGAGGGATTCTGTAGTATACGATCCTCAAACCAAAAGATATACCGTATATGAAAAAGTGGGTAATAAATATTACCGCACACCCACCACTTATTCATCCGAAGAATACTGGAAGCTCCGTGGCCGGCAGATGGAAATTGAATATTTTCAAAAAAGGGCTAACACCACCACCATACTTAACCGGGGCAAAATAAAACCCAAACTATCCATCTACGATAATTTATTCAACCGTTTATTTGGTAATGGAAAAATTAATATCACGCCGCAGGGTAATGTAGGTATCACTGCCGGTTACCAGGGCCAGAATATTAAAAACCCCACTTTACCAGAAGCTGCAAGAAAAAATGGTGGTTTCGATTTTGACCAGCAGATACAATTGAATGTAAATGCTGATATCGGTGGTAAATTAAAATTCCCAATCAATTATAATAACCTCGCCAATTTCGGGCAGGATAACCAGTTGAAATTAGATTATACCGGCCTTGATGATGAGATCATCAAACGTTTTGAACTCGGTTCTGTTTCTTTTCCCAGCCGCAGTACTTTAATACCAGGCGCACAGCAATTATTTGGTATAAAAACACAATTGCAATTCGGTAAACTTTTTGTCACAGCTGTTTTAGCTAATCAAAAATCGCAGCGGCAAACGGCCAATTTACAAGGTAATACTTCATCACAGTTATTTGAAGTAAAAGCCGATGAATACGAAGAAAACCGCCACTTCCTGGCAGCACAATATTTCAGGGCCAATTATAATAAGGTAATGTCTACCATACCTGCAGTAACTGCCCCAATCAAAATATTAAGAATGGAAGTTTGGGTAACCAATAAAACCGGCGCTACTGTAGAAACAAGAGATGTGGTAGGTTTAGCCAACCTGGGCGAAGATGGTAACCTTGTAAATCCCGGTATACCTACCAATGGCTCAAACGCATTATATTCCAGCATCATTTCCAATTCCAGTAACCGTAACCCTTCTGCAGTATACAATAACCTGATAAGCCTGGGCTTACAACCGGTGCAGGATTTTGAAAAGACCTATGCCCGTAAATTAGATTCCACGCAATACACTTTTCATCCTTCGGTAGGGTTTATTTCTTTAAGCCAGCCTTTACAAACCGATGAAGTACTGGCAGTGGCCTATCAATATTCTTACGCTGGAAAAATTTTCCAGGTGGGTGAATTTTCGCAGGACCTTCCCCCGGATAGTGCTTCAGCTACGCAAAAAATATTATTCTTAAAATTATTAAAAGCCACATCGCAACGCCCCAGCTTACCGATATGGAATTTGATGCTGAAGAATGTGTATGCCATTGGTTACGGTACCTTAACACCAACAGATTTTAAACTGGATGTATTGTACCAGGAGCCGGGCCTGGGTTTAAAAAGATATGTGCCATTTGGAAATAAAAATCCAGGTTTCCCAATCATTTCATTGATTAACCTGGACCGTTTAAATAACCAGGGCGATCCGCAACCGGATGGTGTATTTGACTATGTGGATGGATATACAGTGTTTCCACAGTTCAGCAGGGTAATGTTCCCGGTGCTGGAACCATTTGGGCGAGACCTGGCGCAGGGCATTTATACCAATCCCAATTCGCCTACCATAAAAGATACTTTGTATTATGCTTTATATGATTCCATAAAAGCGGTGGCGCAGCAATACCCTAACCTTAACCGTTTTGTGCTTAAAGGATCGGCAAAAATTTCGGGCTCCTCCGATATCAGTATCGGGTATAATATTCCCCGTGGTTCGGTAACCGTAACTGCTGGCGGAAGAACCTTACTGGAAGGCGTAGACTATGATATCAACTACGACCTGGGAACCATTAAGATTATTAACACCGCCATCATTAACGCAGGTTTACCGGTGCAGGTGAATTATGAAAATAATGCCGGCTATGGTTTGCAGACAAGAAATTACACCGGTTTAAGATTTGATTATAATGCTAAGAATACCGCTAAAGAACAACTTTCCTTTGGTGGTACACTGGTACGCCTTGGCGAAAGGCCTTTCTTCAACAAAACCAATATTGGCGAAGATCCTATCCGTAATACCATGTATGGCCTGGATGTAAATTATCGCAAAGAAACCCCACGCATTACCAAGTTATTGGATAAGCTGCCGTTTTACTCTACCACAGCACCGTCATCAATAAATGTATTTGCCGAAGGTGCCGCTTTAAAACCCGGCCATGCACCACAAATTGGTAAAGGGTCAAACGGAACTTCTTATTTAGATGATTTTGAAAGCAGCAAATCCGGTATCGACCTGCGCTTTCCGCAAAATATATGGACATTAGCTTCTACTCCTCAGGGAGCCACAGATGTTTCTGGTAATCCAAAATTTCCCGAAGCTGCATTAAATGATAATATTGATTATGGTAAAAACAGGAGCAAAATAGCCTGGTACCAGATTGAACAAACTTTACAACAATACAGGGGAGCTAATAATCCTCTCGGACCTGATCCTATCGAATTAAGTGATCCCAGGGTGCGCCAGGTTTATCAGAAAGAAATCTTCCCTCAGCGTACTACCGGCTTTGGCGAAAGCTTTTTACAAACCTTTGATCTTTCTTATTACCCTAACGACAGAGGACCTTATAATTACGATGATGTAAACGTTACCGCAAATGGTAAGTTAACACAACCCAAACAGCGTTGGGGTGGTTTAATGCGTAGTTTAGATCAGACCGATTTTGAAACCAGTAATATTGAGTTTGTTGAATTCTGGATGCAGGATCCTTATATCAATTCAGAAAAAAGGCCAACTGCCGATGCGTCAAACGGCGGTAAACTGTATTTTAACTTTGGTAATGTATCGGAAGATATTTTAAAAGATGGCAAAAGGTTTTATGAGAATGGTTTAAGTACACCAAATGCACCAGCCCCGGTAGATAATACCAATTGGGGACGTGTACCACGTAACCCGATACAGGTAACCAATGCTTTCAGTAATAATCCTGACGACAGGGTATACCAGGATGTTGGTTTGGATGGTTTGGATGATACAGCAGAAGTAAATAAACGCAGTGCCTACCTTAACCAGTTAAGAATCTCTTTTGGTGCCGGTTCAAAAGCTTACTTAGATGCTTTAAAAGACCCTTCAAGTGATAACTACCAGAATTACAGGGGCGATAATTTTGACCAACAGGGAACAGGTATACTTGGACGCTATAAGAATTATAACAGTCCCCAGGGTAACTCACCTATTGCTGATAATAACAGCACTTTTACTTCGGCCGCTACTTTATACCCCGATGCAGAAGACCTGAACAGGGATAATACCCTCAACCAGACAGAAGAATATTTTCAGTATATAGTAGATATTAAGCCCGCCAACCAGATGAATGTGGGCAGCAATTTTATTGTAGATAAAAAGGTAGTTGCCGTAAGCCTGGCAACTGGTAAAAGCAGGAATGAAACCTGGTACCAGTTCCGCATACCATTAGATGAGTACAACAAAAAGGTTGGTAATATTCCTGATTTTAAATCCATACGTTTTGTAAGGATGTTCCTTACAGATTTTGATGATAGTGTTACATTACGTTTTGGCGAATTACAATTAACAAGAAATACCTGGCGTAATTTTAATTACAAGATCGATACTTCGGGCCAGTACGCACCGGTGCCTAACCCCGGTACAGTGTTTACTGTGGGTGCCGTTAATATTGAAGAGAACGATAAACGTTTACCACTGCCTTACCGCACACCAAGAGAAATTGAAAGGCAGCAAACATTAAGCAGCAACGGTGTAAACCTTTTGCAGAATGAACAAAGTATGAGCCTGCAGTTTTGTAATATGGTTAAAGGCGATGCAAGAGGGGTATTTCAAACTTTTGCCAACCGGGACCTGCGGCAGTACAAGAAAATTGCCATGTATATACATGCAGAAAAAAAGAACAAGCTTACCACCTTAAATGATAAAGACCTTACTGCAGTAATCCGTATAGGAACTGATTTTGTAAATAACTATTACCAGATAAGGATACCATTGAATTTAACCAGTTTAGATGTGGCGAGTATGGATCCAAACTCTAATGCATACAACGATACCTTATGGCTGGGTTCTAACTCACTGGATGTAAACCTGCAGGACCTGATAAGATTAAAGCAAAACCGTAATGCAGACCCTGCTGCATTAATTACAAAAATATACCGGAAGACGCAGGCTAACGGACAGGAATACGCTGTAATTGGTAGTCCTAACCTGGCAGAAGTAAGAGGGCTTTTGATCAGCGTGGAAAACTCTAATCAGTCTGCAGGTGCCTGTGGCGAAGTGTGGGTAAACGAATTACGCTTAATATCGCTTGATGAAAGTGGTGGTTATGCAGCATTGGGCAGGGTGGATATGAATCTTGCCGACCTAGGTACCATATCCTTATCTGGCAATATACATACCGCCGGCTTTGGTACTTTAGAACAAAGAGTAAATGAAAGGTACAGGGATAACCTGAATCAGTTTGATGTATCTACCACATTGGAGCTGGGTAAATTATTACCTAAGAAAGCGGCCATATCGGTTCCGGTTTTTGCCAGCTATTCTCAGTCGGTAAGTAAGCCACAGTATGACCCGTATGATAAGGATATTAAACTGAATGACAAATTAAAATCAGCAAAGGATAAAGCGACAAGAGATTCTATAAAAAATGATGCGATAGATTTCACTTCTACTACTACGGTTAATTTTACCAACGTACGTAAAAACAGGACGGGTAATAAAAAACCTAAGATCTATGATATCTCCAATATTGATATCAGCTATTCCTACCTCAATACCAAAAGGCATAATCCTTTAATTGAAAGTGATGAGGTAACCAAACATCATGGTGGTATTGGTTATTTATTCAATCCGCAGCCCAAATATATTGAACCATTTAAAAGGATCTTCAAAAAAACAAAAACGCATTGGTTCGACCTGGTGAAGGATTTTAATGTAAACCTTATTCCTTCTACTTTAAGTTTCAGGGCAGATATTAACCGCCAGTTTGGTGCCATCAGGCCAAGAAGTGTGGGCGCATCTAAATATGCTATACCCGAAACTTATGACAAGTATTTTATCTTCCAGAGAGATTATATTTTACGCTGGAACTTTACCCGGTCATTAAATTTTGATCTTACTGCCACCAACAATTCAAGAATTGACGAACCTGCAGGAAGGCTGGATAACAAACAAAAGAAAGATAGCGTTTGGAAAAACTTTATGAAGGGTGGAAGAAATACTTTGTACAGGCACACCGCTAATTTTACCTATACTTTGCCTACGGCTAAATTCCCTTTACTGGACTGGACAACCGTTAACGTTAGTTACCAGGCCACTTACGGATGGATCGGCGCTTCACGCCTGGCAGTAAACCTGGGTAATATTATAGAAAATGGCCAGCAAAGAGAAGGAACCGCTCAGTTAGATTTTACCCGTTTGTATCAAAAGTCTAAATGGTTACGCCAGCTGGAACAACCTTCTAATAAAGATGACAGGGAAAAATGGAGAAACAGGATACAAAAAGTAAAAGACACTGTGACTTTAAAGAGCGGTAAAAAAGTGATCAAGACACGTAAGATAATTGACAGAACAGCGATGCCTTATGTTGGCGGTGTGGAAAAAGTATTTGGTAAATTATTAACCAGTATCAAACAGGTTGGGGCTACCATTTCTGAAAATGCCAATACCCGTTTGCCAGGTTATGCAGATAGTACAAAATATTTGGGACAGAACTGGAAGAGTATGGCACCAGGCGTAGACTTTATACTGGGGCGGCAACCCGATACTGCCTGGCTGAATAACGCCGCACAAAAAGGGCTAATAACGAAAGACACTACTTTCAACTCATTGTTTACGCAAAACTTTAACCAGACCATTACACTTACCGCACAGGTGGAACCCGTAAAAGACCTGACCATTTCTGTAAACCTTAAAAAGACCTTCAATAAAAATTATTCAGAAACTTTCCGCTACGCAGACACGAGTGGTGGTACCAATTATAAATTCGGGCACCTTAATCCCTATGCAGGTGGCGGTTTTGATATCAGCTATATCTCTTACAAAACCTTATTCGGTAAATTCGATCCTAACAGGGTTTCTGAAACCTTCAGAAAATTCCAGGATTACCGTTTGATATTATCGCAACGTTTAGGTAATGCCAACCCTTACAGTAAAGCGCAAGGTGCCGGAGCAGATGGTTATTATTATGGATACGGTAGATATGCAGTAGACGTATTAGTGCCTGCATTCATAGCAGCGTACACTGGTAAAGATCCTAACTCAGTGGCACTCATAAAACAAAGCAATCCAAATATCAGGTCTAATCCGTTCAGGGCAATTTTACCAAAGCCCAACTGGAAAGTGGATTATAACGGATTAAGCAGGGTGAAAGGGTTAGAGAAAATATTTACCAATTTCTCTTTATCGCATGGTTACATTGGTAACCTTAGTATGAATGGATTTACTTCGGCATTGTTGTACCAGGATGTTTCAAGATATGGTTACCCGTCTTTTTACGATACCTTATCTAAAAACTTTATTCCTTATTTCTTAGTACCTAATATTTCCATCGGCGAGCAATTTGCACCGCTATTAGGTGTGGATATGATGTTCACCAACCAGATGCAGTTTAAATTTGAGTACGCCAAATCAAGGCAACTGAGTTTAAGCCTGATCGATTTTCAGTTGAGTGAAGTACGTAGTTCTGAATTCAGTATCGGGGCCGGCTACAGAAAAAGAGGCATGAAATTATTAGGCGGTTTAACCTTACCTAAATTCCTGCAAAGTAAAAAACCTAACGCCAGCAAAACCAAACTGGAAAATGAAATTAATTTCCGCTTAGATTTTAAGATCAGGGATAATGTAACTGCTAACAGCCGTTTAGACCAGGATAATAATTTTGCCACCGGCGGTAGCAAAGAGATCACTATTAACCCTACAGTTGACTATTACCTTAGCAACAGGGTACAGATCAAATTTTACTTTGAACAACGAAGGGTAATTCCTTACATCTCGTCAAGTGCGCCTATTACCAATACAAGGGCAGGCGTACAGGTGAATGTTTCCTTAGCGCAATAACAATAATATTTTAAATGTATATTTTACAGTCCTCATCGTTTGGTGGGGACTTTTTAATTGACGAAGAGTCTCAGTGAGTGTTAACAGGAGAAAAATGTTCAATGCTCAATGTTCAATGCACAATACTCAATATAAAATACAAGTGCATCTTCCTTGAATATTGAAAGTTGAGCATTGAATATTGAACATTTCTTACTGCTCAATAGTAACGCAATGCCATTGCTTAATAATACCCTGAAACTTGTCATCACTTGCTTCTAAAACAAAAGAGTCCCGCATTATACAGGACTCTTTTAAATTATAACCAAGCAAAAAACAATTTTATTTAACTTTTTTCAGCAGCATAACATAGCCGCATAAATTCTTTTTCTTTTTATTTACCTGAACCGGTTTCATCATATGGTATTCAGAAAACTGTGGTATGTAAGAATAGCTGATCACATTGCCATCCACATCGCCCCACATCTTTTTCTGGTACACCACCTGCTTTTCGTTCCAGTCAAACATTCTTACTTCATATAGTTTTGAGGTAATATCGCCAATAAAAACAAACTGGTACCAGCTACCTTCTGTAAGCGGAACAATTACCGGCATTTCGTATTCGCTTTCCATTTCCATAGATGCCTCTTTAACCACGATAAAACCCTGCTTTGCCAATTCCTGCTTAATGCTGTCTGCCTGGTGGGCAATAGCCGGACTGGAGCATGGTTGCTGGCGTATTACATCCTGGGCATTAACCCGTAAAGCCGGTAAAATAATGGAAACAATAATGATGGATAAGGTTATAAGGCGTTTCATTGGTCTTTCGCTTGAGTAATAGGATATACAATTTTACAACTTTTTACCCGGTTTTCATAATTTTTTACGGTTACGGGTTAAGGTCGCCAATTGAACGCTATTTTTAAAGCCAATATTGTGCCACAGAAGTTAAATAAAATATATCCTGGTTATAAATATATTCAATTAGCTAATCTATTGATTTCTATTAAAATAAAAAGCGTCTGCCTGTTGGGTGGGGGTAATTATTAAATCGTTGATGCACACATGTGCAGGAAGGTGGCAGCAATAGAAAATGGTTTCAGCAATATCGGCACCTGTAAGCGGGGTAATGCCATTATATGTGGCAGCAGCCGTTGAAGCATCTCCTTTATAGCGTACCAAAGAAAATTCAGTTTCCACAGCACCCGGGTGTATGCCGGTGACTTTAATATTATGTTTTAAAAGATCGATACGCATGGCCCTGTTCAAAGCATCTACAGCAAACTTACTGGCGCAGTAGCCATTGCCTTTTTCATACACTTCTTTACCTGCAACAGAACCCATGTTCACAATATGCCCTTTTTTTTGTGCGATCATAAATGGCAATACCGCCCTGGTAACATATAACAGACCGTGCACATTGGTGTTTAGCATAGTTTCCCAATCGTTCATATTGGCATCTTCAAAACTATCCCTGCCCAGGGCAAGCCCGGCATTATTAATTAAGATAGTAATGGTTTGCCATGCTGCAGGCAAATTACTGATAGCGGTAAACACCGCTGCTTTATCCTGAACATCAAAACAAAGTGGTAATACCGAAATACTGTAAGCAGATTCAAGTGCTGCTTTTAATGTATCTAACCTGTCTTTTCTTCTTCCTGTAATAATAAGATCATGTTTGGCAGCTGCAAATTTCTCAGCGCAGGCTTTTCCAATGCCCGAAGTAGCGCCGGTAATTAATACGATATTATTCATGCCTGCAAATTACGCAGCAACGGGGTAATAAAAAAGTAGTGTTTAAGCCTGGATTTGTCTGGCATAACGTAATTGTATTTTATATTGAACATTGAGCATTGAATATTGCGCATTGAACATTTCTCTGTATTCTGCTACATCTGCGGGCCATTTTCCTTACTGCCTTATCAGCACCGCATACCCCTTCTTCTTTTTCACTTCCCCTTTATACGTTACTCCTTCCGCCATCCACACAAAGGTGGCAGGATCCTGCCCTTTACCACCATAAATGCCATCCCATCCTTTACCAATTTCGGTAGTGCTGTACACAAGGTTACCAAACCTGTTGTATACCCTGAAATAGCGAAGTTCCTTCATGCCCAGTAAAATGGGTTTTAAGATATCATTGTTGCCATCGCCATTAGGTGTAAATGCAGTAGGTACATACATATCCGGATCTACTTTAAACACATGCACCAGTATACTATCGGTGCCAATACAACCACCCGCCGATGTTGCAGTAACTACATACAAAATATCGCTTTGTGGTAAAGAAACAGGGTTGCGTATGGCAGGGTTATTCAACCAGGTGATGGGATTCCATAAATATGTAACACCACCGGTAGCATTTAAAGCTAAAGGTTCGCCCAATACTACGCTGGTATCTTTTGGCCCGGCATTGGCAATTACTTTAGAATATACATTTACCCAAACGGTATCTTTTACCGGCTTAGGGCAACCCAGTGTATCCGTAACTGCCACAATGTATCGTATGGAAGCAGTTGGGTTTACAGAACGGGGATTAGCAATATTGCGGTTATCTAAAAAAGTAGCCGGCGTCCATAAATAACTGCTGCCACCAGTGGCAATCAGCTGGGCAGAAAAACCGGGGCAAACCGAGGCATCCGGCCCTGCATTAGCAGCAGGGTAAGGCACTACTTTTATTGTTATATCATCCTGGCTCTGGCATTTACCGATATTGGCTACCAGGTGATAGGTAATGGTATTAAGTGGTTTGGTAAAAGGATGCTTCAATGTATCAAAGTCCAGGTAGGTGGAAGGCGTCCATTTGTAATGCAGGGCATCACTTTGTGTAGCGAGTAAGAAGCCATCAGTCTGGCAGATGGTGGTATCATTACCTGCAAAAAGCGTTACATGATCTTTTACATCTACAAAAACGGTATCATCGCTATGGCAACCAAATGCATCTGTTAGCCGTACAAAATATCTTGTAGGTACATCGGGGCTTACCAGCGGACTGGGCACTGTAGTGCTGCTGATCATATAATTGGGGCTCCAGGTGTAATTGCCGGTACCCGTAGTAGTGAGTTGCAAAGTATCGGTATTGCAGATGAGCGTATCGTTGAGTAAAGTAAGTGGTGGTGAAGGTTGAACAGTAACTATTAAACTGTCGCTTCTTGTTTTGGGGCAGCCGGTAACGCCAACAGCTACAGTATAAATGGTAGTAACACCGGGTGATGCAATGGGGTTTGCAATATTGGGATTACTTAAACCTGTTACCGGCGACCAGCTATACGTATTACCACCGCTAGCCGTTAATTGCGTGGATTGCTGACCGGTGCAGATAACCGGGCTTGGCCCTGCATTAGCTACCGCCAATGGCTTTACGGTAATTAATTTACTGGCCGTAGCCACACAATGTTTGCCCCAGGTAGTAGCAAGAATATAATTGGTGGTTACCGTTGGGTAAACTCTTGTTGTTCCGTTTGTGGGAGATTCTACCGTTGCCGCCGGGCTCCATTGCCAGCTTACATTGGGTGCATAATTACTGGTACCCGTTAAAGTTACCGTATCCTCCTCACAAATAGGGCTGGGGCCGGTAAAGGCATTGGTAAGATCGAACTTTGGCGTAACCGTTACCGAATCTTTACTGCTGCAACCGGCCAGGTTGGTAAGCGTAGCATAATATTTTGTGGCAGTGGTGGGAAATACTATTGGCGTTGCCGTATTGGCACCGATGATATTGGTATTGGGCAGCCAGTTAAAACTACCGGTACCTGTTCCCGTTAGTTGTATAGAATCCAGGCCGCAGTAAATGGTATCGGCGGGAAATACATCTACTATGGGAAGATCAGAAACAATGATATTTTTTGTCATAGTTTTTTCACAACCCTTGCTGTTGGTTACTTTTAGTTCAACAGTATAAGTGCCGGCCTGCGCATAGGTATAAGTTGTGGTTTTTAGATGGCTGGTATCTGAAAAGATAGGCGGTGGATCACCAAAGTCCCAGCGCCAGCTATCTATAGCACCATATGCAGTATAACTGGTGTCGGTAAATTGGATAGGTTGATTAACACAAAGTGCGGGAGAAGTTATAAAACCAGGTAAAAAACCAGGATAAACTCTTATTGTCCGGTATGCGGTATCAGTGCAAGGTTGTCCACGATTAATGATAAACCTTACAATGTATACGCCAGTGTCGGGATAAGTATAGGAAGGACTATTAAGTATTGAAGTATCTGCAAGAGTTGAAGGATCTCCAAAATCCCAAAATACATCATTAGCTCCTGAGCTGTTATGAAAAAAGTTTACAGTAAACCCGTCACAGGTAGTGAAACCAGGGTTCGGATTTGCTGTAGGTATATCGCAATCACTGACGTTCAACATAAAATCCTTTCTGTGATTACTGATTAAGACGCCATTTCTATATTCACTGATACAAACGCAAACAACATATTTGCCGCTAAGTGGTGGGGCTTTACCTGAAATAATACCAGTTTGTGTAT
Source organism: Ferruginibacter sp. SUN106 (assembly GCF_050611765.1). Lineage (NCBI taxonomy): Bacteria > Pseudomonadati > Bacteroidota > Chitinophagia > Chitinophagales > Chitinophagaceae > Ferruginibacter > Ferruginibacter sp. SUN106. The sequence continues at coordinate 858,182 of NZ_JBODJC010000001.1, forward strand.
TTAAAATTGCTAAAGAACCTAAAGGATTCGTTCCTGAAAATCCATTAATATAAGTTACGCTCTGATAAGGTGGAGGATTAGGATTTACATTGCCGGCGTTAATAGATACGCCTCTGTCAAAAGCATTGCAAAATGAATAAACCAATGAATCACCATCGGGATCATTGGCATGAAAATTTAATGTGAAAGGGCTGCCATGACAAACAGGCCCTAACTGGGTTACAAATTGAGGACTGCTATTATGGCCAACTGGCAATTGAGCCGTGCCGGGTATGTTGCATACATAAGAAGATCCTTCGCCTTGTCCCGCCGCAGGATTAAAAACATTGATTAAGGGGTTACTGCGGCAACAGGTTTGATAACAGGCAGTGTAACCATTTAAATTATCCGGTAAGTCTACAATTAAATCATAAAAACCAACATTGTAACTAATAGGTGGGGGATTATTCATGCAAGGCGGTGCAGGGTCAACAGGAACCGGGGTTCCAACGGGGCCATTTACAAGAAATACTGTGAAAGCCTGGCCCGGTCCCGGGTATTGGGCGTTGGTTCCGTTATCAAAAATACCTATAAATACACTTGGTGGCATTGCTGCCCCACCTGTAAGTTCGTCTCTGAAAAGTTTTAAAGTTATTTTGTAACTGCTGGTGCCGGGAGCTGTTCCAGGGCCTAAATAAACATATATCATTTCACCCCCTGCAATATGCGTAGCAAAGGCACTTAAAATTGACAAAGTAAAAAAGCAGGCTAATAGAATCTTCTTCATAAACGGCCCTGGCGTATCTGGTAGGGGCTAAAACTAACAAAAAACGCTGTCTTTTCAAAGGAGACAGCGTTGTAAACTATAAACATTTTGGGTTACCGTATCAAAACCACGTAACCCTTCTTCTTGATTTTAGTACCCTTGTAATCTGTTCCTTCGGCGTACCATACATATGTGGCAGGGTCTTGCCCTTTGCCGCCGTAAGTACCATCCCAGCCTTTTTGTGCATCACTGCCGCTGTACATCAGCTGGCCCCAGCGGTTGTACACACGAAAGAGGTCTAAAGATTTCATACCAATAATGATCGGCCGGAAATAATCATTGCTGCCATCGCCGTTGGGCGTAAAGCCACTGGGTACATAAATGCCGGCATCCAGTTTAAATAAATGCACCCTGATGCTGTCGTAATCAAAACAACCGGCATCGTTGCTCACTTTTACAATGTATTCAATATCGGCCTGTGGTAAACTTACCGGGTTGGAAATACCGATATTGGTAAGCCATTGTGCAGGGCTCCACAAATAGTGGGTGCTGCCGGTAGCTTGTAATAATAATGGCTGGTTCAGTACTACTGAAGTATCTCTCGGCCCTGCATCGGCTTTAATACGGGCAACAAAAACCACTACCGTATCTTTTACAGGTTTGGGGCAACCCAGTGTATCTGTAACTGTTACTGTGTATTTTATGTTGGCTGTTGGATTAACAGAAACGGGATTATAAATTAACCGGTTGTTTAAAAATGCTGCCGGCGACCATGAGTAAGAACTGCCGCCGCTGGCAATCAGCTGCGCCGATTTACCAAAACAAATGGTTTGATCAACACCGGCATCGGCATTGGGATAAGGCACCACTTTTACCCTGATAGTACTTTGTGCTACACATTTACCAATGCTGCCGATGACGGAGTAAGTTGTATTGGTAAGCGGTGTAGCCGTTGGGTTTTTTATGTTGGGATTATTTAAAGTATTGCCAGCCGGGAACTCCGTCCACTGGTAATGGAGTGCATCACTTAAAAGCCTTAGTACGATGGCATCTGTTTTACAAATAGTAGTATCATTGGGTGCAAACTGTGTAACCTGGCTTACCACACTTACCTTAACCGAATCGGAACCCACGCAACCATAAGGATCGGTAAGGGTTACATGATAAGTGGTGGTAACATCCGGGCTAACCAATGGGTTGCTGATATTGATATTGCTGATATTATAATTGGGATTCCATACAAAAGAACCGGTGCCGATAGCGTTGAGTTGTAAAGTATCAATGATACAAATTAAAGTATCGTTAGGCACAGCGAGGGCAGGTTTGTCGGTAATTAAAATAGTTTTAAGAACGGTATCTATGCAGCCTACACTGGAAGAAACAATTAATTGCACATTATAACTATTAGAGCTTACATATGTATGTGTCGGGTTTCGTATTGTAGATGTGTTTGTTCCTGAACCAATTTCTCCAAAGTTCCAACTCCAGTTGTTTATGGTACCATATGTCGCAGTACTGATGTCGTTAAATTGAATAGGAGTGTTTTTGCATTGACCGGTTACTGTAAAATCGGGATTAAAACCTGGGAAGAGTTTTAATTGTTTTGTCACAGAATCAACACAATTAGCAGAACCAGTTATAGATAATTTAACATTGTAAATGCCGGCTGCGGTAAAAGTATGTGTTGGCGTCTGAGCGTTTGATGTGTTCGCTGCGCCACTGGCAGGGTCGCCAAAATCCCAGGAATAAATACTTGGATTACCTGAACTGGCTTCTGTAAAAGTGACAGTAAGACTTTCGCAATTAATTGGAGCAAAGGTAGGGTTCGCAGCAAGTGGCGTACAAGTGTTTACTGCCACAATTAAGTCTTTTCTATGAGTGCCGATGTATTGTCTGTTTTTATACTCAGATACACAAACGCATAAAACATATTTACCCGATGACGGAGCTATACCGGAAATGATACCAGTTCGTGGGTTTATTGTTACCTGTGACCCCATTGGAGAACTTCCCGTATATGGGGGGGCATAATTTACTGAGCCATATGGCGGGCCAACCGGGTTTTGAAAATCTCCTGCATCAGCAGCTCCTCCATTATAGGCATTACAGAAAGTATAAACTAAAGAATCTCCATCTGCATCAGTGGCACTGAAATCAAGATTGAATGGAGAATTTGCGCAAATCACCGAAATAGGTAATTTGTATTTGGGGCAATTATCCGTTAGTGGTAATGGCAATGTACTTAACCCCGGAACAATACAGCTATATGTTGCACCCTGGTTAGTAACTATGTTAAATGAATTCTGACGACTAAAAGTTTGAAAGGCAACAGTGTAACCTAAATTATTATTGGGCAACTCAATGGTGAAAGAATAAGTCTTATAAGTGTAAAGTAAAGTTGTGTCACCTGTAATACACGGAGATACGGTAATTGGCACGGGCAATTTTCCTGAGAAATCTTCAATTGCAAGCCAATTACTATTATTGGCAGAACCCGGTATTTTTTGGCCATTATCATTATTGAATACACCAACTACATATTGATTTATTAAATCAGCACCTCCTGCATCTCCTTTTAAAAGCAATAACCTTATTCTATATTGTTTGGAGTTTGGCGACGACCCAGGACCGATATATTCATACCGCATTTCACCACCAATTATATGGGTGGCAAAAACAGTAAAAACAGAAAACGAAAGTATTATTATAAGTAAGGATTTCTTCATACACAACTATATAATATATCAGACCTAAAAATAATGCAAAACGCTGTCTTTTCAGTAAAGACAGCGTTTTAAAACGTTAAAACAACATTATTATTACCGTAACAACATTACATATCCCTTCTTCTTTATTTTATTATTCTTGTAATCGGTGCCCTCGGCATACCACACATACGTGGTGGTTTCCTGTTTTTTACCAGCAAAACTGCCATCCCAGCCCTGGGCGCCGGTACCGCTGTATACCAGCTGCCCCCAACGGTTAAACACTTTAAATAGGTCCAGCGAACGCATGCCAATCAATATCGGGTGAAAATAATCGTTGTTACCATCACCATTGGGTGTAAAGGCATTGGGTACATAAATGCCGGCATCCAGTTTAAAAAGATGCACCATAATACTGTCGTAATCAAAACAGCCGGCATCGTTGCTCACTTTTACAATGTAACGGATATCGCTTTGCGGCAATGCTACGGGGTTGGCAATACCGGTGTTGCTGAGCCATTGCGCCGGGCTCCATAAATAATGGGTACTACCTGTGGCATTTAATGCCAGCGGCTGGTCCAGCACTACCGAAGTATCAGAAGGGCCGGCATCAGCTTTTATTTTCGCCACAAAAACAATTACAGTATCTCTGCCGGGCTTGGGGCAACCCAAAGTATCGGTTATGGATACCACATATTTTATATTGGCAGTAGGGTTGGTAACAGTGGGATCAGCAATCAGACGGTTATTTAAAAATGCAGCCGGGCTCCAGGAATAAGAGCTGCCGCCACTGGCAAAAAGTTGTGTTGAATTGCCGAGACAAATAGTTTGGTCTGCACCGGCATTAGCTGCCGGGTAAGGCACTGCCTTTATAGTGATGCTGCTTTGGGCCATACATTTACCGATACTGCCCACCACATGGTAAGTAGTGTTGGTAACAGGGGTGGCAATGGGATTTTTTATATTGGCATTACTGAGTGTATTGCCTGCCGGGCTTTCCGTCCATTGATAGGTAAGGGCATCGCTGACTAAATGTAATATTACGTTATCAGTTGTACAGATGGTGGTATCGTTAGGTGCAAATTGCGATACCTGGCTCACCACATTTACTTTTACAGAATCTTTTGCTGTGCAACCTATGTCATCAGTAAGGGTTACACGATAAGTGGTAGTTACATCGGGGCTTACTAATGGGTTGCTGCTGTTTACACTGCTGATATTATAATTAGGTGACCAGGAAAAAGCCCCGGTGCCAATAGCATTCAGTTGTACAGTATCAATGGTACACATCAAAGTATCATGGGCAAGGCTTAAAGACGGGCCGCTGGTGATAAGGATTGTTTTCAGTACCGTATCAATACAACCTTTATTATTGGCAACAATAAAACGTATATCATAACTGTTGGCGGCGCTGTATACATGCGTGGGGTTTTGCAGCGAAGAAATATTGTTGCCCGTAGCCGCATTAAAATCGCCGAAATTCCAGTACCAGAAATTTACATTGCCATAGGTAGAAGTGGTGAGGTCGGTAAATTGCACCGGCGCATTGGCGCATTTATTTTCCAGTTTAAAATCGGGCTTAAAAACAGGGTACACTTTAACGATAGACGTGGTGGAATCGGAACAGGAAAGCCCCCTGTTAACCACCAGTTTCAATACAAAATCCCCGGCCCCGCTGTACGTATGCGAAGGAAACTGCAGGTCCGAAGTGTTATTTACACCACTGGCAGGGTCGCCAAACTCCCAGTAAAAACTTTGTATGATATTTCCGGTAACACCATTGCTGAAGCTCATATCAAAATCATCGCAGCTGTAATACTCCGGTTCCAGTAAAGCTTTGGAAGAAACACAATCGGCCACTTCAATATGCAACGATTTTCTTACTTCGCCTCTTTTAATCGTAGTGCCTTTGATGAATTCGGTTACGGTAACAGTAAGCACATATACTCCTGAAGCGTCCGGTGCTATACCACTTACCATACCTGTGTAGGGGTTGATCTTTACGGTTCTTCCCAAAGGTTCACTGCCGGTATAAGGCGCCTGGTATTCTGCCGAATTATAAGGCGGAGGAAGCGATACTTCATTGGCGCAACTACCACCGGTACCACCATCGGGTGTGCCGGCATAGGCATTGGTAAATGCATAGCTTAAAGAATCATTATTAAGATCGATTGCCCCGAAATTGTAAGTAAAATAATTGCCCCTGCAAATAATGGCTGTATCATTCTGGGGAAAACGGGCACTTGAATTGGTGGGGCATAAGGGGCTGGCAGCATTGCCGGGAATATTCACCGTCCAGGTATCTCCCACAACAAAAGTGGGTTGCTTAAGATTGATAATGCCCGAAATGCGGCAGCAACGCTGGTAAGAAATAGTATAACCATAAGCCGTAATGGGCAATTCTTTTATAAATTCATAGGTAGTTATTTTGTAGCAAATGGGTGCAGGTAAAGGGCTTACGCAGGGGTGGCATTCAGCAGTAGGGCAATTACGCATATTTACCGAATCGGGTGAGCCGATCACCTGCCGCTCCAGCAACAAATTACTGGCCGCACTAAAAATACTGATGACTACAGTAGGGCAATATTGCGCCGGGTTATCTAAAACGCATTTGGTATATATTTTAAGGGTAATTCTGTAACGGGCACTATTGGGGCTGCTGCCAGGGCCTAAATAAGTGTAATACATCCAGCCGCCCTTGGTATGTTCGGCCATTGCCGTATAAGCCATCACAATAAAAAGCAATGATGTAAAAAGCTTTCTCATTAACACTGAATTATTGTAAAGGCAGGTCAAGTAACTATGCAGCTGGCTGATAGTAATGGTTCCTGTACTTTAAACGATATAAAATTTATTCTGGTTGCCCTTGTAAAAATTCCAGCAATGCAGCATTGGCTTTGTCCGCTTCTTCCAACATACCCATATGTGCGCTATTGCGTAATATGTATATGTACGATAGATCGGGTAAATAAGATTGCTGCAGACCTTGTGCAAAAGGCACTGCCTGGTCATGTTCTCCAATAATAAACAAGACCGGGGCTAAAAAGTTTTTAAGAATGGCGGTTCTGTCGGGCCGGGCAATCATGGCCTGGTAGTATTTAATTAAGGCTTCGGGGGTGAAGTTCCTGGATTTTTCTACGAGTACGTCGATATAGGGGGCTGACGGCTTGAAGCCGTCCTGACCCTGAAAGAACAAACCGGGGATAGCTGTTCTTAAAAATTCGTAAGCACCATTGCTTTCAATAAAACCAATGGATTTTAAACGGGCGGCTTTTTTATCTTCACTATCTGCAAAAGCAGAAGAGTGGAATAAGCCTAAACAATTTAATAGTTGCGGATATTTTTCGGCAACAGCTAAAGCGATATAGCCGCCCATACTGTGACCTACCATACTTATTTTGGAAGAAGGATGAAGTTCAAGCCTTGTAATTTCGTTTATTACATCAGCCATTCCTTCAATGCTCATGTCGGCAATTAAATCAGATCTGCCTGAACCTGGTAAATCAGGAATGATGAGAGTAAAATAGTCTTTTAAAAAATCAATTTGCTTTTCCCATATATCACCATCTTCGCCAAAGCCATGCACCAGTACAACGGGCTTTCCTGTGCCGGTAATGCGGTAAAAAATAGTAGCGTTTTGATATGAAATATTTTTCCGTAACATATTAATTGTTTTCAAAAAAAACTTTTGTGGCGCTACGGTAGATCAATAGTAATACAAAGGGAATTAAGGAGACATTTAAATGTTGTTTTAAAAAGAACCAGGCCAGCAATACCATTACCATGGCTACTGAAGTAACGGCAAAATATTTTTTCACCCAGTCTTTTTTACTGTTAACAAAAAATGCTACGAGTATATGTGTAGGCCATGCCCACAATAAATTAAAATTATTTTTTGTCATGCTGTGGTCGGTGCCAAACCACATAAAAATTAAAATAATTCCCAACAGCCCGGTTAAAAAGAACAGGAGGCCATCAAAACCCTGGGTAAATCTTTGCGCAAATTTATTTTTTGATAAACTGATCAACGCAATTATTACCAGCAATAAACTAAATACCACTAAAGGGCTAAAGAATGATTTTGAATCCGATGTGGTATTGATGGTATATAAATTCTGATGCGAAAGAATTAAAGGATGACTGGCGCTGTCTAAACTTGTCATCAGGTTGTCCGGTAAAAACTGCATTTGCTCAGCCGTCATTACTTTATCACAAGGCTGGCCCAGTAAAATATCAATGCCCAGTTTACTCCATTGTTTATCGTTTTTATCCAGGTACTGATAAATAGCCTGCCTGAATGTGGTACCCAATGGCATTACCGGTTTAATGGTAAAAGAAGAGTCATGGTTTTTCTTGAGGATATCCCTTAGTCTAGTAGTGCAGTTATCAAAAAAGAAATCGTATTTATAATAGCGGTTTTCTTCCCGTAGATTATTATTCAGGAAATTTTGAATAGTAATTTTTTCGGCCGCAGTTAAATCCAATACCTGCTCAGTAATACCCCTGTTGGTAGATTGATAAGTATCCCGGAAATCCTGGAAACCTTCGGCAGAAACATAATATAATAATTTTCCTTGTACGAATTTTAAATAAAAGCCATCATCATCAAAATTAAAAGTGCCGTAATTGTACACCACATCCCTGAAATTATCATTGAATGATTTGCTGCTATCAACAATTCTGTAAGCACTATGACCGAATGTAGCATACAATTCATCCCCGGGAGCGCAGGTGAGCAGAGAAATTCTTAAGTGAGAAGAATCCTGCGCAAGAGCACCAAACTTTGTTAATGCTAACAGGCAAATGAAGAAAAGAGATTTTAATAGTTTATTCATTGAGATCTGATGGGTATTATTGATCGGCTCTAAAAAAATGTTCAATGTTCAATACTCAATGTACAATTTTCAATGTAAGTCAACTCTCTGATAATGCCACCATCTGGCATAAATTCAAAGTATTATACCATGCGTTTCTATTGAACATTGAGTATTGAAAATTGGGCATTGAACATTTCCTTTCCTCTTCCATAATCAGTTCTTTCACCTAAGCAGTGGTTACCTGCTGTAATTCGGAGCTTCTTTAGTAATATCAATATCATGTGCATGGCTTTCTCTCATACCAGCATTGGTGATCTTAACAAAAGTGGCTTTTTGTAATTCAGTAATATTCTTTGCACCACAGTAACCCATACCTGCACGTAAGCCACCGGTAAACTGGTGTACCACTTCCCTTAAATACCCTTTAAAAGCCACACGGCCTTCAATACCTTCAGGTACAAATTTTTTCACATCATCTTCCACATCCTGGAAGTAGCGGTCGCTGCTGCCCTGGGCCATAGCACCTAAGCTGCCCATACCGCGGTATTGCTTGAATTTGCGGCCTTCATAAATAATGGTTTCACCGGGGCTTTCTTCGGTACCTGCAAAAACATTACCCATCATTACACAACTGGCACCGGCGGCTAATGCTTTTACCATATCGCCGGTATACCTGATACCACCATCGCTGATGATACCTACTTTTTTATTTTTTAATGCTGCAGCAGCTTCCATTACAGCTGTTATTTGAGGAACACCTGTACCTGCTACAATCCTGGTAGTACAAATAGAGCCGGGGCCAATACCCACTTTTACCGCATCAGCTCCTGCTTCGGCTAATGCTTTTGCGCCGGCTGCAGTACCCACATTACCTGCAATTACCTGTATGTGTTTGTATATCTTTTTAATTTCTTTTAAAGTATTGATCACTCCTTTGGTATGGCCATGTGCACTATCCAGGCAAATTACATCTACACCAAAGCTATTTAGTGCAGCTACTCTTTCCAGGCTGTCCTTAGTAATACCAACACCGGCACCTACAAGCAGGCGGCCCTTGCTGTCTTTTACTGCATTGGGATTAGATTTTAATTTTAAGATATCGCTGTAGGTAAATAACCCGATCAGTTTGCCCTGCTTATTTACAATAGGCAATTTTTCAACCTTGGTTTGTTTAAATAACTGTTCCGCTTTTTTAATATCGGTGCCTTCCGGAGCAGTGTATAAATTCTCTTTCGTCATGGCCGTACTCACTTTTGCCTTGTAATTGGTTTCAAAGCGTAAGTCACGGTTGGTAAGTATGCCCACTAATTTATGTTGTGCATCCACAATGGGAATACCGCCGATCTTATTCTCTTTCATCAGCCTTAAAGCCTCGCCAATAGTGGCATCTGGCGTAAGGGTTACGGGGTCTACAATCAGGCCGCTTTCGCTACGCTTTACTTTACGTACCTGTTCGGCCTGCTGTTCTATACCCATATTTTTATGCAGAATACCCAATCCGCCTTCCCTGGCCAGGGCTATAGCCAATGATGCTTCCGTAACGGTATCCATTGCTGCACTCAGCAGGGGTACATTCAGCGTAATGGTTTTGGTGAGCTGGGTTTTAATTTCCACTTCACGTGGTAAAATCTGGGAATAGGCGGGCATTAGTAGCACGTCATCAAACGTTAAGCCTTCGCCGAAAAATTTAGTTGATTTGTTGGAGGAGTAATTTCTTATTGCCATGTGCAAAGATAAAGGGCAAAGTTGAAACTACAAAGTTGGAGGTAAATATGGTCTTGTTTTGAATAACGCCATTTCTTTTTGTGCCCGATAATTCGTTACTGAGTTTCCCATTTGGCTGTAAGTGCATAAAAAATGGTACTTACAGCCAAACCTAAAGGTTGTTCCGGATGAAATAAAAACCGGTATAACTGCAATATTTTTACACCAGCTTATATACCTTCCCTGGCAGGGAAAGTATCACATTCTGCATTTCCAGCATCAGTAAAGCCTGTGCTACAGCACTGCTGCTTAAACCGCTTCTAAAATACAACTCATCAATTTGGATATTTTCCCTTTGTTGTAAAATAGTTGTGATGATTTTTTCATCGGGCGTAAGTTCAATAAATAATTCCCGCTGCTTTTTTTGTTGCAGTTTTTCTTTGGGTACCCAGTTCATCAGTTCCACCAGGTCGGCGGCACAAGTAATTAATGAAGCTTTATTTTGCCGGATCAGGTAATTGCAGCCTTCGCTTTTATTATCGGTGGTTTTACCGGGAATGGCAAATACATCTTTATTGTAGCCATTGGCTAATTCGGCAGTAATTAAAGAGCCGCCCTTTTTGCCGCTTTCAATTACTACTATGGCATCGCACATACCTGCTACAATACGGTTGCGCTTGGGAAAGTTTTGTTTATCGGGATTAGTATTGCTTATAAAATCTGTAAGCAGGCCACCCTGTTCCGTCATTTGCTTGGCAAGGTTTTTATTTTGAGTGGGATAAATTCTGTCTAACCCATGAGCCAGCACGCCAACAGTAGGCAGGTTATTTTTTAAAGCAGCCCTGTGTGCAATGGTATCAATGCCAAAAGCAAGGCCACTTGTTACCAGTATGTTTTGTTCTGCCAGGTCTTCAATTAATTTTTCACAAACAAATTTGCCGTACTCGCTGTTACTCCTGGTGCCTACAATAGAAATAACTTTAGCGGTATTTAAGTCGGCTGTGCCACGGTAATATAATAAGGCCGGGCTATCATAAGCATTTAATAAACGTTGCGGATAATTTTTATCAGTAAGAAATAAAGGAGCGATCTTATATTTCTCTATAAATTTTATTTCCTCTTCACAACTGGTAAAGTCTATAAAGCTTTTGATGCTGTTAGCCCTTACCGTTCCCACACCTTCAATAGCTTCCAGCTCCTTTTTCTTTGCCTTAAATATAGTATGGGCATCACCGTAAATGTTTACTAATGCTTTGGCATGCACATCGCCAATATTGGGTACAAGGGTTAGGGCAATCTGGTATAGTAAGTCGTTAGTCATTAGAAAAGCAATAATAAAAAAATCTTTTTATTATTCAGTCATTTCTAATTACTAATTACAGATAATTCTGTTCTCCTGTTCTGCGATTTACCGGTATCGGTAGTATTATCAGCCATAGGCTTTGTAGCGCCGAATCCTTTAAAACTAAGTCTTGCCGGCGCAATCCCTTTGCCAGATAAATAATCCACCACTGCTTTTGCCCTGTTGTTAGATAGTGTGAGATTATCTTTTGCCAACCCAACATTATCAGTATGGCCGTCAATCTCAATTCTCAGTTTAGGGTTATCGTTTAGTAACAATACCACTTTGTCTAATTCTGCGATTGATTCCGGTTTCAGGTCAAATTTTTTGGTGTCGAAGAAAATATTTTTCAAAACAATGAATGCTCCTGCTTCAAGTGGTTGCAGTGGTATGTCTTTGTGAAAAACTGAATCAGCAGTGTTGGCATCCAATGCAAAATTATCTGAATAAAATAAATAACCTCTACGGTTTACATTAAACGCATAATCTTTTCCTACGGGTAAAGTAGCCAGGTAATTGCCTTCCTCATCGGTTTGTATTTTACTGATGGTGTTCCGGGTTTTTAAATTGATCAGTTCTACAGATGAAGGCAATCCTGCCATTGTTTTTTTATCAAATACTTTTCCGCTTACCCACAATGTTTTCAGCGGACGGATATCTTCTCTCATTTGAAAAGTGTACAGATCGAGTCCTCCTTTTCCATCAGCACGGTCACTGGCATAGTAAGCAGTTTTTGCATCGGCTGCTACAATTAAAGACCCTTCATCGTCGATGGTGTTGATAGGATAGCCAAGATTTTCTGCTTCCAGCCAGGAAGTATCACTTACTTTTTTTGTAAAGAACAGATCGGTAGACCCATAACCCGGACGTCCGTTGCTGTTAAAGTATAAAGTTTCATTATCGGCATGCATAAAGGGGCAACTCTCATCCCCGCTGGTATTAACGGCGGCGCCCAAATTTTCAGGGCGGCTCCACTTTCCTGTTAGCGAGCGATGAGTAACCCAGATATCCCTGCCGCCAAAGCCACCTGCAACAGCGCTGGAAAAATACAGGTCTCTTTTGTCAGGAGATAGCGAGGGCGAAGATTCCCAAAAATCGGTGTTCACCATCGGACCTAAATTTTCAGCTTCGCTCCAGCCATTTTTTGTTTTGTAAGAAATGTAGAGGTCACATTCGCCCTGGCCTTCGGGGTAATTGCAGCCTGCAAATATTATCCATTGCCCATCCTGAGAAATGCATTGTGCACCTTCATTAAAATTGGTATTTACTTTACCGGCTAATGGTTTTGCCTTACTCCATTTACCATCTGCAAAATTGCTTTCATAAAAATCCTCATCACTATTTATCCGGCGTGTAAATACCATTTTGCTGCCATCAATCGTAAGAGAAGGATAATATTCCAATGCAGAAGAATTAATACTGTCTCCTAAGTTCTGTGGTGCAAACACATAGTTCTTTACAGGATGAGTTTTATCATAATTTAATGCAAACTCGTAAGTGGTTTTTCTGAAGTTGCCGGCAGCGATGCTTTTTTTATTCAGCTTTTCGTCGGTCAGAAATTTATTGACTGCATCTAAGGCCAGTTGAAATTTTCCTGTTCCTGCTAATGAAATGGAGTAGGGGAGCAGGTAGTCTTTTGAATATACCGAATCAAGTGCAAAAGCCTGTTCATATCCCGTTATAGAAGAATCGTACTTTTTTAAAGTACCATAAATTGCTGCTTTTGAAATATAAGCATCTACTAATTTAGGATCTAGTTTTATTGACTCGTTAAGATAGCGGATAGCAGCGTCATAATTTCCTGCAACGCCCTCGTTAATGGCTTGTCCATAAATATCACCGGCTTTTTTATTTACTTTTTCAGGGTCGTACCATTGCGCAGTACAAAAACTGATAACAATAAATTGAAGGCTTATAGTAAGAAAAAATGGAAGAATATATTTTTTAGTAAGCATCTGTTTTATTTCAATTATTGAAGATAAAACGAAAACTGCTTATTATTAGTGTACGGGGATTTAATAACAAGCTTTTATAGTTTCAATTCTTTGTGTAGCTAGGGGCACTGCCTGAAAAAAAGTTTTTTGCCGTACCTGGTTTCCCAGGTGCTCCTGGCTGTATCGTTGCTGTTGATGACCAGTATGCCTATACCAGCCCTGTTGCAGCTGTCTTTGTACATACCGCAGATAGTGTCGCAAATGGTATTAGCGTGAATTGCATAAGTAGTATCAATTTCCAGTACAACAGTATCATTATTGTTATAAGCCAGAAATGTATGCCTGCTACGTGTACTGTCTTTATACAACCAGAATGCGGTTCTTTCGTAGCATGGATCTAATACAGCTTGTTTGGATGTTGCAATAAAACTGATAGCATAAAAGAGGATGCCAATAACTAAGATGGTACTATATAATATTTTTCTTTTCATACGAAGAATAGCTTACAGTAAGCAGGCTTATCATTACGGCTATTAATAAATCTACCCAGTCAAAAGTAAACCGGGCTGAAAAAAATACCTGCATGATTTCCGTTAAAGACACTAGTAAAACGATTAAAGCTGCCCTGGTATTTTTTTTTATTGTATTTGAAAAACACAACATTAAAAAGCAGGTTAAAGAATAATCCCAAAGAGCATCAGGGATATGGTTTAAGAAAAATATGGCAAGGGGCTTGTTTTTTACCTGCTCATAAAAATCAGGAAGGGAATGAGAGTCCGCCAGCCATTGGTGAAGCAGCAAATCAGGTTTATGAAAAAACAGGTATATTATTAAACCAATTAACAAAGGAAATACACAGTGCCAGGCAATCCGCTTTAACATCTGTATACTTGTTTAAGGCACATTAATGTATTTGTGTATCTGCAGGCTCAATTCCCATTTAGGATTAGTCTTTATGAAATCGATAATTAACGGGGTAACAATTGCTGCCTTATCCCATTCCGGCTGTAAAAATAATTTACAGCCAGGCGAAACCTTGCTGGCGTAATCCTCTGCCCATTCAAAGTCAGTTTTATTAAATATCACCACTTTCAATTCATTAGCTAAGGGCAGAATTTCGGGTAAAGGCGCTTTAAATTTTTTAGGAGACAGGCAGATCCAGTTCCAGCTGCCGCTTACAGGGTGTGCCCCTGATGTTTCAATATTGGTTTCTAAACCTTTTGACTGCAATGCGGCAGTTAATGCATCTAAATTATGCATCAATGGTTCGCCACCGGTAATTACTACCAGCTTAGTACCTGATTGCTCAACAGTGGATACTAAATGATCAATATTGTATACAGGGTGTTTACTTGCATCCCAGCTGTCTTTTACATCGCACCATACACAGCCTACATCACATCCGCCCAGGCGAATAAAATAGGCAGCCCTGCCCTGGTGAAAACCTTCACCCTGTAAAGTGTAAAAATGCTCCATCACGGGCAGCAGAACTTCTTCGGTATTTGTAGTAGTCATTATTAATTTATCCCTTATTCAGTAAAGCAGCATTATAGGTATTCATCATCAGCGCCCCAATGGTCATTAATCCAACGCCACCGGGCACAGGTGTAATATAGCTGCATTTAGGCGCTACATTTTCAAAATCAACATCGCCTTTAATAGCAAAGCCGCTTTTTTTGGTGGTATCTGGTACTCTTGTAATGCCTACATCAATCACTACAGCATTTTCCTTAACCATATCAGCAGTTAAAAAGCCGGGTTTACCTAAAGCAGCAACAATAATATCAGCCTGTAAACAAATTTCTTTTAAATTGGTAGTGCGGCTATGGCATACTGTTACAGTGCAATTGCCGGGATAAGTATTCTGGCTTAATAAAATACTCATAGGCCTGCCAACAATATTGCTGCGGCCAATTACAACTGCATGTTTACCGCTGGTTTCAATTTTATAATGTTCCAGCATCAGCATTATGCCATAAGGTGTGGCAGGAATAAAAGCCGGTAAACCCTGTACCAGTTTACCAATACTTACAGGATGAAACCCATCTACATCTTTGTCAGGATGTATCAGGCTGATGATCTTTTCTTCACTTATTTGCTGGGGTAAGGGCAGCTGTACTAAAATGCCATCGATATCTTCGTCGTTATTCAACCGTTCAATAGCGGCAGTTAAATCAGATTCAGCTATGTTTTCGTCAAAGCGAATCAGGGAGCTTTTAAAGCCAATCTCATGGCAGGTTTTTACTTTGCTGGCCACATAGGTTTCGCTTGCACCATTGCTGCCAATTAATATGGCTGCCAGGTGAGGAACCCTTTTTCCTTCGGCTTTTAATAAGTCTGTTTTTGTTTTCAGCTCATTCTTTACATGTTGAGCAACTATTTTTCCATCTAAAATCTGCATGCTGCAAAAGTACTTAAGAAATGCCTATTTTAAGAAGATCGGTGCATGACAACCATTTTATATTTATCCCGGTCTTTAAGTATAATAAATGTTTACTGCTTTGAGATATCCAGTTCCCTTTGTCATCTTTCTTCTGGCGATAAATTCTTTTAAAATAGCGATAGCTCAGTCGCTCCGGTATCACGTTGCCTTACCTTATGTGGGATTATCTGCTTATTCCGGTAGCCAGAATGACCCCTTTTCTTTTACAGCCAACCAGGCCGCATTGGCCAAAAATACACAGGCAGGTATTGGGTTGTATGGCGAACAACGGTATTTATTGGCTGCAACAAATTCATATGCGGTAGCAGGTACTTTACCTACTAATATGGGCAGCTTTGGTATGCAACTGAACTATTCCGGTTTTAAAAACTATAACGAACATACTATTGGGCTAGCCTATGCCCGTAGCCTGGGTGCCAAAATGGATATTGGTATTCAGTTTAATTATTTCGGTTATAGCATTCCGGCTTATGGCAATGCCTCCACCATAAATGTTGAAGCAGGAGCAATAATCCATTTTACGGATAAATTAAACGGCGGCTTTCATATATACAACCCTGCAGGCGGAAAGTTGAATAAAGCCGATGGTGAAAAACTGGCAGCTGTTTATACTATGGGCTTAGGTTACGATGCCTCAACAAATTTTTATGTAGGCGCCGGGATAATAAAAGAAGAAGACAAACCGGTAAATGTGGAAACAGGCTTTCAATACCATTTTTCCAAACAGTTTTTTGTACGGGGCGGCTTCATGAGCGTTTCTTCAACAGCTTTTGCCGGTACAGGGGTGGGGTGGAATAATTTGCGGCTGGATGTTTCCGGTAGTTACCATCCGCAATTAGGATTTTCGCCGGGTGTTTTGCTGATTGCGTACTTCGGAAATAGAAAAGAATAACGATTATATAAACATTTTAAAACACAAACTAATATTGTGCTGTTACTTGCTGCTGCATATAACTATCGTGTAAAAGCTTTTAAAGCAAAGCAGGTATTGCTCAGTTTCGCAATTTGTCTGTATACTACATTTTCACTTGCTCAAACCCCTGAATTGCCAGCTACTGCCACAGAGCAACAATTAGAAAATAATACAGAGAATAATGCTGATGCAGAAACAGAGGATGATACTTACCTGCAACAAATGCAGGAATACAGCAGGCACCCCATAAACTTAAATACTGCTGATGAAAATGAGATCCGGGAATTAAAAATACTTAGTCCCTTGCAAATTCAAAGCCTGATTTCATACAGGAATATTTTTGGAAAATTGATTGATATTTATGAATTGCAGGCTATACCCGGCTGGGATATTCCAATGATACTAAAGATACGCCCTTATATAATAGTTTCTGCTGAAGCAGAATTGGTAACTACTATCCTTAAACGATTTAAAAGCGGCGAAAACAGCATGCTGGTAAGAGCGAGCCAGGTGCTTGAAAAAGCGAAAGGTTACCGGGTAGATCGGTCGGCAACCACTAATTTTTATCCCGGCTCGCCGCAAAAATTATTAGTACGGTATAAATACCAATTTAAAAACCTGTTGCAATATGGTGTAACAGGTG
Organism: Ferruginibacter sp. SUN106; assembly: GCF_050611765.1. NCBI lineage: Bacteria > Pseudomonadati > Bacteroidota > Chitinophagia > Chitinophagales > Chitinophagaceae > Ferruginibacter > Ferruginibacter sp. SUN106. The sequence goes on from NZ_JBODJC010000001.1 coordinate 875,428, forward strand.
AAAAAGATGCCGGCGAACAGTTTTTTAAAGGCGCTCAAAAGCAGGGATTTGATTTTTATTCCGCTCATTTTTTTGTGCGAAAGACCGGCATTATTAAAGCTTTGGCTTTAGGTGATTTTACGGTTAATCTTGGGCAGGGTTTAACGCAATGGCAAAGTCTTGCTTTTAAAAAAAGTGCAGCAGTAATGAATATAAAAAGAGAAGCAGAGGTTTTACGTCCATATAATTCTGCCGGGGAGATCAATTTTCACCGCGGTGCAGGAATTACTTTAGCTAAGGCTAAATGGGAAGCCACTGCTTTTGTATCCTATAAAAAAACAGACGCCAACCTGGTAACAGACACAACTCAAAACCAGGATGATTTCATTTCATCACTGCAAACTTCCGGTTACCACCGTACCAAAAGCGAAACTGAAGATAAAGGCATACAGCAACAACTGGTTTTTGGAGGTAACCTGGCATACAGGTACCATTCTTTTCATCTTGGATTAAATCTTGTACAGTATAAATTTAAACTACCTGTCATCAAATCAAATGAACCTTACAACCTGTATGCATTGGCAGGCCGTTCTTTTGGTAATTATAGTGCAGATTATAGCTATACCTTTAGAAATGTACATCTCTTTGGCGAAGCGGCATGTTTCAGTAACGCCCAAAAGGCTGTAGTAACAGGTGTTTTAGTGAGCGTTGCCACTGATGTGGACATGAGTTTCTTATACAGGAATATATCAAAAGGGTACCAGTCACTATACACTACTGCTTTTACTGAAAATACTTATCCAAATAATGAAAAGGGCTTTTATGCAGGGGTATCTGTTCATCCGGGCAGCAGCTGGCGCATAGATGCTTATGCTGATCTTTATAGGTTTCCCTGGCTTAAATACGGGGTGGATGCACCATCCGTTGGAACTGAATATTTGGTGCAGCTAACGTATAAGCCTAATAAGCAACTGGAACTGAGCAGCCGTTTACGTAGTGAATCAAAGGCAGCAAATGATGATCCCGGTCAACTTACACTTTCGCCGGTAGTACCACAGCCAAGGCTAAATTGGCGCACACAATTCAGTTACAAAATAAATACGGCAATAACTGTCAGTAACAGAAGTGAAATGCTTTGGATCAACAGAAAAACAGCAGTAGCTGAGCACGGGTTTTTAACGTATATAAATTTTTTATATAAGCCGTTAGTAATGCCATGGGCGGCAAATATGCGCCTGCAATATTTTGAAACCGATAGTTACAGCAGCCGGGTATATGCTTATGAAAATGATGTTTTGTACAGTTTTTCCATTCCTGTTTTTTATGACAAGGGGTTCAGGTATTATATAAATTCAAGTTATGACTTTAACAAAAAACTGACTTTTTGGATAAAATGGAGCCAGACAATTTATCCTGGTAAAATGCTTATTGGTAGCGGACTTGACGAGATAAGCAGGGGTAAAAAAAGCGAAATAAAACTCCAGTTCTTGTACAAATTTTAACATTTTTTTGACCCGTTAAGCAGCTAATTCAAACCTTAATTTGTCCTTTATAAATCTAAGGGTCTTAAATATTTAACATTTTTTTGACTTTAAAGAAATATTCCTATTTTTACACATCATTAAACTTAATTAAACGCACATGAGAAGATTTTTATCACTGTTCACAATGCTGATGCTCTGTGGGGTGTTTGCATTTGCCCAAAACCGGGTGGTGTCCGGTAAGGTTACCGACAAGGATGGTAACCCGGTACCTTTTGCTTCTGTTAAGGTTAAAGGATCACAAGTTGGTCTTTCTGCAGATGCAAGTGGCGCTTATACTATCAAAGTAAAAGACGGAGACGTTCTTGTTATTTCAGGTTCAGGTTATAAAGCAACCGATGTACCTGTAGGAACATCTGCTTACCTTAACACCGTACTTGAACCAAATTCAGAATTAAAAGAGGTGGTGGTTTCAAGTGCTTATGGAGTTAAACGTAGCTTAAAAACTACCAGTTCCAATACACAGGTGGTTACTTCAGAACAATTGAATACAATCCGTAACACCAATATCAACGAAGCGTTGGCTGGTAAAGTTTCTGGTATTCAGTTACGTGGTCAGTCTGGTGCAAAATTAAGCAGCACTGGTGCAATCCGTTTGCACGGTGCAACTTCATTAGGTGGTAACTCTGGTTTGTTGTACGTTTTGGACGGAACAAGGGTTTCTGCTGATGATATTAACACAGATGACGTTGAAGACGTTTCTTTGTTACTTGGTCCTGCTGCTGCTGCTCTTTTCGGTCCTGATGGACAAAATGGTGCAATGGTAGTAACTTCTAAAAAAGCTAAGAAAGGCGCATCTAACAGCATAGGAATTGATGTTAACCTTGGTGTTAGATTTGACAATGTTTATATTTTACCTAATTATCAGAACTCTTATGCAGGTGGTGATTTTCAGGATATGAAAAAATATACCTGGAAAGCAGGCCAACCAATTGAATGGAAAGCATTAGATGGTAAATACTATCCTGATTATTCTGAAGATGTTAGCTGGGGTCCACGTATGGTAGGCCAGGAATATATTCCTTGGTATGCATGGTATGGTGGTCATGAAAGATCTTTCAAAACAGCATCACTGACTCCTCAGCCAAGTAATGCCCGTGATTATTACGAAACTCAGTTTAAGAAATTTAACACTATTTCTTTTACTAAAGCTAACGATAATTCAAATGTTAAGATAAGCTATACTAATGTAGATGTAAAAGGTTTAGTACCTACTACATGGTTAAAAAGAAACCAGTTTACTACTGCTACTTCTGTAGATTTAAGCAATCGTTTAACTGCTGGTTTCAACATTAACGTGATCAACCAAAAATCAAATGGTGACTTTAATGATGCTTATGCTAACCAATCTTCGGGTTCATTTAACCAATGGTTTCACCGTGACCTGGATATGAGCATTGTAAAAGAATTAAAAGATCTTAAAACTCCGGGTGGTATCCAGGCTAGCTGGAACCATAATGGCCCTGATGCATATAATGCAGCTAATCCTAAAGATTTCTACGGCCCTTACTACTGGCAGAATTTCTACACTGCCTACGACCAGGTTCAGCAATTGAACAATTTTACTAAAGTATTAGGTGATGCATCTTTAACTTATAAAGTAAGCAAAGACCTTAAAGTAAGAGGTACTTACAGGATCAACGAATTAGTTTCTTTCAACGAATTAAAAGTGAGCAGCGATTTAACTGATATGAAATTTGCATCTCAGGCTGCTTTTGGATTTACTAAAGGTGGTTACGCAAGTACTACTAATACCCAACACGATGAGCATATCGAATTGACTGGTATGTACTCAAAAATTATCAAGGACTTCAACATAGGTGCAACTGCCGGTTTGGATATCCATAGCTTTAACAGGCACTCTAACTCAGGTTCTACTTCTGACGGATTTAATACTCCTAACCTGTATACTTTAGGTAACTCTAAAGGAACTATCAGTTCTACGGATGTTCGTCAAAAACAAAAAGATAATGCAATTTTCCTTTCTGCAAACTTTGGTTTCAGAAAATTCATCAATGCTGATGTTACTGTACGTAATGACTGGTTCTCTACATTACCAGCTGGTAACAACGACATCCTTTCTAAAGCATTCGGTTTATCATTTGTTGCCAGCGACCTGTTAAAAGGCCAGGCTTCATGGTTATCTCTTGCTAAATTAAGAGCTTCTTGGGGTGAGATTCCTACAAGTATTGGTATTTATCAATACCCAGGATCTTTATACAACCAGGGTGCTGTACAATGGAATGGTAACTTTATACAAGGTGTAAGCAATGCAGGTATCGATCCAAACATTCATGGTGCTGTTGCAACTGAAAAAACTGCAGGTGCTGATTTCAGCTTCCTGAAAAATAGAGTTGGTTTCTCAGTTACTTATACTGAAAGAATCAGTAAAGACTTCCCGACTAACGTTGTATTTAGCCAGGCTTATGGTTATCCAACTTTGTTGACTAATGCAGGTGAAATCGACTTTAAAGGTCTTGATCTTACTTTCAATGTTAAACCAGTTTGGTCTAAAAACATTAAATGGGAAATTAACGCCACTTATGCTAAAACAATTGATAACACAGTGGTGGATATAGATGGTCAGCCTCAGTCTGTATGGAAAAATGCAGGTGCTGCAGCTCCTTCTATTACAGTTGAAACTGCAACATTTGGTCCTACATTACGTGCTACTGAAGGTCAGCAATGGGGTCAGCTTTACGGTCATGGTATTAAAAGAGATGCCAGCGGTAATGCTTTATTGAATACTAACGGTACTTATGTTTATGATAACAACGCTAACTTCGGTAGTGTATTACCAGACTTTACCGGTGGTTTCCAAAACTCATTCACTGTGTTTGGTAACTTCACTGTAAATGCAAACGTGGATTTCCAGAAAGGTGGTAAATTCTATTCTACTTCTACCAAATGGGGTAACAGCACAGGTGTATTAGCAAAATCTGCAGGTCTTAACGACAAAGGAATTCCAGTAAGGGATCCAGTTGCAGACGGTGGTGGTATCCATGTATTTGGTGTTGACGCAACCACACTTAAACCAGTTGATTATTATGTAAATGCAAGGGATTACCTGAATGGTAGCAACAACACATTTGATAATGATATCTTCGATTTAACCTATGTTAAATTACGTGAGGTTTCTGTTGGCTATAATATTCCTGTAAGCAAATTAGGAATGGGCAAATGGATCAGAAAAGCTAACTTCTCAGTTGTAGCAAGCAATGCTGTTTTGATCTATGCTAAAACTAAAGATTTTGATCCGTCAGAAATTTCTGGTCAGAGTGGTGAAGGTGGACAGTTCCCGGGCTTACGTGGATTTGGTGTTAACCTAAAACTTGGATTCTAATTTTTAGACCCTTTAAATAAAAGTAAAATGAAAAATACTCATATAAAAATTGCTCTTTTTTCAATGGGGCTTACAACTTTGGTAAGTTGTAATAAAATAAAAGACTTTGGTGATACCAACACCAATCCAACGGCTATTACCACTCCTGCTACTTATGCCATTCTTACCAACGTTGAGTCTGGTATCTCTGGTTGGGCAAAAGACGGTGCGGCAAGTGCCTGGATACAATACAGTTCAGAAACTCAATACCCAAGTGAAGGTATCTATGATGTTACCACTACTTACTTTGGTTTTGGAACTTACAGTGGTACTTTGTTAAACCTAAAGACCATCATCGATAAGAATAACAATCCTGATGAAGTAGCTGCCGCAAGAGTACTTACACAGTACGTTTACTGGCACTTAACTGATGCATTAGGTGATATTCCTTATTCTCAGGCATTCGCAAGTAAAACTCCTGCTTACGACAAACAGGAAGATATTTACAAAGGAATGATTAAAGAATTAAAAGCTGCTAAAGCACAATTTGCAAATACAGGCGGTTTAAAAGGTGATATCCTCAATGGCGGAGACGTTAACAAATGGATAAAATTTGCTAACTCTTTAAGGGCTATGATGGCTATTCAGTTAACCAAGAGATATCCTGGAGCTACTGATTATGCAGCTACTGAATTTAAAGCTGCTTTGGCTGATGGCGTAATTGACAATAATACAGACAACATTAAATTAGTTTTCCCTGGTGGTTCATTCAAAAATCCATACTGGAGCGATTATGATGGTGCACGTGATAATGGCGAAAGCACTACCATTTATGCTATGTTGGCTAATTTAGGTGATAACAGGCATGCAGCATTTGGTACTTCAGCTAAACCGGTTCCTTTTGGTTTAAAAGAAGCCAGTATCAATGACTGGATCAAAAATAACGTGGGTTGGTCTCATTTAATGGCCGATAACCAAAGGTTAGAAACAAGCCCTGTTTACATGTTAACTGCATCTCAGTTATATGTGGCACGTGCAGAAGCTGCTGTAAGAGGTTGGACAAGCGAAAATAAAACAGCCATGTTAGTAGCTGGTGTAAATGCTTCTTTTGCTCAATGGGGCTTAGCATTACCTCCTGCATCTTACTTTACTCAATCTGGTGTTGTTTTAGATGGTACCAACGATATCAAGAAAGTTGCTGAACAGGCATTTCTTGCTGGTTTCCCTAACGGCAGAGCTGGATGGAACGTTTGGAGAAGAACAGGCTATCCTGTTTTAACCAATGCTCCAGATCCTTTAAATGCTGCTCATACCACTATTCCAAGAAGGTATATATACACTCCTGCAACTGCTTCAACTTTCTCTGAATACAGTTTGAACGCAGCGAATGTAAATGCAGCAGTAGCAAAGTTGGTGCCTGCAGCGGATCAACCAGAATCTAAAATATGGTGGGATCAATAATACTTTTCATGAAACCCGGTATTTAACCCCCGGGTTTCATGTTATAATTTATTAAAAAACTAAAACATATACCAAAATGAAATATTTACAAATTACAAAACAATTTGCCGCTTTGGGTTTAGCAGCGATGTTGTTTTCTGCCTGCGATAAAGTAGAAACAACTGCCCCATTAGGTGATGCAGGACAAAATCTTGTTACAATTTTACAAGGTGCTACTCCTTATAATATAATTAAAGATCCGGTTGATTTTGTGGCTACTCCTACTACTTTAACCAAAGGTGTTATTGATATCAGAAGGGAAGTACCTACAGCTGCTGCTCTTAATCAAACTATGACAGTTACCATTAAAGATGATACTGCGGCGGTAAGAGCGGCTAATCCTGCTTATATTCAGTTCCCTACATCTTTGTATACCCTTACACTTTCTAACGGTGTTACAAAAGTTGGTGGACAAGGTGGTACTTTCACTGTAGTTTTTAAACCAGGTGAATTTGCAAAACAGATTTACATCAATGTTCCTAATGCAACTTTATTGAACCCAAGTGCTTTATATGCATTAGGCTTCACTATTACTACTGCTGATGCTGGTGGTAAAATTGCTACTGCTAAAGCTGTTGTAGTTGAAGTGGGTGCTAAAAATAACTGGGATGGCCTTTACGAAATGCACGGAACTTTCAACGATGTATCAAATACAGCCTTTACTTACTATGGTGACCAGGAATATGCATTGGTTACAGTAGGTGCAACTACCTGCGATGTAGTAAATGTTGACTTAAATACTGGTTATCCAGGGTATCTTTTCTTAAATGCTGGTTCAGGTACTTATTACGGAAGCTACGGTTTGGTGATTTCATTTAACCCATCAAACAATACTATCAGTGACCTGCATAACTATTACGGTGACCCTTCCAAAGCTGCTACAGCAGGAGGAACTCCATCATCGGGTACGGGAGCGCCACTTTATGCTGCAAGTAATACCCGTAGGGCTGTATTAGACCCAACCGGAGCCAATGCTGCACAGGGTAATAAAGATATCCTTATCAAGCACTGGTTAGTTCAACCAAGCGTTATTACCGCTTCACCTAACATTCGTACTTATTTCGACGAAAAATGGACTTACTTAGGTCCTAGATAATATTTAAAATAAAAATTCTTTTATTTGCAAAGAGCCCCGTTTAGGGGCTCTTTGTTTTTATCTTTGTAAAAAATATATCATGACAAATACCGAACAACCCAATCAACTTAATATAGAAATATCAGAAGAAGTATCCGAAGGTGAATATGCCAACCTGGCCATTATTACCCACAGCCATGCAGAGTTTGTTATTGACTTTGTAAATGTAATGCCGGGTACACCTAAGAGCAAGGTAAAAAGCCGTATTATACTAACTCCCTTTCATGCCAAACGTTTTATGAAGGCAATGATTGAAAACATTAAGAAATTTGAAACTGCTAATGGCACTATACAGGATATGGAAGCAGTGGAAATACCGTTTAATTTTGGAGGGCCAACAGCGCAGGCATAAAATGCAGGTTATTTAGTTTTTAGTTCTTGGTTGAGCAGCCTGGATCTTACCGTTATTTTTTGTTGTGCCGGTATTTAAATTTTTGGCCACGCAAATACGATTTACCTGGTCAGTTAAGCCAAAGTGTTTGGCAAATTTGCCTGTCGGGTCTTATCAACTCAAAAATTTTCTGGCATAATACTATTGATTTCTGCCAGATTTTTAATTCTTTAAAATCTTGAATTGTAGCCATAAATTATACTGATAAATGTTTTTAAAACTAAACGACTAAAAACTAAGAACTAAATCATCCCATTATCCGCAAAACTGTAATACCCTTCCTCACTTACTATAATGTGGTCAATTAATTTTATGTCGAAGTATTTAGCGGCTGCTGCAATTTTCCTGGTAAGTTCTTCATCAGCCCGGCTGGGTTTTAAGCTACCAGACGGGTGGTTATGGCTTAACACAATAGAAGTAGCATCTTCATCTAGTGCTTTTTTTAAAATAATCCTGGGGTCGGCAACAGTGCCTGTAATACCACCACGGCTGATGATCTCAAAATGATTGATCTTATTGGCACGGTTTAAAAATAATACCGCAAAAACTTCGTAAGAAAAATCTTTAAGCACCACCTTTAAATACTCGGCAATGTCTTTACTGCTTTGTATGGTTGATTTTTCCAATGTAGCAGCCGCCTGCCTTCTTCTCCCTAATTCTAAAGCAGCTGCTATAGTTATTGCCTTTGCAACGCCGATGCCTTTTACCTGTTGCAAATCTTTAAGGGAAAGCTTTCCCAGTTCGCTCAGGTTATCACGGCCCAGTTTTAATATCTCTTTGGCCAGAACAACTGCAGATTTATCTTTACTGCCATTATTGATCAGGATAGCAAGTAATTCCGAATTGCTTAATGCATCACCTCCTTTGGCCAGCATTTTTTCTCTTGGCCTGTCATCTATACTCCAGTTTTTGATAGATGTGGATGGCTTGTTGAAATTTTCCATGACTTCAAATATTATTCGTGTAAACTAAACGATACTTTTGCGGCATCTTATTTTTATTATCTCAAACAACTATATGGAACCAACAGCAAAGATTTTCTCCGGAACAGGCTCTCAGTACTTAGCCGAAAAAATTGCACAGAAATTTGGCGAACCACTGGGTAAAGTAAATATCCAGCGCTTCAGTGATGGTGAAATTTATGTAGAGTTCCAGGAAAGTATCCGTGGCAAATTTGTGTTTTTAATTCAAAGCACTTATGCACCTTCTGATAACCTGATGGAACTGCTGCTGATGATTGATGCTGCAAAAAGAGCATCGGCGTATAAAGTAATTGCTGTAATACCATATTATGGTTTAGCTAGACAAGACCGAAAAGACCGCCCCAGGGTTGCCATCGGTTCAAAATTGGTAGCTAATATGCTCACCGCTGCAGGTGCCGACAGGGTGATCACCATGGATTTACATGCGCCACAAATTCAGGGGTATTTTGACATACCTGTGGATCACCTGGAAGCATCCGCTATATTTATTCCTTACATCGAGAAGCTTAACCTGGCAAACCTCACTTTTGCCGCACCCGATGTGGGTAGCGCTAATCGTATTCGTGAAATTGCTTCTTACTTTGAGTGCGAAATGGTGATCTGCGATAAACACAGGAAAAGAGCCAATGAAATTGCCAGCATGGTGGTAATTGGAGATGTTGCAGGTAAAGATGTGGTGCTGGTGGATGATTTATGTGATACCGGTGGTACCCTGGTAAAAAGTGCTGCATTAATGAAAGAAAAGGGCGCTAACAGCGTAAGAGCACTTATCACCCACCCGGTTTTGAGCGGCAATGCCTACCAGAACATAGAAAATAGCGTATTGGAAGAACTCGTTGTTTGTGATACTATTCCGTTAAGAGGTGAAAGCAGCAAAATTAAAGTACTATCTACTGATGAATTATTTGCAGTAACTATACGTAATGCCTTTGAAAATAAGAGCATTAACAGCCTTTTTATGCGTAGCAGGATGGCAAATAAAAAGTGATAAGTAATAGGTTTTAGGTAATAAATGAATAACTTCAAACTTATCACTTAAAGCTTATAACTTTTTATTACCTTTGCGCCTCACAAAAAAATCATAATAATGAAATCAATTACAATCGAAGGACAACTGAGGACCGAAAGCGGAAAAAAAGCCACCCGCCAACTTCGCTCTCAGCAACTGGTGCCAGCTGTAATTTATGGTGGTAAAAAAGAGATCAACTTCTCTGCTCCGGCTACTGCTTTTAAAGACATTGTGTACACCTCAGAATTTATGTTGACAGAAGTTAAAATTGACGGTGCTACTTACCGTTGTATTTTAAAAGACCTGCAATTTAACAAAGTTACCGACCTGCTTACGCATGTTGATCTTTTAGAACTGGTAGACGACAAAAAAGTAATTGCTACTTTACCTTTAAAATTTACCGGTACACCTGCAGGTGTTAAAGCGGGTGGTAAATTAGTTACTAAAATGAAATCTTTTAAAGTAAAAACTTTACCTAAATACCTAAGAGAATTTATTGAAGTAGACCTTACTAAACTGGAACTTAACGAAAACGTAAGGGTAGAAGATGTGAAACTGGAAAATATCGAAGTTTTAAACTCTCCACGTATTCCTATTGCTTCAGTAACAATGACACGTCAGTTGAAACAGGAAGAAGCTACAGCACCAAAGGCCGCTGCTGCTGCACCTGCCGCAAAAGCTGCTGCACCTGCTGCCGCTGCCAAAAAATAAAACCCAACTTTTTGATGAATATAGCCCCTGCCAAAAGCAGGGGCTTTTTTGTAAAAAAGGGGCTAATATCTTAAGGGGCTTAACCCGTAAGTTTCCCTACCTTTGCGCTCTTAAATTATTTTACAATGGGAATGGACAGGAACACGGTCATTGGGTTTGTATTAATTGGTGCCTTATTAATAGGGATGTTTTATATTAATAGCAAAAGCAGCCAGGCTCAGCAAGCACTGGTAGCACAACAAAATAAGACAAGAGATTCTCTTGCAGCTATTAAAGCCAAGAGTGATACAACCGCAACAAAACTGGAAGCAAGAAAACTGGACTCTTTACAGAATGCTCAAAAGCAATTGCCTCAAACTTATCAAACAGCAACTACCGAGCAACTGACTACAATCGAAAACGATGTTTTAAGAGTAACTTTTACCAATAAAGGAGCACAGCCTAAAACAGTAGAATTAAAAACTTTTAAAACCTTTGATGGCAAACCACTTTACCTGCAGTCGGGCAATTTTAATAAGCTCTCTTATAAAATAAATGCGGGAGGGGCTAAGGAAACTTCTGATATCCTTTTTGTAAAAGGTGCCGTTAAAATGAATGCCGACAGTTCTCAAACTATAATGTATAGTATTAAGGACTCTGCCGGCAGCAAAGATTTACTGGTACATGAATTTACTTTGCCGGCACCTCACAAAGACGGCTACATGCTTGATTTTAATATTACCATGAATGGTGCAGACATGGTAACACAAAATAGTATGAACCTGCTATGGCAAACAGAAATGCCACAGGTTGAAAAAACCATTACTTACGAAAAAACACAGACGCATTTATGTTATCTTGAAAATGGTAAGTACGACTTTCATCAATTAGGTAGCGGTGGAGATGAAAAACTGGATAAGCAGGTAAGCTGGCTGGCTGTTAATCCGCAGTTTTTTGTAGCTACCTTACTGGCTAAAAATAAATTTGAAAATGCTGAATTAAGATGGGTAACACCGGCTGATTCATTAAAGATCATTGCGCAAAGCTCTGCACAATGCAGGATTAACGTGCCATCCAATGGCATTATTCCTTTGCAATTGTATTATGGGCCTAACGATTATAATATCCTGGATAAGTACAATAATGATATGCACCAGATTGTAACTTATGGTAGCGGGCCCTTTTCATTTGTAAAATATATTAACCGCCATTTTCTTTTACCTGTCTGGGATTTCATCAGGAGCCACGTGGCCAGCTATGGTATCGTTATTCTTTTACTTACTTTGCTGATACGCCTTATCACTTCGCCGATACTTTATAAGAGCTATTTAAGCGGTGCTAAAATGAAACTGTTAAAACCGGAAGTAGATGCCTTAAAATTGAAATTTACTGATAAGAGCGGTACTATGGATCAGCAGGCATTTAGTATGGAGCAGATGAAACTGTGGAAGTCGGCAGGCGTAAGCCCTTTGGGGGGATGTTTACCGGCGCTCCTCCAGATACCCATCTTTATGTCGCTGTATTATTTCTTTCAAAGTAATATTGCGCTGCGTGGGCAAAGTTTCTTATGGTCAAAAGACCTTGCAGCATATGACTCCATTCTTAATTTTGGCAATATTCCTGTTATCAGTTCACTTTATGGCGATCATGTTAGCTTATTTACCATTACGGCCACCCTTACCAGTTTACTGATCTCTATTTACAGTATGAGCAATATGCAGGATAACACCAATCCTGTAATGAAGTATATGCCTTATATCTTCCCGGTTTTGTTACTGGGGGTATTTAATAAATTGCCTTCGGCATTAACCTGGTATTATACGGTTTCCAATACCATTACATTACTTCTTCAGATCATTATCCAAAAATATATCATTGATCATGATAAGATACTGGCCCAGATATCTGAAAACCGTAAAAAACCGGTGAAGCAAAGCAAGCTGCAGGAACGGATTGCGGCAATGCAGGAAAGCCAGAAGAAAATGCAGGAACAGAAAAATAAGAACGGTAGAAAATAGAAAGTTAAGTTAAAAGCATTGGCCTGCAACCTATTTACACGGTTGCAGGTCTTTTTATTTACAGCTGCAATTTCTTTGGCACGGGATTTTGTTATCTTTATTAAAACTTATAAAATGAAAAAAATACAAAGGGCAGGATTACTGGTTTTATCACTGGGATTGTCTGTTTTTTCATTTGCTCAAAAAACAATTTCTGAAGGAACGATCATGTATGATATCGTTATTCAGTCGGCGAATAAAGAACCCCGGATGGCTGATGCATTGGATGGGGGAACGGTTACTGTATATCTTAAAGGCGCACAAAGCCGTTCAGACATGGTGAGTTCAATAGGAAAGGAATCTACCATTCATGATACCAAGACCGGTAATGCAGTTATTTTAAAAGAATACAGCAGCCAGAAACTGATGATCACTTTAACTAAGGATAATTGGGCCGAAAAAAATAAAGCTTACAATGATATAAAATTCGACATCACCGACGAAACAAAGATCATAGCAGGGTATACCTGTAAAAAAGCAATTGCTAAAATGCCCAATGGTAAAACCTTTACGGTGTATTATTCACCTGATGTGGTGGTTACTAATAAAGAGTATGATGCTACTTTTAAAAACTTACCGGGGTTAGCAATGCAATATGAATCCGGTTCGGCAAACTATAAGTATACGCTTACACTATCTAAAATAAATTTCGAACCTGTTGCGGCTTCTAAATTTGATATTCCTAAATCGGGTTACAGGGTAATGACTTATGATGAAAATCAGCAGATGAGAAAAGGAGGACAATAGTAAGCAGCTAAAGAAACAAACATAAAAAAACCTCTTGGTGAAAGAGGTTTTTATTTTTAATGAGATTTAGTTTTTATCATCAGTTTCATCCCTGTGGCGCCATTTGCTTTGATATCCGGCATCACCACTTTTTGTTTGTAAGGAATAATGTAAACAGTATTTCCTTTTTGGTATGAAACAAGTGTATTACTTATCATTGAATTATTTAGAGTCCGCTGGTTAATTAAAATACTTCCTGTATATCTTAAACCTGATCTCAGGTTGAGAGAAACGGAATTTCTTAAAGTAGTAGGGGTACTGATGTTTAAAGTAACTTTTGCTTTACTTTTTTTCGATATGCCTCTATCAGCCAAAGCACTTAGTGCCGGCCCTAAAAGCACAACAACTGCAAGTGTTAATTTTGATAATTTTATCATTGGTGATAATTTATGTTACAAATATATTAAAAAATATCGGGTATTTGTATACCATTCATACATTCTTTTGTCATTTCTTTAACGTTTTACGGAAAAAAAAGTTACAAAAACTTGTATAGTTATTTAAAAGGGGGTAATTTACAATAACTTATACCGTATGAGCAAATATCCTTACCGTCAGGACAGAGATGAGTTAAAAGAGTTATTGCAGCAATACGATAACCTTAAATCAGGAAAACCTAACTCCTTTATAGAGGAGGACTCGTTTGAAAGGTTGATTGACCATTTTGACGAAAAGGAACAACTATCGCAGGCATTGGAGGTTTCTGAATATGCCGTTAGCCAGTATCCTTATTCTTCCACATTACTTTTAAGAAAAGCAGACCTGTTAATAGCGTTACGCCATTATAAGGAAGCATTGTACATCCTGGACCAGGCAGAATTGCTTGACGGAAAAGACACCGACCTGTATATTCTGAAAACAGACGCTTACCTTGCCTTAGACCAGCAGGAAAAAGCGGCTGCAGTTCTGGAAGCGGTAATAGATGATTTTGATGGCGAAGAAAAAATAGATCTGCTATTTGAATTAGCCGATGTATATGATGACTATGAAAATTTTGAAAAAGTTTTTGACTGCCTGAAAATGATCTTGGAACAGGAGCCTAATAATGAAGAAGCACTCTATAAAATTTGTTTCTGGACGGATTTTACCGGCAGAAATGAAGAAGGCATCAGGCTGCATCAAAGAATAATAGAAGAGTTTCCATTTAATGAACTGGCATGGTTTAACCTTGCCGCTGCTTACCAGGGTTTAAAGCTGTATGAAAAAGCGATTGATGCGTATCACTATGCTGTAGCTATTGATGATAAATTTGATTATGCATGGCGCAATATGGGGGACGCTTTTTTGCGCCTGAGAAAGTATAAAGAAGCAATTGAAGTATTAGAAAAAGTGTTGGAACTGGCAAGGCCCGAAGATGTGATCTATGAAGCTATAGGACATTGTTACGACAAGATGGGCAATTTTGCGCAGGCACGGTTTAATTATAAAAAAGCGGCACATTTAAATCATAATGATAGCCAGCTGCACTATAAAATAGCCTGCACTTACATGAATGAAAGTAACTGGAGCAGTGCAGTAAAAAACCTGGAAATTGCCTTACGTGCACATCGCTTACAACCTGAATATAACCTTGCTTTAGGGCAATGTTTTATGGAAATGGGTAAGCTGGATGATGCCATTACCTATTTTGGCAACGTGGTAAGAGTCAGGCCTAAAAATTTAAACGGGTGGACTGAATTGCTAAAATGTCTTTACAAGGCAGGCCTTTTAGAGGAAGCGCTGGAGTATGCCGGATTTGCATATGATCAGACAGATGGAAAAACGATCTTTATTTTCTATAAAAGCGCTATCCTTTTTGCAATGGGTAAATCAAAGGAAGCCCTGCTGCAACTGGAAAATGGCATGCAAAGAAGCCCCAAGCTGATAAAAAAAATAATTGAACTCAATCCTTCTATTTTACAAAGCCAGCAAGTAGTGGATGTACTGGCCAGGTTTAAGAAAAAAAGATCTCATTAACCTTTTGCAGCCCGGTAGTAATAAAATTTGCTTTCTGCTGCCCAAAACATTTATCCCAAACTGCTTATTGTAAGGGCTTTATTACCATTTCCATTGCCTATTGCTTATTTGTTTTTACATTTGCACCACTTAAAAAACAGCAGGCATGAATTTTAATCTTTCTCAAATTCCCGATAGAAATAAGAAACCCCGTGATCATGGTATTACAATGGTGATGGACAAGGGTTTAAGTATTGAAGAAGCAAAGAACTTTATGAGTGTTTCGCATCCGCATGTGGATGTGGTAAAGCTTGGATTTGGTACTTCTTATGTAACACCTAATTTAAAAGAGAAACTGGAAGTATATCGTTCTTATGATATACCGGTTTACTTTGGTGGTACGCTGTTTGAAGCCTTTTTGATCAGGAACCAGTTTGACGATTATATAGAGGTTTGTAAAGAATTCGGAGTGGCTTACGTAGAAGTTAGCGATGGTTCTATTACAATACCACATGCTGAAAAATGCGGTTATATTGAAAAACTTACTAAACATTTTACTGTATTGAGTGAAGTAGGTAGCAAAGATGCTGCGCATATCATTCCTCCCTATAAATGGATTGAATTAATGAGGGCTGAATTGGAAGCAGGCTCTACCTATGTAATAGCCGAAGCAAGAGAAGCAGGTAATGTAGGTATTTACCGTGGTACCGGCGAAGTAAGAGAAGGGTTGGTACAGGAAATTCTTACCCAGATACCCGAAGGGAAAATTCTTTGGGAAGCACCGCAAAAAGCACAACAATTATACTTCCTGGAATTGATAGGCTGTAATGTAAACCTGGGTAATATTGCTCCTAACGAAGTAATACCTTTAGAAACCATGCGTATTGGTTTACGTGGCGATACTTTCCATTTGTATTTAGATTCAAAAGAATCCTGATGAAAATATATGGTATCATAGGGTTTCCTTTAGGCCATTCTTTTTCAAAAAAATATTTTACCGAAAAATTTGTTAGCGAAGGGATTGAAGGCTGCAGCTACGAAATATTTCCGCTTCAATCTATTGAAGAGCTTAAGCAGATGCTGGCTCAAAACCCCGGGCTTAAAGGGTTTAATATCACCATACCGCACAAGCAATCGGTATTGGCTTATCTTGATGACAGATCAAATCTCCCGGCAACTTTAAGTGCTTGTAATTGTATTAAGATTGCAGATGGAAAATTATCCGGGTACAATACAGATATCATCGGTTTTGAAAGATCACTTTTACCACAGTTAAAAAATTATCATACCCATGCTTTAATATTGGGTAATGGTGGTGCAGCTGAAGCTGTAAAATTTGTACTCAGCAAATTGAATATTGCTTTTAAAGTAGTGAGCAGAAAATTACATGAAGGCTCTGATTTAACCTATACAGATCTTGATGAAAAAATAATTAAAGAGCACCTCCTTATAATTAATACCACACCATTAGGTACTTTTCCAAATGTTGATGAATGTGCTGCTATTCCTTACGAACATTTAACAGCCGGTCATTTTTTATACGACCTTGTTTATAATCCCAACAAAACTTTATTTCTGCAAAAAGGAGCGGCGCAGGGAGCGGCTACTAAAAATGGTTATGATATGCTGGTGATACAGGCGGAAGAAAGTTGGAGGATATGGAATGATCACGGATAATTTATTTTTACAAGATACTTTTCAGCTTCTCCGGAATACTAGCCACTTTTCTAATTGCATAATCATAACATACCATTCCCGTTTTAGCCTGAGCCAGCAAGATATTTTTTTCATCTCTGGTTGTAGACAATTTATAAAACAATTCAAAACTTACTTTTGATATTTCTCCAACGGAAATGCTTACTTCAATAATGTCACCATAAAAAGATTCGTTCTTAAACTCCACCACTAAATCGGCCAATATTAATCCTGTGCCTTCAATATTTAATTCGGTATAACCATGCCTGTACAGCCATTGCATCCTGGCTTCATGAATGATGGCCACAAAAGCATCATTACCCAGGTGATTGCCGTAATTAATGTCGGTTATCCTTACAGGAATGGTAATGACAGCGATGGTATTTTCCGGCATCTCTAATTTTATCCTGGCCATTTTTAATTAAAGATAATATTTCCTTTAAAAAACAAAGCCTCACATTTTTTGTGAAGCGCTGCTTTGGGTACTGAATTTTGAAACGGGCAATGTTATTTATTTTTCTCTTCCAGGATTTTACTCAGTTCAATAATATCCATAAAGTTTGAAAAGGATAGCGCAACAGTATTGTAGGTCATTTTATCACGCCATTCTGCAAATGTTTTCCTCCAAATGGCACTCTCTTCAATGATAACGTCAATATTTTCCTGCGTATCAGGATTGCCCTCCACCAGGTAACCAATAAGGTTAGAAAATTTAGAGGATACCTTTACAGTTTGCCCATCGGCGCCGGTTATGCTGATATAAGTGTTAGGTGTATTCATCAAAGCAATGTCCATTGGTATTTCGCCTTTGCTGTTTTGCAATTTTTCTTTACTGCTGCCGGACGGCACTTGTGCCAGGTCAGCAACCTGGTTGCCTTGTATATAATCCTGCAGATTATTAACCCCTTTTTGAATATTGATTTCTTTGGGCTGATTATTTGCAATACCTGCTTTTACAGGAGTAATTTTTTGGGTATCAGCAATAGTATTATTGGTGGTTGAGTTTGTTTGTGCAGTTTGTTCAGTGGCATTTTTAAGACTTCCGGTTGCAACAGGTTCATCGACTGGCTGCGTTTTTTTAGCAAGTGGTAAAATAGCCCACAGTATAATAGCAACAACTGCGGCTGCAGCGGCAACTCGTAAATATATACTCCTTAGCTTTCTGCTTGCAGAATGCAGCGGTACTATTTTGGCTTCTTCTTTATCCAGCTCAGCAATAATATTGCTCCATGCTGCAACAGGGGCAGGTTCTGTGTGGTTTTTAATTCTTTCGATGTATGCAGGCGCAGATTGGTTATCTTCTTTATCCAGCGCATTGAAAATATTAGTTAATGCGCCAATTGGTGGTGTAGCCTCGTGTGCAAGCATTTTGGTTTTCAGGTCCCCGCTGATCGGTTCATTTTCATTATCCAGCTCATTGGTTATATTTACCCAGGCCTGCTCCGGCGGAGCAACTTCGTGACTGAGTATTTTATGTAACCAATTAGAAGCCATGATACTTTAATTGAGATTAGGTTTGTTTCGTTTTATTTTAATTAAGTTCCTGCCTGCTTTGCTCCAGTTTATCTTCTACCATTTTTTTTAGTATCCCTTTGGCCCTTGCTAACTGGGATTTACTGGTGCCTTCACTTATGCCTAAAATATCCCCGATGTCTTTATGTGAATAGCCTTCAATCACATACATGTTAAATACCTGCCTGTACCCGGGGCTAAGCTCCTGAATCATTTTTATTATGTCTTTCTCAGCAAGGTTATCAAGTGCATTCCAGGAGGGGTCTTCAAGTAGTATTTCCTGCGTTTCAGTTACAGAGAAACTCTTTAGTGATTTTCTGAAATGTTCAATAGAAGTATTTACAAATATCCGGCGTATCCAACCCTCAAACGAACCATCTCCACGAAACTTGTCCAGGTTCTTAAATATTTTTACAAATCCATCCTGTAAAAGATCCTGGGCATCTTCAGCATCCTTACAATACCTCAGGCAAACTGCATACATTTTAGATGAAAAACGATGATAGAGCATTTCCTGCATCTTTCTATCCTTGTTTAAACATCCATTTATTAAGTCGGCATCAGACACATTTAGGTTGCTTTCGGTATTCAATTTTTAAATAGGTTGGTTTGTTTAATAATTCTGGCCTTTTCAGGTGCTGGGCTTTAACGGGAGTTCAGAAATCCGACCAGTTTTTCCATAGCTTTCTTTCTATGGCTGAATACAGATTTTTCTTCCATCGTCATTTCTGCAAAGGTCTTACTGCTCCCGTCGGGGATAAAGACGGGATCGTACCCAAAACCGTTGCGTCCCCTTTTTTCCGCAATTATTACACCCGGGCAGATACCTTCAAAAAAATATTCCTTATCATTCAGAATGAGGGAGATAATGGTTTTAAAACGGGCATTCCGGTTGCTTTTGCCGGCAAGGTTTTGCAACAATTTTTCAATATTGTTTTCAAAAGATCTGCCTTCCCCCGCATAGCGGGCACTTTTTACTCCCGGTTCGCCGTTTAAGGCCTCTGCTTCAAGCCCGGTATCTTCGCTAAAACAGTTTTTTTGAGTCAGCCGGTGAATAACCCCTGATTTCTCTGTCGCATTAGCCTCCAGGGTATCATGGGGTTCAGGAATATCAATATCTATCCCGGCCTCTTTTAAAGTGATTATATTAAACCGGTTGCCTAATACCAACCGTATTTCATCAACTTTATTTTGGTTATTGGTAGCAAATATGAGTGTGTCCATTAAATTATTAGATTTAGATCAGCCAATAGAGAAAATTTGTTTCAGGCAATTCCACAATTTCGTTTTCTCGCCTTTATCTGCTGCAATAGCGGTGAGTGCAGGGGCAGCCAGGTAAACCTGGTTGTTGAATTTCTGAATTTGATAAGGAGGAAATTGCAGTGGTAATTGCAGTTGCGAAGGGGCTACACCAAAGAGTAATATAGTCTCAGCACTCAATTCCTCCTGAATTTTACTGTAAGTAACAGCGCCGGTTTTTGCAATATTTACCAATGCCACATCGGCCATAGAAAGTTTACAGGCATTTAAAATGCCCATCAGAAAATTCAATTCTTCATCGGGCAGGTAAATAGTGGTGGTATCATCTGCAATAATGGTTACCTGTTTTTGATTACTGCCCAGGAATGCAATGCCGGTTGTTTTTTCAACAGGCTTTTTTACAATGCCTCCATCTATGTCTACCAATGAATTTTTGAACAGATCCTGTAAAACAATTGCCGGTAGTTGAATATTATCTAAACTCATAAAAGCCTGCTTTATACGCTGTTTTTTTTGTTTCTTTGCTGTAAAATTAATGAATATGACAGCAGCTGCGGATATAAATGTTACAAGAGCAGAAACCAGTAAATTAAAAGACATCAATCTTGAAAATATTCCTTTTGGCAAATATTTTACTGATCATATGCTGGAAGTGGATTATGAAGACGGGAAGTGGAAGAATGCTGAGATCAAGCCTTATCAGCCTTTATTGCTGGCACCATCTTTAGCAGCCCTGCATTACGGACAGGCTATTTTTGAAGGCATAAAAGCGTATAAAAACGATGCCGGAGAAGCTTTTATTTTTCGGCCTTATGATAACTTTAAACGTTTTAACACTTCTGCAGAAAGAATGGCCATGCCCCAGGTACCGGAAGAAATATTTATGGAAGGTATGCGTATGCTGATAGATATTGATAAAAGCTGGATCCCGGGTCAGAAAGATCATTCTTTATACATTCGTCCCTTTATGTTCAGCAGCGACGAAATGATAGGGGTAAGGCCAAGCGAAAAATACAAGTTCCTGATCATTTTAAGCCCTACAGGCCCTTATTATGCAGCCCCTATGCGTATTAATGTGGAAGAGCATTATGTACGTGCAGTGCCCGGCGGTGTAGGCTTTGCCAAAGCAGCTGGTAACTATGCCGGCGCTATGTATGCTACAGCACAGGCAAGAGCAAAAGGATTTGACCAGGTATTATGGATGGATGCACTGGAGCATAAATATGTACAGGAATGCGGTGTTATGAATGTATTCTTCATTATTGGCAACACTGCTGTTACACCAGATTTAAAAGAAGGTACAATTCTGGCCGGTGTAACAAGGGATAGCGCCATCGTTCTTTTAAAAGAAATGGGCTATACGGTTGAAGAAAGAGCCATCAGTATAGATGAAATTACAGAAGCCTATAAGCAAGGCACTTTAAAGGAAGTGTTTGGAACAGGTACTGCAGCTACTATTTCCATGATAAAAGCCCTGAATTACAAAGATTTTGAAATGATCTTTGATGTGGAGCAATGGAAAGCTGCCCCTGAAGTAAAAAGAAGAATGGATGCGATAAAAGCAGGGGTTGAAGTTGATAACCATGGATGGATGTACAAGATTTAAGATTTTAGATTGCCGATTTTAGATTTGGGAGTCAGCGAATAGTGAAGGCTTTTAAAAAGGCCGGATCCATTGGGTACATTTGCTGGTTTTCCACAGAAAAAGCCTCATAATTGGCTTAAAAACCACCTTTTTATTAAGGCTGCAAAAAAATCTTACATCTAAAATCTAAAATCTAAAATTTTCCCCTACCTTTGCCGTCCGAAAAATAAAAGCATTATAATGCCTACAATTCAACAGTTAGTAAGAAAAGGAAGACAAATTATCAAAGCTAAAAGCAAGTCAAGGGCTTTAGATAGCTGTCCTCAGCGCCGTGGAGTATGTACAAGAGTATATACCACAACTCCTAAAAAACCAAACTCAGCTTTACGTAAAGTAGCTAAGGTTCGTTTAACCAATAAAATTGAGGTTATTGCCTATATACCGGGTGAAGGACACAATTTGCAGGAGCACAGTATTGTATTGATCCGTGGTGGAAGGGTAAAAGATTTACCAGGTGTACGTTATCATATCGTACGTGGTAGCCTGGATACTGCCGGTGTAAAAGACCGTAAGCAAAGCCGCAGTAAATACGGTACTAAAAAAGAAAAAGCTAAAAAATAATCCCTCAACCCCTAAAGGGTAACAGGAAAATAAATATTTTAAAAACGGTTGAGTAAAGTTTTAATACTTGAAGAAATTCAGCCTAAAATCAAAATTAAACAATGCGTAAATCACAACCGAAAAAGATACCCTTAGCACCAGATCCGAAATTTAACGATAAACTGGTAACACGTTTTGTAAATAACTTAATGTGGGCAGGTAAAAAAAGTGGTGCTTATATTATTTTTTATGATGCTTTGGATAAAGTAGCTAAACAAACCGGCGAAAACGGTTATGAAGTTTGGAAGAAAGCTTTAGCTAACATCACTCCGGGTGTGGAAGTTAGAAGCCGCCGTATTGGTGGTGCTACTTTCCAGATTCCTGCTGAGGTTCGTGCCGACAGAAAGATTTCTTTAAGCATTAAATGGATGGTAAAGTACAGCCGCGACAGGAACGGTCGTAGCATGGCTGATAAATTAGCTAATGAAATTGTAGCAGCAAGCAAAGGTGAAGGGGCTTCATTTAAAAAGAAAGAAGATACACATCGTATGGCAGAAGCTAACAAAGCATTCGCTCACTTTAGAATCTAACAAATGTAAATATATTGGTAAAGCCGTCTTTTTTAAGGACGGCTTTTTTATTTTCCCTAACTTTAGTTTTTAACTAAATCATATTGTTGCTGTATGAACACAAGAAGAACCTTTATAAAACAATCCGGCTTATTAACGGCAGGGTTAATGATGAATCCATCAGACTTGTTGAAGAAACAAAAAACAGTAGGCATTCAACTTTACTCAGTAAGAGATGAAATTGTAAAAGACCCTAAAGGGGTATTGCAAAAAGTTGCAGCTGCCGGCTATAACGAAGTAGAGATGTATGGGCTTTCTGCTGATAATAAATTTTATGGCCTTACAGTAAAAGAACTGGCCCGGGTTTTAAAAGACAACAACTTAAAAACTCCAAGCGGCCATTATGCACCAGAAAAATTTCTGTTTGATAATGGCAACGGCGACGATGTAAAAAATTTTTGTGAAGTAGGGCATACCTTGGGGAATAAATATATCATCATCCCTTATTTAAAAGAAGAAAAAAGGAAAACTATCGACCAATACAAAGCATTGGCAGATAGAATTAATAAAGCTGCTGAAATATGCAAGCAAGCCGGCCTTCAGTTAGCCTATCATAATCATGATTTTGAATTTATTGATATCAACGGAGAACATGGATATGATATCTTTTTAAACAACACCGATAAGGATTTGGTAAAAATGGAAATGGATCTGTATTGGGTGGTAAGGGCAGGATACGATCCTGTGGAATTGTTTAAGAAGCACCCCGGCCGTTTCCCTTTCTGGCACGTAAAAGATATGGATAAGGCAGATAAAACTAAAAACACAGAAGTAGGTAACGGTACTGTGGATTTTAAAACCATATTTGCCAATGCAAAATTAGCTGGTGTACAACACTATATGGTAGAACAGGAAAATAATTACAAGCCTGAAATTTTCAGTAGTATAAAAACAAGTTGCAGTTACACTAAAACAACATTGTTAAAATAAAACTTTTGATTATTTATCCTGATTTTATAAAGGAACAAATTTAATAAGTGCAGGGCCATTATGCTTTTAAACATAATGGCCTTCTTAATAATTGAATTTTACCTTATTAATATTACCGAGCCTTTTCCACTTATAGCTTTTCCATTAAAAGCTATACCCTGCCAATTGTACACATAAGCTCCCTGCGGTTGTGCAGTACCGTTAAATGTTCCATCCCAGCCACTGTTGCTACAGTTATTTTGATGATACACTATTTGCCCGTAACGATTGTATACTGTAAAAGAGGTTAAAGCCTGCAAGCCGGAACAGGTAATATGAAACTTATCATTTACACCATCGGCATTGGGCGTAAAGGCATTAGGTATAAACAGGTATTTATCCCCGGCAAATACTTTTATTGTAAGCGTGGCATTACCCTTACATCCCTGTGCTGTTGTGCCCTCTGCAACAAGGGGGTATATGCCCGTTACAGAAGCAGTAAATACAGGATTACTGCTTGTGGCATTGTTAAGATTAGAAGCCGGTAGCCATGTGTAGGTGGCTGCTCCGGTAATGCTTATTTGTACAGGCTGTCCTGTTACCGCATTGGTATCAATAGCAGGGGTAGTAAAAAGTTGCACAGGTGTGATACTGGTATTTTTGGTAGTTGTGGCAATACAGTTATTGGCTGTAGCTACCTGCAGCTTAATACTATAATTGCCGGGAGCATTAAAAATAAATTGTGGTACTACACCGGCGCTTTGTTGTGCATTGCTGGTTTGCCAGGCATAGCTGGCAATAGTACCTGTACTGTTATTGCTGATAGTAATATTTTTACCCATACAGGCTTCGGTGATATCAAAAGCTGCAACCGGGTAATCATCTATAGTTATCGTTTTAGTAATGCTGTTTGCACAGCCATTTTGGGTAGTTGTTGTAAGTTGTATGGTTTTTGTACCGCTTGCCATAAAGCTAAAATCAGGAACTGCAGCGGTGCTTGTTTGCCCGTCATTCGTAGTCCATAAGTACTGTACACTTCCCACTGTATTGTTATTGATACTGCCGTTGGTAATTACAATGGGTTTACCCACACAACCCCCTGATGCAGTAAAAATGGTGGTTGGATATTTTTCTACCACTACTGCTTGCACTGCTGTATCACTGCCACAGCCGGTAGCACTTGCGGCAATTACTTTATAAACATAAGTACCTGCTATGCTGTTATCAGTTAAAACACTATTGGCAGATGATTGTACCACGCCATCTTTTAACCAGGTATAGTTGGTGATGTTACTTGCACTAACGCTGGCAGTAGCGGTTAAAACATAATTAGTATTCTGGCAGGCATTGTTGCTATAGCTGATATTTACAACCGGTTTATCCTTTACTACAATAGTTTGATACACCGTATCACTTGCACAACCAACACTGCTTTTAACTACATACTTTATAGTGTAGCTGCCATAGTTAGAATAAGTATAAGTTGTATTGTTGGGATTAATGATACCCGAATTGCCATCGCCATAATTAACGTAATGTGTAGTAATAGCATCATTAACTACAAAAGCCGAAGCTGTAATTGCGATGCTCTTGCTTCCGCAATTGTTTATCGCATTTATAGCAGCGGTGGGTTTACTTACAACCGTTATAGTTTTTACAGCCGTATCTCCCGGACACCCCTGTGCACTGGTAGCTACCAGCTTGTACGTGTAAGTGCCTGTGGGGTTGGTTTCAGCAATGGTATTGGTATTATTGGGTAACAGAACATTGTTTTTTAGCCAGACATAGCTGCTAATGGTACTTGCACTTACGGTAGTATTGGCAGTAATACTGTAACTGCTGTTGTTGCATACACTATCCCTGTTTGTAATTAAGTTTACCTGTGGTTTATCTTTTACAGCAATAGTTTGATAAACCGTATCGCTGGCACAACCAACGCTGCTTTGCACCACATATTTTATAGTGTAGGTGCCATAGTTAGTGTAGTTATAAGTGGTATTGTTTGGATTAGCAGTGCCGGTGTTTCCATCGCCATAGCTTATAAAGTGACTGGAAATATTATCGTTTATTACAGTGGCTGTGCTCGTAATATTTATTTGTTTGCTTCCGCAATTGTTTATTGCATTTATTGACGCAGTGGGTTTACTTACTACAGTTATAGTTTTTATTGCAGTATCACTAAAACAGCCCAATGCGCTGGTGGCAACCAGCTTGTATGTGTAAGAGCCAGTGGGATTAGTCTCTGTAATAGTGTTGGTATTGTTAAGCAATAATGCATTGTCTTTAAGCCAGACATAATTGGCAATGCTACTTGCATTTACCGTAGCATTAGCGGTAATTGTGTAACTACTGCTATTGCATACACTATCTCTTGCGGTGACCAGGTTTACCTGTGGCTTATCTCTTATGATGAGAGGGAGTAAAAAAGTATCGCTGATACAATTGAAATTACTTTTTACCACCTGCTTTATTACATAACTGCCATAGCTGGCAAAGTTGTAAGTAAAGCTGGTGCCTGTACCTATTAGTGTAGTTCCCGAATAGTATTCCTGCTGTACTATTGTACCGGTAGCAATGGTTGCAGCGCTGGTAAAATTAACTTGCAGGCTACCGCAATTTGTAATTGCTGAACATGCCGCCAAAGGAGTGGATTTAAGTATTATACGCTTTACAATAGTATCCTGCTCTACACAATTTAACGGACTTTTTATGATCAGCCTTACGTCAAAACTATCGTAGGCAGCAAAGGTAAAACTGTTATTAGGCAGTGTGCTGTAGTTGGTATAGGCTGTTGCAGGTGCAAGGGCCGGCTTCCAGGCATATTGGTAAGTTATGTTTGGATTGCCGTTTAGCTTACTGCTATCCGTAAACGCTACAGTTAAATTGTTGCAGCTAACAGTAGCGCCAAATTTTGCAGTAGGTTTAAATGCAACTTTTACATTAATAGTATCATACAGGTAACCACAGGCAGTGTATGCAGCTATAACATAACGGCCCGAATCTTTTATAACTAATGTATCACCTGTTGTAAAAATATTGGGGCCAATAAAATAATGAGCGCTATTAGCAGGGTTATTGTAGATAATTCTGATTGAATCTCCATTACAGATTGTGGTATCGTTACCTAAGTGCGGCTGTGGTATAAAATTGATCACTGTAATGTATTGCGTAGTGGTATCTGTTCCTGCATCATTTGTGGTAACCAGGCTTACCGGGTAAACTCCCGCCTGGTTAAAAGTAATGCTGTGTACATTGGGTAAGTAGAGAGAATCTAATTCTGAAATATTTGCCTCGGGTGGAAAAATCCAATGCCATGTTTTTGGTTCATTGTAGCTTCTGTCGTACAAAAACAATTTGGAATCTTTACATACAATATTATTAAAACCATAAGAGTTTAGAGGGAACCAAAAAAATTTAGACTTGGGGCCTTTTAAAGGCAAACAAACGTTGCTTATTTTTTTTAACGGAACATCTAAAATTATTTGAGTATTTGGCTGTAGTGTAATTGTATCAGGTACAAAATTCAGCAACGGTTTATCTAGTACTTCCAGGCTATCATATTTAAATAGTAAGGGTTCGTCAGTGGCATTGCAGGTAGCATTATTGCCAGCTGTATCAATAGCAGATAATGAAAATCCCACTTCTTCATCTGAAATAGTATTATTAGAATTTGAGTTTGGATAATGTGCTGAAAAATTAAGTAATTGATTGTTTTTATTTACCAGCACATTTTGTGTTTCATACAAATTGTTTATACCATTTTGACTTTGAAAACCACTGGTATCTGCAGTGCCATAAATATGTAACCGTTTATTCCATTTTATTTGAAGGGCTGAATCAAATTTGGATATACGTGTTCTGAAATTATTGGATAAACTATCATTCATAAAATTGTTATGGTCGCTAAAACTGGCATACCCTGAGCTTGTGCAATAAATACTATTATTAAAAAAATGAAAAGATGGCTGGTTATAATTTGAATATTTTGGTGCATATCCCGAACAAAACAAAAGAGACTGATTTTGGAAATTGCCTGTAGTATTTAAGTTATACTTAAGTAAAAAATTATTTTCATGCAAATAACCGGTATCAAATTGATTACGTACCAGTTTATTGGAATACATAATTCCGCCAATTATTAAATCATTCCCTGATGCAGAAACGGATGTTATAGCTCTGCTGGCATCATTTAATTGCCTGGAAAAAGTATTATTTAAATTAGTATCTATAACCAGGAATTTATTTAATTGTCCCGGGTAAAAGTAATAATCATAGCGATTGGGAAAGATAATAATGTCAGTATTGTTTTTTTTAAGTAATCCTGTTTTAGAAAGTAATCCGATAATAAAATTATTATTTCCGTTACTATTAACTACTTTACTACTTATAACATTTAAGTTATTGTCTAATTTCAGTAAATGAAAAAAGTATATAAAATTTAAATTAGTAAGGAAAGTCAGAACGTAATTATCAGGTTTATATTCGATAATGCCAGGGTTCAAAAATTCATAAGAACCGCTTTGAGTTCCATAGGTGCCAAAATACTTGTAATCAGAAGCAATATAATTCCCATTTAACCCTATTTTTAATACTTGTACTCCATATGACAATTGAGTATTTGGAGGGGTTGGAAAATAATTTTTCTGGCAAACAAAAATAATTTCATTGCTGCTATTTAAAATAGCCTGGTTTATATAACAATCCGGGAGGTTTTTTACCCATAATGTATCGAAATTATTATTTAGTCGAATAATTTTACCATACCTGGAATATATTAAGATTCCACTGTCTCCCAAATTTAATGTACTACAGTTCCCGGTATAACTACCCAGGCCAACTGCATATTTTTTTTCCGTAATTAGTTGAGCATTGCTACTCATAGAAACATGCAACCCAAAAATTAAAAAAAGTAATTTTAGTTGCTTCATAATTAATCTTCTGGTTAGTTATCCGGAATTTAATCAAAATGATAAAAGGATTATTATTTTGTTGAGCAAGTTTTATATTATCAATGGATATAATGTAACAAACTACTGATTTAATGAGCGGTGTAATTTATCAGAAAGGTATATAAGAACGACACATAGACCTGGCCGGGCCGGGGTAAAGCTGTGGCAAAGCCGTGGTAACTATATGGAGACTTTTGGCTGAACCCTCACCAGGGCACTGTTGAATCCATCAATGCATGTCCCCTGGCAGCTGGTCAAACTGAATGGCAAAGCAATGCAAATCTATATCACCTATAGCTGCGTCTGCTGCTTTTCTATTATTGTTCTTGTTTCTTCGGTTCAATCATATCCCACAAATTACCATAGAGATCTTCAAAAACAGCTACCGTTCCATAAGGCTCTTCCACCGGCTGGCGCACAAACTTGATTCCTTTTTCTGTGTAAGCTTTGTGGTCTCTCCAAAAATCATCAGTATATAAAAATAAAAATACCCTGCCACCGGTTTGATTACCCACACGGCTTTTTTGTTCTTCAGTTGCAGCTTGTGCAAGTAACAGGCTGCATTGTCCTTCTCCCTTTGGTGCTACCATTACCCAACGTTTGCTTTCACTTAGTTTGGTGTCTTCAATAAGTACAAAGCCTAATTTTTCTGTATAGAATTGTATCGCTTCATCGTAGTTAGCCACTACTAAAGCGATGTGTGCAATGCGTTGATTCATCGGTTATAATTTTATTATTGGCAGATCGTTCTTTTGTTTCTGCAGTATGCATTCAAAATAAAGCTGGTTGTTTTTTTTATTTATAGTAAGCTGTATCGATTCCAGGTTAGCCACTGCTTTTACAATACCAGCTGGTAAATACCGCAGCAGGTCTTTTGGAATTTTAGTCAGCATCAGTTTAAAGAAAAGTACAGCCTGGATATTCCTGTCTATTGATACCGGCTGATAATTTGCAGCTGTAATATTTAATGTTGTTTCAGATTCTTTAGTGCAATAAGATTTCACAAACGGCATACTGGTGAAAAGCTGGCCTGCAGCTGTTGGTTCCAGTTTATTATTGTGCTGCCAGTAATTATAAATATTGGAGACACTGTCGCCTGTAATGGCAAAATTAAAATCAGGTTCCTGTACAGTATTAACCACTGTTTTTTCTATCTTATTAAAGTCATTATCATAAGTATAACTAATTGCAGAATCTGTCCTCGTTTTGATAGCTGAAATACCCAGGTTGTAGTTTTTATTAGTGGGCAGAAATACGGAATCAATATCCTGGCTCAGTGCTTTTGAGATATTGGATTTATCAGTATTGCTCAACAGGCTGAAGACAGCATCTGAGGGTTGCGTAAAGGCAAGCGTGCAAAGAGAAGTGCTGTTACAATCAAAGTTGTTCGCACTAAATGTAAATTGTTTTTTTTGCGTTGCGGTGCAAGTGATTTCAATTGTATTCTTATCGAAATTGCCGGATATAACGGCAGGCTCTGCTAAAAAATTATTCGACGCTATATAAACTGCTAAATGGCTTTTTGCTGTAAGGGCTTTTTCCAGGGTTTGTTTTGCGATATAGTTTTTTTGTACAAAGAGTTTATTAGCTACCTGCAATAAATTGGCATTGTTTTCTGAAGTGGAATTTGTCAGCAGTATTTTATCTCCATTCCTGAAAAAAGTTAAAGCATAATCTTTGCTGGTGTAACTGTTGCTATCCAGTTTTTCAAAATGATAAACCTGCAATCCCTTTGCAAAATCTTTTTCATCTTTTATATTTAATACAAGATACCATGTATTCAACGGTTGTTCCTTTACATGAAAGGCTAAAACATAATCGGGTATGTCTATCATATCCTTCCAGCTCACTTCGTTTTTACTGCCTGCAGAAAAACTGATCTTCTTCCATTGACTGGGAGTAGTGATGGTATTCCAGATAACTGTATTGGTAATTCTTTTTACATCTATTGCAATAATACAATCAGCACTGCCAGTAACAACGGCAGTGCTGTAAGTTTTGTAAAATAATTTCAGGTAACCAAATACTACTATTGCAATCAACACTACTAATGCCCATCGCTTTTTGTTCATTTAGTTTACCGTTTTATCTTTTTCCTGGTGATCTTTTTCGATGATGTTGTTAATAGCATCCATCATGTTAAAGAAAAACTCAAGGCTGTTGCTGTGATTACCTTTAATGCCCATGGTAGTGGTTCCCTGTATCATGCCATCCTTCATCCCGCTTTCCATTTTAAGGTCACCCAGGTTTTCCCTCATATAGTCACCTATTTTTTTATTCATATCAGTAGTGAATTCGGGGCCTAGTTTTTCTATCAGTTTTGTAGCGCTGATCTTTAATGAATAGTTATTGCTGAGGATAGAGTTTTTTGTTGCCGCATCTGTAGCAAAAGCCGTATTGTTAAGCGTCATATCTACAACTGTTTTAGAAGTAGTTACTATCGCTTTGCCATCTTTCACCATAAAATATAAACTGCTGATGGGATATTTGCCTTCTTCAAAAGCCAGTTCGTAATAACCACCTTTGTCTTTATAATTATACTTTTCCTTTTCAGCATACTTTAAGGGCAGCCGGGCAATCTTTTCCATAAAACCTTCTTTTTTGGTTTCCATTATAAAAGTAAAATCAGGAGAAAGTTCCTGCTTCGTTTTCTTTACTTCTTTTTTATTGAATTCCTTATCGTAATCATAATCCGTATAACTAACGGTTTTTGTTTTCATGTCGTGCATTACAAACAAATAATTGCCTGGTGTTAATTCTGCTATTCCTTTTTCGTCAATCAGTATCTGTAAAAAATCTATATACACATCCACAATAGCTGCATAGTCATTGGTGCCGGGCATGCCGCTGATATATTTCTTTAAAAGGGTGTAATAATAGTTGGCCATTGCCTCGGTATTAATACTCATAGAGAAATAGCCAATATTATCGGGGTTTACATAATTTACTAAGGAAGGATTTTGTTTACTGTTCATTACTTCGTTGCCCATTTTAGCAATTTTGGTATCGGCAGCAAAGGTTTTTTGTTCCATCCTCATCTGGTCTTTATCAAAATAGATATTTACAGACGATTTAAAACCATCAGTAGTGTCCTTAATGATCTTTGGCATATTATGTAAAAAATAATAAGACCCCCTGTATAAATAATTCCAGTACTGGCTTGAAATACTTTCGGTATTGATCCACACACTGGCATGTGCAGCAGGGTCAATAATCTTTTTATAAGCCACTTCATTTTCTATTGAGCTGATGCTGCCATTAATAGTGCTGCTCATTATTTTTTCAGCCACCCACTGTTGTTTCTTTTTAGCAATCATATCCTGTTGTTGCTCCCACAATTCTCTTTTTACATTGTTAATGCTATCCTGGATATGGTAGTTGTAATTCTCGTTCACATAAACTTTTTTGGGCGCCGCTTTTTTAGCAGGTGTTTTACCTTTTGCAGTAGCAGGTTTTTTAGCACCAGCTACAGGCCTTTTTTGAGCACCTGTAACTTTACCTTTTACAACTTTAGGCGGTGGTGGTGGCGGAATGCTGTATGCGTTATCTTCTTCTTTAAGCTCTTCGATGGCGGCTACAGCAGTATCAGCTTTTACACTAATCGTATCGCTGCTGTATAAATACTCGTAATAGCTTTTTTTATTTTGATAAGTGGTGTTTACCACTATTGCCATTGTTTCATTCCAACCAATATAGGTTTCAGGAGATACAGCTAAAAAGTCGAAACCATCTTTTTTCTCTGTTTTTGCAGCCATCCCTGTTTTGTATGTGCCTTTGATCAACTGTAAAAACTGCTGTACATTATTTAAGTGCAGCAAGGTTACAAAACTCATAGAAGAATCTTCGGTAGTAATATACTGGTAGGTATCCTGCTCAAAATTGATACCGATGTTCTTTAGCGAAGTAAGGGTATCTATATGCAGCATTTTAAAAAAGCTGTGCTTAATAAAACTATACGCATCTAATTTCTGAATGGGTACATTTTTACTGAAATTATCACCCGAGTATTTAATTACTACAGAAGATGATGAAGGCACTTTGGCTAAAAAATTTTGTGCCTGTACTGCAGGCAGTACAATACAGGATAGGGCTACGGCAAGAATGAATTGTTTCATTTTATTTGTTGGTTAAGGTTATTTTATTTTCTACTGATTTTTTTTCTGTGATAATATCCAGGGCATTTTGTTTTAGCATGGTGGCTTTTTTGCTGGGTGATATTTGAGTGCCTTTGTTAGATGCAGCTGCAACAGTAGCTTCAAACTTATAAATAGAAGTGTAGTTGGCAGTTGCAAATACTTCTTTATCAGCATTACTCAGTTTTTTATAATCGTCCTGTATAGAAAATTTATTTATCCTGCTAAAGGTATTGGAGGCCGCATCATAGTCATAAGTTTTCTCTACGCCTTTCAGTTTGCCGTTTTCTTTATCATACACATTTTTTACTGCTGCATTCAGCTGGCTTACTTTGTTGAAATTACAGCTTATTGTGGCGATGTAATTATCAAAATCCACACTTGTTTTTACAGCACTTAAACCGGGTGTTTTGGCAACTGCTTTTTCAATTTCTGTTATCCTGTATTTGATGTCGCCTTTACTCGGCACATCATGCCCGTTAATAGTTTGCATTTTGATGATGGAATTGAGCTTGGTTTTGCTCTTACTCAGATTAACCACCAATTGAAAATTGCCGGAACCATCATTTTTTAAAAATACTGTTTCAATAATTTCGAAACAACTCTGTAATAAAAACAGGCAGGAAAATAGCAACAGGTAGGCAATTCTTCTCATGATACAAAATTAAAAATCGCAACAAAGCTAACTCTTTATATTATCCAAAAAATATATCTGGAGAAAAAATAAGCGGTTATGCATTAAAATTTCAGTGTTAGCAAGTGCAAATATTGCGGATATCATATTTGGATGTGTATTTTTTAAAATTTCACACTATATATCTTTTATTGGTATGCGTTCTGTAAAATTTGGTGTTAAAAAGCAATAGCTATTTGTTAACAATTACATAAAGTTTAAACAATGATTTTGACGCATCTTTGCGGCTTAAAACAAACTAAAAGATGAGATTGAAATTTTTACTAACATTGTTCTTAGCAAGCGCTCTTTCGTTTGCTTTTGCACAAGAAACCACATCGGAGATACAAGGTATTGTTACCGATGGCAGCAATGGCCTGGGCAATGCCACCATCGTTGCAGTACATAACCCAACAGGTACTAAATACAGTACCACCAGCCGCAGAGACGGTCGTTATAACCTTCCTAACTTACGTGTAGGTGGTCCTTACACTATTACTGTAAGTTTTGTTGGATTTAAAGCTGAACAGCAGGATAACATTACGCTGTTGTTAGGCCAGGCTTACAAAGCCGATTTTAAACTGGCTTCTACTTCTTCTACTTTAGGTGAAGTGGTAGTAGCAACAAAAAGGCAGGATAAGATTTTCAGTAATAACAGAACCGGTAGCCAGGAAGTGATCAACCGTACACAGATTGAGCGTTTACCTACTATCAGCCGTTCATTACAGGATTTTACAAAACTGGAACCTACTTCAAACGGTCTTAGTTTTGGTGGCAGAAGCAACCAGTACAATAACGTGACTGTTGATGGCGCTAACTTCAACAACTCTTTCGGGTTGTCGGGAACGTTAGGCGGACAAACAGGCTCTCAGCCTATCAGTCTTGATGCGATTGAACAGATACAGGTTAACGTT
Organism: Ferruginibacter sp. SUN106; assembly: GCF_050611765.1. Taxonomy (NCBI): domain Bacteria; kingdom Pseudomonadati; phylum Bacteroidota; class Chitinophagia; order Chitinophagales; family Chitinophagaceae; genus Ferruginibacter; species Ferruginibacter sp. SUN106. The sequence goes on from NZ_JBODJC010000001.1 coordinate 909,615, forward strand.
TCTCCATACGATATCCGCCAGGGTGGATTTACCGGTGCCGGTATTAATACTGTTACACGTAGCGGTACTAACCAGATTAGGGGAACTGTATACACGTATTTGAAAAACGAAAATAACCAGGGGTATAAAGTTGCGAATACGCAATTAACTAAAACACCCATTACTTTTAACTTAAGAGGTTTTTCAGTTGGCGGTGCTATCATAAAAAACAAAGTATTCTTCTTTGTAAGTGCTGAACAGGTAAGACAGGAATTACCTGCTACCAGTTATATTGCTTCTGATGCCAGCCACCCACCTGTTAATGGCAGCGTATCTCAGGCAAATGCAGATACTTTGGCTAAACTGGCCAGCTTTTTACAAACCAAGTTTGGATATACTGCAGGACCATTCCAGGGGTACAACCAAAAAACACAGAGTGATAAGATCACTGCTAAAATAGACTGGAATATTAATGACAAGAATACACTTACTTTAAAATACAATTATCTTAAATCAAGTGCCGACCAGTTTGCAAGTACCAGCAGAAACGGATTTTCAGGATTTGTAACCGGTGGTCAACCTGGTTTTAATTCTATGCCTTTCCAGGGTAGTGGATATGTGATCAATAACAACTTCAATATTTTTATTGCTGAGTTAAATACCAGGTTCAGTAATAAGATCGTAAATAAATTCCAGGTAGGATTTACACAGTTACGTGATTTCCGCAGCACACAAGGAAATTCTGATTTGCCATTGGTAGATATTTTATCAGGTGGTAACATTTATACTACTTTTGGTTACGAACCTTTCACTTACAATAACAAACTGAATACAGATAACTTCCAGTTTTCTGATATCCTTACTTTTTACAAAGGAAGTCATGAGATCACTGCAGGTACACAAAATTCTTTCAAGAAATACCTGAATGGTTTTGCACCTGCTTACCAGGGCGCTTACCAGTTTTCAAGTCTTACAGAATTTTATAACAGTGTAAACGATCCAACAGGTAACTCTAAAGCACTTCGTTATGCAGTACAATACTCTGCATTAAAAGACGGTTCATTCCCTTATGCAAAAGCCGGGTCTAATGATATCAGTTTATTTGTACAGGATAAATGGAGTGTAAAAAAGAATTTCACTTTAACTTATGGTATCAGGTTTGATAATTCTTCTTACACAGGAAGCTTTGATCAGAATCCTGATTTTGCAGCTTTAACTTTTGCTAATGGTGCAACATACGATGTGGGTAGAAAACCTAAAAGCGCTTTGCTTGTTTCTCCACGTTTAGGCCTTAACTGGGATGTGCTGGGCGATAAGAGTTTACAGGTAAGAGGCGGTGGAGGTATCTTCTCTGGCCCTCCTCCGTTTGTATGGATCAGCAACCAGGCAAGTAACAATGGAGTGCAGTTTGGTTCTGTTATTAAAACAGGCGCTACTGCTGTGGCATTTAATGCAGATCCTAATGCCAATAAACCTACTGCAGGTGCAGCTAATACAGCATACAGTGTAGCACTTGTTGATAATAAATTCAAATACCCATCTGTGGTAAAAACCAGTTTGGCTATTGATAAAAAATTAAAACACGACTGGGTATTGACTTTAGAAGGTACGTACACTAAAGATATCAATGCAGTTTATTATTCTAATGTAAACCTTAATGAAACAGCTGCATTTGCTTTAGCAGGTGCCGATAACAGGTTGCGTTATAATACTTCTACCACCACTACACTAAACAACAGCAGCAAATATTATTTTGCCGGAACTTCAGCTGCTAATCCAAATTTAGGTAATGCAATTTTAATGAAGAACTCAAGCAAAGGCTATTCTTCAACAACAACTTTCAGGGTACAAAAAACTATTAAGAGTTTGTACCTGAGTGCAGCCTATACGCATTCAAAAAGTAAGAATACAGCAGAAGGCGGAAGTACTGCAGGCAGCTTATGGAGCGGCAGGGCAGTTTCAGGAACTGATCCTAACGAAGCTAACTTGTCTAATGCATCATGGTACCAACCACACCGTGTAGTTGCTTTTGCATCTTACAAATTTAATTATGCCAAATATTTTGCAACCAGCTTTGGTTTGTATTTTGAAGCAGCACCAAACGGTGTAACTTCTTACATCTATAATGGCGATTTAAATGGTGATGGTAATAATAACGATCTTATTTTTATCCCTGCTGCTGCTAACCAGATCAACCTGGTGAAATCAGGCTCAGGTGGTTTAGGTACAGGTACAAGTACTGATACACGTACTGCTGCACAGCAATGGGCACAGTTGAATGCGTTTATCAGCCAGGATAACTACTTATCTGCTCATCGTGGAGAAGTAGCAAAAGCTAACTCAGTAATACTGCCTTACTTTAAAAAACTGGATGTGAACATTACACAGGATATCTCTCTTAAAACCGGTAAAGGCGCTAATGGCGACCGTCATACATTGAGATTGTCTCTGGATATTTTAAATGTGGGTAACCTGCTGAACAAATACTGGGGGCTTGTAAAATCTCCTACTGTTACCAACTTCTTACGTTATGAAGGTTTGGGAGCAGATGGTAAAACACCTAGCTTCTCTTTCACACAACAGGATGCTGCTAACCTTACTCCTTATGTAAACAGTTTTGCAAACAGCACCAGCATCGCTTCACGCTGGCAGATGCAGTTTGGTATCCGTTATTTATTTAACTAAGCGCTTAACTACAATAATAAAAAACTGTCCCCGATTTATTGGGGACAGTTTTTTTATGCAATAGAATTTGTATTTTTTAATTAAAGAAGTCAGGTTCTTAAAACCTGATTGCTTTAATTAATAGCACTACGTAGCTTTATCTTTTGTATTGCGCACAAGGCCAATGCCTGCAAAAAAGAAAATAGCGCCAATTATACCGGCGACAATAATACCTTTAACGTTCCTGGTACCTGTGCCGCCATTCATAAAATATACGCCTGCATATATAAGGCCGGCAACACCTAACAGAGAAAGAATTATGCCTAATACCCGCTTTTCCATAACTTGTTTTTTTACAAGGTAGGGTTATAAAACTGTTGTGGCTGGTAATGTGGGAATGATGTAAGCAGTAGCCGAAATTATGTAAGCATGTTAATACAACGCACCAGGTAGTTTTGATCAGAGTAAAATGCGTTCAAAATAAAGTTCTTCCTCACGGGAAGGGGATTCTTTTTTGTAAAACAGCCATATTTCATTGTTGTTGATCTCAAAATAATCCACAAAGGAATACCTGTCAATACGGGTATCGGCATTCATTACAAATGATTTTATGGTGCGTTGATTTCCTGCTTTATCAAATAGCACCAAGCAGGTGGAATCCCATCTTTTATCAACCTGTGTAATAAAATTCCCGTTGCTTAATGGCTTGGGTTTTAAATAAAACCACCTGTTGCTGGGCTCGATGGTCCAAATAGCATGACGTTGCTTATCCAATAGAGAAATTTTAAAAACAGATGTCCAGCTATTTTGAGATAAAGCATAAGTTGAGTCAATAAAAACTACACGACCGCCATCGGCAAGCAATACTTCACGGTCTGTTTTTTTATCTTTCGGAATAAGTTTTTCCCTTGCTGTAACAGAATAATTTAAATCCTTGTCACTGCTTATTTCCAGTAATGAATCTGTATTATAATAAGGGTAAACTAATTTTTGCTGCTGTGCCAGAAAGTGAATACTGTCGCCTGCAATAGTAAGGTCAGATAAATAGCATTTATCGAATAATACTTTATTCAGCATTGCGCCATCGGATGAATACTTTACCAGGTAAGCACCTTTAAAATCCTGTTGCTTATGATCAATAAAATACGGGGCCGTTAATACAAAAACACTACCTTCTTTGTCTACGGTAAAATCGGTAAAACCACTTTGATGTGGAAGATCATCGATCTTAAACTGCGATTCTAATTCCCATTTAGCAGTATACACAAAGCAATTGCGATAAAATTCCTTTTTTATATTTTGTAATTCCTTGTCCAGCAAATAATATTTATTATTAAAAGCTTTAAGCACCGGCCTGTTGGCATATTGAGAAAGTATGGTAACGAAACTGATATTGCCTTTTTCATCAATCCTGCTCACCAATAATTCAGATTTGCCTTCATTCTTCTTTTCCCAATAACTATCGGGCCTGTGGCTGGTAATTACGTACATATTGGAATCAACACCTTTAATAATGGATTTAAGAGAATGAAAGAACTGGCGATGGATGTACCAGGAATTGTTATCCGTTGATTTTATCCATGCCTGGGCGTTACTGTTATAGTTGCAAAAAAATAAAATGGTAATGCTTAATGCTTTCAGGAATAGTTTATTTTTTTGGTGGTGCATAAACTTATATGGAATTTAAGGTGTCAGTAATTCGGTTTCAACTGCAGCTGTTTAAATTTTTTAAAATATTTCTTCTTTGTAAGTGTCATGATAATGATGCCGCTTCGCCCTTCATAGCCATAGATTGCTGTGGCCGCAGGATCGTTGGGGCTCACTAAATAAACCTCCTTAATATAGGTTTGGTTTAGCAGTGTTGCCAGCTTCACAATTTTATAGGTTGCTGTTTTGTTATCAATAAAAAATGGAGTGTCGTCAATTATAATCAGTGGCTTGCCATCTCCATATTTACGATTACCCAATGAGTCAACAATTTTAAAGTTGGTTTTAATTCTGTCGTTATAAAGTTGCCTCACATAAACATTGGTGTCAGCCAGTAACCTGTCTCTTATACTCAGCAGTTGCTGATCGAATGGTAATGTTTTCACACTGTCCATCCATTTGTTATTTTGTTCCCGTGTAAGAATTAAATTTTTCAACTGCCCGAAAGCAGTTGAAAAAACAAAGAAATATACGATGAGTAATGCTAAAGATTTCTTCATAATACCGCTTATTTAATTCATAAGTGATTCCAGTTTTCTTATTCTATCCAATGTTTCTTCAGTATAAGCTTCGTTGCTCATTGCGTTACAGGAAGAGCCTCCTTCGCAGTTGATATGTGCTATTTCCACATTGGCATCCCTGGTTTTTATCCATTGTCGCTGCGAATTAATAATAGCTTTTTTAAGGCGTTGATTCTGGTCAATACTTTTGGTGCGGAAATATATTTGGTCTTTATCCGGAGTTTTGGAAAGCATTTTTTCCCTGGCCAATGCAATTTGATCTGCCTTAATTTCTTTATCTATAGTTCTGAGTATGCTTTTATATAAACGATTTAATAAACTATCGGCAAACTCGGCTTTAGCACCCGAACAGATATTTATTTCCACAGTACCTGTGCCTGTATCGCAGGGAAAAGTATGGGCTTCGTATATGTTTGCTACACTTGATTGTGCAGGCGAATGAAAAGGGATGCTATAAAAGATGAGGAATAAGACCAGGGATTTCATGGTTATATTTTTGCAATACTGATTAATGGATGCCCGGAAAGTATTTTTTACACAGTTCATGTAAATCATTCGTTTTGTAATTTTAATTGGATACTTCGTAGACTACAGTGATCTTTTCTTCCAGCTCAGTTTCTTCAACCTGAAATTTATCGAAGGAGGTCTTATAACTGATATCTGTATCTCCAACTATTTTCGCCGGAGTAAATCTTACATAACTGATTTCATTTGCAAATACCTGGGTACGGACATTTTCTTTATACACCTGCTTAACCTTTATTATTGTTAGGCCTAATTTTTTTGAAATATTAGCTGCATTTGCTTGGGCATTTTCAATTGCTGATTGCACTAACAGCACCCGGGTTGATTTTTCTAAACTATCAGAAATACCGGTTTCATAATTAATGTCCAGGTCTTTAAAATTATTGCCTTGTATTTCATTATAAAATGCGTCAATTAATTTATTGTCGAGCCAGAATTCTACTTTTAAAACATTTGATGCGGTATATGTTTTTTGTCTTCTGTCGTCGTCAAAGGAACTGGAAATACGGTAGTCTGATACCTTTACAGCTTTATTTTGAAACCCCAGTTTTTCCAAAGACCGGGAAAGTGATTCAACTTCTTCATTGAGGATTTTAATAACATTCTTTTCTATAGTATCTGTTTTTTCAATTGTAAGTGTGAATGTAACCATATCTGGCCTCACTTTTATTTTTGAACTGCCTTCAGCCGTAATTTCGGCTGATTTTTTATTTTGTGAAAATGTACTGTTGCTAAATAGTGCTGCAGTTGCCAAAATAATTGCGATGCGGAAAGAAATCATATTGCTCATAATGAAAGTTTAGTGTAGAGATTCAAATTAGTTATTGTTCCATAAAGCTGTGGTAACTGAAACTAAATGTATAAATAAAAACCGGTGATTTGTATATGGATAGCAGCCTGGAATAAATTATTAACATTTTGCCTGATTTTAATAAAGCTCTTGTTACCTGCCGGCGTACTCTTCATTCATTATGATTTCGTGTACTAATCCACCTGTCGCAATTTTTATTTTTGTATAATGCTTTTCAGCCTGCTGTTGTGTAGGATACCATTTCCTGTTTGTTTCAACAATTATAAACAGGCCATTATCGTTACCCAGCGTAACAAATTCTTTACTTTTAGTGCCCTTGGTAAAAACGGGTAGTTTATTATTGAGTATGAGTTGGTCTGCAAGTACTATTGGTGCATCGGTAACTATTCCTATTTCACTTATTGATTGAATGGATGAAATATCGAAGGGTTTATCTGTTACATCGGCAAGGTCGAAACGTGCAATGAATTCTACAATATTCTTATTGTTATCATAAAAATAAATGGCTTTTGCATTCCAGCTTTTAAAGTCGGCTACAATTCCATTATCAGCAGTTGCTATTAAACTAAGTTTTGCTTTTGCCCATTGTATGGCTTCGTCAAGTTTATTGTGTGGAATATTAAACGCAAAATGATACGTCGGATTTAAGTGAATTGATTGTATAAATGTTAGTGTTGATTGTCCTGCTGAAAATGAAACAGCATTTGGTGTTTTGTTTGCCAGTTGCATTCCTAAAACGTCTGCATAAAATGATGCAGTTGCATTAAGATCACCAGTCTGAATCTCTATTCCCAATATATCCATGTCTGTAGTTTGTGCTGTAGTATTATACTAAAATGAATACCCTATTGAAGCACCAAGCCAATGCTTCAATCCCGAATCGATATAAAACGGGCAATAACAAATGCGCCACATAATACCATTGTCTTCTACCGGTTGATGCCTGAAGCCAATATTTAATGAAGGGTATACTCTTAATTTATTTTCGTATGTCCATATTTTTTCAACAATACTGTTGTTAGTGATAACCACTGCATTTACGCCTAATTCAAAATGATTGGGGTTTACGCCACTCAATCCCCAGTTTCCAATAACATTATAACCTGCAACTAAAACATAAGCAATGCCTTTATCTTTCCTCACTTGTTTTGAAGGATCCGGAAGCCGATAATATTTGGGTGAAATGCCAATTCCTATACGGATTGCTCTCAGGTCAACAGAATGACTTTCCTTAACAATTGTTTTTTCAAAATTCAAAGTTTCAAATATCCCTGTCCCTCCGGCTTCCACATAAATAGAATAATTTTTTTGCGCAAATAAAAATGCCGGGTAATACAGCAATACTGAAATGAAAAATATTTTTTTGGATAGCTTCACTGTTGATGGTTACTATAATAAATCAGTGTCATTATGTGTATAGTCAAGACGAACCACATTTTCTTTTTCAAAATCCGGCATGTCAAAATTCTTTACCAGGCCTTTCTGTAACAATACCGATTGAACATTACTATTGATAGCTCGAATTTCATCATGCTCCCGTTTGGTTCTTTCGGCATCATCGGGATAAACCGGCCAACCAAATTGTCTTTCAAAATTCTCCAGGTTTATAATGGTGCCATCATGTTCAATTCTCTTATGCCAGGAATAATCGTCAGTAATTGTAAACAGGTCGAGATACCATTTTTCGGTTTCATTTTTTGCAATGAAAAATCTTACATGCATTGCACCTCTCATGACTGCCGTAAAAAATTTTATTTCATTGATCTTGCCTTGCTGAAAGTTACCAGGAAAATTGATCGATCCGTTGTTAGCTTTTTTAAAAGCTTCTTTAAAAATGTTTAATTGTTCATCATCCATACTATAATTTTTTAAACTAAAAACTATTTCCCCTCCAGTTCTTTTAACCTGTTTTTTGCCTCCTCATATACCGGTGTTATTGCAAGTGCTTTTTTATAATAACGGATAGCTTCTTCTTTTTTATTCAGTGCTGCATAAATATTACCCATGGTTACCATTACAAGGTCCTTATCCGGAAACGCAGCAACATTATTTTCAGCAATTACTTTTGCATCTTCATATCTTTTAAGATCGTATAACTGTTGTGCTATAAAATTCATCGAGATCCAATCAATATAATAATGAGCCGTATCAGCTTTCATTTTTTTATATTCCTCTGTAGCTTTAGCGGTGCCTGATTGTTGAATATACATTTCCATTTTTTTGTGTACCGGCTGTTTCAGGTTAACAGGCTTATTGTACAACACTTTATACAAATTATTGGTGATGCCAAAAAAATCGGTCGGCGAACTATTGCAGAGTATTGCCACAAAACTATTGGTAGAAGGAATGCGGCGAATAAAAGAAATAAATCCTTCTGTCATGCCCAAATGAAAATTTGAAGCCACACTATCAACGGGGGTGTATTTAAACTGTTTATTAAACCAGCCATAGCCATATTGTGCTGCTTCAATACCGGGAGTGAACATTTCAGTCGTCAGCTCTTTATTAAGTAAACTGTTATCGGATAAAGCCATATGAAATTTAAAAAGGTCTTCCACCGTTGAATAAATATCTCCCGTGCCCATCGTGTTCGACTGGTCCCTGAAATCGGAACTGGTATAGCCACCAAAACTATAATCATAACCTGTTGCCCTGTTGGGTACAATCTGCGTATGATAATAAGAACCTGAATTAACCATGCCGTTTTTTTTAAAAATATCATCGGCCATTAGTTGAGCGTACGATTTATTGGTCACTCTTTCCATGATATAACCCAATGTAAAATATCCCCAGCTGCTGTACGCATAATGAGTGCCGGGTATAAATGCAAGGGGAGAATCAATAAACACTTTTATATACTCTTCCCTGCTGTAATGCTGGCGGCTTATCCTTGGAAAAAAGTCTTTTATAATATCGTAATTCGGTAGGCCAGATGTATGGCTCAGCAGTTGCCTGACGGTAACTTTTGCCGCCGGTTTATTTTTAAATTCAGGTAAATAATCATCAATCGTTTTATCTAAACCTATTAAACCTTTTTGCACCTGTATCAACATCAATACGGCCGTTAAAGGTTTTGAAACAGAACCGATCATAAACTTCGTATCTGTACGGTTAGGAATATTCCATTCCCTGTTGGCTAAACCAAAAGCATCTTTGTAAATGATCTTTCCGTTATCAGCAACCAATACAGCACCATCAAACATGTTATAGTTATGATAGGCTTTCATGATTGCTGCCAGCTTATCTTTTTTATTTTGAGCAAATATTACTGGCCCTGTAGTGAGGATGAAAAGCAGGAGGAACATTTTTTTTGAATTCATATGCACTTATTTAATAGTAGCCATTCACGTAACCATTTGTTATATTTTTTTCTGAATCTGCCAATAATGCCCGAAAGGATCTTTAATAGTTCCCTGCCTGTAACCGTAATCATAATCCTGTGCAGGGTTTATTTCAGTTGCTCCTGCTTTAATGGCATTCTGCATCACAGCATCCACATCAGCAACAAACAAACCAATACAAACTGTGCTGCCATTATTTTTATCCGGAGAAAAATAAGAGGCACTTGCTGTTACTTCATGAAGGTGAAATATGGCTCCTTCAATCGAAAGTTCTGCAACGTGAATACTTCCATCATCGTTATTAAAACGCAGTTGCTCTGTTGCGCCAAAAGCTTTTTGATAAAACGAAATATCTTTTACGCCGTTGTTGATGAAAAGTTCAGGCGCAAAAAAGGTTTTCTTGTCTTTTGCGGTCATATTTTTTTCTTTAAATAATTGAAAAGACGTAATACTATCAGTTACACTAAATGATCAAACCGCCGCAGGCGGTTTGAAAATATTTTATTGAAGTTAAGCATTAAAATACACTGGTGCAAGCGCAGGAAGGAGATAGCTGGCGGAACAAAAGTATGGGTACGGGAGAATAGGAATAGCGAAAATATATTTTAATGAATCTCTATTGCAACTTGTGCTTAAGATTTTCCATGTATTTTGTCCATGCACCTGTGCAGGAATCATAACATTCAATCTGTGGCACGAGGCCGTCGTGGGTAAATGTTAGTGTTGTTTTATTTCCTTCGGCGGCAATATCAAAACTGATCCTGGTATCAACCCATTCAGCAGGATCACTTAAAAAACTAAGGTTACTGTCTGTTACCTGCCAAACAATCTTTTTGTTGGGTACAAGCTCCACTAATTTTTGTTTGGAATAATGAGCGCCGCCACCTGCGTTAAAAGTAAACTCATCATTAAGTTTTTTGTTTTTACCTTTTATGGTTTCTTCATACAAACCTGTCCACCATTGTTCAATATCCAACAGTAATTCAAAAATGGCTTGCGGTGTTTTTGAAGAAGTGAAACTATTGGTATAACTGCCTTTTCTCATTTTTTTTATTTTAGGTATTTTAAATGTATCCTGCAAAGCTACTGTCTGTATATTACTTTAACGGGGTGCAAAATGGACTTTCTGATGGGTTGTTTTGGACAAGCTGTTTTTATACCTTTATCATAAAAAACGATGAAGCATTTAACAATCCTGGTGCCCGACGGAGAAGGGAATAACCTCAGCAGCATAGTAGGTGCTTATAAAATATTTACCCGGGCCAATGAATATTGGTTGCAGACAGAAGCAGGGAAACAAAACGGTAAGAAGCAATTGTTCCAGGTGGAAGTAGCAGGCATATCAAAAAAAGTGGAGTATTATGATGGTTTGTTTTCGGTAAAGCCACACAAAAATATTGCTGCCATTGCAAAAACCGATCTCATCATTATTCCCTCTTTAAACCACAATTATCAAAAAACAATTAAGCAAAATAAATTGATGGTGGACTGGATTGAACAACAATACAGGCATGGTGCCGAAATTGCCAGCATTTGTACCGGTGCTTTTTTACTGGCTACCTCTGGTTTGCTGGATGGAAGAAGCTGCTCCACACATTGGTCTGCTGCAGATAATTTCAGGGCACTGTTCCCCAAAGTGAATTTAGAAACGGATAAGCTGATCACTGATGAAAAAGGAATATATACTAACGGTGGTGCTTATTCTTTTCTTAATCTTATCATTTACCTGGTGGAGAAATACTACGACAGGCCAACAGCTATTTTTTGTTCTAAAGTATTCCAGATTGAAATGGACAGGCAAAGCCAGTCGGCATTTATTATTTTCCGTGGACAAAAATTGCATGACGATGAAGTAGTGAAAAAGGCACAGGCCTATATTGAAACTAACCTGCATGAAAAAATATCTGTTGAAAATTTATCCACCCGGCTTGCAGTAGGCAGGCGTAATTTCGACAGGCGTTTTATAAAGGCAACCGGCAATACACCTGTGGAGTATTCGCAACGTGTAAAAATTGAATCGGCAAAAAAATCACTGGAGACAAGCCGCAAAACTATTAATGAAGTAATGTATGAAGTGGGTTACTCAGATGTAAAAGCATTTCGTGAAGTATTCAGAAAAATTACAGGTATATCGCCGCTGGAGTACAGGGGAAAGTATAATAAAGATGCAGTGGTGTAGGAGAAAGCGTACAATTGCAACAGGCTTATTTTTTGTACAGTTTTAGTCGACACCTAAATCGTCAGTAAATATTTTTTCGATCCCGATTTCAGAATAGTCTACGCCAATTTTGTCTACGGTAATTCTCATAATGGCAATATAGATTTCATACTTTGATTTGTACTCTATTGCATGGGCATTGCTGTTCAGATTTTTTGCAAGAGTTATGTCTATAAACTTCTTCCAGGTGATCTTGTTAAAATCAATATCATCTATTATTGTCAACCACCGTTTTACATTTTCCAAAATTGGATTGCTGTTTTCAGGTTTAAAATAGATACCAGGCAATTTTAAATGTAATTTGCTTTCAATCGCTTCGATTAAGGCTTTGTCCCGGGTATCTAAATTATCTGCCACTTTGCTGCTTATTAAGAAGTCACCGGAATCTTTTCTGTGGCTTTGTAATTCAATTTTGAATAATGAGAATGTTTTTTCCCTTAAGGTGAAGTCATAGGATTTAATGCCAAGAATATTTGCTACACAGTCTACGAGCTTACCAACGGTGTAAGCTTTCTCCGCTTCACGGTCCGGGATGGAGATAGAAAAATGCTTTTCTACTTCCATTATTAATTCAACGCTGTCGAGTCCCATAAAAATTACTAGGGTAGAAGTTTATGAAATTTAAATCTGTTGTTGTCATTTATTGCCCAGCACTACAACATCCATTGCATTTACATTAACCTGGTTGCCGGCAGCTGAGTGGGTAAACAAATTTTTATACCGCTGCTTTTTTAATTCAGGGTTGGTGAATGATAATGCTTTGTTGCTGCGGTTAATGATAACGATCACTTCTTCGTTGCCCAGTTTACGTGTGAAGGCATACAATTTTTTTTCATCATCAATAGCTAACGTATTATAGCTTCCCAGCTTAATGGATCTGTATTGTTGACGGAGTCCAATGAATTTTTTGTACCAGTCAAACAGATCTTTGTCAAATACCACTTCATCAGCATTGTGTTTGGTTTGATCGGGATTAAAAGTTTCCGCATCATATTTTTTATCGGGCCACAACATTGGTTTACGGCAGTCAGGATCGTTGGCGCCCCACATACCGGCTTCATCACCATAAAAAAACATGGGGGCTCCTAAGTAAAGCATCTGAAAAGCTACTATCAGTTTTTGCTTTTGTCTTTGTGCTGCTGTTGGTTTCTGTGCATTATAATTTTTGTTGTTACTCTTCTGGCTCCAGCCAAAATATTTCCCCCAGTCACCAAACTTTTTACCATCGGGATTTACTACGGCACTTGCAAGTCGGGTGGCATCATGACTGTTCATCAGGTTCTGCATATTTAAAGCCACATCTTCGCCAAAAGCCTCCCGTAATTCTTTCAGCTTTCTGTCAAACTCTGTAACTGTTGAAGCAGTGGTATCCTGCACAAAAAAATCATGCATGATAAAAGCAAAATTGTAATTCATGGTAGCATCAAATTCATCGCCCTGCAAATACGGCCTGGTCTTGTCGATAGGGTACACCAGCTCCGCTGTTAAATAAGCATTAGGATTAATACTGCGAACCCATTTACGCCAATCTTTCCAAAAAGGATGGCCAACATCATAAGCCACATCCAGCCGCCAGCCATCAATACCATAAGCTACGCCTTTGTTCATCGGGTTCATCCAGCGCATGGTGGAATTAAAAATGTATTGCTTCGGGCCTGCAACAATACCGGCACTGTCTTCTTTTAATTCAGGTAATGTTTTTACACCAAACCATCCGTTGTAATCAAACTTTGTACCTTTCGCACTGTCACGCCAGCATTTTATTTCAAACCAGTCTTTATATTCAGATGCCTCTTGGTTTTTCACCACATCCTGGAAGGCAAAATTCTTTACACCTAAATGATTGAACACACCATCAAAGATGATGTACATTTTTCGTTTGTGTACTTCTTCAATCAATTTCAACGCCAGCAGGTCGGCCTTTGTCCATACCCATGTTTCGGGCTTCAGCGGATCTTCTTTTTGCATCATGGCTATATCAGCTTCCGGGTCGGGGCCAAAAGTGGGATCAACATGATGATAACAAAGTGCATCATATTTATGTGATGAAGGCGACCAGAAAATAGGCGTCATGTATATTGCATTAACACCTAGCGATTGTATGTACCCGAGTTTATTAATTACACCCTGCAGGTCGCCACCATACCTTCTCCGCTGCAGATTGTAATAAATATCTTTCCCGTTTTTCTGTTCGTAGGGTTGCAATTGATACCAGTCACTTGTCCACGGATGAATCTCGAATGGGGAAGTATCATCAAAGGGATAGGCTCCGTTCTGGTCCCTTACTTTTGGGTCGTTAGTGGGGTCTCCGTTGCTGAATCTTTCCGGAAATACCTGGTACCATACCACGCCTTTGCTCCATTGGGGCGCAAGATTGTTTTGTGCCGCAACCGGTAAGGTATTGGCTAAAAGTATTTGAACTAAAAGAAGGGTTGTGCATATTTGCTTTTTCATTTTCTTAGTATTTGAAACGTACTGTGGCAGGCGTTGTTTGTAAATTAGAATTGTGTTTGCCATTGCTGCTGCTGAGTGAAAATATTTTGTTGAAGTTAAGCATTAAAGTACAGCGATACAAACGCAGGGAGTTGCAGGAGTTGTTAAGGAAGCAGGGTGTCCGGAGGTTAAAGTATGTTGTAAAGTCTTCAGAAAAATTACAGGTATGTAGCTGTTGTAATACAGGGTCACATCACTTTACCATCCAGGTCCAATTTTTTCATTGGGTTCTGGTTCTATTATTCTCATATCATTTAAAGCCATAGGATCTTCACCTTTTTTTATTCTTTTATGCATGTCCAATAGCATTGTTAAAAGAAATATGATTCCTTCATATTGATCACCTTCTTGTAGTTTCAGTTTTATTAATGCCTTTTGCGAAGCTTTCCAGAAGTAGTCACGGTTTTGTGGTGCAAAAGTTCTCAGATCAAAATTGAACATGATATTTTCATCACCTCTGATAAACCCTCCAAATCCATTATAGATATCGCCATTTTCTTCCCCCCGGGTAGACAAATTCTTGCAGGTATGCATAAAAATCTTCCGCATCTTTCATTTCTTTTAGCTCATCTGTTATAAGCGCTAACATATATGCCATCCCTGCCCATCTCCTGGCTAATGTTCGTCCATCTTCAAGTGTCCAAAATGCTGATGCCATAGTGTTTAAATTGTGCCAAATGTTCAAGGCTGCTTTATACAGGGTAGATTTTTTTTTCATCAACCCCGGGAACCGCTGCCGGTAAATTAGTTTAATTGACAGTAAGAGTTAAAACCCGTCCAGGCAAAAATGCTGAAGTTTTATTTGTTTTTATACAGTTCATGTTACCTGCTGGCCTTTTAAGTCCGCTGCTTTTTGCTTTCAATGTTTTTGGTCATTTGTTGGTAGTAAATATCAGATGTATCTGTCCAACTAACTTTAATTTCTTTTTGAGCAAGGGTGTTAAATAATTCTTCAAAATGAGGTCCTTCATTATCGTAATAATCCATTTCCAAACCAAAACAGTAAAATTGATAATCTTTGTCTGCCTTTATTTTTATCCATTTATAATCGTAAGGAAAAAAAGCTATAACAAAAAACTCTGTCACAACATTTTTAATAAGCTTTGATTTGATGTTATTCCAAAACGTTTCTGTCCATTCTTGTCTAAAAATTATTGAATTCATTTTGTCAAATTTGAATACAATATGTTTTTTAAAAAAGGGTAATTTATTTACGATTTCAAGTCTATCGTCAAAAACTCGAATGTCATTATTTGTCAAACCTGCATATAAGTAGCCGATTATAAAATAAGCCACAACAATAATTGTCCACCCTAAAAAAGTAATTTGTGTCAACCTGAAATCTGTTGTCAAAAAAAGAATAAAATAGAAAACTGGTAAATAGCAAATTGTCAATAGAAAAAAAGTGCCTAATGAGTTACCTATTTTACTTTTAAATTCTTGCATAATGTTGTCAAAACTGCTTTAGATTATTAAACAGGATTGAAGTGTTAATGTAGGCTTGCAGGCAACTCTTGTTCACTAATTAATTGAATGGTAATAAAAAAATGAACAAAAATTTTGCTTTAAATACCTGGTCGTAGTTTTAGTATTAAAAATAATCATTAAACAGGTATGCGGAAAATTATTCTTAAGCATTAGAATTCTGCGTTACGAAGGCTGTAAAAATGGTTTACCTTTTTGAGAACTTAGTTGCAGTGGGCTTCGGAAAAACCGTTAGCAGAGCGTTGTTTTAAGAGCCTCAATTCTTTTTTCAAGGTCAATAATGTATTCTTCATCATCCTTATCTCTTGAATTGTTTTCTTTACGGGCTTCATTGAAAATAGTTTCATGACTAAGTTTCAAAGATTTTAAAACATCGGTCCAGAAATTTTTTCTTTCCAGGTCTGTATGACATGGCCCATCTTTTTCATTTTTAAATTTTGAAGGGTCTATAATTAATAAATCGTTATAATTAAAGCCAAGCATCTTTGCTTTGTCTTCAATACTCTCTCGCAAATCCCAATTGTCAAACCAATGCTCACCATAATCATTATCAAGTAAAAAATATCTTCCTATCCAAACGGCTTCATGCCATTCAGTTAAACCAACAGCATCTGCAATTTTTTTTATAATCGTTGGTTATTATAAAGCAATCTAATTCTTCTATATATTTAAAAACTTTAACCATTTTGATGTTTCGATTGATATTCTGCTAACTCCAATGCAATGTTAGCTGCTGTTTTTGTCACGGTTGAGTTGCGCAATTTCATCAATCCCTCTTTTTTCATTCAAATGATTGAAACATTTTTTCAAGTCGTCAATGACTTCTTGTTCAATATACTTTAACTGCTTTTCCCTTTTCTTTTTAAACTCAAACGAACATAAAAAACGTCCCAGCCCTTTTCTGGTCTTATAATTTCTATCAGAATTTAAATAGGCGGATATTATTTCTTTTGTTTCAAATGTTTTAAGTATGTCATTTGACACTTCTTCATAGCTTGGGTATGCTGTCCAAAAGTTATCAGTTCGTCCAAAGGTTTGAAGAAGTGCAATTATTTGTTTCTGCCTGTCGGGAATTTCGATATTGAGGTCATTAATGAGAGAAGTCAGGAAACTGTTGTCAGGATTATTGATTTTTGACCAATACTTTTTAAAAGATTGCGGGGCAATGTCAAGCCATTTTCTTTCAGCTACACGATCTTCCTCCATATTTCTTTTTTCCTTAATTCGGTCTTCTAACGGTTTTGTGAAACCAAGGTCAGCAAGAAACGTTAAGAGGTCGTCGCTTTTTGAAAGTCCTGCGTCTCCATTCCATTTGTGATAGCGAATAGAAACTCCGTGATGAAAACCAATGGTGGCATTGATTTGATCGTCGCTGTATAGTTCAATTGCATAAGTGCCTGAGCACATACAATAAAATCCAGTATTATTTTCGTCTATTGCTAACAGCTCATTAAACTTTTGAATCTTATCTGCTTGTGAAATAATCAATAGGATTTTGTCAGACATTGCCCTGTGCTCATAAACACCGTTGTCCTTAATTACAACTTTGTTAACCCCGTCGAACAGTTTAGCCAATCCCTCATTTGATGGCTTTGGAAGTTTGTTATGTTCCTCCAATGATTTTCTATTTGTCAAGTCTAATGTCGGCATAGAAGGATGGTCTTTAAAATAACAACTAACTCTTGCATTTACGCAACTCTTATCCACCAATCAATTGATTGTTAAATGCGAAATGAACAACAATTTTAATTTATGGGGCTGCTGTTTGTTACTAAATAAAAGTAATGTTTAATCCCTGAAATAAAAAATCCTCCCCAAATCATTGAGGAGGATTCAAAATATCATTCAAAAAAAATTACGCAAAACTTTTCTCCGCCATATCCGGAATATCCACTGCTTTATATGCACCGGCATCCAGTTTCTTTTTGGTGGCTTCAAAAGCCTCTAATGTTTTTTCAATATCCGCATCGCTGTGTGATGCTGTGGGGATAAGCCTGTAAATAATATCGCCTTTAGGTATTACAGGGTACACCACAATGGAGCAGAAGATACCGTAATTCTCTCTCAGGTCCATTACCATTTGCGTTGCTTCAGGTACATCACCTTTCATGTAGATAGGTGTAACCGGGCTGTTGGTATGTCCTATATCAAAACCACGTTCTTTTAAACCACTTTGTAATTTATTTACATTGCTCCACAGTTTTTCTCTCAGTTCGGGCATGGTCTTAATCATATCCATACGTTTCAGCATGCCTTCCACCACTAACAAGGGAACACTCTTAGCAAATATTTGTGAGCGTACATTGTAACGCAAATATTTAATTACCGCTTTTGGTCCGCAGATAAAACCGCCCAGGCTGCCTAAGCTTTTTACCATGCTGGAAAAATAAAGATCGATACCATCCTGGCAACCTTGTGCTTCATCAGCACCGGCACCGGTAGGGCCCATATAACCAAAGCCATGTGCATCGTCTATAAACACACGGAACTCATATTTTTTCTTCAGTGCCACAATTTCTTTTAAAATACCTTGTTCGCCATCCATACCAAACACCCCTTCGGTAATAACTAAAATACCACCACCGTTTTTAGTGGCCATTTCAGTGGCACGCTGTAATTGTTTTTCGCAATCTTCAATATCGTTATGTTTAAAAGCATAGCGATGGCCCATGTGCAGGCGCACACCATCCACAATACAGGCGTGAGATTCTGCATCGTACACGATCACATCACGGCGGTTTACTAACGCATCTATACAACTCACCACGCCCTGGTAACCAAAGTTCAGTAACATGGTATCTTCACGGCCTACAAAATCGCTGATCACTTTTTCCAGTTCTTCATGTTTAGCGGTGTTGCCACTCATCATCCTTGCACCCATGGGATTGCCCATGCCGTATCGGGCAGCTGCTTCAGCATCTACTTTTCTTATTTCAGGATGGTTTACCAAACCCAAATAATTATTCAGGCTCCATACCAATACATCTTTACCACGAAATTTCATGTGCGGCCCCAACTCACCCTCTAGCTTAGGGAATGCAAAATAGCCATGTGCCCTGTCCATATAAGCACCAATCGGGCCACCATCTTTTACTAACTTTTCAAAAACATCCATGTTGATTTATGATTTTTGATTTATGAATTTTGATTTTGTTTTCAATATCCTGGTCTGTGCACTTGATTTGTACTTAGGATTTTAAGAGGAAACAATAAAGAGTAGCTAATGTTCAGCATCCTTTTAATCTTTATTATCCTTCTAA
This sequence comes from Ferruginibacter sp. SUN106, assembly GCF_050611765.1. NCBI lineage: Bacteria > Pseudomonadati > Bacteroidota > Chitinophagia > Chitinophagales > Chitinophagaceae > Ferruginibacter > Ferruginibacter sp. SUN106. Next base: position 928,619 of record NZ_JBODJC010000001.1, read on the forward strand.
ATCCCCGTTCCAACAATTCCGCAAAAATAACGTAATCCCACCAAAATGCATAACATTGGCATAACAATGCAGTGCGGTATAAATCATGTGGTTAAAGATTATCTTTGCCAAAATTGTCATTATGCACAGGAGATATTCCCTTGGTTTTTATTTTGTATTACTGGCGCTTGTTGCCGGGTTGAGTTTTAGTTCTTCAGCACAGGCACCTGCCAAACCAAAACTGGTGGTAGGCCTTGTAATTGACCAGATGCGGTGGGATTACCTGTACCGCTACAATGCTTTATATGGCAACGGTGGTTTTAAAAGATTAATGAAAGAAGGGTTTACTGCAGAAAATACTTTGATCCCTTACCTGCCTACTTATACAGCTGTGGGCCATACCTGTATTTACACGGGCAGTGTACCTGCAATTGCCGGCATTGTGGGTAATAACTGGTTCGATAAAACAACAAATAAATTTGTGTATTGCACCGACGACAGTACCGTAAGTACAGTGGGCAACAATGGCATAGCCGGAAAAATGAGCCCTGCCAATTTGTGGGTAACCACTATTACTGATGAATTGCGGTTGAGCAATAATTTTAAAAGTAAAGTAATTGGTATTGCATTAAAAGACAGGGGCGCTATTTTACCCGCAGGCCATAGCGCCAATGCCGCTTATTGGTATGATGGTGGCAAATGGATCAGCAGTACGCATTATATGACTCAACTGCCTGATTGGGTAAATACATTTAATGCCAAAGATGAAGCCGGTACTTTTATGAGTAAAGACTGGAACACTTTACTGCCGATAGATAAATATGATTTGAGTACTGCCGATGATAAGCCTTACGAGAATATGATCCGTGGAGAAAAGACGGTGGTGTTTCCGCATAAACTTTCTGCTATTGATGCAGGTAATAAATATGAATCTTTCCGTACCACACCTTTTGCCAACACTTTTACTTTTGATTTTGCAAAAGCAGCTATAGAAAGTGAAGGCCTTGGAAAAAATACCGTACCTGATTTTTTAGCGGTGAGTATTTCTTCTACTGATTATGTAGGCCATGCATTCGGACCTAACTCTATAGAAATTGAAGACACTTATTTACGTTTGGATAAAGACATCGAAAGTTTTTTAAATTATTTAGATGCTAAAATTGGTAAGGGTAATTACACCTTGTTTTTATCCGCCGATCATGGTGTGGCGCATATTCCGGCTTTTTTAGAAGAACACAATATACCCGGCGGTACATTTGATGATGCGGATGTGCAGAGAGATTTGAATAAACAGGTAGAAGAAAAACTGGGCGTAAAAGCCGCCATAAAAACAGTGATGAACTACCAGGTGTACCTGAATAAAAATAACATTACTGATGCCGGTAAAACAATGGCTGAAGTAAAACAGTTTGTGATGGATGCTTTAAAAGAAAAAGATTTTATCATTGAAGCAATTGACCTGGCTAAAGTGGGTGAATCATCTTTACCGGAGCCACAAAAAAAGATGATGATCAACGGCTACAATCCTAAACGCAGCGGCGATATACAATTTACTTTTAAGCCCGGTTATTTTGATGGTGGTAAAAGAGGTACTACCCATGGTTTATGGAATCCCTATGATGCACACATTCCCTGCTTATTTTTTGGCTGGGGCGTAAGGCCGGGTAAAACTCACAGAGAAACTTACATGACGGATATTGCGCCAACAGTGGCAGCCATGTTGCATATTCAAATGCCAAGTGGTAGTGTGGGAAAGGTGATTGCAGAGCTGGTAAAATAATTGAATTGAACACACCGCTATTAATTTGCTGAAAGGGAAACGATAAGAACACAATAACAAAAAAGGATTTATGAGAAGAATAGCTTTTAGCCTTTTTCTGCTGGTGTTTTTTGGATGCATGAACAAGCATCATAATTTTTACAATGAATCTGACTATGTGCTTGTAAAAACAGATTCCTTTAATGGTAAGGTTGACAGAGAGTTGTATGTTTATAAATATGATAGTGCAAGAAAAATGCTGATCAACTATTGGGATAATGGCAAAGTAATGGGCAAGGGGTTTTCTTATAAAGGACAGTTAGATGGAAGCCTTAATGTGTATGATATGGATGGAAAGCTTTCTGCAACCGATTCCTTTAGTAAGGGCAAAAAAATATCTTCAAAAGAATTCTTCACCCCCGACACATCAGTTAAAATATTCAGAAATGGTAAAATGGAACCATTTACCAGTATTGATTCTTTAAAGCAATAATCAGCCTGCCCCACATTGTAATAAAAAATCATTTCACTTTCAATGGCGGCCCTGCAATAATCATATCATGATCGGTAAATGCTTTTGCCATTTCTTCTTTTGAAGGTGGCCTGGTCCATGCAGCAGTGGTTTTAAAAAATGCTTCCATCTTTCCTGCAGGTAAATAGGTGACCATCATGCTTGCTTTTTCGGTAAGCTGCACAAAAGCATGTGGTACATTTTTAGGTAGAAAAATAGTATCACCGGCCTCCAGGTAAAATGTATCTTCCCCCACCTGGAAATAATATTTTCCTTCTACAACATAAAACCATTCATCTTGTAAAGGATGAATATGCAATGGCGGCCCGCCATTTAATGTATGGCCTGTCTGTTCAAATACCGCAATGCCTTCATCGGTATCTTTGCCCGAAATTTTTATATCTAAAGTATTTGCAGTTACACCCTTCATGGTGTAATGTTCGCCAAACCTGGCTTCGCCTGCTTTTACTGTAAATCCTTTATTGGTTCTTTCCATAAATTGATTTTTGAATTTTGCAAAAATGCTTATCGGGTACAGGGCTAATGAAGCCAGGAGGAATTTTCTGCGTTGCATAATTGTTGGTTTTATTTTTTACTATATTTAAAATGATGCACTGTGCATGCGGCAGTTTATTTTTCTCTCAGCGAATGATCAAAAATATATTGGCCTATTTTTCTTCCCATGGCTTCGCCGGAATCTACTGCCATACGGAAATGATACCCCACATATATTCTTGATAAAGAAATTTCCCTTGTTGCCTGTGTGAGGCTGGTAAAACTCCTGGTGATGCCCGGTAGCGAAGCACTGGTGGTAGAAAAAGAAATATCATCCTTGCCAAAAAAGTTTTTAATAATGGTCATACCGGCACCACCGTCTGTAGCATGATTGGAAGGGTAATCGGGCACCGGTGGTGTGGGCGCTGCCAGTAAATTCCATGCAGGATCACCAATGGTAACTGTATTACTATCTGTATCGCCTGCACGAACAGCTGTAACCGGCCGCCAGAAATTGTAAAAAAACTTGGCATCAAAGCAACTGATATTGGCATCAGCTTCTGCCATATGCAATAAAGCCAATAGCCGGGCAGCTTTCCATGCGCTTAAATTATTTTGTTTAATAAAAGCTGCAGCGATGCGGTTTAAACTTGCCGGAACATTTTCCAGCCAAAACATTCCGATCTGTGTTTGATCTGCACTTCGGTCGGGGCAGGAAGTACAACCCATTTTTTTTATTTCATTATAATCAGCGGCATACGCGGCACTACTGGTTAAATAAGGGGCACCTACCCTGAATTGTGCTGCTGAAGCTAAACCAAATAGTTTTACTTTTCCCCAGCCTGGCAATAATACAAACCCTGCATTAGGCCCGGCATCAAAAGGTGGGGTAGACCTGTATTGGCCAGGTAAAGTGCCCTGGGTATAGGGATATTGGGCAGTAGTTGAGCCATCGTTGGTACGCATCGTTATCATGACTGTTGCCGCCGATTTTCCCAATGCAATTCCCTGGTCTTTATCAGTACCGGCAGCAATGCTGTTCAGGCTTACATCCAGCAAACTATCGGCAAATGTTTTTTGCGGCGGTAAAAGGTACAGCAATACATCGTGTGCGGCCTGTGCCACCGCTGCATCTGCATTAGCACCACTTACCACTGCATTGTTTAGTGCATAGGTTTCATATTTAGGAATAATATTGTTTAACACATCATGTATGGTTACATTAAGTGTTGCTGTTATCCTCGATTCCAGCATGGGTGGCAAACTACCGGTGCGGCGCATCGCTTCCATGCCTGCATTGTTCCATTGCAAAACCATATTGGCAGATGTGTTTTCTGTTTTATCTGCAGTGTCCTTATTTTTATTGCATGCAATTATTGCAATGCTGCAGGCAATACAAATTGTTAGTAATGATTTCATAATTTTTTATTTAGTGTTTAATAGAATAAAAGTAAACGGTAGAAAATTCTGAAAATGATTAAGTAGATGAATGTGGTAATTGGGAAAACAGACAACGCAATTGTTGCATTTTTGACTGGGTATGAGCTACAGGCTGCTGTTTGTCTTCAAAACAATGTCGTTTGTCTACAAAAGGTTAAGTGTATAGGCAGCGGATGTATTTAGTTGTATTTTTGGAAAAGCTCCGGAAATGATACGTCAACCTTTATTTGCAAATCATAAGTGGGTAAAAAAAATAGCACCTCACTTTTTATTCTGGCTTATTGTACTTGTTTATTTTGCCTGGGGTTTTGGCACCGGAATAAATTTCTCCGCTTCTTTTTATAATATCCTTATTTATTTGCCGGGCTTTATGATTGCGGTTTACCCAATGATATATTTTCTTACACCACGTTTTCTTTTCAAAAAAAAGTACGGGTATTTTTTCGCCGGCTTATTTATCGTTTTATTATTATGCCTGGGCTATTCAGAAATAGTGCATGTGGTAGTTAAAAGCAAGGTTTTTAACGGGCTTACCATGAGAGAGGGCAGGGGCGTATTGCCATTTATTCATATTGGAGGTATTGCTATTTCTATCAACCTTTTAAAATACTGGTATCAACAAAAACAACAAACCATTGAGGCAGAGCAAAAGAAAACCGCAGCCGAACTGGAATTATTAAAATCGCAGGTGCATCCGCATTTTTTATTCAACACACTTAATAATTTGTATTCGCATGTTTTAGATCAATCACCAAAGGCACCGGAAATTGTGTTGAAATTATCTAATCTCCTGCGCTTTATGATCTATGAAAGCAGTGTGCCATTGATCCCACTCACTAAAGAAATTAAATTGCTGCAGGAATATATTTCATTAGAGCAATTGCGCTATGGCGACAGGCTGGATGTGTCGGTTACTGTAACCGGATCGCTGGAAGATAAATACATAACACCTTTACTGATGTTGCCATTGGTAGAGAATGCTTTTAAACATGGCACCAGTAACCAAACGGATCAATGCTGGATAAGTTTTGACTTGCATGTAACAGAACAAAGCATGCATTTTAAACTGGTGAATAGTAAAGATGGTGGGCAAACAACACCAGGTAACAACAGCAAAGGAATTGGTTTATTAAATGTAAAGCGCAGGTTAGATCTTTTATACAATGGCCATTATACATTTGCTACCGAGGAAGATAAGGAAGTGTTTATCGTAAACCTCGAAATACAATGGGATACGACTGCTAAAGAAAAAACTGCAGCAACAATTATTAACCAATCAATCAACCAGCAATATGAAATGGAAATGTTTACTGGTTGATGATGAGCCACCGGCATTAAATATTCTTGAAAAATATATTGCTCTTATTGAACAGTTAGAGGTAGTAGATAAATGCAGCAATGCCTTCCAGGCCATGGAAGTACTACAAAAGAAAAAGGTAGACCTTATTTTTTTAGATATACAAATGCCTAAATTATCCGGCACCGGTTTTTTAAATACCTTGAAAAATCCACCGAAAGTGATTTTTACCACAGCCTTTAAAGAATACGCCAGCGAAGCATTTGATTTGGATGCGGTGGATTATTTAGTAAAGCCGGTTTCGCTGGAACGATTTATAAAAGCCGTTAACAAAGTAACACAAGCAAATAATTTTATAGAAGAAAAACCAATTGCCACTGCTGAAACCACAGGATTTTTATATTTCCGTGCCGACCGTAAAATGGTAAAAGTATTTTTAGATGATATTGTTTATGTAGAAAGCCTGAAGGATTATATCAAAATCTACAGAAAAAACGAAAAGCCTTTAATGGTAAAACAATCTATAGGCACATTGGAAGCAATGTTGCCGGAGCATTTGTTTTTACGGGTGCATCGTTCATTTGTAGTGGCGATCAATAAAATAACTGCATTTACAAATCATGATGTGGAAGTGGGGGAGATGGTAATACCGATTGGAAGACAATATGCAGCAAGATTGCAGCAGTTTCCGGGATTCAAAAAATAGCATTTTATTAAAATAAAAAGTTGGCATAAATGTATGCCAGCTTTTTTGTTGTTGTTCCAGTACAATTTTAGCATCTTTTTATTGCAGATTTAAGGAAATTAGCTAATATTATTCTATGACAGGTAAACGCCGTAAACTTTACAAAAGAATATTTTTTATTGTAACAGTATTCTTTTTGTTGATCAATCTTATTCTTATAGGCCAGGCTTATCACCTCACACATTTTTATGAGCACGGTACTGTTAAATCTATCGAAGAGCAAACAGGTAGCTTCAGGAACCAGGCACAAGTAGTGTTGTTTGGATTGAAGCAGGAAAAGCTAATCGGAACCAAACCGGATTCTGCCTTCAGTAATATTAAATTGAAAACAAAGGACAGCTTAGTTTTGGATGCGTGGCTCATTCGTGTAGCTCATTCAAAAGGAACGATCGCTTTATTTCACGGGCATGGCAGTGAAAAATCTGCAAACCTTTCTCAGAGTAATACCTTCAATGAAATGGGGTATTCAACTATATTGGTTGATTTTAGGGCGCATGGGCAAAGCGAAGGGAATACATGCACCATTGGTTATCGGGAAGCAGAGGATATAAAGCTGGTTTACGATTTCCTGGAAAAAAATGGCGAGAAAAATATTATTTTGTATGGCATTTCAATGGGAGCTGCAACGGTTACAAAAGCTATTAACGATTATGATCTGGCGCCTAAAAAAATAATTTTAGAAATGCCTTTTGCATCTTTAAACGAAACTGCAGAAGGTAAAATGAGGATGGCCGGCTTACCTGCAGAACCACTGGCATCTTTGCTAACCTTTTGGGGAGGCGCAATCAATGGCTTTTGGGCATTTAATATGAGGCCCAAAGAATTCGTAAAGAAAATCAAATGCCCGGTATTATTGCAATGGGGAAGACAGGATAAAGGCGTGTCCGGAGCGGAAATCAACGAAATATTTAAAAACATATCGTCTACAAAAAAGTTAGTGGTGTATGAAAAAAGCGGCCATGAAAATCTTTGTGAAAACGAGCCGGAAAAATGGGAAGGTAATATAGATGCATTTTTGGAGCAGTAGTAAGATTGTATTTGAAAATCTCAACTTCCAGGCCAATATCTTCAACGAAAATTAGATTCACGTTTTTGCAGGCATGCTAAAAAATAAAAAAAGGCTTTGAATTTTCAAAAGCCTTTTTATTTTACCTGTTGACTTTCACGTACAATTTTCGAATTATTTTATAATAGATTTAAACAAGCTTGCGGCTATAACAGCATGAGTTGTAACAGTAGTCAAGCACAGCACTGGAAAATTCCTGATCTATCTTTTTACAACTGCTTTTTTATTATCTGCAGCTACTTTACTTGCCGGTGTATAGTCCTAAAATAATAAAACCCGCTATAAAAGCGGGCCTTATTCCTGAAACCTTAGCTTATCATTCTAAAGTAGTTGTAGGTATGACTGTTATTCTTTGATGAATTTTATATTTACACCATTTTGTAAACGTAATATGTATACACCAGTTGGTATACCCGATACCGCTACTTTTTGTCGCAGCTCAGTAATGTTAATTACGCTAATGGTTTTGCCGTTTACATCAACTAACACTGCTGGTGTATGCAGCAATTTGGTGTCTTGTATACTTAATGTAAATACATCTGTTGCCGGGTTTGGGTAAATTGTAGCAACGGTATTTTGTTTGTTGCTCACCATAGCGATGCCGGAATATTTGTATTTACCATCCGTATCAATAGATTTAAGGCGATAATAACGCAAATAATTCGTCCATGCACTGGCATCAGTAAATTGATAATTATTAACACCACTTAAATTTTTAGCAGTTACTGTGCCTGTTTTATAAAAATTGATACCATCAATGCTGCTTTCCACTTCAAAGCGATCCGCATTTTGTTCGTTGCTGGTTTGCCATTGTAATAATACCCCTGTGTTGATTTTAGTTGCACTGAAATCAATAAGCGTTACAGCCAAAGTGCCAAAGTTTGTTTTGATAAAAAAGCCACTAAAACCTGTTACAGGAAAAGTTACTTCCCAGCGATTGAATGTTGCATTCCATACAATATTTGCATCCGGCGGATTAATAGTTATAATGCTTCCTGTATAAGTATTCGGTAACCCGGAGCCATCACTACTTACTCCGCTACGCTTTTCTATCAAAAGATTAGCAATACCGGTAGCATCGCCAGGGCCGCCTGGTAATTTAGTTGTATTTACTGCATTAAAGGCATCAAACTCACCCTGTGTAAAAAAGAGGGTAACGTTGGCTGTTGCAGTAGCTGCGCCTGAAGCAGGTGTAATTTCGTAGTGGCGTTTTACATAATTGGGCGCCTGTGAAGTTTCTATCCATACTTTGGCAGTAGTGCTGCCGCTAACCGGGCTTGCACCATTAGGTGTAACACCTGCAATTAACGAAACACAATTATTACTGAAATAAGTGGCTGCTGAAACATTTAATGTTTGTGTGGTAGCAACCGTTGCCATAGCAGGCAAAGGATTTACCGTTATAGTAAACGTTTGAGCAACACTCGTACAACCGTTGGCGGTTGCGGTAACAGTAATGGTAGCCACTATTGGGGATGCGGTACTGTTTGTTGCAGTAAAGGAAGGAATTGTATTTCCTGTTCCGCTGGCCGCAAGCCCTATACTGGTATTATTATTGGTCCAGTTAAAAACGGTTGCAGGAGCATAACCTGCTTCTATATACAATCTTTTTGTTGGTCCAACACAGGGATCAGTAAAAGTGGCATTGTTAGCGGGAATGCTAACAGAGTTTTGTCCTGTAATTAATCCGGCAACGATTGTTGCACTGTTTACCTGGTGGCAGGTGCCAATTGTAAAATTGCCGCATGTGCCGTTAGGCAGGCCATAGCTTGCAAACACAACAGAGGTGAATGTGTTGCCTGCAGGAGCTGTTAATATAACATTCGAATTTTCGGTAGCATTACCGCAAACCGTACCCGAAACCGGCGTAAATGTAATTAACGCTGTTGCAGTATTGGCACACAAGGTTTGATTGCTTACAGCGAATGCAGGCAACGCTTTTATGGTAATGGCTACCGGCGTTCTGCTGCTTTCGCAGCCATTGGCATTTACCGATGTTACATAATAAGTACCCGCTGTAACTATTGTGCTGCCGGCTAATGCCGAGCCGCCTGTAGCAACATTGTACCAACTTACCGTAGCACCCGGCGCAGGCACTAAACCTGCTACTGTTGTACCCGGACAAACATCCTGTGCAGCCGCAACAGGTGCAGATGGAACACTAATACCGCTTGTAACAGGCGATGCAGGTGTGGCCAGCCAGTTGGATGCAGTGCCTGATAAAGCAAAGTTGGTTAATGTACCATTGTTGGCACTTACTGTAGCATCTGTAAGGGTAGTGGTTGCAGCATTGGCACCGCCATCTATACCCTGGTTAAATTTATAATAACGTATCAACCCGGTTTCGGTGCCGGCAAGTTCACAATTTTTTCTTCTTATAATATCGCCTGCAGTTTGATCGCTATTCCAGATACGTACTTCATCGATACTTCCTTTAAATATTTCACCGGTGTTATTACCGCCAATAAGCACATTATTGGTAGAAGTGGCAAAGCTTGAACCTGTAACACCTGTTGTAGTAGCTTTTAACACGCCGTCCACATATATCTTAATGTCGGCACCATTCCATACACCTGCCAGGTGCTGCCATGTATTTATCACTACAGTTCCTGCGGCAACTACTGATTTAAATCCAGTGCCATCATCTACCCAAAAGCTATAACCGGTACCATCTCTGCGCAGCAAAAACTGTAATCCTGCACCGGGGCTGTTGTAATTGCCCACTATCATACCATAACCTGTATTGGTTTCTGGCCTTACCCATGCTTCTACAGTTATTTTATTGAGGGGATCTATTGCAGTATTTATTGTTGTGCCCAGGTTCACCACATCATCCGAGCCATCAAAATTTAAATAGCTGGCTGGCGGCACGGTAAATACCCAAGCTGCACCGGTATTGGTGGCATCAAAATCGCCACCTGTAACAGCTGTACTGCCATCGGCAGAAAGCGCTACAGACATGCCCTGGTGTGAGGTGCCTGTTCCGCCGGTACCTACCAGTTTACTGCCCTGTTGTGCCCATGTACTGCCGCTGCGGCTCCATACCCATGCAGCACCTGTACCGCTATTATCTAAATATCCGCCCACTACAGCGGTGTTACCATCTGCAGAAAGTGATACAGATGCCCCCTGCACAGCTATACCTGAGCTACCCGTACCCGTTAGCTTACTGCCCTGCTGTGTCCATGTACTGCCACTGCGGGTAAACACCCATGCGGAACCAATACTGCCATTATCAGCTATACCACCTATCATAGCGGTATTACCATCGGCAGCAATGGAAACAGCATAACCTTGCTGAGCTGTACCTACCGACCCCGTGCCGGTTAATTTACTGCCCTGCTGGCTCCATGTATTGCCACTGCGGGTAAATACCCACGCAGCACCTGCAGTGCCGAAGTCGCCGGGAGCACCTTCTATAGCGGTATTACCATCGGCAGAAAGTGCAACAGCAAAGCCCTGGTTAGAGGTGGTACCGTTTGCTCCCGTACCCGTTAGTTTACTGCCTTGCTGGCTCCACGTGCTGCCGCTGCGGGTAAATACCCATATAGCACCTGCGGTACCGTTATCGCGGCTTGCGCCTGTTACTAATGTATTTCCATCTGCAGAAACGGCAACAGCACAGCCCTGGTAAGAGCCACCACCGCCGGTTCCTACTAATTTAGTTCCCTGTTGTGTCCATGTACTGCCACTGCGTGTAAACACCCACGTTGCACCGTCGAAACCATTATCATTATAGCCACCTACCACAGCGGTGTTACCATTTGCCGAGAGTGCAACAGCACCCATATTAACTGAAGTACCTGAGGTACCTGTACCTACCAGTTTTGTACCCTGCTGGCTCCATGTGGTGCCACTGCGGGTGTACACCCATACCGCACCAATACCGCTGTTATCGTTAAGTCCACCTACTAATGCCGTATTACCATCTGCAGAGATAGCCACCGAACCGCCTTGTTTGGCAGCACCTGTTGCACCGGTGCCCACCAGTTTGCTGCCCTGTTGTATGCTTGGTACCGAGCCTGTAACCGGGGTGAAGTTGCTGCTGCTGTTGCCAGTACCCGCTGCTGTAGTGATACTGACGGTGCCGGTAGCAGTGCCCGGCATTACCAGGCCCACCAATACAGTGCCTGTGTTAGATAAAACTATTGCAGGTTTACCACCTATGCTAAATGCGGTGGGGGTACTCATGTTGGTACCCGTAACTGTTACCAGGCTGCCCACAGGGCCGGATGCCGGTGTAAAAGAAGTGATGGTTGGTTGCGCAACTGCACTTGCTGTAAATAATAAGCAGATCACAAGGAGTGCATAAAGGTTCTTCATGTTGTTGGTTTTAAGATATTGAATATTGTTAGGAATAAATATTTACACATAGGTAGTGTAAATACTACAGGCAATTTAAACGCAATAACTACTACTGTAATATAGCCCTATCAGACAATCTGTTGCCCGATAAGACATTTGGATACCCAATAAGACAAAGCTTAATTTTCTGAACCTAAATACTCGGAGGGGAGCATATCAAAATGCTTTTTAAAGGCTTGAGAAAATTTCCCCGCATTTTCGTAACCCAGTTTGTTGGCCAGTTCTTTTATGCGCAGGTCGTCGGTTTTCATCAGTTCGCTGGCCAGCAACATTTGCTTTTTTTGGTAGAATTGGAAGATGGGCATACCAAAGATGGCCTTGAAATCATTTTTTAATTTAGAAGGAGAGATGTTGAACTTGCGGGCTATTTCGTCAATACCTTCAAATTTTTGTAATAAATTATCTGATAAGTACTTTTCTACTTTTATAATCCGCATACGATCGTTGTTGGCAATCTCCATGTGCAGATCAGCCACCTGCTCTGCTTTATACTTTTCAAAAAATGCCGTAAAAAATTCTATGGTAAGCATTTTAAGTTGTAATATATCTGCTACCTCATGCCCCGTTTTTTCTGCAAATAAATTTTTTATGGCAGTGTAGGTTGCCGGTAGTTGCGGCGTGTTATCGGGCCACATGATATAATTACGATCCGACTCGAAAAAATCATTAAGCTTATTTTTTTTGAAAAGGTCGCTATTGTAAAGGTTCTTCTTTAGCCAGTCCTCATTAAAATAAAAAGTAACATAGGTTGCCGTGGTGTGTTTAAAATGGCTGTCTGCCACGCTGGTCCCGGGTTTAAAAAGGCTCCACGACCTGTTGGAAAATTCAACGTCGTTTACTTTTGTGCCAAATTTTTCAAATGCATTTTCAATGATATTGTAACTTAAAAAATAATAATCAGCGGGGATAAATCTATCGTAGATCAATGAAAAACTAACGTTGGCCTTATATTCCATCTTGGCATTGTATAACCATAAGCCTTCTTCCAGTTCTTTATAATCCAACCTCCCTTTTACAAAAACATTGTCAATCTGCAGCAGTTGTTTTTCGGGATTAAATTGTGTAAAGGGCATTTTGCCAAAACTTTCTATCATGGCCTTTGGCGAGTTGGCCAGGTAGCTTAATTGAAAAAATCCATTTTTATAAGTAAAGAAATATTGCTTGGCATGCTGAAACCAATTGTCTAATCTTTTTAAAAGCATGGTATAATTGTTAGCGGTTGAAAGTAAGCTCAAAAAAGCCTATAGGTTAAAGGGGTTTATTTTTTCAAATATAACTATTTATGTTACAATTGGTATTGATTTTTAATCTGTGGTTCGATTCCAAAGAAGCACGCTTCTGTAAATTTTGGATAGGTTATTTTAGATTTACGATGGCATTCAAATAGAATCAATGCTTTGCAAATTTTGAGGCGGTTCAATAAGAATTTTTTGAACAAAAACAAAAGCGGCGATGATAAATTAATTGATGAAAAAAGGTAATTAAGCTAAATTCTAAAAGCCTATACAGTAAAGGGCTTCAGGCGAAAAAAAAGAAAGGAAAGCTGCATTAGCTTTCCTTTAATCAAGTTGGGTTACTAGGATTCGAACCTAGAAAGACAGAATCAAAATCTGTTGTGTTACCATTACACCATAACCCAATCGTTCCGCAATTGCTTTTCAGAATTGGGAGTGCAAAAATAAGGTTTCAACCCTTTTCAGCCAAAAGCTTTTTGACTTATTACTTAAAAATGAAGAAAAAAAGCAATGTGATAACAAGATTGCTGATGATATTCACCGCATCATTAGTGCACCAGGTGAATCCTTTTAGTTTTTTAGCGCCCGTAATTGGGTCATCTGAAACGATGCCATCAGAAGTTCTATACTTCAGTTGTAACCAGCTGCCTAAAATACTGTCTGTCAGCATACCTGTAAATCCTGCAACAGCAATCCATATGGATGTTGTAAAAGAAAAATGGTAGCAATACAGGGCTACAGCAGCAATCAATACCGCTCCTGCAAGGCCGGCCAATGTGCCTGCCAAAGAAACACCACCTGAAACACCAACCGGCAATTTTTTAAAAGATAAAATATCATAAGTGGGGCGTTTAAAATAAACACCCAGTTCTGAACTGCTGCTATCGGCCATGCTGATACAAAACGAGATGATAGCGGTAATTAAATAAATATTTTGTTGTGTGATGCCAAACAAGATCATGAATACAACTCCGATAATACCATTGGCAAAAACCTGTATCGCATTCCGGCCTTCTTTTTCTTTTTGTGGTTTATTAAGTTTGGATAAAAGGCTGCCGCTGATTAAAAAAATACCTGGTGCAACAAAGGCTTTGTATCCGCCTGTAACATACAACAGTAATGCCACCCAGCATGCGGCAACTGCACCACTTACAGTAAGCCATTTTTTATACACCGCAAATATGGATAGCGCAGTAAATAAGGCAACAGATAAAAATAATGTCAGCAACTGCCGGTCATCAAAATATAGTATGAGCAAGGCCCAGGTTGCAGTAAAAACGGGTACCGTAAAATTATCGCTGCCACGGTAACTGAATAATTCTGTAATTGCTGGTAAAAGTGATAATGCAGCACCAAGTAAAATACTGTGAAATGAAAAACTATTAAAATAAAATATAGAAATGATAAAGGCAGAAATATAAAATGCAACAAAGCCAATTACTGATTTATTTTCAAAAAGAAAAGTGATTTTTTGTTTGCCAAAGTATTCGCCGCAAATACCTGCTAAAGCATCGCTGAAACCTAATATTAAAACTGCATATACAATAATAAAACCGGGAAATGCCGGAATGAATAATAGTACAGCAAATGATAAAGGGAAAAATGCAATACCATAAGTTCTGTACTCATTCACCTGCATCCATCCTTTGCGGATGATAGCCAGTAGTATAAAAAAGAAGAGTAAAAAAACACAGGCTAAGAATATCCTGTTCTCAAAACTATGAATGGCCCATGCACAAGTTCCGATGGCGCTGCAATGCAATAATTTTCTGGCCAGTAGTTTATTTAACCATTTATTTTTTACAGCCAGTTCAATAATAAGCAACGCAACTGCAATTACGGCTATTGCTGTTAAACCGGTAAACAAGTCGTGCTGCGATAAATGCATTATATTGTACATTAATGCTGTAATTTAAGCAATGATAAAAGAACTGGAAGATTATAATTGGTTTCCGAAAACGCTGCGGCGCTGGCAATTGGAATTTGTGGGTAGCGTAAGTGTGTGGACCAAATTATATCAGCCTTTATCTCCTGTACTTGATGAAATGATTGTGCAAAATAATATTACTGCTTTACAGGATCTTTGCAGCGGCAGTGGTATTCCTGCTATATATATGCACCAGCATTTAAAAGAAAAAATCCCCATGCTGCTGACAGATCAATACCCTGATACAGATTTTAAAAATAAACCTGCTGTTGAATATTCTTTACAGCCTGTTGATGTGTTGAAAATGCAGCCAGTTGAAAATACCGTTTACACGATGTGTAATGCGTTTCATCATTTTTCTGCGGTGCAGCAAAAAGAATTGCTGCAAAAGATGGCAGCAAATAAAGCCCCGGTTGTAGTTGCTGAAATACTGGAGCCTGGGTTATTGAACATTATAAAAATAATTTTTACTACTATCATTATTCAATTGTTTACAGCGCCATTTGTACAACCGTTCTCTTTATTAAGGTTGTTGTTTACTTATATCATTCCGGTAAACCTGTTTACGGTAACTTATGATGGTATTATTTCTGTGCTGAAATCGAAGACAGCAGCAGAGTATAAAGAAATAGTAAAAAATATTTCAACCCAATCGTACCACATCACCGTACATACCGTAAACAATTGGAAAGGAAATCTTGTTTACATTAAAGGAGCACCAATAAATACATGAAAGCAGCAAAGATACTCTGGCAGTTCAGCAGGCCACATACCATTATTGGTTCTGTATGCAGCATTACTGCTTTGTACATTATTGCCAATAATGGAAGCAATTTATTGCAGCATGGCTGGCTGTATGCTACTACTTTAATTGCAGCATTGGCCTGCAATGTGTTTATTGTGGGTATTAACCAGCTTGCGGATGTGGAGATGGATAAGATCAATAAGCCTTATTTGCCATTAGCAGCCGGTACGCTATCGAGAAAAAATGCTTTGATCATAGTTTATACAGCATTAGTGATGGCTTTGGTTTTCGCTTTGCTGGCATCTTTATTTTATTTCGCACTCATCATCATCATACTTTTAATTGGTATTGCGTATTCATTACCGCCGCTGTATTTAAAGCAACATCATTTGCCTGCGGCACTGGCTATTACTTTGGTAAGAGGGTTGCTGGTAAATGTGGGTATCTTCCTGCATTTTCAAAAAACGATCAATGGTAATTATGAGTTGCCGGGCCATATCTGGTGCCTGGCTTTTTTTATCATGGCATTTAGTATTGCCATTGCATGGTTTAAAGACCTGCCCGATACGGAAGGCGATAAAAAATTTCATGTACGCACATTAGCAGTTTTGTACTCTAAAAAAAATGCTTTGCTTGGCGGAACATTATTAGTAGGAGCGGCCTATATTTTCGTTTTGGCCTGGAGTTTTCTTTATGCTATAAAAAATCCGTGGTATCTTATTGTCACCCACGGATCGTTATTTATATTTTTCTTACTCAATTATTTTTCGGTGAAACTGGAGGATAAAAATTCGGTAAAGAAATTTTACCTGCGCTTTTGGGTATTCTTTTTTGCTGAGTATATTTTGTTTGCGGTGTGGGTGATGTTGTGAGTATGATTTTAGTCCCATTTTCTGAATTTATCTACTACTTTTTCTTTTACAGTTGGATTAGCTTCGAAGTAAGCTGTCATTTCTTCAAAAACAATTTGCTTAACTTCATTGCGGAGTTTTGGCATTCCTAATTTTCTTTTGGTACTTCCATAAAATACAAGATCTTCACCTTTTACTGCAGCAATTAAATTCAGGTCTTCAAGAACAAGTTTTTTTGAAATAGTTATTTCTAAATTATCTTTTTGAGCAGCATGTTTTATAGCTTGTATTAACCCTGCAATAATCCCATCGGGTAAAGAGCCCCCTAAATAAGTTTCAGTATTTCCTGCATAAGATTTTATTACAGCTTTCTCGATATACAGATAGGCATAACAAATGCCAATCTGGTAGAAAAATTTATCTGTTTGTTTTTCTATATTAAGCCTTAACAATGGCTTTTCATATAATTGTTTTGAAAGGATGAAATCAAGCTGTTTTAAAACACCAGTAGGGTAACAAAAAACATTTCTTTGTAACTCTTCTGTCATTCTGTCGATACTGATTATTTTAAGAGCAGGGTTGAGAAAAGCAAATTGCCTTAAAAAAATATTTATCTGCTCGTAAGAAAAGCTGATTTCCTTGAAAGTTTCAGTGTCGAGTGTATAATCTATGATAATATTACTTTTATCAGGAACTGATGCAGGTATAGTGATTTTATTATTGCCATTTTTACCTTGTAAAATCAATGAAGTGGACAGGTCTGTAGAAATTGAAATGTTTGAATTGAGGGTAACAAAAACTGCCAGCCCCAGGCTGCCTTTGGAGTTTAGGTGTTCAATTCTGAAAAATAATTTTGTCGTATCAACATTAATTACCTTTAATT
This sequence comes from Ferruginibacter sp. SUN106, assembly GCF_050611765.1. Taxonomy (NCBI): domain Bacteria; kingdom Pseudomonadati; phylum Bacteroidota; class Chitinophagia; order Chitinophagales; family Chitinophagaceae; genus Ferruginibacter; species Ferruginibacter sp. SUN106. The sequence goes on from NZ_JBODJC010000001.1 coordinate 945,917, forward strand.
TAAACCTGCTTAATGGATAGAAGTCAATTTCGAAAACAGGGCCTTTGTTACAATCTTTTAATAACTCTTCAAAAAACGTTTCCAGCATATAATTAAAGCCAGCAATGTTTAATCCGCCGATGAACATTGCTGGCCGTTTTCGAATATGTTCGCTTAAACTAATTTCTTCAATTCCCTGCTCTTTAATAGACATGTGCAATTAGTACGAATATTTAATGTTTAGATAGTAAAACAGAAAATTATTTATTTTATATAATCAATCACTCCATATCCTCCTTCTCCTTCAAATTCTTTATCAGGTCCAAAGCTTCCGCTACCACATCACACATGATCGTAATTAAACTGCCCGGTTTGGCATTGTCGTAGGCAAACATGATCGCTTCCTTTTCATTGTAGATAATATTTACCGGGATGTCTTTTGTTTTGGTTTCATTGATACCTTCTACCAAAAGATTTACAATTTCTTCTGCCGTACGGCCACGTAAATGTTTATCCTGGCGGATAATGATCTCATCAAAAGATCGTCCGGAAATTCTTCCTAATTCCCTGATATCATCATCACGCCTGTCGCCGGTGCCGCTGATGATACCTACTTTAGGTTCGCCATCCATTTTGCTGATAAAATCACACAATAATTCCAGGCCGGCAGGGTTATGTGCAAAGTCAACTAAAAATTTAAAATGTTTAAACTGGAACATATTCAGTCTGCCCGGTGTTTGTGCAGGAGAAGGCACAAATGTTTGCAGCGCCAGTTTAATATCGTCGATAGAAATATTACGCCAGAAATAAGTAGATAACACTGCAGGTAAACAGTTCATAATATTGTGTACCGCTTTACCACCGTAAGTCACGGGCACTTCAGTAACTTTCACCACCCGTATCTTCCAGGTGCCTTTCATAATGGTGATATAACCATTTTCAAACACCGCCGCATAGCCGCCTTTTTTACAATGGTCAATAATACGTTTGTTGTTTTCATCCATACTGAATAAAGCAACATTACATTGCAGGCCATCTTTCATAGCATATACTAAATCATCTTCTGCATTTAAAATGGCATAGCCATGTTTAAAAACAGTTTCCGGAACAACCGCTTTTACTTTCGCCATTTGTTCCATCGAATCAATTCCACCTAAACCAATATGATCGGCACTGATATTAGTTACCACCGCCACATCACAATTCTGAAATGCCAATCCGCTTTTTAAAATACCACCTCTTGCACATTCCAAAACGGCAAAATCAACTGTAGGGTCTTTCAATACAAATTGCGATGAGATCGGGCCGGTACAATCTCCCTTCATCATCATCTGGTTTTGAATGTACACACCATCGCTGGTAGTGTACCCTACTTTATAACCAGCTGTTTTTGCTATATGCGCTGTTAGTCTTGTGGTGGTCGTCTTACCATTGGTGCCTGTGATAGCGATGATAGGAATATTACCTGCGCTGCCTTTCGGGAAAAGCATATCTACCACAGGTTCTGCCACATTACGGGCCAAACCAACCGAAGGCTCAATATGCATCCGGAAGCCAGGGGCAGCATTTACTTCTAAAATAGCACCACCGTTTTCTGTTACGGGTGTACGAAGATCGGTAGCCATAATATCGATACCGCAAATGTCTAAGCCAATTATTTTTGCAATGCGTTCGCACATAAAAATATTGGCTGGATGCACTTCGTCTGTAACATCAGTTGATGTACCGCCGGTACTTAAGTTGGCCGTTGGTTTTAATAATACCAGTTCATCTTTTGCAGGGATAGTGTCTAAAGTATAATTCTTTTCGTCCAGCATTTTTTGTGTAAACTGGTCAATGGTAATTTGTGTCAGCACTTTTTCATGACCATATCCACGTCTCGGGTCTTTGTTGGTTTCATCAATTAAATACTGAATGGTGTTTGTTCCATCACCCACCACGCTTGCAGGCGTACGTAAAGCGGCGCAAATAAATTTATAGTTGATCACCAGTATCCTGAAATCAAAACCGGTAATATATTTTTCAATGATCACACTGCGGCCATATACTTTTGCTGCTTCAAAGGCACGCAATGCCATTTCCCAATCGGTGATGTTGGTGGTATTGCCTTTACCATGATTGCCATCAATAGGTTTTATCACACAAGGGTAACCAATTCTTTCAATCGCATCTTTCAATCCTTCTTCTGTTCTTACCACATCACCTTTTGGTACGGGAATTTCGGCAGCGCCTAATAAATTTTTTGTTTCTTCTTTATCGCAGGCAATATCAACTGCAATGTTTCCTGTGGTGCTTGCAATGGTTGCCCGTATTCTTTTTTGATGCACACCGTATCCCAATTGTACCAAACTATGTTTGTTTAAACGGATATAAGGAATGCCTCTTTTCGCCGCTTCATCTACAATACAACCGGTGCTGGGGCCAAGCCTGGTATCTTCACGTATCTCTCTTAATTTCTGAATGTCATCATCAAGGTCGTAGGTTTCATCAAAAATTAAAGCATGTGCAATGCGTACCGCAGCTCTTGCAGCGTATACACCGGCATCTTCTTCCATATAACTGAAGCACACATAATATTCACCTTCTTTGCCGGTACCCCGGGTGCGGCCAAAGCCGGTATCCATGCCTGCTAAAGTTTGTATCTCTAACGCAATATGCTCAATTACATGGCCCATCCAGGTGCCTTCTTCCACACGTTCAAAAAAACCACCACGGGTGCCCACGCTGCAACGGTGCTCAATTAATGAAGGTAAGAGTGCTTCTAATCTTTCCCTGAAACCGGGAATAGCATTGGTAGGCATCTGTTCCTTTTCTTCCAGGTCTAATTTCATCTGGATCAGTTTGGTGCGGCGTACGCTCCAGTAATTCGGGCCTTTCAATACTTTAATTTCAAGAATCTTCATAAATAGTTTTTTGGTTACACTGAGTTTCACAAAGCAGCACTGAGTTACACGGAGTTTACTCTGTGTTGCTATATCTCTCTGAGTATCTCTGTGAAATTCCCTCAGAAATGGAAATTACCGAAATCATCTTGCTTTACAAAAAACAAAATCAGTAAATTGTAATCCTAAAATTAAAAGCATGGCTAACCGTCGTTCTTTCCTCAATAAAATATCGCTGTTATCAGCATCTGCGTTAACTGCCGGGATGTTTCAACCTGCGTGGAGCCGGAATTTAAAAAGCGCTTTAAAGAATGCAGAAAATGTGGCACCCGGTGACTTAGCTACCGATGATGAATTCTGGTATTATGTGCAGCAATCGTATACTATCTCTTCAGGATTTATCAATTTAAATAATGGCGGTGTATCGCCTGCACCAAAAGTAGTGGCCGATGCTATGAAAAGATATTACGATATCAGCAATGAAGCGCCCAGTTATTTTATGTGGCGGGTAATTGACCAGGGCAGAGAACCATTAAGAAAAAATTTAGCCCAATTGGCAGGATGCGATAAAGAAGAAATTGCCATGCTGCGTAATGCATCAGAAGCATTGGAAGCGGTGATATTTGGTATTGAATTAAAAGCAGGCGATGAAGTGGTATTAGCCAAACAGGATTATCCCAACATGATCGGCGCATGGAAACAAAGAGAAAAAAGAGAAGGCATTAAATTAGTCTGGATAAATTTAGAACTGCCCAGCGAAGACGAAAAATATTTAGTGAAACAATATACCGATGCATTTACAGATAAAACTAAAGTGGTACAGGTAACGCACATGATCAACTGGATCGGACAAAAAATGCCGGTTAAAAAAATTGCCGATGCGGCAAAGAAAAAGAATATTGAAGTATTAGTGGATGGTGCACACACATTTGCACAATTTGAATTTTTAATTCCTGATTTGAATTGCGATTATTTTGGCACCAGCCTGCACAAGTGGCTGGGCGCACCTATTGGCACCGGCCTGTTATACATACGTAAAGAAAAAATAAAAAACATCTGGCCCATGTTTGGTGCTGGAGAAAAAGAAGAAGATAATATCCGCAAGTTTGAACACTTAGGCACAAGGCCTTTCTTTATTGAGGAAGCGGTTGATAAAGCCATTGATTTTTTTGATATGATCGGCGCTAAACGTAAAGAAGAAAGACTATTGTATCTGAAGAATTACTGGATGGAAAAAGTGCAGCACATTCCTAAAGTACAAATACATACTTCGCTAAAAAAAGAATTTGGTTGTGCTATTGGTTCGGTAAGTGTGGAAGGTAAAAAGCCTGCTGAATTAGATAGTTATCTCTGGACGAATTATAAAATTCATACAGTAGGAATTGAATGGGAAAATATACATGGTGTAAGAGTTACACCTAATGTGTATACTACAACAAAAAATTTAGACCGTTTGGTAGAAGGGATTGAAAGTTTTGCCAAAAGTTAATTCCCTGTAATCAACAGCAGTTAATAACAAAACAACAAGCTTAAAACACGATTTCCCTTATTTTTGCGTTATCATAACAAAAAGGATTAAATGCAATTTGCCAAAGGAAAATTGATTGCGATAGGTGGAGCCGAAGATAAAGGGACAGAAACTGACAAAGACGATTATAACCGCAACAACCTCAACTTTTTTGAACTCGGTATTCTCCGCAGGATTGTGGAGGAAGCAGGTGGCCCCCTCAGCCGTATAGAAGTGATCACTACTGCCAGCACTATTCCCTACGAAGTGGGCGACAATTACCTCAATGCTTTTGGAAAGATCGGTTGCACCAATATTGGTTTAATGCATATCCGCAACCGTGCCGATACCAATAATCCCGATTATTTACAACGTATCAAAGAATGTGATGCTGTTATGTTCAGCGGTGGCAACCAGTTGCGCCTGAGTGTAACTGATGGCGGCACTGAATTTTTATCCATCATTAAAAAACGCTATGCCGAAGAAAATTTTGTAATAGCGGGCACTTCTGCCGGCGCCATGGCTATGAGCAATACCATGATCTATGAAGGCAATGCTGCAAAAGCGCATTTAAAAGGTGAAGTGAAGATGACGACAGGCTTAGGTTTTTTAGATTCTGTGATCATTGACTCCCACTTTGAAAAACGTGGCCGTTTTGGACGATTGGCACAGGCTGTTGCCTGTAACCCCAGTTGTATTGGTATTGGTTTAGGAGAAGATACCGGGATGCTGATCACTGAAGGCAATAAAATGGAAGCTATAGGAAGTGGTTGTGTGATCATTATTGATGGACACGATGTGAGCTACAGCAATATTGCCGATATACCAGATGGTAACCCCTTCAGTTTAGAAAATTTAAAAGTACATATCTGCGAAAAAGGTAATGGCTATTGGGTGAATGAAAGGAAATTTATTCCTGAGGTGGAGTACCTGGAAGCTCCAGCTTCCAGCCATTAACTGAAGTGAAGCTTTAGTTTTTATCGAAATTGTTAATGTTAATTGCATCACGAAAATAAGAAGACTGGAAGCTGGAGCTTCCAGCTACAGGTACAATGCAAAAGTCTTTCTACAGACAAAAGCTTCCACATAAACAGGCAGAAAATGCCACTTATTTTGTTACGTATCGATTATATGATTCTATTGCTATGCCGGTAATTAAACAATTACAGGAAGAGCATCAACAATCTATTCAACAACTTTTAAAAGACAAAAACCATAACACTGTAAGTGAGTATGATCTCCAAAAGAAATACTTCGCTCAATTCGATAATTTTTTAGATCGCAATCCAAATGGCCCATATTGGTTGCAGCAAACAGCCATTGCGCAGATCGTTTATGATTCACTTATACACCTTGCTGCTACCAGCATTGATTTAAATTGTTTTACTATAATGAGCAACCATGTGCATGCCTTGTTTTCGTTAAAAGATACCCAACAGGATTTGTTTAAAATAATGCAATCACATAAAAGCTTTACGGCTAAAAAAGTAATCTTATTTTACAAAGAGAAGGCCCCTTTTGGGAGCCAGAATCTTATGACCATATTGTAAGGGATGGCGAATACGAAAATATTGTAAATTACATTTTACAAAATGCCGTTAAAGCCGGGTTGGTTAAAAAGTGGGAGGATTGGCGGTGGAATTATTTAGCAACGTAGTTTGGAAGCTCCGGCTTCCAAATAAAAGGCTGGAAGCTGGAGCTTCCAGGTACAACAACATGAATAGAAAAAAATTATACAACAAACGTCACTTGCGGTAACAGGTATACTGCTCAGTAATTATTCTTTTGCAAAGCGTAGTGTTGTTTTTTCATTAGTAAGAATAGCACAAAGCCAGCGAAAATTTAAAAGTCTGTTCTTAACGTAGTTTGGAAGCTCCAGCTTCCAAATAAAAAACTGGAAGCTGGAGCTTCCAGGTACAACAAAATGAATAGAAAAAAATTTATACAACAAACTTCGCTTGCTGCAACAGGTATACTGCTCAATAATTATTCTTTTGCAAAGCGCAATCCCGATTTTCCTTTAGTAAGAATAGCGGAAAGCCAGCGAAAATTTAAAAGCCCCGCAGTAGAAAAATTAATTGCCGACGTAAAAAAGAATATTGGCAATAAAGAGTTGGGGTGGTTATTTGAGAATTGTTTTCCGAATACATTAGACACTACTGTTGATTTTGAAATGATCAATGGCAAGCCTGATACATTTGTAATTACAGGTGATATTGATGCCATGTGGTTAAGAGATTCTACTGCACAGGTATGGCCTTACCTGCCATTGATGAAGGAAGATAAAAATTTACAGGAACTGATCAAAGGTGTGATCAACCGCCAGGTAAAATGTATTTTAAAAGACCCTTATGCCAATGCATTTTATAAAGATGAGAATAAGATCAGCGAATGGAAAGACGATAAAACAATAATGAAACCGGGTGTGCATGAACGCAAATGGGAGATAGACAGTTTGTGTTACCCGATACGTTTAGCTCACGGATATGTGAAAGCGACCGGTGATAGTTCCATCCTTGATAATGACTGGAAACAGGCTATGCAACTGGTAATAAAAACTTTTAAAGAGCAACAACGCCTGGGAAATGACGGGCCTTACAAATTTGAACGCACTACAAGCTGGGCAACAGATGGTGTGCCATTGGGTGGTTATGGTTATCCCACAAAAAAGATCGGTTTAATACATAGCATGTTCAGACCAAGTGATGATGCAACGTTGTATCCATTTCTTGTACCTTCCAATTTTTTTGCACTTAAAGCTACAGAACATTTAAGCGATCTTTTTTCTACAGCCGGAGTTTCGAAAGAATTAAATGATTCGGTTTATCAACTGGGTAAAACAATATCGGCTGCACTCGACAAAAACGCAATTGTAAGAACTGAACGATTCGGTAACGTGATTGCTTACGAGATCAATGGTTTTGGTAGTTACAACATAATGGATGATGCCAACGTGCCCTCAATAATATCGTTGCCTTATTTAATTGGCGATCATATTGGTAAAAAAGAAGAATATATCAATACAAGAAAATTATTATTAAGTGATAACAACCCTTTTTTCTTTAAAGGTAAGGCAGGAGAAGGGATTGGTGGTCCTCACGTGGGTATGGATTATATCTGGCCAATGAGCATTACCATGAGGGGTTTAACCAGCAATGACGATAAAGAAATAAAATACTGTTTGGATATGCTGCAGAAAAGTCATGCCGGCACTGGTTTTATGCACGAGGCATTTCATAAAGATGATGTTACTAAATTTACTAGAAAATGGTTTGCCTGGGCCAATACTTTATTCGGGGAATTTATCTGGAAAGTGTACCGGGAAAGAAAACATTTATTACATTAATTTCAATTGATTGTTATGAAAAAATTGTTCGCTGTTTTATTTACTTTATCAATGCTTGCATTTATGCCCAAACAAAAAAAACAACGTGTCGTTTTCTTTGGCGATTCTATTACGCAGGCTGGCGCAAATCCCGGCGGGTACATTATGCGTATAGATAGCATGTGTAACCTGGAAGGCAAAAAAGCAGATTACGAATTTATAGGTGCAGGCATCGGCGGTAATAAAGTGTACGATCTGTATTTACGCATGGAAGAAGATGTGCTGGCGAAAAATCCGGATATGGTTTTTATTTATGTGGGAGTGAATGATGTATGGCATAAAGCTACTTCCGGCACAGGTACCGATGCGGATAAGTTTGAAAAATTTTACCAGGCCATCATTAAAAAATTAAAAGATAAAAATATAAAAGTGGTGTTGTGCACGCCTGCAACAATTGGTGAGAAGAATGACTTCAGCAATCCACAGGATGGCGATTTAAATCAATACAGCAAGATCATCCGTGACCTGGCCGCAAAAAATAGCTTACCTGTAGTGGACCTGCGTAAATTATTTTTAGCGTATAATCTCACCAACAACCCGGAGAATAAAACCAAGGGCATTCTTACTACAGACGGAGTGCACCTGAATGCAAAAGGCAACCAGTTAGTAGCTGATGAAATGTGGAAGCTGATAAAAGGTAATTAAACCGCTTTCACCAGGTAATAGTTTTTCTTTCCTTTTTGTAATAAAAGGTATTTGCTGTGCAACAGTAAAGCAGTTTCTATTTTAGTATCAATGCTTTCAATTTTTTTCCGGTTGATACTAACGCCACCGCCCTGTACATTTTTTCTTGCTTCGCCTTTGCTGGGGAAAATATTGGTTTCTGCTAAAAAAGAAACGATATCAATTCCGGTGCTGATCTTATCTGCACTGTAATCTATTTTCACAATGCCTTCCATATTATTCAGGTCATCTTCACTTAAATCTTCTGCAGATGCATTCTGATTGGCAAATAATTTTTCAGTGGTTTCTATGGCCTTATTGTATTCTTCTTCTCCATGTACAAAAACGGTAATTTCTTTAGCCAGCGTTTTTTGCAAAATTCTTTTGGATGCATCCTGGTGATGTGCTGCAATTAAATCATCAATAGTTTTTTGATCTAAAAAAGTAAATATTTTTATCCATCCTTCCGCATCAATATCATTGGCATTTAACCAGAACTGGTAAAATTGAAATGGGGTTGTCTTATTGGCATCCAGCCAGATATTTCCTTTTTCTGTTTTACCAAACTTGCCACCGTCTGCTTTTTTTATCAACGGGCAGGTAAAGGCAAATGCTTCGCCGCCATCTTTTCTTCTTATCAGTTCGGTACCTGTAACAATATTGCCCCACTGGTCGCTGCCGCCCATTTGTAATTTGCAATTCTTGTTTTTATACAGCCAGTAAAAATCGTAGCCCTGTACCAGCTGGTAAGTAAATTCTGTAAAGCTCATACCATTCTCGCCTTCCAGCCTTTTCTTCACACTGTCTTTTGCCATCATGTAGTTTACGGTGATGTGCTTGCCGGTATCCCTGATAAAATCTAAAAAAGAAATATTTTTAAACCAATCGTAGTTATTAGCCATTTCAGCTGCATTAGGTTTGCTGGCATCAAAATCTAAAAACTTTTCCAACTGTGCTTTTACGCAGGCTACATTGTGGTTCAATATATCTTCACTTAATAAATTGCGTTCTTCACTTTTACCACTCGGGTCGCCCACCATACCGGTGGCACCGCCTACCAAAGCAACAGGTTTATGTCCTGCCTTTTGTAAATGAATTAATAAGAGAATGGGTACCAGGCTGCCAATATGCAGACTGTCTGCGGTGGGGTCAAAGCCAATATAAGCCGTGGTCATTTCCTTTGCCAGCTGTTCTTTTGTGCCGGGCATAATGTCCTGTATCATGCCCCTCCATTGTAATTCTGCTATCAGATCCTGCATAAAAATTATTTAAAGCCTGTTTTTTGGCAAAATTGCTTATAAAAAATGATAAAACCACATCTTCACATCCAATAGAATAAATTACTGGTAAAAGCATCTATTTTTTATGTCACAGCGTCTTTAAAATGACAATAACTATTATTTCTGTAAAAAAGGATAGTTATTGCTGTTGAAAAGCAATACCAGCAAATAAAAAGAGCAGGTTTGTTATTGAGGTAATTGAGCAATGGCCTGCTTTTTTAGCCATCATTACAAAATTTTTTGACGTATTTTTAATGCAGACTTTACCGGCAGCTGAATACTGAACTTTTTAGTTGCATACACCATTCAGCCAGTTGAAAATAAAATACATCACAAAGGACCAGTTATGAAAAAATCTTTACTTACTGTAGTTCTTTTATTGATCATTGCAACGGGTTATGGTCAATTGAACAATAATTGGATCGACTATAATAAAACCTATTATAAGTTTAAGATCACCCGGGACACACTTTGTCGTTTGTATCAGCCTGCTTTGGCAGCTATCGGGCTTGGCAGTACACCTGCGCAAAACTTTCAGCTGTGGCGCAATGGCCAGCAGGTAAGGTTATACACTTCCGTTACTACAGGTACATTGGGAGCTACGGATTTTATTGAATTTTGGGGAGAGATGAATGATGGCAAGCCGGATAAATTTTTGTACCGTGATACGAGCTCACAACCGGATGATAAATACAGCCTGTTCTCTGATACAGCTACCTATTTTTTAACCGTTAATACCACCGGTGCAAATTTGCGTTATGTGCAAACTGCTAACCCGGTGGCAGGCAATGTGTTGCCTGCAGATGCTTATTTTATGCGGAGGGTACAAACACATTTTAAAGATCAGATCAACAGGGGAATGGCCGCAGATTTTGGTGAATATGTTTATTCCGCTGCGTTTGATTTAGGTGAAGGTTGGTCTACCGGTGATATAGCTCCCGCCAGTGTATTTACCAATACTATCAACGGGCTTAATAAATATACTGCAGGGCCTGCCAACAGCGTTACTTTTACATTGTCTGCTTTCGGTAATGCCTTATATACAAGAGACCTTGGAGCAAAAATTAACGGCACCAACGTTTGGGCTGTACCCAATCCTATCCCTAATTTTTCCTACCATAAAGACACGGTGAGGAATTTACCCTTGTCAATTTTGTCAAGCCCTTCATCATTACAGGTAGATATACAAGCACTTAATTCTTCCAATGCATCCGTTGATCGCATTGTAGCTTCCTGTTTTTCGGTAACCTATCCGGCTACATTTGATTTTAATAATGAAAAGAATTTTTATTTTGAATTAGCGCCATCTGCAACTGGCAACTATGTAGTGATAAATAATTTTAATAATAATGGGGTGCAGCCAATATTATATGATATCAATAATGGCAGAAGATACCTGGGTGATATCAGTACTGCCGGCCAGGTAAAATTTGTATTGCCTGCTTCTTCAGATGCGGTTAGGAGATTTAATTTGATCAGCCAGGACGCAACTAATGTGTATACCATTGCTGCATTAACAACAAAAACTTTTTTAAATATCACTGCTACTGCCAACCAGGGTGATTATATTATTATCAGTAATCCCGTATTGTATAACAATGGCAGTGGTACAAATTATGTAGACCAGTACAGGCAATACAGAAGTTCGGCTACCGGTGGAGGTTATACTGCTAAAGTGTATGATATTAATGAACTGACTGATCAGTTTGGTTTTGGTATCAGTAAACATCCTGCAGCAATAAGAGATTTTATCCGCTATGCTAATCAGCAATTTGGAGTTAAACCAAAATTTGTGTTTTTAATAGGGCGTGCAGTTGCATATAATGAGTATAAAGTTAACCAGGCCGATCCTGCAGCCGACAAACTTAATTTAGTGCCCACTTTCGGCTGGCCTGCTTCTGATGTACTTTTAGTGAGTGAGCCAGGCACTGTACTACCAATAGTTCCCGTGGGAAGGATTGGTGCTGTTACAGGAAACGAAGTTGGTAATTACCTCGAAAAAATGAAACAATATGAGCAGGCACAAATGTCAACCATTCAAACCATTGCCGAAAAAGCGTGGATGAAAAATATCATCCATATTGCCGGAGGTGCCAGTGATGCTGAAAGTGCAAGTTTTGTTTCTGATTTCAGTGCTTACCAAAGAGTAGCAGAAGATACTTTATTCGGTGCCCGTGTGGAGACCTTTATTAAGTCTGGCTCTGGCCCGGTGCAGCAGGCCAGCAGTGCTTTTATTGAACAATTATTTAAAGAAGGTTTAAGCTTTATCGGTTATTTCGGGCATTCATCAGCCAGTACACTGGCATTCAATCTAAGCAGCCCGGAAATTTATGAGAACCAGGGCAAATATCCCTTTATAAATGTTAGTGGCTGCAGTGCCGGTAACTACTTTAATTTCGACCCCACCCGTTTAGCAGGTAATACATCATTATCTGAAAAATATACTTTTGCAAGCCAGAAGGGTAGTATCGGTTTTTTTGCAGATACACATCTGGGTGTTGAACCTTACCTTGATCATTACAATAACTATTTTTATAAAGAATTCTGTATAAATAATTATGGTGGCACAGTGGGCGACCAGATGAAAAAAACTGTGCAGAATGTACTTAACAATCCACCGCCAATTGATCTGTCTCCGGGCTACTTTAATACAAGATTACACCTGGAAGAGTTGTCATTACAGGGTGACCCGGCCTTGCGTATAAACTGGCATAGTAAACCGGATTACATTGTAGAAGAGCAACTGATAAAAATAAGCCCTTCTGTTATCACTGTTGCAGATCCTTCTTTTAACCTGAATGTAAAGATGCTGAATATAGGAACAGCCATTAATGATACTATGAGGGTTACAGTTAAACGTAAACTACCCAATGATACTATCCAGGTATTATTCAACCAGCGTATCCCTGCAACTAGGTATAGTGATTCTGTTGTGTTACCTGCTGTTCATATAAATCCTCTTACCGATAAAGGCCTGAATAAAATAATCGTAACGCTGGATGTAGATAATAAGGTGAGCGAACTTTCTGAGTCCAACAATACTGCCGAAAAAGAATTCTTTATTTATGAAGATGAATTACGCCCGGTATATCCCTATAATTTTTCTATCGTAAATCAGCAAAACATCACATTTACTGCCAGTACTGCCAATCCATTAGTACTGCAAAGGCAGTATGCAATGGAAGTTGATACTACAGAGTTGTTTAATTCGGCATTTAAGAAAACATATACTGCATCAGGTAATGGCGGCGTAATTGAATTTAAGCCTTCTAACCTGACCTTTACTGATAGCACCGTATATTATTGGAGAACATCAATGGTGCCAATCGGGTCAGCGGCTCCTATATGGAATACTTATTCGTTTACTTACCTGGCTTCGGGCACTGCTGGCTTTAATCAATCGCATTATTACCAATATTTAAAAAATGATTACAATAATATTGATTACTTAACCAGCAGAATATTTGACTTTAAAACCACTGCAAAAACAATTGCCTTTAACGCAGGGATATATCCATATTATGCAGGTGCAGATATTAATGTACAACTGGATAATAATATCATAGAGAAATATGGCTGTAAATATGGCTCATTGCAATTTTATGTATTTGATTCAAAAACACTGGAACCCTGGCAAAATTATCCTGTAAACCCGGGTTCCGGAAGATTTGGCAGCTGGTCGCCGGCTTGTGATGTATCTCATGAAGGCGCAACCCGTAGATTTTTTGAATTCCCGTATACAGACCCTGCTTACAGGAAAAAAGCGATGGATTTTATAGACAGCATTCCCGATGGCATGTATGTAGGTATTAACAACCTGGGATGGACACCGAATACAACATTTGTTGCCGATTGGCAGGCAGATCCTGCACCTAATCTTTACCAGAAATTAAAAAGCCAGGGCTTGAATAAAATTGACAGCTTTTACAGAAACATACCTTTTGTATTGTTTTTCCAAAAAGGACCAACAGGTTTTGTTCCTGTGCAGGATATGGGCGCTACTGCCGATGCCTTTATTGCAGAATCAATATTACTAAATGCAAAAGCTATTGCAGGTACTATCGCATCCCCGGTTTTGGGACCTGCAAAAGCATGGGGCCAGTTCCATTACAGGGGGAAAAATATAGAAACGATAAGTACTGATTCTATAAATTTTCAAATTATAGGAGTAACACCCACGGGAGCTGAAGCAACAATATTTACATTAGATTCAACTAAGCATGATTTTGATATATCATCGGTGAGTGCAACTCAATATCCATATTTGAAATTAAAAATGTTTACTAAAGACAGCGCTAATGCAACGCCTTATCAATTACGTTACTGGAGGGTAAATTATACACCCGTGCCTGAAGGTGTCATTGCACCCAATATTTTGTTTAGCATGAAAGATACTGTAGAGCAAGGTGAAGTAATTGATTTTAAAGTAGCTTTCAAAAATATCAGTCCTGCTGCATTTGATAGTGCTATGAAATTTAAATTTACCATTACCGACAATAATAATTTGCCGCACCAGATCAACCTGGCCAAAGGGAAGATTCTGATTGCCGGGGATACACTTTCTGTGCAATATAAAATTGAGACAAAAGACTATCCGGGCAACAATACTTTATTCATTGATGTAAATCCGAATAACGATCAACCTGAACAATCGCATTTTAATAATGTATTGTTTAAAGATTTTTATGTGAGGCCGGATAATTATAACCCATTGCTGGATGTAACTTTTGATGGGGTACACATTTTAAACAGTGATATTGTTGCTGCAAAGCCACATATCTATATAAAGCTTAAAGACGAAAGCCGTTTTATGGCTATTACCGATACAGCTTCATTAAAAGTGCAGGTTCGTTATCCCGATAACACTTTACATAATTACAACTTTGGAGATACCATGCGTTTTAATCCTGCCAATCTTGCCAGCGGTGAAAACAGTGCCAGCATCGACTTTACACCTTATTTTCCGATTGATGGTGATTATGAATTGATTGTTTCGGGAAAAGATGCGGTAGGCAATAAAGCCGGTGCACTGGAATATCATGTAATGTTTAGTGTGATCAACAAACCCATGATATCAAACCTGCTGAATTATCCTAATCCATTCACTACCTCAACAGCCTTTGTGTTTACAATAACGGGTAGCGAACTGCCACAAAATATACGCATACAAATATTAACCATCACCGGAAAAGTAGTACGTGAAATCACCAAAGATGAATTAGGCCCTATTCACATCGGAAGAAATATCACCGATTTTAAATGGGATGGTACCGATACTTATGGACAAAAATTAGCGAATGGAGTGTACTTGTACAGGGTATTGACCAATTTAAATGGACAGTCATTAGAAAAATACAAAGGAAAAGATGACAGAACCGACCAATACTTCAATAAAGGGTACGGTAAAATGGTGATCATAAGGTAAGCTGCCAAATTTCTAAGCTCTTAAAGCATCCATTTAGTGAGAAAGAGAGTCTTTAAAGCGACAGTAATAATTGCTGAAATATATTGTATTTGATAGCTATATATTGGTTAATTTTATTTCCGATATTAGCACAATTTACCAAGTATTATTACGTTTTAGTTGATAATATCCTATAAAATTCTGAATAACCCCTAACATATTATGAGAAAATGTACAAAAACAGGCTTGCTATTGTTCTTGCTATGGCCGGCTGTAAGTTTTGCTCAGTTTAGAAAATACTCCAACGAATTTTTAAACATTGGGGCAGGTGCAAGGGGACTTGCTATGGGTAGTGCGCAGGTAGCTTCGGCTAATGATGCCACTGCCGGCTACTGGAATCCTGCAGGCCTTGTAGGGGTAAAAGATAATCCCAATTTAAATTTAATGCACGCCGAATATTTTGCAGGCATTGCAAAATATGATTACGCCGCTTTGGCAATTCCCATCAATGATAATAAAAGAACTATTGGTGTTTCAGTTTTGCGTTTTGCAGTAGATGACATACCTAATACACTTTACCTGGTAGAACCTGATGGTAGCATTAACTACAATAACATAAAAACTTTTTCCTCGGCCGACTGGGCATTTTTATTATCCTTTGCCCAAAATATAAAAACCTCCGAACATAAAAATATCAGCTTTGGTGCCAATGCTAAAGTGATCTACCGTAAAGTGGGCACATTTGCTACTGCATGGGGATTTGGTCTTGATGCTGGTATACAAATGCATGGCAAAAGAGGCCATTTTGGTATTGTTGCAAAAGATCTTACTACTACATTTAATGCCTGGTCCTTCCATTTTACTGATAAAGAAAAAGAAGTTTTATACCTTACCAATAACGAAATACCTGTTAAATCAACAGAGCTTACTGCACCACGACTTGCCATTGGCGGCGGTTACAATTTTAAGATCAGCAATGGATTTCACCTGATGGCCGAAGGCAATGTAGATGTAACTTTTGATGGTAAAAGAAATACGGTATTCAGCACAGATCCTGTAAGCATTGATCCGCACCTCGGTTTGGAGGCGAATATTAAAGATGTGTTTTTTGTAAGAGGTGGTATCACCAATTTTCAAAAAGCCCTTGCAGATGGCGATACACTGAACCAGAAAAAAGTATGGATCTATCAGCCCAGTGTTGGTGCAGGCTTTAAAATAAAAAACGTAATGCTTGATTATGCATTTACCAATCTTGCCAATCAATCCAATCCTTTGTATACCCATATATTTTCTTTACGCATCAACCTGGTGAAAAAAGAAAATCAATAAAATGCAATTTTTATGAAGAAAATTTTATTTACTTTATTTGTAATGACGCTTGCTTTTGCAGGCTTTTCGCAATTAAATAACAGCTGGATAGACTATAATAAAACCTATTATAAGTTCAAGATCACTAAGGACACACTTTGCCGTTTGTATCAACCTCAATTGGCAGCAGCCGGCCTTGGCAGCACCCCTGCACAAAACTTTCAACTCTGGCGCAATGGCCAGCAGGTAAGAATATATACCTCTGTAGCAACCGGCACTTTAGGCGCATCAGATTTTATAGAGTTCTGGGGGCAAATGAATGATGGCCGTCCAGATAAGACTTTGTACAGGGATGCTGATTTTCAGCTGGATGATAAATACAGTTTGTTTACAGATACCGCCACTTATTATCTTACTGTAAATAGTATCAGTGCAAATTTACGTTATGTGCAAACTGCCAATCCTGTTGCCGGTAACGTATTGCCTGCAGATGCCTATTTTATGAGAAGGGTGGAAGCTCACTACAGGGACCAGATTAACAGGGGATATGCAGCTATATTGGGCGAAAGTGTATACTCGGCAGCGTTTGATATGGGTGAAGGCTGGGCAAGCAGCGATATTAATTCCTGCTGTGCATTAAGTAATGTGATAACAGGGATTAATAAATATGCAGCAGGGCCAGCTAATAGTGTAACCTTTACCGTATCAGCTTTTGGTAATGCATTATATACAAGAAACCTGGGTGGAAAATTAAATGGTATAGTGGCTTTACCTGCTGTAAATCCAATGCCTTATTTTTCTTATCATAAGGATACCGTTAGAAATCTTCCTTTGTCGATACTTACCAGCCCAACATTTGTTGCTGTAAGTATCAAGCCCGAAAATTCATCAAATACTGCCAACGATCGTATTGTTGTACCCACCTTTTCGGTAACCTATCCGGCTACATTTAATTTTAATAATGAAAAGAGTTTCTATTTTGAATTAGCGGCCTCGGCAACAGGCAACTACCTGGTAATAAATAATTTTAATAATAACGGCATTGAGCCAATATTGTATGATATGAATAATGGCAGAAGATATCTTGGAGATATCAGCACTGCCGGCCAGGTAAAATTTGTGTTGCCGGCTTCTTCAGACGCTGTTCGCAAATTTAATCTTATCAGCCAGGATGCGGCTAATATTTATACTGTAGGGGCATTATCTGCAAAAACTTTTTTAAATATTACTGCTGCGGCCAATCAGGGTGATTATATCATTATCAGTAACCCGGTTTTATATAATAATGGCAGCGGTGTAAATTATGTAGACCAATACAAACAATATAGAAACTCTGCGGCTGGCGGAGGATACAATGCAAAAGTGTATAGTATAGATGAACTTACTGAACAATTTGGTTTTGGTATCAATAAGCATCCTGCAGCAATACGGGATTTTATCCGCTATGCTAATCAGCAGTTTTCCGTTAAACCAAAATTTGTTTTTTTAATTGGCAGGGCAGTTACTTACCTGGAGTACAAGGCAAACCAGGCTGATCCTGCAGCCGATAAACTTAACTTAGTACCCACTTTTGGCTGGCCTGCATCGGATGTGCTGTTAGTAAGTGAGCCGGGTACTGTGGTGCCTATCGTTCCTATTGGAAGAATTGGTGCAATTTCAGGAAATGAAGTAGGCAACTATCTTGAAAAAATGAAACAATATGAGTTGGCTCAAAAGTCTACCATTCAAACATTGGCAGAAAAAGCATGGATGAAAAACATTGTCCATATTTCAGGAGGTGCTGATAGTACAGAAACAGCAAGTTTTTCGGCTCATTTACATCAATATGAGTTGGTAGCAGAAGATACTTTGTTTGGTGCAAATGTGGAATCCTTTGCCAAATCAGGTTCTGGTTCGGTACAGGAAGCCAGCAGTGCAAGGATTGATCAGTTATTTAAAGAAGGGTTAAGTTTTATTACTTATTTCGGCCACTCTTCGGCAAGCACATTGGCATTTAACCTTAGTAATCCTGAGATATACCAGAACCAGGGTAAATATCCATTTATAAATGTAAGTGGTTGCAGTGCCGGTAACTTTTTTAATTTCGATCCAACCCGTGTGGCAGGTAATATGTCATTGTCAGAAAAATATATTTTCTCTCCTCAAAAAGGAAGTATTGCATTTTTAGCCGATACACATTTTGGTATTGAACCTTTCCTTAATTATTACAATACCAATTTTTACGATGAATTCTGCAGGCTGAATTATGGTGGCACTGTAGGTGATCAGCTTAAACAGGTTAACCAGGTTGTGGGGGTTAATCCCCAGGCACTGGATTATTATACCAGGATACACCTGGAAGAATTAGCGTTGCAGGGAGATCCGGCATTAAGGCTGAATTCCCATACAAAACCTGATTATATAATTGAAGAACAGTTGATCAAAATAAACCCTTCTATTATTACTGTTGCCGATCCCAGCTTTAATCTTAATGTTAAAATGCTGAATATAGGAATGGCAATTAATGATTCTATAAGGGTTACGGTTAAACGCAAATTGCCTAACGATAGCGTTAATGTTTTATTCAACCAGGTTATTTCTGCAATGAAATACAGCGATTCAATAGTTATGGTGGTTCCCATCAATCCGCTTACAGATAAAGGGCTGAATAAAATAATAGTGACCCTTGATGTAGATAATAAGGTTAGTGAACTTTCCGAATCTAATAATGGCGCTGAAAAGGAATTTTATATTTATGAAGATGAATTGCGCCCGGTATACCCTTATAATTTCTCTATCGTAAATCAGCAAAATATAACTTTTACCGGTAGTACTGCTAACCCATTGGTAGAACAGCGGCAGTATGTGATGGAAATTGATACGACTGAAACATTTAATTCTTCTTTTAAGAAGACATACAACGTATCTGGTAGTGGGGGCGTAGTTGAATTTAAGCCTTCTAACCTAACCTTTACAGATAGCACCGTATACTATTGGAGAACATCAATGGTACCAATCGGGTCAGCGGCTCCTATATGGAATACTTATTCCTTTACTTACCTGGCTTCAGGTAGTGTAGGATTTAATCAATCTCACTATTACCAGTTTTTAAAAGATAATTATAACAGTATTGATTATTTAAACAACCGGTTGTTTGATTTTAAAACCACCACCAAAACAATTGCCTTTAACTCAGGTATATACCCATCTTACGTGGGGTCTGATATTAACGTACAAATTGAGAATGTAACTATAGAAAAATATGGCTGTAAATATGGTTCATTGCAATTTTATGTATTTGATCCAAAAACATTGGAGCCATGGCAAAACTACGCTGTTAGTCCTGGTGTAGGAAGATTTGGTAGCTGGTCACCAGCATGCGATGTGTCTCATGAAGGTCCAAACCGCAGGTTCTTCGAATTCCCGTACACAGATCCGGCATACAGGAAAAAAGCAATGGATTTTATAGACAGCATTCCCGATGGTATGTATGTAGGTATTAATAACCTGGGATGGACACCGAATACAACCTTTGTTGCCGATTGGAAGGCCGACCCTGCTCCTAATCTTTACCAGAAATTAAAAAGCCAGGGACTAAATAAAATTGATAGCTTTTATAAAAATATACCGTTTGTAATGTTCTTTAAAAAAGGGTCCGGCAGTTTTGTACCTGTGCAGAATATGGGTGCAGCAGCTGATACTTATATTGCAGAATCTGTTTTATTAGGTACCAAATCTATCGCAGGTACAATTACATCACCGGTTTTTGGCCCGGCTAAATCATGGAGCCAGTTCCATTACAGGGGAAACAGCATAGAAGCAGTAAATGCCGACTCAATTAATTTTCAGATCATAGGGATAACACCTTCCGGTACTGAAGCCACGGTATTTACATTAGATTCCACTAAGCATGATTTTGATATATCATCTGTTAACGCAACGCAGTATCCATATCTTAAATTGAAAATGTATTCTGAAGACAGAACTAATGCAACGCCTTACCAATTGCGCTACTGGAGGTTGAATTACACTCCTGTTCCGGAAGGTACTATTGCACCTAATATTTTGTTCAATATGAAAGATACTGTTGAGCAAGGTGAAGTGATTGATTTTAAGGTAGCTTTCAAAAATATCAGCCCTGCAGCATTTGATAGTGCGATGAAATTTAAATTTACCATCACTGATAATAACAACCTGCCGCACCTGATCAATTTACCAAAAGGTAAAATCCTGGTTGCCGGTGATACATTAACAGTGCGCTATAAAATTGATACCAAAGATTATCCTGGTAACAATACCTTGTTTGTAGATGTTAATCCGAATAATGACCAGCAGGAACAATCGCATTTTAATAATGTATTGTTTAAAGATTTTTATGTGAAGCCTGATAATTATAACCCATTGCTGGATGTTACGTTTGACGGAGTACATATTCTCAACAAAGATATAGTGGCCGCTAAACCGCATATCTATGTAAAACTTAAGGATGAAAGTCATTTCATGGCATTAAATGATACAGGATCACTTAAAGTGCAGGTGCGTTATCCTGATAATACTTTGCACAACTATAATTTTGGAGATACCATGCGTTTTAACCCTGCCAATCTTGCCAGTGGTGAAAATAGCGCCAGCATTGATTTTACACCTTACTTCCCCCAGGACGGCGATTACGAATTGATTGTATCAGGAAAAGATGTGGTGGGCAATAAAGCTGGTGCATTGGAATATCACATTATGTTTAGTGTGATCAATAAACCGATGATATCAAACCTGCTGAACTATCCTAATCCATTCACTACCTCAACAGCCTTTGTATTTACCGTAACCGGCAGCGAAGTGCCGCAGAATATGAGGATACAGATATTAACCATCAGCGGTAAAGTAGTGAGAGAAATCACCAAAGATCAATTAGGCCCTATCCATATTGGAAGAAATATCACCGATTTTAAATGGGATGGTACCGATACTTATGGACAAAAATTAGCCAACGGTGTTTACCTGTACAGGGTGTTGACTAATTTAAACGGACAATCATTAGAGAAGTATAAAGAAAAAGGTGATAAAACCGACCAGTTCTTTAATAAAGGATATGGTAAAATGGTGATCATAAGGTAGAGAAGAGAGAATATAAAATATTACTTCAGGCTGTCTTAACGGACAGCCTTTTTTATTTGCTAACTTTGCAAAAAAAATTACATGGCTAAAATAGCTATCAATATAGCAACGGGAAGTTTACAACAAGATGAAATGATTGTGGGTATAGATTTGGGCACCACCAACAGCCTGGTGGCTATCATTCACCCGGAAAGTAAAAACCCCGTGGCACTAAAAGAACATAATGCCAGCTCATTAGTACCCTCGGTCATTCATTTTGGAAGCAGCGGAGAACTGGTGGTAGGTGATGAGGCAAAGCAATACCTGGTAACAGACCCTGCCCATACTATCTTTTCTGCTAAAAGGCTGATGGGGAAGACCTATAATGATGTTGCCGGTAATGCATCATCATTGGCCTATAAAATTATTGACGATGAAGGAAGATTAGTGAAAGTACAGGTGGATGATAGATTCTATTCTCCAGTAGATCTATCCGCACTTATTTTAAAGGAATTAAAAGTTAAGGCGGAGCATATTTTAAAAACTACTGTAGGTAAAGCTGTAATTACAGTGCCGGCATATTTTAATGATGCCCAGCGCCAGGCTACAAGGGATGCAGGAAAACTGGCAGGCCTTGATGTTTTGCGCATAATTAATGAACCCACTGCAGCAAGTTTAGCCTACGGCTTTGGTATAAAAAAAGATGAAGCAAAAACAATTGCAGTGTACGATTTAGGTGGTGGTACTTTTGATATTTCCATCTTAACAATTAACGATGGCATATTTGAAGTGTTGGCTACTAATGGCGATACTTTTTTAGGAGGTGATGACCTGGATATGGCTGTAGTAAATTACTGGGTAGGTAAAAATACTTTTGCAGAAGATAAAAATGAAACAAAACAACAACTGCGTTTAAAAGCCGAAGAGGCAAAAAAATATTTATCGGCTAATGATGTTTTTACAGGCACATTTCAAAATGAAAATATAAGTCTTACAAAAGATGAATTTGAAACGATTATTAAACCCATTATCGATAAAACAATAACCTGTTGCGGTAATGCTTTAAAAGATTCCGGCTTAACCAAAAAAGAAATTGACGAAGTAATAATGGTAGGTGGAAGCACAAGAACCCCATTGGTTAAAAAAATGGTGAGTGATTTCTTTGGCAAACAGGTAAACGATACAGTTAATCCTGATGAAGTAGTGGCGTTGGGTGCTGCAATACAAGCCGATATTTTAGCCGGTAATACCAAAGATCTTTTATTGCTTGATGTTACGCCGCTTTCGCTGGGATTAGAAACGATGGGAGGATTGATGGATGTTTTATTGCCCAGGAATTCTAAGATACCTGCAAAAGCTGCAAGGCAATACACTACTTACAAGGATGGACAAAGTGGAATGAAGATAGCCGTTTACCAGGGTGAAAGAGATATGGTACAGGATAACCGCAAGCTGGCAGAGTTTAATCTTTCCGGGATACCGGGAATGCCTGCAGGTCTCCCAAAAGTGGAAGTGAGTTTTTTGATAAATGCAGATGGTATACTGGTGGTAAAAGCAAAAGAATTACGCAGCGGTATTGAGCAGGCTATACAGGTAAAACCACAGTATGAATTAACTGATGAAGACGTGGAAAAAATGTTGCTGGATTCTATGCAGAATGCAGAAAAAGATATTGCTACAAGAGCGTTAGTAGAGGCAAGAACAGAAGGAGAGCAATTGCTGGAGACAACAGAAAAATTTATTCAGAAAAATATTGCAGCATTAACACCGGAAGAAATTACTGCAACTTCATTGGCGATGCAGGCTTTGCAACTGTCACTTGATATGCAGGATAAAAATTTAATTCAGGCAAAAACAGAAGAATTAAACGCCATTTCCAGGCCTTATGCAGAACGTATTATGGATCAGTCTGTATCGTTGGCGATGAAGGGAAAGGCGGTTTAGTTTTTAGCACCAGCAGCAGTATACAATATAACACCAATGCCGACAAACTAATCAGCATTGACCATTTAATAAAATAAGGCTCAAAGCTGAAGGTGATTTCGCTCTGCCCCTTATTTACAGGCGCACTCATAAAATTAATTCCAAAACTACCGACCGTGTTTTTTTGATTACCGGTTTTATAATACCAATGCGGATATAAATTTTGTTTCAATACAATTACAGAAGCACTATCAGCATTGGTATGTATTGAAATACTGTTTGGAGAAAACGCACCAACCGAAATACTCTTCAAAGATGAATCACTGCCAAAAACAAAAGGCTTATCTGTAAAAATTTCATTCGGTGCAGCTAATCCTTTCTCAAAATAAGTTTTCATGTTTTTTAAAACAATGGGGTAAGCTACTTCTTGCCTGGTACCAATTTGTTTATTATACATACTCCAGTCGCCAACTAAGCCTCTCTCTGCTGTGCTTAAAGTATCGTTTTGTAATAAAGATTGCAAAGCAGGAATGGGAATGCCTTTTGGTGATTTGTTGAGCACTGCCTGTACCTGCGCTACAGAAGCTTTACCTACACCGGTAAACGGAATATTAAGCAGGCAGGCTAATATCATATCTGCCACTACAATTTTTTTAAGCAGGTTATACTTATTTAATTTCAATGACCGGCTTATGGCCCATAAAATAAATAATTGCAGTATGCTTTGTATCCAGATGGTGTCATAAAAACTGATAGTATCAATAAGTGTTTTCAATTTCATTGCAAAGCCGGTTTCACTCAACACTTTTTTAAATTGAAATACAATACTGTTATCAGTAGAAAATGCATTGTACATCCCATAGATAGCGCAGGCCAATAAAATTGACCCGATGAATAAGATCAGCCATTTTATCTTGTTTGCAGATTCGTTCTTGTTTTGTATAAACTTGTTTAATTGTATGGCGGCGATAATAATAAAGCATAGTATGGCAAATATCCTGAACTCTCCGTTCAACCTGACGTATCCAATAAACGGAATAAATTTATAAGCAAAAGTTTTAAAAATACCGCCGGAAGATAATAGTGCAAAAATTATTCCTGTGATCAAAAGAAATTTTTGCCAGCTATCTTTTTTGCTGATGATCGCTAAAAGAAAAAATAATAAAAGCACAACACTGAAATAGCTGTTACGCATACTGGGGTCAGTATTGTAAAAGCTATCATTTTTAACCGTCGCAAAAGGTAGCAAAGCACTGATCCAGCTTTGCAGGTTAGCAGGGTTTGAAAGAGAATCGGCAAGGCTTATTTTTTCTCCTCTTACAAAGTAAGGCAGCATATCAAAATACCCTGCAAGCATACCGGTGCTTAAAATTAAAAGCAGCAACAGTAATAAACCGTTTGCTTTGCCAATGTTTGTAATTCTTGTTTTTAATGAATGGCCATTTTTATTTTTAAAGAAATGAAAAACCAATACTGCCGCAAAAAAATACACTGCACAAATTGTAATGCCAGGATGTGCCGAAGAAACCAGCATGTAAAAAAATAAGGCTGCTGCAATCGCTTTTTTAAAAGAAAAATTGTTTAGTAATTGCAGGTAACTCCAGAAGCACCAGGGTAAAAAAGCAGCGCCGCTAAGCCAGTTAAAATGCTGCAGGTGCCCGGTGGTATAACCACAGCACATAAAAGCAATACCTGCAATAATTCGTACCGGCTTATCTAATTTCCACAAACCGGTAAGGGTGTACATGCCAATGCCACCGAGTAATATGTACAACAATACTTCAAGCGTAAGCGTATAAGCATTGTAGCCGATAGTGCTTGCTATTAACCAGGTGACAGGGCTCCAGTAACCACTGCTCATATCACCATATTGCGGTATACCAAAATTGATATAAGGATTCCATAGCGGCAGATGGCCGGCATGTATACTTTCACTCATAAAAAATTTAGGTGGAAAGTATCCGTTAAAAGCATCATTCTTTAAAAAAAACAGGAATGAGGAAACCGGCAAAAAGGCAAGAACTAAAACAATAATAAAAAACAGGATAGTATTTAGCGAAAGCCTGTTTGAATTTGCGTAAACTTGCATGGAATAAAAATACACTATTCTTAAAAAATGAGTGAAAGAACTTTTGATGATTTTGATGACTATGCAAAAGATTACAGGGCTGTGCATACGGAAAATGTAAAATTATCCGGTGCCGACAGTTTTTATTTTGCAGCAATGAAAGTGCAATTGCTGCAGCAGTTTGAAAAAAATAGTACTTTAAAAATACTGGATATTGGTTGCGGTGATGGTGCAACAGAATTATTTATGCAACAATATTTTCCTCAGTGGCTGGTAGAAGGTATTGATGTTTCGGAAAAAAGCATTGCAGAAGCCAAAGCAAAGAATATAATCAACAGCAGGTTTAGTGTTTATAATGGCACACAAATTCCTTTTGAGGATAATAGTTTTGATACTGTTTTTATAGCAGGCGTTTTACATCATGTTGATTTTGATTTGCACCCAATAATAATGCAGGAGATTTTCAGGGTGTTAAAACCTGGCGGCAGATTGTATCTTTTTGAACATAATCCATTAAACCCGGTAACCAAACATCTTGTAAATACCTGTGTGTTTGATAAGGATGCAAAACTATTGCGTAATAATTATACCAAAAGACTGATTAAAAAAAGCGGACTTACAATCGGCCATAATAAATTC
Organism: Ferruginibacter sp. SUN106; assembly: GCF_050611765.1. Taxonomy (NCBI): domain Bacteria; kingdom Pseudomonadati; phylum Bacteroidota; class Chitinophagia; order Chitinophagales; family Chitinophagaceae; genus Ferruginibacter; species Ferruginibacter sp. SUN106. Next base: position 972,028 of record NZ_JBODJC010000001.1, read on the forward strand.
ATCATCTTTTTTCCACGAAAAGGCTTGCTGAGTAAATTTATTTTTTTAGAAAAATACCTGCAATGGCTGCCTTTGGGTGGGCAATATTTTATCCGGGCCTGTAAATAAAATTTATTCCGTTTCAGGAAAGTTTACTTTTTTATTAACCAGGTATAGCGGCCGGTTTTTTGTTTCTGTAAATAAACTGGCGATGTATTCTCCTAATAAGCCGATGGCTAATAATTGCGTACCCCCTAAAAACATTACTGCTATAATTAAAGATGCCCAACCGGGAATGGTGTTGCCCTGGAAATAAGCTACTAAAGCAAAAATACCAAAACCAAAAGCTGCCAGTGAGATCAGGCTGCCAATAAGCAATGCTATCCTGAGGGGTTTAAAGCTAAAAGAAGTAGTACCTTTTAAAGCAAGCTTAAGCATCTTACCAAAAGAATATTTTGTAGTGCCATATTTTCTTGCAGGCGCATCAAATGAAATGGTAGCAGTTTTAAAACCTATCCAGCTAAACAGGCCTCTTAAAAAAAGCTCTCTTTCTTTAAATTGTAAAACACTTTTCAGCACTTTACTGTTGAAGGCTTTAAAGTCTGCAACATTAGCTTCTATTTTTGTATCCGAAATAAAATTGATAAAACGATAAAAGACAGCAGCCAGTATTTTTTTAAACAGCCCGATATTTTCGGTGGAATTTCTTTTGGTACTCACAAGGTCATATCCTTCATCTAATTTATCCAGCATTGCCGTAATTAAGGCAGGAGGGTGTTGCAGGTCTCCATCCATAATGATAATGGTGTCGCCGGCAGCATGGTTCATTCCTGCCATCAAAGCATTCTGGTGGCCAAAATTCCTGCTTAGCGAAATGCATTTGTAGCGCCTGTCAGTTGTTGCAATGGCTTCAATGGCCGTTAATGTTGCATCAGTGCTGCCATCATCAACAAAAATTACTTCGTACTCAACTTTGCAATGCATGCCTAATTCAGCATAAAGCGGTGCAATATTTTCCGCTTCATTATAAACAGGAATGATGATACTAAGCAATTTCATTGTTTAAGTTTGTAACTTGAAGATAAATTTAAAAGTAGAGATAAATTTTATATTTCCTGCAATCTGCTTTAAATAAAATCAATGCACAAGATAAAATGAACTTTAAAAAATATCTGAGCAGTTTTATACGTAAGACAAATCTTGCCAAAGTTGCTGATAAAATACGTTTCTATATACAATACAGCAGCAATTATTTTGCTAATAAAAAATTTGCGGCGCAAAACCCGGCAGCAAAATTTCCACCACCTTATTTTTTGTATGAAACCTATGAGATTAATTATAAAAGCTATTATGAAGATGGTTTTATAACCGCATCAGAAATCGTGGCGCTTTTTCAATCTCATTTAAATTTTAATGAAGCCGGGAAAAAATTACTCGACTGGGGTTGCGGTCCCGGCAGAGTGGTGAGGCATTTGCCTGGGATATTAAAAGATGCACATCCGGTTTATGGCTGCGACTATAATGAAGCATACATTAACTGGTGCAGTAAAAATCTTACCAATATTTCATTTGTAAAAAACGAACTGGGGCCGCCTGTTTTATTGATGAGTGATTATTTTGATGGCATCTACGGGCTCTCTATCATAACGCATCTTTCACTTAAGAATCATATAAGCTGGATCGCTGAATTACAAAGAATATTAAAACCGGGAGGACTATTGCTCATTACTTCACAAGGCAATCAGTTTAAAGAAAAATTGCTGCAGCACGAACTGGATATGTTTAATGCCGGAGAATTGGTAGTGAGGGATACTGAACATGAAGGGCACAGGGTGTATGCAGCTTTTCAGCCGGAAGCTTTTATGAAAATAGTATTAAAAGATTTTACCCTGCTGCGGTTTATACCGGGCGGTAGCAAAGAAAGCATTCATGGATTACAGGATACCTGGCTGGTACAAAAACCTTTTATTTCAATTGCATAAACCGGTGTACATATTTTCCTACCATATCAAATTCAATATTTACCTTATCGTCTTTTTTTAAAGTATTGATATTGGTATGATGATATGTATAAGGGATAATTGCTACCGTAAAAGTATTGACGCCTACATTAAAAATGGTAAGGCTGGTACCGTTTAAACTGATAGAACCTTTTTCTATAACCAAATGCCCGAACGCCTCAGGAAAAGTGAAAGTATATTCCCAGCTACCATCTTTTTCAACTATTTGGCTACAGCTGCCCACCGTATCCACATGTCCCTGCACAATGTGCCCGTCCAGCCGGCCATTCATTTGCATGCAGCGCTCTAAATTTACCACTGCCCCGTTATGCAATTGTCCCAGGTTGGTCTTTAAAAGGGTTTCTTCAATGGCGGTAACCCGGTGCATGCCATCTTTTATTTCTTCTATTGTAAGGCAAACCCCGCTGTGGCTAAGGCTTTGGTCGATTTTTAAATCATTGGAAAGAGGAGAACTTATCCAGAAAGTTTTGTTAGTGCCACTGATCTCAATAGCTTCAACGATGCCCGTATTTTCAATTATTCCTGTAAACATGCCTCAAATTTCGGAATTTGTGAGTACATCGAAATCACATTTCAAATATTAATAGCAGAAACTTATTTTATTGATAAATGGCTCGAAATAAAATTTCCATGTACAAGATTGCCTTTTTTTAAATATTTCTGCTATCTTTGCGACCCTGCTTTAAATAGAGGCAGCATTTAAATCACCTAAAGGAGGTATATATTATATGTTAATTATTGACTCAAAAGATTGCGAAAACATCGACAAAGCGCTTAAGAAGTACAAAAAGAAATTTGAAAAAAGTAAAATTTTGTTACAGCTTAGAGACAGGCAGGCTTTCACCAAACCATCTGTTAGGCGTCGTAAAGAAGTGTTGAAAGCAATTTATAAGGATCAGGTTACCGCTGGTAAATTCGATTAATAACTTATAGCACAAAATATATTCAACTGATACCCGGTTATTGTAACTTCGGGTATCAGTTTTTTTATGCCCATAACCAATCCCAAGGCGCTACAACAATTTATTGATTACCTTAAGTTTCAAAAAAGGTATTCACAGCATACTATCATTTCTTATCAAACAGACTTAGTTGCTTTTTTTGATTTTACAGAACTCACTTTTGGCAGTATTTCTTTGGCGGAAATAAAGCCGGCTTTTGTTCGTACCTGGCTGGCCAGTTTAAAAGAACAGGGTATGGAAGCCAAAACCATCAACAGAAAAATTTCTTCCCTCAAATCATTTTTTAAGTACCAGCTTAAAGAAGAACTGGTGCAGGAGAGCCCGATGAGCACCATCATTTCTCCAAAAACAAAAAAAAGATTACCGCAGTTTGTAGAAAAAGCAGACATCAACACCTTGTTTTCTTACGTAGAATTTCCTGATGATTGGCAGGGGAAAACCGACAGGATATTATTACAGTTATTTTATAATACCGGCATAAGGCAGGCAGAGCTGGTATCGCTAAAAGAAAGCCAGGTAGATTTGTTTAAGAGTTCCATCAAAGTATTGGGAAAAGGCAATAAAGAAAGAATTATACCTGTAAGCGCAGAGTTACTGGGGTTATTAAAGAATTATATGCTCGAAAAAAGACAGGTTTTTGAACACTATGATGCTGAAATTTTGTTGATTAATGAAAAAGGAAATAAGCTGTATCCAAAGTATGTGTATAATTCAGTTAAAAAGTACCTTAGCATGATCACTACTATCAGTAAAAAAAGCCCCCACGTACTGCGCCATACTTTTGCTACCCATTTAATGAATAATGGGGCCGATTTAAATGCAGTAAAGGAGTTATTGGGTCATAGCAGCCTTGCAGCTACACAGATTTATACACATAATTCAATAGAGAAGTTAAAAGACATTCATAAAAAAGCTCATCCCAAAGCCTGAATAACCTTTTAAACCAGGGCTAAAGCTGCCCGCTATTTGCCCTTGAAAATTTGATTAAGCTTTATTCCTCTAACTACTTGAGCAATATTGTTAAATTTAGTAGGTCCTTCATAAAATTTTATTTTGTAAACTACGTTTCAAATGTTAACTTCATTATCAGATAAAAACCAGTAAAAACCCATAACAGATTGCCTATGATTTAAGTGTACCTAAACAAGTTCTTTTACATTATTTTTCACAGATTAAAATCAGAAGTATGAACGTAAACATTCAAACTGTGCATTTTGACGCAGATTCAAAGTTGGTATCTTATGTAGAAAAAAAGGTGGCTAAATTAACACAGTTTCACGACAGGATTACCAAAGTAGATGTGTATTTAAAATTAGACAACGTAGTACACAATATTAAAGACAAGATCGCCGAAATAAAAGTTCACATACCCAGGTATGAATTTTTTGTAAAACAATCATCTAAATCATTCGAAGAAAGTTTTGACGTAGCACTGGATTCCGTAATAACCCAGATAAAACGAAAAAAAGATAAACAAGCTGCTTAAAAAATAAAAAACCCACCCCACGGTGGGTTTTTTATTTTACAGTTATTCACATTTGTAAAAACTATTCTAAAAATTTCTTCATCAAACTTTTTGTATTAATCATTTTCTCTTACCTTTGCCTTCCGAAAAAAAGGAGGGTGTATTTTTATGTCTTCTTTTAGAGGGAAGTTCTTAATGATAAATAAGCCGAAATAGCTCAGTTGGTAGAGCAACTGATTTGTAATCAGTAGGTCGCTGGTTCGACTCCAGTTTTCGGCTCTATTTTGGTTTGGGCAGATGGCCGAGTGGTTAAAGGCGACAGACTGTAAATCTGTTCTCTCCGGAGTACGTAGGTTCGAAACCTACTCTGCCCACAGTTCTTTGATTTATGATTTTTGATGTTGGGTTTGTGAAATTGGGTAAACCATTCATAAATCATCAATCATGCATCATAAGTCCTATTAGCGGAAGTAGCTCATTTGGTAGAGCGGTAGCCTTCCAAGCTTCAGGTGGCCGGTTCGAGCCCGGTCTTCCGCTCAGTTTTCTGCCTGCGATGGCAGAATGGTTCAAGCCGTCGTAGCTCAGGGGTAGAGCACTTCCTTGGTAGGGAAGGGGTCGTGAGTTCGATTCTCACTGATGGCTCAAAGAAAAATAGAGTACAAAGTAGTAAGTACGGAGTGCATAAAATATAAAAGTCCACGGTTCAAAGACTTAAAATAAGAACCGATTTCAAAACAAATATTAAAATTTAAACAATGGCAAAAGAATCTTTCAAAAGGGATAAACCCCATTTAAACGTTGGTACTATTGGTCACGTGGATCACGGTAAAACAACACTTACAGCCGCTATAACCGATGTTTTGTCAAAAAGAGGTTTAGCGGAGAAAAAAAACTATGATGATATTGATGGTGCTCCTGAAGAAAAAGAAAGGGGTATTACAATTAATACAGCTCACGTTGAGTACGCTACTGCTACTCGTCACTACGCTCACGTTGACTGTCCTGGTCACGCTGACTATGTGAAAAACATGATCACTGGTGCTGCTCAGATGGATGGTGCTATTCTTGTAGTTGCTGCAACTGACGGTCCAATGCCACAAACTAAAGAGCACATCTTATTGGCTCGTCAGGTAGGTGTACCTCAGATCGTTGTTTTTATGAACAAAGTTGATTTGGTAGACGATCCTGAATTATTAGAATTAGTAGAAATGGAAATCCGTGAGTTATTAACTTCTTACGGTTTTGATGGCGATAATACTCCTATCATCCAGGGTTCTGCAACCGGTGCTTTAGCTGGCGAAGAAAAATGGATCGCAAAAATCAACGAATTGATGGATGCTGTTGATAGCTATATTCCTTTGCCTCCACGTTTAGTTGATTTACCATTCCTGATGAGTGTTGAGGATGTATTCTCTATCACTGGTCGTGGTACTGTTGCTACTGGTCGTATCGAAAGAGGCCGTATCAAAGTGGGTGAAGCAATCGAAGTAGTAGGTTTAATGGAAAAACCATTATCTACAACTTGTACAGGTGTGGAAATGTTCAAAAAATTATTAGACGAAGGTGAAGCTGGTGATAACGCAGGTCTTTTATTACGTGGTATTGAGAAAACTCAGATCCGTCGTGGTATGGTACTTTGCAAACCAGGTACTATCACTCCGCATACTGAATTTAAAGGTGAGGTTTACGTATTAAGCAAAGAAGAAGGCGGACGTCATACTCCATTCTTCAACAAATACCGTCCTCAGTTCTATTTCCGTACTACTGACGTAACTGGTGAAGTTACTTTGAATGCTGGTACTGAAATGGTTATGCCCGGTGATAACACCAACTTATCTGTTACATTGATCCAACCAATCGCAATGGAAAAAGGTTTGAAATTTGCGATCCGTGAAGGTGGCCGTACTGTAGGTGCTGGTCAGGTAACTGAAATTATAAAATAAGCAGGAAGCGGAAAGCTTTTAGCTTTAAGCAAATAATTTTTATATATTTGCAACACATTCTAAAAGCTGTCCCGCCTAAAGCGGGATAGCTTTTAGCTTTTATACGGGCATGGTGCAACGGTAGCATACGGGTCTCCAAAACCTTTGATCTGGGTTCGAATCCTAGTGCCCGTGCTGAGAACGTTACATAATAAAACGTTTATAGTACGAAGTAAGTAACAGGTTATTCAATTAACTAATTAACAGAGCGACATGAATAAATTAAGAGCATATATCAGTGATTCCTATAAGGAACTGGTACAAAAAGTAACCTGGCCATCATGGGATCAGTTACAGCAATCTACGATGATTGTTTTGGGCGCTACACTCGTTATCACCGCCGTGGTTTGGGTGATGGATGTGGCCGCAAGCAATTCGTTGAAATTTATTTACTCTTTATTTAAATCATAATGGAAGAAACAACACCAATTATTGAAAAAGCGGAGAAGCCTGAAAAGGAGAGTAAGTGGTACGTACTTCGTGTGGTAAGTGGTAAAGAGCGTAAGGTAAAAGAATACCTGGATAAAGATATTATCCGCAATGGCTGGGGCAATATTGTAAAACAGATCTTTTTGCCTGTAGAAAAAGTATACAAAGTAGCGAATGGTAAAAAAGTGATGAGGGAAAGAAACTTCTATCCTGGTTATATCATGATTGAAGTGGCTGATGGTAAATTGCATGATGATATGATCCAGAGCATGAGCAATGTGAGTAATGTAATGCACTTTTTAACTGATGGTAAAGGTTCTAAAGGAAATATTATTTCTCTGCGTAAAGCTGAAGTAAATAAAATGCTGGGTAAAGTGGATGAGTTGAGTGAAGTTGGCGGTGTTACTATGAGCGAACCATTTATCATTGGAGAAACTGTTAAGATCATCGATGGGCCTTTCAACGATTTCAATGGTGTAATTGAAGAAGTGAACGACGAGAAGAAAAAACTGAAAGTTCAGGTAAAGATCTTCGGACGTGCCACACCGGTAGAACTAAGCTACATGCAGGTAGAAAAATTAGCATAAAATATGTAAGCCACTTTTTTAGTGGCTTTTTTTAACCATAAAATTTATAGTATGAAAAAAATATTCTCTTTAATTACTGTAATGATGATGGGGTTTGCAGTAATGGCACAGCCCCCTAAAGGCCCGGCAAAAAAAGGTATGAACTTTGGTGCTAAAACCACCGTTGCAGGTGCTGTTGCAGCCAACGAATTGACCAATGTATTAGCTGATAAAACCACTGCCGATGTAAAAGTAAAAGGCAAAGTAGTGGAAGTATGTAAAGCAGAAGGTTGCTGGATACGCATGGAAACCGCAAGCGGCCCGATGTTGATCAAAATGAAAGATCATTCTTTTACCGTTCCTTTGGCATTAAATGGTAAAACCATTGTTGCAGATGGCGTTGCAGAATTAAAAGAAACTTCTGTTGAAATGCTGAAACATTATGCAGAAGATGCCGGAAAAAGCAAAGATGAAATTGCAGCAATAAAAGAACCTAAAAAAGAAATTATTTTACAGGCGAAGGGCATTTTGGTACTGTAAGCACTCAATAATATTTTTGTTTTATCCCCCGTTTAACGGGGGCTTTTTTTTAACATATCATCCTGATCTTTTCTGCACTGGTATTAATTTGTATTCTGTAATAGTTTTAATTTTGAAAGGACTGTTAGTAGATACTAAAACGATATTACTTTTATGAAATTACTGAAAGTATTGTTTTTTGTCTTTTTGATTACTCTTATAAATTCCTGTGGGGTATTTGAAACAAAACAGGATAAACAAGGTGATATTCCTTTGCTTGGAAGATATCGGCTTAAGCTGGATATAAATACCAGCTCCAATTGGTTTGTTGATCTGTATTCATTTGATGGTAAAAAATACACGCCTAATGGAATTCGTTTCGGTGCAGACAGCGTTGCAATAAAGGGTTCAATGATTTATTTAAAGTGCACCAGGTTTTGTACAAACGAAATTTTAGAACCAAAAGACATAGGTTTTTGTACAATAGACACCCAAACCGGTATTGAAAAGATAATTAACGAAAAAAAAGAGCTTGATAATTACCTGTATACTTTAATTGGCAGCGGACTTAAATTTAATGCATCAACTGATATTTATGACGAATGGAATAAGTCAGGCAAATTACCCTGGAAATAATGGGTAAACAAAAACACTTGCTTATCAGAGAAGAAAAATATAAAAGACAAAATGCTTTACATTTGAAAATAAAACCAGGCACTAAAACTATCATTCATGAAAAAGCTTTCTCTGATTACAACCGCAATTGCATTTTTATTTACAATTTCGGTTAATTCAACTGCACAAGTCATCACTTCTACCCAAATAGATTCATTAGCAGAGTTAACTTTAAAAACCTTTGATGTACCGGGCATAGCAGTAGGTGTTATAAAAGACGGGAAACTCATTCATGCAAAAGGTTATGGTGTAAAGTCGTTGCGTACTATGCAAAAAGTAGATGAGAATACTTTGTTTGGTATAGCCAGTAACAGCAAAGCTTTTACAACCGGCGCTTTGGGTATGTTGGTAGATGAAGGCAAATTAAAATGGGATGATAAAGTAACAGACTATATTCCTGAATTTAAAATGTACGACCCTTATGTTACAGAAGCTTTCACAATACGAGACCTCTTAACGCATCGCAGCGGTTTGGGTTTAGGCGCCGGTGACCTGATGATGTTCCCTGATTCTAACAACTTTACTAAAAAAGATATTATACACAACCTGCGTTATTTAAAAGCCGTATCCGGCTTCCGTACAAAATACGATTATGATAACAACCTCTACATTGTTGCAGGCGAAGTAGTGGCAAGAGTAAGCGGCAAAAGCTGGGAGGATTTTATTGAACAACGCATTATGCAGCCATTGGGAATGATGGCAAGTAAAGCATCTATCAACAGGCTGAGCAACCGCAACAATATTGTAATGCCCCATGCACCTGTTAATGGAAAAGTAACCACCATTGATATTGAATGGAGCGAAATAGCTAATGCAGCCGGAGGTATTGTAAGCAACATTACCGACCTCAGCAAATGGCTTATCATGCAAATGGATAGTGGCCGTTATGATGGCGGCAAAAAATTATTTAGTGAAGAGGTACATGAAGATTTCTGGGCGCCACAAACTATAATTAATATTAGCGGTACAGGAGCTTACAATACCCATTTTGCGGCTTACGGCCTGGGTTGGTTTTTGAGTGATGTAAAAGGGTATAAGCAGGTAACCCATACCGGTGGATTGGCAGGTATTGTTACGCAGATCACTTTAATACCAGAATTAAAACTGGGGATTATTGTATTGACCAACCAGCAATCCGGTGCTGCATTCACCGCTATCACTAATACTATTAAAGACAGTTACCTGGGCGTAAAAGGTGCCGACAGGGTAAAGCAAATGCATGACCGTGTGGTAAAAAATGAAGCAGAAGCAAAGAAGATCACGGATACTATCTGGGCGGGTATTGCCGCACAACAAAAAAGTACTGCTCCTAAAGCTGATATCAAAAACTTTATTGGCACTTATACCGACCAGTGGTTTGGCGACGTAACCATTTCTATTAAAAACGGGCAGCCCTGGTTTGATAGTAAACGTTCTCCAAAGCTAAGTGGAGTATTGTTGCCTTTTAAAGGCAACACATTCGTTGCTAAATGGAATGACCGCAGTATGGATGCAGATGCTTACGTAAAATTCGACCTGGACGAAAATGGAAAAGCTTCCGGTTTTAAAATGGCAGCGATTTCTCCGTTAACAGATTTTAGTTTCGATTTCCAGGACCTAGATTTGAAAAGGATAAAGTAAGCTTAAGTAATATTGCTGCAGAGAAAATAAAGTTTGTCCACGGCTATGCATTCGTTTGGTATGTCTTGTTGTGGTGTTTAAATTTCAAAAAAAAACATAAAGCCATATTATGGAAATAACTGCAGAAAATCTTGTCATAAAATTTGCTTCTAAAGATGAATTTGATGAAATATTCAGATTGAACCATACCATTTTTGCCGATGAAATTCCGCAGCATGAAAAAAAGGAGAATGGCTTGTTGCAGGATGCTTTTCATCAAAACAATACTTATGTGGTAGCCTTGTTGGAAAATCAATTGGTGGGGATGGTTTGTTATAACCCTACCAGGCCTTTTTCGCTTGATAAAAAAATGAATGATTTAGATACTTATTTACCGCTCCATAAAAACCTTGTTGAAATAAGATTGTTTGCTGTAAAAAAAGAATTACGAAAGCAGGGGATAGCAATCAGGATGTTGCAGTTTCTTATTCCTAAATTAATAAAAGCCGGTTACGATCTTGGGGTGATATCTGCCAGTTTAAAAGAATTGGAACTATACAATAATATCGGCGCAAGATCATTTGGAGAATTGGTAGGTACTAAGGAAGTGCCTTACCAACCGATGTACTTTCATATCACCAACTTAAAAGGTGCTTTTCAGCAATGATTAACCTTACTACGGGACCGGTTAAAATTACAGATGAGGTTATCGCAGCATTAAACTCTCCTGTTATTTCTCATCGCTCCGAAGAGTTCATGCATATATTTAAGCAGGTGGAGCAGGAGCTTTGTTCACAACTGCAGGTACAAAAAGCTTTTATACTAGCTGGTAGCGGTACACTGGCTAATGATGCGATGCTGGTGCAGGTAAAAGCAAAAGGTAAAAAAGGGCTGGTTCTGGTAAATGGAGAATTTGGAGAACGCCTGAAGCACCAGGCTTCAAGGCTTAATATTAACTACGCTTGCCTGGAGAAAAACTGGGGAGAAACATTTGATATTGATGAAATAAAAGCCGCCATCATTCTTCATAATGCTCAATGGCTCCTGCTATGCCATTGTGAAACCTCTACCGGGCAAACGGTGGATATTGAGCAGGTAGCTGGTTTATGCCAAAGCATGGGAGTGGAAGTTTACCTTGATTGCATGAGTAGTTTTGGAACCATGCCCCTTAATTTGGAAAATATTGCTATGGCTACAGGCTCTACAGCAAAGGCAATAGGTATGGTTGCCGGGTTGGCACTGGTTTTTTCCAATACCACTATATTGCCAGCCGGCAATGTGCCCGTTTATCTCGATCTGCATCATTATCAACAATGCAAAGGAGTACCTTTTACCATATCCTCTAACCTGGTAACAGGACTGCTATCGGCACTTAATATAGAAAAACAACAATTTGCCTGGCATAATTTTAAGGTCAATGCAAAATTGATATACCAAAGGCTGCGCCCTGCAGGCCTTATTCCATTTGCTAACACCAATACCCTGATCTTTACTTTAGTACTGAAAAAACAATCCGCTTTTGAACTGGGTAAAGTACTGGAAAGCAACGGTATGTATACTTCTTTTCAAAGTAATTATCTCAGGCAGCGCAACTGGCTGCAGGTAGCCCTGTTCAGTACTTATGAAGAGCCGGAGGTTGAACAGTTACTGGATATGATTGTAGGTTTTTTGCGCAATAACTAATAGCAAACGCTCCAAAGGCAGAGCAGCAGCGCTTTTCTTAAAAAAATCTCCAAGCTGCAATCAAAAATCTAAAATAAACCCCTACCTTTGCCGTCCCAAAATAGTTCTTAAAGGAATATTATTGTATTGGGAGTCCTGGTAAATGCCCGGACGTTATCACCAAAAAATGTAAACAATGGCAAAAGAAATCACTGGCTATGTGAAACTCCAATGTAAAGGAGGACAAGCCAATCCAGCACCGCCAATCGGACCTGCCTTAGGTTCTAAAGGTGTGAACATCATGGAGTTCTGTAAGCAATTTAATGCAAGAACCCAGGATAAACCAGGAAAAGTTCTTCCTGTATTAATCACCGTTTATGCTGATAAGTCTTTCGACTTCATCATTAAAACTCCTCCTGCTGCAGTACAGCTTTTAGAAGCTGCTAAATTGCAAAGCGGTAGTAAAGAACCCAATCGTGTTAAAGTTGGTAAAGTTACCTGGAGCCAGGTAGAAGAGATCGCTAAAGATAAAATGGCTGATCTTAACGCCTTTACTTTAAACAGCGCCATGAGTATGGTTGCTGGTACTGCACGTAGCATGGGATTAACTGTTGACGGAAAAGCCCCTTGGGAAAATTAATTATTAACCGAAAAATTTGTAAGAAATGATTACGAAAAAAAGAAAAGTAGCAAATACTAAGGTTGATATTAACAAAGCTTATTCCCTTAAGGAAGCATCAACTTTAGTAAAAGAAGTAAACACCACAAAATTTGATAGTTCTGTTGACCTGCACATTAAATTAGGCGTTGACCCTAAGAAAGCAGACCAGGCCATCCGTGGTACGGTTTCATTACCGCACGGTACAGGTAAAACAAAACGTGTATTGGTTTTGTGTACACCAGATAAAGTAGCTGAAGCAACTGCTGCAGGTGCTGATTTTGTTGGATTAGAAGAATTCATCACAAAAATTGAAGGTGGCTGGACAGATATTGACGTTATTGTTGCCACTCCATCAGTAATGCCTAAGATTGGTAAACTGGGTAAAGTATTAGGTCCTCGTAACTTAATGCCAAACCCTAAAACCGGTACGGTAACTAATGATGTAACTGGTGCAATCAATGATTTAAAAGGTGGTAAAATTGCATTTAAAGTAGATAAAGTGGGTATTATCCATGCATCTATCGGCCGTGTAAGTTTTGCACCTGAAAAAATTGCAGAAAACAGCCAGGAATTAATTAACGCCATTATGAAATTAAAACCTTCTTCTTCAAAAGGTACTTATTTAAAAGGCGTTAGTATGGCAAGCTCAATGAGCCCCGGTATTGCAATTGACACTAAATCTGTTCAAAACTAATCCCGATAGCCATCGGGACAAAAAATATTTGTTATGACAAAACAGGAAAAAAACGAAGTGATCGAATTTCTGAAAGAGAAGTTTAATCAATATGATAATTTCTACATCACTGATACAGAAAGTTTATCTGTTGCACAGGTAACTAAACTGCGTCGTGTATGCTTTGATAAGAATGTAGAAATGAAAGTGGCTAAGAACACTTTAATTAAAAAAGCATTAGAAGGTATCGACACTGCAAAATATGCTGGTGTTTATGATTCTTTGCATAAAGTAACGGCTTTATTGTTCAGCGAAAATCCTAAGGAACCAGCTGTGATTTTAAGCAGTTTCCGTAAAGAAAGTAAAGGTGAAAAACCTGAACTTAAAGCGGCATTCATCAATGGAGATGTATTTGTTGGCGACAATCAATTGAAAGCGTTAACTAACATCAAAACCAAGAATGAATTGATTGGTGAAGTTATCGGCTTATTGCAATCTCCTATACAACGTGTTATTGGTGCTTTGCAAAACAGACCAGAAGCCGCTGCTGAAGTTGCAGCTGCTGCACCGGTAGAAGGTTAATCAATAAGTTTATTGGTTAATTAGTTAACTGGTTAATTGGGAGAAACCAATCAATTAATAAACAAATTAACCAGTTAACGACAAAACAGGAAACAATTTTTTTAATAACTCCGCCGGAGTCAAAAACAATGAAGGCGGAAAAAATTTAATCATTATGGCAGACGTAAAAGTATTAGCTGAATCATTAGTAAGCTTAACAGTTAAAGAAGTTCAGGAATTAGCTGAATTCTTAAAATCAGAATACGGTATTGAACCAGCTGCAGCTGCAGTTGTAGTAAGTGCTGGTGGTGGCGAAGCAGCTGCTGCTGAAGAGAAAACATCTTTCAATGTTATCCTGAAAGCTGCTGGTGCTAACAAATTAGCGATTGTTAAGATCGTTAAAGAATTAACCGGTTTAGGACTTAAAGAAGCTAAAGATTTAGTGGATGGTGCTCCAAAACCAGTTAAAGAAGGAGTTGATAAAGCAACTGCTGAAGAATTAAAAGTAAAATTGACTGAAGCTGGTGCTGAAGTTGAGATCGCTTAATTCTCAGAAAGTTTCTAAAAATAGCTTTAAAAGCCGGTCCGCCTTTGGTGGGTCGGCTTTTTGCTTGAAAAGACTGCCAAAAAGTTAAAAAACCGCTGTTATCCACAAAAACCCTTCCAAAACCAGAAAAATCCAAAATCGGAAATCAAAAATCTAAAAAAAATCCCTACCTTTGCCCTCCTTTAATTTAGGCTTAGTGGCATCAATAGCTTTCAAAGCCGGATTTTAAAGGATCTTCTGCACACTTAAACGTCTTAATTACAATATGTCTGCAACAAAAACACCCGCTGCTAAGCGTATCAATTTTGGAAAAGTTGAACTCTTGGCAGAACAACCCGATTTGCTCGGAATCCAGATCCAATCTTTCAGAGACTTTTTCCAGCTGGAAACAACCCCTGATAAAAGAAACGTTGAAGGATTGTTCCGTGTATTCAAGGAAAATTTTCCTATTACTGATACCCGTAACATCTTCGTACTGGAATTCCTGGATTACTTCGTAGATCCGCCACGTTACACTATTGAAGAGTGTATCGAAAGAGGACTGACTTACGCTGTGCCTTTAAAAGCAAAATTGCGTTTAAGTTGTAACGATGAAGAACATGTGGATTTCCAGACAATCGTTCAGGATGTGTTCTTAGGAAACATCCCTTACATGACCCCACGTGGTACTTTTGTTATCAATGGTGCCGAAAGGGTAGTGGTAAGCCAGTTACACCGTTCACCTGGTGTATTCTTCGGCCAATCTATTCACCCCAACGGAACAAAAATATATTCTGCAAGGGTTATTCCTTTTAAAGGAGCCTGGATGGAATTTGCAACAGACATCAATAACGTGATGTATGCATACATCGACCGTAAGAAAAAATTCCCTGTAACCACCTTGTTACGTTCTATCGGCTTTGAAACTGATAAGGACATCCTGGAATTATTCGGTATGGCTGATGAAGTAAAAGCAGATAAAAAAACTTTAGCTAACTATATCGGCAAACGCCTTGCTGCTCGTGTATTACGTACATGGGTAGAAGATTTTGTGGATGAAGATACCGGTGAAGTGGTTTCTATCGAAAGAAATGAGATCGTTTTAGAAAGGGATACTTTATTAGACGAGTCTAACATCGCTATGATCCTGGAAATGGACGTGAAGAGCGTTTTCATCCAGAAAGAAGAAGTGAGTGGTGACTATGCGATTATCTACAACACATTAAATAAAGATACTTCTAACAGTGAACTGGAAGCGGTACAGCACATCTACAAGCAATTGCGTGGTGCCGATGCCCCTGATGATGAGACTGCACGTGGTATCATTGATAAATTATTCTTCAGCGATAAGCGTTATGATTTAGGCGAAGTAGGCCGTTATAAAATTAACCGCCGTCTTGGTTTAAACTTCCCTATCGAGAAGAAAGTATTAACTAAAGATGATATCATTGCCATCATTAAAACATTGGTGCTATTAACCAATGGTAAGAGTGAAATTGATGATATTGATCACTTAAGCAACCGTCGTGTACGTACCGTGGGTGAGCAATTATATGCTCAGTTTGGTGTTGGTCTGGCCCGTATGGCCCGTACCATCCGTGAAAGAATGAACGTACGTGACAATGAGGTGTTTACTCCTGTAGATTTGATCAATGCAAGAACATTATCTTCTGTTATCAACTCTTTCTTTGGTACCTCTCAGTTATCCCAGTTCTTAGATCAAACCAATCCTTTGAGTGAGATTACGCACAAGCGTCGTATCTCCGCACTTGGACCCGGTGGTTTAAGCAGGGAAAGAGCAGGTTTTGAGGTTCGTGACGTTCACTACTCTCACTATGGTCGTCTTTGTACGATTGAAACTCCGGAAGGACCAAACATTGGTTTGATATCTACACTTTGTGTACATGCCAAGATCAATGACATGGGCTTTATCGAAACACCTTACCGTAAAGTGACTGATGGTAAAGTGGATATGAAAAAAATCACTTTCCTTAGTGCAGAAGAAGAAGATACGGCGAAGATTGCACAGGCAAATATCGATATGGATGATAAAGGAAACTTTGTTGAGGATATGATCAAGAGTCGCCAGACAGGTGATTTCCCGATCCTTCCAAAAACAGAAGTGGAATACATGGATGTGGCGCCTAACCAGATCGTTGGTTTAAGTGCTTCATTAATTCCGTTCCTTGAGCATGATGATGCTAACCGTGCCCTGATGGGATCGAACATGCAACGCCAGGCTGTACCATTGATCAAACCAGAAGTGCCGATTGTAGGTACAGGTTTGGAAGGTAAAGCTGCCCGTGATGCAAGGATTCAGATTCATGCAGATGGAGACGGTGTGGTAGAATATGTAGATGCAAACGAAATTCATGTAAGATATAAGAGGAACGAAACACAACAATTAGTTTCTTTTGAAGAAGATTTAGTAGTGTATCGCTTAACTAAATTCGTTCGTACCAACCAGGAAACTACTATCAACTTACGCCCTGCGGTAACCAAAGGACAAAAAGTTGGTGAAGGTGATTTCTTAACTGAAGGATATGCAACCAAAGGTGGTGAATTAGCTTTAGGTAGAAATATGAAAGTGGCGTTCATGCCATGGAAAGGCTACAACTTCGAGGATGCGATCGTGATATCTGAAAAAGTGGTTAAAGAAGATCTGTTTACGTCTATTCATATCAGTGAGTTTGAAATTGAAGTACGTGATACTAAATTAGGTGAAGAAGAACTGACGCCTGATATTCCAAACGTAAGTGAAGAAGCAACAAAAGATCTTGATCAGAATGGTATCATACGTATCGGTGCTCATATTAAAGAAGGCGACATCATCATTGGTAAGATCACTCCAAAAGGCGAAAGCGACCCAACTCCTGAAGAGAAGTTGTTACGTGCCATCTTTGGTGATAAAGCAGGTGATGCAAAAGATGCCTCATTAAAAGCACCAAGCGGAACTGAAGGTGTGGTTATCGACAAAAAATTATTCCAGAGAGCTAAGAAAGATAAGAATGCCAAGGTTCGTGAAAAAGCTCAGTTGGATAAGATCGAGAAAACACACGAAAAGAATGAAACCGATCTGCTGGAATTATTGATCAACAAACTGCAGACTTTATTGAAAGAGAAGAGCAGTGCAGGTGTAAGCAATAATTTTGGTGAAGTATTGATTGGTAAAGGTGCAAAATTCAATGCTAAAAACTTAGCCAACATCGACTATCAGAATGTTAACCCATTAGGATGGACAGGTGATGCTAAAGTAGATGAATTGATCAACATCTTGCTGCATAACTACAACATTAAGTACAACGAAGAATTAGGAAGGTATAAGAGAGAAAAATTCAACATTTCAATTGGTGATGAATTACCAGCAGGTGTGTTGAAATTAGCCAAAGTGTACTTAGCGGTTAAACGTAAATTAAAGGTGGGTGATAAAATGGCGGGTCGTCACGGTAACAAAGGTATTGTTGCCAAGATCGTTCGCCAGGAAGATATGCCTTTCCTTGAAGACGGAACACCGGTTGATATCGTATTGAATCCATTGGGTGTACCTAGTCGTATGAACCTTGGACAGATCTACGAAACAGCGTTAGGCTGGGCAGGTGAAAAATTAGGCGTTCGTTTTGCAACACCAATTTTTGACGGTGCTTCAGTAAATGAAATTGCAGAAAAAATTGACGAAGCAGGATTACCTAAATTCGGTCACACTTACTTATACGATGGAGAAACCGGCGAACGCTTCGATCAGAAAGCAACTGTGGGTATCATCTACATCATTAAGCTGCACCATATGGTGGATGATAAAATGCATGCCCGTTCAATCGGACCATACAGTTTGATCACACAACAACCGTTAGGTGGTAAAGCACAGTTTGGTGGACAAAGATTTGGTGAGATGGAGGTTTGGGCATTGGAAGCATACGGTGCATCTAACATTTTGCAGGAATTGTTGACGCTTAAATCTGATGATATCATCGGAAGGGCAAAAACTTACGAAGCAATTGTAAAAGGTGATAACGTACCAAGAGCCGGTATTCCTGAATCATTCAATGTATTGGTGCATGAATTAAGAGGTTTAGGTCTTGATCTTAAATTCGAATAACGAGGCGTGAGACGTGAATCGTCAGACGTGAGACAGAGCGCAATAGTTCTCTACTCACGTATCACGACTGACGAAGATTATTCATTATTAATTACTAATTATTAATTATCATATGGCATTCAAAAAAGAAAACCGTCCGAGGGCAACATTTTCACAAATCACTATTGGTTTGGCTTCTCCGGATAGTATTTTGGAAAAAAGCTATGGCGAAATTTTAAAGCCTGAAACAATCAACTATCGTACTTACAAACCTGAAAGAGATGGTTTGTTTTGCGAAAGGATTTTTGGGCCGGTAAAGGATTATGAATGTGCCTGCGGAAAGTACAAGCGTATCCGTTATAAGGGTATTGTGTGCGACCGTTGCGGTGTGGAAGTAACAGAAAAGAAAGTACGTCGTGAAAGAATGGGCCACATTAAACTGGTGGTACCTGTAGTGCATATCTGGTACTTTAAATCTTTACCAAATAAAATCGGTTACTTATTAGGAATGAGCTCTAAGAAATTAGAGAGCATTGTATATTATGAAAGATTTGTGGTGATACAATCTGGTATCCGTGCTGATAAAGGACAGAACTATGGTGATTTATTAACTGAAGAAGAATACCTGGATATTTTAGATACCCTTCCAAAAGATAATCAGCATTTACCTGATGAAGATCCAAACAAATTTATCGCTAAGATGGGTGCCCAGGCTGTACATGATATGTTACAGCGCATCGATCTGGATCAATTAAGTTTTGATCTGCGTCACTCTGCAGCAAATGAAACCTCTCAGCAACGTAAAGCAGATGCTTTAAAAAGATTGAGTGTGGTAGAAGGCTTCCGTGATGCCAATACAAGAATCAACAACCGTCCTGAATGGATGGTAATGCAATACATCCCGGTAATTCCACCGGAATTACGTCCGTTGGTTCCATTGGATGGTGGCCGTTTTGCATCTTCTGATCTGAATGATTTATATCGACGTGTTATTATCCGTAATAACCGTTTGAAAAGATTATTAGAAATTAAAGCACCTGAAGTAATCTTACGTAATGAAAAACGTATGCTGCAGGAAGCGATAGATAGCTTATTTGATAACAGCCGTAAATCAAATGCTGTAAAAGCAGAAGGTGGACGTGCATTGAAATCATTAAGTGATGTATTGAAAGGTAAACAAGGACGTTTCCGTCAGAACTTATTGGGTAAACGTGTGGATTACTCTGGTCGTTCTGTAATTGTGGTAGGACCGGAATTGAAAATGCATGAGTGTGGTTTACCAAAAGATATGGCTGCAGAATTGTTTAAGCCATTTATTATTCGCAAGCTGATTGAAAGAGGTATTGTGAAAACCGTGAAGAGTGCACGTAAATTAGTAGATAAGAAAGAAGCTATTATTTGGGATATCTTAGAAAATATTCTGAAAGGTCACCCGGTAATGCTGAACAGGGCCCCAACCCTTCACCGTTTGTCAATCCAGGCCTTCCAGCCAAAATTGATCGAAGGTAAAGCGATACAATTGCATCCATTGGTAACCACGTCTTTCAATGCGGATTTCGATGGTGATCAGATGGCGGTACACGTACCGTTAAGCAATGCAGCAGTATTGGAAGCTCAGTTATTAATGCTTTCTTCTCACAATATTTTGAACCCACAGAATGGTACACCAATCACCCTTCCTTCCCAGGATATGGTTCTTGGTTTGTATTACATTACCAAGGGTAAAAAAACTATCGGAGATGATATTGTAAAAGGCCAGGGTAAAGCGTTTTATTCTGCTGAAGAAGTAATTATTGCTTACAACGAAAAGCAGGTTGATCTTCATGCTAACATTAGAGTAAAAGCCAATGTGCGTAATGCAGATGGTACTTTAACCAATAAATTAATTGAAACCACTGTTGGCCGTGTAATTTTTAACCAGCACGTTCCAAAAGAAGTTGGTTTCATCAATGCATTGTTAACTAAGAAATCTTTGCGTGAAATCGTTGGTGATATCTTAAAATGGACCAATGTTCCGGTTACAGCTAAATTCTTAGATGATATTAAAACATTGGGATACCGCATGGCGTTCCGTGGTGGACTGTCATTCAACATTAATGACCTTATTATTCCTGATGTTAAAGAACAATTGATTGATAATGCACAGGGTGAGGTGAGTGAAGTGTGGGATAACTATAACATGGGTTTAATTACCAATAACGAGCGTTACAACCAGATCATCGATATCTGGAGCCGTGTGGATACCAAGGTTACTGAAACATTGATACGTGAGCTGGCAAATGATAAACAAGGTTTCAACTCTGTTTACATGATGTTGGATTCGGGTGCCCGTGGTAGTAAGCAGCAGATCAAGCAGCTTGCAGGATTGAGGGGATTGATGGCTAAACCACGTAAATCTGGTTCATCAGGATCTGAAATTATTGAAAACCCGATTTTGGCAAACTTTAAAGATGGCTTAAGTGTATTGGAGTACTTTATCTCTACGCATGGTGCCCGTAAAGGTTTGGCGGATACGGCTTTGAAAACAGCGGATGCCGGTTACTTAACACGTAGGTTGGTGGACGTTTCTCAGGATGTGGTTATCAATGAAGAAGATTGCGGCACTTTACGTGGTATTGCAACTTCAGCATTAAAAGATAATGAAGATATTATTGAGCCATTGAGCGACAGGATTGAAGGCCGTACTTCTTTACATGATGTATTCCATCCGGTAACTGAAGAATTGCTGATCAATGCCGGTGAAGAGATCAGTGCGGATATGGCTAAGAAGATTGACGAAAGCGGTATTGAAACCGTTGAAATACGTTCAGTATTAACTTGCGAAAGCAAACGTGGTGTGTGTGTGAAATGCTATGGTAAAAACCTTGCATCCGGTATGCTGGCACAAAGAGGTGATGCTGTAGGTATCATCGCTGCACAGTCTATTGGTGAACCAGGTACACAGTTAACCTTACGTACTTTCCACGTGGGTGGTGTGGCAGGCTCTGCTTCTGTAGAATCTACTTTGCCAGCTAAATTTGATGGTACCATACAGTTTGATGGTTTACGTACAGTTGCCACTGAAGATAATGAAGGTAAGAAAGTACATGTGGTTATAGGACGTACCGGTGAGGTAAGGATCATGGATGTGAAGAACGATCGTTTATTAATCACTAATAACGTTCCTTACGGTGCCACACTAAATGTAAAAGACGGACAGAAAGTAACCAAAGGAGAAGTTATCTGTACATGGGATCCGTTCAACAACGTTATTGTTGCTGAAGTGGGTGGCCAGGTTAAATTTGAAGCTTTATTGGACGGTATCACTTATCGTGATGAATCAGATGAACAAACTGGTCACCGTGAAAAAGTGGTTATCGAAACAAAAGATAAAACCAAATTACCTACTATCATTGTAGAAGGTAAAGAGAAAAAATCTTATAACTTGCCAGTAGGCTCACACGTAGTAGTTGAAGAAGGTGATGATGTAAAGAGCGGACAGGTTTTAGTTAAAATTCCAAGGGTATTAAGCAAGTTGAAAGATATCACGGGAGGTCTGCCACGTGTAACTGAATTGTTTGAAGCAAGAAACCCAAGCAACCCTGCGGTGGTTTGTGAAATTGATGGTGTGGTTGCATTTGGTGCTATCAAGCGTGGTAACAGAGAGATCATTGTTGAAGCTAAAGACAGCGTGGTGAAGAAATACTTAGTTCCATTGTCCCGCCAGATCCTGGTGCAGGATGGTGACTTTGTAAAAGCTGGTGCTGCATTAAGTGACGGACAAACTGCTCCTGCGGATATCTTAGCTATTAAAGGACCTTTCGCTGTTCAGGAATATGTGGTAAATGAAATCCAGGAAGTATATCGTTTGCAAGGGGTGAAGATCAATGATAAACACGTTGAAGTTATCGTAAGACAAATGATGCGTAAAGTAACTGTTGAAGATGCAGGTGATACTAAATTCTTAGAAGGAGATACAGAAGACAGGCACGACTTTAATGCAGAGAACGATTACATCTTTGATAAGAAAGTAGTAACCGAGCATGGTGATAGTACTAAGTTGAAAACCGGACAGATCGTTACCTTACGTGATGTACGTGAAGAAAACTCTGTATTGAGAAGAGCAGATAAAAAACTGGTTGAATTCCGTGATGCACATCCTGCAACCTCTTCACCGTTGTTGTTGGGTATTACCAAAGCATCATTGGGTACACATAGCTGGATATCTGCTGCATCATTCCAGGAAACCACCAAAGTATTATCTTCTGCTGCCATTCAAGGTAAGACAGATGAAATGCTTGGCCTGAAAGAAAACGTTATCACAGGACATCATATACCAGCTGGTACAGGTTTACGTGAATTTGAAAATATGATCGTAGGTAGTAAAGAAGAATACGAGTTGCTGATGACTACAAAAGAAGCAATGAGTTTTGATGACGAAGAGTAATTAGAAGTACAACGAATTTCCAATTCGTTTAAAATATCAAAGAGCAAGACGTAAGTCTTGCTCTTTTTTTGTTTTTAGTACAATGAATTTTCAATTCGTTTTTCTTTTGCCGCTGGCAAAAGATATTGCCAGGTTTTAAGGCAAAGAGCCGGAAAAACCGGGCCCGCAAATATTTTATGTTTAATGATTTACCTATCTTAGTTTATATAATTAAACCATTTTTATAACCCTGAAAGCCCAGCCAGATGGAAGACTCTACTCATGTATTAAATGAAAGATTAAAAAGAATAGAACCCACATCAAAGAAATGCAGTTATTGTTTTGATGGGAAGGTTGAAAAAGTAAATGATTCTTATTTTGTACCCATTTTTAAAGAAAAGGATAGAACTAATATTATCGTATACCGCTCCGTTAAATATGCTAAACTTGATATTGGAATTCCAAGATGCCCCAACTGCAGATCGATCCATGAGGCATCTAAAAAGAAAGCATTGCTGTTTTCTATACTGGCAGCAGTTGCAGTATTAGCATTTATAGTTTATAATTTTATAGATTTTAACGTTATAGTAAGCGTTATACTATTCTTCCTGGCTGGCTTTGTTGGTTTTGGAGGATACGTGTACCTGCAAAATAATTTTTCCCGTAAAGCCGGTATCAATACTTTGAAAGAAGGTGTGGAAAATGATCCCCTGGTGCAGGATTTTTTAATGAAAGGCTGGAGTTTAACATTGCCCAGCGCATAAATTATTTTTGACGATAAAACCGAAAAACATACCGTTAACCCTTTCCTAAAACTTAGCCTGTAAGCATTGCCAAATCTTGTTTTGTCGTTATCTTGCTGCTTGTAAACAGATGTGAAATGAATAAGCTATCGATTGCTATAAACCTTGTCCTGCTGGCCGCTGTTGGTTATTTGTATTATAATAATTTTTCGGTAAAAAAGGGAGGAGATAAAATAGCGGCGGAAAATAAAATAACTAAAGACAGCTGCACCACCCAGCACCGGATAGCTTATGTAGAGCTTGATTCGCTGAATGAACACCTGGTATACCTTAAGCAAAACCGAAAAAGCCTTGAAGCTGATCAAAAAGTGGTGGAAGCAAAAATTGCAGCTGATTATAAAGCACTGGAAGCAAAACAGGAAAATTTCAAACAAAAAAATCCCAACCCAAGGCCCGAAGACATACAGAATTTACAGGCTCAGTTAATGCAGGAGCAACAAAATATAGAAGCAGAAAGGCAGAAGCAATCGCAGATATTTAATCAAAGAAGTTTCAGCCTGATGGAAAAAATCCAGAAAGACCTGAAAGCATTTTTATCTGAATATAATAAAGAGAAAAAGTTCCAGTACATATTTACAACAGGTGGTGGTATGGATTATCTTATTTATAAAGACAGCACCCTTGATATTACCAAAGATGTGATTATAGGCATGAACGAAAGATTGAAGCCTGATACCAATAAGTAATTCAATCCAATAAAATTATTTATCTTGTTCCGGTATAATAAACCGGAACTTTTTTATGGCAGAAAAAACCACTGATCTATTACAGGATAATTTAACCCAACCATCTTTTAAACCCAGCCTGGGCTTATTTGATGCTACCATGGTAGTTGCCGGCAGCATGATAGGCTCCGGTATTTTTATTGTAAGTGCCGATATTACCCGTAATGTGGGCAGTGCAGGCTGGCTGATTGCAGTATGGCTGATAACCGGTTTTATGACGCTGACTGCTGCAGTAAGCTATGGAGAATTGAGTGCGATGTTTCCTAAAGCAGGAGGGCAGTATGTGTATTTAAAAGAAGCCTTTAACCCACTGGCAGGATTTTTATACGGCTGGAGTTTTTTTGCTGTGATACAAACAGCCACTATTGCTGCAGTAGGTGTGGCATTCAGCAAATTTGCAGCTTACCTTTTTCCTTTTTTAAGTGAAAAAAATATTATTGCCGACCTGGGATTTGTTACCATATCGGCAGCACAGATTGTATCGATCGTTTTAATTATTTTTCTTACCTATGTTAATACCAAAGGTATTGAGGGAGGCAAGCTGATTCAACGGATCTTTACCTCTACAAAATTGTTAGCCCTTTTTGGGTTGATCATATTTGGGTTCTTTGCTGTAAAACATAGCTTTTGGCAGGAGAACTGGCAAACAGGTTTTACTGCCATGCAACACAATACAACAGATGCAGGCCCCGCCTGGCTGCCCATTGGCGGCAGTGCGTTAATTGGCGCCATTGCAGCATCAATGGTGGGCTCTATCTTCAGCAGTGATTCCTGGAATAATGTAACTTTCATTGCAGGAGAGATTAAGAACCCTCAAAAAAATATAGGCCTCAGCCTTTTTTTAGGTACCCTGATAGTTACGATAATTTATGTGTGTGCTAATTTGATGTATTTAAATGCTTTGCCTTTACACGATATTGCTTTTGCAGAAAACGACAGGGTAGCGGTTACCGCAGCTAAAAATATTTTTGGCGATGCCGGTACTTATGTAATTGCCGTATTAATTATGATTTCCACCTTTGGTTGTAACAATGGATTAATACTTGCAGGAGCAAGAGTGTATAATACGATGGCTAAAGATGGTTTGTTTTTTAAGAAGGCCGCTAACTTAAATAAAAATTCGGTTCCTGAATTTGCATTATGGATACAATGCCTGGTAGCCGCTTTACTTTGCCTTAGCGGTAAGTACGGCGACCTGCTGGATATGATCTCGTTTGTAGTGGTATTGTTTTATGCACTTACCATTATCGGTATTTTTATTTTAAGAAAGAAAAGACCCGATGCTGAAAGACCTTATAAAGCTTTTGGTTACCCGGTGCTGCCTGTTATTTATATTATCCTGGCATTGATATTTTGCGTGTTCCTCATTTTAATGAAACCGCTGTATGCCGGAATAGGTTTGGGGATTGTACTAATTGGTATTCCTATTTATTATATTGCTATCTCTAATCAGAAAAAGGTGTAATGTTCTATGGCTGTTATTGATTTTGAAAAATTATTTCACCAGTTTAGTCAATTGAAAGTTGCTGTAATAGGCGACGTAATGCTGGATACATATTGGTGGGGAAAGGTGGATCGCATTTCTCCTGAAGCACCCGTGCCTGTAGTGGCAGTAAGTAAAAAAGAATTACGCATTGGTGGTGCAGGAAATGTGGCACTTAATTTACAATCGCTGGGTGCTGCGGTAAGTGTATTGAGTGTATTAGGCAAAGATGACGATGGCGAACAGCTCACTAAATTATTTGAAGATAATCATATCAACACAAAATACCTGGTGTATAGTGAAGAACGCATCACTACTAATAAGATAAGGATCATCAGCCGCAACCAGCATATGATGCGGCTGGATGCGGAGCTCACCACTGATATCAGTACTGCTGATGAAGAAAGATTGTTGTTTGCATTTGAAGAATTTATTGCTGCGGTATCACCAGATGTAGTGGTGCTGGAAGATTACAATAAAGGAGTACTTACAGAAAATGTGATCACAAAAATTATCAGCTTATGTAAGCATCACAATATCATTACTACAGTTGATCCCAAACGCAAAAACTTTTTTGCTTATAAAGGTGTTGATATTTTTAAGCCTAATTTAAAAGAAGTAAAAGAAGGATTAAATATCCTATCTGATGATATTACTTTAAGCCTGCTGAAAGATATTCACTTACAATTGCAGGACAAGCTGCAACATAAGATTTCCTTTATCACTTTATCCGAAAAAGGAGTTTTTTATAATGATGCGGCCACTGCTGCACTTATTCCCACACATATACGTAACATAGCAGATGTAAGCGGTGCAGGCGATACCGTTATCGCCGTGGCTTCATTGGTGTATGCAGCTACAAAAAATATTACCTTAATGGCTGATGTGGCCAATATTGCCGGGGGACTTGTTTGCGAAGAAGTAGGTACTGTTGCTATTGATAAAGAAAAATTATTGCAGGAGTGTATTCAGCTACTTAAATAAACTGATCAGATGCAAAAGATCTGCCTTGTTGTTTTTATTTGTTGGCTGTATTCATGCCATACAAAAAATAGTATTGACAGCAGTAAATGGCAGATGTTGGACTCTTTCCGTGGATTAAGTTATAGCATTACCGAAACAGGCAAAGGAGAAAAAGGAGATATATCGATAAAATATTTTGGCTGGAAGAAAGATGACAAAGTGATAAGCGATACTGCAGCGGAACGCCAATTTATAGTTGAACAACTGATTACGCCTGCACTTATGGCGAATGAAAAAATCAAACAATTGCCCAAGGGTACTACCGGGTACATCAGTATCAATACCTCAGATTTTTTTCAGCAAAATTATACAGATATCAGGCACTACACTTTATTTTTTTCTGGCGTGGTGGCGGATAAGACACTTAAAGAAGATTCACTAAAACTGGAATCAATGAATGTGTTTAAAAGAATTGAAATAATAAACTCTGCAAAAGCCCTTGATAAATTTACAGAAGATAATGATACAACATGGAAGTCATTTATCAAAAGTAACCCGTTGCCGGCCTCCATTGAACTTACACTAAAAAAAGAATTTCTTACTAAAGAGAAATATGATTCTATTAAAAATATTCTTTCTGAACTACTGCCCGTTTCAGAAATTCAATTGCCATATGTAAATGGTTTACTGGATGCAGAGAATGGGATCATAAAACAAGAGTTAGTGTATAAGTTTGTTATTTTTTAAGCTGATCTTTCAACCGTTGCTTTTTTTCTGCTATCTCCAGTAACCTGTCCAGGTTGACAAATAATTCAAAGAAAATTTTTATTACCACAAATACCAGTATAAATATTTTTCCTGCACCAAAGGATAAAAATATACTGCCCAGGATCACTACAAACTGTTGCACAAAAATTCTCAGGTAGGGTTGAAATAATAACCTCCCCATGCTGATCGTCTTGTATTCCCCCGAACTAAAAAAACTAAAAACATTTTGTGCGGTATAATAAACAATAAATATCAGCAAGAGCAATCTTCCGTTTGGCCCCAATAGCGCTGGTATCTTTGAATATCGCATTAACATTGAGCCATCAGGTAACATGCCGGTGATGGCAAAAAATATCTGTGTTTGCACAAAAACAAAAAAGCCATAGTGCGCAATAAAGAAGAAAATAAATAACCAGCCGCTTTGCATACTGCTACTGCCGCCATTCTCCCATACATCCTGCTTTTTTACAAAAATGGTTACGCAGGCCATTTTAACTACATTAATCAATCCTACAATTACAGTTTCCATACAATACACCAGGAACACTTGCCTGGCATCCCAGTTCTCAAACCAAACACCATACAAAGGAACCAGATTAACAACTATTAAAAGGAAATCGCTTATTGTTAACTTACGTTTAAACATTGGTTAAAAATTGTAGAAGTTTTATGGCAGTAAATTAAATACTTTTGAGCATACAACTAATACCCACCAACACGTATGCAAAAGTTATCGATTGCAATTCACGGCGGAGCCGGAACTATTTTAAAAGAAGATATGACACCAGAGCTGGAGGCAGCTTATTTAAAAGGACTTAATGATGCATTAAGTGCAGGCTATGCCGTATTGGAAGAAGGTGGTACAGCAGTGAATGCGGTAAAAGCCGCCATAGTAATACTGGAAGATAACCTGATGTTTAATGCCGGCCGTGGTTCGGTATTTACAAAGAAGGGCGTACAGGAAATGGACGCTGCAATAATGAATGGTAAAGACCTTACTGCCGGTGCAGTGGCAGCAGTGCGTAATGTCCGTAACCCTATAGAGCTTGCTGCAGAAGTAATGCTTAACAGTAATCATGTTTTTTTAAGTGGAAAAGGGGCCAATGATTTTGCAATTAAACAAGGCATCAAATTAGAGCCAGATGAATTTTTCTTTTCACAGTTCAGGTACGATCAGTGGAAAGCGATAAGAGACAGCGATAATTATTCTCTCGATCATACACACCAGGGGTTGGAAGAATTATTTAAAGATAAAAAATTTGGTACCGTTGGTGCAGTAGCATGCGATGGTGATGGCAATATTGCAGCAGCAACAAGTACCGGTGGTATGACCAATAAAAAATATGGCCGTATTGGCGATAGCCCTTTAATTGGCTGCGGCACATATGCTAATAATAAAACCTGCGGCATAAGCTGCACCGGCCATGGCGAGCCGTTCATTCGTGCGGTAGCAGCACATGACGTAAGCTGCCTGATGGAATATAAAGGCCTGAGCTTGCAGGAAGCGATGGATGAAGTAGTGAATAATAAATTACCAAAGATGGATGGTGAAGGCGGAATGATTGGTGTGGATGCAGCCGGAAATGTTGCAATGGTATTAAACAGTGCAGGTATGTATCGTGGTATGAGAAATAGCGATGGAGAAGATTATGTAAAAATATACCACGACTAGTTTGCGTTGAAGCAATTTATTTTATCTAAGAATCCTATCGTATTTTTGTGTACTCATTAATTTAAGTACTCATTTTATAATGGAAGAAAATACAATTCAGTTAAAAAAGGTTGCAGTTATTGTAGCCGGTGGTACCGGAACCAGGATGAACAATACGGTGCCTAAGCAATTCTTATTATTAAATCACAAGCCGATTGTATACTATACCATCAATACTTTTTTACAATCGTATGATGATATGCAGATCGTTTTAGTTTTACCAGAAGAGTATGTTGCAGCGGGACAGGAAATTATAGATGCTTTTTTTGATTACAGCCGTATTAAAATTACTACTGGTGGCCGCACAAGATTTCATTCAGTACAGAATGGCCTGCGTTTAATTAAAGAAGAATGTATTGTATTTGTACACGATGCCGTACGTTGTTTGGTAAGTAGTGACCTTATTAAACGCTGCTACGATGCTGCTATTGAATTCGGATCGGCTATACCTGTTATTGATAGTAAAGACAGTATACGTATTGTTACTGGCGAAGATAACGCTGCTGTAGAACGAAACAGTGTTAAGCTGGTGCAAACACCACAAACTTTTCATAGCAAAATTTTATTGCCCGCTTTTAATATTGATTACAAAGATAAATTTACAGATGAAGCTACTGTTGTGGAAGCATTTGGATTAAGGATTCACCTGGTAGAAGGTGAGGATGATAATTTTAAAATTACAAAGCCTGCCGATCTTATTGTGGCAGAACAGATCATCGCCGGTAACCAATAACAATTATTTTTTTAAAAATTTAAGTAAACGGGGCAGCCTGTTTAATTTAATACCGCAACACTTTTCTTCCATTGCACCAAAGCTGCTATAGAAAAATGCCAGTGACCGGATATCACTCCCCTCAAAATCAAGTAATAAATTTTGCCCGGCATGATCTTTTATAAATGCATTGATCAATGCATGAGATGCGCCAACAGTTTTTCCATCCGGGTGATTACCTACCAGTATATAATAAGCCCTTGCCTGATCAATAAAAAATGCTGCTGAAGCTACCAGTTGCTGATTACTGTAAGCACCATAGGTAACAGCTTTATGTTGCTGATGCAATAAATTGTACAGGTTGCTGATGCGTTTGAAATCATCATCATCAAGTGTAGCAAATGCTCCGGTTTGTTGTTTTGATAAGGTTATCACCTCCGGCACAGGAATATCTTTTTTTATTTCGCCTTTAAGCTGTGCGAATTTTTTTATGTTGCGTTGTGTGGATTCTTTGAACTTACTATAAAGATCTTCGTACGTTGAATTGAGGTGTAATATATAATTCATCCGCTCATACAATGAAAAACCAGACAGGGTAAAATAATTTCCATGGTTAAAATAGATATCCCAGTATTTAAATTTTTCCGGGATGGCTGAAAGGAATTTATTTAATAAATCTGCTGTAATATTATTACCAAACATACCCAGGGCAGCAGTAAAGGGAGGTTGATACAAATAGTTAATGCTGTATTTGGTATTAAACGTTAATGGCATTACCGCCTCGTAATCATTCAATACAAGAGCATCCCATTGTTTTGCCATGGTATCTAAATAAAAGGAATATCCATAAATAAGCCCGTTGGCTGAGTTATCAATACACTGGTCCCATTTTTTTTTATCGATCTGCTGATGTAAAAGATATTGAATGCTTTCCATCAAAAAGGAATTTGAGGTATTAATTTTCTCAATGATACATTTTGAATATCGATACTGAAGGAAATTGTCTTTACAAATCTTTTTTCCGGAATGGTAGATAAAAAATAATCCTTGTATACTTTGCTGTATAAAAGCGGGAAGTATACATTGAGTACATTTTTAAATAAAGATAATTGCAGCCCTGCATCGTAAACAAAGCGGCCGGTAACTGCATTTTTTTGCCATGCTTCGGCATAAGTACCAATATCTAAAAATGCCTTTAATGGAATTTTTACCGGTAGCATTTGCAAGGGGTTGATATTTTTAGGTATATCAGTTGTAAAGTTGGCGGCAGCAAGCCAGTCGTCTGTTTTGCCGATTTTATTACTTAACAAATCGGTTCTCACTTTAAAAGCGCCATCACGAGCCATGATCTGTTGAGCAGAAAATTTATCGAATTCATTACGGCCGAAAAAATAATTGCTGTAGGTATAATCTTCATAACCTTTTGGCCCGGTCATATTCAGGTGATAAGGATCGGTTTCAAATTGTTTGATAAAAGTTTTATCACCTGTATAAAAGAATTTGCCTGCAAAAATCCTCATATTCATTCCACCACCTTTGGCATAGTTGAAAAAATAATTGCCGGTAAATGCAGTGCGTACAAAACCATCGCCCTGGTCTATACTGAGATTGCCTTTGTAAGGATATAATGCCCTGTTATTTTCTAATACAAACTGCAGCTGGTTTATATACCTTGATTTAACAGGGTAGGTGATAATATCGATCTGCCTGATATCATCTCTGGTAAACAGCAACTGTTGCTCATTAATGAGAAAAGTTTTCCATTGTACAAATTTTGTAACACGGCTCCTCGGGTTTTTATTAGCAAATACGAATTTGAGGGAAGGAACAATTTTTGAAAAGTATAAATAATTCAGTTTTGCAGTGGAGTCTGTAAAAGTATCGCCATTGAAAGATGCACCAGAAACTGATAACTCGGCTTTCTGCCCTTTATTACCAGGGAACCAACTGTAACTTATTCGCCCAATGCCATTTATTCTTTTGCTTTTAGAAGAATACAAAGGTGCTGCTACAAATTGAAATTTACTGGCAGGAAAAGTATAATTATGGAATATACCACCCAGCATTAATTTATCATAAAAATTATAACCCACTGCTGGTAAAAAAGAAATGTAATGGTGCTTATTGCTTTCCCTGGCATTAAATAAAAAAGCAAAGCGGATATCCTTTTTAGTATTATTTTTTACAATGCTTCCTTTTGTATTTAACAAAGAAAATGCGGAATCTAAATTTTTACCACTTACTTCCTCTAATACTTTTTTAAAATCTTCAGGATAAGGATGTTTAAAACTCCAGCGGTGATAATATTCTTTCATGCAACTATCAAATACCTGCCGGCCTGATGTGTTTTCCAGCAACTTCATCCATTGCCCGGTTTTGGTATACGCTACCATATTGTAATTCGCTACATTAAAATTTTCTGAGGCAGTAGCTATAGGCTGATCTTTTTTGGCATTGGTCAGCGCCTGTAAAACACTGGGCTCTATATCGGCCGGCAACCTGTTTTTTATAAATGCAGGTTTAACCTGTAAGTCCAATGAAGTATTGCCGTATTGCTGCAATGCATAACGGTTATCATAATACGTGTTCATGCCTTCATCCATCCAGGGATGCAGGCGTTCGTTGCTGGCCAGTATGCCATAAAACCAGTTGTGGCCTACTTCGTGGTTAATAACAAAGTCGAGCATTTTTTCGCTGCCTCCGGCATCTAATAAAGTGATGGTTGGATATTCCATTCCGCCACCATTGCCACCATCAACAACACTTACAACATTGTAGGGGTATTCGCCCAGCCATTTACTTTTTGTAAGTATTGCCTGTTTGGTTAATGCAATACTATTGGCCCAGATGGTTTCATTAATTGCGTAATAAAAAATATTCACTGTTATTATTCTTCCGGAGGGCAATTGTAAAGCATCAGTTTTAACAGAAAATGTTTTATCAGCAAACCATGCAAAGTCGTGTACATTATTTTGCAGGTAATGAAGCGTTTTTGTTTTTTTTGAAGAAGCAACAACGGGTTCTTTAACGGAAGTTATTGTGATTTTCTTTTTTTCTTTTTTATCGATATAAAAAGCTTTACGGGCTTTCAGCCAGTTTTTTTCATCTTGCTCCTGCAAATCACCGGTAGCTGCTACCACATAATTTTCAGGCAATGTTATTTGTACTTCATAATTTCCAAACTCACTGTAAAATTCACCCTGGTCTAAGTAGGGAATAGGATGCCAGCCTTTGCGGTCGTACACTGCCGGTTTGGGATACCATTGTGTGGCCTGGTAAGCTTGCTCAACATGGCCGCCTCTGGAAAAATTATAAGGCAGCTTTACATGAAATGGTGTTTCTATTTTGCAACTGTTTTTAGGTGCCAGCGGCGTTGGTAAAATTAATTTAATGATGTCCTGGTGTTGCGGATGATCTTCTGTTTTTGCAGTAATAGAATTCACACGAAAATTGAGCCGGTTGATATAACCATGTTTATCGTTATCAGCAAAATAAAATGCGGTGCTGCCATTTTCAAGTTGCTGATCGCTGAATGCTGTGCGGTCATTTTTATAAGCATTGGGCCAGAGGTGTATCCAGATAAAATAAAGTGTATCCGGCGAATTGTTGATGTAATCCATCTTTACAAAACCGTCTAATGTATTATCGGCGTCGTTCAGGGTAACATCAATTTTATAATTTACCTGTTGCTGCCAGTAGGAGGGCAATTGGCACCAGGCAATTGGCACCAGGCAATAAGAAACTATTACTAAAGCTAATATCTTCTTCAATACAAAATGGTTTCTTCAAAAATAAACAAATCAGTGCATTAGAGAGAACTTTATCACTAAAAGTTGGGGTTTAACAGTTATAAGGTTCCGGTTGCCAATTGCTGATTGTCTATTGCTTATTTTCCTTTGCCGCTGAATATGATTTTTATTGTATGTAGCATGATCTTAAAATCGAGGGCAAGAGAGACATTTTCTACATACATCAGATCGTAAGGCATGCGTTCTATCATTTCGCTTACCGAGGAGGCATAGCCAAATTTTACCATGCCCCAGCTGCTGAGGCCCGGCTTTACTTTAAAAAGATAATTATATTCGGGGTGTTGCTGAATGATCTGATCAATATAAAATTTTCTTTCCGGCCTGGGGCCTACCAAACTCATCTCGCCTTTAATGATGTTCCATAATTGCGGTAATTCATCCAGCCGCCATTTGCGCATTACCCTGCCCCACCGGGTTATCCTGGGGTCGTCATCAAAGCTTAACTGAGGACCGTTTTTTTCAGCGCCTTCCTGCATGCTGCGAAACTTATACATGATAAAAGGCTTGCCTTTGTAACCGATTCTTTCCTGTAAAAAAAATAAGGCACCTTTAGAAGAAGTGATGACCCGTAAAGCAGTAAAAATTATTAATGGAGAAAGGATGATGCTTGAAAGCAATGCTATTGCAATATCCAGTAAACGTTTTATGTTTTGCTGCCAGGAGCTAAGCAGCCCGGAGTGTAAATCGATCAGTGGTACACCCAGTACGTTATTAGTTTGAACAGCACCAGTTAAAATATCCACTGTATCGGGAGTGATTTTTATGTTTACATTTTTATCGCTCAGTTGCTGTAATACTTTTTCAATTTTTTCTCTTTCTTTTTTTTCTACAGCAATAATTACTTCTTCAATATTGTTATCGGTAATTACCTGCACCAGGTTTTCTGTACTGCCAAAATTTATTATGGCGGCTGGCAATTGCGAGCCATTGTTACCATTAGTATTTACAAATCCCGTAATCCTGTAACCAGTTTTTTCTTTATTATCAGTGATTGATTTATACAGGTCAAGTGCATTATTGCTGGACCCAACAATAAGGGTATTGAAGAATACCGTGCCATTTTCAAGCTGTGTTTTTACTTTCTTTAAAAAAAATACCCTGATGGTATAGGTAATAAAAACCTGTATACCCAGCAGTGAAAGAAATTCTTTATAATAGATATTGTAATCGCCGGTGGCATCGTACAATAAAAAAAGAAAAAGTATAATGATGCTGCCTGCAAAAGAATGATTAAAAGTGTTTAATAATTCCAGCAGCCTCGATTTGTGATAGATATTATTATAGCTTCCTGCAAGATGGTATAAAATGATCCATGCAAGCGGATATAAAATTAACCCCAGGTAAAATTTATGTCCCACTAAAAAAGCTTCGCCGATAATTTCTTTTCTTACGAAATAAAAAATTACCCAAGCTATTACCGCTGCGATAAAATCGCCTGCGGCATACCATCCAATATGTATCCTGAACTGCTTCAAATAAAGATAAAAGGGTTGAGAATTATTGCGTTACATGCATCAGCTATGGTTTGCTTTGCTGATCTTTTCTAAAATCTGGTGTGCCACATCCATTGCCCTGAATCCATCTACCACACTCACAGGTGTGTTGGTGTTATTCAATATAGCATTCCTGAATTCTTCCAGCTCCATTTTAATGGCATTTACTTCCGGTACGTTGGGATTGGCAATAGCAATCGTTTTTTTACCGCTGTTAGTTTCTATATCAAAAGTAAAAACATTTTTATCTCCCGGGGTATTCAGTTTAATGATCTCTGTTTTCTTTTCTAAAAAGTCGATACCAATGTAAGCATCTTTTTGAAACAGGCGCATCTTACGCATCTTCTTCATCGATATCCTGCTGCTGGTAAGATTAGCCACACAACCATTGTCAAACTCAATTCTTACGTTAGCAATATCAGGTGTGTCGCTCATTACAGAAACTCCGTTGGCACTGATATAATTCACATTACTTTTTACAAGGCTTAAAATAATATCAATGTCATGTATCATCAGGTCCAGTATTACACTTACATCAGTACCTCGTGGATTAAATTGTGCCAGGCGGTGCACTTCAATAAACATTGGCTGAAGGCTATATTCCTGCAAGGCTAAAAAGGCGGGGTTAAATCTTTCCACATGCCCTACCTGGAATTTGATATTGGCTTCCTTAGCTAGTTTTACTAATGCCCTTGCTTCGTCCATGGTATTGGCCAATGGCTTTTCTACAAATACATGTTTCCCTTTTTTTATAGCAGCTTCGCATAGTTCAAAATGAAAACTGGTGGGGGCTACAATGTCTAATGCATCGCAATCATCAATTAATTTTTCAACAGAATCATAGCGGGGTAAATTATATTTTTCACTTACCAGCCTGGCATTTGCATCGTCGGTATCACAAAAGCCTATCAACTGTACGCCTTCAATTTCGGCCCAATTGTTTAAATGAAATTTACCCAGATGTCCTGCACCAATAACGCCAACTTTAAGCATAAAAGCAAATGTTTAAATCAAAGTTACTTGATTATTGCAAGTGATTGAAACTTAGTATTTAACAGGGTGTCAATAAAAAAGAGGCCGTTAATGGCCTCTTGATGAATTTATTAAGAATGTTGCAGTTACTACTCATCCCAGAATCCCATCTTCCCAAATTTCTCGATCCGTTGGTTTATTCTTTCCTGTGCCGGAATTTTTTTAAGTTCGGCAATAACCGGTAATAAATAATTTTTTAGAATTTGTCCGGCCTCATCATAATCCCAGTGGCTGCCACCCAACGGTTCAGGTATAACACCATCCACCAGGCCAAATTGCAACATATTTTCGCCGGTTAACTTCAATTGATCGGCGGCAGTTTCTTTTTTATCCCAGGTACGCCACAAGATACTACTACAGCTTTCGGGGGAAATAACGGTGTACCAGGTGTTCTCCAGCATAAAAACCTTGTCGCCCACACCAATACCTAAGGCTCCACCACTGGCGCCTTCGCCAATGATAACGCATATTACGGGCACTTTCAGACGTATCATTTCGTAAATATTACGGGCAATGGCCTCGCCCTGGCCTCTTTCCTCAGCTTCCAGGCCGGGATAAGCACCGGGAGTATCTATTAAAGTGATAATAGGTTTATTGAATTTCTCAGCCAGGCGCATCAGCCGTAAAGCTTTTCTATAGCCCTCCGGGTTAGCCATACCAAAATTCCTCAGCTGCCGCATCTTGGTATTGATACCTTTTTGCTGGCCAATGATCATCACAGTTTCTCCATCCAGCTGGGCAAAACCACCTACCATGGCTTTATCATCTTTCACGTTCCTGTCGCCATGTAGTTCAATAAAATTAGTACACATTTTATCAATGTACTTCAGGGTATAAGGCCTGTCGGGATGCCGGCTCAGTTGTACCCGCTGCCATGGGGTAAGGCTTGATGTTAATTCTCTTTTTGTCTCTACAATCAGGTTCTCCAGCTGCTGTATCGTTTCGCTGAGGTCCAGCTTTTTATTTTTTTCTGCACTCTCTTTTTGTAATGCTATCTGGTCGTACAGGTCCTTTATGGGCTTTTCAAAATCTAGGAACTGTCTGTTTTTAAGCTCTGGCATGTAAGTTTATGCGGTTTGGTTTACAATTCGTTTACTGGCAAAAGGTTTTTCTTATTGTAAGATAGAGTGTAAAATTAGGGATTACAATATTTTAATAAAAGTTTTGGAAGGAGAAAATCAAAAACCTATCTTTGCACTCCCGAAAAAAGAAGGCAGGTCAATTCCTGATTTTGCATTCCACACTTGGGTAGTAGGATCGGTAGTTCAGTTGGTTAGAATGCTGCCCTGTCACGGCAGAGGTCGCGGGTTCGAGTCCCGTCCGGTCCGCAGAAAGAGGTTGTTTAAAAACAACCTCTTTTTTTA
This sequence comes from Ferruginibacter sp. SUN106, assembly GCF_050611765.1. Classification (NCBI taxonomy): domain Bacteria; kingdom Pseudomonadati; phylum Bacteroidota; class Chitinophagia; order Chitinophagales; family Chitinophagaceae; genus Ferruginibacter; species Ferruginibacter sp. SUN106. Next base: position 1,009,651 of record NZ_JBODJC010000001.1, read on the forward strand.
TGTAGAATGCCACCGGCAAGTCTCCTTTTACAAATGGTTGGTTGATTTCCTCTGAGTCCTCTTCAGATTGAAAAATATTATATAATAACACTTAAGCGTATCGTACCGGTCTGGTTTATAATCTTGCACCAGGCTTTTGGCTATATAGTTATACTTAGTAATTTAATAAGGCAATAATGTGTGCTTACACGGGTAACATCGTGCTGTAAAGACTAATTTTTTGTTGTGCCCGTTACGCCATATAAACCAGGTGGTGAAATTATTGCAGGGATTTTTTTTCTTATACCACTTTTCTATTTTAGCAATTAGTATGATTTAATGAATCAGAAAAGAATAATTAACTTATTTTATCCTTGAAACACCTTCTTGTTTTAAAATGGGTTAATATTAGTTAATAATCAGCTAAATAAGGATTGCTCTTACTGGGCATCCTCTTATAGTTTTGAAGAGCAGTTTTTAATTGGAGGCAAGTGGTGTAAATATGTTACTCCTCTATATTCATTTCCTTAGCCGGCGAATAAAATTAAAATAATGAAAGCGTATAAATGGTTTAAGAATAAAATTATTTTTTGCATAGTTGCAATAGGAATGCTTGTGCTCATGTTTATTGCCGATCCGGCTGCAGCGCAGTTAAAAAATGACTATCCCATTCAGCCGGTTGCTTTTACACAGGTGCATGTAACGGATAATTTCTGGGCACCAAAAATAAAAGTAAATGCCGATGTAACGATACCGTATACCCTGCAACAATGTAAAAAGACAGGCCGTATAGATAATTTCTTTCGTGCGGCGGGAACATTAAAGGATGATAAGAACACCACGTACACTTTTGATGAAAGTGATGTGTACAAAGTAATCGAAGGCGCCTCTTACAGCCTGCAGGCAAAGCCTGATGCTGGATTGGAAAAATACCTGGATACGTTGATCAGCTATATTGCTGCTGCACAGGAAAAAGATGGCTACCTGTACACTTTCCGTACCATGCACAATTCCAAACCACACGAATGGATGGGTGCAAAGCGCTGGGAAAAAGAAGAAGACCTGAGCCATGAATTATATGATGTGGGGCATTTGTATGAAGCTGCTGTGGCGCATTACAGGGCAACAGGCAAAAAGAACCTGCTTAATATTGCCATAAAAAATGCCGATCTGCTGGTAAAAACATTTGGTTGGGGTAAAGAAGAAAAATTTCCCGGTCACCAGATCATTGAAACCGGGCTTGGTAAATTATACAGGGTAACCGGAAAAAAGGAATACCTGGAGCTGGCTAAGTTTTTTTTGGATCTGAGAGGCACACCAGGTCATCTTAACCAGGAGTATAGTCAATCTCATATCAAAGTAATTGAGCAGCACACTGCTGTTGGGCACGCAGTAAGGGCAACCTACATGTACACCGGCATGGCAGATATTGCAGCACTTACAGGCGACAAAGAATATTTAGCTGCCATTGATGATATATGGCATGACGTGGTGGATAAAAAAATTTATATCACAGGTGGTATTGGCGCAACCAATAATGGCGAAGCTTTTGGCGATGCGTACGACCTGCCTAACATGAGTGCCTATGCAGAAACCTGTGCGGCTATAGCCAATGTATATTGGAATAGCCGCATGTTTTTATTACATGGCGATGCTAAATACATCGATGTAATGGAACGCACTTTATACAACGGTTTGCTTTCGGGTGTTTCGCTTAGCGGCGATCATTTTTTTTATCCTAACCCTTTGGCGTCAATGGGGCAGCATCAGCGCAGTGCATGGCACGATTGTGCCTGTTGCATTTCTAATATGACCAGGTTTCTTCCTTCCATGCCCGGTTATATTTATGCGCAGGATAAAAATGACCTGTATGTAAATCTTTTTGTTGGCAGTACTTCAACAATAAAAATACCTGCTGCAAAAATTACTATCATACAAAATACCAATTATCCATGGCAGGGTAAAAATGAAATCACTATTCAGCCTGATAAAAGTGCTTTATTTACTGTACGCATACGTATACCCGGATGGGCAGTAAACCAACCTTCACCCGGCAATTTATATTCGGATATCGATCAGTCAGCAGCAGTTGCTACTATCTTACTAAATGGTAAACCCATAAAGTACGAAATGGAAAAAGGTTATGCTGTTATAAAGCGTAGCTGGAATAAAGGGGATAAAATAATGCTTGACCTGCCAATGGATGTTAAAAAAGTAATTGCCAACAGCAATGTGAAATCGGACAAAGACAGGTTTGCATTACAGATGGGCCCCATTGTATATTGCCTGGAAAGTCCCGATAATAAAGACAGTGCAGTAATGAATATTGTAGTAGATAAAAATGCCGCTGTGCAAACGGAATATAAATCGGGTATGCTTAATGGTATTGCTGTTTTAAAAATGCAGGGCCTCTCTGCTAAAAGGCAATTAAATACTGATGCACTGATACAATCAGCACAGGAAGTAACGGCTATTCCGTATTATGCATGGGCTAACCGTGGCCCTTCCGAAATGGAAGTATGGATACCTTATGATGCATCAGCAGCAAGGCCTAAGCCTGCTGCAACCATTGCTTCAAAAAGTAAAGTGTCTGCATCAATCAATAATCCACGAATGTTCCGTTCACTTAACGACCAGTATGAGCCTGCTGATTCAAAAGATGCCAGTGCTTCGTTTTTGCATTGGTGGCCAAAGAAAAATACTACAGAGTGGGTGCAGTATGATTTTGATTCAACGTATACTGTTTCCGAATCAAAAGTATATTGGTTTGATGATAGCCCATGGGGAGGTTGCCGCATTCCTGCATCCTGGAAATTGTATTATAAAAAAGACGGCGAATGGGTGCCTGTTAAAAACACCTCATCGTATACAGTTACCAAAGACAACTATGATACGGTACATTTTGAACCGGTTACCACCACCGCTTTAAAACTGGAAGTACAATTACCGGTTGATAATGCTACCGGCATTCATGAATGGATAGTGCAATAGCTTTTTAAAATATTCAGTAAAGGGAAAATGAAAAAAAATATTTTATTTTTTGTATCACTATTGCTGGTTGCGGCAACAAGCGTACAGGCGCAATCTTACATTGCCGAAAAAAATTACAACAAAATGAAAGTGAAGCCTGTTACCGATATACAGGCTTATGCTTTTGACATAAAAGATGTTCGTTTGCTTGAGGGCAGCCCTTTTAAAAATGCAATGGATAAAGATGCTGCCTACCTTTTATTGCTGGAGCCCAATCGTTTGCTGCATCGCTTTTACAAAAATGCAGGCTTGCCAACCAAAGGCGATGTATATGGCGGATGGGAAAGTGAAGGTTTGTCGGGCCATACATTAGGACATTATCTTTCTGCCTGTGCCATGATGTACGCATCAACTGGTGATAAAAGATTGCGGCAGAAGGTAGATTATATTGTTGATGAACTGGCACTTTGCCAGCAAGCACGTAAAACAGGTTACGTAGGTGCAATTCCCAATGAAGATTCTATTTTTGGAAAGCTTGCCAAAGGCGAAATAAAAAGTGGCGGCTTTGATTTAAATGGCGGATGGAGCCCATGGTACACGGTACATAAATTAATGGCGGGCTTGCTGGATGCTTATTTACAATGTGACAATAAAAAAGCATTGCATGTGGTGAAAGGGATGGCAGATTGGGTGGATAATACACTGAAAAATTTATCTGCCGAACAAATACAAAAAATGCTGCGTTGCGAATGGGGTGGCATGAATGATATTCTTGCTAACCTGTACGCTGTAACAGGAGAAAAAAAATACCTTGACCTGTCGTATAAATTTTACGATGATTTTGTGATGAAACCATTGTCTCAAAAAGTTGATCCACTTCCCGGCAAACATTCTAACACCAATGTGCCCAAAGCTATCGGCAGCGCCAGGCAATATGAATTAACAGGCAATGTGTCTGATAAAACCATTGCAAGTTTTTTTTGGGAAACCATGGTGCATCACCACAGTTATGTAATTGGCGGCAATAGTAATTATGAATATTGTGGCGAAGAAGATAAACTGAATGACCGCCTGAGTGATAATACCTGCGAAACCTGCAACACCTACAATATGCTGAAGTTAACACGACATCTTTTTTCGTGGAAGCCGGATGCTGCATTGGGAGATTATTATGAAAGGGCTTTGTACAATCATATCCTGTCATCTCAAAATCCTGAAACAGGGATGATGTGTTATTTTGTTCCCTTACGTATGGGTACACAAAAATCTTTCAGTGATTCCTTCAACACCTTTACATGCTGCGTAGGTAGTGGCATGGAAAATCATTCTAAATATGGCGAAGGCATTTATTATGAAGGAAAGGATGGGAGTTTGTATGTGAATCTTTTTATTCCATCGGTACTGAGCTGGAAAGATAAAGGCGTTACTATTAAGCAGGAAACTACTTATCCTGAAGCAGGCAATGCTACATTAACTATTAGTACAAAAAAAGAACAACTATTTGCTATTAAAGTGCGTAAACCATGGTGGGCAAAAAGTGGTATTACTTTTAGGGTAAACGGAACCGGTATTTTTCCTTCGGGGGAAGAAAATGGCTTTATTATAATTAACAGAAAATGGGCAAATGGCGATAAGTTAGAATTAAAAATGCCCATGAGTGTATATACCGAAAGCATGCCGGATAATCCAAACAGGATCGCTTTTCTTTATGGCCCGTTGGTGCTTGCGGGGCAATTGGGCAATACTATGCCCGATCCAATGACCGGCGTTCCGGTTTTGTTGACAGATAACAGAAATATCAATGACCGGATAAAACCAGTGGCAGGAGAATCATTGAGTTTTGAAACAAAGGGAACAGGAAAACCTTTTGATGTAAAACTGATCCCGTTTTACAAAACCTATAAAGAATATTACAGTGTGTATTGGGATTATTTTACCAATGAACAATGGATAGCACGGCAGGAAGAATATGAGAAAGAAAAAAAGGAACAGAAAGAAATTGAAGCCAGGACGATTGATAATTTCCGCATTGGCGAAATGCAACCTGAAAGAGACCACAACCTTAAAGCAAGTGAAAGGTCTTATGTAAGCGATGCCATGGGTGTAAACGGCAGAGAAGCCCGGGCAGCTAATTATTTTTCTTTTGAAATGAAAGTACAATATGCTGCAGGCGGCGGAAACAGTTTATTACTCACGTATATTGGTGATGATAAAGACCGTAAGTTTGATATTATTGTGGACGGTCGCAAAATTGCAACAGAAGAATTAAAGGGCGGCACCACCGGAAAGTTTTATTACAGAACTTATCCATTGCCCGGAGAGCTGATTGAACGTAAAGAAAAAGTGACTATAAAAATTGAGGCCAGCTATGGCAAAACTGCGGGGAGAATTTTTGGGGCAAGAGTAATAAAAAATTAAATACTGATAATTTTATTTAAATATTCCACCAACTAACTATACAGGTATGAAAAGAAATTGCCTTCTTGTTATTGTACTGTGCTTTTTATTATCTCCGCATATCATTGCACAAAAATCTCCCACATCAGCATTATACGCTCAAACCAGTGAGATGGCCGACATGATGATAAGGTACGATGCAGACAAAAGCAGCGTCCTACGTTTTTATGCTGTTGAAGTATCAGAGGGAGAATGGTGGATGCGGCAAAACAACGATTACAATTCACCGGAATGCAGGCAACATCTGCAGCAGCTTATCACAGATTACCTGAAAGAACTTGAAAAGGTAGATTTTAAAAACATGAATGTGAATGGTAAAGTAGATTACCTGCTGTTTAAAAAAGATATTGAAGATGAGCAATACAAATTGCAACAGCAGCAAAAATTGTACGACCAGGTAGCACCATACTTTACATTTGGAGAAAGAATTTATACTTTAGAAAAACCACGCCGCAGAGGCATTGCTGTAAACGGCGAGTCGGTTGCCAAAGAATTAAACGATATCAATAAAGATATTACTGCGGCTATTAAAAAACTTGCAACAGGGGATAGCATAGAAATTAAACAAGCCAGGTATGCAGCATCTGCAATCAATTCATTAAAAGGCGGATTAAAAAATTACTATAATTTTTATAATGGTTACGATCCCATGTTTACCTGGTGGGTACCAAAAACATATACCGCTACTGATAGTTTATTGAATGTGTATGCCCAAGCACTAAAAAAGAAAGGCAGATTGACCACTTCACAAAAAGATGATGGCAGCGGTATTATTGGTAATCCTATTGGACATGATGAACTGGTGCGCCAATTGAAAATGGAATTCATTCCGTATACGCCTGAAGACCTGGTAGATATTGCCAATAAAGAATTTGCATGGTGCGATGCGGAGTTACTTAAAGCATCACGTGAAATGGGCTTTGGTGATAACTGGAAAGCAGCACAGGAAAAAGTAAAAAATTCTTTTGTTGCACCGGGCAAACAACCGGAAGCGATGTTTGACCTGTATAGCCAATCAGTTGATTTTTTAAAAAAGAATAAGCTGGTTACTATTCCACCACTTGCAGAAGAAGACTGGACAATGTTTATGATGTCGCCGGAACAGCAACGTGTGAACCCATTTTTCCTGGGAGGAGAGTCACTCATTGTGTCTTATCCTACCAATACTATGACCTATGATGAGAAGATGATGAGTATGAGAGGGAATAATCCCGGTTTTTCAAGGGCTACTGTACACCATGAATTAATTGCAGGCCATCATTTGCAGGGATACATGACAAGCCGTTACAAAACATATCGTCATTTTGATACGCCGTTTTGGGTAGAAGGGAATGCACTGTATTGGGAAATGTTGTTGTGGGATATGAAATTCCCAAATACACCTGAAGAAAAAATAGGTATGTTATTCTGGCGCATGCATCGTTGTGCAAGAATTATTTTTTCTCTTAATTATCATTTGGGAAAATGGACACCACAGCAGTGTATCGATTTTTTGGTTGATCGTGTAGGCCACGAAAGAGCCAATGCAGAAGGTGAAGTGCGTCGTTCATTTACAGGAGGGTACGGGCCGTTGTACCAGATCGCCTATATGATCGGTGGATTACAATTCATGGCATTAAAAAGAGAGTTGGTGGATACACATAAAATGACCTACATGCAATACCATGATGCGGTATTACATGAAAACAGTTTACCGATTGAAATGTTAAGAGCTATCCTTATTGATCAGCCACTTGAAAAAGATTTTAAAACAACATGGCGTTTTTACAATAAATAATATTGTGCAGGAAACTGCTTAATTAAAATAAAGCTTCCGCCAATAACATAAGCCTTCACCTGGTAATTATTGTAGCCTGGTATCATTTATCAAATTACCTGGAAGCCATAAGCATATGGATCATCCTCGGGGTCGATCCAGATAGTATTATAGCCATATATTTTTGCCCAACCTTCAATGCCCGGCCTTATAGCAGGCTTGCCATTCACTGTTGTTTCTTCTTCAATTGTTCCGGTAAATTTTGATCCGATTATACTTTCATGAATAAACTGATCGCCTTTTTTTAATTTCCCTTTTGTATACCATTGTGCCATCCTTGCAGAAGTACCGGTACCACAGGGAGAGCGGTCGATAGCTTTATCGCCATAAAATACTGCATTTCTTGCGGTGGATGTTTTATCCAGTACAGCACCGGTCCATAAGATATGTGAGCAACCATTAATAGTTGAATCATCAGGATGTACAAATTCGTATTTTTCGTTTATGCGTTTACGCAATTCTCTTGCCCAGGCAATTAATTTATCAGCTGCATAATGCTCCAGGCCTTTAAAGTTTTTTTGTACATCAACAATAGCGTAAAAATTGCCGCCGTAAGACACATCAATTACCAGTTCGCCCAGGTCGGGGCAATCTACTGTTAATTCCGTTGCAGCAAGATAGGCCGGTACATTAACCAGTTTAACTGATTTTACTTTTCCGCCTTCTTGTTTATAACTGATGTTTACCAAGCCAGCAGGAGCTTCCATTCTTACAATACCTGGTGTATGCGGAATGATCAATCCTTCTTCAATAGCGATGGTGATAGTACCGATAGTACCATGGCCACACATAGGTAAACAGCCACTGGTTTCAATAAATAAAACTGCCACATCATTCTGCGGATCGTGTGGGGGAAATAATATGCTGCCACTCATCATATCATGGCCACGTGGTTCAAACATTAATCCTTTTCTTATCCAGTCGTATTCCCTTAGAAAATGCTGCCGTTTTTCACTCATGTCTTTTCCTTCCAGTACCGGGCCACCACCGGCAACTAATCTTACCGGGTTACCACAGGTATGGGCATCTACACATAAAAAGGTTTTCTTCATTGTACTACGATAAAATTTATTTTTAAAGAATAGCGTCTTTACTAAACTGGTTATTTACCAAACGCCATATACTTAATGGGTTGCTGTTTTGTAATGGACCAGGTAAAAGTTTGTCGTAAAAATTCTGAAAACAAACCGGCCTTACCCAGCGTTTAATTGCAGAAGTACCTACAGAAGTAAACCTGCCGTCGGTTGTAGCAGGGTAGGGTCCACCATGTACCATGCTGGCGCAGACTTCAACCCCGGTTGGTGCCCCATTAAGAATAACTCTTCCGGCAAGGTTTGTTTGCGCTTCTATAATATCCGGGTAATTTTCAAAATCAACTGCTGTTCCCATAATGGTTCCCGTTAGTTGCCCTTTTAACGAAGATAAAACAGCAATCATTTCTTCCTTGTTTTTACAAACCACGGCCAGTGAATAAGGGCCAAACACTTCTTCGTGCAGTTTTGGGTTTTGTAAAAAAACTGCTGCAGTAACTTTAGCTATACCCGGCTGTGCTTCCATTGCAGCCGGTTGCTGTGCAGATTGTGCCAGCAGCGTAATATTGTTTTGCTGCAACATCGTTTCCACCCCTGCATTGTATGCATTGTAAATACCCTGGTGCAACATTTTTTGTGGCACAGCTGCAGCAATAACCGCTTCAGTTTTCGATAAAAAATTATTCAGTGCATCGCATTCCATTAGCAACATTAATCCCGGGTTGGTACAAAACTGCCCTGCACCAAGGTTTAATGAAGCCACAAATTGCTGTGCTAATGTATCTGTATTTTGGGCAATGGTATCCGGCAGAAAAACAACCGGGTTAATACTGCTCATTTCTGCAAATACAGGAATGGGAATTTCTCTTTGCCTTGCATATTCTACCAATGCTTTTCCACCTTTATAAGAACCTGTGAACCCAACACCTGCAGTTTTAGGATGGATGACTAAATCTCTTCCAATATCATTACCTTCTCCCACTACATGCTGCAGCGTATGCAAAGGCATATTGGATAATTGAATCGCTTCAGTTATTGCTTCATAAATCAATAAAGATGTTTTGGGATGTGCAGGATGTCCTTTTACAACAACAGTACAGCCGGCAGCTAATGCACTTGCAGTATCGCCCCCTGCGGTAGAAAATGCAAAAGGAAAATTGCTGGCACCAAATACAATTACAGGGCCTGTTGGCAAAAGCATTTTCCTGGTATCGGGTTTGGGCGGTGTGCGGTTATTATCTGCGGTATCAATAACTGCTTCAACCCAGCTGCCTTCTTCAAGCAAGGCTGCAAACATATTCAGCTGTCCCGTGGTGCGGCCAATCTCGCCATTTAATCTTGCCGCCGGAAGGTTCGTTTCTTCATTAGCGACCTGTACGAGCGTTTCTCTTTTTTTCTCAATACATATAGCGATTAACTTTAAAAACGAAGCCCTCTCAAAGGGCTTCGTTTTTTTATATTGATCAAATGCCATTGCAGATTGCAACATTACCTGGTTAATAGTACTCTGGTCCATTGTTTTTAATTTATGTTGCGTTAACTGTTTTTTATTCGTGTTGAACTCATTTTTATAAGCCTGTCAGAGTGATAAATAATCAGGAAGTACCGGCCTTGTGGCAATACCATGATCAATTATTTTAAGTACTGCTTCTCTTTCAGCACCCACCAGCGTTAATCTCGGTGCTCTTACAAATTCACTACCAATGCCTGCCTGTGCTTCTGCCAGTTTAATATATTGTACCAGCTTTGGATGAAGGTCCAACTCCAGCAAAGGTAAAAACCAGCGGTGTATTTTTAATGCTTCTTCAATTTTACCTGCTTTTACCAGGCGGTAGATAGCAACAGTTTCAGCAGGAAAAGCACAAACCAATCCGCCAACCCATCCTTCTGCACCCATCACCATTTCTTCCATAGCAATAGTATCAATACCACATAAAACTTTTAACCTGTTGCCAAAACGATTTTTTACTCTTGTTACATTGGATACATCCCTGGTAGATTCTTTTATGGCCTGGATATTACTGCACTCAATCAGTTCTTCAAACATATCTAATGTTATTTCTGTTTTATAATCAACAGGATTGTTATACACTATAATCGGCAGATCAGTGGAGTTGGCTACAGTTTTAAAATAACTTACCGTTTCCCTGTGATCAGTTTTGTACCGCATTGGCGGCAGCATCATTAATCCTTTAGCACCCCATTGCTTTGCATACTCAGCTTGTTGCAATGCTTCCCTTGTTGAGCCTTCGGCTATATTAAGTAACACGGGTATTCTACCGTTAACTATTTCAACCGTATGTTTTACCAGGATTTCTTTTTCCTGTGTGGTTAATACGCTGGCTTCACCCAGTGTTCCGCCTAATATCAATCCATCGATACCAGCTTTAATCTGGATTTCAACATTCTTTGTATAAAGCGGCAGGTCCAGTTTATCGTCTTCAGTAAACTTGGTTGTAATTGCAGGGAATACCCCTTTCCAATCTATTTGCATACTATATTTTTTTGTCAAAATTATTTGTATCGGTAATTAAAAAGAATGCAATACTTGACTAATATTTTACCAATATTAACCATAATTATCTTTTTTTAAGAAAAATGTGATAATATTGGATAAGATGAAAGTAATACAGTTTACCATACCGGTTGCAAAAGAACATGCTGTAATTGTGCAGGAAGATGTGATGCCGTATTTCTACAATCATTTACACCGGCATAATGAAACGCAGATCACCTGGGTGATAAAAGGGGAGGGCACATTGATTGCAGGTAATTATATGCAGCCTTTTAAAGCCGGGGATATTTATATACTGGGTGGCAATCAACCGCATATTTTTAAAAGCGACCCTGCGTATTTTGATAAACGCAGAAAAAAGCAGGCACATTCCCTGACTTTCTTTTTTAATCCCAACGGCATTTTTAAACCTATTCTTGAACTTACAGAATCAAAAGCGATTAAAAAATTTGTGGACAATACCAATTACGGATTGCACCTGGCTTCGGGCAAACAAAATAAAATTACGGGAGAGATGCTGAAAGTGAAAAATTCAAAACAGGCGCTCCGGCTGGCTGCATTTATCCGTATGCTGCATGTGATGTCGGGCATAAAAGAATGGGAGAAATTATCTACCATTCCATCGGCATTTTCTTTTTCAGACCTGGAGGGGCTTCGTATGAATGATGTATACCAGTTTACGATGAGCCACTATTCTGAAAATATTAAACTAAAGGAGGTGGCTGCTGTTGCTTACATGACACCACAGGCTTTCTGCCGTTATTTTAAAAAAAGAACGGGGAAAAATTATATTGTTTTTTTAAATGAGATCCGCATCAGCGAAGCCTGTAAAAAAATAACTGCCGGAAGTTTTGATAGTATTTCGTCTGTTGCATACGATACGGGATTCAGCAGTGCAGTTAGTTTCAATCGTGTATTTAAAAAAATTGTGGCAAAATCTCCCCGGCAATACCAGAAGGAATACCTGCAGAAGATCGATTGATTTTTATGGATACACTTCGGGTATATTATACTCCAGTGCGGTCAATTCAATAGCTGCCCAGGTAAAGTCGCCTGTTTTTAATTGCCAGGTTACTTTGTTCTTATAAGGAATGCGGATACCATTAAAATTGGCATAGCCAGTTACGGTGACCAACCATTTTTCTACACCAGCTTTTTCATTACTGCCATAATACCGGTTGGCAGAAAAAGAAACGAGATCACCGGCTTCAGTAAAGGTAAAAATTCCCGAAACGGTGTAGTGGTTACAAGTCATCGTTGCTTTTGCAGAAAGAGAATCTATCGCTTCCCATTTGATATAATTGCTTAAAGCAGCAGTAGGAAAAAAACTTGTTTCTGAAAGAAAACGAATAAGTGAGGCAGAATTGACCTTGTCATTATTGCCATCTTGCGCAACAGTAAAAACTGATAAGGCTTTTATTAATAATTCTCCTTGCCCTTCTTCTAATTTATCTCTTCCATACAATGTTATCAGCGGCATCATGGCTACCTCAACTTTCCACACAAAAGCTGGTGCTTCAATTGTAAAATACTGGCTGGCTTCAAAAGGCATCCATTTGCCATCGGGTTTAAGTTTTAATGTGCCTTTTTGTTTTAAACGAACAGTATTTGTTTTTTGCTTACCAATAACACCTGAATGGGTAAGCCATTTTTGTATTACCGGTGGCAGGCCTGTTAGCATTGATGCTGTAATGACGGTGTTATCGGAATGTGGTATTCTTGCAAATACTGTTTTTACTTCTTTATTTACCATATTATTAAAATACATATTGGCAAGTGCAGGTATAGCTACCAGTAAAATGATGAGGTTGGCAATGGTACCGTATTTTGCATCTTTCCACGAAGCGATAATAACTATTTGCGATAGTACCACTGCTGCAATAGCAATGATTGCCCAATTCTCTTTTTTTAATACCCATAATATTGCTGTAATTGTAAACAATACCGCAGTGATTAGCCAAAATGCGCCCCATGATTTTGAAATTGCTTTTGTTATTGCAGTGATATTGCCATAGCCAAATGCTTTTGCAAAACCCATACAATGAATAAGCCCATGAATGAGCATGATAAAAGCGAAAAAATATTTTAGCATGTGATTAAATTGAAAGGTGAAAACAAAAATTGTTTATACAGCCCATTTGCCTTTTAGTTGATAAGCAATCAGTATTACTAGTAATCCTGCACCGAGATATACAAATTGTAACCAGTGAATAGTATTGATCAGTAGCATTTGTATAATAATCCAGCCACATATCACTACGCCGCCTGCCATTGCCCAGTTGTACCGTTTACGGTATTTGATAAAACAGCATATTAATGCTAATAAATTAATACTGCCTACAACCATAGTTAAAATAATGCCCGGGATAAGAAAATTTTTAAACGGTGTACTGCTTAGAACACTCAATTGTATTTGTAGTATACCCCCATCCGGATGGCTTATTAGTATTAGCCCGGATATTAAAGCCGTAAGCGCAATAAAACCAAGCAGTATCAATAAAAGTATTTTCATGTGATTGCATAAAACGATGTAAACAAAACAAGTGTATTTGCTGTTAGTGTAAAATGCCGGCGATCAACTTTTAAAATGATTCCTGTCAGCTATTGATTATGTTAAAGAGGGGTATGGAGGATGATTGATGAAAGTCAGCACACACAGTGATGAAAATTGCTTTTCTATACATTAGCGAAGTATATCTTTATGTTAACACAACTAAAGTGCATTGGAATAATTATCCGTTATGTTTTTAAAACAGGAAGTATGCCCGAGTTAAGATTACAACAATTACAATTTGAGATTGGCGCCATTAAAAGATTGCTTTCTTTTATGATGGAAGAGAATGTGCACCTGAAAAACCGTATCTCTGAAATTTTAAAAAATAATTTTGAAAAAATATTGCTTGGTAAAATTGAAGTATTTCATAACCGGTTTATTATGGAAGATGAAATAATTGGAATATTACGTAACAATATTGCTGAGCTGGATAAAATACTACAGGCACAAAAGCTTTTGCAGGATGAATACAAAATTCATGATATGGGAAAAAAGATAAGGCAGCTGAGTGTTAATATCGAAAATACACAGGGCCAGTTTATGTTACTGAAAACAGAGTTTAATAATTTTCTTTTAGAGAATACCGAAGCTTACGAAAAAGTTTAAGTGCTGTAATTAATTCAGTAATTGTTCCAGTTTTTTTTGATTCAGTATACTGATACCCCCATCGCTTTTTATTGCTATCAGTTTTTCATTTCTAAAATCACTCAATGTGCGAATCAATGATTCTTTGGCTGTGCCGGCAATTGAAGCAAGGCTTTCCCTGTTCATATCTATTACAAAGTTTTCGGTTTTTTGTTCTTCCTGGTATTTCTTTTGCAGCATAATCAATGCTTCGGCTACTTTTTTGCGTAGCGAATTGTACGCAAGGCCCACCAGGTGACTTTCTTTTTCAGAAATATTTTTTGCCAGCAGTTGTACAAATTTTTTCATTACCTGTGGATTCTTGTTGATCAGTTCATCAAAATCTTCTTTGGGTATCACGGCTATTTCTGTATCTTCAAGTGCTTTGGCAGTATCTTTATAAGGCGCTTCTTCCATCAGCGCCACATACCCTAAAAAATCGCCGGCACTAAAAAGATCAGTAACCAGTTCTTTACCATCATCATTAATTTTGTATACTTTCACTTTTCCCTTTACAATAAAATACAACCTGTTGGGATGGTTACCTTCGGAGTAAATGATCTGTTTCTTTTTATAAATATTGGTATTGCGCCCTTCAATAAAATCTTTCACGGCATCTTTTCCAAATGATGTCTCCAGCAGATGCTGCACACCACCAAGGCCGGGCTGCAGATCTTGTTTCAGCATATCAATTTTCCTGATCCTGCTTTCTACAGCATTTAATAATTCTGTTCCGCTAAATGGTTTTGTGATATAATCATCAGCACCCATTTCCATTCCTTTTCTAAAATCAGCACGTTCTGTTTTTGCTGTCAAAAAAATAAAAGGGGTATTTTTTATGGCTTCATTTTTGTGAACTGCGTGCAGCACACCATAGCCATCAAGTATTGGCATCATAATATCACAAATGATGAGGTCGGGCATATGTTCTATCGCTTTTTCCACACCAATTTTTCCATTTTCAGCCACTAATACTTTGTAGTTGGATAACTCCAGTATTTCTGCTGTGTTGCTGCGGATATCATCATTGTCTTCAATTAGCAATATCTTTTTCATCCTGGTATTTTTATAAGATAATCCTGTGTTAGTTACAACGCCTCAATCACCTACTGTTTACAACTCAAATCGGGTGATAAGCTATGCACAAATTGGCTTATAGTTTATGACTGCTGTCAGGTAGTATTATGAGAGTTAACAGGCAGGAATGATTGTTGGCCCGAACAGGCCCGGAAGTAATTTCAAAATGGCAATTACAGGGGAGGGGTTTGTATTGTTGATTTAAAATACATGCATCTGGGTTACCGGCCTGCCTGTTTTTTTTGAAAGAGATGACTGATCTTTTCTCCGGCTTTTTCTGCAAGTTTATCAGTAAGTATTGTAGCACCAAAGGAAAAAATATTTTTCAATAAGTTCTGGTTACCGGATTTATTTTCTATTGTATTTCTAAGTACCGCACTAAAAGTATTTGCTGCAATAGAGGAAGGTTTCGCACACTCTTTTAATTCTTCCCATTGGTATTGTAGTTTCCTTTCCAGTTCTTGCTGCTGTAGTTTTATCCGTTGCTTTTCCTGCAGTAGTTGTTTGATATTTTTAATTTTCCTCATCTTCTACGGCCTTAAATAATTGTTTGATAAAGGCATTCATAATAGGCAGGCGTAGTAATTTTTCTCTTGCCGTCCACAGCAGCACACCGAGCAGTAAATACAAAAAGGCAACAATTAAAAAACCTGCCCATGTTTTATTCAGCCATTCACCAAGGCCTAAAGCCAGGGCAATGCCGGCAAATACAATAAAGAATATAAACACCATTGCAGCAAGTACCCTGGCCATTGTATTGGCAATAAGGGCAGAACTTTTTTCTGCTGCATTTAATTTTGCTGACTCAATAGTGGTGTTAATATATTCTTTAATTGTACCGGCCAGCTCTTCTGCTTTGGCAAATGCCTTTTCCATGTTAGTTTTTTTACTGATCACAAAACGCTGTAGTGATATTACTCAGGCAAATTCTTCTGCTTTTTCTCTTACTGTTTTTGCGATATCTTCTTTTAACCCGTTCAGCTTTTCTTTTCCTTTTTCAAAACTGTCTTTTACATTATGAGCAATTTTCTTTCCCTGTTCATTTATTTTTCGTCTTGTTTCGCTGCCTTTATCGGGAGCGAATAGAATACCTAAAATTGCACCTGCTGCAACACCTGCTGCAACAGCGGTTAATATTTTACCAGTGTTGTTCATAAAAAATATTTTAATTGTGAGAACTGTATGTAAGATAAAGTAACTGCCACTCCATACAAATGACAGTACTCATCATTTGCAGTGATGATGATCAAAGCATGCGTTTTTTTAATGACCTCAATCATCGGAAACGTTGATGATTACTATTGCGAAGCAGTGATGAGGTTGCTATTTTTAATTAAGTTTTTCATAGGATATTGGGTCATATAACGGGGCTGGATTTTTATCCGGCCTCATTATTAATGTAGCAATGATGATAATGGAAACAAAAAACGATTGGTAAAAATTGAATTGGCCTGGCAAGATGTTTGCAATAAAAAATTGCCGGTTATTAAGCCGGCAATTTTTATTATAGCAAATGGAGAAGTGGCCTGGATTTTATCTTGCTACAGCGCCACCATCAATAGTGATATCTGTGCCAGTGACAAATAAAGATTCATCTGAAGCCAGGTACAAGGCACCCCAGGCAATTTCTATAGCATCTGCAACTCTTGCCTGCGGCGACATGTTTTTGATGGTTTCATCCATGCCCGGCAGTTGCAAAACATTTTCCGTCATGGGCGTGAGCACTGCTCCGGGGCAAATAGTATTTACCCTTATCTTATGTTTTGCCAATGTAACAGCAAGGTCTTTACTCAATAAACGTAAACCACCTTTTGAAGACGAGTAGGCTACGCCGTTACCTCCCACCAAACCTGCAATGGAAGCAATATTTACAATGGAACCACCGCCTGCTTTTTTCAGGTAAGGGATGCAGGCTTTGCATCCTAAGAACGGGCCAGTCAGATTGATCGCAATAACTTTATCCCAAAGTTCTTTACTGGTTTGTTCTCCATCCATAAAACCCGGGAATATGCCTGCGTTATTTACTAGCACATCAATCTTTGCATATAAGGCAATTGTTTTGTTGACCACCAGTTGCCAGTCTGTTTCGCTGGTTACATCATGTTTCAGGTAATCAATGGTTAATCCTTCTTCTTTTGCCTGCAATACCCATTGTTCTAATTTCTCCTCCTGTATATCTGTGGCCATCACTTTGGCTCCTTGCTGTGCAAACAATTTTGCTTCAGCGGCACCCATGCCACCTGCTGCACCGGTAATGATCACTACTTTGTTTTTTAACCTGTCCATCTTAATTTTTTTATAGCGTTGCCGTTAATAATATTTGATCAGTGCTATCTGCTGGTAATTTTTCAAAACATCTTTATCAACAAACTCCACATCGCCACCTTTTTTCAATACTTTTTCCATCACATCATCAACGGCATCCTTGATGTAAGAAAATTTATTGAAGCGTTCATCTGCCTGGTAAATCACATCCTCGCTGCCACCATGTTCTGCAGGATACATAAAATCTTTTTCTACAATTAATAGCTTTCCTTTCAGGCTCATGGCTTCACGCCAAACATCCTGCATGCCATAAGCCAGTTTTTTTTCGCCGGCAGCTTCTTCCAGTTGGTTCAGTATATCTTTTTGTTTTATCTTTTTCCAGTTGGCGATATAAGGCAGTAAAATTTCCCTTAGCCTGGGTAAGCTGGCTTCTTCATAATTGCCATAGATATATTCAACTACTGCGGCTTTGTGTTTGGTAAGACTATTAAAATGCCCCAGTACTCTTTTAGTACCCAAAACAAAAAGCGGCAAATGATAAGCATTTAAAATATTGTCCAGCACATGATCTATATGATGCAGGAATTTTTCCATTTGTATTTCTTTGTATTCGGCAGTAGCAGCAAAATTGGCTACTTTGTCTGCGGTATCATTTATATTTCCATACATGGCTTCAGGTACATTAGAAGCAATTTTTACAAAACTGTCGGCGTTGCCCAGGTACACCTGGCTTTCTTTTCCGCTTAATAACAGCACGAGGTATTTATGCAATTGTTTCTTGCTATATACCAGGTCACGTATCTCAAATGATTCATCAATGATTGTTTTTTCTTCAACGGGAATATCAAGATAGAGTACTTTTTCAAAAACGGGTGACACATAAATAGCGATACTTTTTTTATGAGTGTTGTAGTTGAGATTTTTAATCAGCGCTCTTAATTTTTGTATCACCAGCTGGTAAATTTCATCAGGATAATTGTTACGCAATTCCTGTTCTACCCGATCGGTTACAATTTTAAGCGAATGGGCCAGTTCATTCTTTAAACCCATTTTGGGTTCAAATGGCATGATGATGGATACTGCAGGGCGGTAATGCACTGCTGTTGTTATTTCCCGTATTTCAGGGGTCATGAGCATATTCATAGCAAGTAATTTAGATAGTGAAACTACTTGTAACTATTGCAGGAAACACTGACTGCAATCACTGCTAACTTTGATTGTACTCAGTTTAAAGAATTGAGGTGAAGCCGGATAACTGAATTGATACGTTACAATGGCCTGTTATCTTTTTTTTGCCAGATAAATGTATTGCTGTTATTTTTTAGAAGAATAACCATAGCCACTGCCATAATAACTGTAGCGGGAAAACCGGACCCCACACCAAATGGAACGATGCAGAGTAAAAATACAATGGCACCGATGCAGCCTGTTTTAAACATCCATCCTTTAAGTAACATGGCTATTGCAATAAACCCCTGGCATATTGCAATGCCGCCAACCGCCAATGGTATATGCGCTGCAAACCAGCCATGAATGAAATTACTGTACCAGTGGCTCCAGGTAAGATTGGCATAATCAATATATGCCTCAGGAGTTTGTTGCGATGTGGTCCAGTTCATCCAGCAGGCCCAGGCAAAAAGTAAAAAAAATGAAAGCCTTGCCCATTGTGGCCATTTTATAGCTGCGATTACCTGCAATAGGGCAATGCCATTAGAAATTAAAAGTAATATCAGGTAGAGTTGATTATCCAAACCTTTCATGATAATTTATTTTTGCTTCGCTTTTTTATTTCAGCTTTTATTGATTCAGGCATTGGCCTGCAGTGGCAATGTTGGGCATGGGCTATATGCCATTGTATGCGTTGCTGCGGCGTAGGTTTTTCGGGCATGCGGTTAGCCTGGTGCCATTCTTTGTTGAACTTCATAAAATTATTGTTGCCGGTTTGTACAGTTACAAGTGCGCAATAAAAATAGGTTGTGTTACTACTTTCATTAAAAAATCGGCCGGGTTCTTTTTAAAAAATTCAGATAAACCATTTCGGCCATAAGCGCCCATTACTAAAAACATATTTCTTTTCTTAAACAGGAAGTCGAATAATTTAGTATCGGTATTACCTTTCAATACTTCAAAATGCAGATTGGTATAATGATCGTTAAGCCACTCTTTAAATTTAAATTTATCGGTACCATTCCATTCTCCTTCTTCATTTACCTGAACAATAGTGGTTTTGGCATTGCACAGTTGCGGAAAAAGATAGGTGAATTGTTTAATAGCAAAAACAGAAGAGGCAGCACCGTTATAAGTAAATACCAATTCATTAAGCGCTTCATATTTTTCAGGAGCAATAATCACCGGGCATTCTGCAGTTTTAAGCAGGGTGCGTACAAATTCAGATGGCACACCTGTAAACTGGTGGTGCAATGATAATGCAGCATCGGTAATTAAAATATCCGCAAAACGGCTTTCTTCAACCAACTCCTGCAACGGCATACCACGATCGAGGTGAATATAATAATTCACATCTCTTGCTATACAGCTTTCTTTAAACATGGCAATATTTCTTTCAATCACCTGTTCTTGTTTAGCCTTACGGTTATCGGCATTTTCTTTTTCCCGCCAGTCCAGGGTGGTCATGCTGTGCAATTGATGCACTACCGGCCTTATTTGCGGCTCCATATTTTCTAAAAACACCCCCGTTATTTTTGATTTGGTTAACCTGCCCAGGTAGCAGGCAAATTCCAACGCATTTTTGTTGGGATTTACAGCATCCAATGCCAGTAATATCTTTTCCATACAAACAATTTTCTTCAAAATTACCTGCAGGCAAAACTGTTTTTTATGATAATAGTTAGCAATTAGATTGATTGTGATCAAAGTAAAAATGGTTGCGTTTTGGAACAATAACAGTATATCTTATAAATATCGAAATATTGCGGCGCCAATGCGTTATGAGTATTGCTTTGGTTCTTTAATAGTTCATATAGTAAAATCTGCCATCATTACAGTAAAACCTTACATTGAATACCGGGCTACTTGTTTTTAATTTGAAGTTCAGTTTTGCAGGTGTTTTTTAAGATCAGGAAACTTTGCAGGCTTACGATTGTAAATGGTTGAATTGATGGACAAAATTGCTGTATGATATTTTGTTTTCGTATTGCATCCCAGGTATTAAATCCTACCACCCATTACACCAACTACTGCAATTTCAGCTAACAAAGAACGACCATTAACCAAACTGCAGGGTGCAGCGCTATCATGTTTGTAAAAAAATATTTTGAAGAATTTGAACTGAATAACATTCGCCAAACTAAAGGGCGTACGGTTACTGAAACCGATATTGTAATTCATGCAGGCCAGTCAGGCGATTTTTTTCCTCATCATATGGATGAAGAATGGTGTAAAACGCAGCCGTTTAAAAAACGCATTGCACATGGTACGTTAATTTTTACCATTGCCGTTGGGCTTACTGCCGATGTTATAAATGAAGTGGCCATGACCTATGGTTATGAAAGATTACGATTTATCAAACCGGTTTTTATTGGCGATACGATAAAAGTTACCATTACCATTAAAGATAAAAAAGATCATAAGAAACCAGGTTTTGGATTGGTTACAGAACTGGTGGAAGCTTTTAATCAGCATAATGAATTAGCAATGGTATGTGAACATATTTTACTGGTGAATAAAAAAGAAGCATAAAATGGCAGGGATAATTTTGCAAGGCATAACATGGGGGCATAGCAGGGGCATTACTCCTTTGCTGGCCGCTTCGCAGCGTTATAGCGAATTGCACCCTGGCGTGGAGATACAATGGAAAAAGAGAAGCTTACAGGAGTTTGCCGATTTTCCTATTGAAAAACTAACAGCGCAATACGATCTTTTAATAATCGATCACCCATGGGTGGGTTGTGCTGCGGCAACCAATTGTGTATTGCCATTGGATGAGTATCTGTCACCGGAATATTTACAGGACCAGTTAAATAATTCGGTAGGGTATTCCCACGAAAGTTATAACTACAAAAATAAACAATGGGCATTGGCTATTGATGCTGCAACGCCTGCAGCAAGTTTTAGAAAAGATCTTTTAATGAAGCATAAGATCATGCTGCCTCGTAAATGGGATGATGTACTTACCCTGGCAAGGTTTGGTAAAGTAGCTGTGCCTGCAATACCCATTGACCTGCTGATGAACTTTTACAGTTTTTGTATTGCTCATGGGCAAAAGCCATTTCAATACAAAGACAAAATAATTGATGACACTACAGGCGTGCAGGCCATTGAAACAATGAAAGAACTGTATTCGCTGCTAGATAAAAAAATGTTTAATTGTAATCCTATTGCAGTGGCAGAATTAATGAGTACTACAGATGAATACTGGTATTGCCCGTTTGCATATGGTTACTCCAATTATTCAAGAACGGGCTATGCAAAAAATCTGTTGCATTATGCCGATGTGGTTACTTTTAATGACAATAAATTACAAACCACTATCGGAGGCACAGGATTGGCCGTATCTGCATTTAGTAAACATAGTGCTGTTGCGGTTGATTTTACAGAGTGGGTGGTATCTGCAGAAATGCAACGTACTTTATATGTACAGCATGGCGGGCAACCGGGTCATGGCAGTGCATGGACAGATAGCGATGCCAATCATTTAACGAATGATTTTTTTAAAAACATATTGCCTGTAATGGAAAACGGGTACGTGAGGCCGAGATATAATGGGTACCTGCATTTTCAGGATCATGCAGGAATACCTTTACAAAAATGTATTATGCAAAATGAAGATCCGCTTAAAGCATTGCAGGAGATGAATACGATATACCAGCAGAGCCTGCTTCACCAAAATAATATTGTTGCAGCATGATGAACTTACCTTTAAAAGGAGTAGTGGTACTGGAGTTCAGTCAATACCTTTCCGGCCCTTCGGCAGGTTTACGTTTGGCTGACCTGGGGGCAAGGGTTATTAAAATTGAGCGGCCGGGTAAAGGTGATGCCGGAAGGAAACTGGCCATCAAAAATTTATGGGTGGATGATAATTCTTTATTGTTTCATACCATCAACCGCAATAAAGAAAGTTTTACTGCCGATCTTAAAAATGCAGAAGATCTTGCAATTGTACAAAAACTGGTTGCAAAAGCTGATGTGGTGATGCATAATTTTCGCCCCGGTGTAATGGAGAAAGCCGGCTTTGGTTATGAAGCGGTACAACAGATTAATCCACGGATCATTTACGCAGTAATATCAGGTTATGGTAAAGAAGGGCCATGGCAGAATAAACCGGGGCAGGACCTGTTGTTACAATCCATAACAGGGCTTGCATTTACAACCGGTAACGGCACCAATGGCCCGGTGCCATTTGGTATCTCTATTGCAGATATTTTATGTGGTGCACAATTGGTACAGGGAATTTTAGGCGCATTAATAAGAAGACAGAAAAGAAATGTGGGCGCATTAATTGAGATCAGTTTAATGGAATCTTTGCTTGATTTTCAATTTGAATTATTAACTACATACTATACCAATCATCAGCAACCGCAAAGAAGTAAAATTAATAACGGTCATCCTTTGCTTGGAGCACCTTATGGCATTTATAAAACGGCTGATGGATTTCTTGCCTTAGCCATGATGGATATAAAATTGCTTACTAACGCTATTGAGTGTAAAGCGCTGGAAGGTTTTTCGCAGGAACTGGCATTTGCAAAAAGAGATGTAATAAAAGAAATTTTAGCAAAACATATTATTACACAAAATACCAGCCATTGGTTGATGCGTTTGCAAAACGAAGGGCTTTGGGCAATGGAAGTATTGGATTGGGAGCAACTGATCAATCATGAAGCGTATAAAGTATTGGCAATGGAGCAGGTGATTTATGCCGGCGATGAAAAAATATTTACCACCAGGTGCCCCATTCGTATTAACGGTAAAAAATTGTATGCCGGTAAACCTGCACCACAATTAGGAGCCGATAATGAAAAAATAAAAGAAGATTTTTCAATTGCAGAATAATAGCGTTAAATACTTTTAAAGAGTGATTTTGTTTTATGTTCCGTAGTAACAGCAGGTGGGTAGAAAGAAAATAATATGGTATTTAAGTCCCTTAGGAACGACAGGTGCTTTTAGCAAAACATAATTAAAGTTCAATAAAGATTTGCTGTTGAAGAGTGCCCCGAATGCTTTCGGGATAAACTCTGCCAATGAAGTTGAACAAAGAAATATAGTTCGGTACAAAAAGAGAAACATGAATTTATTACAAGATATTATTGTTGTTGATTTCAGCCAGTTTTTATCTGGCCCTTCGGCTGCATTGCGGCTTGCAGATATGGGTGCGCAGGTGATAAAAATTGAGAAGCCCGGTAATGGAGATATCTGCAGGCAATTGTATGTATCGGATGTGATGATAGAAGGAGAGTCCACCATTTTTCATGCCATCAACCGCAATAAACAAAGTTATGCTGCCGATTTAAAAGATGCAGATGACCTGGAAAAAGTAAAACAATTATTGACAAAGGCAGATGTGATGATGCATAATTTTCGCCCCGGTGTGATGGAACGTATCGGTTTGGATTATGCCACCGTAAAACAGATCAACCCTTCAATAATTTATGCCGAAATAAGTGGCTATGGCAGTGAAGGGCCGTGGAAAGACCTGCCGGGCCAGGATCTGTTATTGCAGGCTGCATCCGGATTGACCTGGTTGAGTAATAATAATGATGAGAGCCCTACGCCAATGGGTGTTGCAGTAGTGGATATTATGGCGGGCACACATATTGCACAAGGTATTTTAGCCACCCTGTATAAAAGAGCCATCAGTGGAGATGGTGCATTGGTGCAGGTGAATATGTTTGAAAGTATTCTCGATTTTCAGTTTGAAGTACTCACTTCTTATTATAATGATGGCAATCAATTGCCGGTTCGTGGTGCGGTTAATAGCGCCCATGCCTACATTGCGGCGCCTTATGGAATTTACAAAACAAATGATGGCTATATTGCTTTGGCAATGAGTGATATTTTAACTTTGTCGGCCTTATTGCAATGCGAACCTTTGCGTAAATACAGTGATAGTAACAGCTGGTTCGAAAAAAGAGACGAGATAAAAAAAATACTGGCCGATCATTTGCTTACTAATAGCGCTGCATTCTGGTTAAGTGTGTTGGAAAAAGCAGATATCTGGTGTGCACCGGTAATGGATTATGATAAACTGGTACAGCAGGACGGTTATAAACTGCTGAATATGGAAATTACAGTGAAAACCAGTAACGGTCTTACTATCACTACAACAAGATGCCCGATAAGGGTGGATGGAAAATTATTAGTTGCTGATAAAGGAGCACCGCAACTGGGCGAACATAATGAAACGATTGACAAGCAATTTGAGCTGGAGAAAATTTTCCAGGAAAAATAATTACGGAGCTTATTTTAGCCCTAACGATGCAACGCATAATTGATACACATATACATGTTTGGGATTTGCAGCGGGCAGCTTACCCCTGGTTGCAGAATGATACCTCTGTTTTAAATCAAACCTGGCACATTGAACAATTAAATGAAGGCAGAGAACAGGCTGGTATTTCATATGGCGTATTGGTACAGGCCAGTAGTAATTTAGAAGATACACAACTGATGCTGGAAACAGCTTATCAAACCTCCTGGATAAAAGGAGTGGTGGCCTGGTTGCCGTTGAAAGATCCTAATGCAACATTGGAAATATTGGAAGTGCAATTACTAAAGGAAAAATATTGTAAAGGCATACGCCACCAGATACATGATGAACAAGACAGTAAATGGTTGTTGCAGCCTGCAGTAATTGATAGCTTAAGCATACTGGAAGAAAAAAATATTCCTTTTGATGTGGTAGCTGTTTTACCGGAACATATTGAAACCGCTTTGGCGGTGGCAGAAAAAGTGCCGGATCTTAAAATGGTATTTGATCATTTAAGTCAGCCGCCGATAAAAACTAAAGAGCAGTTTGGAAGATGGGGAGAGTTGATGAAAGTTGCTGCACAACACAAAAATTTCTATGCAAAAATTTCAGGACTGGGAACTACCTCGGGTGATTTTGAAAACTGGAGTGCAACAGATATTAAACCTTATGTACATTTTGCGTTGCAGCATTTTGGAACAGACCGGTGTTTTTGCGGTGGTGACTGGCCGGTAGCATTATTAGCAGGATCTTATACTAAGGTATGGAATGTATACAAAGAAGTGATCAACGATTTGCTTGATCCTTTTGATAGCGATAAAGTTTTTTACAGCAACGCACAGCATTTTTACAATCTATAAAACAACGCAGCAATAAAATGGAATTGATCAACGGAGTATTGTTTCATGCTACAGGTGCATCTAGTGCTGCGCTGTGTTACACACCACAAAAAAAAGTAGTGGGCTGGAGCTGGCAAACCTATTGGCTGGCACAGGCATTTATCTGCTGGCTGGCATTGCCGGTTATCATGGCATTCATTACCATTCCCAATTTAATGACGGTATTACAGGAAGCGCCATCAGCTGCCATGATAAAATCTTTTTTATTAGGCATGGCTTATGGTATTGGCGGTACTGCATTTGGTATTGCAATAAGATATGTTGGCTTTTCATTAACCTATGCTATTGCGGTTGGTATCAGTTGTGTGTTGGGCACTTTGTTGCCGCCATTGGTACATGGTACATTGGGTGATGTATTAAAAAGTAACGGTGCTGCGTATTTAATAATTGGAATTGCATTAGGAGCTGTAGGAATTGCATTATGCGGTTTAGCCGGACGTAATAAAGAAAAAGATATGGAGAAAGATCAAAACAATACCTCCGCTTTTTCTTTGGCAAAAGGATTGCCACTTTGTATACTTGCCGGAATATTATCGGCGCTGTATGGTTTTTCATTAGACCAGGGACAACCCATTGCAGATGTTGCTGCAAAGTATGGCGCTGCAAATTTCCAGGGCAATGTGATCTATATTTTTTCTAACTCCGGTGCTTTTGTAACTACATTATTGTATTGTTTCTATTTGCATAATAAAGAAAAAACTTTTGGCCAGTACGCTAGTGCAGGTAATAATAGTTTGGTAAAAAATTATTCCATGGCAATTCTTACAGGTTGTTTATGGTATGGGCAATTTTTCTTTTATGGCCTTGGGCATGTGCGTATGGGAAAATATCAATTTACCAGTTGGGCCATTCACATGATCATGCTGGTATTATTCAGCAGTGTGGCAGGTTTGTTGATGAAAGAATGGAAAAACTGTGGCAGTAAAACAATACGTTTGTTAATGTTGGCTCTGTTAGTATTAATTACTGCGGTATTATTACTAACTTATGGTAATTACCTGGGAAGTTTGTAAATACAGGGCAGATAAAATATAAAAAGTAATATAAAGTTGCCTGGTGCTATAAGGGTAGAAGAATTAATAAAATTGAAAGCAGATACAATCGATGTTGCACTATATTCCTCAATCGTCTAAAATAAACCCGGTTTATATCATCGGTGCAGGTGGTATTATCAATGCGGCACATTTACCGGCTTACAAAATTGCCGGCTTTAATGTGCAGGGCATTTATGATATCGACAATGCAAAAGCGATTGCCACTGCAGCAAATTTTAATGTGCCGCATGTATTTACCAGCGTGGCAGATATGGTAGCACATGCACCTGCCAATGCTATTTTTGATGTGGCTGTTCCAGGTTCACAAACCATTGCTTTGTTAAATGAATTACCCCAAGGTGCAACAGTGCTGTTGCAAAAACCTATGGGAGAAAATTATAGCGAGGCAAAAAAAATACTGCAACTCACACAGCAGAAAAAAATGCTGGCGGGTATTAATTTCCAATTGCGGTATGCGCCTTATATTTTGGCTGCAAAAGAACTGATCAATAAAAATTTACTGGGAGAGCTGAATGATATTGAAGTGAATGTAAATGTATATACGCCCTGGCATATCTGGGATTTTTTACAGGCTGCGCCAAGAGTGGAAATTTTATACCACAGTATTCACTACATCGACCTGGTAAGAAATTTATTGGGCAATCCCAATTCGATGTATGCGAAAACAACGAAGCATCCTTCAATGCCGCAACTGGCATCGGTACGCAGTAATATCATTATGGATTATGGCGACATGATAAGGGCAAATATTCTCACCAATCATTGCCATAATTATGGTACACCTAAGCAACAATCTTATATAAAAATAGAAGGCAGCAAAGGTGCGGTCATCATCAATTTTGGCGCACTCATTAATTATCCCCGTGGCGAAGCAGATAGTTTTGAATATATTTTATTAGAAGAAGGCGCAGTACCGCAATGGCAGCAAATGCAGATAGAAGGTAGTTGGTTTCCGCATGCGTTTATTGGTAGTATGGATCAGATGATGCTGGCAGCAGAAGGAAAAATTGTAACACCTGATAATAGTGTGGAAGATTGTGTTCATACGATGGCGTGTATGGAAGCGGCGTATGAGAGTAGTGAGAGAGGGGGAGTTGTTCCTCCTTTGTAAAGTAGTAAGTAAATAAAGTTTATAAAGTAAGTAAAGTATATAAAGTGAAAAATACATTTTTAGTGATTGCTGTTTTTTTTCTGCAGCAGATCAATGCTCAGCAAATTGCTTTTCCCGGTGCGGAAGGTTTTGGTAAATATGCAACAGGAGGCCGTGGTGGAAAAGTGGCTTTCGTTACTAATTTAAATGATGATGGCGAAGGAAGTTTCAGGAATGCATTGGAAAAATTTCCCGGAGAACCACTGACGGTAATGTTTAAAGTATCGGGCATTATTGAATTGCAATCTAAAATACAGATCAAAAGATCTAACCTGACTATTGCAGGACAAACAGCACCGGGTGATGGCATCTGTTTAAAAAATCAATCTTTAATTTTAAATGGAGCCGCTGCAAAAGGTAATCATGGCAATATTATTATCCGCTTTATTCGTTCACGTCCGGGTGGCACTTTAAAAACCGGTTTGTATGGGTATGATATGGAAAACTGTCATGATGTAATTGTAGATCATTGCAGTTTTAGCTGGGCCAACGAAGAATGTGCAGCGATGTATGATACCAAAAATACTACCGTGCAATGGTGTATTGTAAGCGAAGGTTTGTACGAAGCCGGACATGCCAAAGGTCATCGTTCTTATGGTGGTGTCTGGGGCGGACAGTATGCAACGTATCATCACAATTTAATTGCACACCAAAATAGTCGTGCAGTTCGCTTTGATGGTGCAAGGGCACATGATACTATGGCGGTGATCGATTACAGGAACAATGTGATCTACAACTGGGGCAACCCCAATGCCTGTTATGGTGGTGAAGTAAATATTGCGGGTGGCGTATCGCAAATAAATATCGTCAACAATTATTACAAACCCGGTCCGGCAACACCTTCCACTTTAAAATTTGTACATGCTTTATTTGAAGCAGATAAAACCAAAGGCATCGCTGAATGGTATTTGAATGGCAATGTAATGGAAGGAGATAAACGCCTTACTAAAAATAATTTTGACGGATTAGATCTGACTGAGCCCGGAGAAGCAGGATCAGTTAAAGCAAAATCACCGTTTAAAATTGATGTGCCCATTGCAGAACAAAATGCAAAAGATGCTTACGAAGCAGTATTAAAAAATGCAGGTGCAATACTTCCTAAAAGAGATGGCGTTGATACAAGAGTAGTAAATGAAACCAAAACAGGTACCGCAACAGGTATGGGCGTATTTGGAAAAGCAGGAATAATAGATTCGCCAACTGCAGTAGGTGGCTGGGGCGAATTTAAAAATGGTGTTGCACCAATAGATACAGATGAAGACGGCATGCCTGATGAATGGGAAAAGAAAAATAATTTAAATCCCAATGATGCCGGTGATAGAAATAAAGTAGGTGCAGATGGATTTACCATGCTGGAAAAATATTTAAATGAGATGGCGGTAATCAAATAAATAAGATGAAATTCAGAATAATTATATTGTTTTTATTGGTTACAGTGATATTGATTGGAGAAAAACTGGTTGCACAAAACAATAAAATTATACCTGGAGAAGAAATAGTTATAGATGTGTTTAAGCTCAATTCTCCAAGAATTGAATTTGGAGTAGAAAAACTTAGGAAGGCTTTACTCCAAAAAGGGTATCAGGTTATTGTAAATAGAAAATCTCCTGTCAGTTCTGGTAAACGAAATATTGCTATAATTGACATAACTAAAGCACTTGAAGAGTATCCGGAAATGCTTACAACATACGAAAGGAAACACATGCCTTCAAAAGAAGCATTCATTATTGAGTCTGAAAAAAATGGGAATATTAATCTGCAGGGTTTTAGTGCAAGTGGCATTTTGTATGGATGCTTAGACCTTGCTGATAGAATAACCGCTGCTGGAAAATTACCTCAAAAAATTAATAAAGTAGACAGTCCCGAAATGGTGCTCCGCGGCCAATGCATCGGTATACAAAAATCAACTTATCTCCCCGGAAGAAATGTATATGAATATCCTTACACTCCCGAAACATTTCCCTGGTTCTACAATAAAAAATTATGGTTACAGGTGTTGGATTCTATGGTAGATAACAGGATGAATTCTTTGTATCTCTGGAATGGTCATCCCTTTGCTTCATTGGTAAAACTAAAAGATTATCCTTATGCGGTTGAAGTAGATGATAGTACTTTTAAAAAGAATGAAGCAATGTACCGCTTCATTACTACCGAAGCAGATAAGCGTGGCATCTGGGTGATACAAATGTTTTATAATATCATCGTATCCAAACCATTTGCCGAATACAATCATATTAAAACACAGGAAAGAGAAAGGCCCATCATTCCGTTGATTGCAGATTATACCCGAAAATCAATTGCAGCATTTGTAGAAAAATATCCTAATGTTGGCTTAATGGTTTGTTTGGGAGAAGCAATGGAAGGAGTAGGTAAAGATGATATTGAATGGTTTACCAAAACAATTATTCCCGGTGTGCAGGAGGGAATGAAAGCGTTAGGTAAAACAGAAGAGCCGCCCATTGTTTTAAGAGCACATGATACTGATGCACCATCAGTAATGGAAGCTGCATTGCCTCTGTATAAAAATTTATACACCGAAGCAAAATTTAATGGCGAAGCATTAACCTATGCAAGGCCAAGAGGCGAATGGGCAAAGCTGCACCAGACATTAAGTCATTTAGGAAGTGTGCAGATTGAAAACGTACATATCCTTGCTAACCTTGAACCCTTCCGTTATGGTGCTCCCGATTTTATTCAGCAATCAGTAATTGGTATGCATGAGGTAATGGGCGGCAATGGTTTGCATTTATATCCGCAGGCATCTTACTGGGACTGGCCTTACAGTGCCGACAGTGTGAAAGGAGGAAAACGTTTGTTACAAATAGAAAGAGACTGGATATGGTACAAAGCCTGGAGCCGCTATGCATGGAAAGCAAACAGAAGCAGAGCAGATGAAATCAATTACTGGAGTAATTTATTGGCTGTAAAGTTTGGATGTACTAATGCAGATGGCAAAAAAATACTGGAAGCATACGAACAATCAGGAGAGATAGCACCCAAATTATTACGCCGCTTTGGTATTACTGATGGCAACCGTCAAACATTAACATTGGGTATGCTGATGACTCAACTCATCAATCCTTATCGTTATGGTTTGTTTACATTGTTGTATGATGGTGAAAGCCCCGAAGGCGAAATGCTTACACAGTATGCAGAGAAGGAATGGAAAAAGCAAGAGCATATTGGCGAAACCCCGGTACAGATTATCAGTGAAGTAAAACAACATGGCGATAAAGCTGTGGCAGCAATTACAGCC
Organism: Ferruginibacter sp. SUN106; assembly: GCF_050611765.1. Lineage (NCBI taxonomy): Bacteria > Pseudomonadati > Bacteroidota > Chitinophagia > Chitinophagales > Chitinophagaceae > Ferruginibacter > Ferruginibacter sp. SUN106. Next base: position 1,040,722 of record NZ_JBODJC010000001.1, read on the forward strand.
GTTGAAAAAAATATCAAAAAAAATAAAGAAGAATTTAAGCGCATAAAAAATGATATGCTTTGTTATAAAGCAATGGCTTATCATTATGCAGAAAAAACAACAGCTGCTCTGGATGTATTGCGGTATAAATATTCTGATGATATTAATGATCTGAAAAAAGCAATGCCATTGCTGGAGAAAAGTGTTAGCAGTTATAAAGAACTGGTTGCTTTAACGCAAGGCACTTATTTATATGCCAACAGTATGCAAACACAGCAACGGAAAATTCCTATCCGTGGTGCGAATGGAACTTTTAAAACATGGGCTGAAGTGTTAGGGCCATTTGAAAAGGAACTATCAAGATTTAAATATGCGGTGGATTCTATTTACAAAAGAAATACTGCTGCAGTTGAAACTTCAAGCTTAAAGGAAAGGTTGCAAAATGCAGAGGTAAAAATTGTGCCAGCGGATTTGAAATTTTATGCAGTGAATGATTCGCACACTATATTTTCGGATACTGCATTAAAAATGGAAAACTTTGCCGGCGATATTAAATTATTGAATGGGCTGCAATTATCATGGAAGGAACAATTGTCTAAAGGAACGGAAATAAATTTCACTACTGATAAACCTGTGAAAGTGTTAGTAGGTTTTTTCAAGCTAAAGAAAGCAGCGTTTTCAAAAGACACCACTTTTTTAAAAGAACCAGAATTAGAAACCAATGCCAGTGCCAATGATTACGGCCAGGCAGAAATAAAAATTGCCAATGCCCTGGTGATAAAAGGAATGCCGCCGGTGAATATTCATACGTATAGTTTTCCGGCAGGGGCTAATAAATTAAAATTGGCAAAAGGTGTTTGCTTAATACTGGGCTTTGTAAAAGATGATGACATAATTCCGGTGTATGATGCCGGCTTAACAGAAGATGGCGTTAAAGTAGAAATTGATTGGTTATTTGAATAAAACCACTAAAGCACAAAGTACACAAAGCTTCGCAAAGAATTTATTTTTTGCTTTGTGCCCCTTGGTACCTTAATTAATGTCTTTATGGTTAAAATAGAGAAATATACTTTCGTTAAAAATAAGAATATGAAAAAAGGGATAGTGATTCTGATACTTAACTGTTTGTACGTAACTGCAATTCATGCACAGCAATTTTACGACGTAACAAAATACGGTGCAAAAAAAGACAGCAGTGCTAAAGCCACTGTGGCTATTGCCAAAGCTATTGATGCAGCTTCAAAAGCCGGTGGTGGCACCGTGTATTTTCCTGCGGGGAAATATTTAACCGGCCCGATACATTTAAAAAGCAATATTGTTATTTTTATTGATGCCGGCGCAGAATTACATTTCAGTGATGACTTTGATGATTATTTGCCAATGGTAGAAAGCCGGTATGAAGGCGTTGATCTTAAAAGTTTTTCTCCATTGTTCTATGCTTACAAAGTAGAAAATATTACGATAAAGGGAAGAGGGAAAATAAACGGGCACGGAAAAAAATGGTGGGACTATGTATTGAGTTTTCCAAAAGATCAGCCAAGAAATAAATGGCAATTGGCATTTGATGCGGCTAATAAAAATATTATCCTGTCTGATGATTCTGCACAAACCAAAAGAGGTTTTTTAAGGCCGCCATTTATACAACCCATGTATTGCAAAAACATTCTGATAGAAGGTATCACTATAACTAATTCACCTTTCTGGACGATCAACCCGGAGTTTTGCGAAAACATAACAGTGAACGGAGTAACGATCGACAATCCGAAATCACCGAATACAGATGGCATCAATGCAGAGTCTTGCAAGTATGTACATGTATCCAATTGCCATATCAGTGTAGGTGATGATTGCATAACCATTAAATCGGGAAAAGATGTACCGGGCAGAACGAAAAATATGCCTGCAGAAAATTATACCATCACCAATTGCACTATGCTTAATGGCCATGGTGGTGTGGTGATAGGAAGTGAAATGAGCGGCGGTGTTAAAAAGATTGTAATCACTAATTGTGTATTTGATGGAACAGACAGAGGCATAAGAATTAAAACCACAAGAGGCCGTGGAGGAATTGTAGAAGATATACGTGTTGATAATATTGTAATGAAGAATATAAAAGAACAGGCTATAGTGTTGGATATGCAATATTCAAGAGTACCACCAGAGCCGGTGAGTGAACGTACACCACAATTCAGAAATATACGGTTGAGCAATATTACTGCTTATACAAAACAAGCCATGTACATTAATGGGCTGGATGAAATGCCGGTGCAGGAAATCAGTTTAAATGATTGTGTATTTGAAGCCGAAACGGGTATTGTAATTAAAAATGCAAAAGATATTCAATTGCATAATGTAAGGGTGAATACCAGAACCGGTAGTGCATTAACGGCGGATAAAACACAGCGCATAGATATTGATGGACTCACTTCTGCAAAACCGATTGCTGATGTGCCATTAATAAAACTGAATAATGTACAGGATGTTTTATTACGTAACTGCTGGCCATTTAATGGTACAAAAATATTTGCAGCAGTTAACGGTGCTGAAACTAAAAATGTAAAATTATTGAATAATGAATTGGGCGAAGCAACGGTAGTATATGGAGATGAAGTGAAAAAATGAGTTTTCTAACGCAGAGAAAAAGAGAAAAGGAGTTAACGCAGCGTATCTCTGCGAAACCTCATGTATCTCCTTTTCTCTGCGATAAAATTAAATGATGCTAAAAAATACAATAAAATATCTGCTTGTGGGTGCATTCATAATATGTACTCAATTTCTATCAGCACAGAATTTAAAATTGTCGTATCAACAACCTGCCATTAAATGGACAGAAGCTTTACCTCTCGGTAATGGAAGGATCGGTGCCATGGTATTCGGCGGTATTGAACAAGACCGTATTCAATTTAATGAAGAAACACTATGGACAGGCGGGCCGAGAGATTATAATAAACATGGTGCGTATAAATATTTAGACAGCATCCGCAATTTATTATTTGCAGGCAAACAAAAAGAAGCAGAAGCATTGGCAGAAAAGGAATTCATGGGTACTAAAAGTGAAGAGGGAAAGAAAGAAGTGTGGACTAAAAATATTTTATCATTAAAAGGCATTAATGGAAATCCTGCGGAAGAAAATTTTGACGATAGTAAATGGAAAACAATGCAGGTACCTTCATACGATGGTTGGGAAGCCGTGGGCTTTGAAGGATTAGATGGTGCTGTATGGTTACGCACCAGTTTTGAATTGCCGGAATCATGGATAGGTACGCATTCAGGAATGTTTGTGTTGGATTTAAACAGGATAAGAGATTATGATCTCACTTATGTAAATGGAAAATTGGTTGGCTCACAACAAAATGGTGATCCAAGAAAATACATGGTATCAGGTAATCTTTTGCATGCAGGTAAAAATGTGATCGCAGTGCAGGTACTCAATTATTTTGATAAAGGCGGTATTGCAGGATATAAAGACACTACAAAGCATATTAGTATTTATCCCATGGTAGAGGAAACGGATACAATTTCATTAAATGGCCAATGGAAATATTTTATCCAGGATGATAACCCGCCTGCTACAGGAGTGTACCAGGCCAGCTATCAGCCATTCGGAGATTTATTTTTGCAATTTAAAAATACAACAGGCGCTACGAATTACGAACGTGAATTAAATATAAAAAATGCAGTAGCTGCAACATCCTATTCGCTCAACAATATTGACTACAGGAGAGAATATTTTATCAGCCAGCCCAACCAGGTAATGGCTATTCATTTAACCGCATCACAAAAACACAGTATCAGTTTTGATGCATCGTTGAGCAGTCTGCATAAAAATTTTACGGTACAAAAAATAAATAATAACACAATAGCACTTTCAGTTAAAGTGCGGAATGGCGTATTGCGTGGCGAAAGTTATTTGCAAATAAAAATCACCGGTGGTACTTTAAACATCAGTAATAATAAAATAGTAATTGCAGATGCAGATGACGCCACTCTGTATTTAACAGCTGGCACCAACTATAAAAATTACAAAGATGTGTCTGCAGATCCTGCAGTGCCATGTACCAATGCATTAAAAAGTATTGCAACAAAAACATACGACCAGGTAAAAGCAGCACATATAAAAGAATACCAGGAATACTTTAATACTTATTCTATCAACCTTGGTAGAGATGAAGCGGAGATATTACCAACTGACAGGCGCCTTCAATTATTTGCATCATCAGGTGTAGTTGATGCTCCGTTTGTAGCGTTGTATCAGCAGTATGGAAGATATTTATTGATAGCATCTTCACGCCCCGGCACCAGGCCTGCCAACCTGCAAGGCATCTGGAATGATCTGTTAACGCCGCCATGGGGCAGTAAATACACTACCAACATTAATGCAGAAATGAATTACTGGCCGGCAGAATTATTGAATCTGTCACCTATGCATCAATCACTGTTTGATATGATTGGAGAATTATCACAAACAGGAAAAGAAACAGCGAAAGAATATTACAACGCACCGGGTTGGGCAGTGCATCACAATACAGATATATGGCGTGGCACTGCAGCCATCAATGCATCCAATCATGGTATATGGGTAACAGGTGGCGCATGGCTGTGCCAGCATTTATGGGAACATTATTTATTTACACAGGATAAAAATTTTTTAAAAAACAAAGCTTATCCGGTAATGAAGCAAGCTGCTTTATTCTTCAATTCATTTTTGGTAAAAGATCCTGCAACAGGATATTTGATCAGTGCGCCATCTAATTCACCCGAACAAGGGGGATTGGTTGCCGGGCCAACAATGGATCACCAGATAATAAGAGCACTATTTAAAAATGTGATTACTGCAAGTGAATTATTAAATATTGATGCAACATTAAGAGAAACCTTACAGGAAAAATACAAAAATATTGCACCGGATAAAATTGGCCGATACGGGCAATTGCAGGAATGGATGCAGGATGTGGATGACACCTCAAATAAACATCGTCATATTTCTCATTTGTGGGGTATGTATCCCGGCAATGAAATTAATTGGGAAGATAATGGCGAAATGATGAAGGCAGCAAGGCAATCATTGTTGTATCGTGGCGATGCTGCTACCGGATGGAGTTTAGGGTGGAAGATCAATTGCTGGGCCCGTTTTAAAGATGGTAACCATACTTTTAAAATGATACAAATGTTGCTGAGTCCGGCGGGCAGTAATGCAGGTAGTTATCCTAATTTATTTGATGCTCATCCGCCATTTCAGATTGATGGCAACTTTGGTGGTGCTGCTGGCATTGGTGAAATGTTATTGCAATCGCATACTAAATACATTGATATTCTTCCTGCATTGCCTGATGCATTACCCTACGGTGAAGTGAAAGGTATTTGTGCCAGGGGTGGGTTTGTGATTGATATAAAATGGAAGAATGGTGAGTTGGAAAATGTAACGGTACTTTCAAAAGCAGGAATGCCTTTGTTATTGCGTTACAAAGGGAAAGAAAAAAATATTGCAACAACTAAAAACGGAATTTATAAATTTGATGCATCGCTTAATAAACTATAATTTTTTTTGGCCTGTCCCGATTATTTCGGGAGGAACAAGCTTTTTTTTTAACCACAAAGGCAGAAAGGCGCAAAGGTTCACTAAGGCTTTGTGTTGCCTGGTGTTCTTCGTGTCTTTGTGGTTCCATTCAGTCGCCCAACAAAATATAAGAGAAGATATATTACTCAACAACGATTGGACTTACAGCACCGGGATAAATAACTTACAATCTTTTCCTCCCAATACCAACAATTACTATTTTACAAAAGTTAATTTACCTCACAATGCAGATGCATATGATGGTTACCGGAGATTATTACATGGAAATAAACATGGCGATATCTGGTACAGGAAAGTATTAAAAATTGTTCAGCAAAATAAAAGCCGCCGCAATTTTTTATATTTTGAAGGCGTAGGTTCGTATGCAAAAATTTATCTTAACGGAGATTTTATTGGCGAACATGCAGGCGGAAGAACAACTTTTACCATTGATGTTACTGGTAAATTAAAAACCAATGGATATCCAAATGAGATTTTAGTTTTTGCCAGTCATCCTGCCAACATAAAAGACCTGCCCTGGGTTTGCGGCGGCTGCAGCGATGAAAGAGGTTTCTCCGAAGGTTCTCAACCAATGGGCATTTTTCGCCCGGTACATTTAATTGTTACTAATGATGTGCGTATTGAGCCATTTGGTATTCATGCATGGGCAGAAATAAAAAACGACGAGGCATTATTATCTGTCAACACTACTTTTAAAAACTATTCATTACAAAATAAAATTGTTACCATAGTTAATCAACTGGTAGATGTAACAGGTAAAATTGTAAAAGAAGTTACGCTACAGCAATCTTTAAAAGCAAAAGATTCCATTACTGTTCTTCAAAACAAAATAGTTATCGATAACCCCAATTTATGGAGCGTTGAAAATCCTTATCTCTATAAAATTATTTCTCTTATCAAAGAAAATAATTTAGTTATTGATAAAACAGAAACTGATTTTGGTTTTCGTACCATCAATTTTAAAACAGCATCGCATCAATTTATATTAAACGGCAAACCTGTTTTCATCAATGGCATTGCCGAATACGAACATTTATTGGGCGGCAGTCATGCCTTCAGCAATGAAGAAATTATTGCAAGAATGAAATGGGTACAGTCTGCAGGCTTCAATGCTTTTCGTGATGCCCACCAGCCACATAATTTATTGTATGGAAAATTATGTGATGAAAAAGGAATTTTGTGGTGGACACAATTCAGTGCACATACCTGGTATGATACAAAAGAATTCAGAGAGAATTTTAAAACCTTATTGAGAGAATGGGTGATTGAAAGAAGAAATGATCCTGCGGTAATTTTATGGGGGCTGCAGAATGAAAGTAAACTGCCGAAAGATTTTGCAGCAGAATGTACCGCACTCATTCGTTCACTTGATCCCACTGCATCTACACAACGTTTGGTAACCACCTGCAATGGTGGCGAAGGAACAGACTGGGATGTGCCGCAAAACTGGACGGGTACTTATGGTGGCAATCCCGCTACATACGGTAATGATTTAAAGAAACAAATTTTAGTTGGCGAATATGGTGCATGGCGCACTTTAGATCTTCATAGCGAAGGGGGCTTTATGCAAAACGGCATTTTAAGTGAAGACAGAATGACACAGTTGATGGAACAAAAAATTCGTTTGGCAGAAAGTGTAAAGGATAGTGTTGCCGGGCATTTTTTTTGGTTACTCACTTCGCATGATAATCCCGGGAGAGTACAGGGTGGCGAAGGGTTAAGAGAACTGGATAGGATTGGCCCGGTGAATTATAAAGGACTGCTTACGCCGTGGGAAGAACCCACTGATGCGTATTATATGTTCCGAAGTAATTATGTCCCGAAGGAAAAAGAACCAATGGTGTACATTGTTTCTCATACCTGGCCCAACCGTTGGATGAAACCGGGAATAAAGGACAGCATCATCGTATATTCTAATTGTGATGAAGTGGAATTGTTTAATGATATTGACAATGTTTCTTTGGGTAAGCAAAAAAGAAAAGGGATTGGTACGCATTTTCAATGGGATAAAGTGAATATCAAATACAATGTATTGTATGCGGTGGGTTATGTTGATGGAAAGACAGTTGCAAGAGATACGATTGTGTTGAATCATTTGCCAGCATCTCTTAACTACAATAAATTACTGGCCAATACAAAGAACATAACCAAACCAAAAACAGGTTATCAATATGTAGAAAGAGTTAATTGCGGTGGCGGCATTGTTAAAGATGAAAACGGAAATACCTGGTGGCCGGATAGAAATAATTTTTCATCATGGACAACTGATTTCGAAAGCATGCCAAAAGATTTTGCAAGCCAACGAAGAACTTTTGCTCCGATTAAAAACAGCAAAGATTGGAAATTGTTTCAAAGCTTCAGGTATGGAAAAGATAAACTGAAATTTGATTTTGATGTAGAGAACGGTGAATACCTGGTAGAGTTGTATTTTATTGAACCATGGCTGGGAATTGGGGGGATGAATGCAAAAGGGATGAGAGTATTTGATGTGTCTATAAATAACAGAGTAGTTATTGACGATTTTGATATCTGGGCTGCTGTAGGTGAAAATACTGTAATTAAAAAAACATTTACTGTAAGAACAGTTAACGAAAAAATTCTTATCTCTTTTCCTGAAAGCAAGGTGGGGCAGGCTTTAATATCAGCTATTGCTATTGCTAAAAAGGGAGAAAATGTAAATAGAAGAACTGCCACTAAAAGGTCAGGTGCATATCGAATGCAGTCATGGCTGGATGTTGGCGATAAGCAATTTGAAAATGCATCCATTCAATTTAATTCCTTACCATCAAATTTATTTGGTGCCGATTGGATACAATTAAGATCAAAGGAAGCAGAATGGGTATTTCAGCATCATTTTTATTCTTCAACTGATTTGTTTTTGTCAATTAAGGAAGGTGAAAAAGCCACTGGCCTGTTAACCGGATTTGAAAATACCAACACTCAAATTATTACTGATGAAGATAACGGTACAAAATATAATGTTTATCGTAAAAGATTTGCGAAAGATGATACGATGATAATTAATATCAATTCAAATATTATCCTTTGCATGCAACCTGTAACTAACATGCAGCCAGCATACGACCTTAAGCCAACTATATCTTACCGCCCTGCAACTGCAAAATTAATTGGTGATAGTCTCATCAGATCAATGATCAATGAAAAAGAAACCATCAGCTTTAATAAAAATAAAACGGCTATTGAATGGAATATCAATATCGGTGCAGCCGATATTTATTCTTTAAACCTACGTTATACTAATCCTGCCGATAAAAATCTTTCCGGTACATTGCAAATAATTATGGCAGACGGTACAGTTATGAAGAATGAAAAAATTACTTTTACACCTGCTAAACCCGGAAAGTGGAATTATATTTCCACTACTACAGGTTCTATGGTAAACGCAGGAAATTATATTATAAGGATAACAGCAGATGATGCTGTTGGAGTTGGTATTTCAGGTTTAGATGTGCAATAGCTTTATAAGAATTGAAATTGTAATGACTTACCGGTGGCTTCTGCCACCGGATAAAAATATTAAAATCAATAAAAATGGAATTAAGATCATTAGGAAAAACAGGCATCAAGGTTTCAGCTATCAGCTTAGGTACCTGGCAGGTAGGTGGCAAATGGGGCGCAGGTTTCAGCGATACCAATGCGGATACAATTTTAAACAAAGCTATCGACGAAGGCGTAAATTTTATTGACACTGCAGATGTGTACAGTGATGGCGAAAGTGAAAAAGCTGTGGGAAGATTATTGCGCAACCGGAAAGAGAAAATTTATGTAGCCACAAAATGCGGCAGGCAAATACAACCGCATGTTGACGCAGGATATACGGTTGACGTGTTAAGAAAATTTGTGGAGAATAGTTTGCGCAATATGCAATTGGATACTATTGATTTGATACAATTACATTGCCCTCCAACAGCAGTGTATTATCGCCCTGAAATTTTTGAGCTGTTTGATAAACTAAAACAGGAAGGGAAAATTCAACACCTGGGTGTAAGTGTTGAAAAAGTAGAAGAAGCATTAAAAGCAATAGAATATGAGAATGTAACTACGGTGCAAATTATTTTCAACATGTTTCGCCAGCGTCCGGCACAATTATTTTTTAGTGAGGCAACAAAAAAAAATATTGGTGTTATTGTAAGGGTGCCGTTGGCAAGCGGATTATTGACAGGAAAGTTTAGTGCTTCAACAGATTTTGCATCCGGCGATCACCGCCAGTTCAACCGCAATGGCGAAGCATTTGATAAAGGCGAAACTTTCTCCGGCATTAATTATGAAAAAGGAATTGCTGCTGTTGAGGCGTTGAAGAAAATATTTCCTGGTGAAACAAACTTAGCACCCATTGCTTTAAAATGGATATTGCAGTTTGATGCCGTAAGTTGTATTATTCCAGGTGCTTCCAATATGGCACAGGTCAATTCTAACCTCAGTGCATTTACTGTGCCTGATTTTACTGCAGATCAGTTAAAAGCAGTGCAGGAAGTATATGAAAATTATATTAAGCCGTCGGTGCATCAGCTGTGGTAAAAATGAAAAAAAAATATCTTCTTATAATGGTGATTTTGTTGTGCCATGTATTGCATGCACAGGTTAGGCAAACCATTAATTTCGATAATGATTGGAAATTTTATTTAGGCAATGATAGCACTGCAAGCAACGAAAATTATAACGATGCTTCATGGCGCAATTTAAATTTGCCACATGACTGGAGCATTGAAGGAAAATTTTCAAAAGATCATCCTGCTACTAACCAGGGTGGCGCATTGCCTGGCGGTATTGGTTGGTACAGAAAGACGTTTACACTCCCGCTATCTTCCAAAGAAAAAAATATAACCATTGAATTTGATGGTGTGTATAGAAATAGTGAAGTGTGGATCAACGGACATTATTTGGGTAAACGCCCCAATGGATATATTTCTTTTCAATACGACTTAACACCGTATTTAAAATTTGGCAAAGATAAAAACGTCATTGCAGTCAAAGTAGATAATTCACAACAACCCAATTCACGGTGGTATAGTGGAAGCGGTATTTATAGGGATGTGAGATTGATAATTAAAAGCGATTTTCAAATCGATGAAAAATCTTTATTCATTACGACGCCTATTGTAAGTAAAGATTCTGCGACAATAAATGTAAAGGGAGTTTTTAAATCACCTGTAGCACATTACTTGGCATTAAAAATAAGAACAATTGTGTTGTCTGCTAATAATGAAGAAGTGTATTCTGAAATAACCGGCTTGGGTAATGTAAATAATGCAGGAGGTATCAATAGTAATTTTAGTATAAAAACTCCTTTGTTTTGGAGTATGGATAATCCAATTCTATATAAACTAAAATTAGAGCTGTTGAGCTTGAGAAGCGAAATTTTGGATTCAATAACAACAACTTTCGGTATCCGCTCTTTTCACTTCGATAACAAAAAAGGGTTCTTCCTCAACAACCAACCACTAAAAATAAAAGGCGTTTGCATGCATCATGATTTGGGTGCATTAGGAGCTGCCTTTAATTACCGTGCAGCAGAAAGGCAATTGCAAATTTTAAAAACCATGGGTTGTAATGCTATCCGCACTGCACATAATCCACCTGCACCGGAGTTTTTAGACCTGTGTGATAAGATGGGTTTTTTAGTAATGGACGAAGCATTTGACATGTGGCAGAAAAAGAAAAACAAATTTGATTACAGTAAAGATTTTAAAGACTGGTATAAAAAAGACCTGGAAGATATGGTGCTGAGAGACAGAAATCATCCTTCCATTTTTATGTGGAGCATTGGCAATGAAATAAGAGAGCAGTTTGATTCAGCAGGAAAAACAATGGCAAAGGAACTGGTGGATATAGTAAAGCATATTGATCCTACACGTCCTGTTACATCTGCTATGACAGAAATTTTTTTAGAAAAGAATTTTATTGCTCAATCCAATGCATTAGATGTGTTTGGGTTTAATTACAAAGATTACGATTACGATAGTTTGCCCCAACGTTTTCCTGGTCAGCAATTTATTGCATCAGAAACCGTATCTGGCCTGGCAACCAGGGGAGTGTATCAATTTCCTTCAGACACCAATCGCATATGGCCGCCCAATTATAAAGTACAGGATACATTTACTGGTAATAAAGACCTTACCTGCGCTGCCTATGATAACACGTATGCCTACTGGGGCAATACACATGAAAAAGCATGGCTGGCTGTAAAAAAACGTGATTTTATTGCCGGCACTTTTGTATGGAGTGGTTTTGATTTTTTAGGAGAACCGGTTCCCTATCAATGGCCGGCACGGAGTGCGTATTATGGCATTGTTGACCTGGCCGGTTTTCCAAAGGATGTGTACTATATGTACCAAAGCGAATGGACAACAAAACCGGTGTTGCATATTTTTCCGCATTGGAGCTGGAAAGCAGGTGATACAGTGGATGTATGGGCTTATTATAACAATGCAGATGAAGTGGAATTATTCCTGAATGGCAAATCATTAGGCACCAGGAAAAAAACAACTGAGGCATTGCATGTAATGTGGCGTGTACCTTTTGCACCGGGCACAGTAAAAGCTATTTCCAAAAAAAATGGTAAAATAGTTTTAATAAAAGAAATTAAAACTGCAGGTGCTCCTGCAAAAATTGAATTGACAGCGGATAGAAAAATAATTCATGCCAATGGTAAGGATCTTTCTTTTATTATGGCAAGAATTGTAGATAAGGATGGTAATGTAGTTCCCGGCGCAAATAATTTAATTACATTCTCTATCGCAGGCAACGCAAACATCGCTGCAACCGATAATGGTTACCAGGCAGATACTGCTTCTTTTTCCAGTCCTCAAAGACGGGCATGGAAGGGTATGGCCCTGGCCATAGTACGATCGTCTGCAAAAAAGGGAAATAGTACATTAACTGCAAAAGCACCCGGATTGATTTCGGGAACGATTGCGTTGAAGATAGCTGAATAGTAGCGCTCCGGGCTATTTGTAAGCCCACTTTCTTTTTTTGTAAATAGTAAAATTGTACATCTTTATAGCAAAACCTTACATTGTTCTCTTTTATATGCACCTGTACCTTTAGGCAGATAAAATGAATATTGGTTCTCGTTCATTTTTAACGATTTAAAATGCGCTAAATGAAAAGGTTCAAGCTTGTTATTATGGATATGCAATCTTTGAGTAGTGCTTCGCACAAACAAAGTTTTTCAGTCCCTTTTTCACTCCGTTTTTTTTCAATCAGATCAGTAGTATTACTGGCAGCAATTGTATGCAGCCTGGCTACCAATGCGCAACAGGTAGACACTGCTTATCAAAGAGTATTGGCAGAACGCACTGCAAAAATTGTAAACACATTAGGTATTACAAATGATGCAGTATACAAAAAAGTACAGCAGCAATTGATTGAACAGTACACACAACTAAATACAATACAGGATAATAGTAAAGCCGCAGTAACTGCAGTAAAAGCAAAACAACAGGAAAAAGAAATTACTGATGCTGCAGTTAAAGCTGAGGAAGAAAAAAAAGCTACTGCCTTAAAGCAGCTTCATGAAAAATTTATTGCTCAATTAAGTACAACACTTACGGCTGCCCAGGTAGAAAAAGTAAAAGACGGGATGACCTACAGCATTTTGCCTGTAACATGGACGGCTTATTTAGAAATGATCCCCCGCCTTACACAGGAGCAAAAAGATAAAATGTATGCCTGGTTAGTTGAAGCAAGAGAATTGGCAATGGATGAAGGCAGCAGCGATAAAAAACATGCGGTGTTTGGAAAATACAAAGGCAGGATCAACAATTATTTATCTGCAGCCGGGTATGATATGAAGAAAGAAGGGGAAGACTGGGCTAAAAGAATACAAGCTGCAAAAGACGCTAAACAAGCACAAAATTAATTTTATACAACGATTTTAATTTTTTTAAACCAAAGCTATATGACAAAGCACTTTTTAAAGAAGGCACTGCTCCTTCAGTTTTTTCTCCTGCTTAGCTGCATATTATTTGCACAGCAAAAAACCGTTACCGGTAAAGTAATGGATGCCGAAGGCAAACCATTGCAGGGCGTTAATATCAGTATTAAAGGAAGTACAGTTGGTACTGTTACAGATGAGAATGGAGCATTTTCCATTGTTGTTCCTGCAAAGGAATCGGTGCTTAAAATTTCAAGCGCCACTTTCGCTTACCAGGAAATTGTAGTAGGTACTAAAACTTCCATTAATGTTACGCTGCAAAAAGATACCAAGCAATTGGATGATGTGGTAGTGATAGGGTATGGTACACAAAGGGTTAAAGCCGTAACAGGTTCAGTAGTTTCGGTAAATACCAAAAAACTGGAAGACCTGCCGGTAGCTTCTCTTACAGAAATGTTGAGGGGGCAAGTACCTGGTGTTAACGTATCAGGAGGAAGTCAGCGCCCCGGTGCTATGGCCACAGTGAGTATTCGCCAGCAATTTAACTGGGGTAAAGATGGCGGTGGAACAATACCGTTGATCATTATAGATGATGTGGTACAGATTGACCCTGCTACTAATCTTCCAACATTAGATAAATTTAATTTACTTGATCTGTCAGAAGTAGAAAGCATCACTGTTTTACGTGATGCAAGTGCTGCTATCTATGGTACACGTGCTTCTCAGGGCGCAATCGTGGTAAAAACAAAAAGAGGGAAATTAGGAACACCTAAAATAACTTATTCGGGTAAATTTGAAACTAACGATGCTGTAAGTCATAGCAAGGTGATGAATGCAAGAGAATATGGAATTTTTGCGAACAGATTCAACAGGGCTTCAGGTAACACAAGTGCCGATACCTATTTCTCCGCTGCAGAATTGGATAGTATGAGTAATCTAAATTACGATTGGCTACACAATGACTGGAATAGCGCCGGTGCTATGCAACACTCTATCAATGTAAGCGGAGGTACAGACAGAGCAACTTATTTCACAGGCGGGTCTTATTATAACCAGGGAGCTAATTTGGGCTCACAGGATTTTGGCAGGTGGACATTCAGATCAGGTACTGATGTAAAAGTGATGAACAGTATGAAATTCTCTGCTACAATTTCAGCCAATAATTCCAACCTGGAAAAATCATTCACAAAGATCAATTTCTCTGATGGCTATGCAAGTGGTGGTGAACAAAATGACTATAGTGTGTTGCTGCACATGCCAAGATATATACCATGGCAATATACTGTTAATGGTGTGAATCAATATATTTCACCTGCAATGGGGCCAAATAAATTAGGGTCTGCAAGTGGTAATAATTCATTAGGTAACTGGAACTATTATGCGCTTTTAAATAACGGTTCAAAAACCACAACAAAGCTTTTCAGTTACAATGCCAATTTTTCATTACAATATGATGTACCTTTCATAAAAGGCTTATCTGTTAAGGGTAATTATTCAATAGGGTCTACTGCCGGTAATACCGAGCAGATAATGTTGCCTATTACATTGTTACTGGCTAATAATACAAACAAAGCGAACACACATTTGTATTCTCCAACAACAACAACCTGGAATGCCCCTGTTATCAATAAGTCAAACTCAAGGGTTACTTATGACAATACAACAGGCTCATCTGAGCAGATCAACTTTTTTGTAAACTATGACAAAACTTACCGTGATCATACAATATCAGCGATCTTATCCGGTGAGCGGTCAAAAGTTACTTATGATGACCGTTACCAGATCTATGATAACCCGGTTCCTGGTGTATACAACGGAACATCCGTTTCTGCAGGTACTTTAAATACCGGTAATACAATTACAAACAGGTCAGAAGGTGGTACAATGTCTTATTTAGGACGTGTTAGTTATGGCTTTAAAAACAGGTATTTTGCCCAGTTCCTTTTCCGTAGCGATGCTTCAAGCAAGTTTGCGCCTGAAAATTACTGGGGCTTTTTCCCAAGTGTTTCATTGGGTTGGGTAATTTCAGATGAAAATTTCTTTAAAGAAAGATTTAGTGCAATCAATTATATGAAGATCCGTGCATCTTTAGGTAAAACAGGTAATGATAATGTAAAAGCCTGGAAATGGATGCAATTATATTCTGCTGCAACGGATAAGGGTATGGCCTTTGGTACCGCTGGTGGTAACTATACTGTAGGGCTTACTCCGGAAGTAACTCCTAACAGGGATATTAAATGGGACAGGACTTTGCAGAGAAATATAGGAATAGATGCAACATTATTAAAAAACCGGTTATCACTTACATTGGATGGTTATTATAATTCATCTACTGATTTGTTAACATCGATGACTACGGCAACTAATGTTCCTATTTCAGTAGGTGGTGCTTTTGCTGAGCTGAACTTTGGTGCTGTTAATTTCTGGGGTGCAGAAGCTTCTGCAACATGGAACGATCATGTAGGCAAAGTGAATTTTTCTGTAGGGTTGAACTTTGGTATATCTGATAACCAGGTTAAACAAGCTGTAGATATTCCTTTCAGCTACCCATCAACATATGCAGGTGCTAAACGTGAAGGTTATTCGCTGATTGGCCCGCAATGGGGTTACAGAACATGGAAACAAACTTCAACAGGTGATGGTTTGCTGAGAACAGATGCTGACCTTGATGCATACTGGGCATATCTTACTGACCTTGCTACCAAGGCTGGTACTACGCCGTTATACAATGCAGGTGGTGCAAATATTTCTACAAGGGCAGGTATGAAGAAAGGTATGCTGGCGTATGAAGACCAGGCAGGAGCTTTAAATTCTATTACACAAACTATTGCCGATAAAAATGGCCAGATAGTAGATGACCAGGATTATGTACAACTGGTAAAAAGAAACAGGTCATATGGTATTACCACAAATCTTAGTGCTTCATACAAATCTTTCAGCCTTTTAGCGCAGATAGCTACAAGCTGGGGTGGGTACAATAGCATGGATAGGGTAAAACAAGGTACCAGCAGTACTAATGCAATGTGGTCTCAGGTAGCATATCTGAATGATATGTACGATTCAACAGATAATCCTAATGGTAAATATCCAAGCCAGTATTTTTATGATAATGCATATAAAACATCTGACTTCTGGACCTTACCAACTTTCAGGTGTGTGGTACGTTCATTAAGTATTGGTTATACTTTGCCAAAAGAATGGATAACTAAACTGCATGTTTCAAATGCCAAGTTTGTATTATCAGGATATAACTTGTGGGATTTGTATAACCCTTATCCGGGCAAGTACCGCAATATGTATGATGCACCAAACGTAAACTATCCAACGTTGCGAACATGGGCACTTGGTGTAAACCTGGGATTCTAATCTTAATTTATCGTTCAACAAATTGTATATGAAAAATAAAATATTATATCTGATAACTTTTACGGCGATCACAGCGATTGTGGCAACAAGTTGCAAAAAGAGCTTTTTAGAAGACATGAAAAGTTATGACAAATACGACGAAAGCGTTTTTACCAATGAGGTATTAACAGGCCAGTATATCGACAGGTTATATAACTACTATTTTGCAGCATACAGAAGCCCTGTACAGGCTGAAGCTACATTGGGAGCTTATGATGACTCCAAAACAAAAAATACCGAAGAAATGGGGGGTACGGTTAGTAACTATATCAACCCAAATAAGAACCTGCAACTGGCAAGCGATGCAGATGCATATTATGGAGCGGCACTTACAGCCAGTGTTGCCAACAATCCATATACACGTATCCGTTTTTGCAATTTCCTGCTCGAAAAAATGGATGCTGTAGGACAAGCCCTGTCACCATCATTTCGTGCTACTGCCAGGGGCCAGATGTATTATCTCAGGGCATTACAATATTATAATTTAGTACGTGCCTATGGTGGTGTTCCTATTGTTACAACCGTTAGTGATGCCAGCAATACAGATGAAACGATCAGAACACCAAGATCTACAGCCACTGCATGTTTCGTTCAGATCACTAAAGATTTTGATTCGGCTGCTGCATTATTACCTGCAAGATGGGCAACAGGAGGTACAGATTATGGCAGAGCTACAAGTGCTGCTGCGCTGGCAATGAAAAGCCGTGTGCTGCTTACTGCTGCCAGCCCTTTGTTTAATACCGACTGGGATAATGCAGGTAGTGCCAAATGGCAGGCGGCATTACAGGCAGGGTTAAACGCTGAAACAGCTTTGACCGCTGCAGGTTACGGACTGTATGGTACTACAGCGAAAGAATGGGCCGAGATGACCTATGTAAATGACAATGCTTTTAATAAAGAAGCCATTATTGTACAATTGCTTTCTAACACAGCTACTTCTTCTGTTGGGTATAATAATTCCTGGGAAAATTCCATAAGGCTTAAAGATGCTCTTGGTGGTGGAGGAATTTCAGTTCCAAAAGCCATGCTGGATTTATTTCCTTTGGCAAATGGTGCCAGGCCAACCCAGGCTAATGGTTATGTAGATACTTTCTTTTTTGAAAACAGGGATCCAAGGTTCTACCGGACATTTGCTTTTTCCGGCTGTAAATGGCTGGTAAAAGGTACAAATACCAACAAAGCTGCATGGTTATACAGGTGGAGGCCAAGTGCAACAGGAACTGCTGTATATTATGCTGCCAATACATCAAACAGTCCTGCGGTGGTTCGCAAAATGTCGAACCCTGCGGCAGATAGTACTGCGCTGGCATTTTCAGGTACAGATATTTTTGAATACCGTTATGCAGAACTTTTATTGAATATTGCAGAATGTTATGCAGCCAAAGGCGATATTCCTAATTGCCTGGTTTATCTTGGAAAAATACGTGCCCGTGTAGGTATACCTGCTGCTAATAATTATGGCATCGGAACACCTGCCAGTAAGTATGCCGCTATTGAAGCATGTTTGTACGAACGTAGGGTAGAGCTGGCTTACGAAGGAAAACGCTATTGGGATATCCAGAGATGGTTATTATATGATGGTGTGTCAGCAACTAACACTGCAGCAAACACCTGCACCAAGTTGGGTATTCCGCCAATCAATGGTACTAACAGAACAGGTTATTACTGGCAGGGTATTAATTACACCAGTGCTGATCCATTAACAAATGCAGACAGGGCATCAGTTTTGATTGATCCGGATGCAGCTAACTTTGCAACTCAGATAGCAAATCTTAAAACATTGTATAAATCTAAGTTTGTAATGACACCGCTTGACCAGGCCTGGGATCGTGATGGTACTACTCCTGTTAATATTTTATTCAGGCCTAATTATTATGTCTCAGGATTAACTGCAACAATATTATCATTCAATCCATGGTTGTTACAAAACGTAGGATGGTCTGATTATAATGGAGCTGCCGGTACATTCAACTCAACAGAATAAAATAATAATAAACGGCTCCTGATATAATATAATTAAGAACCGCAATTAATAAAAAAGAGAAAGCATCCCTTTCTCTTTTTTTAATCAAAATAAATAAAAAAAAGCAACAGCATTTTTATAAAAAATCGTCTAATAGTTTTCAAACTATCATCACAATGAATACATCATTTAAAAAACTGGTATTGTTATCTTCAATAGTGTTGGCAATAACAAATTCTGCCAACGCACAATACCCCGACATTTCCCCCGAAGTAAAAAAATCATCCGACTCTTTAATGGATGCGGCACGCAAACATTCCGATTCTGCATGGGCCATTGCTTTTCCTATTGTGGAAGAAGAAGCTGCAAAATTTCAAAGGCCTTATGTGCCGTGGGCAGCACGTCCTGTAGATTTACCACAGGCAGGCATACCCGCTTTTCCGGGTGCAGAAGGTGGCGGCAAATATAGTTTTGGTGGCCGTGGGGGAAGGGTGATTGTAGTTACCAATTTAAATGATGATGGCGTAGGTAGTTTACGCTGGGCATGTGAACAAGGGGGCGCAAGAATTGTAGTGTTCAATGTATCCGGTATTATCCGCCTTAAAACGCCACTGATGATAAGAGCGCCTTATATTACTATTGAAGGGCAAACAGCACCGGGTGATGGTATTTGTGTGGCAGGCGAATCTTTCTGGCTAAATACACATGATGTTATTGTTCGCTTTATGCGCTTTCGCCGTGGCGAAACATGGGTAGGCAGAAGAGATGATGCGATTGGTGGAAATCCGGTTGGTAATATCATGATCGATCATGTGAGTGCCAGCTGGGGCCTGGATGAAAATATGAGCATGTACCGCCACATGTACAATGACAGTACCCCTAATTTAAAAGCAGAAGAAAAATTAGGTACCGTAAATATTACTATTCAGAATTCTATTTTCTCTGAATCATTAGATACCTGGAACCACGCCTTTGGCAGTACTTTAGGTGGAGAGAATTGTGCTTTTGTAAGAAACCTTTGGGCCGATAATGCAGGTCGTAACCCTTCAATTGGATGGAATGGTATTTTTAATTTTGCCAATAACGTGGTGTTTAACTGGGTACACCGTTCAACTGACGGCGGCGATTACACGGCAATGTATAATATCATTAACAATTATTACAAACCAGGGCCGGCAACACCCGACCAGACACATCCTATTGCCCATAGAATTTTAAAACCGGAAAGCGGCCGCAGTAAATTAGGTTACCTGGTTTTTGGCAGGGCATATGTAAATGGCAATATTGTAGAAGGCAACGAAGCAGTAACAAAAGATAACTGGAATGGTGGCGTGCAGGTAGAAGAAGAAGCCAATGCGGGAAAATATACTGCTAAGATGAAATGGAATAAACCATTGCCTATGCCGGAGTTAACAATCATACCGGCAGTTGCTGCAAAAGAATTTGTCTTAGCCAATGCCGGCGCTACACTACCTGTAAGAGATGCCGTTGATAAAAGAATTGTAGAACAGGTAAAAACCGGCAAGATTACAGTGTCGCCCGATGTAGTGGCACCCACCACACAATTTAAACACCGCAGGCTTCCTTTGGATTCTTATAAGATCGGTATCATCACAGATATTTCGCAGGTAGGTGGTTATCCTGACTACAAAGGAACACCTTACAAAGACAGCGATAATGATGGCATACCTGATGCATGGGAAACAGCTCATGGTTTAAATGCGAATGATGCCAGCGATGCTGCAAAAATTACAAAGAGCGGTTACAGTAATATTGAAGTGTATTTAAACAGCGTGGTGGATGTTAAAAAAGTAACACCTGCAACAACAGTAAAAAAATAATAGTGAAAAAAAATATTCTTTCAGCAGCGTTTTTATTGGGCGGATTATTATTGAAGTTGAATGTTCATGCTCAATACCCGATCATCCCTCCTGCAATGGAAGACTCTGCTAATAAGGAAATGAAACGTTTCCAGGATAGTTCCGATGAAGCCTGGAAGAAAGCTTTCCCAATAATTGAAGCAGATGAAAAAAACGGGAAGCCATTTATTTTATGGGCTGGTAAATCAACCGATCTGCCGCAGGCAAAAATTCCTGCTTTCCCGGGTGCAGAAGGTGGAGGAGCTTTTACTTCGGGTGGCCGTGGTGGTAAAGTATTTGTAGTTACAAGTCTTGAGGACAGGGGTAAAGGAACATTACGTGAAGCCTGTGAACAGGGCGGCGCAAGAATTATTGTTTTTAATGTAGCGGGAATTATCAGGTTGAAAAGCCCGATCAATATAAGAGCGCCTTATATCACTATTGAAGGACAAACCGCACCGGGTGATGGCGTTTGTATTGCAGGTGAATCGGTATTGATCGATACACATGATGTGATCATTCGTTTCATGCGTTTCCGCAGAGGTGCTACAGAAGTAACGAGAAGAGATGACGGATTGGGTGGCAATCCTGTTGGTAATATTATTTTAGATCATGTTTCAGGTAGCTGGGGATTGGATGAGAACATGTCTATTTACCGCCATGTATATGATAGAAAAAATGATGGCAAAGGCGAAAAGCTACCAACCGTTAACGTTACTATACAGAATTGTATTTTTTCCGAAGGGTTGGATACTTACAATCATGCATTCGGCAGCACCATTGGTGGAAGGAACAGCACTTTCATGAGAAATCTCTGGGCCAACAATATTGCAAGAAATCCATCTGTGGGTATGGATGGTGATTTTGGTTTTGCCAACAATGTAATTTTTAATTGGTGGAACAGGAGTGCTGATGGCGGCGATGATAAATCTTTTTTCAACTTCATTAATAATTATTACAAACCCGGGCCCATTACACCAAAGGATAAACCAATTGCCTATCGTATTTTAAAACCAGAATCCGGCAGGGCACACAAAGACAGCCTTGTTTTTGGTAAGGCTTATGTAAATGGAAATATTGTAGAAGGAAATGAAACGGTTACCAAAGATAATTGGGCAGGTGGTGTGCAGATACAGGATTTACCTGATGCAGGAAAATATACAGCCGCAATAAAAGTGGATCAGCCTTTTCCGATGGCCGCAATTTCAATGATGACGGCCAAAGAATCCTATGGCTATGTGTTGGATAATGCCGGTGCCATATTACCTGAGAGAGATGCAGTGGATAAACGTATTGTGGAAGATGTAAGAACAGGGAAAATAACGTACGATAAAAATGCCGTGCCTTATACAGCTAAATTTGTTAAGCGCCGACTGCCGGCAGATTCTTATAAAGATGGTATTATTTCCGACATCAGCCAGGTGGGTGGGTATCCTGAATATAAAGGAACACCATACAAAGACAGCGACAATGATGGTATGCCGGATGAGTACGAAATAAAAAATAAACTGAATCCCAAAGATGCCGGTGATGCAGTAAAAATTACAAAGAGCGGATACAGTAATATTGAAGTATATTTAAACAGCGTAGTTAATATTAAAAATGTAAAACCGGCTACGCCAGTTCAACAATAGTTTTTTGTAACGGGCTTTAGAATGGCTAATGAGCTGCAGTGGCAGAGTTTTATCCCGAAAGCATTCGGGACACTCTTGTACTACATTTCTTTATTGAGCTTTTACCGAAGCGAATAAAAAAACACAATCGCTAAAGTGACTATAAAAAAAACATATCAGCAACTCTTTCTCATAGCAGCAGTAGTTTTTAGTTTTCAGCAGGCTTTATTGGCGCAAAAACCTTTAAAGCCTGCTCCTTTATTACCTTTATTTGTAGAGAAAGGCGCATTGTCTTACACACCCGATTCTCTCGGTAACCGCATTCCCGATTTTTCTTATTGTGGTTATAAAGCATCAGAACAAGCCATTCCAAATGTAGATATAAAAGTAGTGGTGCCGGTTACAAAGGGTGATGCTACTTTACGCATTCAATCGGCATTGGATTATGTGGCATCATTACCTGTTGATGCTAATGGTTTTCGTGGCGCCGTGCTATTACAAAAAGGAAGCTATGAAGTTCTTGGTCAATTAAGAATTACTGCAAGCGGTGTAGTATTGCGTGGAAGCGGAACAAATACAAATGGTACAACGATCATTGGTGCAGGAACAGGAAGATTAGCATTGATAAAAATTATCGGGCAAAAATCCGGGCAACAAATCGGAAGCAGTGTACTGAAAATAACTAATGCATATGTTCCGGTAAATGCCACCACATTTAATGTAGATGTTGATCTATCTAACCGTGATATTGTCAATACAATAATTATCCATCGTCCATCAACAAAAAACTGGATAGCCACATTAGGTACAGATATTTTTGGGGGCGGTATTTCTGCATTAGGATGGAAGCCCGGCGACAGAGATCTGTTCTTTGATAGAACCATTACAAAAATAGAAGGCAATAAAATAACTATTGATGCACCGCTTACTACCGCATTAGATACCGCTTATGGCGGCGCTTCTGTTTATTTTTATAATGATAATGGCAGGATAAAAAATTGCGGTATTGAAAATATCAAATTGATTTCTGTCTATGATAAAAATAATTTAAAAGATGAAGATCACAGATGGAATGCTATCAATGTAGAAAATGCAGAAGATGCGTGGGTTCGCCAGGTCAGTTTTGAAAACTTTGCAGGCTCTGCAGTAAGTGTATTGGAAACATCTAAACGTGTTACGGTGGAGGATTGCAAATCATTACATCCTGTTTCGGAAATTGGCGGGCAACGGCGGTATACTTTTTTAACCACCGGGCAGCAAACCTTATTTCAACGCTGCTATGCCGAAGACGGTTATCATGATTTTGCAACCGGCTATTGTGTTCCCGGCCCTAATGCATTTGTGCAATGCGAATCGCATCTGCCCAATAGTTTTAGCGGCGGTATTGATAGCTGGTCATCCGGAATTTTATTTGATGTGGTAAATGTTGATGGCAATGCTTTGCGTTTTGGTAATCGTGGCCAGGATGCTAACGGTGCCGGATGGGCTACGGCAAACAGTGTGTTCTGGAATTGCACTGCTGCAAGAATTGATTGTTACAAACCACCCACGGCACAAAACTGGTCATTTGGTAGCTGGGCGCAATTTAGCGGTGATGGTTATTGGGGCGAATCGAATAATACCATTAATCCAAGAAGTTTATTTTACGGACAATTAGCAGCAAGGCTCAATAAAAAAACAGATGACCTGGCGCAATTTTTATTCATTCCCGGAGAGGCATCCAGCAGCCCTTCGGTTGAAGTAGCAACTGAGCTAACAAAAATTGCCGCCAAACCCAGAATGCAAATGCCCGAATGGATCGACCTGGCTTACCAGAGAAATCCGATTACTACTAATGCCGTTGGTGTAAAAACAATTGACCAGGTTGGAATAAAGAAAATAACAGCGCCAGCAATGGCTGCTGCAATGCAAATAAAAAATGGCTGGCTGGTTAGAGGTGATGAAATTTTAGCTGGCGCAAGAAATATTGTTCCCTGGTGGAATGGTGGCGTGCAGGGGAATGACCTGGTTACTGCAAAACCACATATCACACGTTTTGTGCCCGGAAGAACAGGTAATGGATTAACCGACGACCTGGATGAAGTGGCCAATGAAATGAAAACAAAACATATTGTGGCGATGGAGCATAATTATGGTTTGTGGTATGATCTGAGGAGAGATGACCATGAAAGAATAAGAAGAATGGATGGCGAAGTATGGCCGCCGTTTTATGAATTACCTTTTGCAAGAAGCGGCAAAGAATTAGCATGGGATGGATTGAGTAAATACGATTTAACGAAGTATAATTTATTTTACTGGAGCAGGTTAAAACAATTTGCCGACCTGGCCGATCAGAAAGGCCTGGTGTTAGTACATCAAAATTATTTTCAGCATAATATTATTGAAGCCGGCGCACACTATGTGGATTTTCCATGGCGTACAGCCAACAATATCAACAATACCGGCTTTCCTGAGCCGCCACCATTTGCTGGTGATAAAAGAATTTTTTTAGCAGAACAGTTTTATGATATCACTAATCCTGTTCGTAAAGAGCTGCATAAAAAATTCATTCGCCAATGCTTAAATAATTTTAAAGATAATAATGGTGTGATACAATTTATAGGGGAAGAATTTACAGGACCGTTACATTTCGTAAAATTCTGGTTGGATGTAGTGAAAGATTGGGAAAAGGAAACCGGCAAACATCCTATTATTGGATTATGCGTAACCAAAGATGTGCAGGATTCTATTTTAAGTAATCCGGCTTATGCAACAGTGGTTGATATCATTGATATCCGTTACTGGCATTACCAGGCCGATGGAACTGCTTATGAGCCAAAGGGTGGATTAAACTTAGCGCCACGCCAGCATGCAAGATTACTGAAGCCAAAAAAGACTTCGTTTGAACAAGTGTATCGTGCTGTAAAAGAATACAGAGAGAAATATCCAACCAAAGCAGTAAGCTATTCAGGTGATAGTTATCCTGAATTTGGTATAGCAGCTTTTATGGCCGGTGGAAGTCTGGCAGTGTTATCTGCAGATATCAACCCTGAAATAGTAAAAGCTGCAGTGGGTATGAAACCTGTAGCTTCTTCCAATAAAAATGAATATGTGTTGAGTGATGGTAAGCGTAGTATTGTATACAACGTGGATACAAGAAAATTTGAGATACAATGAGAGTTACACAGAGATACATAAAGAAACACAGAGATACACAGAGCAATACCTTTGTGCATCTCTGTGAAAAAACTCCGTGAATCTCTGTGACACAAAAAAAAAGAAAAAAAATGCGATAAGGTTACGCAGAGATACACAAAGAAACGCAGAGATACACAGAGCAATACCTTTGTGCATCTCTGTGAAAAAACTCCGTGAATCTCTGTGGCATAAAAAACGAAAATGAAAAAATATTTTACGATAGCCTTATTATTAGCAACGATTTTTTCTGAAGCACAAACGCAACCGTTAAAAATTTCTGCTAACAAAAGATATTTTCAAACCAAAGACGGTAAACCATTTTTTTGGTTAGGGGATACCGGCTGGTTGTTATTTAAAAAATGTAAAAAAGAAGATGCCATTAAATATCTTGATGACAGGAAGTCAAAAGGATTTAATGTGATACAGGTAATGCTATTGCATGAATTGAACATTACGGATGTTTATGGTGATTCTGCATTGATCAATAAAAATATAGCAGTACCCAATCTCCTGGGCCTGCATGGCAGCAGTTATTGGGATAATGTTGATTTAATAATTAAAGAAGCAGAGAAACGTGGTATTTACATGGCATTGGTGCCTGTGTGGGGTGGCAACATCAAACAGGTTTCGGTAGAGCAGGCCAAAATCTATGCAGCATTTTTGGCTAACCGCTATAAAAATTACAACAATATCATCTGGTTGAATGGAGGTGATATAAAAGGTGGCGATGCATTGGAAAAATGGAATGCCATTGGCAATACCATCCGGTCAATCGATAAGAATCATTTGATAGGTTTTCATCCGAGAGGAAGAAATTCTTCTTCTGCATGGTTTCATAATGAAGCCTGGCTGGATTTTAATATGTTTCAAAGCGGCCATAAAAGTTATGAGCAAGACACTGCATACAATGAAACATTACATTACGGAGAAGATAACTGGCGTTACGTAAATGATGATTATGCATTAAAACCGTTGAAGCCAACATTTGATGGCGAACCATCTTACGAAAATATTCCACATGGCTTACATGATTCTGCAGAAAAAAGATGGACGGCGGCTGATGTTCGCCGTTATGCTTACTGGAGTGTATTTGCCGGCGGCTGCGGATTTACCTATGGCAATAATTCTGTAATGCAGTTTTACAGAAAAGGCAATAAGGATATGAGCTTTGGTGCTAATAAAGATTGGGATACAGAATTAAATACGCCCGGAGCAGCACAGATGCAATATTTGAAAACATTGATATTGAGTAAAAGTTATTTCGACCGTGTGCCGGATCAATCATTGGTAACTGATAATGGCGAAAAATATAACCGGGTAATGGCGACCAAAGGAAAAAATTATGCTTTGTTCTATGTTTATAATGCAAGAGCATTTAAAACAAATTTGGCTACATTAAATTTTAAACCGGGTAAGGCAACATGGTTTAGCCCGGTTGACAGCCAGGTGATACCAATAAAGAATTATAAATACGCAGTGCAAAAAACATTTGATCCGCCGGGAGAAAAAGGGGATGGTAATGATTGGGTTTTGATATTGGAAAAATAATGACCAGAAAAATTGTAACGATATTAATTGTAATAGCATTTGCATCATGCTCCAATAAAGTGTACCTGTTTACATCTTTTCATGAGCCGGCAAATGAGGGGTTGAGGTTATTATATAGTAAAGACGGGTATCACTGGACAGCAACGGATAGCATTTATTTAAAACCATTGATTGGTAAAGATAAGATCATGAGAGATCCCTCAATGTTGCAGGGGCCTGATGGGACATTTCATTTGGTTTGGACAACAGAGTGGAAGGGAGGCAATGGTTTTGGTTATGCATCTTCAAGAGATTTAAAACACTGGAGTCAGCAACAATATATTCCGGTGATGGAAAACGAACCAACCGTAGCCAATGTTTGGGCACCGGAATTATTTTATGATGAGGTACTGGAGGAATATATTATTGTATTTGCTTCCTGCATACCCAATCGTTTTGAAAAGGGAATAGAAGATGAAAATAATAATCACCGTTTATACTATACCACAACAAAAGATTTTAAAACATTTTCAGCAACCAGATTATTCCTTGATCCAAAGTTTAGTGTAATTGATGCAGTGATTGTGCAAAGAGCGGTAAAAGATTATGTGCTGGTGTTAAAAGACAATACAAGGCCCGAAAGAAATATTAAAGTTGCCTTTGCAAATAATCCGCTGGGGCCATGGGAAAATATTTCAAAACCCTTTACAGAAAAATTCACAGAAGGGCCGGCCGTAGCAAAAGTAAAAAATGGGTATCTCATTTATTATGACGTGTACCAGAATAAAAAATATGGGGCTTCCTTTACTAAAGATTTTACAACTTTTGTAAAGGCGGATAGCTTGATCAGTTTGCCGGATGGACATAAGCATGGGACAATTTTGAAAGTGAGTAAAAAAATAGTACGACAATTAAAATACTAAAAGAAGTAAATGAAAATCAAACTCACGATATTGTTTATTATTCATTGTTCATTATTAAATGCACAGGACACTATTCGTTACACTGGCACTACTTTATCCAATATAGATTATCATCACGGACAATTATCTCCTGCTATTGGTGTACATAACGTACAAACTCTAAGAGTTAACAGGGCAGATACTGGAACAACCAACTGGACTTACAATCACCAACCTATGCTGGCTTACTGGAACAATACTTTTTACCTGGAGTACCTGAGTAATCCTGTTGGCGAACATGTAGCGCCGGGAAGAACTTTATTACAAACTTCGAAAGATGGATACAACTGGAATAGCCCTGTTGTAATTTTTCCGCCTTATAAATTAATTGACGGCACAGTAAAAGAAGGGAAAAAAGATTCGGCCAAAAATATGTTTGCGGTAATGCACCAGCGGATAGGATTTTATACTTCTAAAAATAAAAAATTATTTGCCTTGGGCTACTATGGAATTGTGCTGGGGCAACATGATGATCCTAATGATGGCAATGGAATTGGCAGAGTGATAAGGGAAATAAAAGCAGATGGTAGCTACGGGCCGATTTATTTTCTACGTTATAATCATGCTTTCAATGAAAAGAATACTTCGTATCCATTTTATAAAACCTCAAAAGATAAAGACCTTGTAAAAGCCTGCGAAGAAATTTTGGCTACTCCATTACTCATGCAGCAAATGGTGGAAGAAGCTGATCGTAACGATCCGTTGATCCCTTTACAAAAAGATTTTAAAGCTTTTAACTATTATCATTTACCCAATGGCAATGTGGTGGGACTTTGGAAATACGCTTTGACTAGTATAAGTAAAGATGAAGGAAAAACATGGCAGTACGGACCGTTAAGAGCGCCGGGCTTTGTAAATGCCAATGCCAAAATATGGGGACAAAAAACTTCTGATAATAAATATGCCACTGTTTATAATCCATCAGAATTTCGCTGGCCATTAGCAGTAAGTGTAAGTGATGATGGGTTGAAATATAAAAACTTATTGTTGGTAAACGGAGAGATCAGCTCCTTGCGTTATGGTGGGGCTTATAAAAGTTATGGTCCGCAATATGTACGTGGAATACAGGAGATGGATGGTACGGTGCCTGGCGGAAATATGTGGGTGACGTATAGTATGAATAAAGAAGATATCTGGATCGCAGAGATTCCTGTGCCGGTGAGAGATAAAGTAAATACAGATGTGAATGATATTTTTAATGATAAAAAGGATGGTGAAGAATTAAAAGAATGGAATTTGTTCAGCCCCGTTTTGTGCAGAACGGTTATTGAAAAGAAAGCGAACACAAAATTATTGGCATTGCACGACAGCGATCCGTTTGATTATGCAAAAGCAGAAAGAATTTTTCCTGCTGCAAAAAAAGTGTCGGTTGAATTTTCAATTACACCGCAACAAAACAACAACGGAGATTTAGAAATTGAAATGGTGAACGCAAAGGGTACACCATGTTTGCGGGTGATGCTGGATTCAACAGGAAACGTTTTAACCAAACAAGGCTACAGAAATAAATCTCTTGCGAAATATAATGCCGGTGAAACACTGAACATCAAAATCGAATTGAATACGGCAACAAGGTTTTATATGGTTACTATCAATGGCAAATCTTCCAATAATATTTGTTTTGCACCGGTAGAAAGTGTGGAAAGAATTGTTTTCAGAACAGGTGCTGTACGCCGCTTTCCTGATGCTGATACTCCCACAGACCAGGATTATGATCTGCCCAATGCGAATGCAAAGGATAAAGATGCCGTGTATTTTATTCATTACTTAAAAACAAAATCATTATAAGATGGCAGCAACCAAAAACAGCACATTAGGTGTGATCATTGGCAACAGAGATTTTTTTCCTGATAAATTAGTAGCTGAAGCAAGAACAGAAATACTGGATCTGTTTAAGCAATTAAATATAACGCCGGTAATGCTAAGCGATGCAGATAGTAAATTAGGCGGCGTGGAAACATTTGCAGAGGCACAAAAATGCGCTGCGCTGTTTAAAAAACACGCCGATGATATTGATGGCATTTTAGTAGTGTTACCGAATTTTGGTGATGAAAAAGGAGTGGCAGAAACGATTAAATTATCCGGCTTAACCGTGCCGGTTTTAATACAGGGATATCCTGATGACCTGGCAAAGATGGATGTGGTAAACCGTCGTGATGCATGGTGCGGAAAAATTTCGGTATGCAATAATTTGTATCAATACGGCATAAAATATTCTTTGACTACAAAGCATGTGGTTAGCCCAAGGGATGAATCATTTATTATGGATTTAAAAAATTTTACTGCTGTTTGCCGGGTGGTAAATGGTTTGCGTAAAGTGAGAATTGGTGCAGTGGGTGCAAGGCCTACCGCTTTTAATACCGTCCGCTACAGTGAAAAATTATTGCAGCGCAATGGAATTTCTGTTACTACAGTTGATCTGTCGGAAATTTTAGGCAATGCCAATAAATTAACCAAAGATGATGCCAGCGTAAAAGCAAAGCTGGAAAAAATTCATGCTTATACCAATACAGGTTTAACGCCACCGGATAAATTAGTGCAGATAGCAAAGCTGGATGTGGTACTGGCAGATTTTATGGTGGAAAATAGTTTAGATGCTACGGCTATTCAATGCTGGACTTCCATTCAGAAAAATTACGGATGTAATGTATGTACCAGCATGAGTATGATGAGTGAGAACATGCTGCCCAGCGCCTGCGAAGTGGATGTTACGGGAACGCTAACCATGTATGCAATGCAATTAGCAAGTGGCTCTCCCAGTGCGTTAGTAGACTGGAATAATAATTATGCAGATGATGATAGTAAATGTGTATTGTTTCATTGTGGCAACTGGGCAAAATCTTTTTTACCGGATATCACCATTAGCACGGCGCCGATATTAGGCACCAGTGTAGGAACAGAAAATACTTATGGTGCATTAGATGGCCGTACACCGGCGATGCCATTAACCTATGGTCGTATCAGCACTGATGATTGTAAGGGTGTTATCAAAGCATATATTGGTGAAGGCGAACTGACTGATGATGCATTAAAAACATTTGGTAACAGGGCAGTAGCTCAGATAAATAATTTGCAAGGCCTGATGAATTATGTATGCCGCAATGGATTTGAACATCATGTGGTGATGAATGCCAGTAAGACTGCCGGGGTATTGAAAGAAGCGTTTGAAAATTATTTGGGTTGGGAGACTTACACGCATGCGTAAATTCACCTCACCTATCCTCTCCTTGAGGAGAGGGAACTCGAAGATTGAAGTGAAGATTGGAAAGAAGATTATGTTTTGAAATGGCTCCATAGGAGCTTAAGGTGGGTAGAAAGAGTAGTGTTCGTGTTTTACAACGTCCCGTAGGGACGACAGGTGCTCATAACAAAACACAATTAAAGCTGAATAAAGAAATATAGTTGAAGAGTGCGACGCCAATGCAGATGATCAAGGTACAAATGCTCGCCTCAAAAAAATAAAAATTCTCCGAAGGAGATTTCGATATGACGATAAAAGAATTAAAAGCCAAATCAATTAGCTACAGAAAAAAAATTCTGCAATACATTGTTGGTGCGAATGCCGGGCATACCGGTGGTAGTTTGTCCTGCACGGATATTTTGAATGTTTTGTACAATGAAGTATTGCATGTAACGCCGGAAAATTTTTCTTCTCCGGATAGAGATAGATACATACAAAGCAAAGGCCATTGTGTGGAAGCTTTGTTTGTGGTGCTGGCAGATAAAGGATTTTTCCCCGAAGAAGATCTGAATACGTTGTGTAAATACAAATCGCATTATATCGGGCATCCAACTAAAAAAGTAAAAGGAGTGGAGCAAAATACCGGTGCATTAGGACATGGTTTGCCAATAAGCGTAGGCACCGCAATCGCTGCAAAAATGGATCAAAAAGAGTATAAAGTGTATACTTTGATGGGGGATGGTGAAATACCTGAAGGCAGTAACTGGGAAGCGGCATTAAGTGCAGCACAATATAAGCTGGATAATTTGTGCGCTATTGTAGATAAGAATAGTTTACAGATAACTGCCGCAACAAAAGATGTTTGCAATACGGATCCGCTTGATAAAAAATGGGAAGCTTTTGGTTGGGCCGTAAAAGAAGTGAATGGTAATGATGTGGAAGAATTATTGAGTGCCTTCAAAAGTTTGCCTTTTGAAAAAGGAAAACCTTCTGTGATCATTGCCCATACCACCAAAGGCAAAGGCGTGAGTTATATGGAAAATCAATTGAAGTGGCACCATGGTGTACCTTCCAGCGAAGAATACGTAATATCGCAACAGGAATTAGATAAAGCATTAAGTGAATTATAATGGCAGAACAAATAAATACCAATAGTTATAAAGCCAACCTGGAAGTTTTTTCAGCAACATTGCAGCGTTTAGCCGTTGATGATAAAAATATTGTGGCAGTAACCAGTGATAGCCGGGGTTCAGGAAAGCTGGTACCCTTCGGGCAAAAATTTCCGGAACAGATGGTGGAAGTAGGCATTGCCGAACAAAATTTAGTGGGTGTTGCTGCAGGTTTAGCATCGTGCGGCAAAAAAGTATTTGCGGTTTCTCCGGCCTGTTTTTTAACAGCAAGAGCATTGGAACAAATTAAAAACGATGTGGCGTATTCTGATAACCCGGTAAATATAATCGGTATAAGCGCTGGCGTTAGTTATGGGGCATTGGGTAGTACACATCATAGTCTGCATGATTATGCAGCACTAAGAGCCATCAATAATATTATGGTAGTAGCACCTGCAGATAATTTTGAAACGGAAAAAGCCATTGAGTTGGCAGCTGCAACCAATCAACCCATTTATTTACGTTTTGGCAAAAAGCCGATGCCGCCATTGAAAGAAATTAATGATGATGTATTTGAATTTGGTAAAGGGAGAGTGATTTGTGAAGGCAATGATGTGGCGATCATTGCTACAGGCGAAACTGTATATCCTGCATTGGAAGCCGCAAGAAAATTACAATTGCAAAATATTAATGCAACGGTGGTTAGTATGCATACAATAAAACCATTGGATACTGCATTGCTGGAATCACTGGCAAAAAAATGCAAAGCGATTGTAACAGTAGAGGAACATAGTGTGTATGGTGGATTAGGGGAAGCTTGCGCATCTTATCTGATGCAAAATAATCATCATAATAAATTTAAGATCGTTGGTATTCCTGATGAATACACTGTAACAGGTTCGCAAACAGAAATCATGGAGCATTATGGTATTTCAGAAAAAGGGATAACAGATATTGTTGTTACACTTGTGGGCTAAAGCCCAGAGAAAATTTACTAATGATCCACAGGCTAAAGCCTGTGGCAATTGAAAAGGAAAGATTAATGAAATAAAATAAAATGTATTTATTACTTGCCCCTGGCTTCAGCCAGGGATAAATAATAAAATGTTTTAACGGGCTTTAGCCCACCATGATCAGGCTAAAGCCTGTGAGAATAAAAAAACAAAATAATAAATTGAACTATATGAAAAGATTCTCTTTCTTGTTATTGATCGCTTCTGTTTTTATTTTCTCTGCCTGCAATAATTCCGGGGGCGAAAAAAAGAAAGCTAAAAAAATGGCGATCGTAGTATCTACATTAAACAATCCCTGGTTTGTTTTTTTAGCACAAACTGCCGAAGCAAAAGCCAAAGCATTAGGCTACGAAACAAAAGTATTTGATTCGCAAAATAACACCGCTACAGAGACGGATAATTTTGAAAATATTTTAGTGTCGGATTATTGCGCCATTCTATTTAACCCTACAGATGCAGATGGTTCCGTTGCCAATGTAAAAAAAGCGAAGGAGGCAGGCGTGCCTGTTTTTTGTATCGACAGGGAGATCAACGCAAAGGGAATTGCTACCTCACAAATATTATCGGATGGGTATTCGGGCAGCGTGGAAATTGCAAAATATTTTGTGGACGTGCTGAATAAAAAAGGAACCTATGTAGAATTGTTGGGTATCACAGGAGATAACAATACCAAAGCAAGGTCAGCTGGTTTTCATAGCGTGGTAGATAATTATCCTGATATGAAAATGGTGGCACAGCAAAGTGCCGACTTCGACCGCAACAAGGGTATGGAAGTAATGGAATCAATGTTACAGGCACATCCTGATATCACCGGTGTATTTTGTGGCAACGATGCAATGGCAATGGGTGCGTACCAGGCATTGGTAGGTGCAGGAAAAGATAAGACGGTAAAAGTATTTGGTTTTGATGGAGCAGATGATGCCATAAAATCTATTAAAGAAAATAAACTGGCTGCAACCGGTATGCAGTTTCC
Organism: Ferruginibacter sp. SUN106; assembly: GCF_050611765.1. NCBI lineage: Bacteria > Pseudomonadati > Bacteroidota > Chitinophagia > Chitinophagales > Chitinophagaceae > Ferruginibacter > Ferruginibacter sp. SUN106. The sequence goes on from NZ_JBODJC010000001.1 coordinate 1,074,958, forward strand.
AAAAATTATGGCAGAGAAGGCTGCTGAATTTGCAGATGAATATTATAAAGGCAAAAGAGATTTTCCTGAAAAGATTCCGGTAGCAGTAGAATTAGTGACCGCAAAAAATGTTGATGCATATATGGGTTTTGGAAAAAAATAATTCATGAACAAAAAACTGGTTAAATATATTGTACTGATTGTTGTAGCTGGTTTACTGGTTTACAATAGTGTTTATTTTAAAAAGCTGGATGCTCCAACTAGCGGAGTTGAAAATAACAACACTGACCCTGCGGCTTTTGCACGTTCATTTTGGAACGGGGCGTTTAGCAAAGCCATTGACTCCGCAACTACAATAGAAGTTTTTGAGAAAGAATTTTTTGAAAAAGGCGCAGCAATTACAATCAGTAAGTATTCACATTCGCAGGGTGTAAGCAATATTGCTGATGTGCTACTTAAATTTAGCGGCAGGGTAAAAGAAATAACTGAAGATAAGATAGTGTTAACAGTAGCAAACAGCAGGACTAATAGTTATGTGTTTAATATGGGGAATTATTTTGGGAATGGAGTAAGAGATGCTACAGGCTTAATTAAAATGGGCGACTTTATCAACACTATGGATTACAATATGGTTTCAACAGAGTTAAACAAAATAGTAAAAAAAGATGTCGTCCTGGCTGTAAAAAATAAAATAAAAGCAGGTGATGATCTTATAGTGGTTGGCTGTGTTGAAATAAAGGAAGGCAAATTGGAAGATGAAATACTTCCTGTAAAAATAACAATCAACAATTAATATTACTTTGCTGGTAACTAAAAACATAACAAAAAAATTCCCCGGTGTTACCGCACTGGAAAATGTCAATCTTCAAATTGATGCAGGAAAAGTTACGGCTGTAATTGGAGAAAATGGTGCAGGCAAATCTACCCTGATGAAAATTTTGTCTGGCGTATATACAGATTACGAAGGGCAAATTATTTTTAAAGATAAGCCGGTAAATTTTTCAGGAACTGCAGCAGCGCAGGATGCAGGCATCGCCATCATTCACCAGGAATTAAACTTGATTCCTTATTTAAGCATTACCGAAAATATTTTTTTAGGCAGGGAATTGGTAAATGCCTTTGGCTTGCTGGATAAAAGGGCAATGCATACTAAAGCGAAAGCCTTACTGCATACTTTGCATCTTGATGTGGAACCCGATTCAACTATTGCCAGCTTAAAAGTGGGGCAGCAGCAAATGGTAGAAATTGCAAAAGCATTATTGCTGGATGCCGATCTCATCATTATGGACGAACCTACTTCTGCTATTACAGAAGCTGAAGTAGATGTTTTATTTACTGTAATTGATCAGTTGAGAAAAGAAAATAAAGCAATCGTTTACATATCTCATAAATTAAATGAACTGTTTAAAATTGCAGACAAGTATATCGTTTTAAGAGACGGTAAAACCATTGAGTCGGGTATTATGTCAGCTATTACACATGATGAGCTGATTAAAAGAATGGTGGGCAGAGAAATTCAGCCTATGCAAAAAAAAATGGGTACTGCCAGCGAAACAGAGTTATTACGACTGGAAAATATTTGTCAAAAGCAAAAAAATAGAACAGATAAACTCAGCAACATTTCTTTCACCGTTAACAGCGGAGAAATTGTTGGCATTTTTGGTTTAATGGGTGCCGGCAGAACAGAGTTGCTAGAAACTATTTTTGGATTACATCCCACAATTTCTTCCGGTAATATATTTGTCAATAATAAAAAAATTGCGATCAATAAACCTGCCGATGCAATTCATGCAGGTATTGTGTTACTGCCGGAAGACAGAAAAAAAGATGGCCTGGTATTGGGTATGGAAGTGAAAAAAAATATCAGCCTGCCCTGCCTGCAGGAAGTTGAAGCAATGGGCCTGTTGAATGATAAAAAAGAAACCACACTTGCCAGAAAGCATATTCAGCAATTAGGTATTAAAACACCTTCTGAAAATCAGCTCACCAAAAATCTCAGCGGGGGTAATCAGCAAAAAATTGTATTGGCAAAATGGCTGGAGCGTAATCCGAAAATATTATTGCTCGACGAGCCCACAAGAGGTATTGATGTAAATGCGAAAAACGAAATGTATAAACTGATGCAGGAACTGGTGAGTAAAGGAATGAGTATTATTATGGTTTCATCTGAATTAACAGAAATATTAACGGTATCTAACCGCATACTGGTAATGGCGGAAGGAAAAATAACAGCAACGATTCCTTACAGCGAAGCAACAGAAGATAATGTACTTAAAGCAGCTATAGCAATTAACTAAAATGAATGTACAACAATATAAAAATAATTTCGGCAAACTGCAATCACTGATTGCATTGGTAATACTTTGTATTGTGTTTGCGATGTTGTCGGATAAATTTTTCACGGCTGCTAATGGTTTAAATGTGTTCAGGCAGATATCAGTAAATATTTGCATTGCGGTTGGTATGACGTTGATCATTCTTACTGCCGGCATCGATCTGTCCGTGGGCTCTCTATTGGCTTTGTGCGGTGCTATAACTGCCGGCCTGTTAAAACATGGACTTTCTTTTCCGGCTATAAATTTATTTGTAGGCTTTACTATTTTGGGGGCAATCCTTGCAGGGATTTTTGCAGGAGCAGTACTTGGCTTTTTCAATGGATTTGTAATTACAAAATTTAAAGTACCGCCCTTTGTGGCTACACTTGCCATGCTTACTATTGCAAGAGGGCTCACCATGTTGTATACCGGAGGTAATCCCATCAGTTCGTTTGATAACACTTTTACATTTATTGGAGCAGGCTGGTTTCTTGGGCTGCCTGTTCCTGTTTGGATCGCTGCTTTAATTGTGATTGCGGCTATTATCGTTACAAAAAAAACAAGAACCGGCCGCTATATTTACGCTATTGGCGGTAATGAAAGTGCCGCTAAACTTTCCGGTATCAATATCAATCGTGTAAAAATTATCGTGTATACTATTGCGGGAGCATTGGCTGCTATTGGCGGCATTATTGTTACAGCCCGTTTAGATTCTGCACAGCCTAATGCAGGAACGAGTTATGAATTGGATGCTATTGCAGCAGTAGTCATCGGTGGCACGTCGTTAAGTGGTGGCAGGGGAAGTATATGGGGTACTGTGTTAGGCGCCGTTATTATTGGCGTATTAAATAATGGGTTGGTGTTACTGGATGTATCACCTTTTTGGCAACAGGTGGTAAAGGGAGCTGTAATTTTACTGGCGGTAATTATTGATAAGATGAATGCAAAGAATGAATAATTTTTGGGGAACGGGCTTTTGTTTTTCATGGCATCATCGTTGCGTCGCATGGAACATCCCGATTTGGCAGGACTCTGGTACTTTGAATGCTTTATTCAGCTTTTATTGAAGCGTAGATAAAAAGCATGTGTCGTTCAGCAGGAACGACAGTTGTTATAGAAAAGTTTGAATAGTAAGAATATGAAAAATAAATGACAATAAAAAAATACATATTAGCAATCGACCAGGGCACCAGCTCTACCAAAGCATTACTATTCGATGAAGCAGGTATTGCAATTGCCAGGGGTGCAGAAAGCTTACATACTAATTATTTTGATAATGGCTTTGTAGAACAGGATGCCGAAACAATATTTCAAAACGTATTGGCTGCAGTAAAAAAATGTTTAAATGATTTTGAACAAAAAGGATTTGATAAAAATAAAATTGTAACCATTGGTATCTCTAACCAAAGAGAAACATTTGTGGTGTGGGATAAAAACGGAACACCCTTGCATAATGCTATTGTGTGGCAATGCAAACGTTCGGTACATATTTGTGAACAACTAAAGCAACAAAATCTTTCTGCAAAAATCAATCAAAAAACAGGGTTGATAATTGATCCTTATTTTTCTGCAACCAAATTGATCTGGTTGGTACAAAATAATAAGACAATAAAGGAAGCGGTGCAAAATAGGAATGCTTTTTTTGGCACCATCGATACCTGGTTACTATACAAACTTACCAACGGAAAGGAATTTGCAACAGATTATACCAATGCTTCCCGAACATTATTATTCAACCTGCATACTTTGCAATGGGATGAGGAATTGATTCAGGCATTAGGATTAACTGGAATTAACCTGCCACAAATAAAATCATCTTCCGCAGCATTTGGTGCAACAACATTAAATGGATTATTGCAGTCTGCAATTCCTGTAACGGCCTTGGTCGGTGATTCGCATGCCGCCGCATTTGGCGAAGGTTGTTTTGAAAAAGGTTCAGCCAAAGCCACCTTGGGTACCGGTTGTAGTATTTTAATGAACATTGGCAACCAACCGGTACAATCTCAAAACGGGATGGTAACAACGGTGTGCTGGAGTATAGCCGGAAGAATTGATTATGCATTGGAAGGTGTGATTGTTAGTTGCGGGGCAACAATAGAATGGTTGAAAAATGAATTGAATTTATTCAACGATAGTAAGGATACCGCTGCAATGGCGAATGCCGTTGCGGATAATGGCGGCGTGTATTTAATTCCTGCTTTCAGCGGATTGGGCTCGCCGCATTGGGATATGGAACGTAAAGCTTCTTTAACCGGGATGAGTTTTGGTACTACAAAAAATCATGTGGTAAGGGCCGCATTGGAATCTGTTCCATACCAGGTTAAAGACGTGATTGTAGCAATGGAAAAAGATGCCGGCATACAATTGCAAACCCTGATGGCCAATGGCGGTATTACTGCAAACGAATTTGTGATTCAGTTTCTGGCAGACCTGTTACAAAAAAATGTGGTCACCATCGGCAATCCTGATGTATCTGCCTTGGGCGCAGCGTACCTTGCAGGGCTGCAGGCTGGTGTGTATGCAGGTATTGAAGATTTGCAACAACTCAATAAAGAAAAAAAACATTGCCAGCCTTCTGCAAACAACGCTAAAGTAAATGAAGGATATAATGGCTGGCAGCAAACTATAAAATTGAAACATTGAAAAAATATTGTACCATATTATTGATCATAGGTTTGGCGTTTAATGTGTCGGCACAAACCAATCAATACAAACCATTGCTGTTAAAATCTGCAGCTTACAAACATTATGTAGATCGTTTCAACAGTATGGAAGATGAGAACATAAAACAAGCGATACCTAATGACAGTGCGTGGGATTGGATGAAAGCCAATATTCCATTATTCGATTGTCCGCAGAAAAATTTTGAAGAATTATTTTATTATCGCTGGTGGACTTTGCGCAAGCATATCAAACTAACTGAAAAAGGGTTTGTATTCACAGAGTTTTTAGTACCGAGGACTTATGCCGACAAATACAACCTCATATCCAGTGCACTCGGTCATCATCTATATGAAAGCAGGTGGCTGCATGATAAAAAGTATATGGATGATAATTTACTCATCTGGTTCAGGGGTAATGACGGTAAGGCAATGAAGAAATTACGTTTTTACAGTGGCTGGAATGAAGATGCTGTTTATAATCGCTATCTGGTGAATGGCGATAAAAAATTTATCGTTGACCTGTTACCCGAACTGGAAGCTGATTATGCGGCATGGGAACAGGAGAAAAAATTACCCAATGGATTATTCTGGCAATATGATGTAAGAGATGCGATGGAAGAAACGATCAGTGGCGGAAGGAAAGAAAAAAATCCAAGGCCGAGTATCAATAGTTATATGTACGGCAATGCAAAGGCGCTGGCTTTAATAGCATCGGAAGCAGGTGATGTTGCACTGGCAGAAAAATATATAGCCAAAGCAGATTCTATTCAATACCTCACTAAAAATAAATTATGGAATAAGGAGCAGCAGTTTTTTGAAGTGAGAAAAGAACAGGGAGATACTTTAGCTAATGTAAAAGAAGAAATCGGTTTTATTCCATGGTATTTTAACATGCCCGATAGCAGCCAGGATATTGCATGGAAGAATGTTACAGATATCAAAACATTTTGTGCGCCTTATGGCATTACCACTGCAGACAGAAGCCATCCTTTATTCCGTACTCATGGTTGTTGTAAATGCGAATGGGATGGAGCGGTATGGCCCTTCGCTACTTCACAAACATTAACAGCCATGGCCAATTTGCTGAATAATTATAAACAGCATTATGTAACCAACACAAATTATTTTGATCAGTTAGAAACACTGGTAAAGTCGCAATATGTAAATGGTAAACCGTACATCGGTGAATACCTGGATGAAAAAACAGGCGTATGGTTGAAAGGCGAAGAACGCAGCCGCTATTACAATCACTCTACATTTAATGATTTAATTATTACAGGGTTGATTGGTTTAAGGCCTAGAGCTGATGATGTGATTGAAGTAAATCCTTTGTTGCCTGCTAACAAATGGAATTGGTTTTGTTTGGATAATGTGTTGTACCACGGAAAAATAATTACGATCATCTGGGATAAAACCGGAACGAAATATAAAAAAGGAAAAGGATTGAGTGTTTGGTGTGAGGGCAAAAAAATTGCAGCAGCAACAACATTAAAAAAGGTTATTGGTAAAATGTAAATATGATCAGGATCGGGAAAATATTTTTTTTGCAAATGTTATTGCAGGTATCTGTCAAAGCATCTGCTCAGTTATCAGTACCAAAAATCATTGGCAATGATATGGTGTTGCAAAGTAAGCAACCGGTTCCCATTTGGGGAAATGCCAAAGCCGGGGATGAAGTGGTTGTAACATTCGGTAAGCAACAGAAAAAAATAATTGCGGATAATAATGGTAGCTGGAAAATAATGCTGGATGCAATGCCACCTTCTGCAGTACCCGGAAAATTATATATTAAAACACCCACATCCACTATTGTTCTAGAAAATATTGTAGTGGGCGAAGTATGGTTGTGTTCCGGCCAGTCAAACATGGAATATACCATGCGGAAGAACAGTAAGGTAACGATGCCTGATAGCATTAAAGACTGGCCAGTGAATGAATTAGAAACAGCTCATAATAAAAGCATCCGTATTTTTTTAGTGGACAGAAAAAAAATGAAACCAGATTCCACACACTCTGGTTGGGATATTGCAGAAGATTCTGCATTACGCTCTTTTTCTGCGGTAGGATATTTCTTTGCAAAAAAAATGTATGAAGAATTGCATGTGCCCATAGGCATCATTGCGTCTTCCATCCCCGGTAGCAGGATAGAACCCTGGATGCCGGAAGAAGCATTTAAAGCATTGCCTTTCTTTCGGGATCAACCTGATTCTACCCATAAAATAGATGGAGAGCCCGGAAAGTTTTATCAAACAATGATCGCACCATTAGCACCATTTGCTTTAAAAGGATTTTTATGGTACCAGGGCGAAAGCAATTGTTTTTTAGGCGAACGTTTGCAGTATGCTTATAAAATGAAAGCATTGATCAATCAATGGAGAAAGATATGGAACAATAATACATTGCCATTTTATTATGTACAGATAGCACCGTATGCTTATTCTAAACAAAAGGGGAAAGTAAGTTATACTGAAGAAAGCGAACCTGAATTTTGGGAAGCACAGGCATTGGCTTTAAAAATTCCACATACAGCAATGATTGCTACAACTGATTTGAATTTCGATCTTGATAATTTACATCCGCATTTTAAATGGGTAATCGGAAAACGTTTAGCGCTTTGCGCTTTGGCAAATGATTATGCTAAGAAAGCAATAGTTGCCATGGGACCGGTATATGATAAAATGAAAGTGGCCGGAAACAAAATAATACTCGATTTTAAATATACCGGAACCGGCCTGGCCAGTAATGACGGGCAGCCATTAAATAATTTTACGATAGCCGCTGCAGATGGAAAATTCGTTCCTGCAAAAGCAGTTATTAAAAATAACAGAGTAGAGGTTTCAACTGAAAGCATACAACATCCGGTAGCAGTAAGGTTTGGCTGGAACGAAGCCAATCATTCCAATTTATACAATAAAGACGGATTACCTGCTTTACCTTTCAGAACAGATAACCCTTTAACAATAAAATTTAAATAGTAATGCAGTATCGTTGGAAAAAAATATTTTTTTTGTTGTACCTGTTATTGCCATTTGTGGCAATAAGCCAGTCTACAGAAAAAATATATTTATCCGGCACAGGCCCTAACGATGCAAAGCAATGGCAATTCTTTTGCACCGGAGGAATGAATGCGAATAAATGGACAACCATCGCTGTGCCATCCTGCTGGGAGTTACAGGGTTTTGGAAAATATGATTATGGTTTTGCAAAAGATAGTGTGAGAGGAAAAGAACAAGGGTTGTATAAATATGAGTTTAATGTTGCTGCTGCATGGAAAAATAAAAAAGTGAACCTGGTTTTTGATGGCGTGATGACAGATGCGGAAGTGAAAGTAAATGGCAGATCTGCCGGCGCTGTTCACCAGGGCGCATTTTATTCTTTCAAATATGATATCACATCATTGCTTAATTACGATGCAAAAAATTTATTGGAAGTAACGGTATCAAAACATTCTTCCAATCAATCAGTAAATGAAGCAGAACGCAAAGCTGACTTCTGGATTTTTGGCGGGATTTTTCGTCCGGTGTATTTAGAAGTATTGCCTGAAATCAATATTGATACTGTTAGAATAAATGCAAGAGCAGACGGGGTTGTAATAGCAGAAGTTTTGACAAATGAGCATGTTGATGAGGCAAGTTTAGAAGTTAAGTCATCCGACGGCAAGAAACTGCTTTTTGTGAAAGCGCCGGTCTTTTCAAAAATTCAAAAGCAATTTGTTTTTTATAGCGGAGTAAAAAATGCAAGGTTATGGACTCCTGAATCGCCTGTTCTTTATAAAGCAGTTTTTACAATTTATAAGAATGGGAAAATAATTCATAGTGTAGAGAAAAAATTTGGTTTTAGAACTGTTGAACTAAAACAACGTGATGGCATTTATGTAAATGGTATTAAAGTAAAAATGAAAGGTGTTAACCGTAGCCCATTCAGGCCGGAAACGGGAAGAACCTTGAGCAAAGAAAATAGTATTGAAGATGTGGTAATGATAAAGGACATGAACATGAATGCAGTGCGATGCAGTCATTATCCACCAGACGAACATTTTTTAGATGCTTGTGATTCACTCGGTTTATTTGTGATGGATGAATTGGCCGGATGGCATGGTAACTATGATACGGAGACAGGGAAAAAATTATTGAAAGAAATGATCGGCCATGATGGGAATCATCCGTCCATCATTATGTGGGCTAATGGAAATGAAGGTGGACATAACCTGGAACTGGATAAATATTTTACGGAGTTTGATGTACAGAAAAGGCCAGTTGTTCATCCATGGCAATTGTTTAATGGCATAGAAACACAGCATTATCGTGAATATAATTATGGCATTGGTAACTATGAGAACGGGAGAGAGATCGTAATGCCTACAGAGTTTTTACACGGACAATTTGATGGCGGCCATGGTGCAGGCCTGGAAGATTATTGGGAAAAAATGTGGCACAACCCTTTAAGTGCCGGTGGTTTTCTCTGGGATTTTGCCGACCAGGGAGTAGTAAGGCATGACAAGAATGATTCATTAGATACGGATAAATTCAGGGCTGCAGATGGTATTGTTGGGCCGCATCATGAAAAGGAAGGCAGCTACTTTGCAATTAAAGAAATATGGAGCCCGGTTTATTTTGAGCGAAGAGAAATTACAGATGCATTTGATGGCACATTCAATATTGAGAACAGGTATTATTTTACCAATACTAAAAATTGCAGTTTTAGCTGGAAGTTAAAACGTTTTGAAGTTAAAGATTTCAAAGAAAAAAACGGTACTGCACTTGCTCCCGATATACAACCACTTGCAAAAGGCGTGTTACAAATTATAATGCCAGATGATTGGAAAAATTATGATGTATTGTATGTAACAGTAAAGGATCAATTTCAAAAGGAATTATTTACGTGGAGTTTTCCAATCAGTAGTCCTGCAAAAACAGGAGCAAGAATGATTGTAAAAGAAGATGCAGAAAAAATAAAAATTCTACAGGTAGATACTACCGGAATTTATGTGGATGTAAAAGATGTGCAATTGATTTTTAATGAAGTGAACGGGAGGTTGACTTCTGTTACCAATAAACAAGGTGCATTACCTTTTAATAACGGCCCGGTGGTACAGGAAGCTGTGAATAATTTTAAAGGAATAAAAAATCATTGGGAAGGAAATAATTATATCATCGAATCAACATTTGATAAAAAAGAAAGTTACAATACATTGAAGTGGACGATCTATCCATCAGGTTGGGTAAAACTGGAAGTGCAATATTTTCCAGCGGCATACTTCACCAGTTTCGCAGGTGTTAATTTTTCTTTTCCTGAAAGTGAAATACAATCTGTTACGTACATGGGCAATGGCCCTTATCGTGTTTGGAAAAACCGGATGAAAGGCGGGCAATTTGGCGTTTGGAATAAAATGTACAACAATACTGAAACAGGAGAAGCTCCCTGGAACTACCCCGAGTTTAAAGGTTACTATTCCAATTTTTATGGCGGTTATTTCTTTACCAGGAATAATCAATTTACCGTGGTAGCAGAAAACGAAAATATGTTTTTGCGTTTGTTTACTCCGGCATGGAAAACCGATCAATGGCATAATTACGAACCTTTATTTCCTTGGGGGGATATTTCTTTTATGCAGGGTATCAGTAGTATTGGTACCAAAACACAACGTAATGAAACCACCGGCCCAATGGGAGAAAAGAATATTTTTTATGATTATGAAAAAGATCCGGCGAGAGCATTGAAGATGGTATTATATTTTAATTTTAATTAATAATTTTTTGAAAAGTATATGGCGCAACGGTTTTGTTTTTCTTTCGGTCTTGATAATAAACAACAAATATGATCTTAAAAAATTACAAGGTTATTATTAAAGAATTGAAGTCTGTTATACTGGCAAGCCGTTACCGGGCTGCTGCATTGGCAAATAAAGAATTGTTGGTGCTTTATTTTTCGGTAGGAAGATTGATAAGTGATAAATCACGGGAAGGAGAATGGGGTACGGGAGTTTTAGAAAAGTTATCAGAAGATTTACAAAAAGAATTACCGGGGTTAAGAGGATTTGGTTCAACAAATTTAAAGAGGATGAGAATTTTTTATGAAGCCTGGAATGCAGAATATGAAATTCGTCCGTTGCTGACGGACGAATTAAAAGGCTTTAAAAAAACGGCTGAAAAAAAAGCATCAATTCGTCCGTTGCTGACGGACGAATTGATGAATAGCTTTAGTTCATTAAGCTTTACTCATCACAGCGAAATTTTGGCTAAGGTAAAAGAATTAAAAGAGCGGATATTTTACATTCAGCAATCTGCAATAAATTATTGGAGTGTTACAACTTTGCAACACCAGATAAAATCAAATCTTTTTAAAAAGAAAGCTAAACTACCTAACAATTTTAATAAAGCCATAACTAATGAAGCTCAAAGAGAAAAAGCATTACAGGCTTTTAAAGATGAATATCTTCTTGATTTTATAAATATTGAAGATCCGGAGTTCGCCGATGAAAAAGAGTTTGAAAATCAAATAGTCCGTAATATCAGGAAATTTATTTTATCTATAGGAACTGACTTTGCGTTCATTGGGAATCAATATCGGTTGGTTGTAGAAGATGAGGAATGTTTTGTTGATTTATTATTTTTTAATCGTAAGCTGCAAAGCCTTGTGGCATTTGAATTAAAGAAAGGGAAATTTAAGCCTGAGTATTTAGGTAAAATGAATTTTTATTTGTCGGCACTAGATGAAATGGTGAAGCAGCCTCATGAAAATCCTTCAGTGGGGATTATACTTTGTAAAAGTAAAACAGATAAAGTGGTAGAATTTTCTTTTAGAGATTTTAATAAAGCCATGGGTGTTGCAACATATAAAACCAGTAAAGAATTGCCAGCAAAATATAAAGGTATATTGCCTGATGCCAGGGCGCTTAAAAAACTATTAGGATAAAAATGATAAAACGGATTAGCTATACAGTAATGTTTGTCTTTGTTGTTGTTCATCTATTGAATGCACAGGTTGTGGTTAAAAATCTTCGCTGCGAAATGTTGGCTAACCCTTTGGGTATTGATGCACAACAACCAAGATTTAGCTGGCAATTGGAAAGCAACCAAAGAAATATTGAACAATCATCTTTTCAGATTATCGTTAGCAGCAGCGAACAAAAATTAAAAACCAATGATGGTGATGTATGGAATTCGGGCATAGTAAATGATAGCAGATCGTTACTGATCAGCTATGCAGGCAAACCATTGCAAGCTGCAACAAAATATTTCTGGAAAGTAAAAGTAATTACTAATAAAGGCGAAGCACTTGCAAAAGAAACAGCCTTTTTCTCCACGGGCTTATTAAAAGGATCCGATTGGAAGGCAAAATGGATCGGTTACGATAAAGCATCTGCATGGGATAGCATCACAACATGGTCCAGGTTATCAGCCCGATATTTAAGAAAAGAATTTCAAAATATGTCGCCTGTAAAAAGGGCCACTGTTTATATAGCCGGTTTAGGCATGTATGAATTATATATCAATGGCAAAAAGATCGGCGACCAGGTGTTAGCACCTAATCCCACAGACTACCGGAAATCTTTTTTTTACAATACACATGATGTTACTGCAGAAATTATAAAGGGAAAGAATGCGATAGCTGCTGTGTTAGGTAATGGCCGCTTTTTCACCATGCGGCAGAATTATAAAACTTATAAGATAAATAATTTCGGTTACCCCAAATTATTAGTGCAATTAGAAATTGAATACACAGATGGTACTAAAAAAATAATTGTAAGTGACCAAAGCTGGAAATTAAATGTGGATGGCCCCATAAGAACCAATAATGAATATGATGGTGAAGAATATGATGCCACTAAAGAATTCAAAAACTGGACGAATGCAGGATTCAATGACAATAAATGGATGAAACCGGAATTGGTGAAAGCGCCGCCGGGAAAAATCACTGCACAATTTGCCGAGCCAATTAAAGTGATGCAAACAATAAACCCGGTTGAAATAAAAAAAATCAGCAATGAAAAATACATTATTGATATGGGACAAAATTTTGCAGGCTGGTTACAACTGCAGCATATAAAAGGGAAAAGAGGAGATAAGATCACATTGAAATTTGCTGAAAGCTTACAGACAAACGGAGAATTATTTATTGCTAATTTAAGAGATGCAAAAGTTACTGACGTGTACACTTTAAAAGGAACTGATGCAGAAAGCTGGCATCCCACATTTGTGTATCATGGCTTTCGTTATGTAGAAGTTACCGGTTTCCCGGGAACGCCCAGGCTAAATAATTTTGAAGGCAAACTTGTCTACGATGCATTGGAAACAACAGGTTCATTTGAAACATCCAATACAACTATCAATGCCATTTATAAAAATGCCTGGTGGGGCATTGCATCTAATTATAAAGGCATGCCAATTGATTGTCCGCAACGCAACGAACGACAGCCATGGTTAGGTGATAGAGTAATTGGTGAGCAAGGCGAAAGTTTTTTATTTGATAATGCAAAGCTCTATGCCAAATGGATGGATGATATAGAGCAATCGCAGACGGCTGAAGGTGCGATACCCGATGTGGCTCCTGCATTCTGGAATTATTATTCCGACGATGTTACGTGGCCTGCGGCTTTCATCACTATCAGTAATAATTTATACAACCAATATGGAGATATCAAACCAATCCAAAAGAATTATGCAGCCATGAAAAAATGGATAAGCTATATGAAAGGGAAATACCTGGTAAATGATATCATGACAAAAGATAAGTATGGAGATTGGTGTGTGCCGCCGGAAAGTTTACAATTGATTCATGCAAAGGATTCTTCAAGATTAACTGATGGTAAACTAATTGCAACAGCCTATTACTACAAATTGCTTTCTTACATGCAACGCTTTGCAAAGCTCACAGGCAATGATGCAGATGTAAAAGAGTATGCAACATGGGCAGATAATATCAGGATCGCTTTTCAAAAAACATTTTATGATCCGCAGCAACATGCTTACTCCAACAATACTATCACTGCAAATTTATTGCCATTGTATTTTGGTATTTGTCCTGATTCAGTAAAAGAAAAAGTATTTGAAAATATTTACCAGAAAATTCATGTGGAAAGTAATGATCACATCAGTACCGGTTTAATTGGCACGCAATATTTAATGCGTGGCTTAACGGATTATGGTAATATCAACCTTGCTTTCAAATTAGCATCCAATACTACTTACCCAAGTTACGGTTACATGATCGCCAATGGCGCTACCACCATTTGGGAATTATGGAATGGCAATACGGCCGACCCTAATATGAACAGCCAGAACCATGTGATGATGTTGGGAGATTTATTAATATGGTATTATGAAAACCTGGCAGGAATAAGAACAGATAAAACGGATGTAGGTTTCAAAAAAATAATTATGAAACCATCTTTGCCGGATGAACTGCAATTTGTAAATGCTTCTTACAAAAGTTCATACGGGTTAATAAAAAGCAACTGGAAAAAAAATACGGCAACATTTGAATGGAATATTTCAATCCCGGCCAACACATCTGCAACAGTATTTATTCCTGCAAAGTCGTTGAATGATGTATTGGAGTCAGGAAATAATTTAGCTAATGCAGAAGGGGTAACGAATGTAAAATTCGACAATGGTAAAGTTGTTTTACAGGTGGCTAGTGGCGATTATCAATTTAAATCACAAATGAAATGAGGACGAATACAATAAGAGGAGTTATCATATTGGCACTGATTATTCTTGTTGCAAACCCTGCTAAAGCACAGGTGGATACAGCATTGGAAAATAAAGCGGCAAGCTGGACTGCTGCATTGCAACTAAACGATAATACAAAAGCAAAAAAAGTACAGGATGCCATTCTTACACACCTGACTGCAGTAAAAGACTGGCACAATAACAATCCTTTTACTTTAGTGCCCGAAGGCATTAACCCTGCTAACGGCAATAAATTATCAGAAATGGACAGGCAGATCATTATCTGTTCCACCAAACCAAAATCTGTTCATGAAAATTTAATGGCCGTATTGAAAACAGAATTGGATTCTGTACAAATAGAAACCATTTTGGACAAATACACCATTGGTAAAGTAGAGTTTACTTTACAAGGTTACAGAGCAATTGTTCCCGACCTTACCGTAAAAGAAGAAACAGAGATACTGAAGAATTTAAAGCAGGCAAGAGAGCAGGCGATAGATTATAAAAGTATGAAAGAGATTTCTGCCATCTTTGAAATTTATAAAACTAAATGTGAACAGTATTTAAATAATAACGGCCGAAACTGGCGCCAGTTATTTAAAACTTATGTAGATAAAGTAAAAGCAGAGAAGGAAGCCGCTAAAAAGCAACAATAAAATGTATTTATGAAAATGAAAATTTTATATGGATTTCTTTTTCTTTTTTGTGCCGTTCATGTGGCTGCACAAAATAAATGGAAGAAAGGTATACTGGTAGATGAATTTATTTTTGATACCGCATCATTTCCTCAAAGCCATGCCAGTACTATTGCCGAAACGCCGGATGGTTTAATTGCTGCATGGTTTGGTGGTACTAAAGAAGGTAATAAAGACGTGTGCATCTGGACAAGCAAACTTGTGAATGATAAATGGACCGCTCCTGAAAAAGTTGCTGAAGGAATTATTAATGATACTTTGAGGTATGCCTGCTATAATCCTGTGTTGTATTATGCCAATAATGGTGAGCTGTTATTGTTTTATAAGATCGGGCCTAATGTAGCTGGCTGGACAGGCTGGATGATGCGAAGTAATGATAATGGCAAAACCTGGCAGAAAAGAGAAGCGTTACCCGATGGTTTTTTAGGGCCAATAAAAAACAAGCCGGTATTAATTGGTAACACATTGGTTTGCCCTTCAAGCACAGAAAAAAATGGATGGAAAGTACATTTTGAATATACCAATGATTATGGTAAAACATGGACAAAGTCCGAGGACATCAATGACGGTAAAATTGTTTCCGCCATTCAGCCGAGCATTTTAAAATATAAAGATGGCCGTTACCAGGTATTGTGCAGAAGCATGAACAGAGCCATCAATGAAAGCTGGAGCAACGATGGAGGAAAAACGTGGAGCGCCATGACTGCATCAGCATTACCCAATAACAATTCAGGAACAGATGCAGTAACATTACAAGATGGCCGGCAATTATTAGTATACAATCATGTAAAACCGGATGATAGTTTGCCCAGGGGAAAAGGTGCCAGGACCCCATTGAATGTAGCTGTTAGCAAAGATGGAAAAAAATGGTATGCCGCAGTGATGCTGGAAGATTCACCCATCAGCCAGTATTCGTACCCGTCAGTGATACAAAGTAAAGATGGTATGGTGCATATTGTGTACACCTGGCGCAGGCAGAAAATAAAGTATGTAAAAATTGATCCTTCCAAATTAAAATTGAAACTGATCAAAAATGAAAAGTGGCCGGGTTTTACGCCGGTGGTAACTAAGCCTTCGGTGGACTAATCTGAACCACAAAGACGCAAAGTGACGAAGCTGCACAAAAACTTTTCTTAGTGGCACTTTGTGATCTTAATGCTTTTGTGGTTTACAAAAATTAACGATGAACAACTTGCCCATAATTGATATCGCTATCATTGTTGTCTACCTGTTGGCAATGGTAGCTATCGGTTTTTATTTTTCCAGGAAGAATAAAAATACGGAGCAATTCACCAAAGCATCCGGAAAAATTCCTGGTTGGGCAATCGGACTTTCTATTTACGCAACGTTCTTAAGCAGCAATACATTTTTAGGCAATCCTGGTAAAGCATTTGGTAGCAACTGGAATGTTTTTGTATTCAGTATTTCTATGCCATTAGCGGCATGGGTGGCCACAAAATATTTTGTACCCTTCTATAGAAAAACGGGAGAGATATCGGCGTATACCAATTTAGAAAAACGTTTCGGCCCATGGGCAAGAACCTATGCAGTGATTTGTTTTTTGCTGACACAATTTGCAAGAATGGGAACGATATTTTTCGGCATGGCATTAAGCTTGCAGGCACTCACAGGTTTTTCTATGCAGAGCATTATGATCGTAATGGGATTGTGCATTATCATTTACACTGTACTCGGCGGAATGGCGGCGGTGATCTGGACAGAAGTGATACAAGGTATTATAAAAACTTTAGGTGCCTTACTCATTTTGTATTTAGTGATCAAACAAATTCCCGGTGGATTTACCAAAGTGATTGAGATTGCCAAAGCAGATAATAAATTAAGTTTAGGAAGTACAACATTTAATTTTACACAACCTACATTCTGGGTAGTGTTGTTGTATGGTTTTTTTATCAACCTCAATAATTTTGGTATGGACCAGAATTATATACAGCGCTACCATACGGCAGCATCAGAAAAGCAAGCTGCTAAATCAGTGTGGCTTTGTGTGTGGATGTATGTGCCGGTATCCTTGTTGTTTGTGATCATCGGTACATCGTTGTATTCTTTTTATCAATTGCAACCCGACCTGATCGATCCTGTAAAAATAAAATTGGCAGCAGAAAAATTAGGGGCACTTGCAACGCCTGCACAAATACAAAATTTAGCAGCCACATTTAAACCTGCGGATTATGCCGATAAAGTATTGCCTTATTTTATGGTAACGAAAGTGCCGACAGGATTATTAGGGTTGATTGTTGCAGCCATTTTATCTGCCGCCATGAGCACTATCAGCAGCAACATGAATGCAAGTGCCACGGTGTTTACGATGGATATTTATAAAAGATATTTTAAGCCGGGCATTAATGATAAACAACAATTATTTTCTTTACATATTGCCACAGTTATTTTTGGTTTGATCGGGTTAAGTGCCGGCCTGGCAATGATCGGTGCCAAAAGTTTACTGGATACCTGGTGGAAACTCTCCGGTATTTTTGCCGGCGGCATGCTCGGTTTATTTTTATTGGGGTTGATCAGCCGGCAGACGAAAAATGCGGCCGCAATTACTGCCACCATTATTGGCGTACTGGTGATTGTATGGATGACATTCAGTGAAAATATAAGTGACCAATACAGTTTTGTGCGAAATAGTTTGCACAGCAATATGATCATTGTGGTGGGAACGCTGACGATATTTTTAGCAGGAATATTGCTGACGCAATTCAGCAGGAAGAACCAGGCCCCAAAACAGTAAAATTGTACAGGATAATAGTAGTATAATACATTTTTAATACGCACAAAATATTCAATTTTATAGCACGTTGAAATTCCATTTTGGTATAGTACGCTGAAGTTTCATTTCGGCATAGTACGCTGAAATTTCATTTCGGCTTAGTACGCTGAAATTCCATTTCGGCTTTTAAAAACAAATCGGAATAAAATTCCGATGTACAAAAAAGACACTATATGAATGACACAAAATTTGTTCCGGTAATGATAACACCGTTCAACTTAAAAGCAAATGCATAGTACGCTGAAATTCCATTTCGGCTTTTAAAAACAGATCGGAACAAAATTCCGATGTACAAAAAGACACTATATGAATGATACAAAATTTGTTCCGGTAATGATAACACCGTTCAACTTAAAAGCAAAAGTTGACCTGGATGTAGTAAGTAACCTCATTGATTTTTATTTAGCCGCAGGTGTAAAAGGTTTTTTTGCCAATTGCCTCAGCAGCGAAATGTACAGCATTACTGAAGATGAAAGATTGGAATTAACACAACATATTGTGCGGTATGTAAATGGCCGTGTGCCGGTGGTGGCTACAGGTTCATTCGGATTAACGGTGAATGATAAAGCAGAGTTTACAAAAAAGATCTATGATACTGGTATTGATGCCGTGATTTTAATTACAGGCCATTATGCCAACGTGGAAGATAGTGATGACGTGTTGTTGAAAAATTTCGATCGCATGTTCAAGCTCACCGGCAATATTCCGTTGGGTATGTATGAGTGCCCGGCGCCGTACAAAAGAATAATTGGCCCTGATGTTTTTAAGACTTTGTTATCGGCGAATCGTTTGGTGTATCATAAAGACACTTCCATTGATTTAGAAAAAGTAAAAGCAAAAATTGATATCGTAAAAGCAACCAAATCTAACCTGGAATTTTTTGATGCACATTCTCCCAATGCCATGTACAGTTTACAAATGGGTGCAAAGGGAATGTCGTCTATCAGCGGAAATTTTTACCCGGAAATTTTAGTCTGGATGGTGAACAATGCCAACGACCCTGCAAAGCTGGAAGAAGTAAAATGGTTGCAGGCAGAGATCAGCCGTGTGGATCCGTTGATACATGTGGCATATCCCATGAGTGCAAAATATTTTTTGCGTAAGAGAGGTTTGCCGGTGCGTACCATCAGCAGAGCTACTGCATTGGAATTAACACCTGATCAAAAGAAAACATTAGATGAAATACATGGTAGCTTTACAATGTGGTGCGAAAGATTAGATATTAAGCCAGTAGATGTGGAGCAATTGATGTTGCCGAAATATCCGTTGGATGCAGCAATTTGATGTGAATGGTGACTTGCCCCGGGCTTCAGCCCGGGGATAATAAACAAACGATGGGCTTTAGCCCAACATTTTTTAAGACATAGAACAACAGAATGACTCAACGATTGCAAATTATTTTCCCCGGCAAATTAATTTTTGGCAGCGGATCATTAGAACAGTTAACTGATGAAGTACTGCAATTAAAACCTGCAAGAGTTTTTATTGCCACCATTACTCCATTACAAAATGCGATAGCCAATTTTACTACAGTATTAAAAAATAATAATGTTGAAATGTTGATCGACATTTCAATTGTTGCAGAACCATCTTTTGCAGATTTTGAAAAGCTGATGCAAACGGTAACACCTTTCAATCCTGATATAGTGATTGGGATCGGTGGCGGAAGTGTGTTGGATATTGCAAAATTAGTTGCTGCACAATTAGAGAATGAACAACAGTTAAAAGATTATGTGGGCATCGGTTTATTAAAAGGCAGAAAAAAGAAACTGATCTGTGTGCCGGCCACTTCAGGAACCGGTAGTGAAGTCTCTCCCAATGCCATTTTAGTAGACGACGATAATCAGAAGAAAGGCATCATCAGTCCTTTTTTAATACCGGATATCGTTTATGTAGATCCGATGTTAACCATCAGCGTTCCGCCAGCCATAACAGCAGCAACAGGTTTAGATGCTTTAACCCATTGCCTGGAAGCTTATACCAATAAATTTGCACAACCTTTTATTGATATGTATGCCTATGAAGGCATGCGATTGATTGCAGCGCATATTGAAACCGCTGTAAAAGACGGCAGCAATATTGAAGCAAGAGAAAAAGTAGCGATGGGAAGTTTGCTGGGCGGATTTTGTTTAGGCCCGGTGAACACAGCAGGAGTGCATGCGTTGAGTTATCCATTAGGAAGTATGTTTCATTTAGCACACGGCTTATCAAATGCATTGTTGTTGCCTTATGTAATGCAATTCAATATTCCGGCTGCAACAAATCGTTATGCAGATGTTGCAATGGCATTGGGATGCGAAAAGCAGGGCAGTGATACTGCAACAGCTTATGCAGGCGTACAAAAAATAAGAGAACTTATAAAAGCATGTGGTATTCCTGCAACATTAAGGGAAGTAAATGTACCGGAATCAGCCATTCCACAAATGGCTGTCGATGCGATGAAGATTCAACGTTTATTAAAAAATAATCCAAGAGAAATTACAGAACAAGACGCTATCGCAATTTATAAAGCAGCATATTAATGTACACAGATAAAAAATACAAGGGCATTATTGTACCGGCCATAACGCCGCTTACAAAAGATTATACAATTGATATAGCAGGAGTAGAAAAGATATTTGCAAATTTCTACGAGCACAATATTTCTCCCTTCATATTAGGGACCACTGGTGAATCAGCATCTTTATCTAACCAAATAAAAACAGATTATTTAAAAGCGGCTGCAAAAAATAAAAAAGCAGGTACAGTTTTATATGCAGGCATTTCTTCCAATGTATTGGAAGAATCGGTGGAGTTTACAAAATTATGTGCCAATAATGCAGTTGATGCGGTGGCAGCAACATTACCCTCTTACTATGCACTGAATAACGGGCAGATGCAAAAATATTTTGAAGACCTTGCTGATGCCATTCCATTGCCATTGATCATTTACAATATTCCGGCAACAACGCACATGAGTATTCCGCTGGAAGTGATCGATGAGTTAAGTATGCACCCCAATATTGTGGCGGTAAAAGATTCTGAACGCAGCGAGGAAAGATTGATGAAATCATTAGAGTTGTGGAAAGACAGGAGAGACTTCGGCCATTTTTTAGGATGGGCTGCAAAATCTGCATTAGCATTAATTGGTGGCAGTAATGGATTAATTCCAAGCACAGGAAACCTGGCACCAGAAATTTATTCTGCCATGTGGAATGCATTTACTGAAAATAATTTTAAAGAAGTATATGCCATGCAGCAACTGAGCGATAAATATGGCAATGTATACCAGGCAGATAAAACATTGGGCGAAAGTTTATGGGCATTAAAACTGTTGATGAAAGAAAAAGGTTTGTGCGAAGCAGTAGTAATGCCGCCATTGCAACCAATGAATTCAGCAGAAGAAAATAAATTAATTCAATCATTAAAAGATATTACTAATTAAGATGGCTTCATTACCAATCATCGGTATTACCATGGGCGACCCGGCCAGTATCGGCCCTGAGATTGCCGTTAAAGCATTGCTCGATAAAAAGATCTACGATATCTGCAGGCCATTAATTGTGGGTGATGCCGCAGTGTTTAATAATATCATCAGCAAATTAAAATTAAATGCTGCCATCAATACTATCCATACAGTTGCTGATGCAAAATTTGAATTTGGTGTGATTGATGTTTTTGACCTGGAAAATGTTGACATTGATCAATTGGTCTTCGGAGAAATTGCTGCCATGTGTGGCGAAGCGGCTTTTCAATCTGTAAAAAAAGTAATTGAACTGGCATTGGCAAAAGAAGTGGATGCCACCGTAACCGGGCCCATCAATAAAAAATCTATCAACTTAGCCGGCCATCATTTTGCAGGGCATACAGAAATTTATGCTCATTTCACCAACACTAAAAAATACGCCATGTTATTGGTGGAAGATAAAATGAAAGTGATCCATGTATCTACGCATGTATCATTAAGGCAAGCCTGCGACTTGGTAAAGAAAGACCGTATTTTACAGGTGACAGAATTATTATACAATGGCATGATTAGCCTGGGAGAAAAAAATTTAAAGATCGGTATTGCAGGATTAAATCCGCATGCAGGTGATAGTGGCTTGTTTGGTACAGAAGATGACGAGGAAATTTTACCGGCAGTAGAAGAGGCTAAGCGTTTGGGTTATGATGTGGAAGGCCCGGTACCAGCGGATACGATGTTTGCCAAAGCAGCAACAGGATATTACGGCGGCGTGGTGGCTATGTACCACGACCAGGGGCATATTCCTTTCAAGCTGACCGGCTTTAAATGGAACAGTGAAAAAAATCAGATGGATAGTGTGAAGGGGGTAAACATTACAATGGGCTTACCCATCATCCGCACATCAGTTGATCATGGAACTGCGTTTGAAATTGCAGGTAAAGGTATTGCCAGTGCAGATGCCATGGTGTTGGCTATTGAAAGTGCGGTGCAGTTAAGTAAATATAGAACGTCAGTCGTGAATAGTGAGTCGTGAATAACGATTGCTCCTAACTCACGACTCACCACTCACAACTCACGAATATGATCGCAGTTATTGCAGATGATTTTACCGGTGCCGCTGAATTGGCGGGCATAAGTTTGCGGTATGGGTTATCGGTAACCGTGTGCCTGGATAATGAAATTGATACTAATGCTGATGCTGATGTGGTGATTGTATGTACTGATAGCCGCTCCATGCAAAAAGCAGCAGCCATTTATTGTACTGCTGATGCTGTGGAAGCACTGTTAAAATACGAGCCTTCATTATGGTATAAAAAAATTGATTCTGTTTTGCGTGGCTATGTGATTGATGAAGCAAAAGTGCAGATGGAACTGAGTGAAAAAAATAAGGCCTTCATTTGTCCTGCTAATCCATCCTTACAAAGAACCATCAGCAAAGGCGAATATTTTATCAGCGGAAAAAAAATAACAGCAACTGATTTTATCAATGACCCGGAATTTCCAATAGGCAGTGCGAAAGTTACGGCAATGGTTAATGATGAAACAGTGCAGGTATTACAACATGATGACTGGTTGCCTGTTGAAGGAATAGTAATAGGTGAGGCTGAAAGTACAGAAGACATAAAAGCATGGGCTGCCGCAACCGACGATTCATGGATGTTGATTGGAGCAGGAGATTTTTATACCGCCTTGCTGGAAAAAAATTACCAGGCACAGCCGCAACAAAAATGTCAATTGCAATCACCACACTTGTATGTATGCGGTACCGCTTTTGAAGAAAGAAAAGCGTTCATAAAAAAAACAGGTTGCTGTGCATACCTGCCCGAAACAATTGACGAACATTGGTTACAACATACTTGCAGCGTTATTAAAGAAAAAGGCAAGGCAGTAATCGCCATTGATGAATCAAATCAATCTGCTTTGGCATTAAGAACAGCCATGGCAAAAGCGGTGAGGGAAATTGTGGTAAGAGAAAATGTAAAAGAAATTTTTATTGAAGGCGGTTCAACAGCCGCAGCTGTGCTGGAAGAACTGAACATTAAAAAGCTTACACCGGTAAATGAATTAAGCAGGGGCGTAGTGCGAATGAAAGCGGGTGATGTATTCATCACAGTGAAACCCGGTAGCTATAAACTACCTGGTGAAATAGTGAAATTATACCAATAAACTTAGTGCTGCTTTGCGCCCTGGTGCCTTAGTGGTTCAAAACAACGATTGCATGAACCATCTTCATTTTATAGATTACGCTATCATCATCTTTGTGCTTGGCATTACCCTATACCTGGGTTTTCGTTTTGCCAATAAACAAACCACTACCGAAAATTATTTTCTCTCCAAAGGAAATTTTCCTTCCTGGGCATTGGGCTTATCATTATTATCCACGTTAATAAGCAGCAATACTTTTTTAGGCTATCCCGAACAAGGTTTTCAATCCAACTGGATCTATTTGTTGCAAGGCTACATGGTACCCATAGTATTGTTGGGAACGATATGGTTTATTGTGCCACTGTTTCGTAAAGTGATCGGCTTAAGCACCTACGAATATTTTGAAAAACGTTTTGGAAAATTTGCCCGCTATTATTCCTCCTCCTCATTTATCATCAGGCAGTTTGCAGGCATGGGTTCTGTATTAACGTTGGTGGCATTGGCTATTTATAAATTAACCAATATTGACCCGGTGATTATTTTATTATGCGTGGGCCTGGTATTGATCGTGTTAAATTTAAAAGGTGGTATGCAGGCCGTAATATGGCTGGACGTATTCCAGGGATTTATGTTATTTGCCAGTGGATTTATTTGTTTAGGTATATTATTATTCTCCATCAAAGGCGGTGTGCCCGAAGCAATAAAAGTTGCTACAGAAAATAACCGCACCGGTTTTGGTCCCTACGATCTTAAATTTGATAGATTAACTTTTTGGGTACTGGTGATCAATGGAGCATTTTATGCCATTCAAAAATATGCCACCGATCAAACAGTAGTGCAACGTTATCTTACTGCCAAGTCAGATAAGTCGGCCATCAAAGCATCTTTAATGGGTATTTTTTTAACTGTTCCCATCTGGACGATCTTTATGTTTATCGGCACTGCCTTGTTTGTGTACTATAAGCAAAATGCGCTGCCCGCCGATGTTACCGCCAAAACAGTGTTCCCTTATTTTATGATGACCAATTTGCCAACAGGTGTCATTGGTTTTATTGTGGCTGCTTTAATCAGTGCGGCTATCTGCAGTTTAAGTGCCGATATCAATTCCAATGCTGCCGTGGGTATGGAAGATTATTATAAAAAATTCCGTCCCGGAAAAACAGATAAGGAAAATTTATACGCCAGTAAAATGATGGTATTGTTATCCTGCTTCTTCGCAATAGGCATGGGCTATTTTTATTTAAAGTTCAGTAGTGGCGGAATAATAGATTTAATTTTTACCGTGTATGCTATTTTTTCCGGCGGCATTGTAGGTATATTTTTATTAGGCGTATTTAGTGCCAGGGCAAACCGGCAAGGCATGAACATTGCCATTGTTGCCTGCATTTTATTTACCACCTGGGCTTTTTTAACCAGCACACCTATCGGATTAAAAAATCCCAGACTACTGCTGGATTTAGGTAATTTTAATTTTACACACCATAAATTAATGCTGGGTGTGTACAGTCATTTGGTGGTGATTGTAGTGGGCTATATCGCCAGCTTATTTTTTCCTAAACCTGTATTGCCCGATAATTTATTATACAGTAGCTGGAAAGCAAACAGAAATAAATAGAAATTATGAAGAAGGAAATATTCCACGGAGTTGCACAAAGAAGCACAGAGTTTCACAGAGGAGTAAAAAAAATCTTTGTGTATCTCTGTGCCTTCCTCTGCGTATCTCAGTGGCAGAGTTTTTTATTCCACAGAGATTCTCAAAGAAACACAGAGTTACACGGAGGCCTGAAAAAAATCTTTGTGTATCTCAGTGTTATCCTCTGCGTATCTCTGTGTCACAACTCTCTCAAAGCGCAACCCAATACCGATAACCAATATACCAAACCCCTCAAAGATGTTCTCAACGACGTACAAAAAAAATACGGTGTTACCATAAAATTTGCCGACAGTATGGTAGCCAATAAAAAAGTTACCTATGCCGATTGGAAATACCGTCCCGATCTGGAAGTAACTTTAGAAAGCATCTTAACACCACTGGAATTAAAAGTAAAAAAAGAAGGCGATAAAAAATACAAACTCAGTGTGTATGAATATTACCGCTGGGTACCCACAGAAGGCTGGGCCGAGTTAGACCGTATTGCAGCGCAATACAACACAGTAGCAGAATGGGAAAAGCGCAAAGCTGAATTGATCCCCTGCATGAAAGAAGCTTTGCAGTTAACGCATCTTCCTGCATTACCCAATAGTAAACCCATCATTACACCAAAAAGAAATTATGACGGCTACACCGTAGAAAATATCGCCATAGAAATTTTACCTGGTTTATGGATCAATGGTTCTTTATACAAACCTGCAAAATACAAAGGCAAAATTCCGGTGATATTAAACCCTGATGGCCATTGGGAAAAACAACGCTACCGTGCCGATTGCCAGTACCGTTGCGCTGCTTTTGCAAAAATGGGCGCCATGGCATTCAGTTATGATCTTTTTGCCTGGGGCGAATCTTTATTACAATTTAAGATAGAAGATCATCGCCGCAGTTTATCCATGACGATACAGGCCTTGGGCAGCATCCGCATCCTTGATTATTTGCTGGCACAAAAAGATGCCGACACTAATCGTGTAGCCATGACTGGTGGCAGTGGTGCCGGAAGCCATACCGTTTTAATGACAGCACTCGATAATCGAATAAAAGTTTCTGCACCTGTGGTGGCCATCAGTTCTTATTTCTACGGTGGTTGCCCCTGCGAAAGTGGCATGGATATACACAGCTGCGGTGGCAGGACAGATAACGTGGAAATAGCTGCCATGGCGGCTCCCAGGCCACAGCTATTGATCAGTGATGGCGGCGACTGGACAGATAAAATGCCCGAACATGATTTTCCTTACCTGCAAAAAATGTACAGCTGGTATGGCAAAAAAGACGATGTGCAGAATGAGCACCTGCCCAATGATAAACATGATTTTAGTATTACCAAACGTGTACCCTTGTATAATTTCATGGCAAAATACTTAAACTTAAATATCAAAGCCATACAAAATGATTCGGGCAAAATTGATGAATCTAAAATTACTATTGAACCGGAGCAGGCCATGTATGTGTTTGGCGACAAAGGAGAAAAACTACCGGCCCATGCCATACACGGGTTTGAAAATTTAGAAAAGGTATTTAGTGAAGAAATACAAAAAGCCAAAAACAATCAACGCTATAAAATCGGGTTGATAGACCTGATGTTATTAAAAAGACAAAAGCTGGGCGCCATTACTTTAACCGCACAATTAAAAGCGGATGGTGTAGAAGTGGATATGGGCGGCTTAGGCACAAGACCAACATTCGATAATCAGTTGCTTATTGATTCGGTACGCAATCAATTTATAAAAACCGCTAAAGAAAATAATGTAGAAATTTTTTCTTTAGCCATGACGGGTTATTATGCACAATCCTTTTGCGGAAGAGATGAATACAAACGCAGCATTGAAGACTGCATTACCACCATGAAGCTGATGAACGTAAAAACTGCTTTTCTTCCGCTGGGTGTGCAATGCGACCTGAAGAAAACACCTGCCGTAAGAGATTCCGTTGTAGCAAGATTAAAAGTAGCCGGTAAAATGGCGCAGGATGCAGGCGTAGTAATCGGTATCGAAACCGCTTTATCTGCAAAAGAAGAAGTGCAGCTATTAAAAGACATCAATTCTCCTGCAATAAAAATTTATTTCAATTTTTCCAACCCTTTAAAAGAAGGCAGGGACCTGATAAGTGAATTAAAGATTTTAGGCAAGGATCGTATCTGTATGATTCATGCCACTAACAAAGACAGTGTATGGTTGCAGAACGATCCGCAGATAGATATGCACAAAGTAAAAAAGTGTTTGGATGAAATGGGCTATACGGGATGGCTGGTTATTGAACGCAGCAGGGATGCTAAAAAGGCTTCTGATACAAAATATAATTATGGAGCAAATACGGCGTATTTAAAGAAAGTGTTTCAGTAACGCTATTTTGGTAATCCGGCTATGGCAAGAATTTTTTCTCCTTTTTCCATTTTCTTTTTAAAAAAAAGAGCCTCTTCCATCGCACTGGTTTTATCTAATTTGCGATTGATCTTAATTTTATTTACTTGTTTTGCAAGTTTGGATATTGCGGGTGTTTTTTTTGCCTGTTTCATATTTTTTCAAAATTACTATTTTTTTCAGAAATTAATTTTGCTAAGAAAGCCTCATAGTCTTTATTCTTTTCAAATTTTTCCCAATTTTGATTTATATACCCATAAAGCTCAAAAGATTTATTCATTTCCTGTAGGTTATTGGTAATTCCAATTCTGTATAATCTTGTCCTGCTTTTGGTACTGCCAGTTGCAAAAATATATGCATTAGGATATTTTTCAAAGAATTTAAAAACTGTTGCCACTACTGTTGCTAATACTTTTTTACTGTCTTTATTTCCTGTAATTATCAAATCGTTAACCTCACCATTTTTGCCTACATCGCCAAAGGCTAAATTAAATACCTCTGGATTTTCTTTAAATGCTTTGAAAATCACCTGTTTTTTTATTTTCCCTTTTGGACCGATACTGTAAAATTCAAATCGTAAGAATGATGAAGAAGTTCTTATTTCATATTTTTCAAATTGCATTTTTGCAATAAATTTTGCTGAACAGGTAATTGAATTCTGTGCTTTTCATTTTGTTTATGAGGTGAAGATGAGCTACCTGTTGTTTTGGTTGCATTTTATATTGGCCAAATAGTAATTTCTTATCCGTTCCGGTTAATAGTCGTTAGTCGAAATGCGCAAAGTAAAAAATGTTTGTATGAAATGGGCTATATGGGATGGCTGGTTATTGAACGCAGCAGGGATGCTAAAAAAGCTTCTGATACAAAATATAATTATGGGGCTAATACGGCGTATTTGAAGAAAGTGTTTCAGTAAGTGTAAACAACAGAACAGCCAGGGCCAATTAGTTGCTGTTTGTTTTTTTTGCTGCACCATGCTGCGGTTGAAAACCGCCAGGACTAATAGACACCAGTGACCAACCTTCGGTTGAACACTGGCGCCAGTAGGGGGGAGTAAGAATTTGTTTAAACAATGCCATAATCAAATATACTATTCTCCTGCCTATGGCAGAAGACTTGCCTGTAGAGGGGGTATTTGCCGGCTTCTACCGGCTTCAGTACAGCTTCTGTACGGAGTAACCACGGCTTCGCCCAGGCTTTATGGTGTTTTATACCAGTGCATATTAAGCAAACATTTTATCGGCCGGCATTTGCTGAGCTAGATCGTTTTCCTGTTTTCTTTAACGGCATCCTCATAAATTGCTGACTGAAACAATTGCAATTGTGCTGCCAGTGTTTTAATAAATGACCTGCCAAGAAGTAAAAAATTATTCTTTTGTTCGCTACTCAGTTTTATTTCTCTTGCCATTTCTGCAATGCCTCCTGCATATGCCCACAGGTAAAAGTCATCGTTTTCTTTTCTCAACACCCAATCCCATTCATTCCAGTACACCAATGCACCAGGGTTGCTTAAAAAGGCAAGGCTTGTATTTGTAATGGTTATTTGTTGGGGCGTATCGTTACTAAAACGTATTACAAAAGCGGTGGTGCTATCGTCGGCTATTTGCCGGTTGATGATCTGCAGGTCTTCAGCAGTTAGTTTGTAGTGGAGTGTAAGATAGTCAAGCAGTGCAATGGAGTTGTTAAAGTGCAAACATGTTTTGTAGTACAATAATTTGTTTTGCCAAACACTGCTATCTCTTGTTTCTTTTGAAAGCAATATAGCATCATCAAAAAATACAAGGTCAGGTTGCATCAGTATTTTTTAGTTTATAAAAATGGAAGCGATGGTACCGGTGCCGCCTTTCTACTATTCAAAATGGTACTCTTTATTTAATAGCGCTATTAAATTAGTACCCCTCCTTAGTAAAGAGCTTAAAAAATAGATCCGTGCTTTAGTCAGGCTTTTATAATCCCACAATTTGTTGTAATACTGAAACTGCAGATCGGCTTTATCATCTTTTATAAGAATAGATCCGGGGTTATCCAGTAGTAGAGAATCAAATTTTTCTTTATTATTGCCCACTTCAAAAAACTTGGAATTATACAACTGGTTTTCCACCTCACTCATTTGCGGAGAAAGAACATGGCCGTATATATTCTCAATATCGTTGATCGTTTTTTGTATCCAGGCATCATAATTAACAATAGAATCGGCTATTTCCTTATTACGTATCAACCTGAAATTGCCGGAGCTTTTAAGTTGCTGTATCGTTCTGTCGTGGTACAAAAAAGTGTTGTTCGCCTTTATTAACCGGATGCATTTGTATAGTAAAAACTGGTTCCTCATGGGCTGAGGTTTTTCTATTTCCCTGCGTATCGTGTCTGTACGGTTAGCTAAGGTATTCCAGAATTGGATGTCCTTATTTAAATCCAGCGAATCGCTTACCAGGTCTTCAATAAGGGTTTGCGCATATTTTTTTTCACGGTTGTGTTCTATGTAATGCTCTACCTGCAGCTCGGCAAGCGAACCACAAAACACGGCCAGGAATAACATAAAAAATTCCCAGAAATAATTTTTCCAATTTTTCTTTTCATGGCCATGATGGCCGTGATGATGTACTTCCATAGTATCTGATGCTTGATTAGTAATAACAGCTGCTGTATCGGTAGCAGCAATTGCTTCGTCAGCTGTACTTTGCGGTGGAATATTTTCCGGATCAATGGGTTGATCGTCGTCCAGGTTTGCTGCCATATATTGCTGCCGGGTTCAAAGGTTTAAGGTGTTCAACTGCGTGATGTACAAATGTAAGGGTTTTGCGCTTTTGTAGGTGACACTGTTGCAAGCGCAAAGGCCGTTGTTAGTATCGAAGCAAAGCTATTGAGCGCAGCCGTACCAACAACATGCGGAATAATTTGCGGCTGTATACTTTTTCGCTGCACTAAGCTGCGGTTAAAAACCGCCAGGACTACCAGACACCAGTGGCCAACCTTTGGTTGAACACTGGCGCCAGAGGTGCGCCAATGGGTGCCAGTGGGGTGTGATTTGCAGGCTTCTACCGACTTAACTACGACTGATGTACGGAGTAATGCCGACCGAGCTACGGCGCAGCCCCGGCGCTGCCACAACTTTGCCCCGGTTGTCTTATACTGAAAAAATTTCGCCCCGGTTCCTGTCTCCCCGGTTCGTGTCTCCACGGACCGGAATGCACGAAGTAAAAAGCGGTTGGCTAATTAGCCTGCAATAGCATTTCTTTTTCCTCCCCGGTTCCTGTCTTCACGTACCGGAATGCACGAAGTAAAAAGCTGTTGGCTAATTAACTTGCAATAGCATTTCTTTTTCTTCCCCGGTTCGTGTCTCCACGGACCGGAATGCAACAATTTAAAGGCTGTTAGCTAACTGGCTTACTGCAGCATTTCTTTTTCTTCCCTGCACAACTCATCGGCACGCTCTAAAAAGCTGAGGAGAAAATATACATCTTCTGCAATGGTACCAAAGTTGTTTTGCAAAGCCTCGGCCCTGATAATGTAATTATAAAACAGGTGATCGATACTCCGGCGCAAGGTATCGGGCGGGGCAGATTCGAAAAGTTGTTCGAGGTGGGGGATGATGTTGTTGTTCATGATGGCGTCATATTATTATACGACAAAGCTACAATAAGATTTTGAATTGTCAACTTTTTGTATGACATCTTTATCAGCAAATTATAGCACTTTTGACCGGTGACCCGGGATAAATTAAAAAAGACAATCGGCAAACGCATTATTCAATTGCGTGAGCAAAAAGGCTGGAGCCAATCTGACCTGGCCCGGGCATGCAATAAAGACCGACAGGCCATTGAAAAACTGGAAAACGGCCGGGTGAATCCCACACTGTACTCCTTGCTTGAAATTGCAGATGCTTTAGAAATTTCTTTATCTAAATTGGTGGAGTTGTAGTAAGTACATTTTATAAAATTAAAAGAAACCGGCTGAGAAGAATAAAATAATTTTTATGAAGGACTTAAAAAAACTTTGGGTCAGGATACTGGTAAGTTTATTAGGAGGAGGGGCGGCAAATGAAATATTTTTCCTTGCAACAGGCGACGCAACAAGATCAAGAGAAAAAGAAGGGAATGGAATAACTTTAATAGCAGCTGTTTTCATTTTTGGAATTATAACTTTATTGATAGGAATGCAGCCAAAGAATAAATCGGATAAACCGAAATAATTTTTTACTTCCATGGAATTACTGGTATATAGTTACCTTTCTTGTCTCCGCCTTTGTTAGCAACCCTGGTTCGTGCCTCCACGGACCGGAATGCAACAATTAAAAAGCTGCTGCCTAACCAGCTTACAGCATTATTTCTTTTTCTTCCCTGCACAACTCATCGGCACGCTCTAAAAAGCTGAGGAGAAAATAAACATCTTCTGCAATGGTACTAAAGTTGTTTTGCAAAGCCTCGGCCCTGATGATGTAATTATAAAACAGGTGGTCGATACTCCGGCGCAAGGTATCGGGCGGGGCAGATTCGAAAAGTTGTTCGAGGTGGGGGATGATGTTGTTGTTCATGCTATACTGATTTAAGACAAAGATAATAATAAAGCCAATCGGTTAGATATATTATACCGATATTTTTATAAAAATTGCTGAATATTGGTTTATGACAGAACAGGAGAAATTTGTAAAAGCAGTAGGGAAGAACATTGATAAAAAGAGAAAAGAAAAAGATCTTTCTTTCCAGGAGCTTGCATTATTATGCGATATTGAAAAATCCAGTTTGGTGACGATTACCAGCCAGGGTGGAAATATTACACTTACCAGTTTGTATAAAATTGCTAAGGGATTGGATGTTGCTGTTTGGGAACTTTTGAAAGTTTAAATAGATAAGAAAAGCAGGAGGTGGTAATTTGTTGCAGTTTGTTTTTTTGCTGCAACATGCTGCGGCCGCAGACCGCTAAGACTAGTAGACACAAGTCGCCTGCCTACAGCAGAAGACTTGCGCCAGTGAGGGTATTAGATTGCACGTTTATCCAAATAAACTTCTAGTGCCTTATGATAAATAAATTGTAAATCGAAATTTATAACTAAAGGATCTTCTCTGCGCTCTCTATGCTTAAAATAAATCTTTGCAGGATAAATATAATTTTCAAAATTACCTATTACACTATAATCGAAAAGTAGAATTAGTGCTAATTCAGGATCATATTCTAAGCCTAGGTCTTTTAATTCATTAGTTAATTGAGTTTTTGTAAGTGGTTGCCTTTGCTTTAGATTTTTTAAGCATAGAAAAATTTTTGAAATATCATTTTCGTTGAAGCTGGCAGACAATTCATTCTTCAATTCTAGCATTAGTTCTTCAACATATGCATTTAATAAAGTCTTAGAATTGTAAAAGGTTAAAGGAATTGGAAATGAATTTATTGGTAATGGCTTAAAAAGAAGAATTAAATCTCTAGGCCTAAAAAAGGTGTAATCAATTAAAAACTTAAAGCTACTACCATTATATTGCTGGTCTTCTTTAAATAAGGATGTCCAGGGGTCAAAAGCATTAAAATCAAGATCTTCTTTTTTAAAATTAATTTCTATTCTTTTATTAATAAGTTTTTTTAAGCCTACTTGATTTTCATTGTTTTTAAAATTTTCATGTTCATACCAAACGAGAGGAATTTCATAAGATGAAAATATTTTAGCCGTGTCCGCATTATGTTTAACTATAATTCTTTTCAAATCGTCTCTTAATAGAATTATAATTTTTGCTTCTAATCCATTTTTGCCAAATAAATCTATGTTGTAATCTTTTGCAACCCTAATAACATTCGTCAAACTTTCAATACTATTTTTGTCGCTTTCCTTAAATCCAATGTCCAAATCATCAAAAATTAAAAAATATTCGTTCTCGGAAGTGACATTTTCAAGGAGCAATTTTGTTACTACTTCTTTCAAAGGGGTGAGTAGTTTATAAAAAGGAGCTTTATGTTCTCGAATTCCTATGTCTTTTTTAAATAGAGAAGTAAATACTCTTTTAAAATATTCAATATTAACTTCTAAGGATTTATTCCTAACAATTTCCGAAACTTCATAATTTTTTATATCTACTAGTCCTGAATTTCTTTGAAGAAAAATATTTAAATCTTTAAATTCTTTTATGGATTGTACAGACTGATCTTCAGTTAATAGTTTAATTAACTTCGTTAATATTAACCACTCAAACAGAAGTTTCTCTTCAATTGGTAATCCTTCCTCTTTTCCAATTTGTACAATTTTATTGGTATCAAGGTCACGTGTTTTTATAAAATCACAGAATGTGTTTGCATCGTTTGTAGCAGAATAATGTATGAATTCTGCAATGGCTGATTTACCAGCTCCTTTTCTTCCAGTAATAATAAATTTTTCACTGTTTAATTCAGGAAAAACATTTAGATAATCCCCAAATATTTCCCCTAGTTTAATTTTTGAATTATAGGTAGTTTCTCCTTCCGCTTCTGGGGTTCCAATAAAGAAAGTCCTCGTTGTTCCTTTTGGATATTCATCCTCATTGCTTAGTCTTTTAAAAAAACTCATGATATTCTTTTTTGTTATTTTTAACTAATATTGTCTACCCCTTTGTTGGTAACCACTGTGAAAGCAGCAAACGTCGTTTTCTGGCATCGAAGCAAAGCTATTAAACGTTGCCATACCATCGGCATGCGGAACAAGGGTTGCAACAAATGTAAAGCTTTATCGGTTTGGCTGCATACCAACAATGACGAAGGTATTTTACAATAACGGTTTTGCACTTTCAACATCGAAATCTTCATCAGTTAATTCAGAATGAAGTCTTTTATTTTGTAAAAGGGTAAGGATATCATCCAGAGTTTCTTCGTCAAATACTATTTGACCATTATCAAAATTAATATTCCATCCTTTATCTGTACAAACTTGCTGAAGCCGTGTTATAAAACTAGGGTTTCTAAAATGTCCTAAATTTCTGATTGTAGCAATCTTTCGTAAATATCTTTGATTGTTCCCAACTCTACTGGTGAGAATTTCAATGTTTTTAAATAAATTAAGTTGTGTTACTTCCTGAAAAAGCTCATCTGCATTGTTTATCATTCCTTCCCGGAAATTCAGCCCTTTTTCAAAATCTTTTTTTGAAAGGATGAATAGTGTTTCATCAAAATAGAAAAGGTCTAAAAAACTTGATATGCTGAAAACATTATCTTCTTCTAAATCCTTAAAACTATTATCAGAAAATAAAAGAGGAATTAAACCTCGTGAATATTTCATTTTCCAATTTTCTGGAAGTGTTTTAAAGCCTACAACTTGGATGCCATCTCTATTTCGTAAAATTATTATATATGCTTTTGCCTTGACAAGCTCTTCAACATCTGCAATAACATCTTCTTCGGGATTAAGTCCCGCTAATATTTCTGTAATCCTATAAAAATCCGTTTCCTCATAGTTAATACCTCTTACTTGATCTTCTTCGGGCTCTGGGCAATCATAAGTATAATCTTCAACTGTATTCGCTCGTTCAATTTGGCTTGTAACTATATTCCTAAGTCTTCTTTCGAGTTTATCTTCAATGGGAACATATTTCAAGTCATAGTGAGATATTCGGTCAACCTTATATTCTTTTACAATTGCGAGAGAAACATTTGCTCTTGATAGGTTTAGCTGTTTTAGAGTTCTGAGTTTAGTTCTGTTTGACATATTTAAGTTACTTTTCTTTTTCCGTTACGAAATATAAAAACCTTGTGAGACTTCTGATGTAATAAACTTCTCCACAACGCATATCATGCTTGCTAATAACAATAGTACTATTAGTCTTGCCATCAAACTCGTATTCTAAATCGTATAAATTATAACCCGCTAATAGTAATATTGGGTTCATGAAAACCGACTTGCTTTTTATTGTCAACAATAGCATTAAGCAAAGAAATATGATAAGCGAAACAACGTCTTCTATTTTCGAAAGGTCAAACCCAAAGAATGAAACGATATACGGTATCGTGTAATTTATTAAGTCGACCGAGCGGCTTTTAATTGAACGGATTTTTACTGGCATATTACCTCGCTTTATGGAGGAAACTGAAAAGAAAAGTAAAGCAATGCTGATAACACAAAAACTAAGCAAAATATAAATCGGAATTGAATGCTTAAATCTATGTGTCAATGCAAAATCAAAATCTTTCACAGCAAGTATAATAAATAGAGGTGTATATGCGCTTACAAACAATAATATTGCTGTTAATAATTTAGGCTTCATTTTCTGTTTTGTAGAATGTGCCCGTTACATTTGCAACCAACACTGGCATTAATAAAATTTCTATTTCAACAAAACTCCAATACGCTTACTCATAAGGCAGGAGGTTCTATCAGGTCTCTAAAGATATTATTTAAATCCAATATTTTAAATTTATTTAATTGCTTTGCATAATGCAGTAACTCCACCACCCCAAACCCCTCCCTCCCCAATAGTAATATCTTCCATCTTTTTAGTAAATACATACCTTGTCTACCGGCGCTCTTATAGGTAAATTGTACATTCTTACAGCTATTGAAAAATAATTTTAGCGCACTAATTAGTAACGATGAAACGATTGCCCCAATGCCTGTTGGCGTTGTTATTGCTTTTACATTTTCCTGCAAGGGCGGTGGATATTTTTGTAGCGGCCAATGGCGCCGATACCAACGATGGATCGAAAGGAAAACCATTGGCCACCATTACGGCTGCCTTACGCAAAGCAAGGGAGCTGCGGCGTTTGAACGATGTGGGGGTAGCCGGTGGCATTCATATTATTGTACGGTATGGCGTGTACCATATTACCGAATCCATAACGATACGGCCTGAAGATGCAGGCACCAAAGAAAGCCCTACCTATATTGAAGCCGCACCCAACGAAACGCCGGTACTGGATGGTGGCTTTACCATCGGCAACTGGAAAAAAACGCTCACAAAAATTGCAGGGCTGCCTGCAGCCGCACAGGGCAACATATGGGAAGCGGCTGTACCACTTAGCGCAGGAAGATTGTGCGAATTCCGCCAGTTGTGGGTGAATGACAGCAAGGCCGTAAGGGCCAAAAGCATGAACGGCGATTTGATGGACCGTATACTAAGCTGGGATAAAAAAGAACAGACCTGCTGGATACCCACACCAAAAACTCCGGCGCTGCAACAGGTAGCCGGCGCAGAAATGTTTATTCACCAATGGTGGGCCATTGCCATTTTGCGCATTAAAAAAATGGAGCCGCATGGCGACAGTACAAAATTATTTTTTGAGCAACCCGAAAGTAAAATACAAAGCGAACATCCCTGGCCTGCGCCGTGGATAAGCAAGGAAACAGGCAACTCGGCTTTTTATTTAAGCAATGCCATTCAATTTTTAGATGAGCCGGGCGAATGGTTTTTGGATGTGGCGAAGCAAAAAATATATTACTGGCCAAGGGCCAATGAAAATATGGCCACAGCAACTGTTGTAGCGCCTTTATTAGAAACACTGGTAAAAATAGAAGGCACCATTGACCGCAGGGTAAGCTATGTGTATATCAGCAATATTTCTTTCGCACATACGGGTTGGTTGCGCCCCGGCCAGCAAGGGCATGTGCCGCACCAGCTAGGTTTGTATATGACGGAGGCGTACAAGTTGCGGCCGGCGGGTACTCCATTAAATGCGCATTTGGATAACCAGGCCTGGGTGGGCAGGCCGCCTGCGGCTGTTGCACTGCAATATGCCGCACAAATAAAAATTGAGCATTGCAAATTTGAACACCTGGCATCTACAGGGCTTGACCTGAAGGCCGGCACTGCAATGACAGCGATATCGGGTAACCTGTTACGTGATATTGGTGGTAATGGCATACTGGCGGGTAATTTTGGCGATGAAGGCCGGGAAATTCATTTGCCTTATTTTACCACTAACGAAAATGAGATTTGTGCTTTCAACTGGATACAGAATAACCTGGTCACCAATGTTGGCAATGAAGACTGGGGATGTGCAGGCATTGCGGTGGGCTTTGCAAAAAATATGTCGATACAACATAACGAAATAGAAAATGTACCCTACACCGGCATCAGCCTGGGCTGGGGCTGGACGGCTGAAGAAAATGTAATGCGCTATAACCTGGTGCAGGCCAATACAATTCATCACTTTGGTATGCACAATTATGATTGCGCCGGCATTTATACACAAAGCAATCAGCCGGGTACAAAAGTGCAGGGCAATTATATTGATAGTATTTACAAAGCGCCTTATGCTCACCTGCCCAGTCATTGGTTTTATTTATATGCCGATGAAGGCAGCAGCGGCATTGCATTTGCTGACAACTGGACCCCTTCTGCAAAATATTTACAAAACGCCAATGGCCCGGGCAATGAATGGCATAATAACGGGCCGGAAGTGAGTGATAGCATTAAACAAAATGCTGGTTTACAAAAGGCGTATCAATACCTGCTTGCCGGTAAAACAGCTAAGGCAAATCTTCCCATTAACAAGGAACACAACGAAGTCATTGAACTGGTAACGAAGGCGGGTGAAAAATTAGATGTACAAAAACTAAAAAATATACTGGCTGCCAATACAATGGATAGTACTGCTGTGTACCAATGGCAGAACCATTATGTAATTTTTGATAAGGTGGTGGATGTGGGTGTGATGCAGGGAAGGTTGCAGAATAATTTTCCCACTGCAACAGTAAAAGTGTACCCCGATATGTTTTATGAA
Organism: Ferruginibacter sp. SUN106; assembly: GCF_050611765.1. Taxonomy (NCBI): domain Bacteria; kingdom Pseudomonadati; phylum Bacteroidota; class Chitinophagia; order Chitinophagales; family Chitinophagaceae; genus Ferruginibacter; species Ferruginibacter sp. SUN106. Next base: position 1,113,338 of record NZ_JBODJC010000001.1, read on the forward strand.
TTCAACAGAACAAGATGTGATGATAAAAATGTTGCAGCGGAGTGGGATCATATTTTACTTACCTGCAACCTGGTGGCGGATAAAAAAAAGCAGGCCGAATATTTGAATTATCATGCCACACAATTTGAACAATGGCCGGAGATATCGAAAGGGTTTTGTAATGCCAGCTTTCAGCAGTTGTTGATTTTTAAGCATGGAAGGCAGCTGGTGTTGGTGATATCCATTCCTAAAGGAGAAAGTTTGGATAAGCTGAATCCTAAAACAACAGAGAATAATCCGAGGGTAAATGACTGGAATAAAATAATGTCGAAATATCAAGAGGGGATTGAGGGAACAAAAAAAGGAGAAACCTGGGTGTTTTTAAAAAATGTAAAATAATCTCTGTGCAACTCTGTGCCTCTCTGCGAATCTCGGTGGAATAATTCCACAGAGATGCACGAAGGAAACACGGAGATACACTGAGAGAGGGAAAATAACCTCTGTGCAACTTTGTGCTACTCTGCGAATCTCCGTGGAATAATTCCACAGAGATGCACAAAGAAAACACGGAGATACACAAAGCGAGAAAATAAGAGCTATGCTAAATATTGGAATTTTAGGATTGGGCGAAGGCCGCAGCACAATGAGTGCCGCAATTAACAGCAGTAAAGTGCATTTAAAACTCATCTGCGATGCCAATAAAGAAGTGTGCATTCAACGTGCCGATGAATTTAAAATGTATGACTATACTACCGATTACGCAGACATGCTGAATGATGCCGAGATCGATATCATTGCCATTTACACCCCCGATCATTTGCATGCCGATCATGTGAAGCAGGCATTACTGGCAGGCAAGCATGTGATTTGTACCAAACCATTCATTGATGATTTATCAAAAGCAAAAGAATTAATTGACATTCAACAGCAAACCGGTAAAAAAGTTTTTGTAGGACAAAGCTCAAGATTTTTTGAACCCTACAAACGGCAACGCAAAGATTTTGAAGAAGGTGTAATTGGAGAACTGATTACTATTGAAAGCCATTACAATGCCGACCACCGCTGGTTTTTAGAGAAGAAATGGGCGCTGGAGAAATCTTTTAAATGGTTGTATGGAGGGTTAAGTCACCCGGTGGATTTTATAAGATATTATTTGCCCGATATTGAAGAAGTAATGGGGTATGGTATGATCAGCAGCAATGGCAAAACTGCGGGCTTAAAAAATGAGGACACCATGCATTTTATTTTTAAAGCAGCAGACGGCAGAATTGCCCGGGTAAGTGGCAGCTACACCGGCCCCACACAACCCACCAAAAGAGACAGTGGCATGAGCTGCGTGTTACGGGGAACGTTAGGTGCATCGCAGGCCGATTACCACGAACTGCGTTATGCCGTTACCACCAAAGAAGGGGAAGAAAAAATTATTCACTGGGGCGATGCGGCATTAAAATATTATTTCCGTTTTGAAGGGCAGAGCCACCATGCCGGCGAATACCAGAATTATTTAGAATATTTTGTGGATAGCATTGAGCTGGGTTTTACAGCGTACCCTGATTTAAAGGAAGGGATTGGTACCGTGGCCTTGTTGCAGGCGATGGATAAGAGTTTACAAACGGGGATGCCGGTAAGGGTAAAAGATGTTTTAAACGAATACGGATTGTAACCACTAAGACACAAAGAACACAAAGGGTCACTAAGGCTTACTTTTAAAAACTTTTTTCTTTGTGTTCCTTAGTGTTCCTGGTGTCTTTGTGGTTGATATTTTAAGAACAAACGAATGAATAAAATCTACGATAAATTAACGAGCCTCGATTTTGCGATCATTGCAATATACCTTGTTGCTTTGCTCATCATTGGTTATATCGCCAGTTTTAAAAATAAAAAGAAGAACGAAACACTTTTCCTGGCCAACAATTCATTAAGCTGGTATAGTATCGGTTTCAATATGTGGGGAACAAATGTGGGGCCATCTTCCTTGTTAGCATTTGCCAGCATTGGTTATACAGCGGGCATTGTGGGCGGCAATTTTGAGTGGTATGCATTTGTTTTTTTATTGTTACTGGCCATGGTATTTGCGCCAAGGTATATAGCCAGTAAGGTAAGTACCATGCCCGAGTATATGGGTAAACGCTATGGAAAAAGCACACAGGATATTTTAGCAGGCTATGCCCTGATAAAAATATTGATCAGCTGGTTGTCTTTAGGATTATTCAGCGGCGGTATTCTGGTAAGGCAGATATTAGGGATACCAATGTGGCAATCGACCATTGTGCTGGTAGCGTTCTCGGGCTTGTTCACTTATATGGGCGGCTTAAAAGCGATTGCAAAAGTGAATGTGTTCCAGATGATATTGCTGATCGTTGTCTCACTCACCTTAACTTATTTAGGCTTAGAAAAAATTGGTGGCCTGGCCGGACTGGCTGCTAAAACACCTGCGCACTTCTGGAATTTAACCAAACCGGCTACTGACCCCGGTTATCCGTGGCAGGCGATACTTTTAGGGTACCCGGTATCGGCAGTAGCCTTTTTTTGTACTGATCAGAGCATGGTGCAAAGTGTATTGGGTGCAAAAAACTTACGACAGGGGCAGCTGGGTATTAATTTTATTGGCTGGCTGAAGGTGCTGGCATTGCCCATGTTTATTTTGCCCGGTATTATCTGTTACGTGTTGTATCCCAATATCGGCGATGATAAACTGGCTTATATGACGATGGTGACCAACTTATTTCCTTCGGGCTTAAACGGGTTGGTTATTTGTGTGCTGATTGCAGTGCTGGTGGCAACCATCGGCTCTTCTTTAAATGCACTGAGCACCGTTTTTACAAAAGATATTTATGTGAACAATATTAATAAAAATGCTTCGGTAAAAGAACAGGTCTTTGTGGGCCGTGTGGTGGTAGTTGCTGGTTGTATGCTTGCAGTACTGATGGCGATCGCCCTGGATAATATCAAAGGCAAAACATTATTTGATATCTTTCAATCGATACTCGGCTATTTAGCGCCGCCGCTTGCAGTTACTTTTTTATTAAGTGTATTCTGGAAACGTACCACTAAGCTGGCGGTGAATTTAATATTGTCTGCCGGTTCTGCAGTCAGCCTTTTTGTAGGTGCATTAAACTTATGGATATTGCCGCCCAATAAAGTAACCGGCGCAAATACCTGGTGGCCGCATTATTTTTTAGTGTCGTTTTATTTGTTTGCCTTCCTGTTTGTATCGGCTGTTATTATTTCTTTGGCCGATAACAATAAAGTGAAAGCCAGTATTGAAGAAAACGAAATGCCAACAACCAGTAAACAGGTGAAAATATTATTTGCATTATTAGGATTAGTGATACTTGCTTTATACATCATTTTTAACGGACATTAATATGAAAAAGAATTTATTACACAGAGTGGCACGGAGGAATTTCACAAAGATGCACAGAGTTGTCTTTGTGTATCTCTGTATCTCTGTGTGTCTCTGTGTTACGGCCTCCGCACAAAAAGCCACCTGGATATGGTATCCCGGCGATTTTGAAATTAACCTCGCCAACAAAATGCAGAACCGCAGAACGGATAGAAATACTTTCTTTCCGCCCTTCTGGAAAATGGATGCACATTATGTGCTGATGGATTTTCATAAAGTGTTTGACTTAACGGCACCCGAAGAAATTACTGTTTATGCAGAAGGTACTTTTAATTTAAAATTAGACGGCAATGCAGTAGAAAGCGGTATCAATAAATTAATTGTTCCTGCAGGTAAACATAAGATCAATGTAAAAGTTTGGAACGAAGCCAGCGCCCCCGCCATTTTTGTACAGGGGAAAACAATTGTTAGTGATAATACCTGGCTGGTAACTTTTGAAGATAAAGAATGGATTGATGAAAGTGGTAAGACCTCTGATATATCTGCTACCAAATGGCTGAATGCCGGCAGCTGGAATTTTAATGATCCCACACAGTTGCCTTCTGCATTTAAACTGCCCACCAAAAAATTAACTGCCGTTACCACCACCAAAAAAAATAACGAGTGGCTGGTAGATTTTGGCAAAGAAACTTTTGGCTTTGTACAACTGCACGGCATTAAAGGCAGTGGAAAGATCAATTTGTATTATGGTGAGTCAAAAGAAGAAGCCTTATCTGTTACTGATGCGATGACACTGGACCGGTTGACATTTACAAAAAATGTACAAACAGATTCAACGATGATCTTATCCAAAGCATTCCGTTATGTAAATATTGTTTGCGATGGCAATATCAGTATTGATTCTGCCAGTATGTTGTATGAATATGCGGATGTAAAACAAAGAGGCTCTTTTACCTGTTCCGATACATTGATCAATAAAATTTATGACGTTTCTAAATACACTTTGGAGTTAAACACCAGGGAATTTTTTATTGATGGCATAAAACGTGATCGCTGGGTGTGGAGTGGTGATGCACTGCAAAGTTATTTGATGAACTATTATTCTTACTTCGATAATCCAACGGTAACTAGAACGATGATGGCTTTGCGGGGGAAAGATCCGGTAACAGCACATATCAATACAATCCTGGATTATACATTTTACTGGTTCATCAGTGTATATGATTATTATTTGTACACCGGTGATAAAAAATTTATTGAGCAATTCTATCCCCGTATGCAAAGCATGATGGACTATTGCTTAAGCCGCAGAAATAAAAACGGTTTAATGGAAGGTTTATCAGGCGACTGGACATTTATTGACTGGGCCGCAGGCCTCAGCAAAAAAGGAGAGATCAGCTTTGAGCAAATGTTGTTTGCAAGAAGTTTGGAAACAATGTCTTTATGTGCCGATATAGCTAATGATAAAACTAATGCCTCCGAGTATAAAAAATTAGCCGCCGATATAAAAGAAAAAGTTTTTTCTCTTTACTGGAATCAACAAAAAAATGCGTTGGTGCATAGTCGTGTTGATGGCAGGCAAACAGAGAATGTAACACGTTACGCCAATATGTTTGGCATCTTCTTTAATTATTTTACAGACGAACAAAAACTGGCAGTAAAGCAGCATGTGTTGTTAAATGATTCTATTCAGAAGATCACCACACCTTATATGCGCTTTTACGAGCTGGAAGCGTTGTGCGCCATGGGAGAACAATCTTATGTGTTGAAAGAAATGAAATCTTACTGGGGCGGCATGTTAAACCTGGGTGCTACCTCTTTTTGGGAAGAATATAATCCTGATAAAAAAGGTGCTGAGCATTTAGCGATGTACGGAAGAAAATTTGGTAAGAGTTTGTGTCATGCATGGGGTGCAAGCCCTATTTATTTGTTAGGAAAATATTATTTAGGTGTTAGTCCTACAAGGCCCGGTTACGAAGCTTATACTATACAACCGCAACTCGGCGGTTTGCAATGGATGCAGGGAAAAGTGCCCACACCCAATGGGGATATAGAAGTGTATTGCAGCACCAAACAAATAAAAATAAAATCGGCTACAGGAACAGGCACCTTAAAAATAAAAAGTAAAACCAAACCAACAGGAAAAGACATTATAGTAAACGCCACCGGTGGAGACAGTTATGAAATAACAATACTGCCGGGAGTGGAATATGTTGTAAATTATAAAGTGTTTTAGAATAACACGGAGATTCACAAAGAAGCACGGAGATACGCAAAGAAGCTCTGTGAAACTTTGTGTTACTCTGCGAAACTTAGTGTAATAATATGAAAAGGATCTTCATCACATATCTGTCCATTGTAATGATGCAAATAACATCTGCACAAAACGGATTAGTCAACACCATGCAAAGCCCCCATGCAAAGCTCAATAGCGTGGGCATGAGCGATGTACAATGGACAAAAGGTTTTTGGGCAGAACGCTTTGAAGTATGCAAAGATTCGATGGTGCCGCATTTATGGGCAACCTACACCAGCAAAGATTTTTGTTATTCCTTTCAGAACTTCAGAATAGCAGCAGGATTAGATACCGGAAAATTCCGTGGGCCCTCTTTTCATGACGGTGATTTTTATAAAACTTTAGAAGCAGTAGCGGCATTGTATGCATCAACAAAAGATAAAAAATTAGATGCGATGATGGATGAGGCGATTGCAGTAATTGCAAAAGCACAAAAAGAAGATGGCTACATTTATACCAAGTCGATCATTGAACAACAAAAAAGCGGCAGGAAAGAAATGTTTGATGACAAACTGAGTTTTGAAGCGTACAACTTTGGCCATTTAATGACAGCAGCCTGTGTACATTACAGGGCTACAGGAAAAACAAGTTTACTGGATGTAGCCAAAAAAGCCACCGATTTTTTAATTCATTTTTATAATAATGCTACGCCTGAACAGGCACGCAATGCCATTTGTCCTTCGCACTATATGGGCATTACGGAAATGTACCGCACTACAGGCAATACAAAATATTTAGCGCTGGTAAAAAAGCTGATTGATATAAGAGGCATGAGTGAGGGCAGTGATGATAACAGCGACCGCTTGCCATTTCGCCAGATGACAGCAGTAAACGGGCATGCGGTAAGGGCCAATTATTTATTTGCCGGAGTAGCGGATGTTTATGCAGAGACGGGTGATGCAACTTTACTGCACACATTGGACCTGATGTGGGATGATGTGGTGAACCATAAAATGTATGTGACCGGCGGTTGCGGTGCTTTGTATGATGGTTTATCGCAGGAAGGAATTTCCTACAAACCGGATTCGATACAAAAGATACAACAGGCTTACGGTAAGGATTACCAGCTACCGAATATGACGGCGCACAATGAAACCTGTGCCAATATTGGTAATGTATTATGGAACTGGCGCATGCTGCAATTAACCGGCGAAGCAAAATATGCCGACATTGTGGAGCTGGAATTATACAACAGTGTGTTAAGCGGGATCAGTATGGATGGTAATAAATTCTTTTACACCAATCCATTGGCAGCAGCAAGAGAGTATCCTTATGATCTGCGATGGAGCGGCGGCAGACAAAAGTACATTAGTAAGAGTAACTGTTGCCCGCCGAACGTGATACGCACCATTGCAGAAGTAAGTGATTACATGTACAGCATTGGTGAAAAAGGTTTGTATGTAAATATGTATGGCGGCAATGTTTTGAATACCGAATTACATGATGGCACAAAATTAAAAATGGAACAAACCACCAATTATCCCTGGGATGGAAAAATTGTTATCACCATAAAAGAAGCCACTCCGCAGGTAACCAATATTTTTTTACGAATACCAGGTTGGTGTAAAGGGTATACTTTAAAAATAAACAACGCATTTCCTAAAGTACGGGATATAGAAAACGGTTATGTAATAGCAGGAAGACAATGGAAAGCAGGCGATAAAATTGAATTGGTATTAAATATGCCGGTTACATTATTAGAAAGTAATCCATTAGTAGAGGCAACAAAGAACCAGGTAACGGTGAAGCGTGGGCCAATTGTATATTGTTTGGAGTCAGCCGACCTGCCCAATGAAAATGTATTTAATGTGATGATTCCAGCTTCTATAAAATTACAACCAATACCCATGAAAATTGATATGGGTAATGTAATGGCATTAACTGGTGAAGCAAAAGTTTTGGAAAATAAGAATTGGAAAAATACATTGTATAAGGAACTGAATACAACAAGTAAACCAATAAAAATAAAACTGATCCCTTATTATGCATGGGCTAATCGTGGACAAACTGATATGACGGTGTGGATGCCGTTGGTAAGGTAAGTGAACCACGAAGGCTCTAAGGCACGAAGGGACACAAGGGATTAAGTAATAATTAAAACAATTAACAAAACAGGGAGTAGCAAAGTTTTTCTTAGTGATACTTGGTGCCTTCCTGTCTTAGTGGTTCAAAAAAAATGGAAAGAATAACAGCAACCTATTTTATCGAAACACCTTTTGCACCTGAAGCAGCGGCACAGGTATTAGCAGGCGAACAATCATCCGGCACATTTGTAGCCGTGCCAGGAGAAACAGAAGAACTCAAACAACGCTTTGCTGCAAGAGTAGAAAGTGTTGAAACATTGGAAACAGTTACTGAACCTGCTATTCCCGGTGCAACAAGTAAGGACGGCAAATATCATCGTGCTATTGTAAAAGTAAGCTGGAGTATAGAAAACTTCGGTTACAACTTACCGGTGATGGTCTCAACATTGCAAGGCAACTTATACGAGATCACGCAATTCACAGGGTTAAAATTAATGGATATTGAATTGCCTGTTTCATTTGGTGAACATTATAGCGGTCCTGCATTTGGTATTGATGGCTGCAGAAAATTAACCGGCGTAAATGACCGGCCATTGATTGGCACCATCATCAAACCGTCAATAGGATTAACGATCAGTCAAACTGCTGACATTGTAAGAACTTTAGCCGAAGCCGGTATTGATTTTATAAAAGATGATGAATTATTGTCTTCTTCTGCCAATTCAAATTTTAATGATCGTGTTGATGCAGTGATGCAAGTGATCAATGATCATGCAGATAAAACAGGTAAGAAAGTGATGTTTGCATTTAATATTAGTGGCGAAGCAGATGAAATGTTACAACGATATGAGAAGATTGTAAACAGTGGGGGCACTTGTGCCATGATCAGTATCAACAGCATTGGGTTGTCTGCTGCAAAAAAAATAGGCGATCAAAAACAATTGGCTATTCATGGCCATCGAAATGGATGGGGCATGTTGACAAGACATCCATTATTGGGCATTGATTTTAAAGCCTACCAGAAATTATGGCGGTTAGCAGGAGTTGATCAATTACATGTAAACGGTATTCAAAATAAATTCTGGGAGAGTGATGATAGTGTGGTGCATTCTATTGAAGCCTGCTTAACACCTATGTATGATCATAAAACAGTGATGCCTGTAGTTTCTTCCGGGCAGTGGGGTGGACAGGCTTTTGAAACATACAGAAGAACAAAAACGGTAGACTTATTATACATGGCTGGCGGTGGTATCATGGCACACCCTATGGGAGCGGCTGCAGGTGTATTGGCTTTACAACAGGCATGGAAGGCTGCAGTGGAGGGAATGAGTTTGGAGGAGGCTGCGAAAGAATTTCCGGAATTTAACAAATCAGTAGAGAAGTTCGGGAAGTGAACCACGAAGGCACTAAGGGCACGGAGCAACACGAAGAAATAAGAAGTAAAAAAGAGAAAAATTAAAATTTATTAATGAAAACAGAAAGCGTATAAATTTTTCTTTGTGATACTTTGTGCCCTTAGTGCCTTAGTGTTTCAAAAAGACACGAAGGAGCACTACAAAAAAAATTAAACCTAATCCGAAGAATATTCAATTACACTATTGAAAAAACTTTGATTATGTATAATAATTTATCAGAACAGGAAGAGTATATCGCAAAACAAATTGTCGACATTGCGATTAAGATACACCAACAGTTGGGGCCGGGACTTTTGGAAAGTGTATATGAAAAGTGCTTTTGTTACGAATTAAAAAAGAGGGGAATCAGTTTTAGAAAGCAGGTGCAGGTGCCTATTTATTTTGATGAACTGAAAATTGATGATGGATTACGATTGGATATTTTAATTGAAGGGCTGGTAATTGTTGAATTAAAAGCTCAGGAAAATTATCATCCGGTTTGGGAGGCACAATTGTTAAGTTATTTAAAATTAACTCAAAAGCGGCTTGGATTCCTGGTTAATTTTCATGTGCCATTGATGAAACAGGGAATTAAAAGAATGATACTTTAAAACTTTGTGAGGTAAACCACAAAGACACTAAGAACGCTAAGTGCACGAAGGAAAAACTTTGTGAAGTAAACCACGAAGGCACTAAGAACACTAAGTTCACGAAGGGAAAACTTTGTGTTCCTTTGTGCACTTAGAGACTTAGTGGTTCAAAGAAAGGTTAGAATATGAAAAAACTATTGTTAGCATTTTACGGCGATGATTTTACCGGCAGCACTGATGCCCTGGAATTTATTTGCCGTGCCGGTGCTAAAGCAATTTTATTTATTGCACCACCAACTGCAGCACAATTAAATGATTACCCTGACCTGGATGCTTATGGTGTGGCAGGCAAAACAAGATCTTTATCTCCTGATGAAATGGAAAAAATATTGTTGCCTGCATTTGAAACAATGAAAGCAACAGGCGCAAAGCATATACATTATAAAGTCTGCTCCACGTTTGATTCATCAGCCACTATTGGCAGCATTGGTAAAGCAATTGATTGCGGTGCCACAGTTTTTGCCAATACAACAATTCCTGTGTTAGGTGGTATGCCTGCATTGGGACGTTTTTGTGTATTTGGAAATTTGTTTGCTAAAATGGGTATCGGCAGCGAAGGAAAAATTTACCGGTTGGACCGTCATCCTTCCATGAGTAAACATCCCGTAACTCCAGCTGATGAAAGTGACTTGCGTTTGCATTTGGGTAAACAAACAGCAAAGAAAATTGGATTGATAGATATCATACAATTAAAACAACCGGTGGAGGAAATAAATTGTGATGAGGCAATTGTTTTAATAGATGCTTTAAATGAAACACATTTATTGAAAATAGGTGAATGGATGAATCTTCAGGCGAACGAAAAACAATTATTTTCTGTTGGTTCATCAGGCATTGAACTGGCGCTGGGAAAATATTGGAATGAAAAGAAAGTATTAGCATCCATTTCAGAATGGCAACATCCCGGAAAGGCAAATCCTTTGCTGGTAATATCGGGAAGTTGTTCACCTGTTACCGCCATGCAAATTGCTTATGCAAAAGCAAACGGTTTTGAAGAAGTGATCATTGATGCTATAAAAATTTGTACTGATGGAGTAATGGAGTCATCAGTTTTTGATGCAGTCAATACATTGTTGCAGCAGCAAAAAAATGTTATCGTTCATACCGGCCCAAAACAAACGGATAATTTGTCTTCTGAAAAACTGGGCACTGCATTGGGACAAATTGCAAAAGCAGCAGCGGAACGCTCATTGGTAAAAAGAGTGGTGATTGCAGGCGGAGATACCAGTAGTTACGCAGCAAGGGCAATGGAAATTGAAGCGGTGGAAATGATTGCGCCGATAGTAATTGGAGCCCCATTATGTAAAGCATTATCGAAAAATATAAGCATTAATGGATTGGAAGTAAATTTTAAAGGCGGGCAAGTGGGTAGTGAAAATTATTTTGAAATAATAAAACAAGGGAAATTACACGGAGATACACAGAGTTAACACAAAGATACACAGAGGCGCTCCGTGTACCTCTGTGAAAAATCTCTGCGTAACTCTGTGGCATAAAAACATAAACATGAAACAAAAAACTTTAGGACTCATTCACACATCAGCAACGCTCGTTCCTGTATTTGCAGATTTGTGCAGCAAGTATTTACCCAATGTAAAAGTATTCAACATTGTAGATGATAGTTTAATAAAGAACACTATTGCCTGCGGTGAGTTAACAAAATCCACATCCAGGAGAGTGGTGAATTATGCAGCTTCTGCAGAAGAAGCCGGTGCCGATTTTATTTTATACACTTGCTCCTCCATTGGTGCAGCCGTAGAAGCAGCAGCTGCATTGACTGGTGTGCCGGTATTACGTGTAGATCAGCCGATGGCAGATAAAGCCGTACAATCGGGAAAAAGAATTGGCGTGATCGCAACTTTGTCAACCACACTTGAACCAACAAGTGATTTAGTAAGAAGAAGAGCCGTGGTTGCCAATAAAGAGATTGAATTGAAAGCTGTTTTATGCGAAGGTGCATTTGATGCACTCATGAGTGGCGATGCCGCAACGCATGATAAAAAAGTAGGCGACGCATTAAAGCAATTATCAAAAGAAGTAGATGTAATTGTATTGGCACAGGCATCCATGGGAAGAGTGGTGGATACATTGGATGAAGCGGATAAAAAAATTCTCATCCTGGCAAGTCCAACGATTGCTATCGAATACCTGGCATCCATCTTAAATTAAAAAGTGGCCACGAATTACACCAATGAGCACTAATAAAAACATTCGTGAAGTTTAGTGTGATTAGTGGCAAAAAAATAAATGAATAGCGTCAAAAAAATATTTTTAGTGTTGAGTGCGCTCTCAGGCATTGTATTGTTGGTTGGTATCATCATGCAACAGGAAAATATTTATAAACCTTTTGCTTTGGTAACAGCAATCAGTTTTGCTATTGGCTTAGGTGCAGTGCCCTCATTAAAAGGTTATCAATACACGGCATGGATCATCAGTGCAGTGGTGGCAGGAATGATATTTCCGGAAGCATTTAAAAGCTGGGGCGGCGTAAACCTCAGAGATAAAACTTTAATTCTTGTTATTATTCAACTGGTGATGTTTGGCATGGGCACACATATGAGCCTGAAAGATTTCAGTGGACTGGCATCAACAGGTAAAGGGGTGCTGGTAGGTTTATTCTGTCATTTTTCTATTATGCCATTAATGGGTTTATTGCTCACTAAAATTTTTCATTTTGAACCGGAAATTGCTGCAGGGATTATTTTAATCGGCAGTTGCAGCAGCGGACTGGCCAGTAATGTTATGGTGTATTTAGCAAAAGCAAATTTAGTGTTGAGTGTAATTGTAACTGCTATGGCAACATTGGTAGCACCACTATTAACGCCATTATTGATGAAAACATTTGCAAGCACATTGATCAACATCAATTTTATTGATATGATGATGGAGATTGTAAAAATAGTATTGGTACCAATTGGCGCAGCATTACTGCATGATTTTTTAAAGAGAGCAACAGCACCACAAAAAAAGATAGTGCATTTTCTTTTTGGTGCAGCAATAATTTTTGTTGGTATGGTACTATTCCTGGTGTCAAAAGAAACGGAAGCTGCTCCGGTAGCAAAGTCGATTGTATTAACAGGCTTTTTCGCAGGCGCCATAATTGCAGGCGTGTTGTATAATTATTTGCATCAGCAATTTCCAAAGTTGGATACAATAATGCCGTTGATATCAATGGTGGGTATCATTTATTTTACCACTGTTACTACTGCCGCCGGCAGAGAAAATTTAATGAAAGTGGGTGTGTTATTATTTATTGCATCTGTTATTCATAATGCCGCCGGGTATTTTTTTGGTTACTGGCTCAGCCGTTTGTTTGGCATGGATATTAATTCCAGCAGAACCATTGCGTTTGAAGTAGGTTTGCAAAATGGGGGCATGGCAAGTGGTATTGCAGGCAGTATGGGAAAATTGGGAACAGTTGGGTTAGCACCGGCGGTGTTTAGTCCATGGATGAATATCAGTGGAAGTATTTTAGCAAATTACTGGAGAAGAAAACCAGTGGAAACACAAAGTCACGAAGACATAAAGGAGCACTAAGAAAATGCTTTAAAAAAGATGAAGAAAAATAAAATAGCAACCACAAAGACGCAAGGTCACGAAGGGGCACTAAGAAAATCCTTTGTGTTACTTTGTGTTCTTAGTGCCTTTGTGGTTCAAGTAAAAGCGCAGCTCGTTGATAAAACTCCTGCTGCTATACCTAATGCGCCAGTTATTTACAACACGGAGCCATATGAAGATCCATTGATCAGTGGTATCAACAGAGATGCAGCAAGAGCAACAGCATATTCTTATGCAACAGTAAATGACGCTTTAAAAAATGATAGGGATAAAAGTGGCCGTTACATTTCATTAAACGGCGAATGGGATTTTTCTTTTGGATTAAAGCCCGGCGATGAACCGCAGGATTTTTATAAAGCGAAAGTGAATGGCTGGAAAAAAATAACTGTGCCTTCCAATTGGGAAATGCAGGGTTACGATAAACCGATCTATAAAAGTGCGGTATACCCATTTCGCCCGGTAAATCCACCACATGTACCAAAAGATTATAATGGTGTAGGTTGTTATCAAAGATCATTTACTGTTCCTGTTGACTGGAAGAATAAAAATATTACACTACATTTTGGTGGCGTAGGTTCTGCGTATAAAGTGTGGGTGAATGGAAAATTCCTGGGTTATTCAGAAGATAGTTTTATGTCCAGCGAATTTAATGTTACTCCTTATTTACAGGATGGCGAAAATATAATTTCAGTTTGGGTGATCCGTTGGTGCGATGGTAGTTTTTTAGAAGACCAGGATGGCTGGCGTTTAAGTGGTATTCACAGGGAGGTATATTTGATGGCCGAACCGAAACTGAGAATTGCGGATTTCTTTTATCAAACTAAATTGGATAAGGATTATAAGGATGCAGTACTAAGCATTCGTCCACGAATAGAAAATTTAACAGGTGGCGAAGTGCCGGGGTATAAATTGAAAGCACAATTGTATGATGCTAATGATCAGCCCGTTTTACCTGCACCATTAGAAAGGTCCACTGATGAGATCATCAATGAAATTCATCCCCGTTTAGACCAGGTGAAATTTGGTTTACTCGAAACAAAAATTTCCAATCCCAAAAAATGGAGTACAGAAGAACCAAACCTTTATAAGTTGGTATTAAGTTTAGAAGATAGTGTTGGAAATATTCTTGAAGTGAAAACTTGTAAACTCGGTTTTCGTTCTATTGAATTTAGAAAAGATAACAGTAAATTATTGATCAATGGAAGACTTACTTATTTATATGGCGTTAATCGCCCTGATCATGACCCGGTATTAGGCAAAGCATTAACCAGGGAAATTATTTTAAGAGATGTAACCACTATTAAACAATATAATTTTAATTGCATCCGCTTAAGCCATTACCCCAGCGATCCTTATTTGTTAGACTTATGTGATGAGTTTGGCATTATGGTAATTGATGAAGCTAATTTAGAAACGCATGGGCTTGGAGGAAAGTTAGATCATGAATCCAACTGGACAGGTGCTTATGTTGACAGGATAAGCCGCATGGCATTGCGTGACAAAAATCATCCGTCAATTATTTTCTGGAGTTTAGGAAACGAAGCCGGCAGCGGACCTAATCATGCAGCGATGGCTGGATGGATCCATGACTTTGATATCACACGTCCGCTGCATTACGAACCTGCAATGGGCAGTCCGAAAGAAGAAGGCTATATCGATCCATCTGATCCTGCTTATTTAAAAAGCAATGACCATAGCCACCGCATACAAAATCCGTTCGATCAATATTATGTTGATATGATCAGCCGAATGTATCCTGCAATGTATACAGCACCATTATTAGCTAATCAATCCAATGGCGATCATCGTCCTGTTTTCTTTTGTGAGTATGCACATACCATGGGCAACAGCGGCGGTAACATCAAAGACTTCTGGGATCAATGGAGAAATACAAAACGTATCATCGGCGGTTGTATCTGGGAATTTAAAGACCAGGCATTATTAAAAACAGATTCTGCCGGGGTAAAATATTATGCCTATGGTGGTGATTTTGGTGAAAAATATTTCGACAATTTTACTATTAAAGGAATTGTAAATGCCGATGGTACACCAAAGGGCGTGATGAATGAATGTAAAAGAGTTTTTCAATCTATAGAGACCGAATTGGTTGATGCAAAAAAAGGATTGGTAAAAATAACTAACCGCAGTGCCGTAAAAAATACTACTGCGTATAATGCCGTTTTGATAATTACAAAAGACGGCAATCCCATTCTTGTAAAAGACCTTCCTGCTATTGACATTGAACCGGGGAAAGATGCGGTTATTGCTATTAATGAAGACCTGCCAGTAATGAAACCTGGAGCGGAGTACCATGCCAATATTAGTTTTCATTTAAAGAAGAATGAAAGCTGGGCTGGAGAAAATTTCATCGTTGCATCAAACCAGTTTGTGATGCAGGCTGCTGTTAAACAAAAAAATATACCTGAAGGTAATGGGTTTATTGTGCGGTACGGGCCGGCCAGTATAGATATCAATAATAAAATTTTTTCTGTGTCAATAGCTACATCAGGTAAGGGAGGATTGAATTCCTATAAATACAAAGGGGTGCAGCAAATCAGGCAGGCTTTAGTACCGCACTTTACAAGGCCATTAACAGATAATGATAAGCGGGGCTGGAAACCGCAGCGTAAATTAAAACAGTGGTATGAAAGCAACCCGGAACTGGTAAATACAACTTATGAAAATGAAAAGGGTGGTATGATTGTAACTAATCAGTATAAACTTATTCATGATAGTGCTTCAGTAAATGTTGTTTATCATGTTTATTTCAACGGCGTGGTAAAAGTTGATTACCATCTCCAGGTAAAACCAGGTTTGCCCAATATACCCAAAGTGGGTATGCAAATGGGCATTGAAAGAAGTTATGATAATATTGAATGGTTTGGCAAAGGCGAAAAAGAAAATTATATCGATAAAAATTATGGTGCAGATGATGGTATATACAAATTACCTCTCAACCAGTTTATGGAAAATTATGTAGTGCCACAGGAGAATGGTAACCGCACCGATGTACGCTGGATGTTTTTATCTGACCAACAAAAAAATGGATTGCTGATTGTTGCAGATAGTTTATTAAGCATGAGTGCATGGCCATATACAGAGGAGAATATTCAAAATGCAAAACATACCAACAAATTAAAAGATGCTGGTTTCATCACTTTAAATATTGACTTGATACAAATGGGTGTTGGTGGTAATGATAGCTGGAGCGATGTGGCCGCACCATTAGAAAAATACCAGGTTCCTGCAAAGGATTATCAGTATTCATTTTATTTGCTGCCTTATACTGCGAAAACAAAAACAGCATCTGATAAAGCAAAAGAAATAAAATTCTAAAATGAAACAATATTTTTTAAAAATAATTATAATACTCCTTTGTGTGCTTTGTGCCTTTGTGGGTCAATTAAAAGCCCAACAAAAAGAAGTGCCGCAAAATATAATGCAGCAAATTTATGAGCAGGTAAAAACACCTTTTAAATATGGTCTTGTAGTAGCGCCATCAGATGCATCAAAAAAAATAGATTGCCCTTCTGTTTTTCGTAAAGGGAAAAACTGGTACATGACGTATATACTTTTTGATGGCAGGGGATATGAAACCTGGCTGGCTAAAAGTAGTAACCTGTTACAATGGAAAACATTGGGGAAAATATTAAGCTTTGGTGATACTTCAACCGTAGATGGAACTAATTGGGATGCTAATCAAAAAGCAGGGTACATTGCGTTGCAAGATGAAAAATTTGGTGGTAGTTATGAACTCCAAAAATATAACAATAAATATTGGCTGAGTTTTATTGGTGGAAAAGAAAAAGGGTATGAGAGTGGTAAGTTAAGCATTGGTGTGGCCAGTACGGATAAAGATATTACCAAAGCTCATTTGTGGAAACCATTAGGCGATCCTGTTTTATCAATGAGTGATATTGATGTGCGCTGGTGGGAGAATAAAAAATTATTTAAGAGTACAATCATCTGGGACAAACAAAAAACATTGGGGCATCCGTTTGTAATGTACTACAATGCCAATGGCGATACCAGTAACAATACACCTAAATGGCGCTGGTTCGAAAGAATAGGCATGGCAGTGAGTGATGATATGATCAACTGGCAAAGGTATCAGACTGATCCTGTAGTGCACCATAAAATTGGTATTACCGGCGATGGTGTAATTCAGAAAATAGGCGATGTGTGGGTAATGTTTTATTTTGGTGCTTTTTGGGAAGGCAGAAAAAATGAAACCTTTAATCGTTTTGCCTGCAGCTATGATTTAGTGCATTGGACAGATTGGAACGGAGATGATCTTGTTAAATCTTCAGCACCATACGACGCAAAATATGCACATAAAAGTTTTGTAGTAAAGTATAAAGGCGTGGTGTATCATTTTTATTGTGCGGTAGATGCAAAAGATCACAGGGGTATTGCGGTAGCTACTTCGGTTGATAAAGGGAAAAGTAAAGTTGAGTTTGTAAAGTAAATAAAGTTTATAAAGCATTGAGTATTGTAAATGAGTAGAAGGATAAAAATATTATTGCTGATTTGCTGTACTGTATTTGTATTGCAGTATAGTAATGCACAACAAAAAAATACTGTTTCAATTGAACAGAGTTTTCTTCACCCGCCTGCAGCAGCAAAGCCCTGGGTATTCTGGTACTGGATGCATGCCGCAGTTTCTAAAGCAGGCATTACAGCAGATTTAGAAGCGATGAAACAAGTGGGCATCGGCGGTGCTTATTTGATGCCAATACAGGATACTGTATCATCAATTCCATTTCAATCAACGGTAAGACAGTTAACACCTGAATGGTGGGCCATGGTAAAATTTGCAATGCAGGAAGCCAAACGTTTGAATCTTAAATTAGCCATGCATGTAAGCGATGGTTTTGCATTGGCTGGCGGGCCATGGATAACACCCGAATTGTCAATGCAAAAATTAACCTGGAGTAAAATATATATTTCATCAGCCACACAAAAAATAAAATTAGCACAACCGGAAAGCAATGCAGGATATTATAAAGATGTAGCGGTGTTTGCTTATCCTGCAAATTCTTCCAATGCTTTTGCTGAAAAGCAAATTGTTCCTGTTGTAACAACAAGCAACGGAACTGCAGCGCAATTTTTATTTGCAGCGGATAAAAATAATAAGCAAAGTTTTAAATCAGATACCGCTTGCTGGATACAATACCAGTACGCACAATCATTCACCTGTCGTTCAATAACTATTCATACCGGTGGTAATAATTATGAAGCACAAAGATTAATGGTACAATCTTCTGAAGATGGAATAAATTTTACAACCATTACACAACTGCAACCACCACGCCATGGCTGGCAGGATACTGATGAAGATGTTACGAGTGCAATTCCTGCAACCACCGCAAAATATTTTCGCTTTGTATATAATAAAGCAGGCAGCGAGCCTGGTGCTGAAGACCTTGATGCAGCCAAATGGAAACCTTCGTTTAAAGTGATGGGCATTTATTTGTCGGATGAACCTGTCATCAATCAATTTGAAAGCAAGAACGGATCGGTATGGAGAGTGAGTGAAAATACCACTGAAGAAGAAGTGCCGGTTAGCGAGGCTATTCCTTTAAAAAATATTATTGACCTGTCTTCTAAAATGGATAGCTATGGAAACCTTACGTGGACGCCACCTTCAGGAAATTGGGTGATTGTGAGGATCGGTCATACATCAACAGGACATACCAATGCAACAGGTGGTGCAGGTGCAGGATTGGAGTGCGATAAATTTAATGCAGCTGCCATCAAATTGCAATTTGATAACTGGTTTGCAAAAGCATTCAGCAATACTGATGCAAAGCTTGCCAAAGAAGTACTGAAAGTTTTTCATGTGGATAGCTGGGAATGCGGCAGCCAGAACTGGAGCGATAATTTTAAAGCTGAATTTAAAAAAAGAAGAAGTTATGATCTTGCGCCTTATCTTTTGGTAATGACGGGTGTTCCTGTTAGTGATGTAAATACTTCTGAAAAAGTTTTGCATGATGTAAGAACAACTATTGCTGAATTAGTGAATGATATTTTTTATGCTACAGTAAAAAAACTGGCACATGAAAAAGGTTGCAGCTTTAGTGCAGAGTCTGTTGCTCCAACAATGGTGAGTGATGGTTTACTGCATTATAAAAATGTTGATCTGCCCATGGGAGAATTTTGGTTGAATAGTCCCACGCATGATAAACCGAATGATATGCTGGATGCAATAAGCGGCGCACATATCTATGGCAAAAATATTATTGGTGCCGAATCATTTACTTCGGTAAGAATGAACTGGGGCGAACATCCCGGTAATTTAAAAGCTGTTGGTGATAGAAATTTTGCATTGGGAATAAATAAAATGGTATTGCATGTTTTTGCACATAATCCCTGGATGGACAAAAAGCCCGGGATGACATTAGATGGAGTGGGATTATATTTTCAAAGAGACCAGACCTGGTTTAAACAAAGTAAAGCATGGATCGATTATTTAACCAGGTGCAGTGCAGTATTACAAATGGGAAAACCTGTTGTGGATATTGCTGTGTTTACAGGAGAAGAAGTACCAAGGCGTTCTGTATTACCCGACAGACTAGTGAATACATTACCCGGAATTTTTGGTGCAGAAAAAGCGGCCGCAGAAAAAAAACGTTTGGAAAATATGGGACAACCCATGCGCCAGATCCCTGATGGTGTTTCTCATTCCGCAAATATGGCTGATCCTGAAAACTGGATCGACCCGTTAAATGGTTATGCGTATGATTCTTTTAATCCTGATGCATTGATGATGATGAAGGTAAAAGAGGGGAGAGTGGTGTTGCCGGGTGGAGCAAGTTATGGAGTTTTGGTTTTTCCCGGCAAACATCCGTTGCAACCGAATAATACTTTAATCTCTTTACCTGTTGCAAAAAAAATATTGCAGCTGGTAACGGACGGTGCTAAAATAATAATGAGTAAAGATTACCTGAGTGGTATCGGGTTAAAGGACAATGATGACAGCGTTATGATGATCATGGCTACGTTACAATTAATAGATGAAGCAAGTATAAAAGGCAAAATTATTTTTACTCCATTTGAAGAGGCTTCATTTGCAGCTTTGGGAGTTGAAAAAGATCTGGAGATTTTGAATAACAATCATTCTATTGCGTGGACACATAGAAAAGTTGGTAATGAGGACGTGTATTTTATTACTAACCAAAAAGAAAGTAAAGAAGATGTCGGATTGGTTTTTAGACATACCAATAAAATTGTAGAAATATGGAATCCGGTTAATGGAGAAATATTGCGGCGTACTGAAACGTCAAAAGATGGTAAAATATTTCTAAGCATGGCACCTTCAGCATCGTATTTTTTGGCATTTAAAAAAAATACAACAAAGTATCCTGAAAAATTAAGGACTTCTTTGGTTCAGGAACATATTTCTTTTCCGTATAAATGGGCGGTTGTTTTTGATAAAAAATTTGGAGGAGTTGAGGAGCCAGTAATATTTGATCAATTGAACAGTTGGACACAAAATAGCAATGATCAAATAAAATATTATTCAGGTACCGGAATATATCTAAATGTCTTTTTCATAAAAAATTTAGCGCAGGCAAAACGAGCATATATTCAATTTGACACTGTCTTTAATATTGCAACAATAAAAATTAACGGTATTGATTGTGGTACTTTATGGACCCGGCCCTATCAGCTTGATATCACTAAAGCATTAAAGCAAGGCGAAAATAAAATTGAAATAGCTGTTACCAATACCTGGCATAACCGTTTGATCGGTGATAATTTATTACCGGTTGAAAAAAGGATAACCTTTACAACAGCGCCCTTTCGTTTAAAAGATAAACCTTTATTGCCTGCAGGAATAATCGGGGATGTGAAAATTATTATAAGATGATTTTTTTATGCATTGCCCTGCTCTTTCATGCATTGCCCTGTTCTGTATTGCCCCGTCCTGCATTGCTCTGCCCTTCATGCATTGCCCTGCCCTTCAAGGCAGGGATTAAAAATAAAAACACCCCCGGCCTTTAGCCCAACAACTTAATGGGCTAAAGCCCTCACTAAAACATCATATATCGCCGCCCTAAAGGACGGCGCAAGTCAAGAGCAAAATAATTCAACAAGAGTACAACACCTCACCAATCATCTGTTCTAAAAGAAGACACGGGATACCCTTCTACACTAAACAATTCACCCACCACAAAATCTTTAAAAGCATACCGCACTGCAACAGGCGTTGCTACCTGTGGTGATGATACCTGTATCATACCTTTTGCAATCACTGCCTGTGCAGGATAAAAAGTTTTATCAGCACCGGCAATTTCAAATTGTGTAATGGGTTTTGTAAAACTGGTTAAACCATTCGGCGCATTTTTAAATTTTACTGTAGCAATATTCCCGGTTACTAATAAAGAATCATACAAGGGGCTTTGAAAACCAAAACCTTTAAAAGCATAGGTATCGCCTAAAGCTAAATAGGCAAAACGTTTGCCTGCAATTTCTTTATTAAAAGGATGAATAGTTTTTTCATCGCCGGCATCTAACAATACTACCATGCCGCTATTGGGTATTGTTGCTACAGATTTTCTTTGTGCATCACGTAAGTAAGCTGAATTTAATTTTTCATTTCTGTTACCAGCAGGCAAACTGCTGTAAGCAAATGGCGCTATCTGTGCAAAGTAAAAAGGAAAATTACCTTGTGCCCATTCGTTACGCCACAATTGCACCATCGCCGGAAATAATTTTTCATACTGATCAGGACGATCATAATTGCTTTCGCCCTGGTACCAGATACAGCCTTTAATAGTATAACCTGCCAAAGGATGTATCATGCCATTGTATAAAGTAGTGGCATTTTTATTATTTAATTTTTCGGTACCGGTTGCAGAGGGGATAACAATTTCCGGAAAAGCCTTTAATGATTCTGCACTCATGAATGCTTCGGCAGGGGAGCCGCTGTAACTATCATTAATTAATGCAACAGGTATTTTTAATTGCTGCTGCAATAACCTTCCAAAATAATAGGCTACGGCAGAAAAATTGCTGATGTTTTCAGGGGTAGCATTTTTCCATGCAGCATTTTTGCTGGTATCTTTTGTAAACCGTTCCACTGCACGGGGCACCGTATAAATTCTTATTTGTTCATTGGTGGAATTGAATACCGCATCATTACTACCAATGATCGGCTGGTCTTTAAAACCTTTCATTGGCATTTCCATATTGCTTTGTCCGCTGCAGAGCCACACTTCACCAATTAATATATTTTTTATAGTAAGTGGGTCTCCGTCAGAAACAATAATGGAATAAGGCCCACCTGCAACAGGCGTGGCAACTTTTACATTCCATTTGCCTTCTTCATCCGCAACGTCGATATAAGTTTTTTTATTCCACGACGTAGTCACTTTAACCTGGGCTCTTGCTTTTGCCCGCCCCCAGATTGCAGCATTAGTTTGTTGCTGTAACACCATCCCGTCACTGAAAAATGAAGGTAATTGTACCGTGGCCAAAAGAAAACCGGGAAGCAATAAAAGGAATACAGCAATGCCTGTTTTGAAGATTTTTTTGATAGCAATCATTAGTATTTTTTTATAAAGACGAATATAGAGCAAAAGCTTTTTATTACTGTCTGGTACTGTTATTTTGCCATTGTACAGATTGCTGGTGCAGGTGACGAAATATTTATGTAAATTTCATGTTCAAACAGGTTGTTTTGAGTTTATGAAAGACGTTAAAGACAATAAAGAAGGCTCACATAAAAATATATGGTACGGCCTGGGCCGCCAGCGGATAGAAATTCCTAAGACCATTTTAAAATCGAGGGTGCAGAATAACCTGCTGCTGAAACACCTGCATATTTGCTCTATTGGCCATTACCCCAAGGCAAAAGAACATTACACTTACCGTAAAAAAGGATTGCCCGAAAATTTTATTTTTTATTGCGTGGATGGACATGGCTGGTACCAGATAGAAGACCAGCGCTATGAAGTAGGGCCGAACGAATTTTTTATTTTGCCACAAAATAAAGAGCATGCTTACGGGAATGATCCCGATCATCCCTGGAGTATTTACTGGATACATTTTGGTGGTGATGCATTGCCGGCATTGAATGAAACTTTTGCCGTGCAAAAGCATTTCAAGCCTTTTCATATCAAGAACAATGCAGAAACCATTTCCATCTTCACCAAAATATATAAGGCTTTACAATTAGGATACAGTATTGATAATTTACTGTTTGCCAATATGTGCCTGACGCATTTTCTTACGCTTTTCATTTACAATGCAAGGCATAATGAAAGTATTGAAGCAGAAAAACCGGATTGTGTGGACAGTGCCATACTTTTTATGCAGCAACACCTGGATGAAAATATTTCTTTAAATGAGCTGAGTAAACAATATAACTATTCAGTGTCGAGGTTTTCTAATTTATTTAAACAGAAAACAGGTTATGCACCAATTGATTATTTTTTACAAATGAAAATGCAGAAGGCCTGCCAGCAACTGGATTTTACAAATGATTCCATAAAAATAATTGCATTCGGAATGGGCTTTGATGATCCTTATTATTTTTCAAAAAGATTTAAGACCATCATTGGCGTATCACCCAAAAAATACAGGGCCATGAAGAAGAGCGAATAAGGGGAGCCACTAATTACACTAATTTTCACTAATAATTTTACCGAGTGATTTTACTTTCAACTAAAATAATTAAGAAGCAGATTTTATTTTTATTATTTGTTTTTATTGGTGTTCAGCTACATGCACAAACCAGGAACAGTAATTACAATATTGTCTGGAATACACAAAGTAAAAACTCCTCCGAATCGATGCCTTGCGGCGGCGGCGATATTGGTATGAATGTATGGATGGAGAATGGTGATGTATTGATCTACGTAGCAAAGAGCGGCAATTTTGATGAGAACAATGCCTTGATGAAAACCGGCAGGTTAAGAATAAAATTATCGCCCAATGTTTTTGAAGGGCAACTATTTAAACAGGAATTGCATTTGCAGGAAGGGTATGTAACGGTACAAGGAGAAAACAAGGGCGTAAAAGCAACGATTAAAATATGGGCCGATGTTTTTAGCTCTGTTGCGCATGTTGACATTTCTGCTAACAAAAAAATAAATGTGGAAGCGGCTTATGAAAACTGGCGCTACCAGGACAGGATTGTAAAATCAAGAGAAAATTTTGCCAATTCATGGAAATGGGCAGCACCTAAAAATAATGTGTACAAAAAAGATGTGATTGATTTTAATGGCAACGAAGTACTGTTCTATCACCATAATATTGCGGAAACAATTTTTGATGCCACAGTAAAACAGCAGGGAATGGATGCTGTGAAAGATCAATTGTACAATCCATTGGCAAGGCTGGCATTTGGAGGTTCTTTCAGCGGTAGAAATTTTGTGCCGGCAGGAACTTACCAGGGAGAATATGTAAATACAGATTACAAAGGCTGGAAATTAAAAAGCAATACCGCTGCAAAAGAACATGCACTCAGCTTGTACCTGTATAACGAACAGGTAAACGATATTGGTAACTGGAAACGATCTTTAGATTCTTTACAAAGTGTAGTAAACACAAATTCAAAATTAGCCGCTGCTAAAACACAACAATGGTGGCAACAATTCTGGAACAGAAGTTTTATTGAAATTAATAACGCCGATACCACAAGTAAAGCATGGCAGGTGGGAAGAAATTTTCAATTGTTCCGCTACATGCTGGCCATAAATGCACATGGCGGATGGCCTACAAAATTTAATGGCGGCTTGCTCACTGTTGATCCTGTGTTTACTGATACTTCCAATAAATTAACCCCTGATTATCGCAATTGGGGCGGCGGATTGCATACGGCACAAAATCAAAGGCTGGTATATTTTCCGACGATAAAAAATGGTGACTGGGATCTGCTGCAACCACAATTAAATTTTTATTTACGCCTTTTAAAAAATGCCGAATTACGTAGCAAAGTTTACTGGAACCATGGCGGAGCCTGCTTTACAGAGCAGATGGAAAATTATGGCTTACCCGATTTTGCAGAGTACGGACAAAAACGTCCGGATGGTTATGATAAAGGAATGGAGTACAATGCCTGGCTGGAATATGAATGGGATACCGTGTTTGAATTTTGTTTGATGATGCTGGAAGAAAATGAATACACCGGTAAAGATATCAGCGATAAAATTCCATTTATAGAAAGTTGTTTGCAATTTTTTGACGAGCATTATCAATACCTAGCCAAACAAAGAGGCAGTAAAGTATTGGATGGGGAAGGAAAGTTAGTGTTGTATCCGGGCAGCGGAGGGGAGACTTTTAAGATGGCGAATAATTCAACCTCTACTATTGCAGCATTGCAAACAATTACAAAATGGTTATTAGCATTGCCTGCACAATACCTTACTGAAGAAAAAATAAAACACTGGCAAAGTTTTTTGCAAAAAATTCCACCGGTAACTCTCTCCCGGTATTCGGGAAAAATGATTATTGCACCTGCAAAAACATGGGAGCGGATTAATAACACCGAACCAACGCAGCTGTATACCGTATTTCCCTGGGGTACTTATGGTATCAGTAAACCAGATTATGATGTTGCCTTAAACACATTTTTAATGGACACTAATGTAATAAAATTTAAAAGCCATATCGGCTGGAAACAGGATAATATTTTTGCAGCAAGATTGGGCTTAACAAATGATGCATGGGATCTTACTTCTAAGAAATTGCAAAATTCAGGGCGGCGTTTTCCTGCCTTCTGGGGTCCTGGTTTTGATTGGGTGCCCGATCATAACTGGGGCGGAAGTGGTATGATTGGTTTGCAGGAAATGTTGCTGCAGGTTGATGATAAAAAAATAATGCTATTTGCGGCATGGCCAAAAAATATCGATGTGCATTTTAAATTGAATGCGCCATACAATACTACTGTAGAAGCTGAAGTGAAAAATGGAAAACTAGTTACTATAAAAGTATTACCTGTTGAAAGAATGAAAGATGTTACGGTGCTATTGCAGTAACTGAAGCAGAACTTAAAAGGGCAATTGGTATTTATTGATATAGTTAAGAGCTGACTCGTCCTGAAATTAGTTTGTTCTGCCACACTTGCACAAAACCTTTTTGTTGGCAGCAGTTATTTCTCTGTTAATAGTTGTTCTGCTAATTCATTTATGTAGTCAAAGCCCCATCCTCCTTGCGTTTTATAAATTTTATGATCTTCAGGTGTTGATTTCCTTACTGTCTTATATCCTTGTAATAGAACAGCGCTTTCGCTATATCCAAAGCAACTGACCTCAAACGGAATGACTATTTTCAATAAGTCTAAATCAATTTTACCAATTATCCCTTCGCCATCAAAAGTTATTGTCTTGATATGCGCTTTACCCTGATCGATTAATTTATGATTTATTTTCTCCAATATTATTTGTGTAGGGATAGTGTCTCCAATCCAGTTTAAGAGCCCGGCAAAAAAATGTTTTGTATTTTGGTGTTTGTCTGGTAAATCCAGAACTATTCCAATTGCAAATTGTCCAT
Source organism: Ferruginibacter sp. SUN106 (assembly GCF_050611765.1). NCBI lineage: Bacteria > Pseudomonadati > Bacteroidota > Chitinophagia > Chitinophagales > Chitinophagaceae > Ferruginibacter > Ferruginibacter sp. SUN106. The sequence goes on from NZ_JBODJC010000001.1 coordinate 1,140,085, forward strand.
TAGAAAGTTTAATTGGCCAAAATTGTCCAACTTCAAGTTTGGAATTTGATTTAGGAAATAGTTTATACATACTGGTTAATTGCAGCTACCGTCGAGGGCTTTAAGCAGGTTGGGAATTATTATTCCGTCTACCCATAACCGCTGCTGATTGAAAATATAAAGTTGAATTTAAGAACTAAAGTTGAAATTTATTCGTCTGCTTGAATTGAAGCTTGGATTTGCAAATAGCTGATGTTACAAGGTCATGCCCAATTTGCATAAAACCCAACGTTGGCAGCAGTTATTTTGGCAATTTAAAATATTGCTTTATTTCAAACTCCTCAAAAACTAACTTTTCAATGGAAGCATATTGGTCATTTATTTTTCCTTTGTATGGATAATATGAGTCAAATTGAAAAGTGTTAAACTGATTATGATTTTTGAATTCTATCACGTAAGTTGAAAAGGGTTGATGTAATGGAGTAGGAAGTAGTTCTGACTGTGTCGACAAACCTAATAAATTGATACTGTCTACTCTATTTCTGAACACCTCAAATCCGCTCTTCGGCGTGATTTTAATTTGTCGATAATATTGTGTCGACTTTTTGCCATTAATTAGTACACCAATTTCTGTCAAATAGCCCGTGTAATCTTCTAAACTGTCTTTTGAAATTGAAATTACTCTGTCAATTGAAGTACTGTTGTTAACCCAGATACGGAGTGAATATTCGGCAGTGCTAGTTTTAACGGGTAAAATTCTTTCGCCTGAATAACCAAGATTTTTGAAAGGCATTACAGCTTCTCGTCCTGGAGAACAACCTGCAACTATAAATAAAAAGAGTACAGTCCATTTCATATTTTCTCTTTCAAACGTGAAGTTGTTTATTATTGCTGCCAACGAGCAGGGCTTTATGCAGGTTAGGAATTAGCAATCCGTCTGCTGATAACCGCTGCTGATTGAAAATATAAAGTTGAATTTAAGAACAAAAGTTGATAGTTGTTTATCCAGCCCAAACCACAACTTGGATTTGCAATTGGCTGATGTTTGCTGGTCATGCCCGACTTGCATAACCCCCAATGTTACCTGCCGTTTTTGTTTGTTACCCCCAAAACATCTGGTCTAACTTTAGCTCTCCATTCTTTACCATATTTTTTGTCCAAATACTCAGCTACAACTTTATTGTAAGCTGTCATTTGTTCAATTGATGAAGGAAGGAAGTCGCCAACAATATAATAGCTTGTATGATATTCCTTTTCAAAATCTTTGTCGGAAGGCATTGGAGCTAATGGAGCAAATGCTACTCCACAAAATAAGCGGAATTTGTTTTGTCGAATGTCAAAGTCAGCAAGTGTAGAATCGTAATTCTGAATTGTATATAATTTCAGATTGTCGCCGTTGCTATTTTTTAATGTTGTGTCAAATCCATAAATACCAAAGATTGTTGAAAGTCGTACTTTGTTTTTTTCGGTCGTAATAGAAAAGAACCCTAATGAATCTGTCTTGTCCAATTTCTTTTTGTCAACCCGAAAATGAAAATTTGTTAGTGGAGAGCCGTCAACGATAGAAAGTATTTGTCCTTTGAAAGTATTTTGTCCAAATGAGCTTACTGAAGCAAAAAAGGTCATTAAAAAGAATAATTGTCGCATAAGTTTTTTGTCAAGATGCAGTAATTGGAGTGCTTGCATAAGTTGGCAGCCAACTCATAAATATACGCAAGTGATATTTAAGTAAATTTATTGCGCAAATGCAATGTATTAATTTTTGTCATAGAAAGAAGGATCATTTAAGATTTAGCCTTTTATTTATAGTCAGGTAAGCAAAGCGGCATATTTGCTTAAATGCATTCTTTGCCCGGTTTATTTATGGAGAATTTACAAAATTACCAGCGCATTAATTTTTTCAGATAAGCAGTAAGCTCTGCAGCAATAAGCTGGTGCTCTTCTAAAGACGGATGATAATCGCAACCACCATTATACGACCTGCTGAAAAAAAACTTACTGATCTTTTTATCGCCTTCCTTATTTAAAAAACTCAGTACCCCGTTGATCTGGTTTTTTAAAAAAGCTTTTAACTTTTCATCTGCCATGGGGCTGGTGAGTAAAACAATTTTTGCTGCAGGGTAGTGCTCTCTTAAATGGTGAACGAAATCGATATAGGCTTTACAAAAAGTGGTGGAGTCTTGTATGCCATCATTTTGCCCTAAACAAACAGTAACTACATCCGGCTGGTATTTTTTAAAATTCCATGGCACAGAATCTCCTCTCATATCAATTTTGTCAAACACGGGCGGCATTATAATATTCATGTTGCAGCAGCTGTGTATTAAGCCAATGCCCGAAACTGAACTTAAATGCCATTGTGCATCCAATGTTCTTGCAGTAACAGGGCCGTACGCCAAGTACGCATTATGCTGATCCTGCCAAACGCCTTTGCCACAAGGTATTTCACTCATATCGCTGCTGGCACCGCAGGTAATAGAGTTGCCGATGAATTCAATTTTCCTTTTCGGTTTTGGCTGAGGCTTTACTAAATAATCGCAATACACCCCGCCAAATTCTATATAACCAATATTTGATTCAGTGTTCTTGCAAATAGTAAGGGTATGAGAACCTTCGCTTAAATTAGAAATGGTGATATAATTGTTTTTACTTTTCGTTTGTATTCTTTTCTTTTCCTCATCAACAATTATTTCCAGGTAATTGTGATTTTTACCCCATAGCTCCTGGTCTTTAATAATTGCAGTAATGGCATTGCCTTTAAATTTCATACTGATGTACACACCTGGCGACCACATTCGTGGTAGTTCCGCATTGCTGAAATCAATTCTTCCGGTGTATTGTATCATCGGGTGATCGGTAACAAAAAGAATCTTATCGGTTTTATTGATGCTGTCGATATGTACCTCAAAACCCTGTGCAAAATTCTGCAGGAGAAAAAAAATATTGCAGACTGTAACTAAGAATAATTTTCTACGCATGTTTTCCATTGAACATTGATTATTGAAAATTGAACATTGATCATTTTCCTTCTCTTATAATTACTAAAATAAAATACCACCCCATTGACGATTCACCACTCACCACTCACCACTCACCACTCACCCTCTCACCTAAATAAACGACCGTATCCCTTCCGCATTATACTCCTGCCGGAATTCCTTCGGCGTACAATCTTTTTTCTTTTTAAATATCCTGTTGAAATTAGAAATATTATTGAAGCCGCATTTAAAAGCAATTTCATTGATGCCGTGAGTGCTGTCAATCAGCATTCTTGATGCATTACCCAAACGGATCTCATTTAATGTATCAATAAATGTTTTACCGGTACGGGTTTTAAAAAAACGACTGAATGCGACTTCACTCATCGATACTATTCCTGCAGCTTCCGCCAGTGTAATATTCCTGTCGAAGTTGACATTTAAATACTGCATTATTTTTTCTACCCTGCGGCTGTTGTAAGTAATGGTCTCTGCATTTTTAAAAGAAATATCCGAAAGGGTTTTCATATTCCTCGATGAAGAAAGATCATGCAGGATAGAGATCAGTTCCAGCACCGAATCAAAACCATGTTTTTTGGTAAGGTTCAGTAACCTGGGTTTTAATGTTTTAATAGTTTCCTTAGAAAATAAAATGCCCCGTAAAGATTTTTCAAACATGGTGCGTATCAGTTTCATCTGGTTACGTTGTAAGAATTTTTCATCAAAAAGATCACGGTGAAATTGTATGGTGATCTCTGTAAATTCTTTACTCTTACATTTATGATTGAACCAGCCGTGTTGCAGGTTGGGGCCTATCAATACCAGTTCCAGGTCATCAATCTCGTCAATATGATCGCCTACCATACGTTTTACGCCTTTGGCATTGTCAATAAAATTCAATTCAAACTCTTCGTGGTAGTGCAAAGGAAAATTAAATTCAGACTTTACCCTGTAAAACATAGTGAAGCAATCGCTTTGGGTTAAAGGGGTTATCTCCCTTAATAATTTAGGTTGCATGTAACAATCGTTTGATAAAATAAGGTATTGCAGTTTTTAGCAGAGACCGTAATTTTTTGTAAATGTATAAAAAAGGATAGTAAAAGATTAAAATAATATCAGTGGTTTAAAAATCATGAAATGCAGTGTGGACAGTAGTTTTACGGTTTTATTTAAATTGTATTTACCGGGGTTGGTAAAATAGTATACTATAATGATAAAATAGTATACCAACGGTATTGGCTTAAAATTTACTTTTGGTGAAATAAACTTGCTTATATGAAATGTAAACTCCTCGTGTGCATGATCCTGTCCTGCATACTTTTTTCCTCCGCGTTTTCACAAACAAAAAAAATTACCGGTACCGTTTCTGATGAAAAAGGAACTACGCTTCCCGGGGCTACTGTTACCGCAAAAGGAGCTACCCTTGCTGTAAAAACAGATATCAACGGAAAGTTTTCTATTGAAGTACCAGAAAAAACAAAAGTACTGCTCATCACTTTTATTGGTATGCAGCAGGAAGAAGTGGGTATTGGCAAAGCAACCAACGTAACAGTAACTATGAAATCAGTTGCTGCTGTATTGCAGGATGTAGTGGTTATTGGTTATGGTACTACAAGAAGAGCCAATGTGTCTTCTGCCATATCATCTGTTAAAGCAAAAGACCTGAAAGACCTGCCTGTTGCCGGTATTGACCAGGCTATACAAGGTAAGGTGGCAGGTGTAACTGTAGATAACAATGGCGGACAACCGGGCGGTGGGGTTTCTATTAAAGTACGTGGTATCACTACTATTAATGGTAACGATCCGTTGATAGTGATTGACGGTGTTCCGTTTTACGAAAATACAAGGCAGAGTTCGGGCTATGCAGGTTTAGGTGGTTCTAACGGACAAACCGGTAACAGTGTAATGGCCACTTTAAATCCTAATGATATTGAATCGGTAGATATATTAAAAGACGCTTCAGCCCAGGCCATTTACGGATCAAGGGCTGCTAACGGTGTTATATTGATTACTACTAAAAAAGGAAAATCAGGTGATGGTAAGATCAACTACGATTTTTACATGGGGCAGTCACAGATCTATAAAAAATTAGACCTGATGGACCTGCAACAGTTTGCTATTTATCAAAACCAGATTGCCACCACGCCTACTGCAGAATTTGCAGATCCTTCTAAATTAGGTAAGGGTACCGATTGGCAGGATGCGATGTTTCAGAATGGACAAGTGCAAAACCACCAGTTAAGTTTTTCGGGTGGTACTGATAAAACAGTCTACTACCTTTCTATGAATTATTTTAAACAGGAAGGTACTTTAATAGGTTCTGATTTTAACAGGTATTCTACCCGTTTTAATTTAGACCACCAGATTAAACCCTGGATGAAAGTGGGTGTAAGTTCTAATGCCACTAAGGGTATACAACATGTGGCTTTATCAGATGCTGCTCCCGGTGCAATATGGGATATGGCTATTTTGAATCCATTGGTGCCGGTTAAAAATTTAGATGGCAGCTGGGGTGGCGGAGCCAATAACTTTATACCAGGTGTGCAATCTGAAAATATTGATAACCCTGTTGCCAATACTAACCTTAGAAAAAGCAGGGTTAACACGATGAGCTTTTTTGGCAACGTATATGCGGAAATAAAATTCCTGAAAAATTTCTCTCTTAAAAATGAAGTGAATTATTACTACGGCCCTTATGATAATGTAGCTTACCAGCTGGCAGGTAATGTAGGCCCAAGGCAATTGAATTCCCAATATTCCGATTACAGGAGTACTTACGGCCAATGGACTTTACGTAATTATTTAAACTACAACTGGTATAAAGGCAAGCATGGTGTAAGTGCCACTGCAGGCCACGAAGCACAGTATAATTACAGCCAGTCGATACGTGGTAAAAAAATAAATTTAGCTAATAATTTGTTAGACTTAAATGCCGGCAGCAGTGATCAGACTACCTGGGAGTTAGGTGGCGGAAAAGGAGATGGTGCACTGGAGTCTTATTTTGCAAGAGCTAGTTATACTTACGATAACCGTTATTCGATTACCGGTAGTATAAGAAGTGACCGTTCTTCTAACTTTGGATTAAATAACCCGGTAGGTTATTTCCCTGGTGCTTCTTTTGCATGGACTGTAACCAATGAAAAATTTGCACAACCGTATAAAAATATTGTAAGTAACCTGAAATTAAGATTTGGTTATGGTGCTGTAGGTAACTTCAGTATTCCTTACAGGGCAGGTGTTGGTTTCTGGCCTGGCCCCGTGGGCTTTGGTACTTCCAGCTACCTGAATGGTATCTTAAATCCTGACCTCACCTGGGAAAAAGTAATTACTACCAATGGTGGTTTAGATGCAACTTTCTTAAATGGTAAAATTGACCTGTCGTTAGATATTTATGAAAAATCTACTGCCTCAATGATATTCATCGGTACTGGCCCACGTTTATTAGGTGTGGGTGATAACTGGGATGATCTTAAAGGCCCGGTTATTAATACTGGTAAAATGACGAATAAAGGTATTGATGTAAGCATTACATCTAATAATATCAGAACAAAAGATCTTACATGGAAAACCACCTTGATATTTTCGAAGTATAAAAACCTGCTGGATAAATTAGCCGGCGCAGGTTCTGCTATTTATGGCAAAGTATTTTACGACCAGTACCTGTTAACTAAAACTATTCCCGGTGCGCCTATCGGTTCTTTCTTTGGTTATGTAACAGATGGTTTGTTCCGTACACAAAAAGACCTCGCTAACAGCTTACCGCAGTTTGGTTATCCTGTAGACCAGGATCATACCTGGCTGGGTGATGTGAGATTTAAAGACCTTAACGGCGATGGTAAAATTACAGAAGCCGATCAAACCAGTATTGGCAGCCCGCTACCTAAGTTTACTTATGGGTTAACCAATACCGTTAGTTACAAAAATTTCGACCTTACTGTATTTGTACAAGGCAGCTATGGCGCAAAAATTTATAATTTCTTAAGGTGGAGACTGGAGAAAATGGACAACACTTATTCTAACCAGTTAACTTCTGTACTGGACAGGTATACTGCTACCAATACCGAAGCAACATTGCCACGCTACAAAGTAGGGCAGGTAAATAACGTTGCTGTATCCGACAGGTATATAGAAGATGGTTCTTACTTAAGAATAAAAAATATAGCAGTAGGGTATCGTCTTCCTGCAAATATTTTAAAGAGAGCTAAGATCAGCAATGCAAGATTGTATATTTCCGTTCAAAACCTGGCCACATTTACCAAATACACAGGAATGGATCCGGAGATCGGAGCTTACAATAATGATATCCGCCTGATGAATGTTGACCAGGGGCATTATCCTAACCCACGTTCATTTACAGCCGGTATTAATATTGAACTTTAAACTAAAATTTTAAATTTATTACAATGAAAAATAAATATTTATATGCAGCTTTAATTGCTTCTTCACTGGCAATTACATCATGCAAAAAATCATTTACCGATAAGCCTGCTTTAGATGCTACCACTATTGATAATTATTACAATACTGCTGAAGAAGTAAGGAGCCTTACCAGTACTTTGTATGGTTTACCTTGGTCTGGTTTTGAAAACAGGGCCATGGATTGCATTGGTGATGAACTGGCAGGTAATGAATTTACCGGCAGTGGTAACTCCGATGATTATCCATTTCAGAGTTTTACCATTTCTTCTAACTCAGTAAGATTGGCTGATGCCTGGAAAATGTTTTATAAAATTGGCGGCTGGACCAGTGAATACATGAATGCACTGACCATTAAAAAATCAAAAGGAGGTAATCCAACTTTTATTGATCCTGCAATTGCAGAGTGTCATTTCTTCAGGGGTGTGGTATATTTTTATGTAGCACGTATCTGGGGTGATGCACCTATTGTAACAGAACCCGGAAGAACTATACTGTCAGGTGATTTTAATATTCCACGTTATATTAAAACTGATGTATTCCGTTTTGCTTTAGAAGAGTTGAAATTAGCAGAAGCAGGCTTGCCCGAAACAGATCCTCAAAAAGGAAGGCTGACCAAATACTCAGCAAAAGGAATGATGGCAAAACTGTATTTGTACACCAAAGATTTTGCGAATGCAAAAGCAAAAGCCCTGGAAGTAATTAACTCCGGTAAATATAAACTGGTTACTGATTATGCAGGGATGTTCAACAGCAGTAAGAATAATAATAATGACGAGTGTTTATTTTCTATACAACATCAGTTAGCAGGTAACCCATGGGGCACCGCAAGCCAGAAACAACCCGACAGGGGCCCGGGTAATTTACAAACCACAGAAGCTAATATGTGGGAATTATATATTCCTACTGTTGATATCCTGAGTGCCTACGAATCTGGTGATACCCGTAGAAAGGGTTCGGTAATGGAACACGGCTGGTCTTATCCAAGCTGGAAGCCAACTAATGCAAGCAATGCTGCGTACAATACTTTTATGGCAGGTGGGTATAAATATGATACTTTACAACCTACTGGTTCCGGCGGACAAAAGAATGAGACCAGGTCGAACATTGCCAAATATGTTGTAGGCCCGGGTTCCGGCTTTGGTGGCGAAACTGTTATAGGTATGAACACCGGTTTAAATACTCCATTACTTCGTTATGCAGATATTCTGTTAATCTATGCAGAAGCGGTTTTAGGTACAGCAGCCAATACTACAGATGCAACAGCTTTAAATGCATTTAACCTGGTACGTGCAAGAGCTGGTTTATTTCCTAAAACTGTTTTAACTGCCGATGATATTTTACATGAGCGCAGGGTGGAATTTGCTTTTGAAGGAGATTACTGGTTTGATGTACAACGCCAGGGTTTTGCAAAAGCAAAAGCAATCATCATGGCGCAAAACAGGGGCACCACACAATTTCCAAAGTATATCACCATTACAGAAGATATGCTCACTTTACCTATACCTGCTGCTGAAGTGGCACAGGATCCTGAATTGGCTAAACCTCCTGTAAAATATTATTAAAAAAAATAAAAACTAAAATATGAAAAAGATATTTTTTAATATACCCATGCTATCTGTTTTTTGCTTTGCAATAATATTCAGTGCTTGTAAAAAAGATGGCGATGGTAGCCCGGATTATAAATCCGGCACTCCTGCAACTACAATCGGTATTAAGCCGGATTCAGGTTCGGGAGGTGTAATGCTAACGCTTACGGGTACAGGACTTGGCCAGATGCGGAGCATCGTGTTTGATAATAAAAATGTTCCTGCGCCATTTCAATCTACCCTTAATACAGAGGAAAATATAATTTTCAGGGTACCTGATACCGCATATGGCGGTCCACAGAATATCATCTTTACTAATGTTGATGGTAAAACACTGAAAGTTCCGTTCAGGGTATTGGCTTATCCTGTAGTGTCTACCATATTCCCTACTGATTTCATAAGCGGTACAACCGTTACTATTACAGGAAGTAACCTGGATGATGTAACTGCCGTGGTGTTGAATGGTACTACTGATGCGGCCACCATTGTGTCTAAAACAAGAGGTACGCTGGTAATTACTATGCCGGCAACCTCACTCAACAGGGGCTTCTTAAAATTAACCAATGCAACAGGTTCGGTAGTGGCAACACAGGAAATGGTAAACGTTGCAAAAGCCTCCATTGTATTTGATGAAGCATTGCAAAATGGTTTCCAGGATTGGGGATGGGGTGGTACTTATACAGCATCTACAGATGATAAGATCACAGGTTTGAAATCATTTAAAGGTGCTTACGATCCTGCAGGGTCTTGGGGTGGCATTCAACTGGGTGGCGGTAACATCACTTTAACCACGGAAAAATATTTTACCTTCTGGGCTAAAGGTGCTGATGTAGATAAGAATGTAGATGTGAACCTGAACTGGAACAATGCCAAAAAAATAACTATTCCTGCAAACAAATGGACGTATTTCAAATATACCCTTGCCACAGATTTTCCGGGAACAACTTCTGTAAATACAGTCGTATTCCAGATAAATGATGCCGGCAAAACTATTTACTTCGATAATATCATGTTTGTGAAATAATAGTTAGAGCTGCATGGTCTGACGTCCACGTCTGACCATGCAGTTGGATCTGCATGATCTGACGTCCACGTCTGAGCATGTAGTTGAGGGGTTCTTTGTAAACGGCTTTGAAAGTAAAAATTTTCTCAGTAGTTAGTTTAGTTTTATACGTATGAACGTCGTTCCGGAACACAGCTCTTGGTTATTGTTTCGGGGCGACGTTTTATATAAAAACCACACCGTGTATAAGCCTTTTAAATTATATCTTTTTCTTTTTGCAATACTGTGCAATAGCTTGCTGATGGCACAAAATAATTTTGTACAGCAACAACATACCCGCCTGGTGATAAATAAAAAACCTTACCACTTTATCGGCACCAATATGTGGTATGCTAACTTACTGGCAATGCCGGATAATAATGGCGGCGATAGAAAACGGTTGTTGAAAGAGCTGGACTTTTTAAAACAACAAGGCATTACCAATATACGGGTATTGGTTGGTGCACAAGGGCAGGGCAAAATAGTAAAGGGAATACAGCCCGTACACCCGGCACTACAAATTGCTCCCGGAAAATATAATAACGACCTGATGGATGGGATGGATTTTTTATTGCAGCAATTACAGAAAAGAAAGATGTACGGCGTTTTCTTTTTTAGTAATAACTGGGAATGGAGCGGAGGTTTTTTGCAATACATGAACTGGCATAATAAAATTGATGATACAACCATGGCCAGGAATTTTTCCTGGGATGAAAACCGGGATATAGTAAGCCGGTTTTACAGTTGTGACAATTGTATAGAAGATTACAGGGGTTTTGTAAAAATGATCTTGAACCATACCAATAAATTAACAGGAAAGAAATACATTGATGAACCCGGCATCATGGCATGGGAAATAGCCAATGAACCAAGGCCCATGCGGCCCTTTGCCATTGAAGCCTATAAAGATTTTTTAGTGAAGACAAGTGCCCTCGTAAAAAGTATGGATCCCAATCATTTGCTTACTATTGGTGTGGAAGGGTATTTAGGCACAGAAACAATGCAGGTGTTTGAGGATATTCACAAAGATAAAAATGTGGACTATGCCACTATTCATATCTGGCCAAAAAACTGGGGCTGGTATAAAGACAGCAGTTTTAAAGATGACTTTAGTACTGTGGTGCAAAAAACAACTGCTTATATTAATGAGCATGCCATAGTGATGCAAAAAATTGATAAACCTTTGGTGGTGGAAGAATTTGGATTGCCAAGGGATAATTTTTCTTTTGCATTAAATTCACCTGCTACCTTCAGAAATAAATATTACGGATCGGTTTTTTCTATATTGAATAAAAGCAAAAAAGAAAATGCAGTTATTGCAGGTGTCAATTTCTGGGCATTTGGAGGTTACGCAAAACCTCCCAAAAATAAAGACCCGTTCTGGAAAGAAGGAGATGACCTTACAGGCGATCCGCCTATGGAAGAACAGGGATTGAATTCCGTGTTTGCAGGCGATAGCGCTACCTGGAAACTAATATTTAAATATGCTCAGCTTTTAAAATGATCAGGCCAATGAAGAGACGGTACAATAAATTTTTTTGGATCACAATTTTTCTCTGGCATCATCATACTCTTGCCGCACAGGATCTTTTTTTGCCTTGCGATAAGGATGCGACTAAGGAAACAAAAGCATTGTACAGCAATTTACAAAAGCTCCAGGCAAAAGGATTTCTCTTCGGCCACCAGGACGATTTGGCTTACGGTGTAAACTGGCGTTACGAAAAAGACAGAAGCGATGTAAAAGAAGTTTGTGGTGATTATCCTGCAGTATATGGCTGGGATTTAGGAGGCCTGGAAAGAGCTAACAATGACAATAATATTGATGGCGTACCTTTTAAAAAAATGAAACAATTTATAAAGGAAGGTTATCAACGTGGAGGAGTGATCACATTAAGCTGGCATTTGGATAATCCGTTAACCGGCAGTGGTGCATGGGACACTACACATGGTACTGTGGCTTCTGTTTTACCCGGAGGCGCCAATCATGAATTGTATAAAAGCTGGCTGGATAAAGTGGCTGGCTTTATATTGTCTTTAAAAGCGGATAATAAAGAACTGATCCCGGTGCTCTTCAGGCCCTTTCATGAATTAACGGGCACCTGGTTTTGGTGGGGCACTAATAATTGTGTAGCCGATCAGTTTAAAATATTATGGCGTTTTACCAATTATTACCTGAAAGAGGTAAAAAAATGCCATAACCTGCTCTATGTATACAATACCGGCGGCGATTTTAAAACAAAGGAAGAATACCTTGATCGTTATCCCGGAAACGATGTAGTGGATATTATTAGTTTTGATGCCTATCAGTATGGTGATCCTTCAAAAGAAGACTGGTTTCTGAAAAATACCAGTCGTGCATTGGATGTTCTTGATAGTGCTGCAGCAGAAACCAATAAGTTAACCGCTATTGCCGAAACAGGTTTTGAAGCAATACCTTATGCAACCTGGTGGACAGGCGTATTGCAAAAGGCCATTGGAACCCATAACCTGTCTTATGTTTTGGTATGGCGCAATCATGGCTATAATGAATACATGAAAAAGATGCACTACTATGCGCCTTACAAAGGGCAGGTGTCGGAAAATGATTTTATACAATTTTTTGAAGCCGATAAAACCTTATTTGAAAAAGATGCAGCTAAAGAAAACCTGTACCAGGCGCATTAAGAAAAATAAAAGAAGCACCAACCATAAATGAAATTACAATTTTTAGATATCGCTATCATATTTACTTACCTGCTGGGTATGTTAATGCTGGGTTGGTTCATGCGAAAAAAAGCAAGGCTGAGCAAGGAGAATTATTTAATGGGTGGAAAGAAATTGCCCTGGTATTTATTGGGTTTAAGTGATGCATCAGATATGTTTGATATCAGTGGTACCATGTGGATGGTGGCTTTATGTTTTGTATACGGCGTAAAAAGTTTGTGGATACCATGGTTGTGGCCGGTGTTTAACCAGGTATTCAACATGATGTATTTATCAAAATGGTTAAGGCGCAGCAATGCTACCACAGGTGCGGAATGGTTAGGTACAAGATTTGGTTTAACCGGCAAAGGCGTACAGGGGTCGCACACTGTGGTGGTTGCATTTGCATTGATAGGTTGCCTTGGTTTTTTAGCGTATGGATTTGTAGGCCTGGGAAAATTTATTGAAATATTTGTACCCTGGGAAGCCGTAAAAAATTACGTGCCTTTTAATGTAGCACCACAATACGTAGCCCATTTTTATGGCATCATATTTACATTGTTTGCTGTTTTTTATTCTGTATTGGGCGGCATGCACAGTATTGTAATTGGTGATGTGGTAAAGTATATCATAATGACGGTGGGCTGTATTGCCATCGCCGTAATTGCTATGCAGCATTTGCATGGCAAAACATTAAACGTACCTCACGGTTGGGATAACCCGTTTTTTGGCTGGCATTTAGATATGAACTGGAAAGGCATTGTGGACGATGCGATGAAAAAAATACAGGGAGATGGCTATGGTATGTTCGGCATATTTTTTATGATGATGTTATTTAAAGGCGTATTTGCATCGTTGGCAGGGCCGGCACCAAATTATGATATGCAAAAAATATTGAGCACCAGGTCACCCAAAGAAGCGTCTAAAATGACGGGCTTTGTATCACTGATATTATTGCCGGTACGGTACTCCATGATTATTGGCCTTGCAGTTTTGGGATTACTGTATTATAATCAATTGAATTTAAATGATGGTTCCGGGGGAGTGGATTTTGAAAAAGTATTACCTGCAACTATCAACCAGTTTTTACCAGTAGGCATTTTAGGTTTGGTATTAACCGGTTTGTTCGGCGCATTTGTGGGTACTTTTTCAGGAACATTAAATGCAGCGCAGGCTTACTTTGTAAATGATGTGTATTTAAAATATGTCAACCCTTCCGCCAATAATAAAAAAATAATTTCTGTCAATTATTTATCCGGGATAATAATAGTAGCTGCAGGTATTTTTATTGGGTTCCTGGCAAAAGATGTAAATAGTATTTTGCAATGGATCGTCTCCGGCTTGTATGGAGGTTACATTGCGGCTAATGTATTTAAATGGTACTGGTGGCGTTTTAATGCCCATGGATTTTTCTGGGGCATGTTTGCCGGTGTGGCAGGGGCGTTGGTGTTTTCAAAATTGTTTCAGGGCATTGAATTTTTATATTATTTCCCGCTTTTATTTCTGATATCCATTGCAGGTTGCCTGATAGGTACTTTTACTGCGCCTCCTACAGATAGTACCGTATTGAAAAAATTCTACAGCACCGTTAAACCCTGGGGCTTCTGGCAGCCTGTGCATGAAATGGTGGTTGCAGATGATCCCACTTTTCAACCCAATAAAAGATTTAAGCTGGATATGTTTAATGTGGTGCTGGGCATTATAGCGCAGTGTTGCCTCACCATCCTGCCCATGTATGTGGTGCTGTGGATGAAAATGCCATTGCTGATCACGGTAATTATTCTTGCTATAATAATTGTAATACTTAAAAAAACATGGTGGAATAAATTAGAAGATTAAAATAAACAACTTAACCAATAAATGAAAAGCTGATATTTTTTGATTTAAATAGTGTTATATGAAAGAGTTTGAAAGTAAGATAAGCCATCTGCAAACCAGTTACCAGAATTTAGTTTCTAAAACTAATATAAAAAGCGAGGTAAGTAACGGTATATTTTTTCGTTACCAGAATCCTGTGCTAACGGCAAGGCATGTGCCATTAATATGGCGCTATGATTTTAACCCGGCAACCAACCCGTTTTTAATGGAGCGTTTTGGTATCAACGCCGTATTTAATTCCGGCGCTATAAAATTTAATGGCAGGTTCGTGTTAATACCAAGGGTAGAAGGTGCAGACCGTAAATCTTTTTTTGCTATTGCAGAAAGTGATAATGGTATTGATAATTTTAAGTTTTGGGATAAGCCGGTTATTATTCCTGAAACAGATGTGCCTGATACCAATATTTACGATATGCGTTTGGTATTGCATGAAGATGGCTGGATATATGGTTTGTTTTGCACCGAGAGAAGAGATGAAAAAGCGCCGGCAGGTGATCAGTCTGCAGCTATTGCGCAATGCGGCATTGTACGTACAAAAGACCTTATCAGCTGGGAACGATTGAAAGATTTAAAAACACCATCGCCACAACAAAGAAACGTGGTATTACATCCTGAATTTGTAAATGGGAAGTATGCATTTTATACCAGGCCGCAGGACGGTTTTATTGAAGCCGGATCGGGCGGGGGTATCGGTTTTGGATATTGCGATAACATGGAAGCAGCTGTTATTGAAAAGGAAACTGTAATTGCACCGAAAGCTTATCATACTGTTTACGAAGCAAAAAACGGCCAGGGCCCGGCACCAATTAAAACAGCTAAAGGTTGGTTGCATTTGGCGCATGGAGTAAGAAATACTGCTGCCGGGTTACGCTATGTACTGTATATGTTTATGACAGACCTTAACGATCTTACAAAAATCATTTACCAGCCCGGTGGTTATTTTATTGCCCCCGAAGGAAATGAAAGAGTAGGAGATGTTTCCAATGTAGTATTTTGTAATGGCTGGATTGCGGATGAAGACGGCACTGTGTATATTTATTATGCTTCTTCCGACACAAGAATGCATGTGGCCACCTCATCAGTGGAAAGGTTGCTGGATTATGTGATCAATACACCGCAGGACGAGTTTAATTCTTATGCTTCATCGGCCGCAGTTACAAAAATTGCAGAAAAAAATATGGAATACCTCGAAAAAAAGCAGCAGAAACTGCAGCCGCATTTAATAAAATGAAAATAAATCTGTCGGAGTATAAAGCAGCCATGCAGGATGAACTGAAAGCTATTCTTTCTTTCTGGATGAAGTATACAGTTGATGAATCAAATGGAGGATTTGTGGGCCGGATCGATTTCAATAATAAAATTATTAATGAAGCACCCAAAGGCGCAGTGCTTAATGCAAGAATACTCTGGTCCTTTTCTGCAGCGTATAATTTAACCGGTAACAAAACCTATCTCGAATTTGCACAACGGGCTTTCCATTACATCAATACTTATTTTATAGACAAAGATCACCGGGGTGTTTATTGGTCAGTTGATCATAAAGGCAAACCTTTAGATACCAAAAAGCAAATTTATGCGCAGGCATTTACCATCTATGCTTTTAGCGAATTTTATAAAGCCACCAATGATCAAACGGCAATAATAGAAGCTATTGACCTGTATGATGTGATCAATAAATACAGTTACGATACCATCAATGGTGGATATACCGAGGCTTTTACTAAAGAATGGAAAACCCTGAATGATTTACGGCTCAGCGATAAAGATGCGAATGAAAAAAAATCAATGAATACGCATTTGCATTTGTTAGAAGCTTTTACTACGCTCTATAAAATATGGAGATACGAACCGGTAAAGAAAAAAATAGCCGAGTTATCGCGGAATTTTTTGCAATATATTATTGATCCTTCTACCCATCACCAGTATTTATTTTTTGATGAACAATGGCAGCCAAAATCTGCCACCATTTCTTATGGGCATGATATAGAAACAGCCTGGCTGTTGCAGGAAGCTGCTGAAGTTATTGAAGACGAAGATTTAATGCTGGAAACAAAACTGCTTGCCGTAAAAATATCTGATGCGGTAAGAAAAGGCCTGGATAACGATGGAGGATTATGGTATGAATACGAACCTGCTACAGAACATTTGATAAAAGAAAAACACATGTGGCCGCAGGCTGAAGCAATGGTGGGCTATTTTAATGCTTATCAAAATACCAATGACGAAAGCTACCTGGATAGTTCTATTGCATCATGGCAATTTGTACAGCAGTATATACACGACAAGCAAAATGGAGAATGGCTTTGGGGCATAAAAGAAAATTATGAATCCATGCAGGAAGATAAAGTGGGCATCTGGAAATGCCCGTACCACAATAGCCGTGCCTGTATCGAGATAATTAAAAGAATCAATCATTTAGAAAAATAGTAAGTATGAAACCTAATCTTTTATTAAGTGTGATTTTAAGTTGTGTTGTTTGTTTTGCAGGCAATGCCCAGATAACTAATAATGCAGATGCTAAAGTAAATCAGTTGCTCAGGCAAATGACCTTAGATGATAAGATTGGCCAGATGACGCAGGTAACATTGGCTGTATTTGCAAAAGGCGGCTGGGCAAATACAGACGGTGAATTAGATCCGGCATTATTAAAAGCAGCCATTCAAAAATATCATGTAGGCTCCATGTTAAATACCACTGCTCATGCATTGGATGTAGATACCTGGAGAAAAATAATTAAGGAAATTCAGGATGAAACAAAAAACACCACGCTGAAAATTCCGGTTTTATACGGTTTAGATGCCATACACGGGCAAACTTATACTTTAAACTCAACCTTATTTCCACACAATCTTGCAATGGCGGCTACACGAAACCCTGCATTGGTAAAAGTGGCAGCTAAAATTACCGCAGCAGAATTAAGGGCATCGGGTGTGCGCTGGAACTTTGCGCCGGTACTGGATTTGGGAAGGCAACCATTGTGGAGCCGTTTTCCTGAAACTTATGGCGAAGATGTTTACATTGGTAAAACCATGGGTGTGGCTGCTGTAAAAGGTTACGAAGAAGATGGCCTGACTAATATTACAGCTGTGGCAAGTTGCATGAAACATTACCTGGGCTACTCTGCCTCACGTACCGGAAAAGACAGAACACCGATCTACATGCCCGAGATTGAAATGAGAGAATATTACCTGCCGCAATTCAGGGAGGCGGTGAAAGCAGGGTCATCGTCTATCATGATCAATTCAAGTGATATCAATGGCACGCCGGTGCATGCCAGTAAATATTTATTAACAGATGTATTAAGAAAAGAATTAGGTTTTGAAGGATTGATCGTTACTGATTGGGAAGATATTATTCGTTTACATACCATACATAAAGTAGCTGCAACGCCAAGAGAAGCCGTAGTAATGGCTGTTAATGCAGGCATTGATATGAGTATGGTGCCCGGTGATTACTCTTTCTTCGATCTGCTTAAAGAAGCGGTTGCAAAAAAAGAAGTACCGATGAGCCGTATTGACGATGCCGTTAGAAGAATTTTAAAACTGAAATTTAAAGTGGGCTTATTTGATAATGCTTATGCAGAAGAAAATGCAAGAGCTAATTTTGGTAAAGCCGAATATCAAACCGTTGCTTTGGATGCAGCGCACGAAGCAGTAACGCTGGTGAAAAACAACAATAATATTCTGCCTTTGGCAAAAAATAAAAAAGTATTGGTCATTGGCCCTACATCACAAAGCATTGCTGTATTAAACGGTAGCTGGAGTTATACCTGGCAGGGCAACCAGGAAGAATGGTATCCTAAAGACAGTAAGACAATAGCTGATGCTATCACTGATAAAATTGGCGCCGCTAATGTTATTGCCATTGGTGCCAAAGGTTTTGCCAGCAAAGAAAATTATGATATTGAAAAACTAAATACCAATGCTGCCAATGCCGATGTAATTGTATTGTGCTTAGGCGAAAATGCTTACGCAGAAAGTCCGGGTAATATAAGAGACCTGGCATTGCCTGATGATCAAATCAATTTAGCTAAAGCAGCTTTTGCAACTGGCAAAAAAGTAGTGTTATTATTAATTGAAGGAAGGCCAAGATTCATTACCAATATTGAACCAAACTGCGAAGCCATTATACTGCCATTCTGGAGTGGAAGAAAAACTGCTGAAGCTACTGCGGATATTTTATTCGGTGATTATAACCCCAATGGTCGGCTACCTTTCAGTTATCCGAAAAGTATGGGAGAAATGGTAATGTATGATCATAAAGGCACCGAAGAAAAAAGAGAAATATTTAATGCCGATGTTTTGTGGAATGGTTACGATCCTTTATTTGCTTTTGGTGCAGGATTAAGCTATACAACTTTTGCTTACAGCAATTTGCAGTTAAGCACAAGTGCTTTAAAGGGAAACGAAAAATTAACTGTGGCTATTACTGTAACCAACACCGGTAAAGTTGATGGCAAGCATACTGTGGAATTGTATAGTAAGGACCTGTATGCCAGCATTGACCCCAGTAATAAAAGATTAAGGGCATTTGATAAGATAACTTTAAAAGCAGGCGAAAGTAAAGTAGTAAAATTCACCATTGATAAAAATGACCTGGCTTTTGTAAATGCACAATTAAAAACGATTACCGAGCCAGGGGATTTTGAAATCATGATCGGCGATCAAAAGGCAACATTTACCTGGAACAATTAATTTATCTTCTGCAATACTATTATTTATGAAAAAATATTTCTTAACAGTATTTGTCATGGGATGTACAGTGGTTTCATTTGGCCAACAAGCTTCTTTTGTAAAAAAGGCTGATGGAATTATCGTTTACCCTGCTGATAAAAATATAAAAGCGGTAGAACTGAAAGTAGTGAGCAATAATATTATCAAAGTGCTTAGCTCAGCAAATAATACTATTAAGCCCGACACCAGTTTTATGATACTGCCGGCTAATGCAATAAATACTTTTAGCGTTGGCGATGATGCAGCAACAGTTAGCGTGAGTACTAACACTATAAAAGCTGTTGTTGCTAAATCTACCGGCTTAGTAAGCTTTTTTACCAAAGAGGGTAAACGTATCACAAAGGAATCTGCAAAGTCGTTGCAGCCGGTGCAATTAGAGCAATATGCATCCAATAAGATCATACAACAGTTTTCTTCTCCTGCAGATGAAGCCTTATACGGTTTGGGGCAGCACCAGGAAGGTATCATGAATTATAAAAACACTAACCTTGTATTGTACCAGAATAATACAGAAGTGTTCATTCCTTTTTTAGTGTCTAATAAAAATTATGGTATTCTCTGGGATAATTACTCGATTACTGATTTTGGCGATGGCAGAACTTTTAATGATATCAACTCCATAAAATTATTTGATAAGAATGGCGCAGCAGGAAGTTTGTCTGCTGTTTATCTTTCTAAAACTGATGCTGCAAAAATCTTTACTACACAAAAAGAAAACACCATTGACTATGCCGACCTGGATATGATAAAAAATATACCGGCAGCTTTTAAATTAGAAGATGGCAAAACAATTTGGGAGGGTTTTGTACAGGGAAATATAACCGGCGACTATACTTTTAAAATATGGAGTGGCGGCTATTTTAAATTCTGGGCCAATGGCAAATTGCTGACTGACAGGTGGAGACAATGCTGGAATCCTTTTACTGCTTACGTTACTGTACCACTTTCTAAAGATAAAAAAACAGCTGTAAAAATTGAATGGATTCCTGATGGCGGCGAATCTTTTATGAGTGTAAAAGTGATGGAGCCGATGACTGCACAACAAAAAAAAATATACCAGTTTCAATCTGAAGCAGGCGATAATATCAATTACTATTTTGTGTATGGTAAAACCTATGATGAGATCATCAGTGGGTATCGCCGGCTTACAGGCAAAACACCAGTTGTACCAAAATGGGTATTGGGTTTCTGGCAAAGCAGGGAACGCTATAAATCTCAGGATGATATTCTAACTACTGTAAAAACATTCCGTGAAAAGAAAATTCCATTAGATAATATTGTGCAGGATTGGCAATACTGGAAAATTAATGAATGGGGCAGCCAGCAATTTGATCCGGCACGTTACAGCAATCCAGATTCTATGATTGAGGTATTGCACAATCAATACCACACAAAATTTATGATCTCAGTGTGGGCAAAGTTTTATACGGGCATCCCCAATTTTGATTTGATGCAAAGGCAGGGCTTCCTGCTAAATAAAAATGTTGAGGATGGAAGAAAGGATTGGTTAGGTTATGTAAACACTTCTTATGATGTGCATAATCCTGCTGCAAGAAAACAGTTCTGGCAATTATTAAAAACAAATTTATACAGTAAAAAAATTGATGCCTGGTGGATGGATGCTTCCGAGCCCGATATTCATTCTAATATGTCAATTGCTAAGAGGAAGGATATTTTTTATCCCAATGCAATGGGGTCTGCAATAAAATATTTCAACAGTTATCCGTTGTTAAATTCACAGGCTATTTACGAAGGGCAAAGAGCCACCAATGATAATAAAAGAGTGTTCATATTAACACGTTCAGGTTATGCCGGCATACAACGGTATGGTTCTGCCATCTGGAGTGGAGATATTGGCTCTACCTGGGCCGATATGAAAAACCAGGTCTCGGCGGGTATAAATTTTTCTATATCGGGTGTGCCTTACTGGACATTTGATGCCGGTGGCTTTGCTGTAGAAAACCGTTATGTGCAGGGAAAAGACCTGGACGAATGGAAAGAGTTGCAGGCAAGATGGTATGAGTTTGGGAGTTTCCTGCCTTTGTTCAGGGCACATGGGCAAGCACCATTAAGAGAGCCTTTTAATATTGCAAAAGAAAATGAAGATACCTACAAAGCGATTGTAGGAAGCATCGAAAGAAGGTATACTTTATTGCCCACTTTATATTCTATTGCGGCAGATGTACATTTTAAAAACGGTACTTTTTTAAAGGGCATGATGATGGAATTTCCCAATGATAAAAAAGTAGAAAATATAAATGATCAGCTGATGTGCGGCCCTTCAATTTTAGTAAATCCCATTTACAATTATAAAGAACGCAGCCGTAAAGTGTATTTACCTGCAGGCACTAACTGGTATGGTTTGTATGATAATAAAATTTTTAAAGGAGGACAAACTATAGATGCGCCTGCACCAATAAATACTATTCCTGTATTTGTAAAAGAAGGCAGCATTTTAGTAACGGGGCCTGTAATGCAATACAGCACTGAAAAACCTGCCGATACACTTACGGTAACTATCTACGGAAATAAAGATGCTTTCTTTAGTTTATACGAAGATGAAAACGAAAATTATAATTACGAGCAGGGAAAATTTTCAAAAATTAATTTAACCTACGCTGCACAAATAAAAACGTTTACAATAGATGGAACCGGGGAATTTGAAGGCATGTTAAAGAAACGTGTTTTCAATGTTGTTTTCATCGATAATACAGCAACAGTAAACAAGCAATTAAATTACTCCGGGAATAAAGTCGCAATAAAATTTTAAAAAAAGATAAATCCGCTATTTATGAAGCAGACAATTTTTGCAGCAGCCTCTTTCTTAGTAATAAATTTATTTGCCTGTGGTGGTAAGCCTGATACGAGCGGAGGTGGTGGCACCGGTGGCGGAGGTACAGGTGGTGGCGGCACTGTAACACCAACAGATCCTGCAACTGCAAACACTATTGGTTTTTTTATGAACGACTGGCAAAGCAAAACTTTTACAGCACCATCTTATAATGATGTGGCTAAACCTGTTGCTACTGCTACTTCGCTGGTAACTATTGATGCAGGAACCATTGTAACTAAAGTGGTGCCTTCTGTTTATGCTCATAATGCTAATAGCTGGATGGGTGATATGATCAATGACCCGGCATTAATAAATCACATCACTAATTTAAAACCCGGTATCATTCGTTTTCCGGGCGGCAGTATCAGCGATATTTATTTCTGGAATGCATTACCAGGCACTGCACCTGCAGATGCACCTGCGCAATTGCTGGATGCTAATGGTACCGCAAACGCCGCTAATTATTGGGTAGGAAAGAATACGGCTAACTGGACAATATCATTAGACAAATATTACAGCATGTTGGCACAAACCGGTAACCAGGGAATGATAACGGTGAATTACGCATATGCAAGGTATAGTACAGCAACAAATCCTGTTGCCAGCGCTGCTCATCTTGCTGCAGATTGGGTACGTTACGATAACGGGCGTACGAAGTATTGGGAAATAGGGAATGAATGTAACGGTACCTGGGAAGCAAGCTACAGGATCAATACAGCTAATAATAAAGATGGCCAACCTGCAATTATTACGGGAGCTTTATATGGCCAGCATGTAAAAGTGTTTATTGATTCTATGAGAAAAGCAGCAACAGAAATTGGCAAAACAATTTATATCGGCTCGTATATTTTAGAAGCGCAACCTGCTGCATGGCAAACTGCCACAGACCAAACCTGGAATGCAGGTGTATTGGCACAAGTAAATACGGCTACCGATTATTATATTATTCACAGTTATTACACGCCTTATCAGACTAATGCTACTGCAACAGAAATTTTAAATACAGCTACTGATAATACTACCAGTATGCTTAATTTTTATCAAAACGGATTGACTGCTGCAGGTAATACTATTAAGCCGGTTGCGCTTACTGAATATAATATCACATCACAGGGGTCTAAACAACAGGTGTCGTTTGTAAATGGTATGCATGCCACTATTTTATTGGGCGAAGCAATCAAAAATAAATATGGGATGTCGGCAAGATGGGATTTGTCTAATGGCTATAACGGCGGGAATGACCATGGTTTATTTAATGCTGGTGATGAGCCCGGCGTAGCAAAATGGAACCCACGTCCTGCATTTTATTACATGTATTATTTTCAAAAATACATGGGCGACAGAATGTTGAAGTCAACGGTAACTGGTGGTGTGCTGGCTTATGCTTCTTCGTTTTCAAGTGGAGAGAAAGCGGTGGTACTCGTAAATAAAAGTACATCGGCTGAAACGGTAAATATTACTTTACAAAATGCTACTGCAGGTGCAAGGTATTACTGGTATACTTTAACCGGAGGAAATGATAACGGAGAATTTTCGCCCAGTGTTTTTGTAAATGGTAACGGGCCAACAGAACCAACCGGCGGGCCTTCTGCAACTTATACTACTATCAAAGCCAGCAGTGCTGCAACAGGCGGAGGAATAAATGTATCCATGCCTGCACGTTCGGTGGTATATTTAGCAATAGATAAATAGAAATGTTCAGGAGTAACGTAACTGCAACATATAAAGAAGTCAAGTTTTAAAAACTTGACTTCTTTTGGTAGAGCAAATTATTTACCAAAGTGTAATTGACGTAACGCTACTAAAATTAAAAGGTAGAAAACAAAAGCAGGATGAAACAAAAATTATTAATTGCAATTGCTTTTTTTATAAGTGCAAACAATATTTTTTCTCAAACAAAAAATACAAATCCTGTACGTGAACATTTATTGATGGACTTTGACTGGCGTTTTGCATTCGGTCATCCTTCCGATACAAAAAAAGATTTTAATACAGGTACTGCTTACTTCTCTTATTTTGCCAAAGCCGCTTATGGCGATGGCGCTGCTGCTGCAAATTTTGATGATCGCTCCTGGAGAAAATTAAACCTGCCGCATGATTGGGCAGTGGAGCAACCTTTTGATAATAATGCCAGTTTTAGTCATGGCTTTAAAGCGGTAGGGAGAAATTTTCCTGGTGCCAGTATAGGCTGGTATCGCAAAACATTCACTATCCCGAAATCAGATGCAGGTAAAAATATCAGTATTGCTTTTGATGGCGTGTTTAGAAATTCCATTGTATGGATCAATGGTTTTTATTTAGGCACAGAACCAAGTGGCTACACCGGGTTTGAATATAATATCAGTGAGTACCTGAATTATGGTGGCGAAAATACCATTGCGGTAAGAGTAGACGCCACAATGGAAGAAGGTTGGTTTTACGAAGGCGCCGGAATCTATCGTCATGTTTGGTTAAATAAAACTTCGCCTTTACATGTTGCTGCAAATGGAACTTTTGTTACAACAGCAATTAAAAATAATGCTGCCGAAATTAATGCGCAGGCAACTATTGTCAATGAATTTAAAAACAGTAAAACAGTTACCATTATACAATCCGTTTTAAATGCAGCAGGAAAAACAGTTGCAGTAAGCGATACCAAAAAAATAACACTCTCTTCGTTTGAGCAAAAAGATATTGCAGTAAAAATGGAGCTGCCTCAACCTTTGCTGTGGTCGGTTGATTCGCCCTATTTATATAAACTAATAACTGTGGTGCTTGATGATGAAAAAATAATTGATCAGTACGAAACTAATTTTGGCATACGCACCATTCACTTTGACGCAGCAAAAGGACTTTTCTTAAGTGGAAAACATATAAAAATCCAGGGCACCAATAATCACCAGGATCATGCCGGTGTAGGAGCCGCAATGCCCGATGCACTGATTGATTTCAGAATAAAAGCATTGAAAGATCTTGGTGCAAATGCATACCGTTGTTCACACAATCCGCCTACTCCGGAATTACTTGATGCCTGCGACAGGTTGGGCATGCTGGTGATAGATGAAAATCGTTTGCTCGGTGTTAGCAGTACGCATTTTAATTACATGAAACGTTTTATGCTACGGGATAGAAATCATCCCAGCATCATCAGCTGGAGTATTGGTAATGAGGAGTGGGGGATTGAAGGCAATGAACTCGGTGCAAAAATCGCATCCACTTTACAGGCATTTACAAAATCGATTGATACAACAAGAGCGATCACTGCAGCAATTAGTGGTGGTTGGCAAAAAGGTATTTCAAATGTAATTGATGTAATGGGTGTAAATTATGTGGGACAAATTAATACTGATGAACACCATGCAGCATTTCCTAATCAACCGATGTGGGGAACAGAAGAAGGAACAACAAGGGCAACAAGAGGTATTTATTTTGACGATAATAAAAATCAATGGATAGCGGCTTATGATAAAAAACCGTATCCCAATTTTTTAACTATTGAAGATGGCTGGAAATATTATGTGGCAAGAGATTATTTAGCCGGCATGTTTATCTGGACGGGTTTTGATTATCGTGGTGAACCAACACCTTTTGGTTTTCCTTCCACCGGTTCTTATTTTGGTATGATGGACCAATGTGGCTTTGCAAAAGACAATGTATATTATTTAAAAAGCTGGTGGACAGATAAAACAACGCTGCACATTTTTCCGCATTGGAACCACGCCGGAAAAGAAGGGCAGGAGATTGCTGTATGGGCATTCAGTAATTGTGATGCAGTGGAATTGTTTTTAAATAAAAAGAGTTTGGGTAAAAAAATAATGGAAAAGAACCGCCACCTGGAATGGAAAGTAAAATATACTCCCGGAGTGCTGGAAGCAATTGGATATAAAAATGGCAGGAAAATAATTACTGATAAAGTACAAACTACTAATGCCCCTGAATCAATTCGTTTGTCAACGGATAAAAATAATATCAACGCTAATAAAGAAGATATTGCAATGGTCACTGTTGAAGCATTAGATAAAAATAAATTGCATGTGCCCGATGCTGCCAACGAAATTACATTCAGCATAAGCGGTCCTGGCAAAATTATTGGCGTGGGGAATGGTAATCCCTCATCGCTGGAAGCAGATAAATACCTGGAAACGATCAAAGTGGTTGCTATAGAAAATTTAAAAGAAAAATATACTGACAATACGAACGTAAGCACTGAAATTACTGAAGTGTATGATGATAAAGAATGGCAAAATGCTTTTAAAGAAGACCGGACAAAAGCGTTTGGTGAAAAAATAAAAAAAATAGTGTACAGGGGAACTTTTAATCTGCCTGCAATTAAAACCAACGATGTGATAAGTTTTTTTTATAACAGCCTTGGTAAAGATCAGTCTGTCTACATTAATGGAAAATCGATTGCTGAGAATATTTTGCAAAGTGCTAAAGGAAACACATTTATACTGGATGCTGCTATACTGCACCAGGGAAAAAACAGTATTGCAATTGCAACCACGCCATTGTTGAAAAACCAACCCTGGGATAATGTGAATACAGATCCGGGGCTTTTTCAAATTGTAAGCCCTGCGGAAAATTATAAAAGAAAATTGTTCAGTGGCCTTGCACAGGTGATTGTGCAGGCAACAGGCGAGGCAGGTGAAATAATTATTACAGCAACGGCCAATGGATTAAAGCAGGGAGAAATAAAAATACAAGCTATGCAAGTGGCATTGAGACCGGCAGTTGCTGGTAATTGATGTTGTACAAATTGCCCTGCCCTGAATTGCCCTGCCTTGAATTGCCCTGCCCTTCAGGGCAGGGACAGGATGTTTAAAAATAAAAAAAATGAAAAAACATTGCCTGATTGTTGTGCTGTTGATTTTATTGCTGCAATTTTCTTTTGCTCAAACAAATAAATTTAAAAGCATTGACCCCAATGCAACTGCAGAGACAAAAGCACTGTATTACAACCTGCACAAACTCTCCGGAAAATATATTTTATTTGGCCATCAACATGCCACACAATACGGCCATGGCTGGAATGGAGATGCTGACCGTTCTGATGTGAAATCTGTTACCGGCTCACACCCTGCGGTAATTGGGGTTGATTTTAGTGGCTTATCTGGAAGGCCGGAAGCGGAGATCGCTAAGGAAAAAATAAACCTCCAAAAAACGATTGCAGATACTTATAATCGGGGTGGCGTTACTACCGTGGCCTGGCATTTTAATAATCCCGTTTCAAACACCAGTTTTTACTGGAACGATTCTACTGTTGTGGCAGCAGTAAAAAATATTATACCTGGTGGCTCTCATCACGAAAAATACAAAGCCATACTAACAACGATTGCAGACCTTGCAAAATCTATAAAAGGTAATGATGGCAAATTAGTTCCCATGATATTCCGCCCTTATCACGAGTTTGATGGGTATTGGTTTTGGTGGGGAAAACCGCATTGTACAGCGGAGGAATTTAAAACCTTGTGGAAATTTACCATTAGTTTTTTAAGAGATAGTTTGCATGTGCATAATTTTATTTACGCATTTTCTCCGGATAATACATTTGGAACTGAAGCAGCATATTTAGAACGTTACCCTGGTAACGATTATGTAGATATGGTTGGCGTGGATAATTACAACGATTTTGGCCGCTATGGAAAATATAACCTGGATTCAGGACTATTGAAATTGAAAATAGTTAGTGATTATGCAAAGAAAGCAGGTAAACTGGCTGCATTTACTGAAACAGGCTTAGAATCTATTCCCAACCCTGCCTGGTGGACAGAAACTTTATTAAAAACATTGCGGTCAAAAAAAATGCAGTTAACTTATGTTTTGGTATGGCGCAATGATGCAACAAGCCCTACACATTTTTATGCGCCTTTTCCCGGCCAGGTAAGTGTGCCGGACTTTATAAAATTTTACAACGATCCCTATACCCTGTTTGAAAATGAACTGAAAGATATTTACAAGTTGAAAAAATAATTACCATGAAAAGAAAAATACTTTTTTCGATATTCTTTTTAATTACCGGCATGTTTGTTATTGCACAACCAGTAAAAAAACACGGGCAGTTAAAAGTAGTGGGAACCAAATTAGTTGATGCACATGATCAGCCAATAGCGTTACATGGGATGAGTTTGGGTTGGCATAATCTGTGGCCAAGGTTTTATAATGCAGGTGCTGTAAAAACTTTGGTGAAAGACTGGCATTGTTCCGTAGTAAGAGCTGCAATGGGAGTGGAGCTGAATGACAGTGGCTACATAAAAAATCCTGCAGGTTCTGTTGCAAAAATAAAAGCAGTGGTGGATGCTGCAATAAAACAAGGTATTTATGTGATCATCGATTTTCACAGCCACAATATAAAATTGCCGGAAGCAAAAATTTTTTTCGAAGAGATGGCAACTACATACGGCAAATATCCTAACGTGATCTATGAATTATTTAATGAACCGGATTATGAAACCTGGCCCGAAGTAAAGGCCTATTCAGAAGAGTTGATAAAAATGATCCGTAATATAGATCCTGATAATATTATTTTGGTAGGTTGCCCTAAATGGGACCAGGATATACAATTGCCCGCTGCGGATCCAATAAAAGGGTATAGCAATTTAATGTACACCATGCATTTTTATGCAGGTACACATAAGCAATGGTTGCGAGACAGGTGCGACGAAGCCATAACAAAAGGGTTACCACTTTTTATTTCTGAATGTGCAGGCATGGAAGCCAGTGGTGATGGCCCGATCGATTATGCAGAGTGGAATAAATTTGTAAGCTGGATGAATGATAAAGGATTGAGTTGGGTAGCATGGTCGGTATCGGATAAAAAAGAAACCTGCTCTATATTAAATCCATCGGCAGCAGCAACCGGCAAATGGAAAAAGAATGATTTGAAGGAATGGGGCACTCTTACCAAAGCAGCATTGAAAAAATATTAGGCCAATTATATTCTCTCTGTTCCCTATGCCCCTATGTGGTAGTATTTTTTCTGCAATAAAATAAAATAACTGCAATACAGTGTATGAAAAATAAAAATCTTATCATGAAAAAAAATCTGTTGCTTACAAGTTTTGTTTTCTTAACTCTTTTTGCAAATGCACAAAAGTATAAAGGCCTTGCTATGACGCCACCAATGGGCTGGAATAGCTGGAATACTTTTCAAACTAATATCAGCGAAGACCTGGTAAAACAAACTGCCGACTTAATGGTAGCTGCCGGAATGAAAGCAGCGGGTTACTCTTATATTGTTTTAGATGATGGCTGGATGGCAATGGAAAGAGATAGTATAACCGGAGATCTGGTTCCTGACCCTAAAAAATTCCCTCATGGTATGAGGGCTGTGGTTGATTATGTACATTCCAAAGGATTGAAATTTGGTTTGTATAATTGTGCCGGTACAAAAACCTGTGCCGGCTATCCCGGCACAAGAGGTTACGAATACCAGGATGCCCGTTTGTATGCATCACTAGGTATTGATTACTTAAAATTTGATTGGTGCAGCAGCGATGGCCTCAATGCAAAAGAATCATACACAACAATGAGCAATGCATTAAAAATGGCAAAGCGCCCCATCATTTTCAGTTTGTGCGAATGGGGAAATAATAAACCCTGGGCCTGGGCAAAAGAAGTGGGGCAATTGTGGCGCACCACCGGGGATATTGCTAATATTTTTGATGGTATAAAAACTTTTGATACCTGGCATGCCAATGGTGTAATGACGATTGTGGATATGCAGGATTCTTTAAGAAAATATTCCGGTCCCGATCATTGGAACGATCCTGATATGCTTGAAGTTGGAAATGGTATGAGTGTGGCGGAAGATCGTACGCACTTTTCGATGTGGTGTATGTTAGCAGCGCCTTTGATGATGGGTAACGACATAAGAAAAATGACAAACGATACAAAAGCCATTCTTACAGATAAAGATGTTATTGCTGTTGACCAGGATGTAGCTGGTGTGCAGGCTTTTAAATATACTGATAAGGATAGCGTGCAAACATGGTTGAAACCATTACAGAATGGAGACTGGGCCGTTTGCTTTTTAAATCGTTCTTCAACTCCTAAATCAATACAACATGATTGGAAAAAGAACACGGTCTATGATAGCCTTTCTGCAAAAGAATTCAACGCAGTAAAAAATATTTATAAATTAAAAGACCTGTGGACTAAAAAAGAATCAGGCACTACTGATAAAATTTTCCAGGCAACAGTACCGCCACATGATGTAGTGTTGTTGAAGTTGAGTAAATAAAATGGCGTAACAGTATAGTAATGTTTTTATTTTACATCACTCAAAAATAATTATATGCAAACCCGTCGCAATTTTTTATACAACACCGGGGCATTGGCCGTTGGCTCAGTATTGCTGCCTTCATTTGTCAATCCCTCTAAGAAAGTAAAAAATATTGGTGTGCAGTTGTACACTTTTCGGAAAGAAATGCTTGCAGATGCAAAAGGAACTTTACAAAAAATTGCTGCATCAGGCATTAAGCAAATCGAATCTGCTGCAAGTGAAAAAGGAAATTATTATGGCTTGTCTCCAAAGGAAATGAAAACAATTTGCAGTGATTTAGGAATGACGTTGCGGAGTGGGCATGTACATATTGATGACAGGTGGCAACAAACAATGAATGATGCAGCTGAGTCTGGACAGGAATACCTCATCTGCTCAACAATGGCCACCAGCGGGCAAACTGTTGCTAACTATAAAGCCGTTGCTGAAGCTTTCAATAAAGCAGGTGAAGAATGTAAGAAGTTGCACGTCAGGTTTGGTTACCACAACCATGCCTACGAATTTGAAAATGAAAATGGTAAAGTGTTGTATGATGTATTATTAGAAAATACTGACGCAGCATTAGTAAATATGGAAATGGATCTAGGTTGGGTGATAGTAGGGGGCAAAGATCCGTTGGAGTATTTTAAAAAATACAACGGCCGTTTTCCGCTATGGCATTTAAAAGATATGGACCTGCAGAAAAAACAAAGTACCGAATTTGGTAAAGGAGGTTTAGCAATACAACAAATGCTGCAGCATAGTAAAGCAGCCGGCTTAAAATACTTTTTTGTAGAGCAGGAGGAATACACCATTGGCCCTTTTGAAAGTATGAAAGAAAATATCAGTTTTCTCAATGCACTTGTTTTATAGCAATTACAGCTGTTCCTCACGGATAGCGGTGCTGCCGGCATAAGAAAGGCAAACCCTTTTTATTTGTTAAAGTTTTATGTTGTCTTAAATAACTACAAATATCCCTCTGGTGTAATGGGTTGATTTTCTGTAACTCATAAACAATAAATAAGCTTAATTGAATATCACACCTAATACAAAATAGGTATGTGGAAAATTATTGAATTACTTTCTGCTTGTTAACAAATCAAAAACAAGAATGATAATTACTTTTGCAGCTGCTTGTGATTTTTGAACCAATATCTTATAAACATGAAAAAGCACAGCCTCAAAAAATTTTATTTATTCTTCTCTTCCATATTTCTTTTTATTTTGCACATGCCTTTTGTTTTTGCTAAGAACAAACCTAAAGCTGACTTTAATCCGGCGGCAAATAAAATAGCGGTATTAACTGCTGCAACAACAAATCCTGTAACCATTAACCCGGCAACCGGCGATGCTTTATCTAAGATATATGATAGCCTTCGCCTTAATTTAATGGGCTTATCGCAACAGGCTTTTCAGTATGGTATGCATGGTTTTGATTACCTGGTGAAGGCCGGCAAAATAACCAATGATAAAATAATTTCAATTGTGGACTTCAGCTTGTCTTCCTGTAAAAAGCGATTATTTGTTATTGATCTCCGTCAGAATAAAGTAGTATTCAATACGTATGTTGCACACGGTGTAAATTCTGGTAAAGAATATGCAGAACAATTTTCAAACCGTCCGGAAAGTAATCAAAGCAGCCTTGGTTTTTATGAAACCATGAATACGTATAATGGTAAAAACGGTTATTCATTGCATTTGCAGGGATTGGAAAGAGGGATTAATGATAACGCCGATAGCCGTGCTATTGTAATGCATGGAGCAGATTATGTTAGTGAAGACCTGATACAATCTCAGGGATACATCGGCAGAAGTTGGGGCTGCCCTGCAGTGCCCGAAAAGTTGCACAAGCCTATTATCAATAAGATAAAGAACGGCACCTGTTTATTTATCTACAGTCCTGATAAAAATTATCTTATTCACTCAAAGATATTAAAGCAGGCAGCGGATATGGCTTATAACAATAAAAACTAAAACACTTACTATACTATTGTTTAAAAGTCCCCCGCTGATCCCGGGGGATTTTTCTTTTATCATATCAAAGCATAATAATAACTTTACCAAAATTTTTTTATACATGAGTTTGAGAAACGATTTGCAAGGCACGGGTGTGGCACTCGTTACACCATTTAAAAACAATACCGAGGTAGATTATGACGCATTGGGTAAACTGATCGATTTTGATATCGATAATGGCGTTGAGTATGTAATATCGCTGGGCACTACCGGCGAAACCCCTACATTAACCAGTAAGGAAAAGTTTGATATTATTAATTATACTTACGAAAAGGTGAATAACCGTGTGCCGGTTGTAGTAGGCATTGGCGGCAATAATACCAAAGAAGTGATGGAGAACTTAACCAGCTATCCGCTGGATAAAGCTATTGCGGTTTTAAGTGCCAGCCCTTATT
This sequence comes from Ferruginibacter sp. SUN106, assembly GCF_050611765.1. NCBI lineage: Bacteria > Pseudomonadati > Bacteroidota > Chitinophagia > Chitinophagales > Chitinophagaceae > Ferruginibacter > Ferruginibacter sp. SUN106. Next base: position 1,172,865 of record NZ_JBODJC010000001.1, read on the forward strand.
ATAACAAACCTTCGCAGGAAGGCATTTACCAGCACTATAAAGCATTGGCAGGCGTTTCTCCAAAGCCTGTTATTTTATACAATGTTCCGGGAAGAACAGGCAGCAATATGACGGCTGAAACTACTTTGCGCCTGGCAAAAGAAAAAAATATTGAAGGGATGAAAGAAGCCAGTGGCAATATGGTGCAGTGCATGCACATATTGCGAGACAGGCCCGAAGATTTTTTAGTGGTTAGTGGCGACGATCATATTGCATTGCCATTAATTGCCTGCGGCATGGATGGTGTGATAAGTGTGGCAGCCAATTGCTTCCCTAAAGATTTCAGCGAAATGATACGATTGAGCTTAAAAGGCAATTTTAAAGCCGCACAACCGTTACATTATAAGTGCCTTGAAGGTTGTGACCTGTTATTTGCAGAAAATAACCCTGCAGGTGTAAAAGCGGTGCTGTACGAATTGGGAATTATAGAAAATGTACTGCGTTTGCCCGTTGTGCCTTTAAGCGAAAGCATTCACCAAAAAGTGAAAGCATATCTTAAATAAGGGGCGGCGTACGGTGAAAATCCTTTTCGCCCCATTCTTGCCTTTGGCAAGAATTTTTTGAGTTGCCACGGATTACACGAATTAACACGGATTAAATACATCCAATGATCCGTGAAAATCTGTGTAATCCGTGGCAAAAAAACTGCAAAGCAGTTAAAAAAAATATTGCTGGATAACAATCTTTGTAAATCATAACCATCAATAAAATGAATAGCAAAATCTACATCCTGTCCCTTTTGCTATTTTGCTCACTGCATTCATTTGCACAATTCACTTTACGCATAGAAATCATTGCAACGCCATCTGCTCATAAAGAAGATGGCGTTTTTGTTGCCGGCAATTTTAACGACTGGAATCCGGCCAATGATCAATTTCGCTTTTCAAATGCGAATGATAAATTAGTGGTAGAAATAAAAGGCCTTCCTGCAAAAAACTATCAGTTTAAATTTACAAGGGGCAGCTGGCAAAAAGTAGAATCTACCAGTAAAGGATTTGATGTAAGTAATAAATCGGTGGAATTATCTTCTGATACCACTATCAGTTACGCCATTGACGGCTGGATGGATGATCATGCAATACCCAAAGAGCATACGGCCAGTGCTAATGTACATATACTGGATACTGCATTTTTTATTCCGCAGTTAAACAAAACAAGACGTATATGGATATACCTGCCACAGGGATACCATGAAGGTAAAAAGCATTACCCTGTAATGTATTTGCAGGATGGGCAAAATGTATTTGATGAAGTAACCAGTGCGTTTGGAAATGAGTGGGGAGTGGATGAATGCCTGGATTCTTTAATTGCAAAGGGAAAGCAGGGCTGTATTGTGGTGGGGATAGATAATGGCGGCGCAACAAGAATGAATGAATACAATCCTTATGAATTTGCAATGAAAGATTCTGCTTCAGGTAAAATTTTTTCGCCACAGGGAGATGAGTATATTGATTTTTTAAAGCAAACGCTCAAACCTTTTATTGATAAAAAATACCGTACACTTTCATCTAAAGAAAATACCATCATCGCAGGGTCTTCTATGGGCGGATTAATAGCTTATTATGCCGTACTGAAATATCCTGATGTGTTTGGTAAAGCAGGGGTGTTTTCTCCTGCATTCTGGACGGCACCAGCAATAAAACAACTCACCGACTCGGTGGGTAATAAAGTCAGCAGTAAATTTTTCTTTTATTGCGGAGGAAAAGAAAGTGAAAAAATGGTAGGAGATATGAACGAAGTAGCAGAAAAATTGGGCACTAATTCTTATGCAATGATCTATACTTTAGTTGATGCCGAAGGCAAACACGAAGAAAAAGCATGGCGTAAATGGTTTGCTGAATTTTATGTGTGGATGATGGCAGACGGATATAATAATGTGATCAGATTAGAAGATCAATAAGGAAGTCAGGTTTTCAAAACTTGACTTACTTGGGAACAAATCAAATCTTATAACAAGCACCTTCCAGGGCCAGCTCTGTATTTTCAAAAATTTCGCAAGCTTCCGGTAAAAACTCCTCCAGTGTTTCATATTTAGAAGAAAAATGCCCGAGCAATAATTTTTTTACATTACCCAGTTTGGCAATGCTTGCCGCCTGGTGAGTGGTGCTGTGAAAGCGCATAGCGGCTCTTTCATGCAGATCTTTTAGATAAGTCGCTTCATGATATAAAAGGTCTACTTCTTTAACTTTCTCAGCTAAACTCTCATCATAAATAGTGTCGGCACAAAAGGCATAACTTTTTGGTTTTGATGCAGCAGTGGTAACTTCTTCATTAGGTACAATGGTACCTTTCTTATTTACATAATCGTGGCCTTGTTGTAATTTATCATAAAAAGCTGCAGGTATTTCATACATGGCAGCTCTTTCAGCATTTACTTTTCTCGGATTTTTTTTCTCCCTGAATAAAAAACCCCAGCATTCAATGCGGTGCTGTACCTTAAAACATTCCACTATTAATTTTTTATCATCCACAATAATACCTTCAGTTTTTAAAGGATGAAAATGTAAAGTATAAGGCAGTTTGGTGTCGGCAACGTTCAATTGCAGTTTTAAAATTTGCTCTAATGCTTCTGGTGCATGCAGGTGTAGTTCCTGTGTGCGGCCCAGCAATCCCATGCTGGTTAGTAAACCGATCAAACCATAATAATGATCGCCGTGCAAATGCGAAATAAATATCCTGGTGAGTTTGCTGCGGCGTATTTTATACCGGGTCATTTGCATTTGCGTGCCTTCACCACAATCGATCAGGTAAATTTCTTCCTGGGTTTGCAAGATCTGGGCAGTAGGATTTCTGTCAAAAGCAGGTATTGCAGAATTATTACCTAAAATGGTGAGTGCCAGCATTTATATTAATGAATAATTTTAAAATGGATAATTAATAATTTTTAAAAATCGGGTTACCCGTAATCGTAAAAGGCTAAAGTTAAAATGAAATATTGCATAAAATGAATTATTCATTATTTCATTATCCATTATTCATCATCCCCTAATAGTTCTCTCTCAATCTCCTCCATCTGCACAATATCCCAGGCTTCACTTTCAGTAGGCGTTACATTCATCAGTTCCAGCAACTCCTTTTCATCCAGTAATTTTTCTACAGCATCCTGCAAATTACAAATTACAAACGAACAATTGTTTTCATAAAATTGTTGCTGAATATCAGCTAAGTAATTGCCGGTTTCTTCATCTACCTGTTTTATAGTGTTCAGGTTCAAAACAATATGCGGAATGTCTTTTTGCAGGTACGGAAGCAACAAATCGTTTAGTTCACCTGTCATATTAGCAGATAAAGCCAGTTCCTGCGGCGTAATAACAGTGAATTTTTCTTTGGTATCTATTTTGACATTCATATCATCAGGTCTTGGAGATAAGGGTATAATTGTTTTTTGTAAAGTAAAGGAAAATTTAAATACAGTTCTTTCGTTAGAGAGTTAAGCATCAAAAAAAGGAGGCTAAACAAAGTTTTAACTTTTTAACATATTAACATTTGACCTTTGTACTAAACTTAATCTTCAAAATAATCGTTATTATTGTATAAGCTAAATCAATCAGCAAATGGACAACAATTTTTCGGCACAAGTAAAAGAAATAATCTCTTACAGCCGTGAGGAAGCACTAAGGTTGGGAAATGATTTTATAGGCACAGAACATTTGGTTTTGGGATTGATACGTGATGGTGAAAATACTGCTATAAAAACTTTAAAATCCCTCAATATCGACCTGTTTGAATTACGCAAAGAGATTGAGATGGCGGTGAAGGATAAAACCGGTAAAAACATCGCTAATATTAATTCTTTACCGCTAACCAAACAGGCAGAGAAGGTAATTCGCATTACGGTGCTGGAAGCCAAAGCGCAAAAAAGTGCATTGGTGGAAAGTGAGCACCTGATGCTTTCTATCTTAAAGAACAAAGAAAACATAGCCACTCAGATATTGAACCAGTTTGATGTGGACTATGACGTATTTAAAAACGAGTTGGGTTTTGTCACCAGCACTCCGCCATCAGCCGAATTCAGTGATGAAGGCGATGAGGAATTTGATGAAGAAAGAAAACAATATGGTCAACAGAAAGGCCAGCGTGGCGGTGCAGCTAATGCGCCTAAAACCAAAACTCCTGTGCTGGACAACTTCGGCAGAGATATTACCAGGTTGGCAGAAGGAGGTTCTCTGGATCCTATTGTGGGCAGGGAAAATGAAATTGAAAGAGTTTCACAGATATTATCCCGCCGCAAAAAGAATAATCCTATTTTAATTGGTGAACCGGGCGTGGGTAAAACAGCTATCGTGGAAGGTTTGGCCTTACGCATTGTGCAACGCAAAGTATCAAGGGTGTTGTTTGATAAAAGAGTAGTGAGTTTGGATCTTGCTGCGTTGGTAGCCGGAACCAAATACCGTGGACAGTTTGAAGAAAGGATGAAAGCCATCATGAACGAACTGGAAAAGAACAGGGATGTGATCTTGTTTATTGATGAGATACATACCATTGTTGGTGCAGGTGGTGCCAGTGGCTCGTTGGATGCCAGCAATATTTTTAAACCAGCTTTGGCAAGAGGCGAATTACAATGCATTGGTGCGTCTACTTTAGATGAATACCGTATGCACATTGAAAAAGATGGCGCTTTGGACCGTCGTTTTCAAAAAGTGATTGTTGAACAACCTTCAGTTGATGAAACTATCCAGATTTTAAATAACATTAAGAGCAAATACGAAGATTATCACAACGTTACTTACAGCCAGGAAGCTATTGACGCCTGTGTAAAACTAAGCGACAGGTATATGACCGATCGTTTATTGCCGGACAAAGCCATTGATGTATTGGATGAAGTTGGTGCAAGAAAGCATATCAAGAACATTAATGTTCCTGCAGAAATAATTGAACTGGAAAAGAAGATTGAAGATATTAAGCTGGAAAAAAATAAAGTGGTAAAAAGCCAGCGTTTTGAAGAAGCGGCATCTTTAAGAGACACAGAAAAACGTTTGCAGGAAGAGCTTGAAAAAGCTAAGACGGATTGGGAAGAAGAAAGCAAACACAAACGTTTCCCTATTGAAGAAGAAGATATTGCTGAAGTGGTACACATGATGACAGGCATTCCTGTTAAGCGAATGGTACAGGCCGAAACAGATAAATTGCGCCGTATGGCTGATGACCTGAAAGGCGCTGTGGTAGGGCAGGAGAATGCTATTTCTAAAGTGGTAAAAGCCATTCAGCGTAACAGGGTGGGTTTAAAAGATCCTAAAAAACCAATCGGTACATTTATCTTCCTTGGGCCAACCGGTGTGGGTAAAACAGAGTTGGCAAGGTCTTTAGCCAAGCATATGTTTGATAGCGAAGATGCTTTGATACGTATTGATATGAGTGAATACATGGAGAAATTCACTGTAAGCCGTTTAATTGGCGCACCTCCGGGCTATGTGGGTTACGAAGAAGGCGGACAGTTAACTGAAAGGGTACGTCGTAAACCATACTGCGTTATCCTGTTAGATGAAATTGAAAAAGCACATCCGGATATTTACAATATTCTGTTGCAGGTGCTGGATGATGGCCAGTTAACTGACGGTATGGGCCGTAAAGTGGATTTTAAAAATACACTGATCATCATGACTTCAAATATTGGTGCAAGGCAGTTGAAGGACTTTGGAGACGGAGTTGGTTTTGCTACTGCAACCCGTATGGAAAATTCTGATGAGAACAACAAAGCCGTTATTGAAAAAGCATTGAAACGTACTTTCAGTCCTGAATTTTTAAACAGGATTGATGATGTGGTGGTGTTTAACTCATTGACCAAAGACAATATTTTTGAGATCATTGATATCCTGATGAAAGGAGTTTTGAAACGCCTTACCAATCTTGGATTCTCAATGGAACTAACACCAGAAGCAAAAGAGTTTATTGCTGATAAAGGCTATGACTCGCAGTTTGGTGCAAGGCCATTGCACAGGGCCATCCAGAAATACCTGGAAGATCCTTTAGCAGAAGAGATCTTAAATATGAGTGTGAAGAACGGAGATGTTTTAGTGGCTGAGCTGGATAAAGAAACAGAAAAAATAAAGTTTGTTTTAAAGCCAACAGAAACTAAGCAGGAGAAAGAATCAGAAGTATAATTAACATATCACTTACATTATAAAAGAGCCATTCAGTAAAAGTGAATGGCTCTTTTTATATCTTTAATCATTGTAAAAAATGATGAACAAAGTGAAATTCCACTTAGCAGGAAAAAGAAATAAAATATTTGTAGTGGCATTTGCAATAAGTGCTTTTGCCGCTATTGGTATGGGCTTGCCCTATCATGAAAGAGAGAATCTTAAAGTTTTACCAAAAGATATCAGCGATACAAAACTGGACAGCATCATGCAATCTTACACTGTTGCCTTAGGTGTACAATGTAGTTTCTGTCATGTGCCGGCAAAAAACACATCCGTTAAAGATAGTCTTGATTATACTTCCGACGCAGACCCGATGAAAGAGAATGCAAGAGGGATGATGCGTATGGTAATTGATATTAATAAAACGTATTTCTATTTTGATAAGGACAGTAAACCGGAATACTTAAATGTGATCCATTGTAAAACCTGCCACAACGGAGAGCCCATTCCGCCAAATAGATAGTGAATGGTCAATAATTCACCATTGACCTCTTTGACCACCATTCACGATTCCCCCCTCAGGTTTCACGAACTTGATTTTGTTTTAGCAATTTTTTACAGCATTTTTGTGCTGCAATGAGTAAAAAGATAATAATCACCATCGACGGTTGGTCATCCTGCGGAAAAAGCACGCTGGCCAAACAATTAGCAAAAGAATTAGGGTATGTGTATATCGATAGTGGCGCCATGTACCGGGCCATCACGTTGTATTTTTTAAGAAATCATATCGATTGGACAGATGTTGCGGAGGTTAACAGCGCCCTGGAAAATATTCATATCGACTTTGAGTTCAACCCCAAATCGCAGCAATCAGAAATTATTTTAAACGGCGAAAATGTAGAATATGTAATTCGTGACCTGGTGATTGCTGAAAAAGTAAGTGATGTGGCAGCTATAAGAGAAGTGCGCACTTTTGCCGTTGCCCAGCAACAAAAAATGGGAACCAAAAAAGGCGTGGTAATGGATGGAAGAGACATTGGCACCACTGTTTTTCCTGACGCCGAATTAAAAATATTTATGACTGCAGATATAGCGGTACGGGTAGAAAGAAGGTTTAAGGAAATGTATGAGAAGAATCCCAACATCACAATTGAAGAAGTAAAGAGCAATCTTGAAATGCGTGACTATATCGACTCTCACCGTGAAGTAAGCCCATTAAGAAAAGCTGATGATGCAGTTGAGATAGATAATACCCATCTTACTATGGAAGAACAACTGGCATTTGCCTGCGAACTAGTTACTAAAAGGCATCTTGTTTAAGTAAAACTCAGTAGTCAATTTATTATGATTTCTTTTGCTGAGAATATTTTAAAAAGTTGCGGTCAGTTCTTCAATACTTGTTTTTATTGTAAAAAACGAAACCAGCTTTTCTATCACCGCTTCCACCATCGCATCAGGGCAACTGGCTCCACTGGTAATTAATATTTTTACCGGTTCTTTTACAGGAAGAAAATTTTCGGTGGTTAATTCTTCTTTAGTATGAAAGTTAAAATGCTGTATTAAAGAAGATGAAATTATTTTTTCTTCGCTGCTGATAAAATAAGTAGGTAATTTTTCTTCGCAGAGTTCTACCAAATGAGAAGTGTTGCTGCTGTTGTAGCCGCCAACAACAATAGCAAGATCAGCTGCAGTCTCTAATAAGCCGTACACAGCAGTCTGGTTATCGTTGGTAGCATAACACAAAGTATCTCTCGTATCAGAAAAATGCTCTTCAACATTTGAGGCAGTTAAATTATATTTTTCAATCATCACCTGTTTTAAAAAATCGGCAATAGCTTGTGTATCGCTGGCCAGCATGGTGGTTTGATTAACCACACCAATTCTTTCCAGGTCTTTGGCGGCATCAAAGCCTTCAGAAAATCTTCCTGCAAATTCACTGTAAAAGCCGGCGGCATCTTTTTCTTTGGTAATGTATTTACTTAAAGCAATAGTTTCGGCCATATTATTTACTACCACAGTTGGTGTATGATAAGCTGCATGCGAAAACGTTGCTCTTGTTTCTTCATGTGTGGGTTTGCCATGCACTACCACAGTGTAATTTTTTTTAGCGATCTGTTCACTGCGGTTCCATACTTTTTCTACAAAGGGGCAGGTGGTGTTATATTTTTGGGTAGGTATACCAATAGCATTTAATTTTTCTTCAATGGCCAGCGTGGTACCAAATGCAGGAATGATCACCACATCATCTTTTGTAAGTGTTTCGTAAGGTATTACTTGCTTGCCATAAGTATCCTGTAAAAATTGTACTCCTCTCTGTTGAAGGTCTGCATTTACCTGTGGATTATGAATCATTTCGCTCAACAAAAAAATCCTTTTACCGGGATTTTCTTCAATGGTACGAAAAGCAATATCAATAGCATTCTCCACACCATAACAAAAACCAAAATGGCGGGCTAAGTAGATCTGCACAGGCCCAAAATCCAGCAGGGCAGGGCTAAAATCTTTTTTCATTTTATCCTGCTGCTTGCGTTTGTTCTTAATAGCGCTAATTAAAGGGCTGCGGTAAATTATGGGAACATTAAATTGTTTCATCGTAATTAATAACAAATGCAAAGGTACAATGTTGTAAGCTTTATACCATTTGCCATTATTCAAAAATCCCTGCTTACATTTGATAAAATAAAATTGCCAGCATTATGAAAAAACTAATGCCGTTATTGGTAGCAATGGGAATTATTGCATGTAACAATAGCGAAACCACAAAAACAAATCAAGCAACAGCAAAAATGGTACATAACGAGTATAAAAAAGCAGACTGGATAAATACCACTAATGTTTATGAAGTAAATGTTCGCCAATACACCAAAGAGGGAACTTTTAATGCCTTTGCAAAAGAGTTGCCCCGGCTTAAAGAAATGGGAGTGGAAACATTATGGTTTATGCCTATCACGCCTATTGCACAAAAAAATATGAAAGGCAGCCTGGGCAGTTATTATGCCTGCAGTGATTATACCTCCATCAACCCCGAATTTGGCAACCTGGAAGATTTTAAAAATCTAGTAAAAGAGGCACACAGCATGGGTTTTAAAGTGATCATCGATTGGGTGGCCAACCATACCGGCTGGGATCATGTATGGACAAAAATTCATCCTGAGTATTATTTAAAGGACAGTGCTACCAACGATTTTAAAATTGCCAGTGGCATGGATGATATTATTGAGCTGGATTATAAAAATCCTGCCTTACGCAAAGCCATGATTGATGCGATGCGGTACTGGATCACCGAATGTGATATTGACGGCTATCGTTGTGATCTTGCTTTTTGGGTAGAACTGGATTTTTGGCTGGAAGCAAGAACAGAACTGGAAAAAACAAAAACACTTTTCTGGCTTGCCGAGAGCGACCCCCTGGAACACCCGGATTATTTTAAAGCCTTTGATGCCTGTTATACCTGGACCTGGATGCATAAGACAGAAGACTTTTATAAAAAGAACCAGGATAAGAATATTTTAGATACGGTAATTCGGCAATACGATGAAGTGTGCAACACTACCGATATTCCGCTTTGGTTTACCACCAATCATGATGAAAATACCTGGAACGGAACGGAGTATGAGAAGTATGGGGATATGGCAAAAGCATTGGCTGTTTTCAGTTTTACCTGGAATGGGATGCCGATGATCTATAGCGGTCAAGAGTTGCCCAATATGAAAAGACTGAAATTTTTTGATAAAGACCCTATTGAATGGAATGGTAAATATGAACTGCATGATTTTTATAAAACATTACTTACGCTTAAAAAAAATAATCCTGCGTTAAGGGCAGGAGATCCGGGGGTAACAACACACTTATTGTATACAACAGCAGATAAAAATGTATTAGCGTTCATCAGGAAAAATGGCAATAATGAAGTGTTGGTATTGATCAATTTCAGTAATGCTAAAACACAATTTGGGGTAATTGAAGTAAAAGATATTTTTATGACCGGCCATTATACCGATGTTTTTACTAAGCAGGATAAAGATCTTACAACGGATAAACAATTTGATCTGCTGCCCTGGCAATACCTGGTTTTTGAAAAAAAATAAAAGAATAAGGCAGGTAAATAAAGTGTATAAAGTGATAAAAAGAACATAAAGTAATAAGCCCTGTAAATTTTACAGGGCTTATTACTTTATATAAAATATCTACTCTATACTACTACTCCCCAAGTGTAATCGGGTATTCGTAAACACCATCGTAGCCCGGATAAAATCCACTGATAGTAACGTTTTTATCAGAACCGATAGCAGCCTTTAGATCCTCAACACTTTTCACATCTTTTTCATTGATCTTTAAAATCACAAAACCATCTTTCATACGTGTCTGGTCATTCAAAGCGCCATCATGTATTTTTTTAACGATAATACCACCGCTAACGCCATACTCCTTTGCTTTCTTGCTGTCTAAAGTAGCAAGGTCAGCACCCAACAGATCTACTGCAGCATCTGCTTTCACGATATCAAAATTGCCTGCTTTATTTTTAAGTGTAACAGTGGTCGTATTTTCTTTTCCATTGCGTACATAGGTAACGGGTACTTTGTCGCCTGGTTTAAAACGGCTGATCTGTCCCTGCATTTCCGCACTGCTGGTTATTTCTGTACCATCAATTTTTTTAATGATATCGCCTTTGCGTATACCTGCTGCATAAGCCCCGCCATCAGTGGGTACTTCCTGTGCATAAATCCCTTCTGCAGACAATGGAATGCCCGCTTTTTTCTTTTCATCCTCATTAAGATCGCTGGCAGGAACAAACTGAACGCCGAGGAAACCTCTTTGTACGGTACCAAATTTAATCAGGTCGTCTACAACTTTTTTGGTAATATTTACCGGTATTGCATAAGAATAACCTGCGTATGATCCGGTTGGGGAAGCAATGGCAGAATTAATACCCACCAACTTACCGTCAGTATTAATTAATGCACCACCACTATTACCGGGGTTAACGGCAGCATCGGTTTGTATAAATGATTCCACACCGGTACCATTTTTATCCCTGTTTAAGCCAAGGCTTCTTGCTTTGGCACTCACTATACCTGCTGTAACCGTAGTTTCTAAATTTAAAGGATAACCAATGGCTAAAACCCATTGCCCGATCTTAAGATCATCTGAATTGCCATATAACAAGAAAGGCAAGCCTGTAGCCTCAATTTTAATTACAGCTAAATCGTAAGAAGGATCGGTACCCACCACTTTTGCTTTATAAGTTTTTTTGTTGCTTAACGTTACCGTCAGTTCATCAGCCTTGTCAACTACGTGATTATTGGTAATGATATAACCATCATCACTGATGATAACACCAGAACCGCTGGCTTTTTGTTCGGGAATTATTCCACCTCTGCCACCAAAAAATTTGTTGATGATGTCATCGTCAAACAGATCGCCGAACGGATTGTTAGGGCTTGTACGGGGCAGATTATTACTTGCCTGCTTGGCATTGGTTTTTGTTTTGATATGCACTACTGCAGGCAAAGCTGCTGCTGCCGGGGCGGTAAAGTCAATTGCCCCTCCTGTAGGCGGTGTTGCTCCGTCAGTAAAGCCGGCGTATTTGTAATTAGAGGGTAAAACCCCGGCTTCCTGTCCGCCATAAGAATTATTCTGTTTCATAAATTTACCATAGCCCCATATTACTCCAAGGGTGGTAACAGCACTAATGGCCACTGTGAATAAGACTTGTTTAAATTTCATTTTCTTAGGTTTTATTGTTGTACTTAATAAATTTTATTTGTGCCAGGTTTTATAGTCATCAACTCCTGTGCCTGACAATACAAAATAACGAAGAACTGCCAAAATGAGATTTACCTTCTGCCATCTTTAACAGTTAATTAGGAAGAGTTTCGTAGATGGCAAACGAGCAACAAGCTGCAAGCCACAAGTAAAACTGCAATTATTAAAGGCTACGCCCTTGAAGCTTGCAGCTTGAAGCTACGGCTTCAAGCTCTTCCTCTCATAAAGTTAACAAAAACTGCATGGTATCCACACCATCGGCGTAATCAAATAAACCCGGTTGCTGTGCTTTGCCAAAAGGGATATTACCATGCCCAACAATACACTGCACATCGGTATTGTTTTTTAATACATTTTTTACTTCTTCTGCATCTTTGTAAAAACTGTAATTCAACTGGCTGATAGCTGAAAATATTTGTTCACTCTCAATCATCAATGTGTTTTCGTTCGTCATGTAATAAATGTTATTCAGCAAGGCCATTGATAATTGATAATCGTAATTGTTCTTGTATTTGTGATGGTCTGCAAAGAATTTATATTTATCAAAAGATCTTAACAATGGTACAAAATCGTAAGCTTCAGGCACAAATATTTTGGTCACATTTCTGCAGCCAAGTCCAAAGTATAAATGTATATCATCACTTAATTCAGATAACTCATCTGTGCTTTCAGTGCCATCTAAAATGGCTACAGAAGTACGGTTGCGCCGTATTATGCTGGGATATTTTGCAAAGTACTGTTCAAAATACCGGGCAGAATTATTGCTGCCTGTTGCAATATAACCATCACAGCCTTTAAGCATTTCTGCAAAGGAAATGTTGTGCTTTACATCAACATTCCAGCTGTATAATTTTTCTACAAGGTGTTTTAAAAGCACATCATCTTTGGAAGATAGTTTTATAATTTGATTATGCCCGCTGATGAATACTGCCAGCAGATCATGAAAACCTACCAAAGGAATATTACCAGCCATTACCAGGCCGATGTTTTTACCAATGATATTATCATCCAGGTGGTAATGAGCGGCCCACTTTTCTAACTTTTCCTCGTCTAAAAATTCATTGCAAATATTCTGTACCGATAAGTCAATAAACTCAGGAATAAACCAGCCATTGTATGCATTGGCCCTTGTTTTTACTTCCTGCCATTCCGCATCATTCTCTTCAAGATATTTTTTTAGTTTTTGTAATAATTCAATTCGTTTTTGTAAATTCATAATGTTATTATTGTTAAATTGCAGTGCCAACCAAAAGGTAGGGTTTAAAAACAAAAATACGATAGAAGATGGCTATAAAAATTACAGACGAATGTATTAACTGCGGTGCTTGCGAACCAGAGTGTCCTAACAACGCAATTTATGAAGGTGGAGTAGAATGGGCAATCTCCGATGGTACTACTGTAAAAGGAATGTTTACATTGCTTGACGGTAGCCAGGTAGATGCTGACCAGCGTAATGCTCCGGTAAGTTCAGATACTTACTACATTACTCCCAACAAGTGTACAGAATGCCAGGGATTTCATGAAGAGCCGCAATGCGCTGCTGTTTGTCCGGTGGATTGCTGTGTACCTGATGATATGTATAAAGAAACAGTTGACGAACTGCTGGCTAAAAAAGATAAAATGCACTTAGCGTAATAGGTAAGTAGTGAGACGTGAATGGTGAGTAGATACTCTAAATCAGGAGGCACTGTTGCTCACGGATAATCATTCACAATTGACGATTTTTCAATCCGCCGTGAGGCGGATTTTACGGGCAGGTTATATTTCCTGCTACAATGGCGAGGGTATTTTTTAATACTTTCGCCTTTTTGTATCACAACAATTATTTGCTGCATGAATAAAGCTTTACTTTTTATATTAGTTTGCTGTTCACTTCTGGCCTGTAATCTTTTTACAAACAAAAAAACTATTGCTGGCCCTGATGAAAAGAAACAAATGATGGATGCCGACCGGGCATTTTCTAAACTAAGTGCAGAAAAAGGAATGAAGAATGCCTTTTTAGAATACATCGACAGCAACGGTGTTTTGCTGCGCCCCAATCAATTGCCTATTCTTGGCGCAGATGCGATAGATTTTCTGATACAGGAAAACGATAGTTCCTACACACTGGAATGGGAGCCTAAAAGCGGTATGATTGCACAATCAGGTGAACTGGGCTATACTTACGGATTATATAAATTGCAACCCAAAAACAAAGACACAGCCATTTTCGGAACCTATGTAAGTATCTGGAAAAAACAATCTGACGGTTCGTGGAAGTTTGTACTGGATAGTGGTAATGAAGGTGTTGGAGACAATCCGGGAGATTCTCAGTAGTAACGGATAGCAGGTTATATAATTCTACTTTCTACATTTTTTATAAAGAAACCATAATATTAAGGCTGCTACTAGTAAATCATAAATAGTAAACTATATTTGTTTCTGTAAACAACCCCTTACAAACAGAATGATAAAAAAGATTGCACTCATTACCGGCGGCTATTCAGGCGAAGCTGTGATCTCTTATAAAAGTGCCACTACCATCGAAAAAAATATTGATACTGAAAAATGGGAATGTTATAAAATTGATATTAACCCAAAGGGATGGTTTTATATGGCCGCAGAAGGTCCGCAGGTGGAAGTAGATAAAAATGATTTTTCCATAACACTTAATGGCACAAAAATAAAATTTGATGCTGTATTGGTTGGCCTGCATGGCACACCGGGTGAAGATGGTAAACTGCAGGGGTATTTCGATTGCCTCAATATCCCTTATACTTCGTGCGATGCCGCAACATCAGCATTAACTTTTAATAAAAGATATACGGTGGCAGTAGCTTCCTTTGCAGGCATGCATGTGGCAAAATCTTTGCACTTGTTTAAAAATATTCCGGTATCCCCTGCAGAAATTTTAAACCAGCTGCAACTGCCTTTATTTGTAAAACCTAATAATGGAGGCAGTAGTTTAGGCATCAGCAAAGTAAAAGAAGCAGGTGAATTGCAGCAGGCTTTGGATAAGGCTTTTAATGAAGACGACCAGGTACTGGTAGAAGAATTTATCAGTGGCAGGGAATTCACTATTGGTGTATTTAAAAGCAAAGGAAAAATAATCGCTTTGCCGATAACAGAAATTATTTCGAAGAATGAATTTTTTGATTTCCAGGCAAAATACGAAGGTGCAAGTGAAGAAATTACTCCTGCAAAAGTTGATGAAACCATTGCAGAAAAAGTAAGGAGCGAAGCCAGAAAAGCTTATGCCGTGTTTAATTGTAATGGTATTGTGCGGATGGATTTTATTTACCAGGAAAAAGACGGCTTTCCTTATTTACTGGAAATTAATACCGTGCCGGGCCAGAGCGAAGCCAGCCTGGTGCCGCAACAGGTAGCGGCAATGGGAATGAGCTTAAAAGAATTTTATTCGCTATTAATTGAAGAATGTTTTTAGTGCTGATACTTCGGAATTATTATTCCGGATCGTAAGATTAAAATAAAAAACGAGTGTTTCGAAATGATAATTTCAAAATACTAAATCCAAAATCATAAATCTAAAATCAACACCTGTGTTTAATTTTATTACAAAGCGTCCGCTGTGGGTAAATATTGTTGCCGCCGCAATACTTACATTTTTGCTGGTATTTTTATTTTTAAAAATGCTGGGTTGGATCACCAAACATGATGCCTATTTGCAGGTGCCCGATCTGTTGGGGAAAAAGACAGAAGAGGCGATTAAGATTTTAGAAAAGCAGGGCTTTGAAGTGCAGATACAGGATTCTGTTTTTACTGATACAGCAGCACGTGGTGTGGTGCTTAAACAATTGCCCGACGCTAATGCAAAAGTAAAAATTAACCGTACCGTTTTTTTAACTGTAAACCGTGTTACACCACCAATGGTGGACATGCCTAAGCTGGAAGACCAGAGCCTGAGTTTTGCATTGGATATTCTACGACGTAATCATCTGCTATTGGGCGATACTATCTTTAAAACCGACTATCGCTTAAATACTGTAATAGAACAACAATACAATGGGGTGCGTATTCCTGAAAAAGCGAAAGTGCAATGGGGTAGTAAGATCACTCTTGTTATTGGAAGCGGACTGGGCAATGAGAAAATTATGGTACCTTCTCTAATCGGGATGACCTATAATGAGGCTAAAGCCTTTTTGGAACAACAGGGAATAATCCTTGCTTCTGTTATTCCTTATCATGATGCGGTGATAAGGGATACCGCTGCTGCATTTGTGGTACAGCAAAATCCTGAAAGTTTAGATCAAGAAAAAAAGCCACGATTTATGCAATCCGGACAATTAATGGATCTCTGGATTTCTCCGGTAATGATAAACCTTACAGACTCTTTAGATGTTAAAAAAGAAAATAAATAATTATGACAACAATAACTGCTGACGAAGTAAAATTCCGTCTTGAATCGGGTGAAAAATTAAACCTGGTTGATGTAAGAGAACCGCATGAAAATGCGGAGTTTAATATTGGAGGTACGCTTTTGCCATTGGGCAAAGTGCAAACTATGCAAATCGATGATATCGATAATCTTAAAAATGAAGAAGTGATCGTATACTGCCGCAGCGGCAACCGCAGCGGGCAGGCAGCACTGATGCTGGAAACATTTGGATTTACCGATGTAAAAAATCTTGCCGGTGGTATGTTAGCCTGGAAGGAAAGATTTGGCGGATAATGTCGTGAGGCGTGAAGCGTTAGTCGTGAGTAACAGTAAAATATTTAAACCGTTATGCTGCTTCTCACGATTGACGCCTCACGACTGACGACCACCCACGTTCTACAATTTTATATTCACCCCCACCATACAATTAAATGGTGCCATAGGGAAATAATAATTTTCAGTTGTTAAAGCACCGCCGTAAATATAACTGAAGCTATATCCGTTAGGTTCATACTTTTTACTGAAAATATTATTGAGTTGTACAATCAGGCTGGTGGCTTTAAATAATTTTCCTTCCAGCAAATAACTCAGTCTTACATCTTGTGTGTAGTATGGATTTAAACTCCGGGATTTTAAAGCGGTGTTATCCAGGTATTGCCTGCTCACATATTTGCTGATTAAATTGATTGCCCCATTTTTTATTGGAGTAATATTGATGCTTCCACCTGCAACAGCATTGGGCGAAAATGCAATATCGGTAGTGGCATAAAAATTACTTACCTGCCCGCCATTATCATAGTCATCTAAATATTCAGTAAAGTTTTTTATTTTGTTTTTGCTTAAAGCAAGATTAGCATCAACACTCAGGTATTTTGTAAAAATATATTTACCCTGTAATTCCACGCCAGCCCTGTAACTGTTAGGTATATTGATTCTGGTGTAAGCTCCTACATCATTTATTTTTCCGGTAAGTATTAATTGGTTTTTATACTTCATGTAATAAAAGTTTACACCAAAAGAATACTTGTTGGTCTTTTTTTCAATACCAGCTTCAAAGTCATTTAATAATTCCGGTTTAGGTTGTTGGGCAGTGCCTGCTTCAAAATCGTCACGGTTAGGTTCGTGTTGTGCCAATGCATAAGAAGCGTACACCTGCCAGCTTTGTTTGTTATAAGTAACACCTAATTTTGGATTGAGGAAGTTGTAATTGTTTTTGATCAGCAAACCGGGATTATCCCTGAAGCCATCAATATGGTAATTGATATTGCGGAACTGCAAATCAACGTAAGTTTGAAAATTGGGGCTCAATTGTTCTGTCCATTTGCTGTAAACTGAAAGATCTTTTTTGTGGGCAATATTATCATACCACCTGTAATTTGCTGGCACTGCCGCCTGTGTTTTTGCCCAGATGATCTCTCCAAAATGTTTTCCGTCATAGCCATTCCATCCTCCACCAATTGTAAAATCGGTGGTAGCTTTATGATACTGTAAAGAAAAAATGCTGCCGTAAAGATTATTATCTAACCAAAGTCTTCTTACAAGGTCAGTTTTTTTAATGGTGTTAGTGCCGTCAAAATAATTGGGCAAGCCGTAATCTGTTAATTTGCCATCTGCTTTGTACTGTTCATAATAACCTCTTCCTTTGGTAAGAAATACAGCAATATTACCCTTCCAGTAATCATTTATTTTTTGGTTGTAAAAAAGCTGGTAATGTGTCTGTGTATAATTATCGGTTTCGTTATCATAAGGTTCACCGGGTTTTTGTGTTCCCACATCATTGTAAGTCCTGTTAGTGGCAAGCAAATATTCAGGCACGCCATCCCATGCCTGGTAAGTTTTTTCTTTACCGCTGAAAATATTTAAGCGCAAAGAATTTTTATCAGTAACATAAGCAGTACTTACATAAAAAGATTGCAAACTTGATTTTGCCCTGTCAATATAACCATCACTGCTGATCTTACTCAATCTTCCATCAATAGTAAAATGGTTACCTAAAATACCGCTACCAAATTGCAGCGTATTTTTCCAGGTGTTATAGCTGCCAAAACTATTATTAAACTCCGTATAAGCTTTTTTATTGATCTCATTGGTAGATAAATTAATGCTGGCACCAAATGCGCCGGCACCATTGGATGATGTGCCCACACCTCTTTGTATCTGAACACTATTTATCGAAGAAGAAAAATCCGGCAGGTCTACAAAATAACTGCCCTGGCTTTCGGCGTCGTTATACGGAATGCCGTTTAAGGTAACGTTGATCCTGCTGGCATCTGTACCACGTATGCGTATGCCGGTGTAGCCAACGCCTGCACCTGCATCGGAATTTACCACTGCAGAGGGTGTTTGGTTAAGCAAAATGGGAAAATCCTGCCCCAGGTTGTTTTGGGCAATGTCTTTTTTGTACAGATTGGTTTTTGCAAAGGGAGCTCTTTCCCCTGCTCTTACTGCATTTACCTCCACGGGCTGCAGGTAAACGGTATCATTAAATTTCTTTTGGGTTTGTGCAACAGCCACAACGCTGCTTAAGCACAACAATGCACTGATAAACAATTTCATTTCAATAAAATTTATGCTGAAATCCGAAGCAAAGAGACTATTGCTGTTTTCACCAGAATGGTGGTCATTTCTTCCTACGCAGGCATTATCCTGATCAGGTTAGCGGGTATTATCTCAGCTCCATTTAAGGAACACCCCGGAAATTCAGTCGGTTAAATAAGAACTTTGAAAAACGAAGGTAGTCTCTTTTACCAATTTTTTTACATTTTGTGTAACAATTTGTTGACGTACTTCGTATCACTAAAAAAGTATAGCCATGAAAAAATTATTTTTATCACTGATCACCTTTATTGCTGTTGCAGCTTTTGCACAGGAAAAAACGGTTATTGCAGATGCCAATGCACAAAAAAGAACCCTTAACGCCAGTTTTACAGGAATCAGCGTTTCAGACGGGGTAGACCTTTATCTTACACAGGATAATGAAGAATCCGTAGCAGTAAGTGCTGCTGAAGAAAAGTATATGGAGCGTTTTAAAACTGTGGTGGAAGATGGTATCCTGAAAATTTACTTTGATAATAAAGGCATTAACTGGGCCGTAAACGACAAACGCAAATTGAAAGCCTATGTGTCTTTTAAAACGCTTGAAAAATTACATGCGTCAGGTGGTGCAGATGTGAAGATACAGGGTAGCCTGGATGTAACCAACCTGGAGGTGAAATTTACCAGCGGTTCTTCTTTTAGCGGCAAACTGAAAGCAAGTGAACTAACCGTTGAACAAAATAGTGGTTCAAGCATTAATATCTCTGGTAGTGCAGAAAAAATAAAAGTAGATGTGAGCAGCGGAGCTATTTTTAAAAGTTACGATTTATCTGTTAATTACTGCGATGCTAAAGCCAGCAGTGGCGGAGGGGTAAGAATTACTATTAATAAAGAACTGAGTGCAAAAGCTAATAGTGGTGGTGGCGTAAAATATAAGGGTGATGCTGTGATAAAAGATATCAATGTGAATAGTGGCGGATCAGTAAAAAAAGCGTAATTGGTTTAGGAGTTTAGGGTTTAGAAGTTTAGGTTGAATAATTAAAATTTCTCTATATGAAAAAGATAGTGTTGAGTTTGTTGGTTTCGTTTTCTTTTTTTGCAGCCAATGCGCAAAAGGAAATTGTAAATGATCCTAATGCAGAAATAAGAACAATCAGCGGCAGCTTTAACAGCATTAAAATTTCCGGCGGTATCGATTTGTTTTTAACACAATCAGATGAGGAAGCCGTTGTAATCAGTGCATCTGAAGATAAATTTAAGGAAGGTATTAAAACTGTAGTGGAAGATAAGGTGCTTAAGATCTATTATTTCGGCGATAAAAGCTGGAATAGCATGAAAAATAAAAATCTGAGGGTGTATGTTTCTTTTAAAAATTTAGAAAAGATCAATGCTTCTTCGGCATGTGATGTACAGGTAGCCGGCGTAATTACAGTACCCTCCTTAACAATAAGTTTAAGTGGTGCATGTGATTTTAAAGGTGCGGTTAAAATAACGGATTTAAAAATGGATTTAAGCGGCGCATCTGATGTAACAATAAAAGGAATTGCCTCAATGGTGCGTATAGAATCAAGTGGCGCCAGTGATGTAAAAGGCTACGATTTAATAACAGATGTTTGCACTGCAAAAGCATCCGGTGCATCTGATGTAAACATTACTGTAAATAAAGAATTAAGTGCCAATGCAAGTGGCGCTAGTGATATATCTTACAAAGGAGAAGCAAAGGTTGTAGAAAGCCATGCCAGTGGTGCCAGCAGTGTTTCTAAAAAAGGTTAATTAGTTATCTTGTTTATTAGTTTATTGGTTAATCAGGAAGTTAAACTACTGATTAACCAATAAACCAGTTAACTGATTAACGAGGAAAAGCCCAAATTAAAAACTGCGGCAGGTGATTGCTCCATGAAGCATAATCATGCATTCCGTTCGGATCTTCTGTATACATTATATCTTCCGGCAAACATACATTTTTACTTTTGATGAGGGCCACCAGGTCTTTAGTATCGTCTACCACATCAATAATACCATCCTTATCCCTGTCACCAGCCTCTTCTTTTGCACCAGCATAAAACCAGTATTGTAAATGCGGCTTTTTTCTTGAAGAGTGGATCTTATTAAGCATGATCCTGTCTTTTTCATCGCTGTAATCCGCAGCCTTGTCATCTTTATCCCGCCACCAGAAGGAGCCGGAAAAAATCCCCACTTTATCAATCTTGTCCGCATGGTCCCAGGCTACATCAAAAGCAGATAATCCTCCTAAAGAAGTACCTGCTAAAACAACAGATTTAAATTTTCTTACGCCCGCTTTCTTTTTTGCAAATGCATAGAGTTCGTCATCAATAAAAGCAGCATATTTATCAGCTTTATCTCCCCGGCCCATAAAATCAGGGTTTTCACTAACTCCGTATTCTTTCATTCTGTCGCCGGCGGCAATGCCCACCACAATAAGGGGTTGAATGAGTTTTTCCCTGTATAAACTATCTACAATTTCCTTTACCCTGAATTGTCCCAGGTCTTGCCCGTCATTTAAAAGCAACAGGTTCAATTCGTTTTTATCATCAGGTATTGGAGTGGAAATAATGGTTAATTTAACCTGCCTTTGTAAATGACGGCTGTAAACTTCATCTTCCTGCACTTTAATTTTCTTTTTGCAAGCGGTGGCAGAAATCAATAGCAGCAAGGCAAAAGCCCTGAAAAAATAGTTTTTTAGCATGCTCAAATGTACAAATGATAGTTTATTATTTGGCTGCGTAGTTGTAAAACCTTAATTTTGCACCGCGAAGTAGAGCAGCGGTAGCTCGTCGGGCTCATAACCCGAAGGTCACTGGTTCGATCCCAGTCTTCGCAACTAAATTGAAGATAAAAGAAAGGGCTGATATCCGCCACGGCGGACAGGGTTCGATCCCAGTCTTCGCAACTAATGGGGCTCCCTTAAAGAGTCCTTTTTTATTCACAACATATTTTGTTTTGAATATGACTACCTTCTTCTCTCATACAGGTTCATGTGGTATTCATATTCTTTCAATTACCACATTCAATGAAATCAGGTTTTGTAAACATATTTGGCAAGCCTAATGCAGGCAAAAGCACCCTTCTAAATGCTTTAATGGGAGAGAAGATGGCCATTGTATCACACAAGGTACAAACCACAAGGCATCGTATTAAAGCTATCCTTACAGAAAAAGAGTACCAGATCATTTTTTCAGATACACCGGGTATTATCGAACCCAAATATAAACTGCACGAAAAAATGATGCAGGCTGTAAAAGGTAGTTTAGAAGATGCAGACGTAGCCTTGCTCATTGCTGATGTGAATGAAGCACCCGAAGAAAGCGATGCCATTTTTGCTGCACTAAAATTAAAAGTGCCTGCTATTGTGGTATTGAATAAAGCAGATAAAGCAACTGAAGAACAACAGCATACGATCACTGATTTTTACAGAAAACAGCCATATTGTAAAGATGTGGTGATATTATCTGCCCTGAAAAAAAGCGGCATTGACTTTTTGCTGAAAAAAATAATTAAGCTACTGCCCGAAGGACAACCTTTTTATGAAGGTGATGACCTTAGTGATATGCCTACTAAGTTTTTTGTAAGTGAATTAGTAAGAGAGAAAATATTTCAATTGTACGGCGAAGAAATTCCTTATCACACTACTGTCTTAATACAGGAGTTTACAGAAAAAACAACGCTGATAAAAATAAGGGCCGAAATAATTGTACAACGGGAAACACAAAAAGGTATTATTTTAGGAGAAGGGGGCAAGATGATAAAACAATTAGGTAGTAATGCCAGAAAAGATATTGAAGCATTTTTAGGCAGTAAAGTATTTTTAGAATTGTTTGTAAAAGTGCGGCCTAAATGGAGGGATAATGAAATGCAGTTGAAGGAATACGGTTATTAAAAGCCCCTCCGCCCCTAAAGGGGAACTTGGAGCAGGCAAATTAAAAATAGAATTACATTTTTCAGGCAGTTCAAATTGAATACTGGTTGAAAAAATTTATAAACATTAAAACTAAGTTCCCCTTTAGGGGACAGGGGTATGAGTTTTACAGTAGCAATAACAGGAAGGCCCAATGTAGGCAAGAGTACATTTTTTAACCGTATGCTGGAAGAGCGTAAGGCCATTGTGGATGATGTAAGCGGTGTTACACGTGACAGGCAGTATGGTATTGCCGAATGGGCCGGTAAAACATTCAACGTAATTGATACCGGCGGTTTTGTTGCCGGCAGCGATGATGTTTTTGAAAAGGAAATACGCAAACAGGTAATGATTGCGGTGGAAGAAGCCAGTGCAGTTATTTTTATGGTAGATGTTTCCACTGGTATTACAGACCTTGACGAAAGCATGAGCAGGATATTACGCAAAAGCAGCAAACCTGTTTTTTTGGTTGTAAATAAGGTGGACAACCACGACAGGCTTTTAGAAGCCAGTGAATTTTACAGTCTTGGTTTTGAAAACATATTTTTTGTTTCTTCTATCAGCGGTAGCGGTACAGGAGAAATCCTGGATGCTATTACCGCATTGATGAAACCCGATGATGAAGCATCAGCAGGAGATGCAGGCCTGCCTAAATTTGCCATTATTGGCCAGCCTAACGTAGGTAAATCTTCTTTATTAAATGCTTTAATTGGAACAGAAAGAACCATTGTAAGTGATATTGCAGGTACCACAAGAGATACCATTCATACCCATTATAATTTATACAATAAAGAATTTGTTTTAATAGATACTGCTGGTATCCGTAAAAAAGCAAAAGTGCATGAAGACCTGGAATTTTATTCTGTGATACGTGCTATAAAAGCATTGGACGAAGCAGATGTTTGTATGCTGATGCTGGATGCAGGTAAAGGTATTACAGCACAGGATCTTGCCATATTTGCCATGGCCGCTAAAAAAGGTAAAGGCATTGTGGTGCTGGTAAACAAGTGGGATTTAATAGAGGAGAAAAAGACCAATACCGCCAAAGATTACGAAGCCACATTAAAAAAGAAATTTGCTCCTTTTTCTGATGTGCCCATCATATTTATTTCGGTAAATGAAAAGCAAAGGATATTTAAAAGTATTGAAGCTGCACTGGAAGTGTACGAGAACAGGCAGCGCAGGATACCCACTTCTCAATTGAATGAAATACTATTAAAGGCCGTGGAAGCTTATCATCCTCCGGTGGTAAGGGGTAACCTGATCAAAATAAAGTACATTACCCAATTACCGACCCATACGCCAACTTTTGCATTTTTCTGTAACTACCCGGATGATGTGAAAACGCCGTATAAAAATTACCTTGAAAACCAGATCAGGGAAAAATTTAAATTCAGCGGAGTACCCATACGCTTGTTTTTCAGGAAAAAATAAGGCCTCAGCATATCCGGATGCGTAAATTTACGGTCTGAAAGTGTAATTGCCGTTTATCTATTCAAAGGTTTGCATATTTAAAAAAAACTATTAGTTTTGCGCCACATCAAAAACTAAAAAAAATACAATGAAAAAATTATTTGCAATTCTTGCTGTTGCTTCAGTAATGACAGCTTGTAACAACGGAGACGACAAAGCTGCCGAAACTCCAAAAGATTCTACTTCAATGGCTGCTGATGCTCAAAAAGCTGCTGATAGCGTAACTGCTGCAGCAAAAAAAATGGGTGATTCTGCTGCAAGTAAAATGTCTGCAATCGGAGATTCTGCTGCAAGCAAAATGAAAACAATCGGAGATTCTGCTGCAAGCAAAATGAAAGCTGTTGGCGAAGGTGTAAAAGAAGCTGCAAAAGACGTTAAAGCTGCTGGTGGTAAAATGGTTGATAAAGCTAAAGAAGCTGTAAAACACTAAGATATTTCGTATACCTGTTAGGGATATACTCAGAAATCATCAAAAAAAATCCTGCATACTGTGCAGGATTTTTTTTTGATAATAACTTATAAGTTCATTATCTTTATTCTATACATAATCTGTATTTAATTAAACCCTTACCTGATAAGCCAGGACTTTATCCTCTTAAATTTTGTTTTTTATTGTAGCAATTGTCAACACATTGACTCTTGTTGTATACCTATTTTAAACATAAAAAATTAAGAGATGAAACAAAAGTACTTCTTTTTAGTCCTGCTGTTTTTTACATGCAGCAGTGTAATGGCTCAATCCATATTTGATAATCCAATAACGGGTAGCGATCCCGGAACTATTAATCCTTACATTACAGGACAGAACGTAAATTCCAATATCACTGTTTCTGGAATAGGACATGGAACCGGCGCTATTGGTCAAACTGGTAACGACAGGTATAATTTACGAAGCTGGAATACTAATGCCATAGACCTAACAGCGTATTTTGAATTTACATTAACTCCTAATTCTGGTAAAAATATTAATTTTATAAGTTTTGTTTACACCGGCCAGGCTTCAAATAACCAGATTAACGGATTTGCATTCCGGTCAAGCATAGACGGTTTTACAGCTGATATAGGTACAGTAACAGAGGCAGGCGCTACAGTGGATCTTTCTGCCTCCACATACCAAAATATTAGTTCAGCTATTACCTTTCGTTTCTATGCCTGGGGAGCTTCCAGTGCAAATAGTACATACAGTATCAACGACTTTACATTTAATGGTATTACCGGTGTGTTGCCTATAACGGTAGAATATTTTAATGGTACACGAAACAATGGATTGAATGTGCTGGACTGGAAAGTTAATTGTACCAGCGCTGCAAAAGTTTTATTAAGTATTGAACGTAGTGCAGACGGTAATAATTTTACAAGTATCAATAACATTAATGCCGATGCTGTACGTTGTTTGCAACCCTTTGATTTTACTGATAATAACCCATTGCCCGGCTATAATTATTACCGGTTAAAAATGGCTGATGCCGAAAGAAAAATTACTTATAGCAACAAAGTGGTATTGCTTAACAAAGAATCCGGCTTTGAAATTACAGGGCTATTCCCTTCAGTGGTAAACAGTAACACCTCACTAAATATAACTGCGGCGCAAAATATACAACTGGGTATTGTTGTAACTGATTTAACGGGCAGGGTAGTGCAGAAAAATAATTATAACCTGGTTGCAGGTTATAACAAAGTAGCAATGAATTTGTCGGGTCTTGCGCCGGGCAGTTACCAGGTAACTGGTTATACTGATAACGAAAAAGCAAAAACAATCCGTTTTATAAAACAATAAAAATTCGTGATAAATAGTAAGGCCTGCCATGCAGGCCTTACTATTTATTTTTACCGGTCTTGTTTATTCCTGCATTTACTTAAATAAGCGTTATCCCATAAAAAACATATTGTAAAGTTGTTCAGGCAATCATTTATTTAAATCAATAACCACTGGTTGTTATGCAAAAAAAATACCTGTATGTAATTGTATTGTTATTACAATGGCATAAAAAAAAACTATATGCCGTTATAGTTTTTCTTCTGTTCCTGTGCTGTACTAAATGTTTTGGCCAGGTAACCTATACATGGAATAAAACCGGGGTGGCCGACTGGACAATTGACGTTAACTGGACACCGGCAAGAACCACGCCTGCAGCGAATGATATCCTGCTGTTTAATAATGGCAGTGTAAATACTGCAACGAATGTACCACTACAAAGTGTTGGCCAGTTATCAGTTAGTAATAATACCACAATTAATTTACAGGCCGCTACCGCAAATAATGTGCTAACCATTGAGGGCATTACGGGAGGCGATGATCTTATTGTTACAGCAGGCTCGTCATTCAATATTAATGGAACAAATCCTGCTACGGTGTTTTTAGCCACGGGTGCCACCGCAAGTATTGGTGGGAGTATTAATTTTTCTGTTGCCGCACATCGCCTGGATGCAGCTGATGCAAACAGTATTGTATTTAACAGCCCGGCTGTATTTACACAAGATGCCGGTTGCAGCGGAAATGTATTTACTGCTGCAGGTACTGCAAATGCTATTGTGTTTAATACCGGTACAACATTTATTCAAAAAGCAGGTGCCAATCCGTTTGCATTAACACAACCTGCATCTAAAGTGGTTTTTAATACGGGGAGTTTATTTAAAGTACAGCAAATTCTTTTTCTTTCTTTTTCCGGCCGCACATACGCTAACCTGGAAATTGATTTTCCTGCTTTTAATCAATCAGTAACAGGTGTAAATCCGTTAAACATTAACAACCTGCTAATAACCCAGGGAACATTAAGTTTAAATTTAACCGGTGGAATTAATATTAAAGGGAATACTTCAGTTAGCGCAGGACAGGTTTTAAATTTCAATCCTGCAAGTGCAGGAACGGTATCGTTTAATGGGGCAATTTTGCAAACAATTTCCAATTCGGGAACAATAACTTTTAACAGCAATGAAGCCATTAATTTTAGTAATGCAGCCGGAGTAAAAATCAACAGTAATATTTCATTCAATAGTATTGTAAATTTTATTTCCGGAATTGTGACTGTAACAGATCCTGCAGTGCTGACATTAAGCGCTACGGCTTCAGTAGCCGGAGTATCTAATAATAGTTTTGTTGACGGGCTTGTAAAAAAAGTTGGTAATACTGCATTTATATTTCCTGTTGGTAAAACAGGAATTGGTTATGTGCCATTAAGTATTTCTGCACCTGGCTCAATTACGGATGAATATACAGCAGCTTATAAAAGAGAAAGTGCACAAGCGCTCAGCAATAATTATGCAGCAGGATTAGATCATGTAAGCGGTGTTGATTACTGGCTGTTAAACCGGGGCAGCGGAACCACAGCCATTGATGTTACACTTTACTGGACCAGCCAGAGTAGTGCTAATGGTTCTGCATTATACATTAACGACCTGAGTAAACTGGTGATGGCGCATTACAATGGCAGCAACCAATGGAATACTTATGGCGGTACTTTTAATGCGGGTAGTGGCTTTGCGGCAGGATCGATAACATGGGCAGGCGTAAATACATTTAGTCCATTTTCTTTAGCCAGCACCGATGCCTCTAATCCATTGCCTGTTAAACTGGATTATTTTAATGGGTATACACAAGACCGTAAAAATTATTTTAACTGGAAAGTGACAAGCACCATAAATGCCAATACCAAAATAGAGGTACAACGAAGTAAAGAAGGAAGAAATTTTTCAACGGCCTTTTCTATTACGGCAGATGCATTAAGATGTTTGCAGGCATTTGATTATGTTGATGCAAATCCTTTAAGTGGCACTGATTATTATCGCTTAAAAATAATTGATGCTAATGGTACGGTAATATATAGTTCAATAATTGTACTACAGAATAACAGTTATGATTTTAATATTTCTGGCTTGATGCCATCTATTGTAAGGGATAATGCAATACTGAATATAACTGCAGATAAAAAAACAAAAATAAACATGGTAATAACAGATGTCGCCGGAAGAAGGGTACTGCAATTGACAAGCGATCTGGCTGCTGGTAATAACCATTTGCCATTAAATCTGGTACAGCTCAGCCCTGGCAATTATCAATTAACAGGTTATGCAATGGGGGTGCCAATAAAAACAATTCGCTTTGTAAAGCAATAGTTTTATAAGTGATATTTTACAAGCCTTTCAATTTCCGGAAGGCTTTTTTTATTTACCCAATGCGTTTTTCTTATGGAAAATATTGTTGCTTTTGTAAAAATGAATATGCTGTTTTTTTGCTTTTAGTGTATCTTGCTTTTGTCGATCTATTACCCTTTTGATTCTTTCTCTGTAATAATGCCTCCTCTTTTACCAGCACGTTTCTTTAATTCAGTAACTACTAATATGATTTTCAGCGATGAAAAAAACTTTACTTCTACCTGTTTTTATTTTTTTATTGAATTTTATTTTTGCCCAAAATACAAAAACATGGGTTGGTGCTAATAATGGTATGTGGGGAGATGTAAATAATTGGGCACCCGTTGGTATTCCCGGTAATACTGATACCGTGATATTTAATTCCTTAAATGTTTGTGAACTTGATGTAAGTCCCGTTATTGCTTCATTCAGGGCAAACGGTGTTGGCGGCAGCTTAATTTCTTCATCAGCAACAAGATCGATAACGATCAATAATCACGGCGCATTAACACCGGTATTTAATGTTGCCGCCGGCGCTACTTTATCAATTGGAAATGGAGGAGCTTTTAATATTTTCTTTTCAACTTATGATTTGAGCGGTAGTGGTGTAAATAATGCGCAGGTAGCCGGTACTTTGATTTTTGGATTTGCTTCTGGTTGGGTAATCAATAATGTTGGCGCTACATTACATACCGATACTGACATTACAGGAACAATCAGTGTTCTGGCTTCTCATACCAGTACCTTATTTTACAATAGTACAAGTGCAACAGTACATTTTTTAAGTAGCTCCGGTCTTTTATGGGATAGAGATGGTGGTACCATTCCGGCTGCAGATTACCAGGATGGTTCTGTAATTAATGTTACCGGTGTTACCAATACAATGGTAGCATTCAGCACAAGCACCAATTACAATGGATTAATCATCTGGAATGCAGCCGCACAGGCTGCATCGCTCACAGGTGCAGCTGCACAATTATTGCCCACCGGCACATACCCGATGGATAGCATCCGGGTGGTAAATACTGGTTTGGGTACTTTGCGTTTAACAACAGATCCTGCCGGTTTTAACCTTGGGCATATTGAAGTAAGAGGCGGTACGTTAGAAATAAGTGCCCCTGGTTTAATTCCTTCCACTAAAACAGGTACCATTGCCACCGATCTTGTAATTAGTGGCGGCAATGTATTTTTAAATGCCACTTTTTCCGGCGATGTAGCAGGTGCTGCAGGTTCTATGCAATTAACAGTAAACAGGGATATTATTATTAGCGGCGGCACTTTAAATTTAACTAACCGGCCCATGCCGGCCACTTTTGGAGCCGGGCAGATAAATGTGACCGGGCATGTTTTACAAACCGGTGGCACCATCACTGCCACTTCTCTTTTGGGAGCTCAGAATTATATCAATATGAACGGAGGAGCGGTGCAGAATTTAGAAATGGACAATGTTACAGGGCAGGTAAATCTGGTTATAGCAAATAATGTTTCAGGAGTTAATTTGCTGAATATGCTGGTGCTGCCACGGGCATTAAATCTTACAGCAGGATTTTTGTCTCTCAATAATTTTGATGTATCTGTACCATCTCCGTTTTTAAGCACCATTAGTAACGGAAGAATTGTAACCAATGGCACAGGCTCGGCAATAATAAGGTTGATGCCTGCAAACAGCAGTACGCTGTTTCCTGTAGCGGTCAGCAGTACAAGGTATAATCCTGTTACCATCGTTTCCCAGCCCGCAGCTGTAACCAATGATTATAGTGTGAGAGTAGAACCAGGTAATAACCCTGCAGGTATTTATAATCCAACAAGGACGATTGACAGAACCTGGTATGTTAGCTCCGCAACAAATATCAGTGCTGGCCTGGTCGGCCTGAGTTTTCAATATGCAACCGCTGATGCCAATGCTTCCTGCCTGCCTGCGGCTAATATGGAACTGGGCCATTTTATTCCAGGATCGCCAGGTGCATGGAATCTTGATCCCTCCGGCAATCTCACGCCTACGGCTACCGGCCCTTATGTAGCGGGGCCATTTGCACCGGGATCATTGGGCTCGTCATTTGTTGTGGGTAATGTAGGTTCGATACTTGCTGTTGAAAAATTAATTAACCTCATTGTTGAAAAACAAAATAATAAAGCATATTTAAGCTGGACCATCGATAATATTTTTGATGTGAGGGATGTAGCAATTGAACGGTCCGCAGACGGCAGAAATTTTATACCACTGGTATCTGTTGGCACTACAGTACATTCATTTGACGATGATAAATTATTATACGGATTGAATTATTATCGTATTAAAATCACCAATCTTAATGGCAACATCTCTTACAGTATGATTGTCGTGTTGCTAAATAAAGAAAAAGGGTTTGATATTATCGGACTTTTACCATCATTAGTAGCGAACAATGCAATCCTGAATGTAACTGCTGCACAAAAAACAAAGATGAATGTAGTAGTTACTGACATAACAGGAAGGCAACTGCAAAAAAATACGTACCAGTTAATTACAGGCAGCAACCAGTTAAATATTAATTTCTCCGGCCTTGGTACAGGCACTTATCAGGTTACTGGTTATACAGCAGAGGGTATGTCTAAAACAATACGTTTTGTAAAGCAATAATATTTTTAGGTATGATAAAAAAGTTCTACTGCAAACGCAGGACTTTTTTTATTTACAAATCATTAGCTGCTGTGGAAAACATTGTTGCTTAAAGCGATCCTTAACTGGCAGCGTTTTTAAGTTTTATCGTATCTTGCCCATAATAATTTCCGGCACTAACCTGATCCTCTTCCCTTTAAAAACACAGCCTCTTGCGGCCTTCGTAATTTATTTAATCCTGTATTAGTTAATATAATTTGTAGTTATGAAAAAAAGTTTACTGTTTTTAGGGTTTACTTTATTGGTGAACGTATTGTTTGCGCAAAATAATACATGGACAGCGGCAACTCCTTCGAATTGGAATAATGCAGGTAATTGGTCCCTTGGGAGAGTGCCTTTGGCAACCGATACGGTAATATTTAATTCTGCAAATTCCTGTGATCTTGATGTAAGTCCTACAATCGCTTCCTTAAGAACATTGGGAATAGGTGGTAATATAATTACTTCTTCAGGTGCTAAGTCAATGACGATTAATAATAATGGAGCCGCATCGCCTGTTTTGAGTGTTGCTGCTGGTTCCTTCCTGTCTTTGGGTAATGGCGGCGGTGTTTTTTTTACTACTTACGGTGCTGGAGGTACTAATAACGCCCAGGTTGCCGGAACATTAAGCTTAGGTGCTTTCTCAACATGGGAGATAAATAACGGTGCATTATCAAACCTTACTAACGTGGATATCTCAGGTACCGTTAATGTTGTTTTTAATCATGGGGGAGCTGTATTTAACAATAGTACCATTGCCACTACAAGGTTTTTGAGTGGTTCTAGCTTAAATTGGACAACCGGAAATGCAGGGACTATTCCAGCTGCTGATTATCAAAATGGTTCTACAATAAATGTTACTGGTGTAATAAGTACGATGCCTGTTTTAAGTAACGCTGCAAACTATAATGGTTTATTAATTTGGAATAACACTGGACAAACAATATCGGGATCTTCTGCTGTGTTGCTTCCAACGGCATCTTATAGCATGGATAGTATTCGTGTAATGTCTACCGGTACAGGAAGCTTAAGGATTGCAACTGAACCAGCTGGTTATACTCTGGGAAACGTGGAGGTGCAGGGAGGTACATTAGAATTATCTGCACCCACCATAGGCTTGTGTTTTGGGACGATTACCAATGAACTGAAAATTTCTGCAGGCACGGTGTATGGTAATGCTACTTATACAGGAGATATTGGTAATGCATTTCCTACTACAATTTTATTAAATGGGAAATTAACTATGACCGGAGGTACTTTTAATATGACCAACAGACCGATTACTACAAGTGGAGCGTTTCAAATACTTATTAACGGAGATGTATCGCAAACCGGGGGAACTGTTACAGCAACAACATCTTTTGGTGCACAAAACCAATTCGTTATTAACGGATCATCTGCTCAAAATTTAACAATGAGCACATTTTCTGGACCTATATCATTTGTTATAAATAATACATCTTCCGCGGGTGTTACTTTATTGAGTTCATTTACTATTCCTGCAACACCTGCAGCATTAATATTTGCATCAGGCGTGCTTAGAACCACTATTTCTAATTTGCTTATTCTTAGTTCGGGATCACAAATATTCGGAGCATCTAATGCAAGTTTTGTAGATGGCCCTGTTCGGAAATTTGGTAATACTGCTTTTGTTTTTCCTGTTGGGAAATCTAATGGTACATTTACTGCCTATGTACCAGTTGAAATATCTGCAACTGCTGGCACTGCAACTGATAACTTCACAGCAGAATATAAACGTAGCTCTGCACAAGTAGCATATCCCGTAACCAACGCAGGTATAAATCATGTGAGCCAAGTTGACTATTGGGTACTAGACAGGGCAGGTTCGGTAGCACCGGTGAATGTTAGTTTGTATTGGACAGCAACAAGCAGCAATGGCGGGTCGCCAAACTACATCAATAATTTATCAGAGCTTATAATAGCTTATTCTAATGGTGCAAATTGGGTTAGTTTTAGTGGCTTAGGACAAACGACCGGTACAACAACTGCGGGAACAATAACCTGGACAAGTTTAACAAATACATTTGGTCCCTTTTCTTTAGCGAGCACAACAATAAACAATCCTCTTCCCATCAACCTCAATTACCTGAACGGTACCAAACAAGGCAGTGCTAATTATTTAAACTGGAAAGTTACCTGTACCAATAATCCTACGGCAACAATGGTTTTAGAACGCAGTGCCAACAACAGCAACTATACTTCAATTACTACTATTACTGCAGATGCATTGCGTTGTCAGCAACCATTTGATTATACCGATAATCAGCCTTTAGCAGGTATAAATTATTATCGTTTAAAAATGATTGACGCAAATGGTAAGATCACTTACAGCACTGTCATTGCTTTACTGAATAAGGAAAGTGGGTTTGATATTGTAGGCTTATTACCAACAGTAGTAAACAATAATGCGATACTGAATGTAACGGCTGCACAAAAAACCAAAATGGATGTGGTGATAACAGATATAGCCGGAAGACAGGTACAAAAGATCGCTTACAATTTAATTGCCGGCAGCAACCAGTTTACTTTAAATCTTGGTGGTTTAAGTGCAGGTACATACCAGATCAATGGTTACACTGCAGATGGTGTTTCCAGAACAATACGTTTTGTAAAACAATAATTACATGAAAATATTTTACAGTCCTGCTGCAACAGCAGGACTTTTTTATTTATTTCCACTGATGATATAATACCCGAAATGCCTATGGTACAAGCCCAGTATCATGCCAAGCAATGGCCCGTAAACATTATTCCATCTTTCTTTTTTCATTTTCAAGCTTTTATTTTTCCAGAGTTCTGTAATAAAAAATTTAACGCAGGTATAAGGCACGTAGGCAACAGAAGGCGCAATGCGCAGGCTGATCTCTTCTACCTTGATATTTTGTAATCCATATTTTTCAAGTGTTGCAGTAAATTCATTGATATTGCCAAAGCAGGGTAGTGCCCAGCAGGCAATTATTTTTTTATAGATTTTTTCGAAGAGCCAGGGTAATTTTTTATCATGTTTTAAAAAGCCATCAGCAATACAAAACTGCCCGCCTGTCTTTAATATCTTTGCCAGGTCTTTAATCACCAATTGTTTGTTGCTGCCATTTGCATGACAGGCACTTTCTAATGCATAAGCCCTGTCGAAACTTTCATTGGCAAAATGGCTGCCTTCAAAATTATCTTTTACTAAAGTTACTTTTTTATCGAGGCCCTCTTTATGAATAAGTTCCCTGCCTTTGTTTAATTGAAAATCAACAATGGTAACACCGGTAATTGTTGCGCAGGGATATTGCTTAGCGGCATACCTGGCTACCGTACCTACACCGCAGCCTAAATCAACAATGGCAGTTGCTTTGTTGGCAGGAATCTGCAATCGCTCCAGTACCTCATCGTTCATCCGGTACAGCATTTTTTCCAGTGAAAATATATCACTGAATTTTTTGCAATAGCCAAAATGCATGTTAAAGTCTTTGCTCCAGGCTTCATAATCGGGGCCGGCAATATTGTAATAGTTTTTAATGGTGCTGTAATAAAGTGCAGTGGTTGTGGTATGATGCAAATCAACATCAGTAGGTTGTATAATGGTATCGGTTTCCATCTTGCTGTTTTAATACTGTAAAGGTAATTAAATATTCTGTATTTTCAAATAATATTGAAAATACAGAATACCGCAGCAATAAAATACCTTGGTTTGGGTATAGGAATAAGCCAGGTTAGTTTTATTATTACATTATAGAACAGCGGAGGAGTGTATTGCCGGGTGTGTAAAATTTGCGCAGGCAAAGGCTGTAGCATAAGCTTTGCCTGCGCTGAAATTTTTAAAGAGAAGGATTGCCATCCAGTGCTTTTACCAGGGCAAGTGCCATTTCAATAATTGTGTCCATAAATATGATTTTTATAAATATAATTAAAAAGATGTCAATTACGCCGGAGATGGTATAACATTTTTTTGAAATCAAACCAGTACTATTCATAATAAAACTCTGTAAATGAAAAAAATCTGTTGCTTTATTATTACTGCCATCGTTTTTCTGCAGCAGCCCTTTGCACAAACAAAGGATAGTATTGATATTTATGCCGAAACCGTTTCAGATACAATGGGCATAAACCAGCTGATCAATTATTGTTTTAAGCATAAAAATGAACAGCCGGAAAAATGTGCCCGGTTTTCTCAGCTGGCACTTGACCAATCTAAAAAAATAAATTTTAAAGCTGGCGAAGCAAGAAGCCTGAACAATCTTGGTGCCATGGAATCTGTGAAGGGAAGTTATTCCGGATCGCTGCAATATTATTTTGATGCATTGAAAATATGGGAAGCGTTAGATAACAAAAGGGGAGTAATGTTCACCAAAAATAATATTGGGGAAGTGTACGGCAATTTAAGAAAATCAGATCTTCAATTTCAATACCTGAATGAGGCGCTGGCAATTGCTACAGAAAATAATTTTAAAGACGGGGAGGCTTTGGTAAAACAAAATATCAGTATTTATTATTCTTCCAAAGGTGATTTTAAAAAAGCATTTACCAGCCAGGTTGAAGCTGTGGCATTACTTGAAGAGGAAAATAAAATGAATGATGCCGCATTAGGATACAGTAATGCCGGTGCTTATAAATTTTTATCGGGCAATATTGACAGTGCATTGATCTATTATTTTAAGGCAAAAGATATTGGAGAAAAATTAAAAGATGTACGGGTGCTTAGTATGAGTTATGCAAATATTGCTGAAGCTTACGAGAATCAGAACAAGATTACTGAAGCAATCGAAACTTATAATAAATGCATTGAATTATCCAAACCGGAAAAACTTAAGGAACAATTACTGTTTTGCTATGGGCAATTGGCAGGCATCTATCAAAAAAAAGGCAGCTATCCTGAAGCTATACAGTTTTTAAAATTACAGGGTGCGGTAAAAGATTCCATTTTAAATATTACATCTGCCAAGCAGATCAATGAACTGCAGGAAAAATATGAAACGGAAAAAAAAGAACATACTATTCAGCAACAACAATTTGAAATTACTAAAAAGAATTACTGGATTGCCGGAGGTATAGGTTTATTGTTGCTAACGGTATTGCTGGGTTTTTCTTTTTATCGCAGTAGTAAATTAAAGCAAGCCAAAAAATTGCAGGCAGAAATAATGCACCAGCAGGACCTGGCTACCAAGGCCATCATACAGGCAGAAGAGAATGAACGCAAAAGAATTGCCAGCGACCTGCACGACGGCATTGGCCAAACCATGAGTGCTGCAAAAATGAATTTATCCAGCATTGAAAGCCGGCTTGATTTTAATAGTGCAGAAGATAAAATTGCTTTTGAGAAAATTGTAAACCTTGTGGATGAAAGCTGTAAAGAAGTGAGAAATGTAAGCCATAATATGATGCCGAATGCGCTATTAAAAAGCGGGCTCAGCAGCGCTGTAAAAGAATTTATTGATAAGATTGACAGCAGGGTATTAAAAGTAAACCTGTATAGTGAAGGATTGAATGAGCGCCTGGATAGTAATGTAGAAACCGTTTTGTACCGTGTGATACAGGAATGTGTAAACAATGTAATTAAACATAGTGGCGCCAACGAACTGGATATTTCTTTAATTAAAGATGCAGATGGTATTGCTGCAACTATTGAAGATAATGGCAAAGGCTTTGCAGATGCAGCCAATTCAAAATCGGAAGGGATTGGTTTAAAAAATATCAGAACAAGAATTGAATACCTTAAAGGAACGGTTGATTTTGACTCGGCACCGGGTAAAGGCACATTGGTAGCTATTCACGTTCCTTTACATAAGGGATAATGTATTGGGTATCTCTTACTCTGTTTTTAGTTGCTGCGTACTGGCAGGTTTTTGAGGAAGGCGTTGGTGATCCATTCTCTTTTTTATTATCACATAACAAACAATAGTTAGTATCAATAAAAGTATAATAGTAAAATAGACCCAGGGCTGATCTTTTATTTTACGTTTTTCCCTGCGGTCTTTCTTTTTAGCAATTTGCTTCTGTAATTCCCTGTTTAATTGCTCCACAGAAAGCGGCAGCTTTTTTACATTGTCAAATTCAGCTAATCCTTCAACAGCATCATTAATAAAATCATCTTCGGCCATCATTTTTTCCAACTCATGCGTATCCTGTTTTGATAACTGCTGACTGAGATAATCCATCAGCTTTTGATTATCAATATCTTTATTACTGTTGTTCAATATGTTTTTCAGATCATCGCTCATTTATTATAAAATCGCTTTCATTTATTTATTTTTCACCATTTACAGTCTCACGCTTCACGCTTTCTTTCCATCAATAATTTTAAATTCCGTTTCCCGTTTTGAATATGGCTTTTTACCTGCATTAACGAATATTGAGTCTGGTCGGTAATTTCCTGGTAACTTTTCTTCTCAAGATAAAACAAAGTTATGCATAGTTGCTGCTCTTTGTTCAGTTGCAACAGCGCTTCTGCCATATTGGTAAGGGCCTTGTCTTTTTCAATATAATTATTTTTATCCGTTGTTTCATCCGGCGTAGCCATTAATTGGTCATTTATTTCGGCTGTATATTTTCCTTTGTCCCTCAGTTTCATCAGGCAATGGTTTTTAGCCACCATATATATCCAGCTCTTAAAATACTCCACTTTATACTTGTGCAGTTCATTGATAGCTTTTAAAAAAACCTGTTGCACACTGTCTTTCGCTTCTTCTTCATTTTTTAAATATTTCATGCATACACCCAGTAGCAGCATAGTATAGCGCTGCAACAATATACCCAGCCACTCATTATCGTGGTCGGTATAAAACCGTTGCAACAGTTCGTTGTCGTCAATATGTTGGTATTTGGCCGGGCTCAAAACTTTTACAGTAAGTTATAGTAGTAATAAGATGTAAACATAGTATAATTTCCATAATTTAGATTGAAGCAAAATTGTTTTTATGATGTATGCCATTTGTTGTGTGCCTGTGGCTCATGTACGCATGATGCCCGATCACCGTAGTGAAATGAAAAGCCAGTTACTGTTTGGCGAAAAAGTAACTGTAGATAACAGTGATATCAAAGGATGGATAAAAATTACCTGCAAAGCAGATGGTTATGATGGCTGGTGCCAGCCGGGGCAACTCAGGGAAATTGATGCAGTACAATATGAGGATAGTGCTATTGTTTTAGCAGCAGATTGGTTAAACGAGATCGGCTACGATGATAAAGCCATGTTTATTCCTTTGGGAAGTTTGTTATCAGTAAAAGAGAAAGACATAAAATTTTCAGGTAGAACATTTGATCCGGCAACTGCACAAACTGACGAAATATTCATCCGGCAAATTGCGTTTAAATTTTTGAGTACAGCTTACTTATGGGGTGGCCGTTCTGTTTTTGGTATTGACTGCAGCGGTTTTGCGCAGGCCGTGTATAAGTTTTTAAATATCCCTTTGTTACGTGATGCCCACCTGCAGGCAACACAGGGAGAAGCAGTTGGATTTTTACAGGAGGTCCGTTGCGGCGACCTTGCTTTTTTTGATGATGAGGAGGGGCAGATCGTTCATGTAGGCATTCTATTAAATGAACATGAGATCATACATGCTTCAACTAAAGTGCGTATTGATAAAATAGATAATGAAGGCATTGTAAATACCTCCACAGGAGAACGGACACATCACTTAAGGATCATCAAAAGATATTTTTGACCTGCCTGCCGATTGGCAGGTCAGCCGTCGTTCTTAATTGTTTTTGTTTGCTCTGTATTTTGTACAGTGGTGCTACTCTCTGCTTTTTTAGGCTTATCCAAAAAAAGCATTTTGATAGCTATAACTATCATCAGGATAGCAAATATTTTTTTAGATGTTTCCTGCGAAATGTTCAATGCAATCTTACTACCTAATAATCCGCCCACAATAAAACCAATAGAAAGATAACCCACTACTTTCATATCGATATGGCCTTGTTTATAATATTGCAAAACGCCTAAAATACCCACGGGCAAAAGTAATACGCCTAACGAAGTGCCTTGCGCTGCTTTCTGGCTAAAGCCAATAAAATACACCAGTGCCGGAACAATAATGATACCACCACCTACTCCAACCAATCCACTTAGTGTGCCGGCCGCAATCCCGATCAGTATAATGATGAGAATAGTTTGCATCTCCATGTTATTTTTTTTTAGGGTCATTTAGGATATTTTTCTTTGTAATAATCGATAGCTTCATTAATGATCTTATAGGCAGCATCTTTATGCTGAAATTCATCAATCTCCACTATTTTATTTTCGAGTACTTTATAATTCTCAAAATAATTTTTTAATACTGCGGTAAAGTGTTTAGGTAATTCATCCACATCAGTGATATAATTTACTGCAGGGTCGTGCGTAGCTACAGCAATGATCTTATCATCTTTTTCGCCATTATCAATCATCTGCATATTGCCAATAACAGTAGCTTCTACCAAACAAAGCGGTTGAATACTTTCACTGCACATTACCAGTATATCCAATGGATCACCATCATGCCCTAATGTTTGCGGAATAAAACCATAGTTGATAGGGTAGTGGAAGGAAGAGTAAATGATACGGTCAAGAATCAGTAAGCCTGTTTTTTTATCAATTTCATATTTGGCCTTGCTGCCTTGCGAAATTTCGATAAGGCCGTTTACGATATGAGGAGATTTGTCTCCGTAATGAGCGCCATGCCAGGGGTGAAGTACGTACATGTTTATTTTAGATTTATGATTTTAGATTTCGGATTTTAATACTGCTATTTGTTATTTGTTACTAAACTGAAACCAAGCCATGCTGCCGCAATGCCTGCGATAATGCTGATTACAATATAAAGTAAAGCCAGTAAATATTTTTCGTTTTGTAAGAGTACTACATTTTCGGCGGAAAATGCAGAGAATGTGGTAAAGCCACCACAAAGGCCTGTGGCTAAAAATAATTTCCAGTTGTTTAAAAATGCTTCGTCTTTTAAACTAAAGGCCAGCACCAAGCCAATAATAAAACTGCCGGCAATGTTTATGGTGAGTGTTGCAAACGGAAAAGATTTAAAGCTGATCAGCAATGAGGTAGCATAACGCAGCATAGAACCCAACGCACCACCCAATCCTACTAAAAGAAAATTTTTAAGCATTACTGATCACTGTTTTTCTGCAAAAGTATATTTGAAATCAATCAGCCATTTGCCACCAGCCCATACCAGTTTTAAATTATTCTTAGCTTCTTTTTTGTAGGTGTTGGTATAATCTACAAGGTGTATGGAATCGCTTTCAGGCTTAATTTCATTGATGATGATATCTGCTGCTTTATATTTTTCCAGCTCTGCATTATCTTTAGTTTGATACTGGTGTTTAAAACTTTCAAAATACTGTTGGTTAGATTCATCTTTAAGCAGGTATTTTTCTGCCGTGGTAAAATCATTATCCAATACGGCCCTTATAAAAGTAGTGGCCACTTCGGTATCTGTAACCGGCTCTTTTTTAGCGGCAGGGGTACAGGCGAATAAAGCAACTGCCAGTACAAATGAATAAAATATTGTCTTAATCATAATTAAAGTTAAACATCTTTCGGTTAAGGCAAATAAAAAAGCACCTCCATTTTGGAGATGCTTTTAATACTATCAATTTTTTGTATTACTGTTGTTTTTGTGCTTCCTGCATTTTTTTCACCGCTTCCTGCATTTGCTTCATAGCTTCAGGATTTTTTTCCTGGATCTCTTTCAATTTATCCATTCCTTCTTTCATCTTATTAGCTAAAGAATCCGGGTTCATTTCTTTTAATTTTTCCAAACCATTTTGTGCAGAATCAATCATGTCGTTAGTGTTCATGCCTTTTTCTTTCATTTTGTCGGTACCCATCTGCATTAATGATGCTTTATCAAATGCTACTTTCCAGTTGCCGCTTTCTTTCTTTAAAATAAAATTAGTGGTTTCGCCACTGGATTTATCCTTAACTGCAACTGTAGCTTTGTCGCCTTCAATTTTGGTTTCTCCAAATTCCATCTTCTCTTTGTCGTACTTATCCATGTCCTTATTGTCTTTGTTCATTTGCATGCCCATTTCAATCATGCTGAACATAGCTTCACTATCCTTAGTGGCTAATTTTTTGGCAGCGGTAAAATCTTTTTTGCTTAACGCTTCAAA
This sequence comes from Ferruginibacter sp. SUN106, assembly GCF_050611765.1. Classification (NCBI taxonomy): domain Bacteria; kingdom Pseudomonadati; phylum Bacteroidota; class Chitinophagia; order Chitinophagales; family Chitinophagaceae; genus Ferruginibacter; species Ferruginibacter sp. SUN106. The sequence continues at coordinate 1,213,934 of NZ_JBODJC010000001.1, forward strand.
AAAAGACATTAAAACAGTTTTGGGGTCGCCACCGCCAGAATTACAACTAACAAAGAGTAAAGATGTAGTTACTGCAACAGCTAATAACATTTTTTTCATAAAAAGTATTTTTAGTTTATTTAGGTTTCAAAATTAGTTTTATTTTCCATGTTTCAAAGTATTATTGGTATAAAATCTTTTTTTGTTCTTTGCACAGTGGTTGCAGAAAGAGATCATCCACGCCAATAAACTCAAATTTGCCAATATGGCTGGTGGTAAACTGTAATTTACCATTGCAACCCAACAGGTAAGATTTATACACAAATTCGGCGCAATACATACGGTCGCTGGTTTGCAGATCAAATTTCATATCAAACATAACGCCTAACCGGTAAAGCTGATGTACCGATTCAACCAGGTTTTTAATATCATCAGGGGCAAGCGAATACCTGTAAATACCAATGCCCCTGTTACTGTATGGTTCTGCAAAATTGTCAAATACATCCCTGCGTATTTTCTGATCGGGGTTCCATTCGCCGCCTAGTGCATGATAAACAAATACCGTATCGTTTTCAATGCTTGCAATACCGCAATGCGAATAGGTTTTATCTCTTTGATTAAGGCTGCGTAAACTTTCGCTGGTAAAATCACTACCGGTTCTTACCACCAGGTCGCCGGTTTTAATTAAAGGCCTGGCAGAATCAATTTTTATAAATGCCCTTTCAATCCGCTTTACTTCTTTTAAAGAATCCGATTTGCTAACAACATAATTTTTATAGTTGCTGGTATTTCCGCAGGAGCAGCATAAAAAAATGAGGCAGCTCATCAGCCACCTCATTATATCCGAAAGGTTAGTATTTTTTACAAGAGTCATTCAGCCAAAACTACAAACTCTTTTTTGGTTCATCTACTTTACCATCATCTTTATTGTAAGCTTTGATGATAGATTTTACCAGGCGGTGCCTTACCACATCTTCTTCATCCAGTTCGATATGTGCAATGCCCTCGATATTTTTTAAGATACGGGTGGCTTTAAACAAACCGCTCTGTTGGTTTTTAGGCAGATCTATCTGTGTAGGATCGCCGGTGATAATAGCTTTTGCATTTGGCCCGATACGGGTTAGGAACATTTTTATCTGCAGGTCGTTCGTATTCTGTGCTTCATCCAGGATGATGAATGCATTATCTAAAGTACGACCCCTCATATACGCCAGCGGGGCTATCTCGATGGTACGTGTTGTCATGTAATAACCTAACTTGTCGGCAGGTATCATGTCATCTAACGCATCATACAAAGGCCTTAAGTATGGATCGATCTTTTCTTTCAGATCACCAGGCAAAAAGCCAAGGCTTTCGCCAGCTTCAACAGCAGGCCTTGTTAAGATGATCTTCTTAACCAATTTATTTTTTAATGCCCTTACTGCTAATGCTACAGCAGTATACGTTTTACCGGTACCTGCGGGCCCGATTGCAAAAAGAATATCATTCTTGTCGCAGGCTTCCACCATCCGTTTCTGATTGCTGGTACGTGCCCTTACAGTTTTACCATTGGGGCCAAATACCAATACATCATTAGGATTGCGGTCCATAAAATTGTCAATCACTTTTTCATCATCGCCGCCCAGTATCTGTTCAAAATAATTGGCGCTCATGTGGCCGTTACGTTCAAGGTATTGCAAGATGAGATCAATTTTTTCTCTTGCGCCTTCAATTTGTTCGGGAGCGCCGCTCAATTTAATTTGTGTACCACGGCTGAGAATTTTTACAAGGGGAAACTTCTTTTTTAAGATGTCTAACTTTCCGTTGTTTACGCCAAAGAATTCAATGGGGTTAACGGTTTCGAGGTTAATGATCGTCTCTGTCAAAGGTTTTCAGTTTTACGCACTGTTTCTGTTGTTGTGAAAAACCAACCAAACATAGCAGCACTTAGTTTACAATTAAATATTGTGTTGGTACTTCTAAACTTGCTTTTCAAATTTAACGAATAACAATTAATACATTGCAAAATAACTTATCAACAGAATGTTAATTAAATAACGAAAAGAAAATGGGTTTGGTATGCGGAGATTGAAAATAGATTGCAATGATCTGAAGCGACCGAAACTGTTTTGTATGTAGCAACAAGCAAAATATTTTGTTTACGGATTTGCTTCGCATCTCTTTTTAATTACTTCTAAGATCATGGTGTTAAAGTCATCAAGTATAAAGTTTGCCCACCACTTACTGTATCCATTTAAATTTGTAGTAACCCTGTATGTACAGGTTAAAGTTACTTTGCTTTTCGCCTCACTTATCTTTTCAACCTGGTAACTGCCTTCTGTAACACCAAAATATTTTCCTCCAATCATTACGTGTTCATCAAGTGTTGTTGGCGGAATAGATTTTGGGTCAACATTGATATCATAAGAAAAACTATTCCCTTCATCCCAGCTTTTAATTTTCTCTTCAAAGCGTATTCCTTTTTCCCAGGTGATACTTCTTATGCCGCCAATTCCTTCTTTATCAAGTTGTCCGTTTAGTGGTTTGGGAATGCCAATGAAATGAATAAAGTGTGGCGTTATTTCTGAAGACTTAATGGCTCTTACATTTTTTACATTTTGCCAGACAACAGTTTTACCTGCATTAATTTCTATACTTGTTTTTACCGTGTGAAACTGGTCAGAAGGTTGAAGGTTTGTTTCAATGGCTAGTACCAGGAAAGGCAATAGTAACACGGTATAAAGTTTGGTGCCTTTACCTTCATTCTTTAACTTGATAAGCCTGAAAATAAATGCACCCAATGTGCCCAGTAATAAAAATGGCCCTACAATAATTACCAGGCAGATCATTCCTTCAAAACCACTGATAAAACATAAAAAGAAAAAAGTAATTACAATGCCCCAGGGTAACAATAAATAAGTTTTGTAGGATTGCAGTTGTTCTTTGGTAGAAAATAAAACCGGGATGGCACCAAGAACTACAGGTAAAATAAAGATATAGCCTACAGAAACATTTTTATGACTTGACGTTACAAGCAGCATTGCAAGAAAAGCATACACTACTCCTGCACTTAAGCCAATTAATAAAGTCCTGAGTTTTGAAGGTTTCAAGTTGTTGTATTTGATCTGTTATTATCCAGGTTATTTTAATTCTAATGTTTTTAAAAGCAATGGCTCTTTCTTTTTCATCAGCAGCAATAATTTTTTTAAAGCATGCTCACCATCTGCCATTTCGTATTTAAATTTAGTGTTGCCTAAACCTGTGGACTTAAATGTAGCATTGGTAAAATTAATTTTTGTAACGCTATACCTATGCTCAGAAAAATGTGATTCATCTTCTTTAAAATTCCAGATGCCTTCCAGTTTAATGATCTCGTTGTCACTGCTGAAATAGAGTAAGGACAATTCATCAAAATTATACACCGGTACAAGTTTAACAGTATCATTTCTGCTGGCAATTTCAAAACAGCTGCCATTATAACCAGAACCACCGCCATTGAAAATGACTTCTAAAAAAAGCTTGCCGGTACTATTAAGCTTATCGTTGTTGATCTTAAAAAGCCGGTATTCGTTCTGGTCAAAGTATTGTTGCAATAGTACTTTATTTTTATCAGCAGTAGTTATCGATAAAGCAAGCTCTTTTTTAGTGCTTTCATCTGCATCAGATTTTCTAGCAACCCGAATGTTGAATATGTTGGTGTCAATCATTACATTTTTGAAAACCGAGTCTGTTTTGTAATGTTTGGCATCAGCAAAATCTGCTTTGCCGGCAATTTTTGTTTGGGCATTGCAAATGTTTATTGTAGAGAAGAAAAAGAGCGAATAAAATATTCTTAAATTTAATTTCATTATTACTTGTTTTGTCTTATAAATGTACCATCCATTTCAATTTCCCTGATCATGATTATTCCATCTGCGCTCATTTCAGGTAAATCGTCCTTATCTTTTACAAACAGTAACCAACTGAATTATCAACTATTCCACCAATTAAAAATTTACACAGTTACCTAATTCATAGCTACCTGTTGATACCGGAGCGATAAATAGTTTTCGATAATCTGCTACGTAAATAATCTTTTATTCTTAATATTTTTTTTACAAAAGTCAACTTAAAGCATGTAAAGAATTCCTAGTTCAACGGCCTGCCAAATAAAGTGATTTTCTTTTCATAAAACATTGATTTACGTTTTGATTTACTCTTACTTAAATATTCAGCTAACCATTGCTGCTGTTCTTTTAATTGGATAGAGGCATCATCAATGGATTTGTTAAGTTGTATCATCACTGCATTGATATCTGCACGGGGATTAACGATCTGGCTTAATTTTTCTTTTGCCGCTTTAAGTTTGGTGTCAACCGTATCCAGCATTTGTTGTATTTCAGCATCGGGCTTTAGCGGAGTAAATTGCTTATTAAAATATTGGCTGTATGCATTGAATGCATTTATGCTTTCATTATAATCTGCTGCAGCAACATTGTACAATTCCACCACTTTATTTTGCCTGTAATTTTCTACCTCCAGTTTAATGTGTTGCAACCTGTCAAAAAGCAAAGAATTTTTAAGCCCGTTTTTTTCTATTCTTGCTGCTGCCGATACTAATTGTTCAATATGCTCTTGTTTTTCATAAAGGCTTATTGAATCATTGAAATTGAAAAATGGTTTCGCTTTATTTTGCAAAATATTCCCCTCGTAAAACTCCTGGTTGGTAACAGGGTAATTTAAACATTGCCATAATGGATCAAAAGGCATGTGCGATTTGATAAGTACCGCAGGATTGGCTTTGTAATACCCATTGTTGATCTGCTTAAAAAATTTTCTATTGCTTACATAACCCGAACCCCAGGTTGGATCGAACATAAACCAGGTGCTGTCAATTAATGCTATGCACCAGGCATGTGGTATATAATCGGTAAAACCATTTTGTTTGGTATATCCTTCTACAACAAAAGATTTTATTCCCGATTTTTGACAAATATCATTGAACAAAGCTGCATAATTTTCGCAGATACCTTTCCTGTTTTTTAATGCCTTATCTATTTTGTCATTAGTGTTTTCATAAAAATTCAAGGCAAACATATTTTCAATATCGTATTGAATACTGGTAGCCACCCAGATAAAAATGGCCCTGCTTTTTTCCTTGTCTGTTTTAAAGTTGGCTGTTATATAATTTGCAATACTTTGGGTGGTTGCTGATGAAGAGTCGGGGAGTTCTAGTGCTTTTTTGTCGATTACGGCAAATTCATTTACAGCAACTTTTTGCGCTGTAAGTAGGTGTACAAAAAAAATTAAAGTTATAATAAGCAAAAACCGTTTCATTGCAGTTAAGGGTGGTTAAAATTTAATAGGCAATAGTAGTTATGCACTGTAGTATATTGATTGCTGTTTCTTAAAACCTCGCCACAATTTTAAAATTCACCAACCTTGGTGTTAACCGGTTAGGAATGCTGTAAATATTATTCGCAAAATCTTTTATCAGCTGATAAGAGATCGTATTAGGCCGGTCAATTAAATTAAACACTTCAAAGCTGGCCCAGATATTTTCAAAATCTTTAAAAGGGCTGTGGCTGCGGCGTTTACTTTTTTCACTCAGCAACTGTGCACTAAAACCAATGTCTATCCTGATGTACGGATCGATGATCAATGCATTGCGGTACTTCACACTATTAGGAATATTGTAACTCATGTTGCTGCCGTATAGCATGTTTAAATGCACTTTAAAATTTTTGTTGGTGGGCAGGTAATCCTCCATGTATAAACCCACAGTTATCAAACGATCGGTAGGTCGGCGCACCCAGCCCACTTCATTTTTAATACTGTCCACCGGCACCTGGTCGGTACTTTTGGCGTTGATGATTTCACCGGCGGCATTTTTATACTGGTAATAATAATCGTTGTTTAAATTTTCTTTGGTACGCATAAAGCCAATGCTCAGCCAGCTTTCGGCATCTTTCACTAGTTCACCAAACAATCTTGCTTCCACACCTGTGGCATAGGCTTTAGCATCGTTATTGCCGGCGTAGCGGATCTTTACATTATCCACATCATATACATCCACATCAGTGATACTTTTGTAATACGCTTCTGTAGTAAGGCGGAAAGGGCGTGACTCGGATCCTTTAAAACTATAATCCATCCCCGCAACTACCTGGTAACTTTTTTGTGCTTTTACATTCGTGTTTAAGGTACCGTTATATTTTCTCAGTTCCCTGTAAAAAGGCGGCTGATCGTAAACACCGGCAGCAAATTTCAGCAACACATCTTTTTTCCATTGCGGTTTAAAGCTCAGTTGCATACGGGGACTTACTAAAAATTCTTTATTTAGCGAATTGTAATTGTAACGGATACCGGCTTGTAAACTGATATCTTTTTTGTTGTTACCCAAACGTATATTGTCCTGTACATAACCACTGAATTTCTGTATGGACAGATCAGCAGTAGAATTTAATACCTTAAACAAATTTAAGTTGGCCGGATTGTAGGGTAAAGAATAACCGGCACTATCCTGGTATTCCCATTCTCTTAATTTATCGTTGATATTGGTTTGTTCAATACTGTTGCCAAACTGGATAAAGTGTTTGCCTTTGTCAATGCTGCCTTTAAGGCTGGCATTATACACCGCAATGTCTAAAGTATTTCTGCCATAGTTTTGGTAGTAACCTGCACCCAACGGATTAATGATCTGCCCGAAAGTACTGCTGCTGTTATCAAAATCCCTGTCGCCAAAAAGATAAGCACCGGCAATATCAAAATTCTCATTCTCTTTATCTTCAAAGCGGCTAAGCATCCACTTTAGTTTTACTTTTTTGTTAGGATTGTAGAGCATGCTTAATCCCAGTAAACTGGTTTTGTAGCCATCCTGTTCTTTGCCTTCAAAATTAATATCAAGGCCGAGGTTGGCAGTAAACAAGGGCGAAAAAACAGAAGTGGTTTTTTGCGCCGACTGCGGAAACAAGGTGAACTTAGTAACAGAATAATTACCTAATAATTCCAGTTGTAATTTTTCGCTTATTTTATAAGTAATAAAAGTTTGCAGGTCGGCAGAAGAAGGAATGTAAGAACCTACCGTTTCCTGGCTGCTCAATAAATTTTTATTGCTTTTATTGCGAACGCCGAATAAATATGTGACATTCCCTTTTTTGTTAGCACCTTCTAAATGCAAGCCCTGTTCTAATAAACTTACATACACTGTGCCGCCAAATGCTTTTGGTTTTTTATATTGAATGTCCAGCACACTACTCATCTTATCACCATATTTTGCCTGGAAACCACCATTGTAAAAATTTACATTCTTCGCCATTTCAGGATTGATAAAACTTAAGCCTTCCTGCTGGCCGCTGCGGACGAGGTAAGGACGAAAAATTTCGAAATCGTTGATATAAATTAAATTTTCATCGTAGTTGCCACCACGTACACTGTATTGCGAAGTGAGTTCATTATTACTGCCTACCAATATTTTTATCAGCCCTTCCACACCACCGATGGTGCTGGGTAAAGTGAGTGCATTTTTGGGGTTGATCTTGGCAAGGCCCATTTCCTTGCGCTGGTTATCATCGGTAACAGTTATTGCTTCTAAAGTTTTGCCACCCACTTCCATAGGTATGGTGGTGGTTTCTTCTTCGTTGTTGCTGAGGTAAAAATTCTTTTGGGTTTCTTTATAACCAGAGAAAGTAAATACCAGCGCAAAGGCCTTTTCTGCAGGCACTTTAATTTTAAAGCGGCCACTGTCGTCGGTAAGGGTGCCGGTTGATTTACCCAAAATCACCACAGATACTTTTGGTAAGGGTTTATCATTTTCATCCACAACTTTGCCGGAAACGAAAGCCGTTTTCTTTTGGGCAGTGGCAGTTAAAAAAAACAGTGATAATATCAATACAAAAAATGCTCTCATACAATGAAGATAAAATATTTTTTGCTAAGGGTTGCCGCTTTGTTTTAATCCGTTTTTAATGCAGAATCACTTGTTGCAGGCGGCAATTCTTTTATTTTTTTGTTAAATTCGTTGCTTCAGCATTTTGTTGGCTTATTACAGGTTCTTATTAATATTTTTGAAAAAAAATACATTTATGAAGAGAATACTTTTTTTAGTTGGGATTTATGCAATGGTTGCAACAGGATGCGGCGATAATAGCGCTACCGATGCAGCAGGTAAAGAGAAAGGCAAAGAGGAAAAAGGAAAAGAAGCTACGGCTGCTTTAGCAGCTTCACTCACAGATATCAGCAGTTCAGCTGATGCTAAAACTTTATTAGCTCAAAACTGGGAGAATAAAGATGATGCCCAGGAAGCAGAACTTTCCGGCAACAGTGCTGCTTTTGAAATGCCATACAGGGGCTTTTCATTTTTTTCTGATGGCTCTGCAGTGGTAAATCCCCGTGATGCAATTCGCTTTGGTAAATGGACTTTGGATAACGCCGGCAAAGTAGTTACCATTACTTACACTGATGGCGGTAAAGCACAGTACACTATTGAAAAGCTTGACGGCAAAGACCTGGTGATGACAGGTGGTGCCGATAAAAAGAAGATTGAATACAGGGGTGATGGCAAAGTGCAGAAAGTGTTGACTGACGATCCTTTTTATGGTACCAATAATCAATGGCGTATTAAACCTTCAAAGGCAGAATCTGATGAAGCGATAAAGAAAAGGCTTTTGGATTGCGTTAGTTTCTACAATAAATTATTGAAAGATAAAGTAGCAAGAGCTACTACTTCACCTGCAGTATTTATAGGATTGCCTCCTGTTTTTAACTGGTACGATGGTTCAATAACTGTTACCGGTAAAGATAAACTGATGGATAAATGGGTGAATTGTTTTTATAATAAAGAGCAAGCTTATAAAGCGCAGGAAATGCTGGAAAATGTAATTGGCAAAAAATACAAATGGGATAAAACCGAAACCAACTGGTTAAAAAAAGATGGCGATGTAGTGCAGCAGATTTATGATAACCTGGCGGCGGCTAAATAGCTTTTAGTTGTGCAATCGTTGCAATAGGGTCAGCTGCTTTAAAAACAGTATTACCTGCAACCAGCACATCGGCTCCGGCATCAAGAATTGATTTTGCATTGGCAAGAGTTACGCCACCATCAATTTCAATTTTCACATTTAATGATCTTTCATCAATCATTTTACGCAATTCTTTTATCTTGGTAAGCGTGTAGGGAATGAAGGATTGTCCGCCAAAGCCAGGGTTTACGCTCATTAAACAAACGATATCAATATCTGCTAAAATATCTTTTAAACTTTCAACAGGTGTGTGTGGGTTAACCGCCACACCTGCTTTCATACCCAGTTCTTTTATCTGTTGAATATTGCGGTGCAGGTTTCTGCAGGCTTCAATATGTATGGTTAAATTATCGGCACCGGCTTTTTTAAAAGCTTCAGCATATTTTTCCGGCTCTTCAATCATTAAATGCACATCACAAACTTTGGTAGTTGCCTTTCTGAAAAATTCGATCAGCATTGGTCCAAAACTAATATTGGGCACAAAACGTCCGTCCATCACATCCAAATGAAACCAATCGGCCTGGCTTTCGTTAAGCATTTTGCATTCGGCTTCTAAGTTTAAAAAGTTAGAGGCTAATAAAGAAGGTGCGATGATGGCCATCTTGGTAATGGATAATTTAATAATGAATAATTAATAATAAACTGCAATGGCAAAGTTAGCTATAATACAAGAACACTCCAATTTGCAAACTAGGTAAGCTGCATCTATTTCACACCCAGTTTACTCAAGGCGTCTTTTGCTTCGTCGTAATCAGGGTTATATAAAATCGCTGAACGGTAACTTTCAATAGCATCGTTGGTTCTGTTGAGTTTTTCAAAACAGCGACCCATCCAGTAATAACCTTCATCAAACTTATTCTGTAATGTAACGGCTCTGTCCAGTACTTTAAGCGCTTCTTCATATTTTCCCATGTTATATAACACAATGGCTTTTTCGCTATAGGCTAGCATATAGGTATAATCCATGTTGATACAAGCATCAAAAAAACTTAAAGCTTTTTGATTATCTCCTTTCGCTTTAAAGTATAATCCTTTAATTAATAAAGCTTCTTTTTCCGAATGAGCATTTTTGCCAATAAGCAAAGCATTGGCCATCACTAGAGCATTACTGTCTTTTCTTTGTGCATATATCCATCCAAGCGACATTATATATTGAGGATCAGGGAAGATGTCGATTGCTGTCTGGTAAGATTTTATGGCATTAGCGGTATCTCCGTTTTCAAAGTAAAGTCGGCCTCTTTTATCCCAAAGTGAAGCGTTATTGCTGTCTTTGTGTATTGCATTGTTTATCTCACTTAATGCCATATCATAATTACTATTGTCATAATAATATTCTATCAATGCGTTTCTCAGCGCTATTGAATCGGGATATTTTGCAATAGCCTCCTTCATTTCTTTTTCCTGCACGGGTATTTCCTGCTTGGTAAGGGGTTGTTCTGGTGCAGCGTTGTTACAGGCTGCAAAAAAAGTAATAATGAGAAGGCCGGGGAGTATATGCTTCATAAAATGTTTGCTGGCGCAAAATTAAGCCGATACTTGTTAACGTCATTACATTTTTCTGACAATTAAAATGGGCAGAGCCTTAACTTTGCCGCATAAAATTAAATCAATGAGAAGATTTGTCTTTGCAGTAACAGTATTAATCGCCGTAACCATTATAGTGAGCTCATTTAGTCCAAAGGCTCTAACTCACGATTCACCACTCACCACTCACGCCTCATCACTCACGTCTCACTTTGAAGATACCATTCTCTTTCCCGGCGAAAAGCATTTTAAAAACCTGCAGCAACTAACTTTTGGCGGCGATAATGCAGAGGCATATTTCAGTTACGATGGCAAATGGCTTATTTTTCAACGTACCAATCCAAAAGAAGGCATCATGTGCGATGAGATGTTTGTAGGTAAGATACCGATCAAACCCGGCGAAAAGTTTGAGTATAAAAAAGTAAGTTCTGGAAAAGGAAGAACTACCTGCGGTTTCTTTACTAAAGATGGTAAACATATCATTTATGCCAGTACTCATTTAGGTGCAGATTCTTGTCCGCCTGTGCCCGACAGAAAAAAATACGGTAACAAATACATCTGGCCATTATACGATAGCTATGATATTTTTATGGCCGACCTTAATGGTAAAATTGTAAAGCAATTAACCACCAGCAAAGGTTACGATGCCGAAGCTACTTTGTCGCCTGATGGAAATAAAATGATCTACACCAGCGATAAAGATGGTGATATCGATCTTTATATTATGGACCTCAAAACGGGCAAAGAAAAACGAATTACCAATACGTTAGGCTATGATGGCGGCGCATGGTTCAGCCCCAATGGAAAGAAAATTATCTGGCGTGCAAGTCGTCCTAAAACAGATGCAGAAGTAAAAGAATATAAAGATTTTTTAGCGGAGAATTTAGTAGCTCCTACCAATATGGAAGTATTTGTGGCCAATGCAGATGGTAGTAATGTAAAGCAGGTAACTAATTTTGGTAATGCCAACTGGGCACCCAGCTATATGCATGATGGTAAGCGTATCATTTTTGCAAGCAATCATCAAAGTAAAAGAGGCTATCCATTTAATTTGTTTACTATAAACGAAGATGGAACCAACCTGGAAAAAATAACAGCAGAAAAAATATTTGATGCCTTTGCCATGTTTTCTCCCGACGGAAAGAAAATAGTGTTCTGCAGTAACCGCAATAATGGCGGCACGCATGATACCAATATTTTTGTAGCCGATTGGGTGGAATAATAAGATTTAAACCCTTGTGGCATAGTTTTCGTAGATACTTTTAAAACCCAACTTATGAAAAAACTGGTTGTAATTTCTTTACTGGCAATAATAGGAGTACATAATTTTTCCTGCAGTAAAAAAGATAGCACTTCAACAGGTTTGCCTGCTATCAACAGCGCAAATGATAAGCAGGTAGGTGCCTCAGCAAACGATTTATTAAGTGCTGCCAATTACACTTCTGTAAAAATTGAAATTCAGTATATGCCGGGCTTTGCGCCTGATGCTGCTGCAATCAATAATCTTACTGCATTTTTTAATAGCCTTATTAATAAACCTGGTGGTATTACGGTGGTACAATCACAAATTGCATCAGCTAATAAAGTAGTATTATCATTGACTGATATTGCTACGATAGAAAAAAATAACCGTACTGTTTTTACATCGGGCAACCAGCTGGGAGTATACTTTTTATATACTGATGGTACCTATACCGAAAGTGCGGTATTAGGCCTGGCTTACAGGAATACATCGATGTGCATATTAGGAAAAACAGTGCATGATAATTCCGGTTCTATTGGCCAGGCCAGTAGAACAAAATTAGAGTCTACAGTAATTGAACATGAAGCCGGGCATATTCTAGGACTGGTTGATATTGGTTCTCCCATGCAAACCAATCATAAAGATGCTGCACATGGCAACCATTGCAGTAATACCAGCTGTTTAATGTATTACTCTTCTGAAACTACAGATGTACTGGGTTTTTTAATTACAGGAACTATTCCTCTTTTAGATGCCAATTGCAAAGCAGACCTGCATGCTAATGGTGGAAAATAAAAAATTTAACTACGGGGTAATGTATTCATTAAAAGAAAGTTTGTTGCCAAACGGATCATGCATATCAATACACAGCGAACCATAAAAAGTTTTTTCAACAGTTGGGCGGTAATATTTGTAAGGCTTGCTTAGGAGCTCTGCATGAAATTTTTCAATTTCGTTGCAGGTAATAAATACCTTGCTGCCAGGTGTTGCATCGCCATGATGTTCGCTCAGGTGTAATTCAATACCATCTTTGCAAATGCCAATATAGTAAGGCATATGGGCTTCAAACTGGTGTTCAAACCCAATTTCAAATCCCAGCCAATCGATATAAAATTCTTTGGCTTTGGTCACATCAAAAATGCGGAGGACGGGAATGTTTTTTAAAAGCATGATCGTTGTTGTTTATTAAATTACTTTTTCCCTAATTCAATCACTTCGCAATCTTTCATCTCTCTTCCATCTATTACAAAACGGATCAGGGTTCTTACTTTATGCCAGCCCTGTTTACCTGCTGCGCCGGGGTTCATGTGCAGGCATTGTAATTTATCATCGTACATAATTTTTAAAATATGACTGTGGCCGCTGATGAATAATTGGGGTTGATGAATAAGAATTTCTTTTTTTGTTTCCGGATTATAGCGTGGCGGGTAACCTCCAATATGCCGCATCATTACTTTTACTTCTTCGCACATAAAAACCAATTGCTCGGGATAAATACTTCTGATGTCTTGTCCGTCGATATTGCCATAAACGCCCCGCAACACGGTCTTACGTCCCGTCTGACCGTGTTGCGGCATGGTCAGACGGGACGTCAGACCATGAGCAACCCCTTCGCCAAAATCCCCGGCATGCCACACTTCATCGCAGTTTTCAAAATGCTCAAAAACGGCATTGTCTAAAAATCCATGAGTGTCTGATATTAATCCAATACGGGTCATAATTTAATCGATCAATCCGTTTTTTTGTAATTGTTGTAAAACTAACACCGCTCCCGGAGCCTGGTGTATTTCATTTGAATAATCCGCCACAGAAAAATATTGCAGCACTGCCACTTCTGCGGATGCAGTGGGGTTGATTTTTTTGTGCAGTACAAAACAATCCTGTTCCATTATAATCCCTTTAGCTTCTCCATAAGCTGGTGCAGAAATATGCGTATAAAATTGCACATCAGTTTCGCTGATATGTACATTCATTTCTTCAAAAACTTCACGGCATAAAGCGCCAGCAGCCGTTTCTCCGCCATCAATCTTTCCACCGGGTAAATAAAAACATTGCTTTTTGCTGCTGTAAGCCAGCAACAGTTTTTTATTTTCAATATAAATAAGCCCGGCGCAAGGCAATAAGGTTATTGTTGATTTAAGATTTTGATTCATTAACTTTATGTACGATTTCAGCTCATGCCATTCTTCCGCAATTTCACATATTATATTGACAAGCGCAACTGGAAGTATATTTTTTTACTTGCCTCATTGGAACTTTGTGTCTGGTAATAATGGTTGATTCAAAAGAATTATACATTATTCATTTATTAATTATCCATTAAAAAGATGTCTCACTATTATACTTTAGGAAAAATTCCTCACAAACGCCATACACAGTTTCGTAAACCCGATGGTGGATTATACAGCGAACAATTATTCAGCACCGAAGGTTTCAGCGATGATTATTCACTACTGTACCATTGCCATCCGCCCACACAAATTATTAAAACAGAACCGCAGGTTGATGTAAGTCCGCAGGTAGCGGAAGAAAAAATGCTGCAGCACCGTTGCTTCGAAGGCTTTAATATAAAACCGGGCGGAGATTTTTTACAAAGCCGCATTCCCATTTTGGTCAACAGCGATTGCCATATTGTTTTAGCAGCGCCAGTAAAAGGCACGGGCAGTTATTTTTACAAGAACACCGATGCTGATGAAATGATCTTTGTGCATGAAGGCAGCGGTACAGTGCATACACAATACGGAGAATTGCCTTTTGGTTACGGCGATTATATTGTTTTGCCAAGAGGGACCATTTACCAGATAGAATTTGCAACAGAAAGCAACCGCTTGTTCATCGTAGAATCATTCACGCCGCTGCGTTTTCCCAAACGCTACATGAGTAAATACGGGCAACTGATGGAGCATGCACCTTTCTGCGAAAGAGATATCCGTACGCCGCAAAATTTAAAAACTATTGACGAAAAAGGTGACTTCCTTATCAAAGCGAAAAAGAAGGGCATGTTGTATGGCCTGCATTACGGTACACATCCGTTTGATGTAGTAGGATGGGATGGCTGTTGCTATCCGTACATTTTTTCTATTCGTGATTTTGAACCGATAACCGGCCGTGTGCATCAGCCGCCACCGGTGCACCAGACGTTTGAAACGAATGCATTTGTGGTGTGTTCATTTGTACCCAGATTATATGATTATCATCCGGATGCAATTCCTGCGCCATATAACCATAGCAATATCGATAGCGATGAAGTATTGTATTATGTGGATGGCGATTTTATGAGTCGCAAGAATGTAACCAGGGGAATGATCACATTGCACCCTGCAGGCATTCCGCATGGGCCACACCCGGGTGCTGTTGCAAAAAGTATTGGTGCAAAAGAAACTAAAGAACTGGCCGTGATGGTAGATACTTTCCGCCCATTACAACTTACCAAACAAGCATTGGAAATTGAGAACGGGGATTATGTAATGAGTTGGGCAGAATAAAGAAGCAGGCTTTTCAAGAGTGAGTCACCCCATAAAGGGTGGCTCACTCCGTTGAAAAAGGCATCTTAACAGATCCTCCCACTTCGGTACAAAAGCTTCTTTAATTAAATGCATTGCCTTTTACAGTTACTTGCTCTCCTCTGTTATGGGTGAGCCACCCTTTATGGGGTGACCCACCCTGTCGAAAAAGGCATCTTAACATATCTTCCCACTTCGGTACAAAAGCTTCTTGAATTAAAAGCATTGCCTTTTACAGTTACTTGCTTTCCTCTGTTATGGGTGAGCCACCCTTTATGGGGTGACCCACCCGTACCGTTCATTCAACCAAAAATACAGTTCAATAAATAAAAATTTGACGAAATGAAAATTGTTTTTACTTTTGTCAACCATTTGGTTAAACTATATGGTTAAGAAAAAGAAAGACGATACTACAGAAGAGAAAATACTGGCTGCGGCAAGAAAAGTATTTACTACAAAAGGGATGGCTGGTGCCCGGATGCAGGATATTGCAGATGAAGCCGGCATCAATAAAGCTATGCTGCATTATTACTTCCGTGATAAGGATAAACTGTTTGAAGTGATCTTTATGGAAGAAGCGAATAAGTTTTTTCCCAAGATCAATATCATTTTTGAATCGGAAGCGCCCTTGTTTGAAAAGATAGAATTATTTGTGAATGAATATATTGATGAGATGGTGGAAAATCCTTACCTGCCCTGGTTTATAATGAACGAAGCCAACCGTGATGCGGAACAGTTTTTTGCTAAGGTTTGGGCAATGACAAAAAATCCCCGTCCGATGAAATTTTTGGAACAGATTGAAAAGGAAGTGAAGAAAGGAACGATCAAAAGAGTTAACCCATTGCACTTGTTGCTGAATTTATTATCAATGACCATCTTTCCTTTTATAGCCAGGCCGATGATCATAAAGAATTTAAAAATGAGTGCGCAACAATTTGACGAGGTTATTGAACAGCGGCGAAAGGAAATACCCAAATTTATAATTGAATCGATAAAGAAATAATTTTTTTCTTATAAAATCAACCACTGGTTGTATATGAAACGGATACTATTAACACTGTTGGTTTTACCTGCGCTATTGCAGGCGCAACAACAAACGCTCAGCCTTATTAAGGCTTATGATCTTGCCACGCAAAATTATCCTTTAATAAAACAGCGTGACCTGGTTTTAAAAACCAGCAGCATTAATATCGATAATTTAAGCAAAGGATTTTTACCGCAATTCAGTGTGAGCGGGCAAGCCACTTACCAATCGGATGTTACACAGGTGAATATTCCTTTTCCGGGGATCAGCATTACACCACCATCAAAAGACCAGTATAAAATTGTGGCTGATGTTAATCAACTGATCTACGACGGAGGCGCTATCAGGGAACAAAAAAATATCCAGCAATTAAACAATGCATCTGAACAACAAAAGATTGAAGTAGAATTATACAAACTGAAAGAAAGAATTAATCAATTGTTTTTGGGTGTTTTGTATTTGGACGAACAGTTGAAACAGGTAGACCTGGTAAAAGAAGATCTGAATAACGGCATTAAAAAAACAACAGCGCAGGTGGATAACGGTGTTGCTTTCAAATCTAACCTGAATGTATTAAAAGCAGAACTGCTGAAAGCAGATCAGCGGGCAATAGAACTGCAATCTTCCCGTAAAGGTTTGATTGATGTGCTGGGTTTGTTTATCAATCAATCTTTACCCGAAAACACACAGTTAGAAAAACCAATAGTTGCATCGGCAACAATTGTAAATGATATACAAAGGCCGGAATTAAAATTTTATACAGCACAGGAAAAATTATTGAATGGCCAGTATAAATTAATTGACAGTCGTAATAAACCCAAAGCAAGTGTTTTTTTACAAAGTGGTTATGGCCGCCCCGGATTAAACCTGTTAAAAAATGAATTTGATTTTTTTTATACCACCGGTGTAAGGCTGAATTGGAATTTTGGTGGGTTGTACACAAAGAAAAATGATAAACAGTTAATTGACATCAATAAAAAAAGTATAGCGATTCAGAAAGAAACTTTTTTACTCAATACCAATACTTCTTTGCAACAACAGCAGGCAGAAGTGGATAAGCTAAAAAAATTAATTGAAAAGGATAACGAAATTATCGACCTGAGAATAAAAGTAAAAGATGCAGCAAAGGCACAATTGGAAAACAGTGTGATCACAGCTAATGATTATTTACGTGAAGTAAATGCAGAAGACCAGGCCAGGCAATCTTTAATTACACACCAGGTGCGGTTGCTGCAGGCGCAAATCAATTACCAGACTATTTCAGGAAAACAATAACCTCTTTTTTTTATGAAGAAAGTAAATTTTATAACAGCCATTTTTTTATTACTTGCTATTGCAGGCTGCAAAAACGCAGCAAGTAATGCTGATGCAACAGGAACCTTTGAAGCAGATGAAGTGATCGTTTCATCTGAGCTCCCCGGAAAATTGATTTCTTTTAATGTACAGGAAGGCATGCAGCTATCAAAAGACAGTGTTGTAGGAATTGTAGATGCAAAAAATATTTCGCTGCAGCAGGAGCAGGTGGAAGCAAGTATTAAAGCATTGAATGAAAAAACAGCCAATGTGCAGCCACAGGTTGAGTTACTGCAAAATCAATTGGCAGTACAGCAATCGCAGCTGAGTAATTTATTGCATGAAAAAACAAGGATTGAAAATTTAATAAAAGCAGATGCTGCTACGGGTAAGCAATTAGACGATATGAATGCACAGATTGATGTGGCCCGCAAACAGTTGAGCGTTACGCAACAGCAGATCAATGTACAACGCAATAATATTGCTACACAAAACCGCAGTATTTTAAGTGAGGCCGATCCGTTGAAAAAAAGGGTAGCACAATTACAGGACCAGGCACAAAGAGCCAATATTATTAATCCGGTTAGCGGTACCGTAATTACAAAATATGCAGAACAGGGTGAGATCACTGCATCAGGAAAAGCATTGTACAAGATCGCTGATCTCTCTTCATTGAATTTAAGAGCTTATATCTCAGGTATACAATTACCACAGGTAAAACTGGGGCAAACAGTTAAAGTACTGATTGATGACGGTGAAAAAAAATCTAAAGAATACAGCGGTACAATTACATGGATAGCTGATAAAGCAGAATTCACGCCAAAAACTATTCAGACAAAAGAGGAGAGGGCCAACCTTGTTTATGCTGTAAAAATAAAAGTGAAGAATGACGGCTTTTTAAAAATAGGTATGTATGGCGAAGTGTTATTGGCTGCTGCAAAATAAAGTTTATAAAGCTTGTAAATAAATAGAATGCCTTCAGTTACGGTTGAACATATTGTTAAGACTTACGGTAAGAAAAAAGAACTGACCGCATTGAATAATATTTCATTTAATGTGGAGCAGGGAGAACTGTTTGGTATCATCGGTCCCGATGGAGCAGGTAAAACCTCTTTATTCAGAATACTAACTACTTTATTGCTGGCTGATAGCGGCACGGCAACTGTAGATGGTTTTGATGTGGTGAAAGATTATAAGGCAATACGCAAACGTGTAGGTTATATGCCGGGTAAATTTTCTTTGTACCCGGATTTATCTGTAGAAGAAAATCTGAACTTCTTCGCAACTATTTTTAATACCAGCATCCGGGAAAACTATGATCTCATCAAAGATATCTATATACAAATAGAACCCTTCAAAACGAGGAAAGCAGGAAAACTTTCGGGTGGTATGAAACAAAAACTGGCATTAAGTTGTGCATTGATACACCGGCCATCGGTATTGTTTTTAGATGAACCTACAACTGGTGTAGATGCAGTCTCCCGAAAAGAATTCTGGGAAATGCTGAAAGGATTAAAACAACAAGGCATCACTATCCTGGTGTCAACACCTTATATGGATGAAGCTAAATTGTGTAATAGAGTAGCCTTATTGCAAAATGGCAATGTGCTTTCCATTAATACGCCGGAAGGTATTGTAAATAATTTTTCTAATCCGTTGTGGGCTGTTAAAGCTTCTTCCATGCTTCATTTATTAAACGAATTGAAAACTACTGATTTTGTAAAAGATGTGTATCCTTTCGGGGAGTATCATCATGTGGTGATGAAAAGTGAATCAGGAAAACAAGCACTGGAAAATTTTATTCAGCAAAGGCCAGACGAAAATATCATGCTGCATGAAACAAAGCCTGATATTGAAGATTGTTTTATTGCTTTAATGAAAAATTAAAATGAGTAACAACAAAGTCATAACTGCTGATCAACTCACCAAACGCTTTGGCGATTTTATTGCTGTAGATCATATCAGTTTTGAAGTGAACAAAGGGGAGATATTTGGTTTTCTTGGTGCTAACGGAGCAGGCAAAACAACAGCGATGCGGATGCTGTGCGGCTTATCGCTTCCATCATCTGGCGAAGCAACAGTTGCAGGATTAGATGTGTATAAACACAATGAGAAAATTAAAAAAAGTATCGGCTACATGAGTCAGAAATTTTCTTTGTATGATGACTTAACAGTAAAAGAAAACATGCGGTTCTATGGTGGCATCTACGGAAAGACAGATGCGTTCATTAAAAACAAAACGGCTTTCATTTTAGATCAGCTGCATTTAGAAAAGGAAGCGAATGTGCTGGTAAGGTCTTTGCCATTGGGTTGGAAACAAAAACTTGCTTTTTCAGTAGCTATTTTTCATGAACCTGAAATTGTTTTTTTAGACGAACCAACTGGAGGGGTCGATCCGGTTACCAGGAGGGAATTCTGGAATATGATTTACCAGGCATCAGAACAAGGCATTACCATTTTTGTTACCACACATTATATGGATGAAGCAGAATATTGCAACAGGGTAAGTATTATGGTAGACGGGAAAATAGAAGCGCTGGATACACCATCGCAACTTAAAATAATTCATGGCGCAGCATCAATGGATGAAGTGTTTTTAAAATTAGCAAGAAAAGCTACGAGAAGTGACGGGTAAAGAGTAATAATAGTATCACGGAGATACACAAAGAAAGGCACAGAGTTACGCTGAGTCTAAAATATTTGCTTTGTGTAGCTCTGAGTTTTTACTCTGTGAAACTTTGTGTTATTAAATGCTCGCTGTTTAATTGTAATGGATTTTAAGGGTGATACATAAAAATTAAATTTTGAAACAATTTTTCGCATTTGTAAAAAAAGAATTCTTCCATATCTGGCGGGATAAACGTACCATGTTTATACTGTTGGGTATGCCGGTAGTGCAGATCGTTATTTTTGGATTTGCTTTAACCAATGAAGTGAAAAATGCAAAAATTGCGGTGCTTGATAATTCAAAAGATGCTGCTACAACTTCTTTGATTGCACAGTTTAGCGCCAGCCGTTATTTTGAGATAGAAAAGAATCTGACGAACTATAACCAGGTAGAAGCAGAATTTAAAAAGGGAACTATCAAACTGGCTATTATTCTGCCTCCGCATTTTGATGAAGACCTGCAGCATTTAAATAAAGCACAAGTGCAAATAATTGCAGATGCATCTGATCCTAATGTAGCCAATACATTAACAAGTTATGCGGCAGCAGTAATCATCGATTATCAAAACCGCATCACTAATAACCGCAAACTTCCTTATACCATCAATACCGAAATGCGGATGTTGTATAATCCCCAATTGAAAGGTGCTTTCAATTTTGTGCCAGGTGTTATGGCAATGGTGTTGCTATTGGTATGTACTATGATGACGGCCATCACCATTGTAAAAGAAAAAGAAATGGGCACCATGGAAATTATGCTGGTGTCACCCATGCGGCCTCAGATAGTGGTGCTGGCAAAGGCAGTTCCGTATTTATTATTATCCATGGTAAATATCACCACCATTTTATTACTCAGTGTATTTGTGTTAGAAGTACCAATAAACGGCAGCATATTTTTGCTGGCGTTCGAAAGTATTTTATTTACACTGGTATCATTGTCATTGGGATTGTTGATCTCTGCAGGGGTTGATTCGCAGCAGTCAGCCATGTTCATTTCTTTAATTGCTTTGTTTTTACCAACGGTTATGCTAAGTGGTTTTATGTTCCCTATTGAAAATATGCCCTTGCCTTTGCGTACCGTTTCCAATATTGTTCCTGCAAAATGGTATTACATCATTGTAAAATCGGTAATGATAAAAGGCCTTGGTTTAAAAGCCATCTGGAAAGAAACATTAATTCTTACAGGGATGATGATCTTTTTATTAACGATGGCAATTAAGAAGTTTAAAATCCGCCTGGCATGAGAACAATACAATTTTTATTGCAAAAAGAATTCAGGCAGATCTTCAGGGACCCGGCAATCCTTCGGTTGATCCTTATTATGCCGATTATTCAATTGATCATTTTACCCTGGGCAGCAGACTATGAAATAAAAAATATCAAACTGGCTGTGGTAGACCAGGATCATTCTGAATATTCACGCCAGTTAATTAATAAAATTATTGCGTCAGGATATTTTAACCTGGCATCCTACACTTCTTCTTACGACGAATCTTTAAAGCAGATAGAATTAGATAAAGCAGACCTTGTGTTGCAGATCCCGGGTCATTTTGAAAAAGATTTAGTAAAAGAAAATGAGGCCAGGTTATTTATGGCGATGAATGCCATCAACGGCGTTAAAGCAAGTTTAGGCGGGGCCTATTTAAGAACTATCATACAGGATTATAATAAAACGGTACGAACTGAATGGATACAATTTCCAAGGTTCAGTCCGGAAACGCAGATTGAGATCACTTCATCCAACTGGTATAACCCGTTGATGAATTACAAATATTTTATGGTGCCCGGTATATTGGTGATCTTATTAACGATGGTAGGCACTAATCTTACAGCCATCAATATTGTAAAAGAAAAAGAGATTGGTACTATTGAACAGATCAATGTTACACCGATAAAAAAATATCATTTTATATTAGGTAAATTAATCCCTTTCTGGCTGTTAGGATTTGTGGTGCTTACGATCGGTCTTACTATAGCAAGATTGTTTTATGGTATTGTGCCGGCAGGTAGTTTTGTAACTATCTATATTTTTGCTGCGGTGTATTTGCTGGCAGTTCTGGGATTAGGTTTGCTGGTATCAACTTATTCTTCCAACCAGCAACAAGCTATGCTGCTATCTTTTTTCATCATGATGATCTTTATTTTGCTCGGTGGCTTATACACTTCCATTGATAGTATGCCCGAATGGGCCAAATGGATCACCCGTTTCAACCCCGTTTCTTATTTTATTGAAGTGATGCGGATGGTGGTTTTAAAAGGCAGTTCACTGGCAGATATAAAGTATCATTTGCTTAAAATGTTTGGCTTTGCTGTTTTCTTTAATAGCTGGGCTGTGTTAAGCTATCGTAAACGCACTTGATTTTTGTGAAATTTTTCTTATATTCGGATAAATAAAAACGATTTGCTATGATAAAATTTAATGAAATTAAAGTTGGCGATTACCTTATCGCAGATAATGATGGCGACAAAAAACAGGGCGAAGTAACTGACCTCAACCACAGCGAAAAACAAGTTTGTGTTAACACCGGCGCACAGGATTTTTGGTACGAAACAGAACAACTGAGTGCCATTCCTTTAGACGAAGCTCAGTTGGAAAAACTCAGGTTTCACAAACATGATAATGAAGATGGTACAGTAAAGTATATGAAAGGAGCCTTTAGAATGATGTTACCTGCAAAAGGAGATTTTTCAAAACTGGAGATATGGTATCGTGACGAAAGAAGGCATATCGTTCAGCCCATCTCTTTGCACCAACTGCAAAATCATTTTTATGATATGACTAAAGTGCATTTGAACGACGAAACATTTGATTAAAAAATATATTGCATGTGATAGAAGCTGCCATTATTGGCAGCTTTTTTAATTTTATAACTAGTGGTAAATCTACTAGTAAAAACACTTCTCTATCAGCAGCATTTGTCAGTGAAACTACCGTATTTGCAGCTGTTTTTTTTACATCTTGTTATGTAGTTTATCTATAAAAATCATCTTTTTTTACTTACAGAAGCATAATTGTTTTTTTTGTACAATAAGCAAAAAACTACAACGTTCACCTGTTGTACCAAATCCTACTGAATGAATAAACTATACTTAACGGTACTTTGCTTTTTACTATTAATTACTGCTTTACTTCTTCCTAAAAATACACTTTCACAAAACTGTAGTACATTAACGGCAACGTACGTAACAACCGAATCAAGATGCGCCGCTACCGGTACAGTGCAGATTAATGCTGCTGGCGGATCGGGCACTTATCAATACAAAGCTTCTGGGCCTGTATTGACCAATTATACCTCCAGCAACCTGATTACAGGGTTATCTGCAGGCAGGTATTTAATAACTGTAAAAGATGTGGTTACCAATTGTGTGTACGACCAGGATAGTGTTACCATTGATGGGGATTATGTAGCACCTAATTTTACAATGATATCCACTGATGTAACCTGCATTAATGGAAGCGATGGTACAATAACGGTAACCAGCCAGACTTATGGCCGTGCGCCATTTTCTTATAAAATAATTGCACCTTCTGCTTCGGGTGTTGGTACCATAAGTACTGCCGGTATTTTTACCGGATTAACAAGCGGCAGTTATCTTATTCAACTGAGCGATTCCTGCGGGGCATTACAAACCCGTAATGTTACTATTTTAAATTACGATTGGTGGATCAATAATTATACAGTTACCAAAATCGGATGTGATAGTATTTCTGTTATCATTAATTTAAAAGACAGCAGGGGAAATGTTACACCCAATGCAGTCTTTAATGGATTTTTATACGGAGCATCAATTACTCCCGGCGATACCACCTGGTTTTCCAACAATACATTTAAATATTATATCGCCAATAAACATACGGTTCAATTGTTTGTAAAAGATAAATGTGGCAATATTAAGTCGGTAGTATGGAAAGACACAGCCGTACCTAAGGTTGATGCTGCTGTATTGATCAATAACAAGGCTTGCTCTACTTTTACCGCTACTGTAACCGGGCAATTAAATTTAACTAATCCGGAATATTGTATTTACGACAGCCTGCATACATTAATTGCCTGTAATACAACCGGCGTTTTTAATTTGCTGCCATATGGATCTTATTGTATTGCTATAAAAGATAATTGCTACGACACCACCATCACGAGATGCTTTACAGTAAACAAACCTGTTCCTTTTGTAGATGCCAATGTAAAAATTACTACCACCTGCAAAGGCTTTACTGTAACCATTACAGGACAAACGAATCTTAACGATCCATATTATTGTTTGTACGATTCCGGTAATGTTTTAATAACCTGCGATTCCACAGGTATTTTTACCGATTTGCCATTTGGGAAATATTGCATCAGGATATTTAATAACCCTGCATGTTTTGATACAACCATCATAAGATGCTTTACAGTAACAAGGCCAATTCCCTATGTAGGCCCCAATGTTACGATAACTAATTTAACATGCTTAACCTTTACCGTTGTTGTTGGGGATACTTCCCATTTAAATAATCCCCAATTTTGCTTGTATACCGCAGCGCATGTTTTAATCATCTGTAATTCAACTGGTATTTTTGATAATCTGCCTTATGGTACATATTGTATTGATGTGATCAATAACCCCAGTTGCTATGATACTACAATAACCCGTTGTTTTACGGTGGTACGGCCAAAGCCTTCAGTAGCCGCAAGTGTTTCCATTAGCAACAAAACCTGTACAGATTTTACCGCCACAATAACGGGACAGGTAAATATCAGCAAGCCACAGTACTGCATATACGATAATATGAACGTGTTGTTGAGCTGCAACACCACCGGCGTATTTACAAACTTGCCTTTTGGTAATTATTGTATAAAAATTCAAAATAACCCGGCATGCTATGACACTATTATTACCCGTTGCTTTACGGTATTGCCCACTCCGGCAAGTATTAGTTTGTCAGCAAAAAAATCCTGCCTGATACTGGGCACTACCGAAATAAAAGTAACCATAAACTCAGGTATACCTGCTTATACGCTCTCTTTGTATGCGCCAACAGGCGTATTGATGCAAGCGGTAACCACAAGCAGCAGCAGTTATACTTTTGTAAATATCCCCGGCTTATTGCTACCCTTGAAGTATAAAGTGGTGATAAGGGATCAATGTGGAAGTACAGACTCCGTTTATATAGCACCAAGCATTAGTATAGCAACCAGGGCAGTAACAGTTACGCCTAAGTGTCCATCTGGTATATGGCCTAATGGCTCAGCTGATATTTTAGTAAGTATTACCAGCAATCTGGGTGGTAATATTACACCTAAGATCATTAAAAAAGATGGTGTTCCTGTTTTAGTTAATGCATCATCCTCTTCTGGCTATAATTATACTTTCCTCAATCTTGGTCCCGGTGTTTATGTCTTTGAAATATACATTGAAAATTGCGCTAAATATGTAAACGACACGGCAGTGGTAAAGCCCTACATTTTCCCGGTGCTGTCAGGTACCAATGCTTACCAGTGCGATAATAACAGCTTTAATGTAAGCGTGAAAGTTACTGGTGGAGTAGGCCCATATACGTACGAAATTATCGGCAGCGTTCCTGCTTCTCCAAGCATTATTACATTACCACAGGCAAGCCCGGTTTTCTCCATCAGTAACGGAACTGTTTATTCATTGATAAGATTAAGAGTGGTTGATGGTTGTGGTAATGCCAGTTTGTATGACGTGAGTGTGTTACCGCTGGCAAATTTTCTGGTGTTTGCTGATACCATCGAATGTTTTAATCATGCCTTAACATTAAGGGTGGATTCGATTGCCAATGCAGTGTACACCTGGTATAAAAGAGTAGTACCTAACGATAGTGTGATTGTGGGTACAGGCCCGAGTTTATATTTCCCCAGTCTTTCATTATCTGATACCGGCAGGTATTTTTGCAAGATTGTGGTTAATAACGGATGCCTGACAAAGTATGCCAATTATGTGTTAACCGGTTTTTGCGGATTTGTTTTACCAATAGGAGATATTACACTCAGCGGTATAAAACTGCCCGATGGTAATCGTTTGTACTGGGATGTTAAGCACACTGATAGTAAAGAATATCAATTAGAAAAAAGTATAAATAACAATACAGATTTTAAAACGATCAGCACCTTCAATAATACAACAGGGTTATCCAATACCTTTATTGATAAAGATCCTTTAACTGCCAATAACTATTACCGGCTGAAACTGGTTACTCAGAATAACCGCATTAAGTACAGCAATATTGTTTTAATAAAGAATACTAAAATCGATGTTAGTATTTATCCCAACCCGGTAGAAAGTAAATTGCTGATCACAATCAGAAGTGCAGAAGCAAAAAATTACCTGGTGGAAATTAAAACGATGGTGGGACAAAATATAATGTCGGCAATTTATACAGATGTTCAAAACAGGGTTATTGAATATCCTAGAAATGCAACAATGGGCAGTGGCGTCTATATCTTAACCGTAACTGATCTGTCAACTAAAGAAAAGCAAACCTGTAAAGTGATGTATAAATAAAGTGCTTATTGAATCAGGATAGTATTCTGATCTACATTAACAGTTAATAAGGGAACACTTACTTTGTACTTGCTTTCAATTAAGCCGGCTTTGGGGGCATAGTAAGATTGTATGTCGGAAGTTACTGAGCCCGGGGGTAATCCGGTAACCGCAATGGTGGTGGTGATGTGGATAACACCAGTATAGGCAACAGCATTTACGGTTCTGCTGACTCCTTTTTCAGTAATAGTATTGGTTAATGTAACAGGTACAGTGCCCAATCCGGGTACGGGTACATTTACCGGAAGGCTCCATGAAGCGCCAACAGCTGCATTATCTTTTAAATAAATACTTTCCACTGTAAGATTGCCGAGGGCAGCGCCCAGGCTCCTGAAAGTATAATAATCGTTGCCGGTAATATTATAATATTCGTTGGGGGTACCATTACTATTGGTAAAAACATGGTACACTTTACTTCCAATGGTACTATCCCGGTTGGTGGAAGTTACCGTATTGATTGTTACTGAGGCAGTTAGATTATTTGTAAGTTGGTATTTCGAGGCAGTTCCGGCGGTAAGGTCCATGTATTTTGGCGCTTCTTCCGGAGTTGTTGCGTCACTTTTTTTACATGAAATTCCGGCAATTGACAGCGCTAAAAGGGCTAAAAAAGTCTTCTTCATGGGGAAAAATAGTTGATTTGTTGGTAAATATCGCAATTTTGTTGATAAATATTAAATATATCTTCTTATCTTTGCGCTCCCAAAATTATGGCTAAACAGGCACTTATTAAACAAGACGGAACAATAGTTGAAGCATTAAGTAATGCTATGTTCAAGGTAAAGTTAGAAAATGGCCACGAAATTTTAGCAACGATTTCGGGTAAGATGCGTATGCACTACATCCGTATTTTACCTGGGGATAAAGTAGGGGTGGAAATGAGCCCTTATGATTTAACAAGAGGAAGAATAATTTTCCGATATAAATAAAAACGTCAGGCGTGAACCGTCAGGCGTGAGCAGGAGGAGCCCCGGTTCTTCAACTCACGACTCACCACTCACTACTTACGACAAAAAACAACATCATGAAAGTAAGAGCATCAATTAAAAAACGCAGCGCTGATTGCAAGATTGTGAGAAGGAAAGGAAGGCTGTATGTGATCAACAAAAAGAATCCTCGTTTTAAACAAAAGCAAGGATAAGAACTGATTGTAGATTGCAGATTGTTGATTTCAGATTTGAAATACAAAATGCACCTACTAAATCTGAAATCTAAAATCTCAAATCAAAAAATAGAATATGGCTCGTATTGCCGGTATAGATTTACCAAAAAGTAAAAGAGGCGAAATAGGACTTACCTACATTTATGGTATTGGCCGTTCAACTGCCCAGTATATTTTAACTAAAGCAGGTATCGACCTGAGTAAGAAAGTTAACCAGTGGAATGATGATGAGCAAACTGCCATCCGTAATATCATTGCCGGTGAATTTAAAACTGAAGGTGCTTTACGTAGTGAAACACAGATGAACATTAAGCGTTTGCTTGATATCGCCTGCTACCGTGGTTTACGTCATCGTAAAGGTTTGCCATTACGTGGTCAGCGTACACGTACCAACAGCCGTACAAGAAAAGGTAAACGTAAGACAGTTGCCGGCAAGAAGAAAGTAGCTAAGAAGTAATTCGATAATTTGATAATGTGCTGATTTTATAATTAGCGCATTATCTTTTTACATTGACTTAACATTTGAATAAAAACCGGATCGCTTATAAGTCAGCAGGAGGTTCAGTTCAGTCCGCCGGAAGGAGGATTTATTTTTTTAAGATTACCTAATTTAAAATTATTTATGGCAAAAGCACAGGGCGGTAAAGCTCAAGGCGCAAAAGCAGCTGCAAAGAAAAGAGTAGTAAAAGTGGATAGCCACGGAGACGCTCACATTGTAGCAAGTTTCAACAACATTATCATCAGTTTAACCAATAAGCAAGGCCAGGTTATTTCATGGTCAAGCGCTGGTAAAATGGGCTTCAGAGGTTCTAAAAAGAATACTCCTTATGCAGCTCAGATGGCTGGTGCAGATGCAGCAAAAACTGCAGTTGATGCTGGTTTAAAAAGAGTTGACGTTTATGTTAAAGGACCAGGTAGTGGCCGTGAAGGTGCTATCCGCTCTTTATCTCAGAATGGTATTGAAGTAGCAATGATAAAAGATGTTACACCTTTACCACACAACGGATGTCGTCCTCCTAAGAAGAGAAGAGTATAATTCGATTTGTTGATTTTAGATTTACGATTTCAGATTTTGAGGTACTCAAAAGATCAAAAACTGGTTGAACTTAAGAAAATCTAAAATCGGCAATCCGAAATTTAAAATATTTATTAACTGGGTGCATTATTCATTTTAAAAGGTCTTTATAATGATGCACCGACACTAAAAGACCAGTACTACAATTATGGCACGTTATACAGGCCCCAAAACAAAAATCTCAAGAATTTTTGGTGAACCTATTACCGGTAATGGTAAATGGTTAACAAAGAACAGCAACCCTCCGGGTATGCATGGCGCAACACGTAAGCGCAAAACTTTAGGCGAATACGCTTTACAGTTAAGGGAAAAACAAAAAGCAAAATACACTTATGGTTTGCTGGAAAAACAATTCCGCAAAACATTTGATGAAGCTGCCCGCCGTAAAGGTGTTACCGGTGAAAACCTGATCAAATTACTGGAAGCCCGTTTGGATAACACCGTTTTCCGCATGGGTATTGCACCAAGCCGCCAGGGCGCACGCCAGTTGGTATCTCACAAACACATCACTGTAAATGGAGAAGTGCTGAACGTACCTTCTTACAGCTGCAAACCAGGTGATGTGATTGGTTTAAAAAATAAAAGCGCTGCTAATGTTGCTATTACTGGCAACCTGCGTGGTAAAAATGCTAAGTTCAACTGGTTAGACTGGAGCGAAGCTGATACCAAAGGAACTTTTATTGCTTATCCTGAAAGAGAAAGCGTTCCTGAAAATATTAAGGAGCAGTTGATTGTGGAATTGTATTCTAAATAAGAATTGCATGTATGAACACGCCTGCGGCGTGTTCTGCCCCTTTAATCAATCATTAAATAACAATTAATAATTTAAATATGGGAATTTTAAATTTTGTTAAACCTGATAAGATCGTTCTTCAAAAAGCAACTGAATTTGAAGCCAACTTCGAATTCCGTCCGCTGGAACCTGGTTATGGTGTAACTATTGGTAATGCTTTACGCAGGGTTTTATTAAACTCTCTGGAAGGCTACGCCATCATCGGTATAAACATTTCTGGTGCCGACCACGAGTTTGCAACCATTAAAGGTGTTACTGAAGATGTAACTGAAGTTATATTGAACCTTAAACAAGTTCGTATTAAAAGAAAGGTAGATCAGGATATTAACGTGGAAAAAGTTACCCTTTCAATAAAAAATAAATCAGAATTTACTGCTGCAATGATTGGTGAAGCTTCACCTTCTTTTGAAGTAATGAATCCTGAATTGCTGATCTGTACTATGGACAGCAGTGCAAAACTGGATATCGAGATCACTATTGGTAAAGGCCGTGGTTATGTACCAGCTGAAGAAAATAAAGAAAAAAGTTCTCACTTCGGTTATATTCCTGTAGATGCTATTTACACTCCTATTAAGAATGTAAAATACACTATCGAAAATACCCGTGTTGAACAACGTACCGATTTTGAAAAGCTGATCATGGAAGTTATTACCGATGGTACTATTCATCCTGAAGAAGCTGTAAAACAAGCCAGCCGTATCTTAATTCAGCATCTGATGATCATCACTGATGAAAATATCACTTTTGATACTAAAGAAGATAAGAAAGAAGACCTGGTTGACGAACAAACTTTGCAATTACGCAAAATGTTGAAAACACCATTGGAAGACCTGGATCTTTCAGTACGTGCCTTCAACTGTTTGAAAGCAGCTAAGATCAATTCTTTAAGCGAACTGGTACAGTACGAACAGGAAGACCTGATGAAATTCAGAAACTTTGGCCAGAAATCTTTAAGCGAAATTGAACAGGTATTGCACGAAAGAGGTTTAAGCTTTGGAATGGACCTGAGCAAATTAAAATTAGACGACGAATAAATTTCTTAACAGCTATTGGTTATAAAGCCAATAGCTTTTTTTATAACCAGTACTTCACAAATCCTGACACGGTGTGAAGGAAATTAAAATTAAAATGTCATGCGTCACGGAGACAAAAACAACAACCTCAGCAGAACAGCTTCTCACAGAAAAGCGTTATTGATGAACTTAGGTTGCCAGCTGATCACTTACAAAAGGATCACTACTACATTGGCTAAAGCAAAAGCTTTGCGTACTTACATCGAGCCATTGATCACCAAAACAAAAAACACAGCCAGCAAAGAAGCGATCATGCACAATCACCGTATTGTGTTCAGTTACTTAAACGATAAAGCTGCTGTAAAAGAATTGTTTACTGTTGTTGCACCAAAAGTTGCTGCACGCCCGGGTGGATACACACGTATCATCAAGTTAGGTGCAAGAGCCGGTGATAATGCAGAAATTGCAATGATTGAATTGGTTGACTTTAACGAAATTTACGGTAAAGGTGTTAAAGCTGCTGCTGAACCTGCTAAAAAAACACGTAGGGCCGGTGGTGCTAAAAAGAAAGCAACTGAAGAAGCTGCTGCAGATACCACTGCAACTGCTGAAACTCCTGCTGCTGATACTGCAACCGAAGAAAAAGCATAAATTGAAACCAACTGTTTATATTAAAAGCTCTGATAGTATTATCGGAGCTTTTTTTTAAGTTTTTTTAGGCGTCAGACGGTTCAAAACCGTCAAGACGCCTGAAAAAACAATGTGAAAAATTTTATTTGTTCATTACGCAATTGAATTAGTTTCTTTGCAAAACTTTTGATTAATGTCTAACACCTCCTCCAGGCCTGCAATTTTAGTTTTAGAAGACGGCAATGTTTTTTATGGTAAAGCATTTGGTAAAATTGGTACCTCTACAGGCGAAGTTTGTTTTAATACCGGCATGACGGGTTACCAGGAAGTATTCACTGACCCCAGTTATTATGGACAGGTACTGATCATGAACAGTGTTCATATCGGTAACTATGGTGTAAAAGCCGGCGATGTGGAAAGCGATGGCGTAAAAGTAAAAGCAGTTATCGGCCGCAACCTGGAAGAAAAGTACAGCCGTTTTATGGCTGATGTTTCTTTGCAGGAATATTTTGAAGCACAACAGATTGTTGCTATTGATGGTATTGATACAAGAGCTTTAGTAGCTCATATACGCACACAGGGCGCCATGAATTGTATTATTTCATCTGAAGTACTGGATGTAGCAGCATTGAAAGCAGCGTTAAAGGAAGTGCCTTCTATGGACGGATTGGAACTGGCTTCGGTAGTGAGTACCACAGAAGAATATTTTTTAGGTGATGAAACAAGTGCATTGCGTATTGCGGTATTGGATTTTGGTATCAAGAAAAATATACTGAACTGCCTGGTGGAAAGAGGGGCTTATGTGAAAGTGCATCCTGCAAAAACTTCTTTTGAAAAATTAGAAGCCTTTAAACCGGTGGGCTATTTTATCAGTAACGGCCCGGGCGATCCTGCACCAATGGATTATGCAGTTAAAACAGTGAAGCAGATATTGGCGGCAAATAAACCTTTATTCGGTATTTGCCTTGGCCACCAATTGCTGGCACTGGCAAATGATATTCCTACTTTTAAAATGCATCATGGCCACCGTGGTTTAAATCACCCGGTAAAAAATATTATCAGCGGCAGAAGTGAGATCACTACACAAAATCATGGTTTTGGTGTTGACCCGAATGCAGTACGTGCTAATGCCAATGTGGAGATAACACATGTGAACCTGAATGATGACAGCATTGAAGGTATCAGGCTTAAAGATAAACCCGCCTTCTCTGTACAATATCATCCTGAAGCCACACCGGGCCCACACGACAGCAGGTATTTATTTGACGATTTTATAAATCTTATAAACACGAATTAAGGGAATTACACGTATCTGTTTTTAATTAGTGTAACTCGTTTTAATTGGTGAAATTAACAGTATGAAAATAGCGATCATCAACGGACCAAATTTGAACCTGCTCGGTACGAGGGAAGTGGATATTTACGGAGGCGAATCTTTCGATAATTTTTTAAAGAGCATGCATGATAAGTATGCCAACCTTGAAATATCCTATTTTCAAAGTAATGTGGAAGGAGAGTTGATTAATGAAATACAAAGAGTAGGCTTTAGTTCAGAAGGAATTATTTTTAACCCTGGCGGATATACGCATACTTCTGTTGCTATTGGCGATGCTATTGCTGCTGTACTAACACCGGTTATTGAGGTACATATCTCTAATATTTTTGGCAGGGAAGAATTCAGGAAGATATCGCATGTTTCAGCAAAAGCAAAAGGTGTTATAAGCGGATTAGGATTGAAGGGATATGAATTAGCTGTGGAATGGTTTTTAGATAAGAAATAATAAAATCTACCGGTACGAACTTCTGAGGAAATAAAACAACGCAAACGCAATTACAAAAAGTACTACCGAATAAATAATTATAGCAGTGGTATTAGATTTTCTCGTCTTGCTATTGTAACGGTAACCGCAACTTTCACATTTAGTATGGTGAAACATTTTAGGGCCGAGTAAGCCACCCCACCAGGTATATCTTACCGGTGATACAGATTCACTGCCACATTTAGGGCAACCATTATCATTGTTGAATTCCTGTAACTGATCGGTCATAAAATATTTTTATGAGAATAAAAATATACAATGAATATTAGTTTTCATAGCCCGGATATTTAACCGCTGTGATTAACCCATGGTCGGTGTCTTCACCGACCATATAACAGAGCATCAATTTAAGGTTGATCTATTATTTGTCTTCCGCGGCTGGTGTCTTCACCGACCACAATAAAAAACTGTAGCAAATAAAAATAATTGATGCTTACAAAATCACCCTCAGCATTAAAGCATAACCCACATCCTTTTTAGGATTATCTGCAATTTTTACAATATGCAAACCTGCCGGGGTCCATACGGTAAACAATTCCCCTTTTTTATGAGCGGCAATTGCTTCATCTAACTGAGGCAACATTACACCACGTACAAACCAGCCCAGGTCACCGCCCTTTGTTTTAGAAACAGGGTCAGCACTGTAGGTACTTGCCATAGAAGCAAATGTGGCCCTGCCCGATTTTATTTTTTCCATAATGGTATCTGCCAGTGAGGTAGCAAAACGCTGGCTGTAAGTAGACGTATCCAATACAATATGTGTAACGTGGTAAAATGTATTGGGGGCTTTGTATAAAATTTTTACTAAAATATTTTCGCCTTTAAAAGGGCCGTAGGTTTTGCCTACTTTGCCTTTGTAAGCAAGGCTGTCGGCTTTGCCCATAAAAGCATTGGTAGTAACTACCGCAACCGTATCAATAAAATATTTTTTCTTCAATACAAATTTTACAAAGCCGATGGGGTTAGTAGTGGTATCTAATACTTTTTTTATCTGGGCCACAGTCTGGCTTTTAGCCGCAAATAAAATACCTGTAAATAGTAAACTGAAAAGAAATTTTTTCACATTAAAAAGTTGAGTGGCAAAGATAGGGAATGATGGGGTTTAAGCAGAGTAGGGTTATGCTAATTTCATTTTCCTCACCACTGATTTCACCAGCTTCTTCATTTCATCCAGTTCGCCCAACTGATGTTGTATAAAACTATTGTCTTCTAACCTGCCCACTACATTATTCATCTCTTCATTGGTATCGTATACCATCTTTTTAAAAGGATTACCATAGTCTTTAGCCCTGCTATCGTAAATGCCTTTGCACATCCACTCTTTGGTAACTAATGCCTGTTGCAGTAATTGCTTAAATAGTGCAGGTGTAAATTGTTTGGGTGTGATATGCAATATTTCCAACAGAGAAGTATAGGCATGATTTAATTTATCATTGATATAAGCAACGCCTTGCTGACGATAAAAATCATGTAGTTGATCCCAGCTTTTTACTTTGCCTGATTTTATATTGCGCTTTACTGTTTCAATGGCAGTTTTTTGTATCAGCTGCCCGCCAATATTCAGCCATTGGCTGCGTTCTATTTTTGCAGAGAGGGATTTTTTAAATGCATCGAAGTCGGCAAATTTATTTTGCTGCAGGTGCAATAATAATTCCATCACACCATAATGCTGAATCAATTCTTTGTACAACAAAACAGCCTGGGGTATTTTTAAAACTTTGGTTTTACGATGCGTATTTTCCCAACCGGTTATTTCAGCATTGCCTTCTGCATCAGGTTGTAAACTGTCTAATATTTTTAAGCCATCAAATATTTCATTCACCGTATCAGGAGCCAGGTAATCGTATTCTATATGCTGTATTTTTTCTGTTCTCCTGTCACGGTCAACGTACTTGTGTGCATTGCGTGCCAGCGCATACATATTGTACATAAACCAGTAGGCAGGCATTACCTGTAAAGTATCATTGGCTACATCATTACTGATCAAACTAAAAGGAACAGGAATATTCAGTTCTGCAGGAAAGTCTCCTTTAGCAATTATACTAAAGGATGCAAATTTTGAATTGTGTTTTAAGCTTACACATAGCCCGGGCCAAAAACCACGACCGGCAATGATTTCGCCATCTGCTGCACGGCTGTTATGATTGCTGCCAATAGTAGCACCGGCAGCCATATTACTTTGTCCCATTACTACAGCCGCACATAAAAATGAATTGTTATGATGCTGCTCGTGTGCAGGAAAAATTAATGAATTCAATACTTCGCAACAGGAAATAGTGGAGTTGTTGCCAAGGAAAGAATTGATCAGCCTGGCGCCATATTTTAATTGCGAATGAGAAGACATTACAAAACGTACGGCTTTAGCACCATAAAATATTCTGCAACCATAACCCACAATACCATTTACAATTTCGCAACCCTCACCTATTTGAGAGGTTCTGTTTTCGTCACTGTTAACCGTAAGGTTTTTTAATTTATTAGCGCCTTTAAAATAAGCATCGCTGCCCACCAGTACATCTTTTATGATCTTACAATTTTTGATCACTGTTCTGTCGCCGATCTTACCGTAATGCCCATGCTGTTTATCAAAAATATTTTCTGTAAACTCTTTAAATTTATTTAATAGTGCTTCATCATCCCTGTACTTGCTCCATAACCAGGCATCGCCTGCAAGCATGCCATCGAAAGGTAATACACTGCGGCCACCATTTTCATTACATAACTCCAGCCATACTCTTACCCTTTCGAGCTCACCCTCTTTTAAAATGCCGTTACCAAATTTTGCTTTATCCGTTGTAGCCAGTTCGTTTACGTTGGCAATCATTACTTCATTGCCAATAATATAATGACTAAGATAATTCACGTTGTCTACACAAACATTATCGCCAAAATCGCAACTGATAATAGTGCTGTTGTATAAGCCCACCGGCATTCTTAAATTATGAAATTCCAGGTATAGCGATTCCAGTTTACCAATTCTTACCAGGCCAAAAAACTTACAGTTTTTTACCAGTTCAGCATTAAAAGAAGAAGAAACGAGAATATTATTCCAGTCATCAGAAGTATTGCGGTTGCGTACTAAAATTTCAATTTCCTGGGCAATAAGTTTCCGGTAACTGATACCATTACTGTTTTGTTCATTGCGTAAATAGTATTCGTCTTTACCTTTTGGAATAAACTGCGGGGCTACAAAATTATAGCCAAGATTATTAACCGGGTGTTTTTGGATGATGTTCATGAAAGCAATGAATAGTTAATAATGAATAATTAATAATGTGCCCAGCTTGCTACGCTATTCTAAAAAAGAATTAACAGGTTTAAGGCATTATTCATTATCCATTAAACCATTATTCATTTTATTCGACCGTTACACTTTTCGCTAAATTCCTCGGCTTATCTACATCCACACCTTTGGCAATACCCACATAATAGCTCAGCAATTGTAAAGGAATAGTACTTAACATCGGTGCAATAATTTCATCGGCAGGCGGTACATAAAAAACATCATCAGCAAGGCCCGGAATTACTTCATCGCCTTCTGTTATCACTGCAATGATCTTTCCTTTACGGGCTTTTATCTCCTGCATATTGCTCACAATTTTTTCGTGGTAGCTATCTTTTGTTGCTACAAAAACAACGGGCAGGTTTTCATCTACCAATGCAATCGGGCCATGTTTCATTTCTGCAGCAGGGTAGCCTTCGGCATGTATGTAAGAAATTTCTTTAAGCTTTAATGCACCTTCCAACGCAATAGGGAAATTATACCCACGGCCAAGGAATAGTGCATCGCCGGCAGTTTTATATTTTTCAGCAATAGCTTTTATCAGGTCGGCGCTTTTTAATAATGCTTCCACTTTTTCAGGAACCGCATCCAGTTCTAATAACAATCCTTTATACCTGTCTTGTGTGATGGTGCCTTTTTCAATAGCAATTTTCAGTGCCATCATCATGATCACCGCAAGCTGGCCGGTAAATGCTTTGGTAGAAGCTACCCCGATTTCAGGCCCTGCATGCGTGTAAGCGCCACCGTCACTGATCCTTGCGATGGACGAACCTACCGCATTTACAATGCCAAAAATGATAGCGCCATTTTCTTTGGCCCTTTCAATGGCTACTAAAGTATCGGCAGTTTCTCCACTCTGGCTGATGGCAATAATGATATCACCTTTGTTGATGATGGGATTACGGTAACGGAATTCGCTGGCGTATTCTACTTCTACCGGGATGCGGCATAACTCTTCAATCACATATTCAGCTAACAAGCCGGCATGCCAGCTGGTACCGCAGGCAACAATAATAATGCGGCTGGCATTTTTAAAATGTTCAATATTATTCATTACGCCGCTCATAGTAATAGTACCTGCAGTGGCATCTAATCTTCCTCGTAAACAATCATGAATGGTAGCAGGTTGTTCAAAAATTTCTTTCAGCATAAAGTGGTCGTAGCCGCCTTTTTCAATGGCTGCCAGTTCCATATCCAGCTTGGTAATAAACGGAGTTATTTTTTCATTACCTAAATTTTTAAGTATCAGTTCATCGGGCCGTACAATGGCCAGTTCGTAATCGTTTACATACACCACTTCTTTGGTATACTCCAGCATCGGGCTGGCATCACTGCCTAAAAAATGTTCTCCCTTGCCAACACCAATTACCAAAGGGCTGCCTTTTCTTGCGGCAATAATGGTTTCGGGATCATCCTGGTCTATTAATAAAATACAATAAGCACCGGTAATTCTTTTTAGTGCTACTCTCACGGCTTCTTCCAGTGTACAATGATTATGGGTCTTGATGTCTTCAATAAAATTCAGCAATACTTCGGTATCGGTATCGCTTGTAAAATTGTATCCTTTGTTAGAGAGTTCTTTTTTTATCTGGGCATAGTTTTCAATAATGCCATTGTGGATCATGGCCAGTTTACCACTGGCGCTGGTATGCGGATGGGCATTCCTGTCGCTTGGTTCGCCATGCGTTGCCCAACGGGTGTGCCCGATGCCTATATGCGAATGCAGGCCTTTACCAATAATGCTTTCTTCCAGTTCGGCCACACGGCCTTTCTTTTTATATACTTTAAGGCCGCCATTTAAAAGCGCCACGCCGGTACTGTCGTAACCCCGATACTCCAGGCGTTTTAAACCAGTTATAATTATCGGATATGCCTCACGTGGGCCGGTGTAACCTACAATTCCACACATAAATTTGGGGGTTTAATTTTTTTGTTCCCGGCTTTAATAAGGCTGAACTATTCTGTAGCATCTCCAAAGTTGTTCTTCAGAAACGCTGTTTAAGCATGTACACATTGTTCAGCTTTTATTACAGCGTATAGGGTTTTAAATATTCTGCAAAATAACAAATTTGTACCATTAACCATGCTTAGTATTAAGCTATTACAGGTATTATAATTAATTCGCTTATTTTACAGAATAATCGTTTTATATGAAAAATTTGCTCATTACTGGTTTGCTGTTGTTTATTCAGGTTTTCCTGTTTGCGCAGGTACCCGAAGGGTTATCGAAAAAAAACAAAATATACCTGGTAAGGCATGCCGAAAAAAAATCCGGGAGCGACCCCGTTTTAACCGAAGAGGGTAATACAAGAGCCGGTGCTCTATTGCAGGTGTTGAAAGGTAAAAAAATACACCATATCTATGTTACCCAGTTTAAACGTACGCAAATGACAGGGGATAGCTTACGGTTACAAATGGGTATTGATACGATACAATACAAAGCCGATACCACAGGGCAAGACCTGTACAAAATGATACTGGCTAATAATGAAGCTGGCAAAAGCCTGCTCATCATCGGGCACAGCAATACCGTACCTAAGCTGATTAAAAAATTAGGGGTTATCAATTTCGACGCAAAAGATATTCCCGATAACGAGTTTGATAACCTGTACCTGATCACTTATAAAAAAGGAAAAGCGGTGGTAAAAAAGATGAAGTACGGAGCAGCTTCTGCAGCCTCGGCAACAATGAAGCAATGATTATAACAGGATGCCCTGTAAAAATAAATAGGCTACAGAAAAATAAATAACAAGGCCAGTAACATCAACTAAGGTAGCAACAAAAGGTGCAGATGATACTGCAGGATC
The DNA here is from genome assembly GCF_050611765.1 of Ferruginibacter sp. SUN106. Lineage (NCBI taxonomy): Bacteria > Pseudomonadati > Bacteroidota > Chitinophagia > Chitinophagales > Chitinophagaceae > Ferruginibacter > Ferruginibacter sp. SUN106. Next base: position 1,253,274 of record NZ_JBODJC010000001.1, read on the forward strand.
GCCTTTTAAACGTTTAATGATGATAGGCAGCATTGAACCGCTTAAAGTACCCCACAATACAACGCCTAACAATGCAAAGCCCACGGTAAATGCTACCCTTATTTCATAGTTGCCATAAATGCCCGGCGCAATTCTGGCCCATACCAGTACTCTTAAAAAACCAATCAGGCCCAACACCGAGCCAAGCATTAAACCTTGTATCAATTCTCTTCTGATAACCCGCCACCAATTGGCTACTGTAATTTCGCCAATAGCCATTGCCTGTATTATTAATGTAGATGCCTGCGAACCTGTATTGCCTCCGGAAGAAATAATAAGCGGAATGAATAATGCCAGCACTACAAATTTTTGTATCTCCCCTTCAAAATGCGACATTGCTGTGGCTGTTAACATTTCTCCTAAAAATAAAACTACCAGCCACCCAATCCTTTTTTTAAATAATTTAAATAAAGGCATTTCCAAATACGGCTCATCCAAAGCCTGCGTACCCCCGATCTTTTGCATATCCTCACTGTATTCTTCTTCTGCCACCCACAGCACATCATCAATAGTTACAATACCCAATAGTTTATTGCTTTTACTTACCACCGGCAATGCCACACGGTTATTCATCCTGAAAATTTCACTGGCAATTTCCTGGTCGTCCTCTGCATGAAGTGATATATACCGGCCATCCATCAGGTCACTTACCTTTTTTTCCGGCGTAGCCATGATAAAATCTTTTATCCTGATATCATCCAGCAATTCACCTTTATCATTCAATACATATAATACATCAATGGTTTCGCTGCTTTTAGCAAAACGGCGTATGGTATTAAATACATCTTCTATAGTATCGTTTTCGTAAACGTATACATAATCAGGTGTCATTAATCTTCCTACACTGTTTTCAGGATAACCTAAGAGGGACAGCGTTATTTTTATTTCTTCAGGATTAAGTGTTTTTACCAATTCTCTTACTACATTACTGGGCAGTTCACTTAAAAATGAAGTACGGTCATCGGGCGGCAATTCATTTAAAAGTTCAGCAGTTTTAAATGGTGGCAGATCGTGTATTATTCTTTTTTGGGTGGGAAGTTCCAGTATTTTAAAAACACTTACCGCCCGGTGAATAGCCAGGTGAGACATGATCTGGCTTTCAAAGTCTTCGTTGGTATAGATCAGGTCGGCCACATCGCTGATGTTCTGGTGATTCAGAAAATCCTGTATCAGCAGTTTATCTTCAGAAGCAATTGCCTCTTCAAATTTTTGTTGCAATGATATTTCTTCCAACTCTAACGCCATCGGTACTTTGTTGTTATTTTCGCAGTAATAATAGCTGCAATTTACTTGATTTAATCTTAACCTGATGTTATGCTTCAACCATATTTATATTTAGATAAAACAGCAAAAGCGGGCAGGGGTGTTTTTACCAGTGAAACAATTCCGGCAGATACAATCATTGAAATTTCACCTGTGGTGGTAATGAGTAAAGAAGACCGTGTGCATTTAGACAAGACCAAATTATACGACTATATTTTTGAGTGGGGAGAGGAGAAAGATAAATGCTGCATGGCCCTGGGTTATATTCCTATGTACAACCATAACTATAAAAGCAACTGCCAGTATTTTATGGATTTTGAAGAAGAAATAATTTTTATAAAAACAGTTGCCGATATTGAAGCCGGTGCCGAACTCACCATTAATTATAATTGTGAATGGGATGATGATACAAAAGTTTGGTTTGAAACAACATGATCTTATACAGCCGGCTCCTGCTGACTCATGCAATGGAAACTGCCAAGGCCCCAGATAATTTCTGTTGAATCAATACCTACTACTTTTCTTCCAGGGAAACAGCTCTGAATAATTTGCAACGCTTTATCATCCTTAGCACAATTAAATATGGGAACTATCACTGCATGATTGGCAATATAGAAATTGGCATAGGATGCAGGCAGACGTTGCTCATCATAAATCACTTCATCAGGCATTGGTAATTCCACAATATTTAATTGCTTGCCATTAAGTAAACGCATTTGTTGTAATTGCTGCAGGTTATCCTGTAACAATTGATAGTTCTCATCCTGTTTATTTTCTTCTACCACGGTCAGTACTGTATCTTCATTGGTAAAACGTACGGTATCATCAATATGCCCATCAGTATCGTCACCCACAATACCATCGTTTACCCAAAGTATTTGTTCGGCGCCATAATAATCGTACAAATATTTTTCTATCTGCTCCTGGTTTAAATGCGGATTACGATTAGGATTTAATAAACAGGCAGTGGAAGTCATAATAGTTCCTTTGCCATTAAATTCTACCGAGCCTCCTTCCATTACAATTTTAGGATAGAAAACAGGTATGTTGTAATGTTTACCAATCAAGGTCGGGATCACATCATCTAAATCGTAAGGCGGATATTTATTGCCCCAGGCATTATAATCCCAGTCTACAATTACTTTTTTATTTTCCGTTGCATTGGGGTTGATTAAAAATGCAGGGCCATGATCACGGCACCAGGCATCGTTGGTGGGATGTAAAAAAAACTCCACTTTAGAAAGGTCCACACCGGCATTTTGTAAATGGCCCAATGCAAAATTTTTCATGGCCCCATCATTTACATTGATGCAAACTTTTTGCCCCAGTGTAAGTTCTTTTACAAACTGGCTATAGAAAGGATAGATCGTATTTATTTTTCCCGGCCATGATGCTTCTTTATGCGGCCAGCTCAACCATGTGGCTGCTTGCGGTGCAAATTCTGCAGGGAAGTAATAACCTAATTCTTTTGGAGTACTCATAAGTTGATAGTTGAAAGTTGATAGTTGATAGTTGCTATGAATGTTTTGCTTCTAAAACTTTCAACTTTTAACTATCAATTTTTAACTTGTTTATCCTTCGTCAATATATCTTTTTGTTATCGGCTGATAAGAATCAATTCTTCTGTCACGCAAAAAAGGCCAGTGTGTTCTGTAACGATCGGTTTGATTGGTATCTATTTCAATTACTTTTATTTCTTCTTCATCATGCGAAGCCTTGTATAATACAGAACCAAAAGGATTAGATACAAATGAACCGCCCCAGAATTTCATGGCGCCATCCTGTTCCAATCCTACACGGTTTACACTTACCACATGCACACCATTGGCAACAGCATGACTGCGTTGTATGGTTTGCCATGCATTGTATTGTTCGGTGTTGGTGGCTTCATCCTGCGAAGTGGCCCAGCCAATTGCAGTGGGGTAAAATAAAATTTCTGCACCCATCAGTGAAGTAATTCTTGCAGCTTCAGGATACCATTGATCCCAACAAATTAATACACCTATAGTTGCAAATTTTGTTTTAAAAACTTTATAGCCCAGATCACCGGGAGTAAAATAAAATTTCTCGTAATAAGCCGGGTCATCAGGGATATGCATTTTGCGGTACTTGCCTAAGTAAGTACCGTCTGCATCTAAAACGGCAGTTGTGTTATGGTACAAACCTTCTGCTCTTTTTTCAAATAGAGAGGCGATGATCACTACACCCAGTTCTTTTGCCAATGTACTTAAAGTATCTGTTACAGGGCCGGGGATGGCTTCTGCCAGTTTAAAATTTTCATAGTCTTCCACATCGCAGAAATACAGCGACGTAAACAATTCCTGCAAACAAACTATTTGAGCACCAGCCGCTGCGGCTTTTTTTATTTTTTCAATTGCTTTGCTTACGTTCTGTTGTTTATCTGCAAAACAACTCATTTGCACCAACGCTGTTTTTACTTTAGCCATAGATCATTTTTTAAGAGGTGCAAAGATACGATTTACAACAGTTCGTCAACCTGTTTTTGAATGTTGGCACACATTTTATCCATAGGTAAATCATTACTGTCTGTACCAAAAGGGTCTTCTATTTCTTCTGCTATCAATTCTAAGCTGGCCAGTACATAAAAAATAAATCCCACAACCGGAATTACCAGGTAACCAAGATTAAAAACATAACCCCATGGCAAGGTCATTACGTAAAAGAAAATGAATTTTTTAATGAAGGCACTGTAGGAGATGGGGATAGGCGTATTTTTAATTCTTTCGCAGGCGCCGCAGGTTTCTGTAAAAGATTGCAGTTCGCTGTTGATAATAATAAGTTGCTCACCTTTTATCTTACCTGTTTCAAATAAGGTATTTGTTTTTTTAAATAATAATGCTGCCAGTTGATTGGGTAAATGTTTATCATGATCAATTTCCGCAAGCTCCGGGTGCAAGGCTTCATCCAGTTCCAGCCTGGTAGCTTCGCTGCGCAAATGATTTTTTAACGCCACTGCATATTGCGGAATAAAGCTTTTATAAAATGTTCTGCTTTGTATATCATTTTTGGGCAGCAGCGCATTCATTTTTAAAGCCAGGTTGCGGCTGTTATTTACCAATGCGCCCCATAGTTTACGGCCCTCCCACCAACGGTCGTAGGCGGTGTTGGTTCTGAACACTAACAATAAGGAAATTACAAACCCCAGCAGGCTGTGCATTACTACAATATTTTTTACTTTATTACTTTCCGTCCAGCGCCAGTAATTGATCTCGAAAAAAGCAACAATACCGGCATAAAAACAGATCAGTAATATCATCGGCCAAAGTTTTCTGAACGTATCCGATTTATGAATGCGAAAAATAAAACTCAGCCAGTCCTTGGGGTTGTATTGTATCATATTGAATTATTGATACACAAATGTAACCACAGTTAAGTAGTTTTACTTTCTTTATAAAATAATTAATGATGATTGGGATAGCAGTAATTGCAGCAGTTATTTTTCTTGGCGTTTACTTTAATAATTCTAAAAAGAAAGAAGCTGTTGATGAGAATAATATTTTAATTGATGAGGCGATACTGGAAAAGAATATTGCTTTTTTCAGAAAGCTGAATGCAACTGAAAAGCAGCAATTTGAAAATGAGGTACACGAGTTTTTAACCTATGTAAGAATTACCGGTGTTAATACGCCGGTTGAAGATTTGGACAGGATCTTTGTAGCAGCCAGTGCAGTGATACCCGTCTTTGCTTTTACCGGATGGAAATATTATAACCTTAGAGAAGTGTTGTTGTATTCAGATGCCATCAACCCGGAGTTTCAAACAGAAGGCGAGGGGAGAAATATTTTAGGTATGGTTGGCACAGGCTATATGGAGGGCAAAATGCTGTTATCAAAATTTGCACTGGAGCAAGGATTTAAAAATGAATCGGATAAAAATAATACCGCCATTCATGAGTTTGTGCACCTGATTGATAAAGCTGATGGAGATACTGACGGCATACCAAGCCAGCTATTAGCTAAGCAGTACAGCATTCCATGGCTGGATATGACTTACCAGCAGATGCAGGAAATACTAAAAGGGAAATCTGATATCAATCCTTATGGTGCCACCAACAAAGCAGAGTTTTTTGCAGTGGTATCAGAATATTTTTTTGAAAGGCCCGACCTGTTGGAACAAAAGCATCCGGAATTATACAAACTGTTGCAGGAGATTTTTAAGCAAGACCCGAAGAGTCGTGAGGCGTGAATGGTGAGTCGTTAGCTGTAAATAGTGAGATGTGAGCAGTAGTGCAAATTATATCATCTGCAGAGTACCACTCACGTCTCACCATTCACGCCTCACGTGTTGTATTATTGTTGTTCTATCAATTGAATTTCAGCATGAATTTTTACTTCTTCACTTACCAATACACCACCGGTTTCAGTTGCTGCATTCCAGGTAAGGCCAAATTCTTTACGGTTAATTTTACCAGAGATAGTAAAACCTGCTTTTACATTACCCCATGGATCTTTAGCGATACCACCAAATTCAACCGCTAATTTTACTTGCTTGGTTACGTCTTTTATAGTTAAGTCGCCATAAAGGTCGTAAGAACCATCCTGGTCGATGTTTTCGTATTTTGTAGCGGCAAATTTTAAATGCGGATAAGTTTCAGCATCAAAGAAATCGGCACTTTTTAAATGTGCATCTCTTTGTTCGTTGCCTGTAGAAATAGAGGCAGTGTCTGCAGTAAAGCTGATGGTAGCTTTGGTAAAATCTTCACCGTCTGTTTCTGCATTTACGGTAAAAATGTTGAAGCTGCCGGTTACATTAGTGATCATTAAGTGTTTAACCTTAAACTGTATTTCACTGTGGGTAGGGTCCACAACCCATTTTTTTGTTGCCATTTTGTTTGATTTAGAATGCTAAGTTACATAATTAATGTTTAAACATCAAATATTTTGAGATTAATTTTTTGTTAATGGATTTCCAGGGTGGGTCACCCCCAAAAGGGTGGCTCACCCGGCGTATAGAAAAGGTGGCGGCAAAAATAGCAGAGGGGATTGCCTCTATTGTTTTAAAGCCACATCGTGGCGGCATTTTGGTAACAAGATAAAGCATGTGATGTTCCCGGCTCCATCGGAGCGAAATTTTTTTATTTGCGGCTTCGGTGAAAATGTCGCCCCGACGAGGCTTTGGTTCTTGTATAAATAAACTTTTTCACCAAAATGCCGCCTCGCTGAGGCTGCCTGAGCGATATTGCCAGATGGAGAGGAGTATGTAATAAACCATTGAACGAGCTATTTACGGTGGTAAAAAATACTTTACACAAGTCAGATTGTCGTTGAGAAAAGTCGTAAAAAAAGATAAAATTTATTTGTTTATACACGGTTCATTTTAGCAACCGTTTCGGCATAATTGTTTTTGCTGATTGTTTAATCGAGACTTTTTTGAGTGTAGGTCACTGTATCATTTTTTAACTCAACAAATAAATACCAATGTAGGTATTCCCCATCTTTTTCGGATGTTCTAAATTGCATTGCCTTACCGGCATAAAAACTCTCTTCCTTAATAAATGGCTCCCCTAAATTTTCCAGCAGCTCTTTTTTTGATTTTCCAATGAATATTTTGTTATTAACAATGTCGTCTAACATTTTAAATCTTGCATTCTCATTGGCTTTCCATTCTTTTGAGTTAAACTTACTGTTTTTTGGCTGTGTGCATCCCGATAAAAGAACCGTAAAAGTTAATGACGCGATAAGAAATTTAAAAATGCCGGGAATAAATTTCGATATTTTATAAGTGAAAAAGTTCTTCATTAATTTTAATTTAAGTCGCACTTTTGTTAGTGGCATCGCCTATTATTTGGATGCAATTAAGTTTCTGTTTTTTAGCAGTTGTTGTATGATTATAAATAGAGCATATAACCAAACGAACAAGTTTATTACCACACTAATTATAACTATTATCATCGCATTTAATCCTTCTCGGTTAATACTTTGAGGCCCTAAACTTGTCGAACCTGGTGAGTCATAAACCGGGTCAACTGAAAAACCACTTAATGGCAGATCGTTAATAACAAAAGCATAAATAACTGAAAGTGGTACAAATACCAACGCATAAGGAAAAAGTGTATTAATAATTTTCTGTTTCTTGGTAAGGCATCGTTGTAAAAATTTCCCTAAAAGGAATGTCAGCCCTATAACAAAAAAAACATCGTATCGGATAGTAAATGTCAAAGTAGACGGGTTGTTTTATGAAGATAAACAAATAACGGGTTGTCGCATAAAAACTTGCCGCTAACTGCACATTTATGTTAATCATTGCAATGCAGGTAAATGCATTAGTATTGACCATCCATATTTTGATCTTATACATTTTGTATTTATTGCTTCGTAAATGCAATCTAAGAAAATATATAATTTGTATACCATTAAATTACTTCACTTGCTCAATCAAAATGCTGCCAGGGTGGGTCACTCCAAAAGGGTGGCTCACCCCGTTCGTGTAATGGGATTTTTTATGGGTGAGCCACTCTTTAAGGAGTGACCCACCCATAAAAAATCCCGGCCTTTAAAAGCCGGGATTCCAAAATGTTTATTTGAGCAACTTAATTATTCGCTGCAAATTCTCTCCTGATAATATTCAGCGCACCACCGGCTTTAAACCATTCAATCTGTTGCTGATTGTAAGTATGGTTTACCTGTATGGTTTCGTTGCTGCCATCGGCATGGTTCAATACTACCTGTAAAGATTTGTTCGGTTCAAAAGCTAATAAGCCTTCAATATCGATAGTATCGTCTTCTAAAATTTTATCGTAGTCGGCTTTGTTGGCAAAAGTTAATGCCAGCATACCTTGTTTTTTCAAATTGGTTTCATGAATACGGGCAAAAGATTTTACCAGTACGGCACGTACACCTAAATGACGTGGCTCCATAGCCGCATGCTCACGTGAAGAACCTTCTCCATAATTTTCATCACCTACTACAATTGTACCCACACCCGCAGCTTTGTAAGCTCTTTGTGTAGCAGGTACTGGTCCGTATTCACCTGTGAGTTGATTTTTTACACTATCAGTTTTTTCATTGAAGAAATTCAATGCACCGATCAGCATGTTGTTGCTGATATTATCTAAGTGTCCACGGAATTTTAACCATGGTCCTGCCATGCTGATATGATCCGTAGTACATTTTCCCTTTGCTTTGATCAATAGCTTCAAACCATTCAGATCAGTGCCTTCCCATGCAGGAAAAGGATCTAATAATTGTAAACGTTTGCTATCCGGTGCTACTTTTACCACAACATTGCTGCCATCTTCTGCAGGTTTTTGGTAACCGGCATCTTCTACAGCAAAACCTTTTGGCGGTAACTCATTACCGGTTGGCGGGTCCAGTTTTACCTGTTCGCCTTTATTGTTGGTTAAGGTATCTGTTAAGGGATTAAAATCTAAAGTACCGGCAATAGCCATTGCAGTTACCAGTTCAGGAGAACCTACAAATGCAAAAGTATTAGGGTTGCCATCGGCACGTTTTGCAAAATTCCTGTTGAAAGAATGTACGATGGTATTTTTTTCTGCCTTCTCTGCACCAACCCTTGCCCACATACCAATGCATGGTCCGCAGGCGTTGGCAAATACGTTAGCCCCAATTTTATCAAACACACCTAAAAAACCATCTCTTTCAATAGTATAACGGATCTGTTCGCTGCCCGGGTTAATATTAAATTCCGCTTTTAAGGTTAAACCTTTATCAGTTACCTGTTGTGCTAAACTAACTGCACGGCTGATATCTTCGTAAGAAGAATTGGTACAACTACCAATTAAACCCACTTCAATTTTTGTTGGCCATCCGTTAGCTGCAGCAGCTGCTTTCATCTGAGAAATAGGCGTAGCTAAATCGGGAGTGAATGGCCCGTTCAAATGTGGTTCTAAAGTAGTCAGGTCAATTTCAATTACCTGGTCAAAATAAGCTTCAGGATTAGCATACACTTCAGGATCTCCGGTTAAATGTGCCGCTATAGCATCAGCAGCAGCAGCAATTTCCTCACGGCCGGTAGCTTTTAAATAGCGGCTCATGCTTTCATCATAACCAAAAGTAGAAGTGGTGGCACCAATTTCGGCTCCCATATTACAAATGGTGCCTTTACCTGTACAACTCATACTGGTAGCGCCTTCACCAAAATATTCCACCACAGCGCCGGTTCCACCTTTTACGGTAAGAATGCCGGCCACTTTTAAAATAACATCTTTAGGAGCCGTCCAGCCATTTAATTTGCCGGTTAATTTTACACCGATCAGTTTCGGCATTTTCAATTCCCATGGCAAACCTGCCATTACATCGCAGGCATCTGCACCACCCACACCAATAGCAATCATACCCAGGCCACCTGCATTTACGGTATGGCTATCTGTACCAATCATCATACCACCGGGAAAAGCATAATTTTCCAATACCACCTGGTGAATGATGCCGGCACCGGGTTTCCAGAAACCAATACCGTATTTATTACTCACACTGGCTAAAAAATCAAATACTTCACTGCTTTCTGTTACAGCCCTGCTTAAATCTGTTTTGCTGTTTACCTTGGCTTCAATCAAATGATCGCAATGTGCGGTGCTGGGCACGGCAACCTTGGTACGTCCGCTTTGCATAAACTGCAATAAAGCCATCTGTGCGGTGGCATCCTGCATGGCCACACGGTCCGGGGCAAAATCCACATAATCCTTTCCTCTTGCGTAAGCCTTGCTGGCACTGCCTTCGGTAAGATGGGCATAGAGAATTTTTTCAGTTAATGTCAAGGGTTTACCTGTTGCTTTTCGTGCTGCATCAATTCTGGTTGCAAAACTGGCGTACACTTTTTTAATCATTTCAATGTCGAAAGCCATAGTACAATTTTAAATTTTAGATTTATGATTTTAGATTTATGATCGGCGTTACGAAGGCTTTTTGCTGCATTAAATGAGCCTGCAGCACTAAAAATCGTATGTTTTGCAAATTTACTGAAACTCAGCCACTATTTAAAGTGCTTGTTTATAGAAAAAAATGTGCTTAAATTAGCAGTATGAACAGGTTCAGGTACTTTATTGAATGGCATGTGTTTGGTGTATGTACCGCCATTGGCGAAAAAATGGGCATTGCAACTTCAACAATTCGTAAATATTTTATCTACATCTCTTTTCTTACCATGGGGTCGCCGGTAGTTGTTTACTTTTTTGTTGCATTCTGGATGAACATAAAAAGGTATATCCTTAACGCCAGGAGGAACCCATTGCGCTATCTGTAATAAAATTTTTAATCTGCCCTTTAACCTTATAATCATTTCTTCAATGATTGTGCTCAATATCAATCATATTAATTACAGGCAATTACTGCAGGATCTTTCAACCGCATTGCAAATCCCTTATCAACAGCAGGACTTTTTAACATTATCAGCTCCGTCAGGAGAGGGCGTTATAAAAACCATCAGTTTATTTGATGAGTTGCAGGTGTTATTGGTAGATGCTTGTTTTAATGAACGGATGATCACCATAAGGGAGCGATCCGACAACAGGTATTTTATTCTGCACTTCGATGATGTGTTTATAAAAGATACCGCCACATTAAAAGTGGATGATGAGCAATTGCAAAAATCAAATACCCGCCACTCTGTTGCCAGGCTTACCAGTAATATTTTTGTGAATACCGAAGAGCTGCCGGCGAACCTGCACATTAAATCTGTAAAAGTATTATTTAATGAAAAGTGGTTGAAGAAATATATGGATATGGATGCCAATGACGATGTGTTGCAGCGTTACCTCTCTCTTAAAACAGAAAGTTTTGATATTGAGCAACTGGATGCAGAATACCTGAGGCTGATGGATGAATTATGGACAGTGCAAAAAGACGATCCTTTACAAAATATTTTTTTGCAGAACAGGGTAACCTTATTGATAGAACGTTTTTTTACCCGCCTTTATAGTAAAACCAATTTACTGGAAGGGAAGTTTAATCTTTCTTCTGAAGTGATCAACGGTTTGATAAAAGTAGAACATGAACTGGTAAATGATTTTAGCAAACTGCCACCTACTATTGATGAGTTTTCAAAACTGATTTCGATGAGCAGTACCAAGCTGAAGAAAAGTTTTAAAAGCATGTACGGCGACAGTATTTATTCTTATTATCAAAAGCAACGCCTGCAAAAAGCCAATGAATTATTGCTCACCGGAAAATATTCCGTTAAGCAAGCGGCACAAGCTGTGGGGTATACCAATGTGGCTAATTTTACACTGGCATTTAAAAAACAATTTAATAAAGCTCCCGAAAATAGTCTTGAAGAGAATGCGTAATTTTATACTGCCATAATCATCAATACAGCCTTGTTTAAATTTTCATATCAATATTGTAACCATACCGATTACCTGCGTGACCTGGCTAAATTTGCCGGCGTACCCATGGTGAATAATACCCTGTTTTTACCCTCTTCTTTAGGAAATGGTTATATAAAAGTGGCCGAGCTTGCCAATGGCCTGCAGGTATTAATTAATGAATGTGTGATAAATGAAGATGTATCTTTTTTCCGGCATCCTGCAGTTGACGAATCTTATACCTTGCGCTTTGATGAAGTAAAAAATTTAAAAAAATTAAGCTTACGTATTGATGAGGACCAGTTATATGAAGATGAAGAAATTCATTCGGGCGCTTTTTTAACCAACTCACTTTCTGATATTTCTTATACTGCCACAGCAGGCACTGAAGACCGTTGCATTAATATTTTTTTTACAGCAGATTGGTTGCAGGCTCATACGGGCATCAGCGCAACAGACGAAGTATTTAAACAATACCTGTCTTTAAAAACGGCGACTTTTAATTTTGAAGTATTGAATTTTGAATACCGGGCATTGATGGAAGAAGTTTTTGAAATTGACGACAGCCATCCCATGCAGAAAGTAATGTTGCAGAACAGGGTGATGTTGTTGCTGGAAAAATTTTTCAGAAGCCTGTACAGTAAACTGGGGCACCATAACACCACTAAAAATTTAATTAACGACGTCTCCATAAAGCAGATGATGAAAGTGGAATCTATATTGGTGAGTAATCTTTCTGCGCCGCCGCCTACCATACCGGTGCTTGCACGTACCGCAATGATGAGTGAAACCAAACTGAAAAATTTGTTTAAAACGGTGTACGGCTTAAACCTTTACGAGTATTACCAAAAAAACCGCATGCTTAAGGCAAGGCAGTTATTACGTTCAAAAAAGTACTCTGTAAAAGAAGCCGGCATGGCATTGGGTTTTAAAAACCTTAGCAATTTTACCATTGCGTATAAAAAAGAATTCAACAGTTTGCCCAGCGAAATCTAAGTATTAGAATTAGTTTTTATGCCTTTTGCGGTCATCATCGTGTCGGATTTACACAAACTAATGCAAATTGTAGCATTATTTTTGTAATACGTAACGAAAGCCCCGTTTTAAGATCTGAATAACTTAAGTAGCTGGTTTGCAATTCCTGTTATACAGCAGTTATCCATCCTATATTATTGAGCCTTTGGTTTTCCAGAGGTTTTTTTATTTAAAGTACAGCCTGCCTGAGTTTTACCAGTTTTTCCAGTAAAGGTTCCAACAGGTCTAATTTCAGCATATTGGCACCATCGCTTTTAGCAACGGCAGGGTTGGGGTGGGTTTCAATAAACAAACCATCAGCGCCGGTTGCAATAGCTGCTTTGGCAATAGTCTCAATTAATTCGGGATTGCCACCGGTTACACCGCCACTTTGATTAGGCTGTTGCAGCGAATGCGTGCAATCCATAATTACGGGCACTTTAATTTCTTTCATCCAGGTAATATTGCGGTAGTCAACCACCAGATCCTGGTAGCCAAAAGTATTGCCCCTTTCTATCAACCCTACTTTTGTATTGCCGGTATTATTTATTTTTTCTACTGCAAACTTCATCGATGGGCCATTTAAAAACTGCCCTTTTTTTACATTTACAATTTTGCCGGTTTCTCCTGCTGCAATCAACAGATCTGTTTGCCTGCACAAAAAAGCAGGGATCTGTAAAATATCTACATAGTTAGCCGCCATAGCTGCTTCGCCTGCAGTATGTATGTCTGATGTTGTAGGCAGCTGAAATTTTTCGCCCAGTTTTTTTACCAGTTGCAAAGCTTCTTCATCGCCAATACCGGTAAAAGAGTTGGCGCTGGTGCGGTTGGCTTTTTTGTAAGACGATTTAAAGATGTAAGGAATACCTAGTCTTTTGCAAATACCGCTCACTTTTTCTGCTACTTCATTTATCAGGTCTTCACTCTCCACCACACAGGGGCCTGCAATAAGAAAGAAATTGTTTTTATCGTACTGTTGTTTGCTGAAAAGTTCTCCTAAATATTTTTCCATAGTGCAAATATAAGATTTGCACACGGATGGGACGGGTTGAGCGGATGAACACGGATTTTTTATGCTGCAAAGCAGAATAAACCGGATCATTCATTTATTGCACAAGGTGCGATAAATAATCCGTGTTCCCCAAACTAATAGCCAATGGCTTTAAGAAATTCATCTTTTTTTCTCCTGGAAACATCTACATAAGTACCGTTTTGTAATTCTATCTGTCCACCATCACCTTTAATGTAGCGTTTAATATAATTCAGGTTAATGAGGTGGGAGTGATGGGTACGAAAAAAAATATCTGCCGGCAATAAATCTTCAAATTCTTTTAAGGTTTTAGATGCAGTGATTTTTGTTTTGTTGATGAGGTGGATGTAAGTATAGTTACTGTTGGCTTCCAAATGTATAATGTCGTTGATATCATAAAACAATAAACCCTCTAAAGTGGGTATAGCCAGTTTATGCAATTGTTTTTTGGGAAGCTGCATATTCTGTTGCAGCAGTTCCACCTGTTTTTTAGTTTCTTTATTTTCGGTGTTGTTTAATTTTTCTACCGCTGTTTTCAATTCTTCAATATCAATGGGCTTTAATAAATAATCAAAAGCCGCATATTTAATGGCCCTGATTGCATATTGGTCATAGGCAGTGGTAAAAATGATGTGGAAATTTTTTTCGGTTAATTCGTTCAGCATTTCAAAGCCATTCATTCTCGGCATCTCAATATCTAAAAAAATTAATTGCGGTTTATAATGTTGTATCAGCAGTAAAGCTTCCTGGCCGTTGGCCGCTTCAGCCATAATTTTTATCTGAGGGCAATAAGCCAGTAATTTTTCTCTTAATGCTAATCTTCCTTTAGCCTCGTCGTCAATAATTATAGCATTGATCATTTCAGATAATATTTAAGTTGACAATCACTTTTGTACCGGTTGCTTTTTCATTATTGTACAGGTCAATTACCTGTACAGAAGCAGTCTCTTCTTTGTTAAATAATTTTATTCTGTCGTAACTCATTTGCATGCCATAGTGCGATTCTTTATTCTGCATAATTTTTCCGGCTGCATTTCTTCCCACACCATTATCGGTAACGGTGTATTGTATTGTATCGTTTACTCTTTTTATATCAACAGTGAGGATACCGTCATTCTCGTATTTGTTTTTTATGCCGTGTAAAATGGCATTTTCTACAAAAGGTTGTATTATAAGCGGCGGCACTTTATAATCGTTATTCAAAATTTCTTCATCAAAAGTAAGTGTTGTCTTAAATTTATTTTCATTCCGCAATTCTTCCAGTTCAATGTATAATTTTAATGTTTCAATATCCTTGGTAACGGGTACAGTATTTTCTTTACTGCTGTCTAAAATATTGCGAAGTAGTTTTGCAAATTTATTAAGGTATAGTGTGGCATTATATTTATCGTTACTGTGAATAAAAGCATCAATACTATTAATGCAGTTAAACATAAAGTGCGGATTCATCTGTGCTTTTAATGCAGCCATTTCTGTTTCTATTATTTTTTGTTTGGCCTCAGCTTTATAGCGTATACTTTTAAATCTTTGCCTGAGTAATAGAAAAATAACAGTTGCGATTACGATAGCCGATAAAAGATAAAACCACCATGTTTGATACCATGGTGGCACAATGGTGATATTTATTGCTGCAGCATTTTTGCTCCATACATAATTTGTATTGGCACTTCTCACCCTGAAAGTATAATGGCCCGGTTTTAATTGCGTGTAGCTGATAAAATTCCTGGTGCCATTTTTTACCCAGCCTGTATCTACACCACTCAACCAGTATTCGTAAATTATATTTTCGCTTTGAGAAAAATTGGGTGATTGAAATTCGAAACTGATGAAATTTTTAGAATAAGGTAACGAGATATTACGAAGATAGGGAAAAGCAGTATCTGATTGTAATGGGATATTCATCACATTGATATTGGTAATGAGCGGGGCAGGAGAAAAGCTGTTAGGTGCAGAAGATTCAGGGTTTATCATATTGAGCCCGTTAATTCCACCGAACCATATTTTTCCCGATTTATCTTTAAAGCACGAAGCCGTATTGAATTCCATTCCCTGCAGTCCGTCATCTTCTGTAAAGTTTTTGCAAATGCCGGCCTTGTAATCAATCATTGTAAGACCAGCGTTTGAACTTACCCAAATGTGGTTATAATTGTCTTTTACTACGGCGTAAATATAATTGTTAGCAAGGCCATTATCTGTATTCCACGATTTTATGATTTGCATTGTAGCTGCCGAAGCTTGAATCAAACCATCGTCTGTAGCAATCCATATATAAGGACTGTCTAAATAAAAATACCTGGAAGTGCCCGATAGTTTTTCAAGCTGCGGAAAAAAAGTAAATACACCACTAATGTAGTTATACTTTACAAGGCATTGTGCTTCGGTAGACATGTATATATCACCTCCTGTTGCTTCTTTCATATACCTGACCCTGAACTCATATTTGTCGTGACCGAGTATCTTATCCTTATCGTTACATTTTTCCCATTTGTGATTTTCTATATTAAAGATATTTAGTCCGCCTTTATAACCACCTACGAGTAATTTATTTTTATCTTTTAATTTGATCACAGAACATAATTCTGTGGTTTGCTTGTCGGTTGAATCAGAATAGAAGATGAATTTTTTGTCTTTTTTATTAAAGCTGTACAAACCTCCTGATGTAGCTACCCAAAGCCGGTCATTCTCTCCGGTAACTATATCATAAATATTTTTATTGCCTCTTTGATATTCAAATACAGGAGGAAGATAGTATTCACTGCTATTGGTTTTTATATTTTTGTGTAGCAGTCCGCCTGTTAATGTGCCCATGTAAAAGTCTTCATCATTTTCTGAAAAAATGCTCAGCAACATATTGTCTGGCACCAGCTTTAATGCATCAGGTTCATTTCTCCACAATCCAAACTGTATTTTTTGCAAATCATATTTTGCAACGCCACCACCACTTAATCCTATCCAGGTAATTTTTTGAAGGTTGGTATAAAAGCTGAGAATAAACTGCGACTTTAATGAATTTAAAGTTCCCAATGCGCCTGCGTTTTCAAATGACTTTTCTGTTAAGTTTATTTTTATAAGTCCGTCGCTGCGGCTGCCAATCCAAACAGTGTTGGTATCGCTTTGATGAATAAGATTGGGTTCTGTTAAATAATGTTTGCCTTTAAATTCAGTTGCAAAATAATTTGCTGCATAAGTGTTGCCTGCCTCAGGATGCAGTATAATTATTTTGGAAGTATTTAGAATAAGCCATGGGTTTTTATTTATAAAGGCAAAGTCTATAATTTCTTCTTTAATCTGTAATAATTGTTTTTGTATTTTAATTGGTGTAAAAGTGGCATTGCGGTGGCTGTAGATATTTTTATTAGTGCTTACCCAAATATCGCCTGCGTTGTTGCTTAGCGTAGTAATATTTTGGGGAGCACCTCCCTGCCATTTTAAATTTACCATGGCTTTAAGTGATTTACTGTAACAAAAAATGCCATCATTTCTTGTTTGTATCCAGATACAATTGCTGCTGTCTTCAGTAATTTTTAGTGTCCATAATCCTGCTGGTATTGCAAAACCCTCATAAATATTAGCTGGCAAAATAAATTTGCCAGTGTAGCGATTGTATATCACAATATTATTTGTAGTGCCTACCCAAAGCCAATCTTTTTTATCTGCATGTAACGCTGTGATCATTTTAGAAAACGTCGCCTGTCCATTTTCCTTTAAAGCCGCATCATCAATAAATGGTGTGATGTAAGTGAAATTTTTGCCGTCAAACCTGTTGATACCATCCTGCGTACCAAACCACATAAAGCCATCTTTTGTTTGCGTTATGCTGTATACACTGTTTTGCGAAAGGCCCTGTGTGGAGGAATAGGATTGGAAGTAAAGGTTTTGTGAAAAGCAAAATCCGGATAAATAAATAAGCAATACAATTGTTATCAGGATCTTACTTCTCATTCTTAAAAATATATTTTTTGTGCTTTAAAAGCTAGTTGGTTGTATAAGGTACCACTATCTTACTGGCAAACTTATTTCCCATCAGTATAGTAGCTTCAATTATTCTTGGGTTTGTGGTTGTTTCTTTACTTACTTCGCCTCCAAAACCAAAATTTTTTTCTGCCCATGGGTTGTTGCTGCTTTGAAATATGAATCTCAGTTTGCTGCCTTTACTTACTTTTTTGATGTACAAAAAAATGTCATCAAAATTCAATACCACTATTTCGCCAGGTTTTGCTAATTGAGGTTTTTCGTCACCATTTCTGTAGCGTACTCTTATTATTCCAGAGGCCAGACTTCTGTCTTTACCATCAGCAGCAACCTCCTCTACCGCCATTTCAAAATCTGCGTCAGGTACATTTAGTGTTGCATAAATCCGGCTGATTATTTTATCAGTTATTACAATGTCTTGTTCCAATGGCCGGCTTTCAAAAACCAGGTTGTAAGGAGAAGTCATGTAAAGTGAATCATCATAAGGTTTTGAAGGCGAAAAAAGAAACGCAGAATCTAATGCCATTGCAATATCATGTTTGTATTTTATGGTGTTAGTGCCAACAGGTTTTTTATCATCCAGCAGGTGCAAATCTTTACGTTTTGCATTGGGTACAATTGCCGGTGAGAGAAATAACTCAAGCGAATCGGTGGTTATTTTTTTTAAGGCCGAAGTTCCTTTCCAGGTGTTATTGCCAGTTTCAAAATAGGTAATCTTATCTTTAAGAAATGCAGGTTTTGTTTTTCCTTTCAACACCCAGTCAAACCACCAGATCACATATTTATAAATAGGCACCTGCGCTTCTTTCTCTATATCAACCCCACCTTGAATATTGCCAGGCTGCCATTGGGCACCACCATGATCGTAAGGGCCAATTAATAAGTAATGGTTATCTTTTGCTTTTGCAGACCCATATTTTTGATGCTGGTTATAGTAGTACAAGGCACCAACCTGGTCAGCATCATAATAACCTGTGATTGAAAGAATAGGAATATCAATAGCTTCGTAATCTTTTTTTGCAGGCAGTATGTTTTGCCAGTAACTATCAAAATCAGGATGGCTGAGCCATTTTTGAAAAACAGGATTGGGCATGCCAATTACAGAATCTAATTTAGCAAAAGGAATTCTGTTTTTGTATAATTCGTAATTTTTATCGTTCCAGAATTGCCAGTCGTCGAATAATGCCTGGTTTAATTCTTTACCACTTACAAATGTTGCCCATTGTAAAATGTAAGGATAAAACTGGTTGCCCCTGCGGGGGAAATCAACACCAAAGCCCACAGAAACCATAGGGTTAATAGCTTTTAATGCCGGGTGTTTATATTGTTTTCTTATGGTCTGCCATTGGTCGAAGCCAAGGTAAGAGCCTCCGGTAGTGGCAACTTTGCCATTGCACCAGGGTTGTTTACTTACCCAGTCAATAATATCATAATAATCTTTTGCATCGTGTTCGTAAGGCATAAATATGCCTTCGCTTGCCCTGCGGCCACGGGTATCTACATACACGTATACATAACCGTTAGTGGCAAATACATTTCCATTCCGGGCTTCGTTGCCAGATGGATATGGGCTTAACGAAATAATTGCAGGCAACTGTTCCGTATTTACTTCATTTTTATACAGGTAGGCATTTAGTTTTATGCCATCTCTCATGGGTATTGCTATGGTTTCTTCTTTTACCCTTGCCGAAGAAATGGCGTATAGTGCCTGTTCAAATACGGGCTGATAATTTTTAAGGCGGTAATACGATTGAAACTGAGTAACCGTTGTATAAGCAGTGCTATAATTCATTTTGCCATTGGTACTTTTTATAGATTGATCCAGTATACGGGTAAGATTTTTCCAGGCAATCGGTGCAGCAGTTAAAGTAAAACTTCCTTTCTGCTGATTAATGATATCGTTTTTAAAATCGGGATTAAGGCTGTTATACTGTTCTTTCAAAGATTTTAAAAACACCTCTTTAAATGCTGCGCTTCCATCATCTGCATGCAAAAGACAAGCATTGCTGTATGCAATGGTGCTTAGCCGGAAGGGAATTGAATAGACTGGAGTAGGCCTTAATGACCGGGCTTTAATAATTGCATCAATAGCCTGCTGGTTGTTGCCAAAAAAAGAGTTAAGGGCAGCTGTAGCATCAAGAAAAAAATACAGTTGGGTACTGTCTGAAATAGTATACTTATCCCCGGCAGTAATTTGCCATTTTAATAATTCGGCAGCCATTTTTTTAACTACAGTATTCAGTTGTTCCGAATCGTTGTAATTAAAATCTGCAGGTAAAGTATAACTGAAACCATCAAAAAAGTCAAGTGGTAATTCAGGTTTGGTTTGGCAAAAAATATTGTAATGGCTACATGCAATTGTTATTAACAACAGTAAAATCTTTTTCATTTGTAATAGTAATTTTTTGTTTTAGAAAAGGATTTATTATTTTATGTAGCCTGTTTGTTCTAATATAAAGGCCCATTTCTTTGCTTCTTTTCTAAATGCTGCAAATTTATCTTCGCTGTCTCCATGTCCTGCATTATAATCTACCTGTAATAAAATGGGTTTATCCGAAGTATTTGCCTGTTGAACTGCTGCAGCAAATTTTGCCGGTTGCCAGCTTATTACACGGGGATCGTTCCATCCGGTAGTGATCAGCATGGCCGGGTATTTTGTTCCTGCCTGTACATGCAATGTAGCATCCATTTCCATCAGTGCAAAAAATTCGTTGATGTTTTTGACGGTGCCAAATTCCGGTGTGTTAACCGGGCCATTGGGCGCAAATTCCTGCCTCACCATACTCAGGCAGCCTACCTGAGGAATAGCGCATGCCCATAAATCGGGTCGTTCGGTAATAGCTCTGCCAATTAAAATACCTCCTGCACTTCCGCCTTCGCAGGCAAGGTGAGCAGGTGATGTGTATCCTTTGCTTATAAGGTATTCTGCGGTGCTGTTTAAATCTTTCCAGGTATTTGGCTTGCTTTGTTTATAACCGCTAAGGTGCCAGTTTTCTCCTTTTTCACCACCACCACGTACATGGGCAACCGCAATTACAATACCTTTATGAGCCAGCAAAAGAAAGTCAGGATTAAACCCTGCACTGGAGCTGATACCATAAGCGCCATAGCTGTACACATAAGCCGTATTTTCTCCATTCAGTTTCACATCTTTTTTATGAATTACCGAAACAGGTACCAGTACACCATCATGACCGGCAATCTCTATTTCATCCACCACCACTTCATCTGTGTATGGAAATTTTGGGTTAGTACGAAAGGAAAATATTTTTTCTTTTGCAAATGGCTTATCCAGGTTACTATAAGAAAAGGTAATGGGTGTTGTCCATCCGCTACGTACAAGGTGCACATCATCATTGCGTTTATTGAACGGTGTTATATACAACAGGTTTGTATTTTCAACGAAAGGTATTTTCGAAAATTTGTTAGTACGCATATCCACAGTATAATGAAATAACTGTACACCATTTTTCATATAAGGAACAATCAGGAAGTTTTTTGATTGAGTTAAGCCATTGCCCATTTCTAGTGGAATATCTTTTTCCGGAGCTATTAATTTTGCTTTTGCTACATCAGGATTGGCCATATCCATAAAAAGTATTTTGCCATTGGGCGCATTTTTTTTACTCACCATAAAAAGCTTATTGCCGCTGGCATTTACAGTGGTGATCTCATCTTGTATGCTGATGACCTTTTTCCATGGAGCGCCGCTGTTTATTTTACGATAATAAATATCGGGATACGGCGATACGCTGGAAGCAAATACACATTCATAATTACAATCCTTATCTAACCAGGCAGGGGATAGTTGCATGGTGTTGTCCATCGAATATAATTCAGGGTTTAATTTATAAGAAAGAAAAATCTCATCCTGTAAAGTGTCGGTACCAAGTTTGTGCACCTTGTATACCCTGTCTTTATCCTCAACCATTGCATGAACATCCCAGGTGGGTTGCTGCATGTAATACACGTTGCCTTCACCGGGGGCATAACCTGCATACCTGCCAGGCAAACTATCAATCAAAAATTTGCCTGTAGTAATATTGTAGAATTTTGTAACGGCCGTTATTTCTTTGCCGCCCTCACCTGCAGTAATGGCAATAAATTTTTCGTAAGGGTCTATTTCGTAATCACTGAACATATAATTACTGCCCCAGCGTGTATTATCCGCCAATAATTCTTCTTTACCACTTTCTCCATTGCGTTTATACATTTTTGGTTTGGCATCACCTACTTTAAGGTTAAAATAAAATAAGGTATTGCCTACTTGTCTCACTTTTCCAATTTTATCAGGCTGTATAGAATCCAGTTTTAAAAAATCTTTATACAATTCATCTGTCATGGGCAATTTATCCATGATACTGCTGGTGTAATCATTCTGTGCTTTAAACCAGTTTTTAGTTTCGTCACTTTTTAAATCTTCCATCCAGCGGTAGGAATCTTTTATAGTTACGTTGTGCCAGGTATCGCTGCTGTCAACAGTTTTGGTAAAGGGGTATTTGTATTGCGCTGTACAAAGAGAATATATGCATACTGTTACAATGATAATTATTGTTTTTTTCATCTTCTTTATTTGTTAAGATTAAATCAGGTTTATTATATAATTTACTAACGTGGCTGTTGCCTTAAGGTAACAATAATAGATTTAGCTTTATCATTCCAAGAAGCAGGTATTTCAGGTGTGTTTTCGGATAAGGTTATTGAATTGCCGGTTCTTCCAACCATGTCAAATAGTTCAACATAATAACCATTTCCAATTTTTAACGAACTGATGGTATCAGGCCTTACACCCAATACTTTGCCAAATGAACCCCAGCGGCCGCCTGTTCTTATATCGGGTTCATACGGAAGGTCGTATTCGCCTGCAGCCAGGTGTTGCGACCTTGCTTTTGCAAAAAGGGGTAAAGTACTATCCGATTCTTTATTGTAATGCCAGTCTTCATAAATCATTGCACCTATTAAATTATTCTCGGTGTTTTGTGTAGTCACTATATCTCCAAATGCTGAGTCAACATTTATGGAAATTGCAACCCTGAATTCAATTTCATTTTCATCATTATCTTTCATATAGATAGTATGTATGCCCTTACTATTAATATCAAATTCTTTTTCAGTCATTGCATAGCCGTTTCCAAATCTTAATCCTCCATCATATTCAATAGATTCAAGTTTCAATTTAAATTTGTCGGTAAGCGCAAGGGGCTTTGTCTGATAAGCAACAAATGCGCCACGCCAAATACTTCCATCTGCTACGTTTTCAGGGGTGTTAATAATTGAGTAAAGGTTATTTTCATAATACAGCCTGAAACTGTATTCGCCATCTTCACCATCGCTACGTATTACTTTTACACTGTCTAAACTGAAATATGCTTTGTATGCCATTGTTATTTTTTTTAGTTATTTATAATAATCGGTTAAATATTTACTTTAAGAGTGGATGTGTTTTTACAGCGGGTGTTTTAATTTTAGTGTTGAAAATTTATTCTAAGGAATAATTTTTTCTTCTGTTATTTCACCCATTATAATCCAATCGCACCAATAGCAACCTGCTGTTTCGTCTCTTACAGTATTATTGCTGGCAGATATTTTAAATCTTGTTTCATTAACTGCATTAGGGTCGTTTTCAACACCGTAAGTAACGTAAGCGGTACTTGTTTCTTCTGTAGATACGGTTACAATAACCACAGGCCTTTCCTTAAATAAAAAAGGGGTGCTTATAAAACATTGTTTTGTAAAGGAAGCAGATTCCGGCTGTAGTTTTACCCGGCCGCTGGTAATTACCGTATTGCCTTTTTTAATAGTACTCATAATTATGTTTTTTATTGTTTTATAATGTTTACTTCAAAGAGAAAATATTATCAGCAGCATAGCAACCCCCATTGAGCCATTCCCATAATCCACTTAGCCCGTGGCAGAAATACTTTAACCCCTTACATTTGTATCCGGAAGCTCCTGCTTCCGGCAAATAAAAAAAGTAAAAAAATCAAAATGGTAAAAGAAAAAATATTAGTAATTGGCGCCAGCGGCCAGATAGGCGTGGAGCTTACACTTGCATTGCGTAAAATTTATGGCAACGCCAATGTGGTGGCCAGCGATTTAAGAGAGCAAAACCCTTTGTTGGAAGGTACGGGCCCATACGTAAGCCTGGATGTGATGAATAAAGAAATGCTGCATGTGCAGGTGATACGGCAGAATATTACGCAGATCTATTTGCTGGCAGCGATACTTTCTGCCACGGGTGAAAAAAATCCCAATCTTGCGTGGAGCCTGAATATGCAGAGCTTGTTAAACGTACTGGATATTGCCAGGGAAGAAAAATTAACTAAAGTATACTGGCCCAGCAGTATTGCTGTATTTGGCCCAACATCTCCCAAACAAAATTGTCCGCAGCAAACTATTATTGAACCTACCACAGTATATGGCATCAGTAAATACGCCGGCGAATTCTGGTGCAATTATTATTATCAACGTTTTGGTGTAGATGTAAGAAGTATGCGCTATCCCGGTTTAATTTCTTACAAATCTGCTCCGGGTGGGGGCACTACCGATTATGCAGTGGAAATTTTTCATGAGGCACTGGAAGAAAAAAAGTATGAATGTTTTTTAAACGAAGATACTTACCTGCCCATGATGTATATGCCCGATGCTATAAAAGCTACGATAGAGTTGATGGAAGCACCAGCAGAAAAAATCAATGTACGCACTTCGTATAATTTATCCGGTATGAGTTTTTCTCCAAAAGAAATTGCTGCCGAAATAAAAAAACATATACCTGAATTTGAAATCAGCTATAAGCCGGATTATCGACAGGCTATCGCTAACAGCTGGCCGCAAAGCATTGATGATTCAGTGGCAAGAAAAGACTGGGGATGGAAAGAAGATTATGACCTGCCGTTAATGGTTAAGGATATGCTGGAAAACCTGTAGTTATTTTATCAACAGAGTTTAACGTATCCTTTGCAAACAAAATTTTATGATTAGTTGTAACAGCCTAATTTTGTTCCTTAAAACAAAACGTATTATGAAAAAGATTTTTTTAGCTGTAGCAATTACAGCAATTTGTACAGGAGCTTTTGCTCAAAAAGAAAGTGACAGAAAATTTGGATTTAGTGTTGGGCCGGAAATCGGTTTTGCCGTTGGAAATTTTAGCAATACTCATTCTGTAGGCGTTGGCGCTACTATTCAGGGCGATTTTAATATTGCCACTTCAACCAATTTTACACTTACCACCGGTTACCTGTCTTATGCAGGCAAATCTGCAGGGTCTGGAATAAAATTTAAAGCAGCTGGTATTATTCCACTTAAGGCAGGTATCAAATACTTTCTTTCCCAAGGTTTTTATGGTGCTGCACAATTAGGTGCAGGATTTTTTAATAACGGGGGAGGAACAGCTTTAGCGTATACACCAATGCTGGGTTATGAATTCGATACTAAATCGGGTAAAGCTGTTGATGCAAGTCTTAAATATGATGGCTATTCAATAAATGGTTCCGGTTTAGGTTCTGTTGGTGTAAGATTAGCTTACAGGTTTTAAATATTTTTATAAGAACATAACATAAAATAAAAGCTGCAGATCCTGCAGCTTTTATTTTTATCAATTATACAAGATTATCATTAAATTAATTTGTGTTCGTAAGCATATTTGATCAATCCAATTACGCCGGATGTTTTTGTTTTTCTGAAAATATTTTTGCGATGTGTCTCTACAGTTCGTTCACTTAAAAAAAGGCTTTCGGCAATTTGCTTATTATTGAATTCTTTTTCAATCAGTTTAATGATCTCAATTTCTCTTGCAGTAAGATGTGCTTCGTCTGATTCTTTTTTCAATTCACTCGCCTTGGTCATCTCCTGCAATACTTCGTCGCTGAAATAAATGCCCCCTGCCGAAATTTTTTCCAGCGCCTGTATCAATTCTTTTTTACCAATATTTTTCAGCACATACCCCGCAATATCAGCATCATCAATCATCTGGTTTACCAGGTCGCCCTGGCCGCTCATGCTTAAAGCCAGTATTTTTATTTCAGGAAATTTGTTGTGAATAGCTTTGGAAAGATCGGCGCCATTTAAGCCCGGCATCATTACATCGGTTAAAACAATATCTACTTTTGTTTGTTCCAGCAATTGCAGCATTTGCATAGGCTGGGTACATTCCAATACCACTTTAAACTGATCGTATCCCAATAATAACGACTTTAATCCGTCAATTACTATCTGGTGATCATCAACAATCGCTAAAGCTATTTTTTGGTTTTTCAATATAAGCAGGTGGGTTTATTATTTGCAGGTAAGATAAATAAAAATACCAATTAAACAAGGGGTACATGTATGGCTACCAGCGTTCCATTACCCGGCGAACTGTCAAAATCCACCGTGCCTTTTAAAAAGCCGATCCTGCTGCTGATATTTTTTAATCCGATGCCTTCAAATTTTTCTTTATCCTTACTATTAAAACCTTTGCCATTATCTTCAATGGTTGCAGCAATACCGTCGGCATCTTTTATCAATGAAATGTCCAATGAATTAGCACCGGAATGTTTAATCACATTATTTACACATTCCTGTATTACCCGGTATAAAACAGTTTCTACATTGCCATCCAGCCTTTCGTTAAGGCCTTCGGTATATAGATTTATTTTTAATATGCGGCTGTCAATTTTGTCAATAAATTCTTTTACAGCACTTGCCAGCCCGCTTTTTAATAAGGCATTAGGCATCATCTGGTGACTAACACTTCTTATCTCTTTACAACTTTCATCTACCAGGCTGATTATTTTTTCAAAAGAATTTTTCTGCTGATCGTCCTTAAACGGGATATCATTTTCAAATGCAGATAAATTCATTTTGGCGGCACTCATCATCTGGCCCACGCCATCATGCAGGTCGGCAGCAATTCTTTTACGTTCATTCTCTTCGGCTACAATTACGGCCTTGGTAGCCATGTCCTGCTGCTTCATTACTTCGGCCTGTAATTGCAGTTTATTTTGCGCCTGTCTTTTTCTGTAAAATGTAAAGCCGGATAAAAGTAATAATACCAGCCCTGCCGCAGCTCCCCAAAGCAGAAAATTCTTTTTAATAAGCTCGGCCTGCTGTAGTTTTAATTGGGCTTCTTTTTTTTCTGATTGATACACAGTTTCAAGCTCTGCAATTTTATTTTCCGTTTGTTCATTTATAATACTGTCTTTTAAACTATAAGCACTGTTTAATGTATTCATTGCAGCGGTAGGGTCATTGCTTTGTTTATAAGCATCGCTCAAAAGAAATAATGCCTGGTATTTACCTTGCCTGTAACCGCTGCTATCGGCCAGTGCCACTGCATGCAGCAGGTTGTTTTTTGCATCACTATATTTTTTTTGCAGCAAAGAAAGATTACCCAGGTTAAGCCAGGTATCGGCCATTTGTTTTTTATTATCAAATGAAGAATCGATCAATAATGATTTTAAAAAATATTCTTTGGCTTCATCATAACGCTGGCTGTACATGTAACAGTTAGCCATATTATCAAAAAATTCCGATTGAAACATGCGCATGTCGGCAGTGCTGCATAAGTCAATACCTTGCTTATCTATTGCTAAAGCCTCCTTATATTTTTCCTGCATCCCATAAATATTTGCCAGGGTATGTAACACATTTACCTTTACCTTGGGCTCATTTATTTCATCTATATCAGGCAATGTTTCCTGCAATAATTTTTCGGCACGGGGCAGGTCATTTTTTAACTGGTACACCTGGCTCATCATTACTTTACTTTTAATAACACCAGACGCCATTTGCTTAGCTTCAAAAATTTTCACTGCTTTTAATCCGGCATCAATGGCATTATCATAGTTGCTGGTGTTATAGTTGTATACACCAATAGCTACCAGGCTGTATGCTAACAGCGAATCATTTTTTTTATTTTCAGCAATCACTTTTGCTTTTTTGGCATAATCGTTACTGAGCTCGTATTTTGCTTTTGCTATATTGGCGTAAGAAAGACATAGCAATGCTGTGCCTTCGCCATTTTCGTAATTATTTTCTTTGGCTAATTGAAGACTGCGGTTGGCTTCCTTTATTGCACTATCAGGATCAATTGCCCTTAACTGGTAGGCAATGCGGTTGTAAATATCAATTGTGGCTACAGGAGTTTTTGCTTTTGAAAGTTGCTGGTATAATTCACTTACACTTTGCGAAAAAGCAGTTGAAATAATCATGCAGCATAAAAAAAGAAATAAAGCAGTTCGTTTTTTCATTAAGGTTAGATATTTAAAACATCCTTCATTGTATAAATGCCTTTTTTACCGGCTAAAAATTCTGCAGCTAATACAGCACCGGTAGCAAAACCGGTACGGTTGTGTGCGGTGTGTATAATTTCTATATCATCAATTTCCGAACTGTATTTTATAGAATGGGTGCCGGGCGCCGGGTCAATTCTTTTGCTGATGATGGAAAGTTCGTTAGGATATTTCGCCGCTTCGTTAAGCCACTTTTTTTTGCGTGGAATATTTTCTAACACCTGTTCGGCAAGTGTGATGGCGGTACCACTTGGCGCATCTTTTTTTTGTGTATGATGGATCTCTTCCATGGTAATGGCATATTCCTCATGGTTGCTCATCAGTTGGGCTAACTTTTTATTCAGTTCAAAAAAAAGATTTACACCCACACTAAAATTGCTGGCGTATAATAATGCACCGTTTAATGTTTCGCATTTGTCTTTTATTATTTGCCATTGCTCTAACCAACCGGTGCTGCCGCTTACAACAGGTATGCCGGCATCAAGGCATTTGGAAATATTTTCTACAGCGCTATGTGGGCCGGTAAATTCTATAGCTACATCACACTGCTGTAAATTTGCTGCGGTAAAGCTATCAATAGTATTAATATCAATTTTTAAATCGGTGGTATGGCCTCTTTGTAAAGCGATCTCTTCAATAGCTTTGCCCATTTTGCCATAGCCTATCAATGCAATTTTCATTTTCGGTAAAAGTGTTTTTAAACAATATAAAGTTGAAGATAATTATTTTGCGTGAGTCTTACCGATATTGAGTACCAGGCTTATGCCATTGGTATTGGCCATGGGGCTGTAGCCTGGCTTTATCAGCAGGGTAAGGTCATCACTTACATCAAAGGTTTTAAGATGGGCATCAACTGCTGCATCCACCACATTCAATCCCCAAAAGGCAATAAAAAATAATACCGAGTAATCTACATTTTGCCGTACGCTGTTTCTGAAGCTCTTGATACGGTCGGGAGAACTGAGCACACTATGGTAAGGTTCGGGAATTAAATAATCGTTGGAAGTATCATTGTCAATTGCGTTTTTATAAGCCGCATTAGCGGCTTTAAATTGTTTTATATTTCTGCGAAAAATATAAGCGGTAGTCCCTAATGCACCCCATACAATCGGCATCTTCCAGTATTTTTTATTGGTAGCCTGGCCCCAGCCGGGTATTATTGCAGAACGCAGAATAGCAACCCTTGGGTTATAGGGTTTGGAAGTATCAATAGAAAAAATATTTACCTTTTCTTTTTTAGGCTTTATCTTTTGTACAGTTTTTTTTGTTGTACTATCCGTTTTTTTTAATGTACTATCTGCTTTTTGTGCAAACAAATTATTATTGGCCAAACAAATAAAAAATAAAAATACTATTGATTTGCAAAAAGACATTTAAAGTATTGAAGTGTTTAAAGCCCCTTTTAGGGGTTGGGGTTAACTAACCGTAATTTTAAACTTATCTAACAAAGCATTTAATTCTTCCAGGGAATAATATTCAAATAAAACTGAACCATAACCTTTTTTGTTGTGTACCAATTTTACTTTGGTATTAAAGTTAGATGCTAAATTATCTTCAATCTTTTTAAAAGCCGGAGGTAATTCTGATTTTACGGCAACTTTAACAGCATGCGGTGTATAGATCTGTCTAACCAGGTCTTCCGTTTGCCTTACTGATAAACTGCGTTTTTTTATTTCGTTGAAGATGTACAATTGTTTATCCACCACATCTACATTTATCAACGCTCTTGCATGCCCCATGGTGATGGCGCCACTACGTACTGCGATCTGGATATCGGGGGGGAGTTTTAATAACCTGATATAATTGGTAACGGTACTGCGGTCTTTACCCATGCGTTCGGCCACCTGCTCCTGTGTATAATCCAGTTCATCCATCAGGCGCTTATAACTCAATGCAATTTCAATAGCATTAAGGTTTTCTCTTTGCAGATTTTCCAGCAAAGACAATTCTAACAACTGCACATCATTAGCCTGCCTTACATAAACCGGCACATCTTTTAAGCCTGCAATTTTAGAGGCTCTGAATCTTCTTTCACCGGCGATCAACCTGTACTTACCATTAGGCAATTTACTTACCGTTAATGGCTGAATGATATCATGCAGTTTTAAAGAAGCCGCTAATTCACTTAATGCTACTTCATCAAAATCTTTACGTGGCTGTTTGGGGTTTACTTCAATCTGGTCTAATGCCACACGAAAAGAAGTGGTGGTTTGTTCTACTACCTCAGTTTTTAAACTACCAGCAGTATTTTTTAAATCAGAATCAATATTCTGCAGCAAACTACGTATGCCTTTTCCTAATGCGTCTTTTTTATTGGGTTGTGTCATAATTTCTCTCTTATTTTTTCAGTTACGGGTTATTTTGGTTTCGGGTTACGGGTTAATTTATCGTTTGCGAAGGGATTAACTGCCATATCAAAACAACAATCAAATAACCCGTAACTCGTAACCCATAACTACATTCCTGTAACTATTCCAGTATTCTGTCTTCTTCCTTTATTTTAGTAAGATTGTTCTTTTGTAAAATTTCTTTAGCAAGGTTTAAGTAGTTGATAGAGCCTTTGCTATCGGCATCGTATAAAATTACCGGCTTACCAAAACTTGGTGCTTCGCTCAGCCTGGTATTACGGTGAATGATGCTGCTGAAAACAATATCTTCAAAATGACGGCGTACTTCACTAACCACCTGGTTGCAAAGGCGTAACCGGCCATCGTACATCGTCATTAATATGCCTTCAATTTTCAATTCAGGGTTCAACCTGTTTTGAACGATCTTGATCGTATTTAATAATTTACCCAAACCTTCCAATGCAAAAAATTCTGTTTGTACAGGCACTACCACGCTATCGGCAGCAGTTAAGGCGTTCACCGTAATCAAACCTAAGGAAGGAGAGCAGTCAATCACAATAAAATCATATTCATCTCTTACCGGCGCTAAAATATCTTTTAATACACTTTCCCTGTTAGGATAATTGATCATTTCAATTTCGGCACCCACCAGGTCAATATGTGATGGCATCAGGTCAAGGTTAGGGATCTCAGATTTTAAGATCACGTCCTTAGCCTTGGCTTCATTTACCATGCAATCGTAAAGGCTTTGGGTAATATTATGCAGGTCAAACCCTGTACCCGTGGTACTGTTGGCCTGCGGATCGGCATCCACCAGCAAAGTTTTGTATTCCAGCACGGCTAAACTGGCAGCTAAATTAATTGCTGTTGTTGTTTTACCCACCCCGCCTTTTTGATTTGCTACGCCTATTATTCTTGCCATATGTGTCGTTGTTCGTTTTTTCGTTGAACGTTGCTCGGAGAAAAGTCTGCTCTCCGGCCAACCCCCAACGATCAACTATTTTCTTGTCAGGTTGGCAAATTTAACTATTCGGCATAATATTGGGCAACAAAGAATCAACAAGTTTGTTATAGTTATAAACAATATATAAAATATAATGATTACAATAGTTTCAGGAACCAACAGGATAGGTAGTAATACATTGAAAGTAGCGAAAGAATACCGGAGAATTTTGGCAGAAAAAGGCGAAGATGCAGCGATATTTTCCCTGGAAGGCGTAAATATGATGGAAAGAGATGCCGCATTTGAAAAAATAGAGACCGATATTATCCTGCCCACAGATAGTTTTATTTTTATTGTACCCGAGTACAATGGTAGTTTTCCGGGCATCTTAAAAATGCTTTTCGACACCGGAAGCAGTCACCAGATATGGTTTAATAAGCAGGCGCTTATCACAGGCAATTCAACAGGCAGGGCCGGCAACCTGAGAGGAATGGATCACCTGGCCGATATTTTAAACTATGTTAAGATAACAGTGCATCCGAATAAATTACCTTTATCAACCGTAAATAAATTAATGGACAGTGAGGGCAGATTTACCGATGCCGGTGCATTAAATGCCATCCATGCACAGCTGGATGAATTTCTCACCTGGAGATGCATTTAAAGATCGGGGCGTAAATTTAGCTGCCCTTAAAATATTATTCCTGCTCAAACGTCTACCTTCATAATCACAAACCATCAAACAGCAACATGCGGACACCTTTAGGCGTAATTATTTTTATATCCATCATGCTTTTGCTGGATACTTATGTTTTCCAGGCCGTTAAATCAGTAAGCCAGGCATTATCTCCCAAAGCAAAAACAATTATCTATTCTGTTTACTGGTTGCTTACAGCATTAGCCATTATCAGCTTTTTATTATTTGTGTATACCGAACAGGACTTTTTAGGTAAGAAAGTACGTACTTATTTATTTGCTACCGTTATTGGTTTGTTTTTAGCTAAGATAACGGCCGGCGTATTCTTTTTAATTGATGATATCAGGAGAGGTATTCAATGGGGCGCCATTAAATTATTTTCTAATAGCCGCAGCGGAACCGTGGATGATTTTGACGGCGAAGGTATCAGCCGTTCCGCATTTTTAAACTGGCTGGGCTTAGCAGCAGGAGGTACTTTGTTTGGTACTTTGCTCTATGGATTTGGTAATAAATACAAATACGATATTAAAAGGCTGCAACTCACCTATGAAAATTTACCGGCCTCATTTAAGGGATTAAAAATTGTACATATCAGCGATATACATAGCGGCAGTTTTACCGATAAAAAAGCCGTGTTGCATGGTGTAGAAAAAATATTGAATGAAAAACCAGACATCATTTTATTTACCGGCGATCTGGTAAACGACAGGGCAACAGAAATGCAGGACTACATGGATGTGTTTAGTTTATTGAAAGCGCCAATGGGAGTGTACAGTACATTGGGTAATCATGACTATGGTGACTATGTACAATGGCCTCAAAACGGAGTAACCAAAGAACAGAATTTAGAAAACCTGAAAAAAGTACATGCCGATTTGGGCTGGCGTTTACTAATGAACGAACATGTGGCACTGGAAAGAAACGGCGAAGCCATTGCATTACTGGGTATAGAGAACTGGAGTAACAAAGCCCGCTTTCCCAAGCATGGCCGCATGGACCTTGCACACCCGGGCACAGAAAAATATCCTTTTAAAATTTTAATGAGCCACGACCCCAGCCATTGGGATGCACAGGTAAAAACAAATTATCCTGATATTGATTTAATGCTGAGTGGCCATACACACGGCATGCAGTTTGGTATCGATATTCCCGGGTTTAAATGGAGCCCCGTACAATATATGTATACGCAATGGGCAGGCCTGTATGAAGATGGTAAACAAAAGATCAATGTAAACCGTGGCTATGGTTTTATTGGTTATCCGGGAAGAGTGGGGGTGTTGCCGGAGATCAGTGTGATAACATTAGGGTAGAGAAAAAATGATTTTAGTCTTTAATATCCCGTGCTTTTATTTTTACGATTTTACCGTTTTTGGAGAATATTAGTGTGTCATCAGTAAGGCGCTTTGTTGCTAACAATTTTTTAAAAGTCAGCTCCAGACCTTTTATAAATTTTTCTTTAAAATCATTAGTATCGATAGCAGGATTACTCATTTGCTTTTGTTTTAATTACTTCCCAGATTTTATTATTGTGGATCAAAGTTTTATTGATATTATCTCCCTCTGCTACAAAGGTAAATGATTCGTCGGAGTTGTCAAATACAAGCCAGTAATCACATAAATCAATGAAAATATTTATTAGGTTAAAAATACCTTTTTTATAACGTCTCCGGATTACCTCTTCGGGAATATTATGACCGCCATCCTTAACTCTTGCATTAACTCTTTCGATAGCCAAGTCAATATTGTTTAGCCACAAATAAGCCAATTTTACATTATATCCATTTAGTTTGGCAACTTCAATCATCTTTGTATATGATTTTGTTGTAAGCGTTGTCTCTATCGCAAAATCAATTTTTAATTTTATCAGTTCATCAATTCTTTGCAGCATTATTCTTCCTGCATGAATAGCAACTTTTTCAGGTTGAAAAGGTGAAAGTCCTCTTGCAATTTCATCAGCGTTGATAAACTCTTTGCAATCCAGAATTTCCGGAAGCACCGTATAAGAAGCTGTTGTTTTACCAGCGCCGTTGCAACCTGCTATGATGTATAAATTAGGCATTTTGTTATAGTTCAAAAATAATGATTAAATGTAAACCGTGGTTGTGGTTTTATTGATTACCCCGGCAGGGTTGGAGTGTTGCCGGAGATCAGTGTGATTACGCTGGAGTAAATTCTTCTCTGTAATTTTAACTTTTATAGCAGGGTTTTATTTTTATCTTACTGAAAATAAAATGCTATGAATCGCTGTCTTGCCTTTGTAATGCTTTCTTTTATTTTTTCTTCCTGCTCCAATAAATCCCATAGTGACCTTGAGGTATTTAAAAGAACTGCATTTGGATTACTGCAATCCTCCGTTACCGTTTCTTCTTCAAGTGAGCAACTATATCTGGCCTTGGATGACCGACGCAGTAATCCCTCCTCAGCACCTTATGCTGCAGAATGGCAACCTAAAGCAATGCGTATAAAAGAACTTTCTGTTGGTACAATTAACTACATTGAA
The DNA here is from genome assembly GCF_050611765.1 of Ferruginibacter sp. SUN106. NCBI lineage: Bacteria > Pseudomonadati > Bacteroidota > Chitinophagia > Chitinophagales > Chitinophagaceae > Ferruginibacter > Ferruginibacter sp. SUN106. The sequence goes on from NZ_JBODJC010000001.1 coordinate 1,287,633, forward strand.
TCTTTGATTAAAGAGTTAAAAGAGCAATGCGGACTTAAAATGGAAAACAACAGGGAAGTTTTCCAGGAAGATAACAGGGATGAAGTGGAACGTTTGTTTATAGCAAAGGGAAAAGGAACGGCATTGCAGGAACTATTAAAAAAGTATACAGATGATATACTGGCCGTTGATGCTAATCTGTACAAAATGTTCAATAAAACCATAATGAATGTTGCTGATTCAAACTATAAAAAAGGCTTTAGCAATACTTATTTTAAAGATGTACCCGCTGTTGCAGCAATAGCCGTACTTAGAAGTTTTGAAAGTACTGTAAGAATTACAGAAAACCAGTTTATTACCTATTGTTTTAACAGAACAAACGTGATAATACATACTCATGATTTTATTACTCCTATAATAGCATTAAGCAGTAGTCATGTAAAATCAGGCGATGAAATAAAAATTACGGCAGGGATTGGTATGTTTTCAACAATTATGCAACCGGTAATTACAATTAATAATAAAATCATGCAGCCCGAATGGAATGGGGTTATCACTTATTCATTTAAAGCTTCAGGCAAGGCAGGTAAATATATTGTACCTGTTAAAATTGAATATACTAAACCTGACGGCACCAAAAGTTTTCTTACAAAAAATATTGAGTATACTGTGGCTGAGTAATTATGCACACAATTTTTTATATCAAGATTATTAACGTCATGCAACCTTAAATCCAAAATCATAAATCTAAAATCCTACATCCTAAATCAAACCAATCTGATCCCCGTCTTCTCCAAACTGATCTTCTTTTGCTTATACAAATTGCCCACCGTCATTTTAAAAGTCTTCTTGCTCATACCAAAGAAAGAATAAATTTCTTCAGGGTCGCTTTTATCATAGTAAGGTAAGTAACCATCGTTTTCATTTAACAAACGCAGTATTTTTTGTGTTTCATCTTCCACACGGTTGTAGCCCGGTTTGCCGGCCGCCACATCAATCTTATTATCTTCGGTGTATATCTTTTTTATAAAGCCTTTAAATTTATCTCCGGCAGTAATATCCCTGTAAATTTCATTGTGGTGCAACACGCCGGTATGTATATTGTTGATGATAACCACATAACCAATATCAGTTCTTCTGTACACGATTAAATCTACTTCATCCAGCACTTTTACCGTCAGGTCATCATTGCTTAAAAAAGGCTCTATCTTTTCGGTGGCAGCTAAACGGCCGGTTTGTTCATCTAAATAAATTTTTACCAGATATTCTCCATTGGGTATCATGCCACGTTGCTGCTTGCTCTTGGGCACAAAAATATCCTTCATCAAACCATTATCTAAAAAAGCGCCTTGCGGTGTTACGCTGATGCAACGGAGTTTTACAATATCTCCCAAAATGCCTTTGGGTTTTTGTGTGGTGGCAATCAGGCGGTCTTCGCCATCATGGTATAAAAACACATTGATCTCGTCGTCGATCTTTACATTATCGGGCATAAAGCGTTTAGGTAATAAAATACCTTCTGCACCATCATCTAAATACACCCCAAACGCCACTTCACGTATTACTTTTAATTTATTGTATTCGCCAACTTTTATCATAAATGCTTGTATTATTGTAAAGGTATGTTTTTTTAACCGCTGCCGGGGTTAGGGGTTGCGGGTTTTTGATTGTTGTTTTGATATGGCAGTTCACCCTTGCGCAAACGATCAATTAACCCTTAACCCGTAACCCGCAACTTCTTCCTTAACCCGTAACCCGCAACTTCTTCCTTAACCCGTAACCCGCAACTTCTTCCTTAACCCGTAACCCGCAACTTCTTCCTTAACCCGTAACCCGCAACTTCTTCCTTAACCCGTAACCCGTAACTTCTTCCTTAACCCCAAAAAGCATTATCTTCACCAAAATAAAACCACAAATTGAAGTTTACAGAATTTGGATTCGACGAGAGATTAATGGAAGGTATTGATGCATCCGGCTATGAAAATGCCACCCCTGTGCAGGAACAGGTAATACCATTAGTTTTACAGGGAAAAGATATTATCGCCTCTGCCCAGACAGGCACGGGTAAAACGGCTGCATTTCTATTGCCATTGATCAACAAGATCATTACCGATCCGCTGGTGAATCATACTAATACGGCACTGGTGATTGTGCCCACCCGTGAACTGGCTATCCAGATAGCCCAGCACATGGAAGGGTTGTCTTATTTTACCTCAGTAAGTTCTATTGCAGTGTATGGCGGTGGAGATGGTAATGCATTTGTGCAGGAGAAAAAAGCATTGAGCCATGGTGCCGATGTGGTGATCTGTACACCCGGTAAAATGATGGCGCATATAAAAATGGGCTATGTAAAATTAGATGGCTTAAAGTATTTGATACTGGATGAAGCGGATCGTATGCTGGACATGGGTTTTTATGATGACATTATGTTTATCATCAATCACCTGCCTGCGCAAAGACAAAATCTGTTGTTCTCGGCCACTATGCCACATAAGATCAGGGAAATGGCGAGAAGAATTCTGCACCAGCCTGCAGAAATCAATATCTCTATCAGCAAGCCCAACGAAAAAATTGTACAGGAAGCTTTTGTAGTGTATGAAGAACAAAAAATTCCGCTGATAAAATTTTTGTTGAAAAAGAAGGACTTTGCCATGGTGCTCATTTTTTGCAGCAGCAAGCAAAGTGTAAAACAATTAACACGTGACCTGCAAAGAGCAGGCATTAAAGCCGATGAAATTCATAGCGACCTGGACCAGGATAAAAGGGAAGATGTGCTGATGCAGTTTAAAAGCCGCCGCTTACCCATTTTAATTGCTACGGATATTTTAAGCAGGGGTATTGATATCGACAATATCGACCTGGTTATTAATTACGATGTGCCGCATGACGGCGAAGATTATGTGCATCGTATTGGCCGTACAGCAAGAGCAGCAGCAGAAGGAACTGCCTACACATTCATCAGCCCGAGAGAACAACGCAAATTTTTATCTATAGAAAAATTATTAGGCAAAGAAGTTACCAAAGCAAAAGTACCCGAAGAGTTTGGCGAAGTGCCCGTGTATAATACCACACCTCAAAGAAGCAGTGGCGGGGGAGGTAACCGGAATTTTAGCAAACCCAGGCGTTTTAATAATAATCCCTCACGGGGCAATGGTAAATAGAACGGGCTGGTTGCTTCACAAAGCCATAGTTACTCCGTACCAAAGCCATGGTTACTCCGTATAGAAGCCGTGGTTACTTCGTAGAGAAGCCGTGTTTACTTCATAGTAAAGCCATAGCAAAAGTGGTTACATAAGCTGCGGCATATACGATTGATTTAAGTAATACCATACGGAGATATACTTTTGCCTGGTGTATATTTGTATAAACAATTTCCTATCACATTCACAGCTGCCATATTAAATAATCCCATCGAGTATATACATGGTGTAAGTACACAGCGTGGCGACATGTTGCGTAAAGAACTGGAGATTTTTACTTTCAACGACTTGCTCAATTATTTTCCGCTGCGCCATGTTGATAAAACCAAGGTAGATAAAATTGCAGAGCTTACATACAACACCGAATATGCACAGGTTTCCGGTAGAATAACCGACATGGAAACTTTAGGTGAGAAAAGAGGCAAGCGTTTAATAGCTCATTTACTGGATGATAGCGGAGAGGAAATAGAACTGGTATGGTTCCAGGGTATTAACTGGATACAAAAAGCATTGCAGGTTGGGCAGCAGTATGTAGTATTTGGCAAGCTGAGTTTTTTTATGAACAAGCCACAGATTGCACATCCCGAAGTGGAAACTTTCAGCACAGAAAAAGCAACCGGTAAAAGTTTTTTAGAGCCTATCTATTCTTCTACCGAAAAATTAAAAGCAAGAGGATTGAACGGCAGGGCGATTGGAAAATTCACGTATGCGTTATTACAACTGATTACAGAAAGAGACCTCCCTGAAAACTTACCCGGCGCTGTTATTCAGAAATATAAATTCATCAGCCGTTTTGAAGCTTATCGTCACATTCATTTTCCGGCAACAGAAAAACATTACCAGCATGCGGTACGTCGTTTAAAATTTGAAGAATTATTTTTTGCACAACTGCGTTTGGGGCTGATCAAAAGTGCCCGCCATAGGTTTAGCAGGGGTTTGGTATTTGATAAAGTGGGCGACCTGTTCAATTCATTTTACACAAAATATTTACCCTTTGAATTAACCGGCGCACAAAAAAGAGTGCTGAAAGAGATACGTAAGGATGCAGGCAGCGGTAAACAAATGAACCGCCTCTTACAAGGAGATGTAGGCAGTGGCAAAACCATAGTGGCTTTAATGATGATGTTGATTGCAGCTGATAATGGTTTTCAGAGTGTGATGATGGCGCCTACAGAAATTTTAGCACAGCAACATTTTAATGGTATCACGGCTTTATTAAAAGATATGCCCGTTTGTGTAAAAATGCTTTCCGGCTCATCTAAAGCAAAAGAAAGAAGAGAAGTGCTGAAGCTTAGTGAAGATGGTTCTTTGCATATTTTAATTGGCACCCATGCAGTAATAGAAGATAAAGTGCTGTTTAAAAACCTGGGCTTTGCTGTAATTGATGAACAACACAAATTTGGTGTGGCACAAAGGGCACAACTCTGGAAAAAAAACACCATTCCCCCGCATGTGCTGGTAATGACGGCAACACCTATACCACGTACACTGGCACTTACTGCCTACGGAGACCTGGATTATAGTGTTATGGATGAACTGCCGCCCGGAAGGCAACCAATTAACACGGTACATCGTTTTGAGAACAAAAGGCCGCAGGTGATGGATTTTATTAAAGAGGAAATAGCCAACGGTCGGCAGGCTTTTGTCATCTATCCTTTAATAGAAGAGAGCAGCAAGATGGATTATGAAAACCTGATGAAGGGATATGAAGAAGTGAAATCATTTTTTCCTGAACCTAAATACTGGATCAGTATGGTACACGGAAAAATGGATGCGGCACAAAAGGAAACCAATATGCAGCGTTTTGTAAATAAAGAAACGCAGATCATGGTAAGCACTACCGTTATTGAAGTGGGCGTAAATGTTCCCAATGCAACAGTAATGGTAATTGAAAGCGCAGAAAAATTTGGTTTATCCCAGTTGCACCAGTTAAGAGGCAGGGTGGGGAGAGGAGCTGAAAAAAGTTTTTGCATATTATTAACAGGCGCTAAAATATCAAATGATGCCCGTGAAAGGTTAAAGATAATGGTGGCAACAAATGATGGATTTAAGATTGCCGAAAAAGATCTGGAGATTCGTGGCCCCGGCGATATTGAGGGTACTAAGCAAAGTGGATTATTAAACTTTAAACTGGCAAATATAGTCCACGATAAAGTGATACTGGAAGCAGCAAGAGAAGCTGCAGAAAATATTTTAGAAAACGATCCTGACATTAATGTGGCAGAGAATTTGCCGGTAAAAAATTACCTTCACCAGCAGAAGGGTAAAACGGCATGGAGTAAAATTTCGTAAATCTCTTTTACAAGTTGTTGAGCCTTTAAAAAGCTGCTGTTAAGATGAACAATTTGGTTGAAAGTGTCGTTATATTTCTGTACATTGTAAAAAATTAGCGTTGATTATTTTGAGTAAAATAACCCGGATTTTTTTAGCGATTGTCTCAACAGCTTTTGTTACACTTACTGTTAATGCCCAGATGCAATTTGTGGAAAACAAAGGGCAGTGGGATAGTAAAATTAACTTCAGGGGAGACTTTGCAACGGGAGCATTCTTTTTAGAGAACAGAGGTTTTACTGTTGATATGCACAATCCTGCCGACCTGCAATTACTTTCAGAAACACAACATGGCCATAACGCAGTAACTACTAATACGCTTGCAGGCAATGCAAAATCGCAGGTACCACCCATCAATGATTACCCTGCAGTTACAGTTCGCTCTCATGCATATAAAGTAACTTTTTTAGGCAGCAGTACCACTATGCAGGCTGTACCGGATAAAGTAATACCCGGTTACAATAACTACTTCCGCGGAAATGATCAGAGTAAATGGGCAGGTAACTGTAAAATTTACCAGGCAGTAACCTATAAAAATGTGTATCATAATATTGATGTACGTTATTATACCGAAGCCGGAAATTTAAAGTACGATATTATTGTACGCCCCGGTGGTAATCCCAATGCCATTGCAATGCGCTACGATGGCGCCGGCCGGCTGGAAATTAAAAACAAGGAACTGATCATTGCCACATCAGTAGGAGATGTGAAAGAATTATATCCTTACAGCTATCAGACATTGATCAACAAAAGGCAATCGGTGGATTGTAAATATGTGCTTACTGATAACGTGGTGCGTTTTAAAGTTCAGAATTACGATCCCACAGAAACTTTGGTTATCGACCCTACTTTGATCTTTGCATCTTTTACCGGCAGTGCTGAAGATAACTGGGGTTATACAGCAACACCGGGCCCTGGTGGCAGTTTCTTTGCAGGGGGCATATCTTTCGGACAAGGGTATCCGGTTTCTCCCGGTGCATATCAAACCACGTACGGAGGTGGTATCCAGGAAGGCGTTATTCCCCAGGGATACGATATGGCGATCTTTAAATTTTCTTCCGATGGTAGTCAGCGTTTATATGCAACATATCTTGGAGGTAGCGGTAACGAGCAACCGCATAGTATGATCTGTGATGCCCAGGGTAATCTATACCTGGCAGGAAGAACAACTTCAAAGAATTATCCGGGCACTCCAACAAGGACTACCATAGATAATGATATTGTAGTTACTAAAATAAGTGCTTCCGGTGCCACACTTTTAGGGTCTGTGCGAATCGGGGGATCGGCAGATGACGGTGTTAATATAAGGCCCAAATACGTGATGCCAGACGGGCCGGATGTGCTCAGGCGTAATTATGGAGATGATGCAAGAAGTGAGATCATGTTAGATGATAAAGGAAATGTGTACCTGGCATCTTGTTCGCAATCGCTTAACTTTCCTGTTACTCCGGGCACACCAATACAGGCTACATTTGGCGGTGGAAGACAGGATGGAGTAATCCTTAAATTCAATAATAACCTGTCCGCTGTTTTATTCAGTACTTATTTTGGAGGAAATGGTGACGATGCCTGTTTTGTGATGTCAATAAATCCGCTTACCGGAAATTTATATATTGCCGGAGCAACATCCAGTACCAATTTACCCGGTGATAAAACAAATGTAATCAGCAGTGCCTTCCAGGCCGGTGAATGTGATGGTTTTGCAACAGAAATATTTCCCGATGGTTCAGGAATTATAAAAACAACTTATCTCGGTACAGCAGGTAATGACCTTGTATACGGACTTAAGTTTGATAAATTCGGTTTCCCTTATGTAATGGGTACAACTACCGGTAACTGGCCGGTTATCAACGCTACTTATTCCAATGCCGGCGGTAAACAATTCATCAGCAAATTACAACCCGATCTTTCGGCTTATGTATATTCCACTGTATTTGGTACCAATTCGCCGGTACCTAATCTTTCTCCTATTGCTTTCCTGGTAGACCGCTGCCAGAATGTGTACGTTTCCGGCTGGGGAGGTGGAATAAATATCCAGAAACAATACCCTTCTGCTGGTACATTTAATATGCCTGTAAAAAATCAGTTGCCTGGTTTGCCACCTCCTGACGGACAGGATTTCTACTTTTTTGTATTGGAGAAAAATGCGCAAAGCCAGCTTTTTGGTTCTTATTTTGGGCAAAGCGGAGGTTTTGGAGATCATGTTGATGGTGGTACCAGCCGTTTTGATGAAAATGGTATTATCTACCAGGCCATGTGTGCTAATTGTGGTGGCAGAAACAAAGATATTTTTCCAACAACCGCCGGAGTATGGGCCGCAATAAATGGTTCGGCCAACTGCAATGAAGCTGCGGTAAAAATTGAAATGAATTTTGCCGGTGTAGGTGCCAGTGTTAAAGCAACTATTGATGGCGTTGTTGATACTATCGGCTGTGTACCTTTAACCATTAATTTTACCGATACACTTGCAAAAGGTAAAATGTATATCTGGGATTACAGAGATCCGAAAAGGCCTAAAAAGGATACCACATTCGCTCCTAATAACACTACTTCGCATACCTATGATAGCGTGGGTACGTACAGGTTAATGCTGGTAGCAATTGATTCGTCTACCTGTAACGTCGCAGATACAGCTTATATCAACGTTAAAGTTGGCAATAACCAGGTGGTTCCCAATTTCATCTTTACAAAACTGGATAGTTGCGCCAGTTTGCGTTACCGGTTCGATAACCAGACTACAGCACCTTTGCCTAACTATACCAACAATACCTTTATCTGGGATTTTGGTGATGGATCGCCAAGAGTAAGAACAGGTTTCGCTTCACAAATACATACTTTCCCTTCTGTAGGTCAATATACCGTGAGGTTAATTGTAGATGATACCACGTTCTGTAATTCCCCCGATTCCGTTGCCAAAGTGGTACGCATTAATCCAAATGTAAAAGCATTATTCAGTACGCCTACAAGAGGTTGTGTAGCTTACACACCGGTATTTAAAAATAACTCACTGGGAGGCACAGACTGGATATGGGATTTTGGTGATAATACTTCTTCTACCGATTTTGAACCGGTGCATACCTATAACACTGTTGGTTCCTACAATGTGCGTTTGATCGCTATTGATACTACTACCTGTAATAAAAGAGATACTTCGGCATACTTTACCATTACAGTGTATCCGATACCAACAGCAAACTTTACCTGGTCTCCAAATCCACCGGTGGAGAATACACGAACTAATTTTACCAACCTTTCTGTTGGCGCAACCCGGTACTTATGGGATTTCGGGGATGGTTCTACTTCTACAGATGTAAATCCCATTCACCAGTTTAATAAAACCGATACTTTTAATGTGGTGTTGCAGGCATTTAATGATGCTGATTGTGTGGATACTTTTCAAGCCCCGGTGCCTATCATAATAAGGCCGTTGCTGGATGTACCTAATGCCTTTACACCAGGCAGATTTGCTGGCAGCAGCTACAACAATGGTATAGTAAAAGTAGAAGGCTTTGGTGTTGGTAAAATGAACTGGAAGATATACAACCGTTGGGGCCAGGTGGTATTTGCCACCAACAATATAATGCAGGGATGGGACGGAACTTTTAAAGGGGTTTTGCAACCGATGGATGTATACGCTTATACGTTGGATGTTGAATTCACAGATGGAAAAAAATTGAGGAAGACGGGAGATATAACCTTGTTACGATAATTAATAATTGATAATGAATAATTTTGCGGCATAGTTACACCATATCAAAATTGTACAGTCAATGCTGCAAAAAAGCTTTGCTTGTTGCCTGTTGCGTATTGCTAATTGTTTCTTCGCAGGCACAGGATCTTCATTTTTCGCAATTCTTTAATTCTCCTTTAACTACCAATCCTGCTAATACCGGCTTTTTACCTGATGCAGATTACAGGCTGGGTGCCAATTACAGAAATCAATGGAGTACAGTAATGACAGTACCCTACAAAACCACCAGTATTTTTGGCGATGCCCAGTTATTCAGGGACAGGTTAGAAAATGGCTGGTTAGGTATTGGCGGTGTTATATTAAGTGATGTGGCAGGTAGCGGAAGCTTAAGAAGTACAAAAGCATATGGTTCTATAGCTTATCACCAGCAATTAGGCAACAGCAGTTTGCTAAGTGCAGGTTTTAATGTAGGCTGGGCAAATAAAAGAATTGATCAGAGTAAATTAAAATTCCCAGATCAGTTTGATGGTAAGTTTTTTGAAAATCCTATAACAGCTGTAAGCCTTACCAATACCAGCGTGAGTTATATGGATGTACAGGCGGGTATGAATTACGCTTATTTTCCACAGGAGAATGTATATATCAATGCAGGTTATTCTATTCAGCATGTAAACAGGCCAAAAGAAACGTTCTTTAATGATAATACCAACCAGGGGCGTATCCCCATGCGGCATATTGGTTTTTTAAATGCCATATTAAAAGTCAATGAAAGGGTGATCATCAATCCCAATGCATATTTTACCACACAGGCAAAGTCTTCTGAACTGGTGGTTGGTTTAAATGGTAATTATAACTTGTCTGAATATGGTGAAAAACAATTGGTAGCCGGATTGTATTACCGCCTAGGTGATGCTATTGCTCCCATGGTAGGTTTTGAAGTGAATAATATTAAATTCACTTTCAGTTACGATGTTACGGTATCTGGTTTAAACCAGTTTAATGGTTACCGCGGTGCAAGCGAAATCAGTATTGTAAAAAAAGGATTGTATCCACAACATGGCGACAGGCAAACCATGTGCCCGAGTTTTTATTGATCTTTTCAAACATACATAAATAATAAAGCCCTGGAATTTCTCCAGGGCTTTGTAGTTTTTCCGGCAATAATTTAAACGGAAGTTGTCTTTTTAGCTTTCTTTAATTCCTCCTTGGTTTTTTCCAGTTCTTCTTTTACTTTTTCTAATTCCTTTTTTAGCTCGTCTTTATTAATATTTTTCATTTTCACTTTCATGTCCTGCAACGATTCTTTAATTTCTTTATTGATCTTATCCATATCAATTTCTTTAAGTGCCTCCTGTATTTCTTTGTTGATGCTTTTCATGTCAATTTCTTTAATGGCATCATTTACATCTGCAGTAATTTTTGCAGCATCTATTTCTTTTAAAGAACTGTTCACATCATCCATTATTTTTTTCATGTCGATCTCTTTAAGGCTTTGCTGTACATCGTTCACAATTTTCTGTACATCAATTTCCTTTAAAGCCTTGTTTACTTCGGCAGTAACCTGGCTCAGGTCAAGCTTTTTCATTTCTTCAGCAAATTGCTGCATCGATTTTTCAAACTCTTTCATAGAGGCATCCAGCTCGGCCTGGTTAATTTTTTTCTTTGGCTTGGTGGTGTCTTCATAAGTCGCATCCTGGGCGCCTAATCTTTGCGGCATAAGGGTAGAATCCTGGAAGGACATTGTTACAATCCCCAGTACAACGGCTGCGGTGATACCCAGCAGCATTTTTTTGTTTTTCAAAATAAATTGTTTCATGGCTTTACTTTTATTTGGTTAATGATTAAATACGAATAATTTCGTAACAAATATAGAGACCTATTTTAAATTTCACAATCAGTTAAGAAAATTTAACATTTTAAAAGCGGGAACACGGATAACAATGATTGAACGGATTTGCACTGTCACTAATTGGTAGATTTACGCTCTTTACAAACAAAAAAATCCTGTTAAATCAATCTGATCTGTGTCATCCGTGTTCAATCTTTTTTATCGGTTCGCTATTTTATACGATTTTTACATAAATAATGTTACATGGTAGTGGAAGAAAAAAAACGGGCAATGATCAGTGATTCTATTGTGCAGTTTAAAAATATTGTTGGAGATGCATTTGTATTAGTGGACGAAGAGAGTTTAAAAAATTATGACCACGATGAAACAGAGAATCTTCACTTTTTACCTGACGTAGTTATAAAACCCCGTACCGCAACAGAGATCAGTGCTATCATGCAGATCTGTAATGCAAAAAAAATTCCTGTTACGCCCCGTGGTGCCGGTACTGGTTTGGCCGGTGGCGCACTGCCACATTTTGGCGGCGTATTAATTTCTATGGAAAGAATGAATGCTATTCTTGAAATAGATGAACGCAATTTGCAGGTGACTACCGAGCCGGGTGTAATTACAGAAGTATTACAAAATGCGGTGAAGGAAAAGGGCTTGTTCTACCCGCCTGATCCCAGCAGCCGTGGCAGTTGTTTTATTGGCGGTAATATCTCAGCTAATAGTGGTGGTCCAAAAGCTGTAAAATATGGAGTGGTAAAAGACTATGTGCTCAACCTGGAAGTAGTATTACCAACCGGTGAGATCATCTGGACAGGTGCAAATGTGTTGAAGAATTCTACCGGCTATAATCTTACACAATTAATTGTTGGCAGCGAAGGCACACTAGGAATAGTTACAAAAATTGTATTGAAATTATTGCCGCATCCCAAATACGATCTGCTGATGCTGGTACCCTTTAATAACCTGGAAAAAGCAGGGGAAGCTGTAAGTGCAATTTTTCGTGCAGGCTTTACGCCTAGTGCATTGGAATTAGTTGAGATTGATGCATTGAAGATCGTAAGTAAAATGATGGATAGTGTTGCTGTTCCTGTTACCGATGATATTGCAGCCCATCTGATCATCGAAGTTGATGGCAATCACCAGGAAACATTAATGACAGAAATGGAAGCGATTGCTGAATTACTGACACAGTTTGATTGCGGTGAAATATTTTTTGCTGATGATGCACAGCAAAAAACAGAGCTATGGAAATTGCGACGCCGTGTTGCAGAAGCTGTAAAATTAGATGGCTACACTATCGAAGAAGATACTGTAGTACCAAGAGCATCTTTACCGGCACTGATACATGGTGTAAAAGAATTGGGCAGGCAATACAATTTTCATGCGGTGTGTTATGGCCATGCAGGCGATGGTAATTTGCATATCCGCATAAAAAAAGAAGGCAGCATTTACAGCTTGAATAATCCTGATATTGTTCCTTCCTTAAAAGCAATGTTCGCTTTAGTAAAATCCCTCGGCGGTACCATTAGCGGCGAACATGGTATCGGTTTAATTCAAAAAGAATACATGGATATTGTTTTTGATAAAGCCAACCTTTCGTTGATGAAAGGCATCAAAAAAGTATTTGATCCTAACAATATTTTAAACAGCGGAAAAATATTTGACATGGTCTGACGTCCTCGTCTGACCATGTGCTGAAAAAAAATAAAAAATAAAAAATGAAAAAGATAATTTTTGCAACCCTTTTGTTAGCTACAGCATTTACAGTAAAAGCCCAGGAAAAGGAAAAAGACGAAAAGACAAGCGGCTTTAAAAAAGAAAATTTTTTTACCGGCGGAAGTTTAACCGCATCATTTTTCAGTGGAGGAACTGCATTAGGTGTAAGTCCCTATTTTGGTTACAGCCTCAACAGGTTTATAGATGTTGCCGCATCAGTAAATTTAAATTATACCACTCAGAGAGATTATAATGTGTATGGTGATAAAGTACGACAGACAGTTTATGGCCCCGGTGCATTTGTAAGATTGTATCCTGTAAAATTTCTCTTTGCACAGGCACAGTACGAGCACAATTTTATAAAGTTTAAATACATTCCTTTGTCAAACAGCGGTTATACAGGTACCACCAGTAAAATAGATGCTAATAGCATGCTCGTTGGCGGCGGTTTTGCCAGTGGCAGGCAAGATGTAGGCGATGTCTATTATTACTTTTCCGTTTTATGGGATATATCTAAAGTTGCAGAGTCGCCTTATATAGACGGACTGGGAAGAAATTTTCCTGTTGTAAGGGCAGGCCTGCAAATTCCTTTATTCCAGGGCGAAAAAGATAGAGGGTACAGCAGCAGAAACAGAAGGTACTAAAGAAATGTTTTTATTTCGTCAGGCACAGTAATAATGGTTATCCTGTCTTCAATAGCATCGTACAAAAAATTTTCCTGTTGCATTGTTTTGGCATGAGCAATAAGATGATCATAAAATCCTGCCGTATTAAGAATAAAAATTTCTTTGCTGTGTATACTTAGTTGATTCCAGGTAAGCATTTCAAATAACTCGTCCAACGTACCAAAGCCGCCGGCTAATATTATTGCCGCATCACATTTTTCATACAACATTTTTTTTCTTACATGCATATCTTCCACTACTATTAATTCTGTTATGCCCTGGTGGCTATGCTCCCTGTCAGTTAATAATTGAGGAATTATGCCGGTAACTTTTCCCTCTTTTTCTAATACAGCATTAGCTACAGCTCCCATAATGCCTTTATTACCGCCACCATAAATCAACCTGATATTTTTTTCAGCCAGTATATGGCCTAATTGCGTTGCATGATTTTCAAACAGGGGATTGTTGCCACTTTTGCTACCGCAAAAAACTGCTACTGATGTAATTGCCATAAATTAATTAACTTGAATTTTATTGCAAGCTAATTAATCATTATTAATATTGCATTATCATTTATTCACTATCAATTATGTCTCCATTAATTTTATTTTCCTTCGTTATTGCCTACTTCGTAATTCTGTTAGGTGTAGCATGGTATACCAGCAAGAACAGTACTAACGATACATTTTTTAGCGGAAATAAAAACAGTAACTGGATGCTGGTTGCTTTTGGTATGATTGGTACCAGCCTTAGTGGCGTAACTTTTGTAAGTGTGCCTGGCGCAGTGGGAGACTTTGGCGGTGCAGGCTTTAAAGGTTTTGCATACATGCAGGTGGCTATTGGATACCTGATCGGCTATGCTGTTGTGGCTTTTATTTTATTGCCTTTATATTATCGTTTAAATCTTACGTCAATTTATAATTATTTATTGCAGCGTTTTGGTGTAGTGGCTTATAAAACCGGCGCATTGTTTTTTATTATCAGTCGCACTGTGGGTGCCACTGCAAGATTGTACCTGGTGGTGAATATCCTGCAAATATTTATTTTAGATAAACTTCATGTTCCTTTTTTAGTTACTACAGCAGTTATTTTATTAATGATCTTATTATACACTTTTGAGGGCGGTGTAAAAACGATTGTATATACAGATACGCTACAAACTTCTTTAATGGTTACCGGGCTGGTGGTATGTGTTATATTTATTTTAAGCCAGCTGCATTTGTCAGGTGGAGAGGCCATAAGCCAGATAAGTGACCGTGGTTATTTTAATGTTTTTAATTATGATATTAACAGTAAAGGATTTTTTCTGAAGCAGATTGTTGGGGGCGCTTTTATCACTATAGCTATGACGGGGCTTGACCAGGAAATGATGCAGAAAAATATCAGCGTAAAACGTCTTGGCGATTCGCAAAAGAATATGATTACGATGAGTATTATTTTAGTGTGTGTGTTGTTTTTGTTTTTAGTGCTGGGTGGACTACTTTATTTATACACCACATCAAAAGGTGCCGCTTACACAGAAGTAATGGTGAATGGCAAAATGGTTAAACAATTATTGCTTGACGGAAATAATATTTTAGGAGATAAGATTTTTCCAACCGTGGCAATGGAAATGTTGCCTCCTGCAATAAGTGTAATGTTTATCATTGCATTAATTTCTGCATTATTCCCCAGTGCAGATGGAGCATTAACTGCACTTACCTCTTCTTTTTGTATTGATATATTAGGCCTGCAGCAAAGAAAAGACCTGGATGATAAAGGAAAAAAGAAATTGCGTTTATCAGTCCACCTTACATTTACAGTTGTCTTTCTGGTTTGTATCTGGATATTCTATAAGATAGCCGATAATAGTATTATTGATAAAATACTGGACCTTGCAGGATATACTTATGGCCCTTTACTGGGTTTATTCGCATTCGGGATTTTTACTAAAAGAAAACTGGCGAATACTTTTTTAATTACTCTGGTCTGCCTGCTTTCTCCGGTGATTTGTTATTTGATAAGTATGTATTCTACTGAGTTATTTGGCGCATATAAAATTGGTATTGAAATGTTGCTGATCAATGGCATATTTACCTTTCTTGGCTTATTGTTAATTTCAAAAAAAGGAGATCACAAAGCAAATATTTTAGTGTAACTTTACATAGTTAGTAAGTGCCATTCTGCAATTTTTAAAAATCGTAGAATGGCATTGTATTTATATAATCAAAACAAAAAAATGAACGGAACGATTAATGCTTTGAAACAACGTAGCTGGAAAGAAAGCCAGGCACATAGCAGCTGGCAGATATTTAAAATAATGGCCGAATTTGTGGATGGCTTTGAAGCACTAAGTAAAATTGGCCCATGTATTTCCATATTTGGAAGTGCCAGAACAAAACCCGGTAACAAATATTATGAGCTTGCTGTAGAGATTAGTAAACGGCTTGCCGAAGAAGGCTTTGGTATCATCACTGGTGGTGGCCCCGGCATAATGGAAGCAGCTAACAAAGGCGCTTCTATTGCAGGAGGCAAATCAGTAGGCTTAAATATCGACCTGCCATTTGAACAACATCCTAATCCTTTTATCGACAGGGATAAATCGTTGAACTTCGATTTTTTCTTTGTGCGTAAAGTAATGTTTGTAAAATATTCACAAGGGTTTATCATGATGCCAGGCGGCTTTGGTACCATGGACGAATTTTTTGAAGTGGCTACTTTAATTCAAACAGGAAAATTTAAACAATCACCTATGATATTAGTAGGTAAGTCTTATTGGACAGGGTTGATCAACTGGATAAAAGAAACGATGGGAGAGGAAGAACATAATATCAATCCGGAAGACCTTAACCTGATTCATATATTTGATACCGCTGATGAAGTAGTTGATTTTATGCTGGACTATTATAAAACCAAACCTTTAGCGCCAAATTTTTAATGGAATTAGTAAACCATACTGTGGAAGCCTATGCAAAGCGGTTCTCATCGCCACTGGATGCAGTATTGCAGCAAGTGGAGGATTTTACTTTGCAAAATCATCCGCACGCACATATGCTGAGCGGCCACGTGCAGGGTAAAGTGCTGGAAATGATCAGCAGCATGATTGCCCCTCAGCGAATATTGGAGATCGGTACTTTTACCGGCTTCAGCGCATTATGTTTGGCAAAGGGTTTGCAGGCTGGTGGACAGCTGCATACAATAGAATTAAGGGAAGAAGATGCGGCTACAGCAAGGAAATATTTTAGCCAGGCAAACGTTAATGATAAGGTAATATTACATATCGGCGATGCCAGGCAGATAATCCCCACTTTGCATGAAGCATGGGACCTGGTTTTTATCGATGCTGATAAAGTGAGTTATATTGATTATTACGAATTAACTTTGCCTGCCGTAAAAAAGGGTGGTTTTATACTGGCGGATAATGTGCTTTTTCACGGAGAGGTATTGCAAACAGAAATAAAAGGGAAAAATGCTAAGGCAATCCAGGCTTTTAACGAACATGTTGAAAAAGATAACCGGGTAGAAAAAGTTTTGCTCACGGTAAGAGATGGTTTATTGCTGATAAAAAAAATATAAGAATGAAGAGATTGTTTATTGTTGGGGTATTGTTTTTAAGCACCGCAGTTGCACGTGCACAAAGTATGCTTACTCCCGAACAATACATTGCAATGTATAAAGACATTGCCATTAAAGAAATGAAACGCATGGGTGTACCGGCTGCAATAACATTGGCACAAGGCATTTTAGAAACTGAAAGTGGTAACAGCGACCTGGTTAAAAAATCCAATAATCATTTTGGTATTAAATGTAAAGCTAACTGGACAGGTGCCAGCGTAACCCATGATGACGATGCCGCAGGGGAATGTTTTCGCTTGTATAAAACAGCAGATGACAGTTATCGTGATCATAGTAATTTTTTAAGGGGTAGCGAGCGGTACGGTTTTCTTTTTAAATTAGATGTGAAAGATTATAAAGGCTGGGCCTACGGTTTAAAGAAAGCAGGTTATGCCACAAATCCGGCTTATCCGCAAATTTTAATTAAACATATTGAACAATACAACCTGCAGCAATACACTTTAGTTGCGGCAGATGAAGTGCCGAAGTTTGATGCCGGTAAATACCAGGATGATGCAGAAGATAAAGGAACAACTGAAAAAATTGCTGATGATGCAAAAGTACCAGATGAAGCAAGTATGCTTGATGTAAGTGATAAAGTAATTAGTGTAAATGGTAGTAAATGTGTTTATGCAGGCAAAGGCACTTCGTTACTGGTGGTAGCTACAAAAAATAATATTCCGCTTAGTAAAATGCTCAGCTTTAACGAACTTTCTGAAGATGGTATGCTGATAAAAAATCAGAATGTTTTTTTAGAAAAGAAATCTAAAACCGGTGAAACAGATTTTTATATTGCAAAAGCAGGAGAATCATTATACGACATTGCACAAAAGAACGGTATACAATTACAATATATGCTGGACTATAATAAATTCTGGGGTAATGAAGATATTCTTGCAGGTACAAAGATTTATTTAAAACCAAATCTTGCACCGGCAAGGCAGGCTGCAGCTCCTTCAGTAAATTCTGTAGTAACAGCGGCCGGCTCCAAAACACATATTGTTGCAGCTAAGGAAGGTTTGTATGGCATTGCTAAAAAGTACAACATTACGGTACAGCAACTTAAAGAATGGAATAACCTTGATGGTGATGCTTTACATATCGGACAGGAATTGATCATTGCAAAATAAAAATATCTTACATGACTACTACTATTGAAGTAAACAATAAAAAATTTACTCCTTTTATAACTGCAGCGCAAATTGATGAACAAATAAATATATTGGCGGCTGAGATTAACCGTGACTATGAAGGAAAGCGTCCCCTTTTTATTGCTATTTTAAATGGCTCTTTTATGTTTGCTGCCGATCTTTTTAAAGCCGTTACTATTGAAGCCGAAATTTGTTTTATTAAACTGGCTTCTTACAAAGGCACTAAGTCAACCGGCAACGTAATTACTTCTATTGGCCTTGATGAACCATTGAATGGCCGCCATGTTGTAATTGTGGAAGATATTGTAGATACCGGTAAAACACTGAATGAGTTTCTGCCACAATTATTTAATCAGCAGCCGGCTTCTTTAAAAATAGCGGCATTGTTGCACAAGCCTGATGCATTGGCACATCCGGTTAAAATTGATTATCTTGGCTTTAATGTTCCAAATAAGTTTTTGCTTGGCTATGGTCTTGATTTTGATGGATTAGGAAGGAATTTAAAGGAAATTTACCAGTTGGTGGAAGGGTAGCAGGCAACATAAAGAGCTGAAAGACTGTCTTAACCAAAATAAATTAGTGCAATTAACCTTACCTGTGCTACAACGGTTGCTTCATATTATGTTGTTTACTGCATCTGCATTCATCGCAAATGCTCAGTATTATATTCGGGGCCAGGTAAAGAATGAAAAAGATCAACCGCTTCAAAACGTTAAGATCGTTTTGCAATCCAATCACTTATTGTATTATTCCGGGGCAACGGGCGCTTTTGGTATTACCACTAAAACACTTAGCGATTCACTTTCGTTCAGTCTTGATGGCTATGAATCCAAAACCATAAAAATAAATGCTGATCAATGGCAGGATGTTAATTTAAAAACATTGCCGTCTAATGTAAATCGTAACCGGCCTAAATTAATTTCTGTAACAAAAAATTTCAACCAAACCTCAAAATTTCATTGGTATGTAAACAATGAAACCTATTTCCAGCTGGTAGAAAATGAATATGTAAATGCAGAAAAATTTCCCAACACAGGTTTTTCTTTAAATGTAAATAAAGCATCGTACAGCAATATCCGCAGGTTCATCAATATGGGTAGCACAGTACCCCCTGATGCGGTGCGTACAGAAGAATTGCTGAATTATTTTAACCTGCATCGGAGAGAACCGGAAAATAATGAGGTGTTTAAAATTGAGTCGCAACTTTCGGCATGCCCATGGGATGAAGACAAACAATTGTTGTATTTAAATATCAATGCAAAAAAATTAGATCTTAATAAGATCCCCGCCAGCAATTTTGTTTTTTTAATTGATGTATCGGGTAGTATGGATATGCCTAACCGGTTGCCTTTACTTAAAGCAGCTTTTCAGTTATTTGTAAAAAACCTGAGGGCAATTGATACCATTTCCATTGTTACTTATGGCGGTACAGTTGGTATTCATCTGCAGCCAACGAGTGGTACAGAAAAGGAAAAAATAATCAAGTCGATCGAAGAACTGGAAGCCAGTGGTGATACACCTGGTGAAGCAGCGATAATGACAGCTTATTCACTTGCAGAACACACTTTTATCAAAGGCGGAAGCAACCGGGTGATATTAGCTACCGATGGAGATTTTAATGTGGGCCAAACATCCGAAAAAGCTATGGACGAGCTGATCACTAAAGAAAGGCAGTCTGGTGTTTTTCTTACCTGCCTTGGCGTGGGTATGGGTAATTTTAAAGATTCTAAATTGGAAACCCTGGCTAAAAGAGGCAATGGTAATTACGCTTATTTAGATGATATTAACGAAGCAGAAAAAGTTTTAGTAAAGGAACTGACGCAAACTTTTTATGCTGTAGCAGATGATGTGTATATGAATATGCAATTCAATCCTAAATTAGTAAAGCAATACCGGCTGATTGGTTTTGATAATAAAAAGGATGCCGTACAGGATAGTACTATTGATATGGAAGGAGGCGAAATTGGAAGTGGCAGCAGTGTACTGGCCATATTTGAAATTGTACCGCAGGATCAAAAACTTTTTTCCGGTGATGTGCTGGATAAAGATGGTGTTGCCAAATTATCGATGCGCTACAGCCTTTGTAATGATACCGCTCACAAATTAATGGAATATATTTGCCCGGCAGTATTTACTGAGTTTAAAAATATTGATAACGAATTGCAGTTTGCAACGGCTGTAACTATGTTTGGGCTTAAAGTAAAACAATCGAAATATATTAAAGATGCTGATTGGCTGCAGATAGAGACAATTGCAACGGCTGCATATAACCAGAACGATTACCTGCAAACAGAGTTTTTACAAATAATTGATAAAGCGCAGAAGATTTATAAAGGCAAAAAGGGAAAGAAGAAGAAAGATGATTGATAACGTGAGTGGTGAATCGTCAATTGTAAGTTTGAAAGCAGTTTTCAAATTTGCCTCACTCACGTCTCACCACTCACGCCTCACGCCTCACGCTTTAGCTGAACATCTCTCTCACTTTATCAAAAAATGATTTATCGTTTTTATCTGGCTTTGGTACAAAGTTCTGGCTCTGCTGCATTTTCTCCAGCATTTGCTTTTCTTCTGCACTCACATGTTGTGGTGTCCATACATTTACCTGTATCAATTGATCCCCTTTTTCATAACTATTTACATTGGGGAAACCTTTGCCTTTTAGTCTGAAGATCTTTCCACTTTGAGTACCTGGCGGAATTTTTATTTTGGCCCTGCCATCAATGGTAGGCACTTCTACCTGTGTTCCAAATACTGCGTCAGGAATAGAAATGTGAAGATCGAATGCAACATTCAACCCATCTCTGTGTAATTGAGGATGAGATTCTTCTTCAATCAAAACAATTAAGTCGCCATTGCTGCCACCACGTTCACCTGCATTGCCTTTACCCCCCACACTTAATTGCATGCCTTCCTGTACACCTGCCGGTATATCAATCGTTACTGTTTCTTCGCCATATACTCTTCCTTCACCTTTACATGCGGTACATTTATTGGTAACTGTAGTGCCTTCGCCATTACAGGTAGGGCAGGTGGTTACAGTTTGCATCTGGCCCAAAAAAGTATTTTGTACACGACGTACCTGCCCGCTGCCACCGCAGGTACCACAGGTGCTGACACTGTTTTTATCTTTTGCCCCGCTACCGCTACACGTAGTACAGGACACGTATTTTTTTACCTTGATAGTTTTAGTGGTACCCTTTGCAATCTCTTCGTAATTCAATTTTATTTTTACCCTGAGGTTGCTGCCCCTGGTACCCCTGCTTCTCCCGCCACTGCTTCTTCTGCCACCACCACCAAAGAAACTGCCGAATGGGCTCTCGTCTCCAAAAATGTCTCCAAACTGGCTGAAGATGTCATCCATATTCATACCGGCACCTCCGCCGTATCCGCCACCGCCACCACGCCCCGGACTAAATGCCTGGTGACCAAACCTGTCGTATTGCGCCCTCTTATCAGCATCACTTAAAATTTCATAAGCTTCTGCAGCCTCTTTAAATTTTTCTTCAGCGGCTTTATCTCCCGGGTTACGGTCGGGGTGAAATTGCATCGCTACTTTGCGGTACGCTTTTTTTATCTCGTCCTGCGATGCAGATTTGGAAACCCCTAATATTTCGTAAAAATCTTTTTTTGACATAGTTTCTGGCTACAAGCTTCTGGTGAATATTAAACTGCATGGCCATATACTTGTAGCTTGAGGCTTGCAGCTTTCTTTTTATTTTCCTACCACCACTTTTGCAAAGCGGATGATCTTATCATTTAAGTAATACCCTTTTTCCACTTCATCCACCACTTTGCCTACCATCTTTTCACCAGCTGGAACTTCCGTAATGGCTTCGTGTTTTTCCACATCAAATTCGGTATTGATGCTTTGCATTGCTTTAAGGCCTTTGTTAGATAAGGTGGTTCTTAATTTACCAAACACCAAACCAATACCTTGCTTAATGGAAGCTATATCTTCACTGTTCTGCATTTGCTTTTCAGCACGGTCGCAATCATCCATTACTTCAAGCATAGAAACAATAACATCTTTGCCGGCAGTCTGAATAAGTTCTATTCTTTCTTTGGCATTGCGTCTTTTAAAGTTGTCGAACTCAGCAAAAAGCCTGAGGTACTTATCCTTTTGTTCTTCCAGCTCAGCCTGTAATTTTTCTGTGGCATCTTCAGCACCTTCATTGCTTAAATGCGTATTGCCGGGTACATCGGCATCGGCATTAATATTCATTTCCATATTGTCTTCGGGTGTAATTGCTTGTTTCTGATCCATACTTATTTTAAAAATTGGTTGCGAAGGTACAACAGTCAAACATTTTGCCAAGCCTTGTTTTGCAGCCAAATTGGCAATTTTTGGGGCTATAGCGGGACATTTTGAGTGGCCTGACAGCTAAACCGGTAACTTTGCGCCATGAAGAGCATTACTTTAAATAAAAATATCAGCCGCAGGGTAGAAAGTGGCCATCCGTGGATTTTCAGCAATGAGGTGAACACAGGCAAGGAAAAAGATACGAATGCCCAACCTGGAGAAATAGTAGAGGTGTACACTTTTGATAAAAAATTTATTGGCCGGGGGTATTATAATCCTCAATCGCAGATATCCGTCCGCTTGCTTACCAGGGATAAAAATGAACATATCGATGATGCCTTTTTTTATAATCGCATTAAGCAAGCCTGGGAGTACCGGCAAAGAATTGGCTATTCCGAAAATTGCCGCCTCATCTTTGGCGAAGCCGATGATATGCCACAGCTGATCATTGACAAATTCAACGACTATTTTGTGATACAAACTCTGGCATTGGGGATTGATGTGTGGAAGCCAGCCATTGTAAAAGCCTTAAACGAATTATTTACACCTAAAGGTATTTACGAACGCAATGATGTGCCAGTACGTGAACTGGAAGGCATGGAACAACACAAAGGTTTTCTTTCTGCCGAATTTGATACCAATATTATCATTAATGAAAACGGGATAAAGTTTAATGTAGATATTGCCAACGGACAAAAGACAGGTTATTTTTTAGATCAGCAGGATAACCGCAGGGCTATTCAGCATATTGTAAAAGGTGCTGATGTACTGGGGGCTTTTTGTTATACCGGCTCCTTCGAAATAAGTGCTGCATATTATGGCGCTAAGTCTGTTTTGGGTTTAGATATTTCTCAGAATGCTGTTGATATGTGCAATAAAAATGCAGCATTAAATGGCCTGGAAAAAATATGCCGCTTTGAATGTGTGAATGCATTTGATGTATTAAAAAATTGGACCAAAGAAGATAAACGCTGGGATGTAGTGATGCTTGACCCGCCATCTTTTACCAAAAGCAGAAGCAGTATTGATAAAGCTGTTGCCGGGTATAAAGAAATTAATTTAAGAGGAATGAAGTTGGTGAAGCCAGGCGGGTTTTTAGTCACTTCAAGTTGTACCAATTTAGTGCAACCAGAATTGTTTTTAGACATCATACAGATGGCGGCCAAAGATGCCAAGAGAAAAATAAGGCAGGTAGTGTTTAATGCGCAAAGTGCCGATCATCCCATTATAAGAGGACAGGAAAATACGCATTACCTGAAATTTTTGATAGTGCAGGTATTGTGATAATTTATTTAACCTCCCGGACTTTATACTGTGTTTTTCTTCAACAATTTTATTGACTAAAACTGTTACTGCATAATTTTATGTCATGAAAATGTATCAGTTTAAATACCAGGAAATATTGATGAATGAGTCATTTGTAAATGAGGAACGTTTTCTGGAACAATACAAATATTTGTTTGAAGAAATCCTGAACTTTCATTCCATCAATAGTAAAAACGTTTACGAATCTATAAATATCAGCGGCAACCGTATTAGCTCAAAACCGTTGGTAATAGAAACTTTATTAAGAAAAAACAGATTACCTGCCTTTCAGTTTTTGGTTTGCAAAAATTAGTTTACTCCAGCCTTTTTTTATATCAGTTAAATAAAAATAATTTTGTTTAAAACAATATAGCTGAATACTTGTTATGCTATAAACAATTTTTAAATTAACTGTTCTGATGACCTCTATATATAATTTTATCGGCTCCTGGCAATTGTTTCCTGAAAAAGGCATCTATGAAACAGGTAGCCGACCCAAATCAGGCATCTGCATTATCACTGCTAACAACGACAAGCAGCTCATCAGCATCAATACGAACTGGGTAACATTAGAAAATCAGGCTTTCGCCGCCCAATATGAATTAGCAGCAGATGGAGCATTGCATGCTTTTGCTGATAATGATTTGGCGGATATGGTAAAGGTGGACATTATAAGTACTATTCATTTTGAAGTTTTCTTTTATAAAAATGAAAATGAAATATTGCAGGTGATACATGAATTATTGCCCAATGGTTATTTGAAAATTATTCAGAAAGGTTTTACTACAGGGCAAAAACCCTATATCAATACTGAAGTGTATCACAGGCAAATGAGTGTGCTGCCTTATGCGTCTTCTGCATCCGGAGCATTGGTTAAGCCGACCGAAGAAGGAGTAATAAGGCATAAGGCTTTAAGTGCCATGGAAGAGCAAACCAATATGCAACTGGACCAGATAAGGCGGCAAATAGAATTACTGGCTTTACAGGCGCAGGAAATTCAGATGCGAAAGGAATTATCCATGATTATTTATAATGCTAAATTGAGTTTTTCGCCGGTGATCGGTTCGGTATATTATCTCTATCAAAAAAACGATGACACTCATTTTGTTTCAATGATTGCACCTGGGCAATGGGGCAGGGGAGCTGCTTATAAAGAATTTATTGCAAAAGTAAAATTGCTGGCTGATCATACCTGGGTGGAAGTGTAATTATTTCTTTCTGAAATCGGGCGTATAGTAAAAGAACAAGCGAAAAGTTTCATTTACATCATATTGATAGCCTGACGATTTTTGTTGTTTTACCAGCATGTATCCTAAATCAAAACTTAAATCTTTTGTGCATTTTTGTTTAATTCCGATGAACACCCTGTCCTGGTCAAATGTGTTATAAACAATTTCTTTCCCAAACTGAATACATAATTCATCTGCAATCACGACAGATGGATATTTTGGATTTTTTGAAACAGGAATAGTAAAGCTTAATAAATATCTTATTCTGTCCGTAAATTTATTTTGCCCGGTTGCTTTATCATTCACAATTTTTTGTTGCCAGCGTTGTTCATTACGTAAACGTTGCAACATACTTACCCTACCAATTTTAGAAGTGATCTGTGCCTGCTGATAGATCCTGTCTTCATTAGAGAAAGTTTTCCATCCTGCGGTGGATGGAGCTACCCACATGTGTCCATAGCCTGCAGTTAATATGATATTATCTTTTAACCAATAGTTAATGCCTGCACGAACAAAGTGAAAGCTGGGATCTTTAAAAAAATTATTTCTTCTTTCGTGCAGATCAAGTGAAAGGCCCCATTTTTTATAAAATTTTGCAGTACTGTTAATACTAATCCATGACTGGTATTGTTTGTTGATCTCTTTTGTTTTTGTTTGTGCAGAGGAATAATATGTGCTGACAGAGAACAATAACAACACTCCAACTCTTAACCACTTTTTCATAATTTATTTTTTAGAATACTAAGCAAATAATAAGATCAATAATTCTGCGGACACAATACGTAATATCATGGTAAGTGGATATACCGTTGCATAAGTAGCAGAAGGTATATCATTGCCTGCCATTTTTAAAGCGAATGCTAATGCCGGCGGGTCGGTAGATGCACCTGCCAGTAAACCACAGATTTCAAAATAGGTTTTTCTGAAAAATTTATGCGCAATGATACCAACGATGAGCAATGGTAACATTGTAATTACAGCACCCATTATTATCCAGGTCCAGCCATTGCCATTTACAAATGCTGCAGCTAAATTGCCACCGCTGTGTAAACCAACGCTGGCTAAAAATAAAGTTATACCCAACTCACGCATCATTAAATTGGCGCTGTTAGTGGTGTAAGTATTCAGGTAAACAACACCTCCAAACCGGCTCATCAGTAATGCTACAATCAATGGCCCGCCAGCCATACCAATTTTTACAGCCACCGGCATACCGGGAAAATGGATCGGGATGCTTCCAACAATAACTCCCAGTACGATGCCCATAAAAATCGGGGCCAGATCAGGTGATTCAAGGCGTTTAACAGAGTTGCCAAAAACTTTCGCTACCAGTTCCACACCTTCCTCTGTTCCAACCACTTTCAACGTGTCGCCTAATTGAAGGTACAGGTTACCGTGAGGTACTATTTCAATTCCGGCACGGTTTAAACGGGTGAGTGTAAAATCATGTTGGTGAATTTCCGGATGATCGCCTAACCTTTTATGTGTTACTTCTTTGTTTGTAACCACAATATATTTTGAGATCAATCCACCGTTACTTTCATCTTTCAGGTTCATGTTACTTACCGAACCGATGAGTAATTTCAATTGTGCCAATTCATGTTTAGGAACTACTACCAGCAACACATCATTTTCATCAAAAATAATATCCGGGGTGGGAGTAATCACTTCTCCTTTATGATACATTCTTGAGATAACGATCGGGTCTTTTAATAATTCAAATACTTTACGCAGGGGTTGCCCTATCAGTTGTTTGTTATCTAAATTCAGGTGAATAGATACAGGCCGCTTTGACCTAAAAATATTCAGCTTGCGATGTAATTCTTTTTCTGTGTCGATATTGGTGTTGAATATTTTTTTTAATAACAGTAATGAAAAAATAATTCCAAACACACCAAAAGGGTAAGCAATGGCGTAAGCTAATGTCATCATTGAATTATCTACCCCTGTAATATTAGCTTCTTTAACTGCAGATTGTGCAGCTGCAAGACCTGGTGTATTAGTAACGGCACCACTCATTAAACCTGTCATCACTGTAATGTGATTGCCGGAAATGAATTTAAAAGTAATGGTGATGATAACGCCCAGAAAAACAACAGAGCCTGCCAGTAAGTTATTGCCTAATGCGTTCTTCTTTAATGATGCAAAAAAACCAGGCCCCACCTGCAAACCAATAGAGTACACAAAAAGTATCAGTCCGAAATCTCTTAAAAAATCTTCTGTCTCTTTATTTACAGTTACGCCAAGATAAGAGAACAATAATCCCATGAACAATACCCAGGTAACGCCCAATGAAATTCCAAAAAACTTTACTTTTCCCAGCCAGATGCCAATCGCAATCACTAATCCGTAAATCAACACTGCATGAGCAACTGTAGCTTCGGTAAAAAGTTTTATTATCCAGTTCATGATAAAAAATATGAGTGAAAAATAAAGGGCACTCTGACTTTACAACAGTGCCCTTTTTATACTAGTGATGTTCAGGCTGCAACCCAAAATGTTCGGGAGAACGCCACAAAGCAGATAATAACAATTCTTTCATAAAAATAAATTCCTTCGGAAGTTTATCATAAAAACGGGAGAACAATTCCTCGTGTGATAATAGTTCTTTCTTCCAGGGCTCTCTGTCTACTGTCATAATATGCTCAAAATCGGCTCTTTCAAAATCTTTCATATCTGTCCAGTCAATATCCTCATACCTTGGCATCCATCCGATAGGGCTTTCAATACCTGAAGCATGTCCGTTAATTCTCTCTACTATCCATTTTAATACTCTTACATTTTCGCCAAAGCCGGGCCACAAAAATTTACCCTCTTCATCTTTTCTAAACCAGTTCACACCAAAAATTCTTGGGGCATTAGGCAATGTTCTGCCAAATTGTAACCAGTGATTTACATAATCACCAATATGATATCCCATAAATGGTAACATCGCAAATGGGTCATGACGTACTTTTCCTATTTCACCAAATGCTGCAGCTGTGGTTTCGCTACCCATTGTGGTAGCTAAATAAACACCAAAGTTCCAGTTAAAAGATTGATACACTAACGGAACAGTAGTACTTCTGCGGCCGCCAAAAATAAAGCCGCCGATATGTACCCCTTTTGGATTTTCCCAATCCTCATCAATAGCAGGATTTTGATAAGCGGGTGCAGTAAATCTTGAATTAGGGTGTGCTGCTGGTTTGCCGCTTGCAGGATCCCATGGTTTGCCATGCCAGTCAATTAATCCTTCAGGAATTTCTTTGGTCATGCCTTCCCACCAAACATCTTTATCAGGTGTAATGGCCACATTGGTAAAAATGGTATTGGCACGAATGGTTTCCATTGCATTTGGATTGGTTTTAGAATTGGTACCTGGTGCTACTCCAAAGTAACCAGCTTCGGGATTGATAGCATATAGTGCGCCGCCGTGGCCACGATGTATCCATGCAATATCATCACCTACTGTAGTTACTTTCCAGCCATCAAATTGTTTGGGTGGAATTAACATGGCAAAATTAGTTTTGCCACAGGCACTGGGGAATGCAGAAGCTACATAAGTCTTTTGTCCTTTAGGATCCTTTACACCCAATATCAGCATATGTTCGGCCAGCCAACCTTCTTCTCTGCCCATTTCAGATGCAATGCGTAATGCAAAGCATTTTTTACCCATCAAGGCATTGCCACCATAACCACTACCATAAGAGATCACCAGTCTTTCATCAGGAAAGTGAGAGATGTATTTAGTGTTGGGGTTACATGGCCAGCTTACATCTTTGGCACCTTTATCTAAAGGGGCACCAACAGTATGTAAACATTTTACAAATTTTTTAGATTGCATGTAGGGCAGAATATTTTCTCCCATACGGGTCATGATTCGCATATTAACAACAACATATTCAGAGTCGGTTATTTGCACACCATATCTTGATAAGGGAGAACCTACTGGCCCCATGCAGAATGGAATCACATAAAGTGTACGCCCTTTCATAGCACCGGTAAGTAAATCGTTTAAGATCACTTTCATTTTATCGGGAGCCATCCAGTTATTGGTAGGTCCGGCATTTTCTTTAAGACGGCTGCAGATAAAGGTTTTATCTTCCACACGTGCCACGTCACTGGGATCGCTAAAGCAGGCAAAACTATTCGGACGCTTCTCCTGGTTTAATTGTATAAAAGTTCCTTTTCTTACTAAGAGCTGGCAAAAATTATCATACTCTTCCTGGGAGCCATCGCACCAATGTATGGCATTGGCATCGCATTGTGCTGCGATCTGTTTAACCCAGCTATCAATTTCATTCTTTGCCTGGCTTGATCCCAGGGAAGAAAAATTACTTGGTATTGACATGGGTTGAGTTTTTAAAATTGACATGATTTTAATTTTTAAAAATGATCGATTTTATAAAGATGTAATCTGAAAGTTTTTGGTGTAGTTGTTATCTTTAATTCTGATGTAAAATTATTTCATTAATAAAAGTGGTTACTGACAGCAGTTAGTATTTTATATGATTTGAATTAGCATGTTGCAAAAATGCAGGTTCGAACGCATCGTTTTCATTGACAAAAGCAGAAGAGATGCAGGTTTCTTTTAACTGTTATGCATGAGACTACAGGACAGTTGCTATTTTGTTTTTCTATTTATTTAAATAAGGGAAGAGTAAGAAAATGCAATATTAATGAGAGATAATCTGCCCGGCAAATGTACTGCTGCACTTAAATTATTTTGCAGGCCTTTGTTGAACTCAGTTCATGCAACTTTGATATATACCAGGCGTAATGCCTTCTGATTTTTTGAATAATCGTACAAAATAATTTACATCACCAAAGCCACATTGATTACTTACACTGGTAACGGTATTACGTTTATTGGCTAATAATTGTTTGGCTAATTTAATGCGTTCTTTGTTGATGTATTCTAATGGTGTAATACCAAACTGCTCTTTAAACCAGATGAAAAACATATTGCGGCTGAGGTAGGCTTTGCGACACAAAATATCTATTGCAATTTTTTCTGTAAGGTGTTCGTGAATATAATGCAATACATAATGCTGCCGGTTGTGATTAGTATTATTTTCAATTTCCGTACTTACCTGTTGCAGGTACTGGCTTTGCACCAGGCGTATAAGTAATTCTTTCAGGTTAAGGTCTGCAAAAATATTTTTAGCTTTATCGGTACCACTACACACACGAATCAGTTTGTTGATTAAACCCGTTACTTCAGTATCATTATCAAAATGATATTTATTGAACTGTAATTTCCATTCGTGGGCATCTTCTTTATCGCTGTTGTAAAATGTATTCAGGTAATGTAAAGTGGAATTCATGTATTGTTCATCAACAGCAAGGGCAATGCATTGGGTAGGGTTTGCTGTTTCTGCTTCGGGAAAATCAATTACCATTGTTTCATTAGCCGGAACGATCACTGTTTCGCCGGGTAAATAATCAAAAGCCGGTTTATCAAACAAGTGCATTACCTTTTTTCCTCTCACCATGCTGGTAATTACAAAGTCACTAAATGTAAGGGGTACCCGATAAGTTTCCTGGTAGCTTTCAAATACATTCAGCTCGCAATTGTTTAAATTAAAGATGCGGCGGTTTTCCACCAGGGTTTGCAAATACTTTGGATGCGTAAGGTTAATTTTTTGTAAATGATTTTTTACAGGCAATGCAACTTCCGTTTAGGATTCAATAATACAGATTTCCGGTAATCCAAACAATGATTTGGTACAATTGTGCTATAAAAAAACACTAAAATACAGTTGTACCGGTACAGGTATATCGAAATTAGGGTATTATTTAACGATTAAAACGCTTGTATATGAGTACAGAAACAACAGCTGCACCAAAATCTGCTGTAGCAGCTCGTCCCCAATTCAAAACAAAATATGATCATTACATTAACGGTCAATGGTTGGCTCCTGATAGTGGTGAATATTTTGACAATGTATCTCCCATTGATGGAAAAGTATTCACACAAGCCGCAAGAGGCAATGCAAAAGACATTGATAAAGCAATTGATGCTGCTACAGAAGCTTTTAAAACCTGGAGCAAAACTGCAGCGGCTTATCGCAGTAACCTGCTATTAAAAATTGCGCAGGCGGTAGAAGATAACCTGGAATATCTTGCCATTGTAGAAACTATTGATAATGGAAAAGCATTAAGAGAAACGAGGGCAGCAGATCTTCCGTTGGTAGTGGATCACTTTCGTTATTTCGCAGGTGTTATCCGTAGCGAAGAAGGTACTATCAGCGAACATGATGATACTACAGTGAGCATTAATTTACATGAACCTATTGGTGTGGTAGGACAAATTATTCCCTGGAATTTTCCTCTGTTAATGGCCACATGGAAAATTGCGCCGGCATTAGCAGCAGGTTGTACTGTTGTAGTAAAACCGGCTGAACAAACACCTACAAGCATTATGGTGTTGATGGAATTGATAGGCGATATTTTACCTAAAGGCGTACTGAACATTGTTACTGGTTTTGGTGTGGAAGCTGGTAAACCCCTGGCATCTTCGCCAAGAGTTAATAAAGTTGCTTTTACCGGCGAAACAACAACCGGAAGATTGATCATGCAATATGCTTCTGAAAATTTAATTCCGGTAACAATGGAATTAGGTGGTAAGAGCCCTAATATTTTCTTTGAATCGGTTGCAGATGCGGACGATGAATTTTTTGATAAAGCAATTGAAGGTGCAGTAATGTTTGCATTAAACCAGGGCGAAGTGTGTACCTGTCCATCAAGAATTTTAGTGCATGAAAATATCTACGAAAAATTTATGCAGCGGGTAATACAACGTACCAACGCAATCAAATTAGGTAATCCTTTAGATGGTACTGTAATGATGGGCGCACAGGCTTCTGAAGATCAATATCAGAAAATATTAAGCTACCTGGATATTGGTAAGCAGGAAGGTGCGCAGGTATTATGTGGCGGCGAAGCTTTTCACCAGAACAGCGGACTGGAACATGGGTATTATATTAAGCCAACTATTTTTAAAGGGCATAATAAAATGCGCATTTTCCAGGAAGAAATATTTGGGCCTGTTGTGGCAGTTACTACATTTAAAACTACCGAAGAAGCTATTGCCATTGCCAATGATTCGTTATATGGTTTAGGTGCCGGTGTGTGGACAAGGGATGCGCATGAATTATACCAGGTGCCAAGGGCAATACAAGCTGGCCGGGTTTGGGTAAACTGTTATCATCATTACCCTGCACATGCGCCTTTTGGTGGTTATAAAAAATCAGGCTTTGGCAGAGAAACGCATAAGATGATGCTGAATCATTATCGCCAGACAAAAAATATGCTGGTTTCTTATAGCAAACAAAAACTAGGCTTTTTCTAAACTAAAATTCAATACTGAGAACGGTGGCTTTGAGTCACTGTTTTCTTTTAAAAAATTATTTATGGCTGTAGAAAGAGTTGTAGCAACCGATGCCGCAGTAGCATTGATTGAACGATTAAAGAAAATGCACGGGCCTCTGATGTTTCATCAAAGTGGTGGCTGTTGTGATGGCAGCCAACCGATGTGCTTTGCAGCGGGAGAGTTTAAAGTGGGTAATAGTGATGTTTGTTTGGGTATAATTGCTGACTGTAAATTTTATATGGGTGCAGATCAGTTTGAATACTGGAAACATACACAACTTACTTTAGATGTTACACCAGGAAGAGGAAGCAGTTTTTCGTTAGAAATACCATTGGGTGTGAGGTTTTATATCGCATCAAAATTATTCAGCGATGACGAAGTTGAAGATCTTGCAGCATTATTACCTATTGCAATAGATTGATCTATCCAATCTGAAATATAATGTACAGCACAAGTAATTATACTTGATAATAACAACGGAACAATAAATAAAAGTGAAATTATTTGATCACCAAAAATCTTTGGGTTTCAATAAGCCTTCCGTTTTTATCACGAAGCTGGTAATAATAAAAACCTCTGGAGTAATCAGTTAATGGAAGAATTATTTTTTGAGGAGGATTCTTTAATTCGTACACTTTTTTAGCTGTAAAATTATAGATCTCAAAAGAGAATGATTTATCATAACCACTCACAAAATCAAAAGTGATTGCTGTGGTAGCAGGTATCGGGTAAAGCTTTATCAACTTTGCAGCACCATCGTCCTGTGCGGAAGTCTTATTTTGTGCAGAAGAAGTAAAGTTTAAACCAATAATTAAAATAAATATGTAAAAAATTTGTTTCAATACAGTAAAGTTAATAAAACATACTGAAATTATCAATAAATTATTATGCCAAAAAAAGTGCCATTTTTTGTTAAAAAAGGCCGGAGAGCAGGCCCTCCGGGTTGCTAACGCTCAGATCAGCTATTTAATTGCCCTAGTTTATTATTTATTGCCTCAAAATCGGGTAAATCTCCGGCAGATTCAAGTACTTGTGCATATTGAATAACTCCTTGTTTATCAACAATAAATGCCGAACGCTTGCTTACACCTTTCATCTCCAGTATCCAGTCGGTATAAATAGTGTCATAAGCAGCAGATACTTCCTTATTAAAATCGCTTAATAGAGGAAAATTGTAGTGCTGGTCTTCCTTAAACTTGCCCAAAGTAAAAACCGAATCAACGGAAATGCCAAATACTTCAGCATTTACGTTGCTGTACTTTGCAATATCGTCTCTGATAGCGCATAATTCTTTAGTACATACCCCTGTAAAAGCCTGCGGAAAAAACAAAAGCAAGACATTTTTTCCTTTTTGTTCGCTAAGGGTTACTTTGGTTTTTGTTGTATCAAATAAACTAAAATCCGGAGCTGCTTGTCCAATTTCAATTGCCATAATGGTAAGTGTGTTTTATTTTTTGTAAAGATAACGGTGCAAAAATTGTTAACACCATTTGCATCCTTTTAGTTTACTTAACCGACTAAAAGTTTCAACCTAAAACAGTTTTCATATGAAAAAGTATTTTGCAGAATTTATTGGCACTATGAGCCTGGTACTCTTTGGCTGCGGAGCAGCGGTAATTTCAGGTAGTAATGTAGATGGCGGACCTGCCGGCCTGGGCTTACTGGGCATATCGCTAGCTTTTGGCCTTGCGGTAGTGGCCATGGCTTATACCATTGGCGGAATTTCGGGTTGCCATATTAACCCGGCAATTACCATTGCCATGCTTGTTGCCGGTAAAATAAGCAGTACAGATGCGGCAGGTTATGTTGTTGCTCAATTTATTGGCGCAGTTACCGGTGCTGGTATCTTATACCTTATTGCATCTGGCCAAGGCAATTTTAAAATGGGAGAGTGGGCATTAGGCTCTAATGGTTGGGGAGAAGGATACCTGGGTAACTATAACATGGTTGCTGCTTTTATTACAGAAGCGGCACTTACCTTTTTATTTCTGTATGTTATTTTTAATGTTACTTCAAAACATGGTAATGGTACTATGGCAGGTCTTGCCATTGGGGTAACCCTGGTATTAATTCACATGGTGGCTATACCAATTACCGGTACTTCTGTAAATCCGGCACGTAGTTTTGGACCGGCTGTTTTTGCAGGAGGAAAAGCTTTATCGCAGTTATGGTTATTTATTGTAGCGCCAATTGTTGGTGGCGTTGCGGCTGCAATAGTCTGGAAACTTACCGGAGAGGATAAATAATTTTTTCGCTACAGATTACACATGTTTTGCAAACAGAGCAGGTTCTGATTTGTGGAAATCTGTGTAATCTGTGGCTATATTTTTACCAGGTTTTTATTTTTATTCAATACCAGTTTCGGTGGTAGTATGGCAATGATTTCTTCTTTTAAAACATCAACCAGTTTTTTCTTGATGTAGTCTCTATGTGTAACCAGGCTCACTTCCCTCACTGGTGCAGGAGATTTAAAATGCCGTATCATATTGGTCTGTTTGGTAGAAAAATCAAGTGTAGCCAGTTCCGGTAAAATGGTTACACCGTTATTAAGTTCCACCATTTTTCTCAATGTTTCCACACTGCCGGCTTCGTATTCAAAATTACTTTGTTCTTTGGTTTGCTTCTTAAGCTCACATAAATTAATGATCTGCGAACGGAAACAATGACCTTCTTCCAGCAACCACAATTCTTTCAGATCAATATCATCAGGCAGCACATAAGTTTTTTTATAAGCGGCATTTTTTTTAGATACATATGCTACCAGTTCCTCATAAAATAGGGGATACTCTGTTATACTGGCTTCCTGCAAAGGTGTAACCAATAAGCCTGCATCAATTCTTCCTGTTTTTAATTTCTCTACAATAATATCAGTGGTCATTTCTTTCACCTTAATGGTAACATCTGGGTATTTTTTTAAAAAAGGTTGTAAAAAAAGCGGCAATAAATACGGTGCCAGGGTAGGGATAATACCAATTTTTAATTCGCCCTGCAAAATCCCTTGCTTATCACTAATGAGCTGATCGATCTTTTTTACTTCATTTAAAACAATCCTTGCCTGCTGAATAATTTCTTCGCCAATCTCTGTAGGAATAACAGGTTGTTTGCTGCGGTCAAAAATTTTACTACCCAGCGTTTCTTCCAGCTTTTGAATCTGCATGCTTAATGTAGGCTGTGTTATAAAGCAATGCTCAGCTGCAGTAGCAAAATGACGGTGTGTATCCACTGCAACGATGTATTCTAATTGTGTAATGGTCATACTATAAAAATAGATATTAACTATGAGATTATAATTTTTATCAAGCAAGATTATAATTCGCATTAAATAAATGCCCGGGCAAATAATCAAATTTTAAAAGATCATAAAAGCAAAAGCCTCCCGGTAATCAGGAGGCTTTTGCTTTTTGATTATAAATTATTTAAAAACGGGGACAGCGTACAGCATTAGCACTTGTATTATTTCTGTCAAGATATTTTTGGTAGGTCAGGCCCAGTTCAAAACCACCACGGCCGCTACTGGCAGTTTTCAATTGTGATATATTGGCATCATAACTAACAGAAACAGCAAAGGGTTTAAATTCTAATTTTGCCACGGGTATCAAAGCATCTTTCCAGCGCAGGAATGCTCCTGCATGCAAAAGGTATTTTGGATCTTCAATGTCATCTAATCTCCAGGAGTATAAAGCACCGGCCATGGTTTCAGTGAAGCTTCCTTGTTTAGAATAATCGCCTAATAAAGTAAAGAATGAGTATTCATTAATGTTCATTCTTACACCGAGAGAACCTATCCATTTCGGGATCATCTCATAATTGGGATTGCCGTAAAAAGATACTTTGGTAGCTTTATTAAAATGGTGGTAACCAACACCCAGGTAAATATTATTATCCGCATTTTCGCCAATCTGGCTATTAAAACTCATGCCTACACTGGCATCTAAATAAGAATAGGAATTCCTTGGGAAAGTTTCCCCTGTTGATAAACCCGGGTTAAAGCCTGTGCCGTCGTATTGACTATTGGTGGTGATCTTACTCCTGTCAATACTACGTTGTACCCATCCTCCCATAAAACCTAAGGAGAGATATTGATTCTTCTCTCCACTTAAAGATTTGTGATAATTAAGTGCCGGTAATATATGAGTTGATTGCAACGCAACTGTTCCGGCTTTATCATATAATATCTCTCCGCCAATTGTTAAAAAGTCATCCCCTTTCCCAACGGGTTTTTTATACTCTGCATTAAATGAGCCGGTTTGATAAGGCGTGGTAACGCTGTTCCATTGGTTGCGGTAAACTGCCTGTACCCTTATATCGCCGCTGAAAATGCCGGCCAAAGCGGGGTTTCTAAGTAACGGGGTTTCAAAAAATTGCGAAAAGTGAATGTCTTGTGTATAGGCTTTACTGCTAAGTATAAGCAGTAATAAAAAACTCCATAAAGGTTTATAAAAACCTTTGTTCATAGTGCTTGATTTTGTTGTTAGTGCAACTGTAGTATGCTGTAAACGGTTTTTTTGCATAATTATTATTGAATCAGGGTGATATTTCCTTTGTAAGTGAGCAGTTGGCTGTTCTCACAAATAATTTCAATAATGTAAGTATAAACGTCCGAGTTCTGTAATCTGCCATTGTACCTTCCATTCCATCCTGCAGCAGGGTCATTTGGGAACAAGTTGGCTTTTTGAAAAACCATTTCTCCCCAGCGATTAAAAATACGCATACT
Source organism: Ferruginibacter sp. SUN106 (assembly GCF_050611765.1). Taxonomy (NCBI): domain Bacteria; kingdom Pseudomonadati; phylum Bacteroidota; class Chitinophagia; order Chitinophagales; family Chitinophagaceae; genus Ferruginibacter; species Ferruginibacter sp. SUN106. The sequence goes on from NZ_JBODJC010000001.1 coordinate 1,324,702, forward strand.
CTGTATGGCAAACAAGCCGGTGCCCCGTGGATAAAACACATCATTTACACCATCATTATTAGGTGAAAATGTATTTGGTATAAATACGTTTTTATCATTACAAACAACAATGATAGTAATGTTATCGGTATTGATACAGCCATTAGCATCTGTAACTTTAATAGTATAAGTAGTGGTGTTTTTGGGCGAAGCAATGGTGTTGTAACAGGAAGTACAGGATAAGCCAATAGCAGGGCTCCACAGGTAATCCACCACTGGTGAACCGGTTGGTATAATTGCTACCGATGACCCTACGCCGATAATTTTATTTGGCCCTGCATCAACCTGGGGTAAAGGATAAACCACTACAGTTCTGTCAACTGTATCTGCACAGCCACTGCTATTGGTTACAATCAATCGTAATGGATAATTACCTGCAGTGTCGTAGCGCTGTGGCAGAGGATTTTGCGTAATAGATGTTTTGCCATTTCCAAAATCCCAGTACCAGGTAATTTTAGATGTATCTGGCTGCACCACTATTCCTTTAAATAATAGTTTACTCTGCATACAAATAGGCACATTTCCCGCAATATCAATTACAGGAGAAGCAACCACTTTAATATAATTGGTTTTGATAGCAGTATCACTGCAACCATTAGCCGTAGTTACAATTAACCGCACGGTATATAAACCGGTAGTTGTATAATTGTGTGATGGGTTTTGGATGGTGGAAGTACCTCCATCTCCAAAATTCCAATCATAAGCAGTAATAATACCATTACTGGTGGTGGAGTCGGAAAAGTTTGCTATACCTGCATCGCAAAAAAGAGAGTCATCCACACCAAAATTTACATAGCTTTTGGTAACCTTAATAGTATCAGTACCTGTTACAGGAATCTGGCAACCTGTTTGGTCTTCTAAAATTACTTTGGGTATAAATTGCCCGGGTAATAAATAGTTGTACACCAGGTTTGAATCGGTAGTAGCTAAGGTATTGCCATCATTAAAATCCCATAAGTATTTAACCGGACCAGGCGTAGAAACATGAAAGCTAACCGGCAAAGGTGAGCAACCTGCTAGCGGAGTGTAGGTTAATGTTGCTGTGGAAGGGTATAGTATTATTGTTTTGTTCACCGTGTCTACACAACCTCCCGGGCCGGCTACGGCTAATCTTGCAATATAAGTTCCCGGTGTTGAATAATAGTGTGTCGGTTTAGATAATGTTGATGTAGTACCATCACCAAAAATCCATGTAGCACTTGTTGAGTATAAGGATGTGTTGGTGAAAATTACTTCGAACGGAGCACAGGAACTTAGAGAATCATTTACAGTAAAAGCCGCTTTTACAGTATGCACTTTTACATAGGAGGGTTTGGCTGCTGTGTCTTTACAGCCATTGATATCTGTTACAATTAGTTGAATGCGATAATCACCATCAGCTCCAAATACTTTAACAGGATTGGTTATAGTAGACGATGTGGCATCTCCGAAATCCCAGTTATAATTTAACCCTATGCCGGTAGAAGCATTTGTGAAAACTACATTTTTACCAACACAGGTTAAAGAATCCGGTGTAGAAAAAATTGCTTTAGGGTAGGATACAAAAATCTGGTTATTGTTTGTAAAAGTATTACTGCAACCATAACTGTCTGTTACAGTAACGGCGGCATTAAATAATCCGTTAGTGGTATAGATATGATTAAATGGAGGTGTAGTGAAATTTTGTATATTGCCATCTCCAAAGTTCCATAGCCAATTAGTGATGGGATGAACGCCATCAGTATTAGTAAGGTCAGTAAAGTTCACATTCAAAGGTCGGCACCCTGCTATCGGGGAGAAAGAGAAATTAGCAACAGGCCCCCATACCCTTAGCAGGTTTGGTTTTACTATTGTGGAAATACACCCACGTGTATCGGTAATGGTTAGAGAAACAGTATACAGGCCGGGTAACGCATAAGTGTGGCCTACTATAGCTCCACCAAAGCTGGAACTGCCATCACCATAGTCCCAGAAATAACTGGCAATATTGGTAAAATTCATACCTGTAGCCTCATAAACAGCCTGTTCGCTGTTACAAATAATATCATCTGCAACAGTAAAATTTGCTGTTTCAGAAAATAGTGAAACAGGAATGATTTTTGTATTATCGCAGCCTCCATTAGTTACTTTTAGGGAAACATTGTAATTCCCAAACGCAGCATAAGTGTGTACCGGATTTTGCAAAGCTGAAGTAGCCCCATCTCCAAAATCCCATGCCCAGGTTTGTGGTAAAACAGATTGATCGGTAAAAGTTACCTGCAATTTATTATTGCAATTAAAAGTACTTGTGAATCTTGCAACAGGAGGAAGTGCCGTGATATAATTGGTCTTCACTAAAGTATCCGGACAACCATTATTCCATGCAATTAAACGGATAGAAAACCTGCCTGTATCAAGATAAGTGTAGATAGGGTTTTGTGAGGTGGATGTTCCAATGGCGTCTCCAAAATCCCAGCTCCACCTGTCTGATGGAACAGTTAAATTGGTAAACTGAATTGTTTTACCAACACATTGTGCCGTTGGAACAGCGTTAAAATTTGCAATGGATTTATTACCGGCTTTTACTGCATTTATATACACTGACGAATCGATACAACCATCTGTGGTGGTAATAAATAATTTTACGGTGTAAGTGCCTTGCGTAAGATAAGTATGTGTAGGGTTTTGTAGTGCAGATGTACCGCCATCTCCAAAATCCCAATTATATGTAGCCACGCCATCTACTGCATTCACATTTGGAGTGGGGCTGATGGTAAAAGGTATACAACCCTCCAAAGGAAGCCCATTGATATTAACCACAGGCTTCTGTATCTGCACAAATTGATTTTTTGTAATACTATCGCTGCAGCCATTAGCACCGGTAGCGACAAGTTTTACAGTGTAGTTGCCTAATGTTGTATAGGTGTGCGAAGGGTTTTGTTGAGTTGAGGTACCCCCATCTCCAAAATCCCAGCTCCAGCTGGTACCACCAGTAGAAAGATTATTAAAATTAACAGTAAAGGGTACATTACAATCTGTAACATCTGGTGCATTAAAATCAGGAGTTGGTAAACCTAGTACAGTAATCTGTTTGGTAATTGAATCCGCACAGGTACCGTAGTTATTTTTTAGTTTAACATTGTATACGCCGGGAGTAGTATACACTTTTGTGGGGTTGGTAAGAGCAGAGAAGGTAGCGTCTCCAAAATCCCAAAAAGAACTTGCTGATGCAGGTATTGAGGTATTTAGAAAATTAGCTGTAACGCCCTGGCAGATGGAAGCAGGGCCGGTAAAATCAGAAACCACATCTCTGATAATAACTGCCGCTGGTTTTGTTAAAGTATCAACACAGCCGGCACTACTTTGCGTAATCAGGGAAACGGTAAAACTGCCACCAGTGAGATAGGTGTAAGAAGGGCTGGTTACAAAAGAAGTACCGCCATCTCCAAAATCCCATTGATAGGTTAGTGTGCCCGGACCAGTAGAAAGGTTGGTGAAATTGATCGTTTCAGGAGGTTTACACTGTGTAGGTGTAGTATTGTTGAAATTTACTGTAACGCCAGGAGATACTTGTATAAAATTGGGCCGGCTCACAACTTTTGAACAACCCCCGCCATTAGTTACCTTTAATGTAACTGTATAATTACCAGCAACAGTATAAATATGAAAAGGATTTTGCGCTGTTGATAACACGCCATCCCCAAAATCCCAGTCCCAGTTGGTTATACCAGCAGATCCCCCTGCTGACAAGTCTGTAAAATTAACCCTCAAAGGAAAACAGCCCGAAGTATTAGGTGCTGCAAAATCAACAGTTGGCTTGTCATCAACTTTAATGTACTGGGTGCGGCTGAAAGTATTGCTTCCGGAGGCATTAGTTACAGTAAGAGATATAGTGTATAAACCCGAATTAAAATAAGTAGTGGTGGGGTTTTGTTGAGAAGATAAAGTGCCGTTCCCGAGGTCCCATTGCCATGCAGTGGGAGCGCCTGTGCTTTGATCGGTGAATGTAACAGCCAACGGAGCACAACCACTTACCGGGCTGGCAGAAAAATTTGCGATGGGTTGACCTAACGCTACAGCACTTACGAAAACAGATAGGATTAGTAGGAGTGATCTTCTATAGCAAGTTTTATTAAGTAAAGATAGTTTCATGAATATGTAATAAGCAGGATAATTATAATTACCAAAAACTGTTCCGGTTTAACCCATTCCTGATAATTATAGACGCCTGGGAGAATAAAAACGCTTGTCAGGCAAAAAAATATTCTCTCATACAGGGTGCAAAATACAAAAACCTCCTTTGTAAAGGAGGTTTTTGTATTATAATTAATTGTAAATGATCTTAACTCTTAACGCTTTTTGATGCAGTTGCTGTTTTAGCAGAAGTAGCAGGTTTTGCTTTTACACTTTTAACAGTAGCGCTTTTTGCTTTTACAGGCACAGCTGTTGTTACAACTTTAGCTGCAGGAGCTACCGGGGCTGCTTTAACAAGAGCAGGTGCCGGATTTTCCATTTTCCATTTGTCATATTCTTCGGCAGCCAGTACGTCACCAGAGATCACAATGTTTTTAATATCATCAGCACCTGCAAATTTTACAGTCAGGTGTTTTTCAAAATGACCAAGGCTGGCAGCATTGAATTTAGCGCTAACAAAACCAGTGGCACCAGGAGCAATAGGAGTCTTGGTATAATCTCCTATCGTACAACCGCAGGTAGGATTAGCTTGTTCAATGATCAGGGGTTCTTTGCTGATATTAGTAACTATAAATTTTACTTCTTCAGGATTATTCTGTTTTAATTTACCCTGGTCAATAGTTTCAGTTGCAAATTTAGCAACTTCATCAGCCTTTTTTTGTGCAAACATTGCAGTGGCAAAAACCAGTGCAGTAAGTGATAAGAATAGTTTTTTCATTATTGTTTTATTTTTTGGTGATTTTAAATATGGTTTAATTTTTCAGGTCGCCTAAACTTTTATTTTCCGGAGCAGAAGAAGCTGGGGTTTTCCAAACTTCACCTTTGATAAACAGCTGTTTAATTTCTGAGCCGTTGTAAGTGATCGTAACAGGTTTGGTGAAAGGTCCCTCTGCTGCTGCATTATACCCAACTGTAATTTTAGCCGTTGCACCAGGTGCCAGGGGTTTATCTCTTTCCCATTCAGGAGTAGTGCAACCGCAACTTGCCTGAACATTTACAATTTTAAGAGAATCCTTGCCGGTGTTAACGATTTCAAAAACGTGCGTTACCGGTTTGCCTTGAGGTATCTTGCCAAAATTAAATTCGGTTTCTTTTAAAACCAGCGTTTCAACGGGAGCTGCAACAGGCTTCATATCTACTACGGGTTTAGTATCCGCAGGGGCTCCTGTTACGGCCATTTTGGTTTGCTGGGCATTAACTGTAGCTGCCGATAAGGCAATAAAAGCGATTGTAATTATTTTTTTCATGCTATTTTATTTTCAGTTTGCTTCTCAAAGATACTAAAACGAGGAATTTCGCTGTAAATTGTTAATCTGTTAGCAGATTATTAACAATCCTGCTTTAATAATTTATATTTTTGCCTTATCATATACCAGCCATATGCATACAACAAACACTAACGAAATTGCTTTGGATGAAAAGCTTAGTTTTGATAACTTCAGAAACGAAGTGCTGAAAGACTACCGGTTTGCCTGTGTAAGCAGGGAAATAAGCCTGCTCGGCCGAAAGGAAGTGCTTACCGGCAAAGCTAAATTTGGCATTTTTGGTGATGGAAAAGAAGTAGCCCAGGTAGCAGTGGCAAAGTTTTTTAAGCCAGGGGATTTCCGTTCCGGGTATTATCGTGACCAGACCTTTATGCTGGCCAGTGGCATCACCGATGTAGAACAGTATTTTGCGCAACTATACTCCGATCCACATATTGAGAATGATCCATTTAGCGCAGGCCGCCAGATGAATGCTCATTTTGTAACTAAAAATGTGGATAAAAACGGCGAATGGTTAAACCTTGCCAATCAAAAAAATACCAGTAGCGATATGGCACCCACTGCAAGCCAGATGCCCAGGGCGCTCGGTTTAGCATTGGCCTCTAAATTATTCCGTAATACCGAAGAATTAAAAGAATTTACCAACCTTAGTAATAACGGCAATGAAATTTGTTTTTGCACCATTGGGGATGCTTCTACAAGTGAAGGCCATTTTTGGGAAACGGTAAATGCAGCCGGTGTGTTGCAGGTGCCTTTAGCAGTATTTGTATGGGATGATGGATACGGTATTTCTGTTCCTAAAAAATATCAGACTACAAAAGCTTCTATTTCAACAGCATTATCAGGAATGCAAAAAGAAGCAGATAGCAACGGCATTGAGATCTATAAATTGAAAGGATGGGACTATGCCGGCATGTGCGAAGTATTAGAACCGGCACTTCAAAAAATAAGAGAAACGCATACGCCTGCTTTATTTCATGTAGAAGAGATCACACAACCACAGGGGCATTCTACATCTGGCAGCCACGAAAGATATAAAACCCCGGAAAGATTAGCATGGGAAAAGGAATGGGATTGCATTAAACAAATGAAAGAATGGATAGTAGAAAATACATTGGCTACTGAAGAAGAATTAAATGATGTACAGGATGAAGCAAGGGAGTATGTAAAAAATGGCAAACAAAAAGCCTGGGAAAAATATATTTCGCCAATACAGGGTCAGGTAGCAAAAACGATTGAGTTGCTTAATGCTACAGGAATTACTGATCCTGAAATTAAAAATATCATCAGCGAATTAACGATTAACAGGGAGCCGATGCGCCGGGATGTATTAAAAGCGTTAGCAAAAACACTGGATACAATCGGTAGCGAAAATGCAGCTGCAATCAGCAATTATTATGCAGAACTGAAAGCATTAAATGCAGGGCTTTACAATACCTTTTTATACAACGAAGGACCTAAATCGGCTTTACAGGTTACCCCTATAAAAGCATGGTACAATGAAGAAGCAAAAACAGTAAATGGTTATGAAGTACTAAATAAATATTTTGACGAACTGTTTGCAACTAATAAAAAAGTAGTGGCTTTTGGAGAAGATGTTGGTTTTATAGGTGATGTAAACCAGGGTTTTAGTGGATTACAGGTAAAATATGGTGAGCAAAGGATTTTTGATACCGGCATAAGAGAATTAACTATTATGGGCCAGGGCATTGGGATGGCTTTAAGGGGATTGCGTCCAATTGCCGAAATACAATACCTTGATTATCTCTTGTATGGTTTGCAACCTTTAAGCGATGATTTAAGCACCACACATTTTCGCACGGTAGGGCAGCAAAGCTGTCCGTTGATTGTGCGTACACGTGGGCACAGGCTGGAAGGTATCTGGCATAGCGGATCACCCATGGGGATGCTCATTAACGCCTTGCGTGGCATGTATATATGTGTGCCGCGTAATATGGTGCAAGCTGTTGGTATGTATAATACTTTGCTGCAGGGTAACGATCCGGGTTTAATGATTGAATGCCTGAATGGATACCGGCTTAAAGAAAAAATGCCCTCCAATTTACTGGCCTATACAGTACCGTTAGGTGTTCCCGAAATTATAAGAGAAGGAGAAGACATCACACTGGTTAGTTATGGTTCTACCCTGCGTATTGTTTCAGAAGCAGCTGAGCGGTTGGAGAAATTAAATATCAGTTGCGAAGTGGTGGATGTACAAACTTTACTGCCTTTTGATATTGATCACGCTATTGTTGAATCGCTCAAAAAAACCAGCCGCATTCTTTTTATTGATGAAGATGTGCCCGGCGGTGCAGCGGCCTATATGTTTAACAAAGTAATGGAAGAACAAAAAGGATACCGGTATTTAGATGTAGCACCAAGAACTTTGACTGGTAAAGCCCATCGCCCAAGTTATGGCAGCGATGGTGATTATTTCAGTAAACCCAATGCAGAAGATGTGGTGGCGTTGGTAAAAGAAATGATGAGTGAATAGCTTATTATGAAATTGAAATACACCGTAGTATTTACAGTATTGTTTTTTAGCCGTGGCTTGTATGCACAAAATTTAACCGGTACCTGGGAAGGAACCGCTGGCAGCAATTATTGCAAAATAGTGATATTCCAGGTTAATGATTCCTGCTTTGGGTATACTTACGATACGGGTATGGGTTATTGTAAAGCGAATTTTACCGGCACGTATGATGATTCTACAAAAAAATTAAAGGGCAAGAATACCGATTTTATTGAAAGAACGGCTTTTCATGCATTAAGCATTTATCATCTTACTTATTCCAAAAGAAATAATGAAGAATACCTGCGGGGCAGGGCAGCAGCAAAGACAGCCGGCGCTAAAATTCTTTCTTTTGGGCTACCCATTCTTGTTACTTACAGAAAGATCAGTGATAAAATAGATACTACAGCATTGATTGCCACTAAAATTTATTTTTATAATGATGACAAGGAAAAAACTGTGGTAGTGACAGAAAAGATGGCCACTCCAAAAGCAGCAGCTGTAAAAGATTCTATAACAATGCCCGCTCTTCAGGCCATGGCTGATTTGAAAACAATTAAAGAAAGCAGGACTTCCAGACTGGCACAAACTATAGAATCCGTAGCAGATAGTATTAAAATGGTTTTATACGATAATGGAGAAATTGATGGAGATACTGTTACCGTATTTGATAATGGTAAAATAGTAGTAGAGAAGTTGGCATTAAGTTTAAAGCCTTATGAAGTTACCATACCACTAAATAAAAATTCCAGCTTTCATAATATTGAACTAATGGCAAATAACCTGGGGAGCATTCCTCCGAATACTGCTTATATGCTTATTCTTGCAGGCAAGGAAAGATATGAATTAAGGCTGGCTTCAGATTTTTCTGTTAATGCACAGATCAATATAAAATATAAAGACGAGATTAAATGAAATACACACTTTATCAAATAGATGCATTTGCCAATAAACTTTTTGGTGGTAACCCGGCAGCAGTAATCCCATTGCAAAAATGGCTTGATACTGAACTGATGCAAAAGATAGCATTAGAAAATAACCTTAGTGAAACTGTATTTTTTGTAGCTGCAAAAAGCACTGATGCCGATTATGAAATAAGATGGTTTACCCCCGAAGTAGAAATTAATTTATGTGGCCATGCTACATTAGCAAGTGCTTATGTGCTCTTCAATATTTTGAATATTGATAAACCTGAAATAAGGTTCAGTTGTAAAAGTGGAATACTAAAAGTTAGCCAGCACGAGGGATTGATCACAATGGATTTTCCCAGTTGGAAACCGGAAAGATTGGATATTTATCCCAATGATTTGTCTGCGATATTGGGCGGTTTGGAAATTGTAGGCGTATACCAATACCGTGATATACTGGTGGAACTGGCCAACGAAGATGCGGTGAAAAATTGCATGCCAGATTTCTCTTTAATGAAAAAAAATATTGACAAAATGATCATTACTGCACCGGGTAACACAAGGTCTGACGTCCCGTCTGACTGTGTTGATTTTGTATCCCGTTTTTTTGCTCCGGGTGCTGGTGTTGATGAAGATCCTGTAACAGGTTCTGCACATTCTCAGCTTATCCCTTTCTGGAGTGAAAAGTTAGGCAAAAATAAACTGCATGCTTTGCAATTAAGTAAACGTGGCGGGGAAATATGGTGCCAGCAACTGAATGCTGAAAGAGTTACTATGGCCGGCAATTGTGTGTTCTATATGAAAGGTGAAATAGACTTATAAAATGTTAATTGGTTTATTAGTCAGGTATTCTGTTCACAACCGACCATGCATATTGACGTTTCATCATTCACGTCTCAGGCTATTTATATTCGTACTCAATCGTACCCATCAAACGTTTTTCTTTGGAGTAACATTTTTCTCTTGTACGTAATCCATTATCGTAGCTGTACTTCCATATAAAATAATAGCTCCCACCTTCTTCGGTTGCAGTCATCTGCGTAATTAATCCTGCATTATTGTATTCAAAGATGTAATCGGGCAGCATTTTCTGGTTGTATTTATTCAGTCGTACTACATCGGTGATCCTGTTCTTAGTATCATAGTAATAATAGTAGGTATCGCCGGTCCTGGTATTTTTTTCTATGCTTACATTGTTACTTTCGTCAGGAGAAAAGAGAAAAAGTGTACTGTCGCTGGTATTTTTTACCCTGGTCATTTTTACGGGCAGGCCTTTGTTATCATATACGTAAATGTGTTCTTCCCTGATCTCATTTTTAAAATCATCGTCACTGGAACGTGCTATGGAAATAATACTTACAATGTTATTATTGTTATCGTAAGTATACAACGAAGTGCTGGAGGCAATTTCAGAACTGTCTACTGTTTGTGTTAAGTACCCTTTTTCATTAAAAGTAGAAGTGAATACAGATCCACCTGTTACATTCGACCTGGTTTCTGTTTCAACCGTACTGTAATTTTTACTTATTTTCCGCTCACAGAAAAATCCTTCGCTGGGGCTGCCGTCGTCTTCAAAGCTTTTTAAACTTACGGTTCTTATTTTTTGCTCTTTCAGTTGCGCCATTTCAGCCATTAATTGCTTATTGCTTAAAATGTCTTTGTAATAATACTGTGCCTTTACGGTGGTGGATGAAATAAAAACTACTGCGAATACGAAAACTGCTTTTACCATGGGGATGTTTTTCTTTGGTTGTTTTTTGTTTGTCAAAAGTAAACTATCTTTTATTAACTTAAATAATGCCATAAACTCACTTACAGATAAACTTTATTATTTTTAACAAAATTATCAGGGTTGAGCCATTTTAAAGAGAGAGAACAAAAGAACTGTTTAAACTGCAATGCGGTGGTACAAGGCCGCTTTTGCCATATTTGCGGGCAAGAGAATATCGAACCCAAAGAAAGTTTCTGGCACCTTGTATCCCATTTTTTCCAGGATATTACCCATTTTGATGGTAAATTTTTCAGTTCGCTAAAGCTGCTGATCTTTAAGCCTGGTTTTTTAAGCAGAGAATATATGGTAGGCAGAAGGGCCAGCTACCTGAACCCGATAAGAATGTATGTGTTTGCATCGGCGCTGTTTTTTTTAATCTTCTTCTCTTTATTTCATATGGATGCTGATAAAAGCATTGTTACATCCGGGGATGTAAATAATGTGCCAATCTCCACTATAGCAACAATGGATTCGGTAAGCTATAAAAAATTTGTGGATACACTTGTAAAAAATGATTCCACCTTAAAGTTTGCTTATGATAAGCAGCAGTATTTTAAATACCTGGATAGCCTGGCTGCTGCTGCGATGACATTTCATTTTACACCAACAAGATACCATACGCAAAAGGAATACGATAGTGCATTGGCACATGGTAAAGATCATAATTGGTTCGAGCAACGACTGGTGCGTAAGCAGATTGAGATCGATGAAAAATATAAAGGCGACTCTAAAGCAGCTTCAGCTGCTTTAGTCAATAATTTACTGCATTCCCTGCCGCAGTTATTATTTGTTTCATTACCACTATTTGCATTGTTGCTGAATATACTGTATTCAAGAAGAAAGCAGTTTTATTATACCAACCATGCTATTTTCACCATTCATTTTTTTGTATTTCTATTTATAGCATTGCTTTTTATTTTTGGATTCAATAAATTAAAGCATTTTAGTGGTTTTCATTGGGCCGAATACCTTTCTGTTGTAATGATATTGCTGATCTTCTTTTATAATTATAAAGCCATGCGCAATTTTTATCAGCAAGGGCGTGGCAAGACTATTCTTAAATTTATATTACTGCATCTGATAAACATTATTATTGTAGCTATACTTTTTGTAGTTTTTACTTTTTTATCGCTATTTAAAATTTAACACCAATGAATACAAACGGCGATGCATTTTTACGCCTGGTAAAAATTATGGACGACCTGCGGGAAAAATGTCCCTGGGATAAAAAGCAAACCATACAAACCCTGCGGCAGTTAACCATTGAAGAAACTTATGAGCTTGCAGATGCTATTTCTGAAAATGACTGGAAAAGCATTAAGGAAGAATTAGGCGACCTGTTATTGCACATCGTTTTCTATACCAAAATAGGAATTGAGCAAAACCAGTTTACCATGGATGAAATGATAAATGGCATTTGTGAAAAATTAATTCACCGGCACCCACATATATATGGTGATGTAGAAGTTAACGACGAAGAAGATGTAAAGCGAAATTGGGAAAAACTAAAATTAAAGGAAGGCAAAACTTCTGTGCTCAGCGGCGTACCCAAAGCATTGCCATCAATGGTAAAGGCCATGCGCCTGCAGGAAAAAGCAAAGCAGGTAGGCTTTGAATGGGACACCAAAGAACAGGTTTGGGAAAAGGTAGAAGAGGAGCATAAAGAGCTGCTGGAAGCTGTAGCTTCAGGCGATGTGAACAAAATGGAGGATGAATTAGGGGATGTTTTTTTCTCTTTGGTAAATTTTGCAAGGTTTTTGCAGGTAGATGCTGAAAATGCCCTGGAACGGACGAATAAAAAATTTATCAGCCGCTTTACAAGGATGGAAGGGGAGGCTGTAAAAGACGGTAAACAGCTGCATGATATGAATCTGGAAGAAATGGACGCCATCTGGAACAGGATAAAGCATTTGAATACCGAACAATAAATAAACTAATTAACCATTAAACGGGTTAACCATTAAACCAGTTAACTAAACTTTTCTGCAAAACAATACTACCTTTTTACGATTCTTATATAAAAACAGTTACCTGCTGGTAATTGCAGCGTGGCTTATTACCTTGTCGTTTATTGTAGATAATTACTGGAGCGATAATTCTTCAGTAAACTCAGTTAAAAAAAATATAGAATCTTATATTCATCAGCAACAAAAAGATTTTCAAAAACAGAGTAATGATACCAGCTTGCTGAATAAGCTGGCAACAAAAAATTATGATGAAAATTTTCTGCAACAGTTTGCAGAGAAAAAATGTTTTTTTTACCTGTACCATTTAAATGAGCTGGGGCAATATAATGCTGTATTCTGGAATACGCAGGCCGTACAACCAAGCGATGAATTGTTGTACACCAGGGATACGGCTGGGTTTATAGAATTACAAAATGGCTATTACGTGTGGCAGAAATTAATTACCGCCAGGGAAGCAGTCATTGCATTGATACCGGTAAAATGGAATTATGTGATTACTAACGAGTACTTAAAAAATTCCTTTGTAATTGGAGACGAGATTGAAAACAAATACGATATTTCGATTGACTCCGGCGCTGTAATTGTGAAGGGGGTAAACGGTAAGGGATTGTTTTACCTGTTAAAAAAGGCAGGCACTTTTATTCCTAAAAATAATATTGCTTCAGTCTGGTTAAGAATTTCAGGAACGATATTGATTCTTTTGTTTGTGCATTTTTGTGCTGTTTATTTTGCCATGCATAAGCGGTTATGGAAAGCAGTAAGCTTTTTGGTGGGCATTATTTTGCTGTTACGTATTTTAAGTTACTTTTTCCCGATACCATTAAATTTCCGGCAGTTTGAATTGTTTGATCCTTCGGTATATGGTTCCAATATTGTGCTGCGTTCTTTGGGCGACCTGTTGATCAATGCCATTTTATTTGTGTGGATCATTTTATTTGTACGGCACCATCTGCAGGAAAAAAAATATATCCTTGCGCCCAAATCTCCGCTAATAAAATGGGGGTTGATGGTTTTAGTGGCATTTATTTTTCTAGGTGCTACATTTGTGTGCGGCCGCATTCTCCGAAGTATGGTGGCTGATTCTCAAATCTCTTTTGATGTAATTAATTTCTTTACATTAAATATCTACAGTATTATCGGGTTTGTAGTGTTATGTTGTATTGCTATAGGCTATTTTGTGCTGAGCCAGATTTTATTGTACCTGCTGCGTCCTGTTGCGCCTACCAATTTTATGGCACTGTATATTATAGTGGCAGTAACGGGCCTTACATTACTTACCATCGGGTTTAATGTTACCATTGTTGCATTTGAATTATACCTTTTAGTATGGCTATTGTTATTCCTGGTTTTGCTTAGCAGTAATTACCTGGTTTTATTAACTACCAGGATTTCTTCTTCCCGTTTGGTTTTTTGGTTGTTCTTTTTTTCGCTATCAATAATGGCGGTAATTGTTCAGGAAAATGCCATTAAGGAATTGCGTAACCGCAAACATTATGCTGAAGCACTTTCTACAAAAGCTGACCCTACCAGTGAAACATTGATGAATACCCTGTTAACTGATTTCAGGAGTGAAACCCTGGCCGCAAATTTTGATAAATTTAAAAATGATTCTACCAACCAGGTATTTAAAGATAGCCTGGTGGGAGGTAACTTTTCTGGCTACAATGATAAGTATGATACAAGGATATATAGTTTTGACGGAGAGGAACGGCCTTTGTATAATAAAGATTCGGTAGGCTTTAATGAACTCAATACTATTTTAAACAGCCAGGGCAGGCCAACCGGTATTCCCGATCTTTATTATTACGATGAATCGTATGATCGCTTTAGTTATATCAGCAGGAAAAATGTTACAGATACTTCAGGTAAGATACTTGGCTATGTTTTTATATTAGCCAGTTCCAAAAAGTATAAATCTGATGCGCCTTATCCCGAATTGTTTTCAAGGGGAAATGACAATGCTATCGAAAATTCTTCGGTATATGCATTTGCAGTGTACGGCAACCTGCAATTGGTGAATAACCATAATGATTATGCTTTTGCAACTAAACTTACCAAACAACAAGTACCTAAGGAAGAGTTTGAGTTAAGAAAGAAAAAAGATTATGACGAGTTGTGGTATAAAGCTGGCCCGGGTAACGTGGTTATTATTGCCAAACAGGATAATTTTTTAATTGAGGCCATCACTTTATTCTCTTATTTATTTTGTTCTTTTTTATTAGTTACAGGCGTATTCTGGTTAATTAATGTCTTCATCCGTTCCCGGTTAAATAAAGAGCAGATGAAGACTTACTGGCAACTCAGTATCCGTAACCAGATACACGGTACCGTTATATTTATCAGTATACTCTCTTTTGTGGTTATTGGTATTGCTACCATTTTATTTTTTATCCGCCGGTACGAAAATAATAACAGGGAAAGATTAAGCCGTACTATTCATGTAATGGAAAATGAAGTGCGTAATTCGCTATCTGAATTAGCTGTGTTTGATGATGTGATAAAGATTTACGACGAAGGGTTTAAAGAAAAACTGGAACAAACCATCAATAAAATTTCGGAGATACATGCGGCGGATATAAATGTTTATGACCTGGATGGAAATTTAAAAGTGTCTTCGCTGCCTTATCCTTACAATATTGGTATTGTAAGTACAAGAATGGACCCGATGGCTTACTATCATATCAATAAGTTAAAAGAAGTACAATATTTTAAAGAAGAAAAAATTGGCTCCTTAAGTTTTGTGAGTAATTACGTGCCGGTAATTGATGAAAAAGGGAAAGAGTATGCTTATTTAAATATTCCATATTATACATCTGAGAGTAAACTAAAATTAGAGATCGCCAATTTTTTGGTTACCATCATCAACCTGAATGCATTTATATTTTTAATTGCTGGTATTGTGGCACTGTTTATCACCAACCGTATTACCCGTTCTTTTTCTTTTATCAGTAATAAGATGAAAGAGGTAAATCTAGGTAAAATGAACGAAGCCATCGACTGGAAGCGCAATGATGAGATTGGAGAACTGGTACAGGAATATAATAAGATGGTGGGTAAATTAGATGAGAGTGCCACTGCATTAGCAAAGAGCGAAAGAGAAGGTGCATGGCGTGAAATGGCCAGGCAGGTGGCACATGAAATTAAAAATCCGCTTACGCCAATGAAGCTGAGCTTGCAATACCTGCAAAAGGCTATCAGCAACAATACCGATAATGTAAAGGAGTTAACCAGTAGCGTGGCACAAACACTTGTAGAACAGATCAATCACCTGAACCAGATAGCGGGTGAATTCAGCCAGTTTGCTAATATCGGAAATCCACGTAATGAAGTATTTGACCTGCATGAAGTTCTTTATGTGGTTACACAACTATATGGTGTAAACGACAGAGTGCATTTAGATTGCACGCCATTGCCTAACCCGGTTTTAATTAATGCTGATCGCACACATATCAACCGCTTGTTCACTAACCTTATTCAAAATGCGATACAAGCTGTACCTGAAGATAGAATGGCTATAATTGAAGTAGAAGAAGAATTACGTGGAAATAAGATCCTTGTAAAGGTAAAGGATAATGGCCTTGGCATATCTGATGAGATGCGGTCAAAAATATTCACACCTAACTTTACTACTAAAACATCAGGTACCGGCCTGGGGCTGGCAATGTGTAAAGGTATTGTAGAGCAGGCCAAAGGGCAGATATGGTTTGATACAAGTGCAGGCGAAGGCACTACTTTTTTTGTGGAATTACCTATAGAAGCCTGATAAGCAATGTTAAATTTTACTAAAAATCATTGGCGCTGTTCAAAAAAATAAAACTTTAATACGGCCACTACTACATTTGTAACAGGCAATTAAAAATGCCTGCTTATACTTTGTATAATAAAAGATTCAGACACCTGTTATTGAACCTGCTTTTTATATTTCAATGCTATGCTCTTGCGGCACAGGATACCAGCAAGGTGGCAAAATTTTATGAACAGGATGTATTGTTATCTTCACTAGATTCGATGCTCAGGGAAGTGCCAAACTCCATCTTCCTTTCTTTAGGTGCCGGCTTTGATGACAGTACTTTCGTGTTTATTAATGATACTTGTATCTATCAGAATTATTTAAAATCCAATGAGTCGATTGATCATACCGGGGTTATGTTTCCAATATATTTCAGTGATAGTAATGCAACTCTTAAACTTACCATCCGGTTTAAAAAATCCGGAGTGGTTATTGAGGATTATATTGATAAAAAATTCAAGTTGTTGCTGGTAAATTATTACAGGCAATGGCAATTGGTATATACCAATCATCTGCCTATGTTAGAATGAAATAAAAATAGTGTTTATTATTTCTTCAGTATATAAATCACATTATTCTCCGAGCCTTCATACACTTCTCCTGCATATTTCCCGGAATCATCAATTGTAAAATTATTTCTCTTCAGTAATTTTCTGGAAGGGGTATTTGCAGCTATTGGAATTGCCGTTATGATTTCAACGTTCATTTCATTGAATCCATAATCAATAACCGCTTCTATGGCTTCCTGCATAATGCCCTTGCCGTGAAAATCAGGATGCAGTTCGTACCCGATTTCTGCAATGTTTTCTTCCGGAATAAGATTCCAGTAGCAGATGGTGCCAATTAGAGCGTTGTTTTCTTTTAATGCAATTACCCAATACGCCCCTTCTTTATTGGCCAGGGTTTTGGATATTTTTTCGATAAACAACAATGCATCACCAGGCGTAGTAGTTTTGGGCCTGTCAAGATATTGATTAACTATTTCATTACTGCGCAGTGCGGCTATTGCACCGGCATCGGCAGTAGTTAATGCCCTTAATACTAAACGCTCTGTTGTTAATTGAGGAAAAGGAGAGAAGTTAAGCTGAAGCATGTCTTAATAAGAATAATGCTGAATTAAAAATGTATATACCTCCTGTAAATTTTACGAAAACGTTTTCAGGCATAATATAAGCAAGCCATATACACAGGTTAAAGCAAATATGCCTTTAGCTGTTTTATCTTTATTGGTATTAATGTAAAAAGTAAATAAAACTGCGTTAACCAGTAATGCAAGGCTTAATGCAACTGAAATTGTTTTATGATCTTCTTCCTCCACAAACATAAAATGAAAAGCTTCTCCAAAGGACGACGTTTTAAATTTCATGTATTTAAAAAGAAGTACACCAAACAACGGCCCTACAAATCCCAGGATGGTTCCTAAAACAAAATTGTCTTTTTTAAATATCATTTGAAAAGGTTCTTTTTTTCTAATTGCGTTTTTAAAGTATAGTTGGTAAGATCGAATTGAACAGGCACTACACTTACATAATTATTGGCCAAAGCCCAAACATCAGTATCCTTGCCTTTATCAAAATTTACAAATTTGCCTGTAAGCCAGTAATATTTTTTCCCTTGCGGATCTTTGCGTTCTTCAAAATCCTCTTCGTATTTGGCATAAGCTTGTTTGCAGACTTTTATTCCCTTTATCAATTCCATTTCTAAAGAAGGGATATTAACGTTTAGCAACATGTGCTTATCCATTTTTTGCTTCAGCAAAGTACTGACGATTTTATGTACATAAAACCGGGCAGCTGTAAAATCTGCTTCAATATTATAATCTAATAATGAAAAACCAATACTGGGAATACTTTCAATGCTGGCTTCCATAGCAGCACTCATGGTGCCGCTGTAAATTACATTAATACTATGATTAGCACCGTGGTTAATACCGCTTAAGCAAATATCTGGCTTGCGGTGCAATACTTTATCTACAGCCAGCTTTACACAGTCTACCGGTGTACCGCTGGTTTGCCATGCTTCCACACCATCAAAAATATCCATCTTAGTCATACGCAACGGATGGCCAATTGTTATAGCGTGCCCCATACCGCTTTGGGGTTTATCCGGTGCCACCACCACTACTTTGCCCAAACCTTTTACTGCTTCTACCAGGTTTTTTATTCCCGGTGCAGTTATGCCATCATCGTTGGTGATTAAAATTACGGGCTGTTGTTTTTTTGTTGCCATTGTAGGTTGAATGTAGGATGGTGAATAGTGAATATGGGATATCTCTACTCCGGAATTTTTCAATGATGAAACTATTCATCATTAGATATTCGCAAATTCAATATTTTTTATTTTAGAATTGTCTTAACAGCGGCCTTGCAATATCGGCATGCCTGAATGGCCATGGTATCATCGCAAGAATGATCACAATAGCAATACCAAAATAAATTAAACTACGTTTATGTTTTTGAGCATCTATATCAGTTCTTTTAACCATACTACGACCTACATGTACCAGCAACCATGCTATGATCATCATCAGCACATGCTCCATCGCAAAAAATCGTGGGCCTGCATTGTCCATTACAGCTTTGGCATTGGCTTTTAAACTTTCGAACCAAACGCCATTAAAATACAGAATCAATCCTATCAGTAATTGAATATCGCAGCTGATCATGAAAAATAAATTCGCTTTATTATCGGTACCTGTATAATTTCTTTTACTGAAAACACCGGTCAGGGCATTTAATAAAGTCCACACTCCAAAAAGAAGCACAGCCCATCTTAAAATATTATGTATTGGTAAAATGTAGCTCATAAAATTGATTTGCTACAAAAATAAGGTAACTGTAATTAACCTCGTTTTGATTTTTTTTAATGCGGCCATCTCTTTGTTCAACTTCATTTGGCAATTGTTACGGGTTACGAGTTATGGGTTATTTAATCGTTTGCGAAGAACTGAGCTCTTTTGTAAAACCAACAATCAAATAACCCGAAACCTCCAAACCCGTAACCCGTAGTTATGTATCTGAAAAAATAAATTTGGACAAACTAAAATTATTAGTATATTTGTGCTAATCAAATTAGTTGCATTATGTCACAAGCCGGACAAAACCTCAAATACCTTCGCAAACTCCGTGGATGGACACAGGAAGAATTTGCGAACAAGCTCGGTATCAAACGCTCTTTAATAGGAGCCTACGAAGAAGAACGTGCCGACCCAAGGATTGACATCCTTGAAGTTATCAGCGAAATCTTTAAGCTTACATTGGACGAATTATTACTGAAAGACCTGAGCAATACAGGAGGTAATTATTTAGCCAAACGCAGGCAGCAAAAAATGATGAGTGCCGACAGGAATGTGATTCACTTTGTACCTGTAAAAGCAGCTGCTGGTTATTTAGCAGGTTATGCTGATACGGAATTTATTGATGAATTGAACACTTTCACTTTGCCAATGCTTGCCGGTGGTAACTACAGGGCATTTGAAATAATAGGTGATAGTATGTTACCTACCCCAAGCGGAAGTATTATTGTGGGTGAAAAAGTAGATTCGCTGGAAGACATAAAAAATAATATGGCTTATATTGTTGTAAGCCGTAATGAAGGGATTGTATATAAGAGAGTGGTGAAAAATAATAAGACAAAGAATAAACTCACATTGGTTAGCGATAATCCGCAATACCAGCCTTACCAGGTAAATGCTGATGATGTGGTGGAATTATGGATGGCGCAATCAGTGATCAGTAAAGTAAGTGTGCAGCAACGCTGGGATGTAAATTCACTTGCTAACCTGGTAAATAATTTGCAGGACCAGGTGAGTACGCTGAAGAAAAAAATGAATTAAAAATAATAATCCCCTTGATCACTTAGTTACCGGTTGTAGCAGATGGGTTTTAAGCAACATCTGTTACAACCTCCGGCAACTGCCGGATCAGCAACTCCTCATCAATAGTAAAATGTAAAACCGCAATTGAAAAATTGCAGGTGTATACTATTGTGTAAACTTTCTTTAATCAAATTTTAAAATAACAAACCATGACAACACAACAGGTAGCAGACAGGTTTTATGAACTGTCTCAGCAAAACGGCTTTGAACACATTCAAACAGAATTGTACAGTAAAGATGCTAAAAGCATTGAACCGGCAGGGGGAATTTTTACTAATGCAGAAGGGCTGGATGCAATTATGGAAAAAGGAAAGCAATTTCATGATATGATTGAAGAGATGCATGACGGTTATTGTTCTAAACCTTTGGTGGCAGGAAACTTTTTTACCTGCACGATGGGGATGGATGTTACACTTAAAGGCCAGCCAAGAATGAAGATGGATGAAGTAGCAGTGTATGAAGTAAAAGACGGGAAGATCGTGTTAGAACAATTCTTCTTTTAGCATTTTACTGATTTTTAAAATAGTAAACCTTAAACCATGGTGCATACAATGAATGCAAAAGAGTTATTGATATTAAATTTTGAAGAAGTAAGGCGAAGAAGTATAAAAGTGTGGAAGGGTATTTCTGAAGACTATTTATTCTGGCGGCCGGATGGTGATGCGATGAACTGTATTGAAATGGTACGCCATGTGCTGGAAGGAGAAAATATTTATCATCATATTATTTTGCACAGGGGAGAAATGGGGGATTTTGAAAGCCCGCTGAAAAGCAATCCTTATTCTTCCATTGACGATGAATTGCGGCATGCCCAGCCTTACCGTGAGAAATTTTTGAAAATGGTGAACGGATTTACCGCAAAGGAATTAGAAGAGATTTATATTACCCGTAAAAATATAGGCCAACGCCGTAGCCTTGGAGACTATCTTTTACGAATTGCATACCATGAAGCAGTGCATACAGGGCAATTACTCGATTATTTGAGAACTGTAAAAACAGCAAGGCCTAAAATATGGGATTAGAATTAACGGAAAACAAAGTATATAAAGTAAATAAAGTATGTAAAGTAAGCTGGTTGTGCTTCGTAAATTTTATTCCACAATTTACGAAACGCAATGTTTATAGTTTGATAAGAGAAGTTTGTAAACAATTCATAATTTTATAACACACACAGATACATCGATTAACATTTAAAAACACAATTATGATCAAATTACAGGTTATCGGCAATCTTGGTAAAGATTGTATCGTTAAAGAAATCAACGGAAAAAGCGTCATCAATTTCAGCGTTGCACATTCAGAACGTTTTAAAGATGCGCAGGGCAATCAAAAAGAAAGAACCACCTGGGTGGAATGTGCGTACTGGACTGACAGAACTGCCATCGCTCCATATTTAACCAAAGGCACTACGGTGTATGCGGAAGGTGCGCCGGAAGCAGACGCTTATACTAATAAGGAAGGACAGGCTGCAGCTACTTTGCGTATGAGGGTTCAAAGTATACAGTTATTAGGCGGCAACAGAGATAACCAGGGAGCTAATGCAGGTAATGTAAGCCATGCAACAGCTGCTCCAGCTTCGGTGCAACCAGTTATGAGAACTGCCCCAGCTAATGTTTCTGCTGCGGATGATCTGCCATTTTAGTTTTACAGATTACTATATAATATTAACGGCGCAATTATATTGCGCCGTTTCTTTTTAACTTGCACAAAACTCAAACAATGGTTAAAAGAATTCTTGCTGTCTGCCTGTTTTTTATTTTCAATTCTTATCAAATTGCCGCACAAAAAAACTTTACCCAATATGTTGATCCGATGATTGGCACCGGTGGCCATGGCCATACTTATCCCGGCGCAGTATTGCCACATGGCATGGTACAGTTAAGCCCTGATACAAGATTGGAAGGCTGGGATGGTTGCAGCGGCTATCATTATTCGGATGATTATATTTACGGCTTTACCCATACACATTTAAGCGGTACAGGGTGCAGCGATTACGGAGATATTTTATTAATGCCGATGACAGGTACCCCTTCTCCAGATAATAAAATATACGGCTCAAAATTTTCTCATGCTAATGAAAAAGCAATACCAGGATATTATTCTGTAAAACTGGATGATGATAATATTACAGCAGAGTTAACTGCTACCACAAGAGTAGGCTTTCACAGGTACACTTTTCCATCAGCAGGAAAAAATAATATCATCATCGATTTAAAGCACAGGGATGAAGTGTTGGAATCGTCATTACAAATTTTAAATGATCATACTATCGCAGGCCTAAGAAGAAGCAGGGCATGGGCAGATAACCAGTATGTGTATTTTGTTATTGAGTTCTCAAAACCATTTACTGTATCCAGTTTTTGGGACAATGATAAAGTATACTTTGTGCCATCTGGTTCAAAATATGACGGGTCTATCAATTCAAAAAATATCAAGGCATTTTTTCAATTTGCTGATAAAACGGTAATGGCAAAAGTGGCGATATCTGCAGTAAGTATTGAAGGTGCCCGGAAAAATTTAAAAGCGGAATTGCCCGGCTGGGATTTTGAAAAAATAAAAGCTGACGCTGCAAAAACCTGGAATAAAGAATTGAGTAAAATTGAAGTGAGCAGTAATAATGTACACCAGCTTAAAACTTTTTACACGGCTTTGTATCATACGATGGTAGTGCCCAATATCAATATGGATGTGGATAGACAATATCGTGGCAGGGATAATACAATTCATACCGCAACAGATTTTACCAACTACTCTGTATTTAGTTTATGGGATACCCATCGTGGTGCACATCCTTTATACACTATCATCGATCAGAAAAGAACAATTGATTACATTAAATCTTTTCTGGCCCAATACAAAGAAGGAGGAAGATTGCCTGTATGGGAATTGAGCGGTTGCGAAACAGATTGCATGATAGGGTATCACAGCGTACCTGTGATTGTGGATGCATACATGAAAGGATTAAACCAGTTTGATACCAAATTGGCATTGGAAGCAATGAAAAAAAGTGCTACATGGAACCATTTAGGATTGCCGGCATTAATAGACCACGGTTTTTTAGAACAGGATGATGAACACGAAAGTGTAAGTAAAACCCTGGAGTATGCTTATGACGATTGGTGCATTGCAGCATTTGCAAAAAAACTGGGTGACGAAGCTGCTTATACTACATACATTAAAAGAGCACAATCCTATAAAAATATGCTGGATTTGAAAACCGGTTTTATGCGGCCACGAAAAAATGGTAACTGGGTTTCGCCTTTTGATGCCAGGGAAGTGAATAATAGTTTTACCGAAGCCAACAGCTGGCAATACTCTTTTTATATGCCGCAGGATGTGGCAGGTTATATGCAAATGATTGGCGGTAAAGAAAAACTGGAACAAAAATTAGATGCTTTATTTACAGAGCCGCAACAAACAACAGGAAGGCAACAAGATGATATCAGCGGTTTGATCGGTCAATACGCACATGGTAACGAACCCAGCCATCATATTGCTTACCTGTACAACTTTACTGGTAAGGCATTTAAAACACAGGAAAAAATTCACCAGATCATTAAAGAAATGTACCAGGATGCACCCGATGGTTTGGCAGGTAACGAAGATTGCGGACAAATGAGTGCCTGGTATGTATTGAGCGCTTTAGGATTTTATCCTGTTACGCCAGGTACAACAAACTACATTATTGGTACGCCATCATTTGCATCTGCAACAATTCATTTAGAGAACGGAAAAACATTTTTACTGAAAGCCAATAATTTAAGCGATAAGAATTTTTATATTCAATCAGCTTCATTAAATACGCAATCCTATAAAAAATCTTATCTCTCTTATTTTGATATTGTAAAAGGAGGAACCATAAATTTTATGATGGGTACCATACCTTCTTCATATGGTGCTGTTGGTTTTCCTTCTACTGCAATTTCGGATAATAAAATTGTATTGAACCCGGTGATTGATGGTGGTGCAGTTTCATTTAAGAAAGAAAAAACAGTAAGCATTTATTCAAATCAGCCCGGGGTAAATATTTTTTATACACTTGATGGTACCATGCCGAATGCAGCATCAAAAAAATACCTTGGTCCGTTTACAGTAGATAGTACAATCACTGTAAAAGCGATCGCTATAAATGAAAAGGGCGAATACAGTTATGTCACTACGGCAAATTATTTCAGGATCAATAACAACTGGTCGGTACAATTAAACACACCTAGCGAACAGCAGTATGATGGTGGTGGTGCCGAAGGTTTGATTGATGGCATTTATGGCAGTGCCAACTGGCGCAAAGGCAACTGGATGGGTTTTCAAAAAACCAATATGGAAGCAGTGATAGACCTGAATGAAACCAAAACCATATCGAAACTTACTGCCGGTTTTTTACAGGATACCAGGGCATGGATAGTGGTACCTAAACAACTCATTATTGAAGTTTCAGTAGATGGTAAAAATTTTACGCAGGTATATACAGGAGAAAATTTCTTGCCTATTGAAGATTTAAATGTGCAGGTAAAAAATATAACTGCTTCATTTACTCCTGTAGCAGCAAAATATGTAAGAGTAAAAGCAATTCAATATGGTAAGTTACCAGCCTGGCACGAAGGAGCAGGAGGCGATACACATATTTTTGCAGATGAGATAAAAGTGGAATAATCACATGGTCAGACGAGGACGTCAGACCATGTGATTATTAATAAAAAGCGCCCTGAATTTTTCAGGGCGCTTTTTATATTTAAAAACATTAGTAATATCTTATTATTTACCAGGATTTCTCAACTTACTTTTTTTAGCACTGTAACCAAAGTAAATTACAAATCCAATAGCTAACCATCCGAACAAACGAGCCCAGTTGGTCCAACCCAAACCAAATATCATGGCAGCGCAAACTATTATTCCAAGAATAGGAACCAATGGAACAAAAGGCGTTTTAAACTGACGTGGAAGATTCGGATCTGTTTTTCTTAAAATAATAACCGCTACGCACACCAGGATGAATGCAAACAAGGTTCCGATGCTGGTCATATCACCAACAATATCTCCCGGAATAAATGCAGCAAACAATCCTACAATTACTAAAATGATAAGATTGGCTTTATAAGGCGTTTGAAATTTAGGATGAATAGCACTGAATACTTTTGGTAACAAACCGTCTTTACTCATTGAATAAAATACACGGCTTTGTCCTAAAAGCATTACTAAAATTACAGAAGAGAAACCTGCTAAAATAGCTACGGTAACCAAATTAGCCAACCAATGATAACCCGGCATATATTTTTCGATAGCCATAACCACTGATGCTTCCTTACCGGCATTTCTAAAGAATTCAACAGGTGCAAGTCCGGTTAATACATGCGCAAACAAAATATACAAAACCGTACAAATGGCCAGAGAGCCCAGGATACCAATCGGCATCGCTTTCTTCGGATTTTTTGTTTCCTGAGCTGCAGTACTTACAGCATCAAATCCAATAAAGGCAAAGAACACCACACCGGCTGCTCCTAATATACCCATGATACCACCAAAGCTATGATCAATACCCTGGTGATCGGTATAAGTACTTGCAGGCGGAATATAAGGCGTATGGTTACCAGCATTGATAAAACCCCATCCAAAAATAATGATGAGAATTACGATAGCCACTTTTGTAATAACAATAATACCATTTACAAAAGCAGATTCCTGGGTGCCTTTAATTAACAACAAGCTTAATAAAGCCACAATACCAAAAGCAGGAATATTAACAATACCATGTTGTATCATTCCCGCTGCATCAGGTATAGAGTGTTCAAAAGGAGAGTGGCACCATTCATACGGTATCGCTTTCCAGTGTAATACATTTACCAATAAATTATTCAGGTATTCACTCCAGGCAATACCTACAGTTGCGGCACCTACAGCATATTCTAATACAAGATCCCATCCAATAACCCAGGCTAATAATTCACCCATTGTAGCATAGGTATAAGTATAAGCACTACCGGAAATAGGAATGGAAGAAGAAAGTTCAGCGTAACACAAACCGGCTAAGGCACAGCCAATTGCCGCTACAATAAATCCGAGTGTAACGGACGGCCCTGCATTTTGTGCTGCTGCAGAAGCAGTTCGTACAAATAATCCGGCACCAATAATAGCACCGATACCCAATGCCACTAATGCACCTGCACTAAGGGTACGTTTTAAGCCTTTTTCAGAATCTCCGGCTTCCGCCATCAATTGGTCTATGGGCTTTTTTACAAATAAACTCATACAGTTGTTTAGATTTAGTTAGTAATGAATCGGAAAAATAAGCAATTAATTCTTAAAACAGTCACCAGTTATACTTTTTTATAAGCAGCAGAGGTTTAACAGGTTTTAATATTATATTGCGGCACTAAATGTTATGTAATGGAGATCACCCATCAACCAACAAAAAAAAGCAAATTAACATGGTATATTATCGGTGCCATGCTTTTGGGAATTGCAGTTGGTTATTATGTACATGAAAACTATCCGGCAACAACTGTAACTACTTTTTCGGATAATATTAAACTCCTCACCACTATTTTTTTACGCCTGGTGCAAATGATCATTGCACCAATTGTATTTGCCACATTAGCAGTTGGTATTGCTAAATTAGGCGATATGAAAACGGTGGGCCGTGTTGGGGGTAAAGCTATGCTATGGTTTATTACTGCATCTTTAGTATCATTAACTTTAGGCCTGGTATTAGTAAATATTTTTAAACCCGGCGTGGGAGTTGACATCCAGCATGCAGATAAGAGTTCAGTTGCCGACCTGCTGGAAAAATCCAAAGGCTTTTCATTGGCCAAATTTGTAGAGCATGTGGTGCCCAGGAGTATCATTGAAGCCATGGCTACCAATGAAATTTTACAGATCGTAATTTTTTCGGTTTTCTTTGGTGTGGCATTAGCTGCCATTGGTAAAAAAGGAGAGTCTATTGTAAACGCATTGGATGCTTTGGCTCATATAGTTTTGAAAATGGTGGGGTATGTAATGTATGTAGCTCCTTTGGGTGTGTTTGGTGCAATGGCTGCTGCAATTGCAAAAAATGGCCTGGGTATACTAGCTACTTTTGGTGAATATATCGGAGATTTTTATGTTGGGCTTCTTGTTCTTTGGTTCGTATTACTGATTGTTGGTTATCTTATTTTAAAACAGAGACTATTTGTTTTATTAAAGCGTATCGCCGGGCCTATGTCTATCGCATTCAGTACAGCCAGCAGCGAAGCTGTGTATCCCAAATTAGTAGAGGAAATGGAACGCTTTGGATGCAACAATAAAATTGTAAGTTTTGTTTTGCCATTAGGCTATTCTTTTAATTTAGATGGCAGCATGATGTACATGACATTTGCCAGTATGTTCATTGCACAGGCATTCAACATTACTTCTATTACCGGGGATGTTAGCCAGCAAATTATAATGTTGCTAGTTTTTCTAATTACCAGTAAAGGTATTGCCGGTGTACCAAGGGCTTCATTGGTAGTAGTGCTTGCAACAGGCGGAATGTTTGGCATTCCTCCCGAAGGTGTGGGCCTGATATTAGCCATTGACGTATTTTGCGATATGGGCCGCACCATGACCAACGTTTTAGGTAATGCATTAGCTACTGCTGCAGTAAGTAAGTGGGAAGGACAACTGGAACATTCATCATCATAATTCGTAAAAAAATATTCATGTTAGACTTTATCTTTTTAGATTTTCACTGGCACCAGTTATTACAGCCGCAATGGTATATTCTTAATGGCGGACTTTGGTTTGTATTGCTGGTGGTATTTGCCGAAACGGGTTTATTTGCCGGTTTCTTTTTACCGGGAGATTCTTTATTATTTGTAGCTGGCTTATCAGCTCATGAAATTAAAATGGATAATAAAACAGAACCAGGTTTGGGATACCAGTTTTTACATTTGTTTGGCATGGATAATAATCACAGTTACTGGCTCGATCTTTTTGTGCTGGTAATATTGATCTCACTGGCCGGTATTTTAGGTAATGCACTAGGGTATTGGTTTGGGAAAAAATTCGGGCATGGTATGTATAACTGGCGTGACAGGTGGTTCTTTAAAAAACGCTATTTACATGAAGCGCATGATTTTTATGAAAAGCATGGCGGTGGTGCTATTGTATTGGCAAGATTTGTTCCTATTGTAAGAACCTTTGCACCGTTGATTGCGGGTATTGTAAATATGGATAAAGCCAAATTCTCCTTTTATAATATCATTGGTTGTGTGGCCTGGGTTACATCAATGATACTGGGCGGTTTCTTTTTACAAAAATGGTTATGGGATGCTTTTCAATTTGATTTAAAAGAACACCTTGAAATAATTGTAATAGGAATTGTTGTGGTAACTACCGCACCCATTTTTATCAAATTGTTTTTTGGCAAAAAGAAAAAGTATAACGATGACGCTGCAGCAAAATAAGAATGGTGTTTTTAATGTTATAGTAATTGTAGCTGCTCTTGGCTACTTCGTGGACATTTATGATTTATTATTATTCCAGATAGTGAGGATTCAGAGCCTGCTTTCATTAGGGCTTACCGAAGACCAGGCAGATAAAAGCGGGCAGTTTATTATCAGTATACAAATGATAGGATTACTGATCGGTGGCATCATCTGGGGTATAATGGCTGATAAAAAAGGAAGGCTTAGTGTTTTGTTTGGGTCAATAGTTTTGTATTCGGTTGCTAATATTTTTAATGGCTTTGTGCATACAGTAAATGAATATGCATTGGTGCGCTTCTTTGCAGGTGTTGGGCTTGCGGGTGAATTAGGAGCTGGCATTACTTTAGTATCAGAACTGGTGCATAAAAATAAAAGAGGAATAAGTACTTCTTTGGTTGCCGGCCTTGGGTTAACGGGGGCTGTAGTAGCTTATTTTATTTCAAAAGAATTCGATTGGCGTATCTGTTATTTTATTGGTGGCGGCCTTGGCTTTTGCCTGCTGATATTGAGAGTATTTGTTTTTGAATCGGGGCTGTTTGAGCAGGTAAAAGAAAAGAAGGTTGCAAGAGGGAATTTCTTTATGTTTTTTACCAATAAGAAAAGATTTAAAAAATATTTGTGCAGCATTTTAATAGGATTGCCAACCTGGTTTGTAATAGGAGTATTAATAGCCTTCTCTAATAAGTTCGGAAAAGAATTTGGGCTAACCGAGAAAATAATTCCGGGTAAAGCTACGATGTTTGCTTACGCTGCAATTTCTGTTGCCGATGTATTGATAGGGTTTATAAGTCAGTGGCTTAAAAGCAGGAAAAAAGCACTGTATGTTTTTTATGCTTTTACAGGAATTATGCTGATATTGTTTTTTACACAGCATAACACTTCTACTACTACAATGTATTGGATAATTGCAGGCCTTGGCTTTGGCACAGGCTTCTGGGCCATTTTTGTTACTATTGCAGCAGAACAGTTTGGCACCAACCTGCGGGCAACCGCTACCACCACAGTACCTAATATGGTTAGAGGGTCTTTGCCGTTGATCTTACTGCTGTTTAATTTTTTACAAGGCAGTTTTTCATTTACAACAAGCGGCTGGATAACTGCAATTATTGTAATGGCAATTTCAGTGATTGCAACATACCTATCTGAAGAAACCTTTGGTAAAGATTTAGATTATGTAGAAATATAAAACGGTGCAATTGTTCTGTGCTCCTGTGGTAATTAATCTGTGTAAATTTGTGTAATCTGTGGCAAAAAAATTCCTCATCATACGTTTCTCTTCTATCGGCGATATTATTTTAACCACGCCGGTAATCCGTTGCCTGCGCAAGCAATTGCCCGAGGCTGAAATTCATTTCTTAACCAAACAATCTTATAAAAGTATTGTTGCTTCTAACCCCTACATTGATAAGATACATACACTGGGCGATAGTTTTGAGCTGATGTTGCATGAATTAAAAACGGAGGAATATGATTATATTATCGACCTGCATCACAACCTGCGTACACTGCGTATAAAAAAGTTCTTAAAGAACGTGAAAGCATTTTCGTTTGATAAACTGAATGTAGAAAAATTCATCTATACCAATTTTAAAATCAATACGCTTCCCCAAAAACATATTGTAGACAGGAACCTGGAAACTGTTGCATCATTAGGTATAGTGAATGATGGTTTAGGATTGGATTATTTTATTCCTGAAAAGGATACAATAAAAAATGATGATCTGCCTACTTCTCATATGCTGGGATATATTACAGTGGTTATTGGTGCGGCATTGGCTACCAAAAAAATGCCCTTACATAAATTGAAAGAACTGTGTGCGTCTATACAACATCCCATTGTTTTATTAGGTGATAAAGGCGATTATGAAGACGGTAAAGCAATTGCGGAATCGGATGATATAAAAATTTATAATGCCTGCGGCAAATTTAATTTGAATGAATCTGCTGATATTTTGCGTGGCGCTAAATTGGTTATCTCACACGATACAGGCCTGATGCATATTGCAGCGGCTTTGCAAAAACCTGTCATTTCTATATGGGGTAATACAGTGCCTGCATTTGGTATGTACCCTTATTATGGTAAATTATCGGCACAACATTTTGATGTGGTGGAAATTAATAAACTCTGGTGCAGGCCCTGCAGTAAGATTGGGTATAAAAAATGTCCACGTGGGCATTTTAAATGCATGGAATTAATTGC
Organism: Ferruginibacter sp. SUN106; assembly: GCF_050611765.1. NCBI lineage: Bacteria > Pseudomonadati > Bacteroidota > Chitinophagia > Chitinophagales > Chitinophagaceae > Ferruginibacter > Ferruginibacter sp. SUN106. The sequence continues at coordinate 1,355,621 of NZ_JBODJC010000001.1, forward strand.
TGTTAATGAAATTGTAAATATGGTTAACCACAGGTTGACTAAGTAATAAATGTTGTTGATTTGAGTTGTATACGTACAGCACATTATGAAGAAATTTTTTTTCCTGTTTTTTATTATTACAAGTTTTACCGGCTTTGCACAAGTATCAGTAAGTGTAAACTGGACGCCACATATTCCTCTGCCCAATAGCGATACCATTTTTTACAATCCCTCAAGAAAATTAATATGGCCCGATTTTAAGGGCACGCCGGGTAGTCCTGCAGAGGCATTGGCAGTAACATCTTCAGGCCTGGGGTATTCGGCTGCAATGAAATCATGGAATGGAAAAACAACAATCGATATTACGGTGTACTGCTATTTTAGTAAACAGAGTTCATGGGTTAGAAAAGGAAGGGAATCTGAATATGCCTTAAATCATGAACAACATCATTTCGACATTACCTATATCACTACCAATTTGTTTATACAAAAATTAAAAGATGCAAAATTTACCCGTAATAATTATGGAGAGCTGGTAGAGAAAATTTATAAGGAATGTTGCAGGGAATTAGAAAAAATGCAAAATGATTATGACGGGCAAACAAAGAACGGGCAGCTTAAAAATATCCAGGCTCAATGGAATGGAAAAATTAATGAACAGCTTGATTTGTTGCCAAACCAATAAATGCACCCACAGATTGCACAAATTAATTAAAACAAAAGAACACAGTATTTATCTGTGCAATTTGTGTAATCTGTGGCAAGACAAAATATAAGCCGCAGGCTTTATTACAAATTTACCACCAACACCGCAATCTTCAACTCATGCCTTACCGCATTTACCGTTTCTCCATAAATAAAATCTTTTAGTGCTGTATGGCCATGTGCACCAATTACCAGCATATCAGCATTATTCTCATTCACAATTCTGGCTATTTCTTTCACCCTGTTTCTAAAGCCGAGTTTGCCTTCTACCTTAAAACCTCTTTCTTTTAATTGCGCTACATAAAAATTTATTTTTGCAGCATCCTGTTCGGTTTCAAAATCATCGCTTTCTTTTCCGTATAATTTTGCTGCAGCACTTTCCACAATATGTATCAATAAGTAACTGCTTTTTTCTTTACCCTGCCCGATGGCGTAGGATAATAATTTTTCATCGTTCGCACTATAATCCAATGCCACGGCTATTTTATTAAAAGTTGGAATGGAAAGATTCTTTATAATATTGGCATCAGGATGCATTTGTATGGATGCAGTGTGTTTGCCTTTGGTAATTAATGGATGAATGATGATGTATACTAAAAGACTTAAAAAAACTAAGCCCAACACAATCAGAATTATTTTTGCAAAAGTATTATCGCCTGTAAATACTCCTGATGCTTCATTAACCAACATCTGTATGTTCAGGAATATTAAAACAGCCGCAATTGCCCATGCCGTGCCCTGAACCAATGGCTTGATTGCAAATTTGCCCATTGTTTTTTTATCGCTTACAAAATGTATCAGCGGAATAATAGCAAAGCCTAATTGCAAACTCAGGATAACCTGGCTGAAAACCAGTAAGGAGTCCACATCATTCTCACCCTTTACAATGATCACGATAAGCGCAGGGATTATAGCCAGCAACCTGGTGATCAGCCTGCGCAGCATAGGATTTATTCTAAGGCTTAAATAGCCTTCCATAATAATTTGTCCGGCTAATGTACCCGTGATAGTACTGCTTTGTCCTGCTGCAATTAATGCTACGGCAAAAAGAATGGGTGCAACATTTCCTAAAAAGCTGGGAAGTAAACGGTGAGCTTCTTTTATTTCGGCTACATTAGAGTTACCTGTTTTAAAAAATACTGTAGCAGCTAAAACTAAGATAGCAGCGTTTACAAAAAAAGCAATATTCAATGCAATGGTGCTATCAATGCGATTGAATTTTAATGCTTGCCTTATGCCATCATCACTACGGTCAATTTTCCTGGTTTGCACCAGGGCAGAATGCAGGTATAAATTATGCGGCATCACCGTGGCACCAATGATCCCTATAGCAATATATCTTGCTTCTTCATTGGGAAATGAAGGGATTAGACCTTTAACCACTTCACCAAGATCTGGTTTAGCAAAAATAATTTCTATCAAAAATGCAATAGCTACAATGGCTACCAGCGCAATGATGAACGCTTCCATTTTTCGCATGCCCAGCTTCTGGAGATATAACAAAAGGAAAGTGTCGAGCACGGTAAGCGAAACACCCCATATTAATGGAAGGCCGGTTAATAATTGTAAGCCAATTGCCATACCCAACACTTCTGCAAGGTCGCAGGCTGCAATAGCAATTTCTGCCAATAACCAAAGGGCATAGTTTACAGTTTTAGTATATGCCTCTCTGTTAGCTTGTGCCAGGTCCCTTCTTCTTACAATGCCCAGTCTTGCAGATAAGCCCTGCAGCAATAAGGCCATCAGGTTACTCATCAGTAATACCCAGACTAAAGAATAGCCGAATTTACTACCACCAGCCAGATCGGTAGCCCAGTTGCCCGGGTCCATGTAACCTACGCTAACAAGGTAAGCAGGGCCCAAAAAGGAAAAGATCTTTCTCCAGCCGATTTTCTTTTTTGTAGTGTCAATTGTTTCATGTACTTCGCTGAGGGAAGTATGCGGATGCTCAGTATTAATCATAATGCACAAAAATGTTTTTAGCTATCTGCTCGCTGATGATGCAGGCTGGCTGTTTGGAAACTTTTATTTCTAATGAGCCGTCGAACTCAAACTTTTTTAGTAGCTTAATGGAAGTGCCAATAGCAATCGAATAATGCTTCAACATCTCCAGCATTTGCGGAGATTGATTGCTCACCGAACTTACTAATGCAGTTTTATTTAAGGGCAATGAGGTAAGATTCTGTTGTTGCAGTTTCGGTATTTTTCCATTGCTGTCGGGTATGGGGTCGCCATGCGGATCAAAAGATGGATTGCCTAAAAAGTGCTGCAGCTTTTCTATCAGCTCGTTGCTGCTGATATGTTCCAGCTCTTCCGCAATATCATGCACTTTATCCCATTCAAACCCTAATTTCTCCACTAAAAAATACTCCCACAACCGGTGTTTACGTACCACAGTTAAAGCCACTTTTTTGCCATTATCGGTTAGCTTAAAGCCCTTGTATTTTTCGTATTGCAGAATTTTTTTAGCGGCTAATTTTTTAAGCATATCCGTTACAGAAGCTGCCTTGGTCTGCATTTCGGCTGCCAGGGCATTGGTGTTTACCAGCCCGGTATCCTGCTGTAAATGATAAATACTTTTGATGTAGTTTTCTTCGCTTTCTGAAAAGTTCATATCTGTAAAAATAAAATTTAGACAAATCTAAAAATAATTTCTCATAATTGAGAACAAATTTTTTTTCGATGAATAATGAATACTTTTGCAACTTAATATTTCGCCATGAAAAAGAAAATCAGTTCCGGTTCTCCCTGGGAAGATATTGTAGGTTACAGCAGGGCCATCCGTACCGGAAATATTGTAGAAGTAGCAGGTACTACCGCAATGGATGGCGATGAATTAATCGGGAAGGGGGATATCTATGCCCAAACAGTTTTTGTATTTAAAAAAATTGAAAAGGCTTTGCAGGAAGCAGGCGCCTCACTAAATGATGTGGTAAGAACAAGAATGTTTGTAACCGACATTTCCCAATGGGAAGAAGTGGGAAAAGCACATGGTGAATTTTTTAAAACCATTAAGCCGGTTGCCACCATGGTGGAAGTGAACCGCCTAATTAATGACGACCTGCTGATTGAAATAGAAGTAACGGCGATAATTGAATAATTGAAAATGAAAAAATAATAATGGCAACCCTCAACTTTGAGTTTAAAGCAAAAGCGACAGACATTAACGCTTTAGAAGAAAAATTGCTTACCCTTGATCCAAAATATATTGGAGAAGATAACCAGGTGGATACTTATTTTAATGTTGCCACAGGCCGTTTAAAACTGAGAGAAGGGAATATTGAAAATTCGCTGATCTATTATGAAAGAATCAACACTGCAGGAGCAAAGCAATCTGATATTTTATTGTACCACCATAGCCCGGATAAAGCTTTGAAAGATATCCTTATAAAATTACATGGGGTAAAAGTGGTGGTAGACAAAAAAAGAAAGATCTATTTTATAGACAACGTAAAATTTCATTTTGATAAAGTAGAAGGGTTAGGCACTTTTGTAGAAGTGGAGGCTATTGATAAAGATGGGAATATCAGCGTTGAAAAATTAAAAGACCAATGCAGCTATTATGCGGCCTTCTTTAACATTGAAACATCAGATTATATCGCTTTCTCCTATAGTGATTTGATTTTAGAGAAAAAAATGCCATAATATTAGAGAATATCTAATGCTGTTATTCCCTGTACTTATACTGCCCGCATTTATTATCAACAGGAATAAAAAAATGTGTATATCTTCTCCATATTGTAAGTAATGCGGCAAGGTTACCTTTCCTTACTTTCTGTATCAACATTTGTCATTCAATATATTTTGATGATATCAACCAGGTAAATGTAATTTTTTGCCTTAAGATTCGTTAATACAATAGTGCCCGTTTTTAATCGTAACAATTTTAATTTACCCGTTTAATTGGAGTAATACAGTAAACCTCTAAACAGCAGAAGCAAAATTTAAAGTGTATAATTTACACAGTATTTTGCCGCCTCCCTCGGTTTTACTGAAATTTCCATTTATATTGCGTCCTCAAAAAAGAGAAAGATAATGAACTTTACTAATTTCAATGTCCCGTATTCTATCGATGATCGTTTTAAAAAACGTGTTGCTTACTTTTCAATGGAATTTGCTGTGCATCAGCCATTAAAAATTTACAGTGGAGGATTGGGTTTTTTAAGTGGCTCTCACATGCGTAGTGCATATGAACTGCGCCAGAATTTAATTGGTGTAGGTATTTTATGGAAGTATGGTTACTATGATCAGGCACGCAACCAGGACCAGACTATGCAGGTGCAATGGAATGAAAAGATATATAATTTTTTAGAAGATACCGGCATAAAATTCCAGGTAGAAATACATGAGCACCCGGTTTGGGTTAAAGCATGGTATTTAAACCCTGAAACATTTAAAAGTGCGCCCTTATTTTTATTAAGTACAGACCTGCCTGAAAACGATTATGTTTCTCAAACTATAACACACCGCTTATACGATGCAAATGTGGCTACTAAAGTGGCACAATTTATTTTATTAGGTGTAGGAGGTGCAAAATTAATAGACCTGTTAAATTTTAATCCAGAGTTATATCATTTGAATGAAGCACATGCTATCAGTTCTGCATTTTATTTATACAAAAAATATGGCAGTGCAGAAGAAGTGAAAAAGAGAATGGTATTTACCACACATACTCCTGAAGAAGCCGGCAATGAAAAGCATGATATTTTTCTATGCGAAAAAATGAGTTATTTCTGCGGATTGAAATTAGACGAAGTGAGAAGACTTACCGGAATGGAAGGCGATCAGTTTAATCATTCATTAGCCGCATTACGTTTTGCAAAATTAGCTAATGGTGTTAGTCAGCTGCATGGCGAAGTAAGCCGTAAAATGTGGAACAAGTATCCCGGCATCTGCGAAATAAAAGCGATCACCAATGCACAAAACTGGTTTTACTGGTCGGATAAGCAGTTGTATAATCATATGAATGAAAATAATACAGCAGCATTTGATGACAGAAAGAAATACCTGAAGAAAAGAGCTTTTGATATTGTTGCAGATCAAACGGGTAAGCTGATGAATAAGGATGTGTTCACCATTGTTTGGGCACGCCGTTTTGCAGGCTACAAAAGAGCAGAATTGCTAACGAGAGATATAGAAAGATTTGAAAAATTATTAAGCAATAAAAAGTATCCGGTACAAATTATCTGGGCAGGTAAACCTTACCCACTGGATTATCCGGCGATCAGTGATTTTAATAACCTGGTTCATCTGAGCAAAAGATATGATAATGTTGCGGTTTGTACAGGTTATGAATTAGGTTTGAGTAAACGTTTAAAGCAAGCTTCTGATCTATGGCTGAATAACCCACGTGTACCAAGAGAAGCTAGTGGAACCAGCGGTATGACGGCAGCTATGAATGGCTCAGTTAACTGTAGTACTAATGACGGATGGATCTGCGAATTCATTCATCATGGTAATAATGGTTTTGTGGTGCCGCCAATTGATTATGAAAATATCAGTGTGCAGGAACAGGACCAGTACGATTTGAATAAATTATACGAGATACTGGAAAACCAGGTATTGCCTTTGTATTACGAGAACCAGGAAGTGTGGCGCCAGATCATTCAAAACGGAATGAGAGATGTACGGTTTCAGTTTGATAGTAACCGCATGGCACAGGAATACTACGAAATATTGTATAAATAAGCGCAACTTTTTTTTAACAAATCATACTTGTAATTTAACAACTCAAAATTTAAGCTTACTCTAAATGAAATGCCTGGTTATTTTTATAGTCACGTTTGTAATTACACCTTGTTTATTTTCGCAGACGACCAATAATAATGATACCGCAGCTACTGTGCGCAGGTATGATAAAATGACCATTGAAAGAACATTAAATTATACCCGTAATACTTATACACCACCCGGGGGAATGAAAAATACCGGGTTTAGTTCATCTTCGGTTTACATTTGTATTAACGGTGTTACTATGGAGCCGGCAGGTTGGCATTATAAAAACCTTAAACACTATTTTCTTGCATGTGATGAGGCAATGAATCATTATAATGCAGCAATAAGGCACCTTAAAGCAAATCAAATAGGATTGTATTCGGGCCTGGGTGTGGCGGCTGCAGGAGGTATTATACTTGGTTCAAAAGGGAAGTCTAATACAACAGGAATTGGACTGCTGGCAGTTGGGGGAGGTTTGATAATAGCTGGTATGGTTGAAGAAGCTTTAGAAAGGCATAGTATAAAAAAAGCGGTACAGGCTTATAATAAGTGGCAAAAGAACAGGCTTTAGCAGGCAATAGGGTGCTGTTGAGCATAAAGTATGCGGTTGAAATATTTTCTATAAATGATTACAAGGGCTTTGGTAAAACAAAGCCCTTTTTTATTGAACCAATTCTATAAAAAATGCGTTTATCTTTTTATGCAACGTATATTTTTAATTGCTTTTGTTATAGGGGCTACATATTTGTTATTGGCCTGCAAAAAACAGAACATAGTTACGCCTCCACCACAAGTGATTACCGGAAGTTATAAAACTTACCTGGCACTAGGAGATTCTTATACTATTGGACAGTCTGTAACTGAAGCAGAACGTTTTCCTTCGCAAACGGTAAGTTTACTAAAAATTGACAGCATCAATTTTAATGCACCGGAATATATTGCCACAACCGGATGGACAACGGGTAATCTTATCAACGCTATCAATGCCACACCGCCTGCAAGAGCATCATATGATTTTGTAACACTGCTTATTGGCGTTAATAACCAGTACCAGGGCCGTAGCCAGGTGGAATATGCAACAGAATTTACCAGCTTATTAAACACTGCTATTCAGTTTGCAGGTAATCGTCCATATAGAGTTGCCGTGTTATCTATCCCTGATTGGAGCGTTACACCATTTGCAAATGGACAGAACAAAGCTTTAATTGCCAAACAGATTGATTCTTTCAATATAATTAATAAACAGATCGCACTGGCAAAATCTGCTAACTATATTGATATTACGGCTTCAACAAGAATGGCAGCAACAGATCCTTCACTGGTTGCTACTGATGGTTTGCACCCTTCAGGAAAAGAATACAATAAATGGGCAGTATTGCTTGCAGCAGTTATAAAATCTAAATTGTAACAGGAAGTTCACGTTATCGTATTTGCTATACCATTCCATAAAGTTTTCTTGCCAGCCTTAACACATACTCTACCATCCATCCTCAATTTGTTGTAACAGCATTGTAAAACATACAATCTTTGTGTGGTAATTTATTTACAATGAAACTATCCGTTGTTCTTACTGCTTATTTTCTGTGCGATTTTATTCTTACTAATTTCAATACTTCTCCGCCATTGGCCTGATACATTCCGGCTTTTGCTTTTCCACATGGTCAGACGAGGTCGTCAGACCATGTGAACGAATAATACCAGCTACCGTTACAAAAACATTTCATATTTTCATCAACTAAAACCCTACATAACATGGAATCTCATGAACTCATCAAATGGGGATTGATAATCGGAATCCCTCTATTCGTTTTATTATTTTACAGGTTTATTCTTCGTGTGTTCTTTGGCGTTGTAATAGTGCCGGAAGACAGGATTGGCCTGGTTACAAAAAAGTTTGTGCTCTTTGGTAAACAGCAATTGCCGGAGGGCCGTATTGTGGCTACGGAAGGCGAAGCAGGTTTTCAGGCACAGACATTACCACCAGGTATATATTTTGCCAAGTGGATCTGGCAATTCGAGATCAAGTTTCAGCCTTTCACCATTATTCCTACCGGTCAGTTAGGCCTTGTATTGGCAAGAGATGGTGCCGAATTAGAAACCGGCTCTATCCTTGGTCTTAAGGTGGAATGTGACAGCTTTCAAAATGCGGAGGCATTTTTAAAAAATGGAGGACGAAAGGGGCGGCAGACGGCCATCATCACCCCCGGTAGTTATCGTATCAATACATTTTTGTTTGAAGTGATCATGACAGATATGACTTCGATACCCGATAATGCTGTAGGTGTTGTAACTACACAGGAAGGTAAACCTTTAGAAGAAGGACAGATTGCAGGCCGCATTGTGGAAGGGCATAATAAATTCCAGGATGTGGATGTGTTTATGCAAAGCGGCGGTTATAAAGGTTTGCAGGAGCAGGTAGTGCTGGCCGGTACTTATTTTTTAAATCCGTGGTTTGCCAAAGTAGACATGGTAAATATGATGGAAATACCTATTGGGCATGTAGGAGTGGTGATCAGTTATGTAGGCGCAGAAGGTGTTGACCTGAGCGGTGCGGAATTTAAACATGGCAATATTGTTTCCAAAGGGCAAAAAGGCGTTTGGGCAGAGCCGTTAGGTCCTGGCAAATACCCTATCAACCCTTTTATTATGAAAGTGGAATTGGTACCTACTACCAACCTGGTGCTGAACTGGGCTAATGCAAGAAGCGAAAGCCATCAGCTGGATAAACATTTATCAACTATCACGGTACGAAGTAAAGACGGTTTCCCTTTTAATCTTGATGTATCGCAGATTATTCATATACCCACTACAGAAGCACCGAAAGTAATTGCCCGTTTTGGTAACATGAATAACCTGGTAAGCCAGGTGCTGGAACCTACCATTGGTAACTATTTCAGAAACAGTGCACAGGATAGTGATGTGATCGCCTTCCTGGGTACACGTAAAGAAAGGCAGACCTCTGCTAAAAAACATATTGGTGAAGTATTGGACCAATACAATGTGTTTGGTGTGGATACTTTAATTGGAGATATCGTACCTCCTGAAAGTTTGATGAAAACATTAACCGACCGTAAGATTGCAGAAGAACAGAAAGTGACTTATGAAACAGAAATGAAGGCGCAGGAAACAAGACAAAGCCTGGAAAAAGAAACCGCCATTGCAGATATACAAAAGGAAATTGTAAAAGCAGACCAGGGTGTATTGATTGCAGAAAGAGTAGCGGATGCGTCCGTTAAAAAAGCAACGGGTGAGGCGAACAGTGTGCGTTTGCAATCTACTGCAGAAGCCGATCGCTTAAAATTATTAGCGAATGGTGATGCAGAAAGAATACGGGTATTGGCAAAAGCAAATGCAGAGCAGATTGAATTGCTGGCAAAGGCTGATGCAGAAAAAATTTCTTTAACAGGTAATGCAGAAGCAGAAAAGATATTAGCGATTGGTAAATCCAATGCGGAATCTTATAAGCTATCTGTGGAAGCCATGGGCGGTAATAATTTTACGCAATTGAAAGTAATGGAATCTATTGGCGCACAGAATGTGAAGATAATGCCGGACATATTGATCAACGGCGGTGGTGATAGTACCAATGGAGGTATCAGCGGTTTATTGGGGTTGAAATTATTAGAAGAAGTGGCTAAAAGAAATGAAGCTGCAAAAAGTGAAAAAGAACAACCGGGTAAATAAGTTGTCAAAAATCCTTCCCACTCCGGGAAGGATTTTTTAATTTTTAGAATAATGAAAAGGATATTTTTAGCTATGACTTACTTGTTTTCTTTAGCGGCGTCGGCACAAGATCTGCAAAAAGAAAAGAATGAAGCAATGAAGGATAAAGTGATAGCTTTTTTTAATGCCCAGAATTCAGATAGCTTATACAGCCTTGCAGGCACAGCTTTTAAAAAACAACTGAGTGCAGAAAAGTTTAAAGCAGTTTGTGATAATAATTTATTTCCATTGGGAAAAATCGGGTCGGCAGCGTTTGAAAAAATTGAAAAAGGAGTAAGTAAATATAAAGCCACATTTGATGTTGCCATTGTATCAATGTATTTAAGCCTGGATACTGCAGGTATGCTGGAAACTTTTTTATTTCAGCCATATAAAAAAGAAATAACCGGGGAAATTAAAAAAAGTAAAACTGATAATAGAAGTATAAGCGAACTGGATAAAAAAGTGGAAGCTATTGTGCAACCATTTATGTTTGAAAGTAAAACGGTAGGAATGAGTATTGGAGTTTTAAAAGATCGGAAAACTTATTTCTATAATTACGGCGAAACAAAGAAGGGTAACGGCCAGGTGCCTGCTTCTAAAAATTTGTATGAGATTGGGTCGATCACAAAAACCTTTACTGGTATACTCTTGGCCAAAGCTGTTATAGAAAATAAAATAAAATTATCAGATCCGGTAAATAAATATCTGCCAAAGAATATACCAGTAATAAAATTTGGTAACGATACACTTAAAATTGTTCATTTAAGCAATCATACTTCAGGCTTGCCACCATTGCCTGATAATTTTGGTGCCACCGATCTTGTAAATCCATACAAAGACTATGACGAAAAGAAATTACTTGATTATTTAAAACATGCCACACTAAGCCGGAAGCCGGGAGAAAAGTTGGAATATTGTAATTTAGGTGTGGGGTTACTGGGATATATCCTGCAACAGGTAAATAAAATGCCTTTTGAAAAAATGGTAACTGATTTTATCTGTACTAAAGCAACAATGAATGATACCAGGGAATTCCTTTTGAAAAAAGATAGTAGTTTATTTATGCAGGGATATGATGAGAGTATTTTTCCTCAGAGCCAGTGGGATTTTAAAGCACTGGCTGCAGCCGGATGTTTAAGAAGTAATACGGAAGATATGCTGAAGTTTGCAGTGTTTAATATGAATACCACTGATAATGATTTGCAAAAAGCAATAGATTTATCACACCAGCCTACATTTGAAGATGCTCAGCAAAGAATAGGGTTGAACTGGTTTATACAAAACTGGGGTTGGGGAGAATTGCTTTTTCATGGAGGAGCAACGGGCGGCTACCGGAGTCTTTTAGTAATAAATCCTAAAACAAAAAATGCGGTGGTGATATTGTCCAATACCGCCGTTAGTAATGATACAGTGGGAGTTGGAATTTTAAAATACATTGATAAATAATTTAAGCATGTCAACATTTACAGTTAAAGCAGAGATACGATGGTCGGATATTGACCCTAACTTTCATGTATTGCATAGCAAATATTATGATTACTGTGCTAATGCCCGTTTGCTTATCCTTGCTCAATATGGCATTACCATGCAGGTGATACAGGATGAACATATTGGCCCGATTTTATTCAGGGAAGAAGCGGTGTTTAAGAGGGAATTAAAATTTGGTGATGAGATAGAGATCAGGATACGATTACTGAAATCCAATGAAGATTTCAGCCGCTGGAGTTTTACCAATGAGATATGGAAGAACGGTGATACGCTTGCTGCTGTAGTTACGGTTGATGGTGCATGGCTGGATACTGTAAAAAGAAAACTGGTTATCCCTCCTCAAAAATTCCAGGAAGCTTTTGCTGCAATGCCCAAAGCAGATAATTTTAATTTGTAAACTCAGGAAATTAAAGAAGTCAAGTTTTGCAAACTTGACTTCTTTATATAGGGTCAGTTTACCACTACGGTTTAAATCCTTTTGCTTCATATAGAAGTGATAAAATTTCTTTCAACGCTGCTGCATCTTTTGTAAGCAAAATGCTGCTTTCTAAAACCTGCGCTGCTTTTTCTGCGTTTCCATTCTTTAAATAACCTTCTCCAAGGCTGGATAAAACATTACCCGATTCCGGATAAAGATTGGCGTTGATCCTGAAAATTGTTAATGCTTCTTTTTTGAAATTTTGTTTGAGCAGGAGATAGCCCAGGCTATTTAATTCATGTTCGTTGTTTACCAATGGTTTTAATTGTGCTGCAAAATTGCGTGGCGCAATATTACTGTCAAGTAAACTGCCATCAGCAAGCCATTTATTGATGCTGGCAAAACTTTTATAGTTAGGTGTATAAGCTTCTCCATTTAAAATAGATAGAAGATCTTTTTCTAAAGACAAAGCCGGCGATTCATTAATGCGATTGATCTCAATACCGTTTTTGTAAACAATAAAAACCGGCACTCTGAAAATACCTTTCCCTTTTTCTTCTCCCTGGGGCGATTGTTTGTACAACGAATCACTACCACCAACACAAACCAGTTTCGTATTAGCCATATTGAATTTAATATCATCCAGTATTTTTATAAACCGTGGCACTTCTCTCTTACTATCACCGCACCAGGTGCCGAAGAATATTTCAATACTGATGCCTTTTGTTGATTGTAATAAAAGTTTACTTTTTGTTGCTGTATTGGTATTGTATTCGGTATAACCTTTCGAAAACCATTTGTCATAAGGGGGCTGAGTTAAGCAGTCCTTTACTATTTTTCCATATAGAACTCTGTCGGCACTTTGTTGTGCTGTTGCAGATAAAAGAATGCATACTGCAATGGTAGTTAATACATATTTCATGTTGTTGTTTTAAAATCAGGTAATAAAATGCCATGCCCTGGATTCAGGGTAGAAAATAAAATTGAAAATGCTAACAACAGGGAGGTCGCAATAGACTATTGCAAAAGCAAAAATTGTAATGCGGAACTTGAAATTTTTTAAAGGCAATAGAATATTTTATTTTCGCAATGGAAATACCGGGGTTACTTATAGCAGTATAAAATTCATCAGGTGCAGTAACAGGATTTGTTTTTTGAACAGGTAACTCTGTATCAGAAACTTTCTTGTCTGTTGCAAGTATATCTTCACAGTCGCAATGTGTAGCTGAAAAAGTCTGAGTAATTGTACAATGAAAATACGTCAGCTGCTTGCTGTATTGCAGCCATATAAAAATAGATAACAAAAATATAGCAGTAATTTTTTTCAGCTGATTCGTTAGTTTCAGATAAAGTTATAAATGCTTTTACAATGCTTACTATGTTTGCATGTTAACGATATGTTTTTAGCACCTGCTAAAATTGTACCGCCACAGAATCAATAATTTTACTGAAATTTGCATTAGAAAATAACTTTACTGCAACTGCATGTTTAATACATTAAAACTATCACCTCCATTTATTGTTTCAATAGCATTGTTGCTGATTACATTAGCGGTAAATATTTCAATGCCACTCTTCAGGGTGTATGCGGCAGCCGCTCATTTAAATAATGGACAAACAGCTTTAGTTTTTTCTTCTTATGTTTTAGGTATGTTACCCTGCTATATTTTTTTTGGCGGTTTATCAGATAGGGCAGGGAGAAAGCCAGTGCTGATAGCAAGTGTAATTTGTGCTTTCAGCGCCACAGCAATTATCACACTTTATCCAAATGTTACTGCCCTGGTGTTTGCAAGATTTTTTCAAGGCATTGCCCTCGGGCTGGGCATGGGCGCCGGTGCTACGTATATCAGCGAACTGCTGCAGCCACATCCGCATGCAGCTACTAAAGCCGCAGGCATGGCTTCGCTTTTTACAGCTTTTGGTTTTGGCGGTGGGGGATTAGCCACGAGTGTAGTTTTGCTGATCAGCTTTACATTAGTGCCGGTTACTTATTATATTTTATTGGCTGTTACTTTTATTGGCATCTTATTACTTATACCATTACCAAAAATTAAACCCATTGGTGGAAAGTTAGTAAGGCTTCCTTATTTCCCTTCCGGATCGTTGCCGGTAAACAGTGCTATTGCAATTTGCTGGGCAGCAACAGGCGTTGTGATTGCAATTATTCCAACACAGCTGGCAAAGTTTGGACTAACGGCTTATGCAGGTATTTGTTTGGTATTGGTAAACTGGACAGGTGCTTTTATACAACCACTGATAAGAAAAATTGATCCTTTGAAATCTGTTAAGATTGGATTGTTGTTGATACCTGCAGGTTTTGCTTTGGTAATTTTAGGTTGCAGCACTGGTAAGCTGTTGATTCTTTTTACAGGTACTGCCATCGTTGGTATGGCTGCTTATGGATTTTCTTATCTCGGCGGACTGGCATTGGTAGCAAATTTGGGAGGCCATCAAAAAGCCAGGGCTGTATCTGGCTATATGTTTTTTGGATACATCGGTTTTGGAATTCCTGCAATATGCCTGGGATATTTTGCAGATCATTCCGGCATTATTAATGCACTGTTATTGTTTGAATCTTTTATCGTTATCCTCAGCATTTGTTTAGCTGTTGTGTTTTATAAACAAGCGTATCGTTTAAATATTCCTGTAGTTAAATTGTAAAATAAAAATTGAATCATGCAAACAAAAATATTCCCATTAATCAGGCCCGATGAATTGTTAACATCGTACAAAAAAAACAATATCATTCTTATTGATGCCGGCAGTGGTAATGATGCAAAAGATAAATATTTACAGAGTCATCTTGATGGCGCATTGTATGTTGATCTTAATACACAGCTGGCTGATATAAAAGCTGATGCCGCTTCCGGTGGCCGTCATCCTTTACCAACAGTTGCACAGTTTGCTGCAATACTCGGGCAATTAGGGATTTCACCAGATAGCCATGTTGTTGTTTATGATGATAAAAATGCTTCGAATGCAGCGGCCCGTTTCTGGTGGATGTTGCAATCGATCGGGCATAAAAAAGTGCAGGTACTGGATGGAGGATTTCAGGCGGCAGTTAAAGCAGGTTTTCCTGTTAATGCTGCAACAGTAGTACCGGAGCCAACTACAGTATACAATAATGCAGGTTGGATATTACCAATGGCCAGTATGCAGGAAGTTGAAAAAGCCGCTAAGGATGATCAATATCTTGTAATAGATGTTCGTAGTGAAGAAAGATATAAAGGCATCACAGAACCGATTGATATTATTGCAGGCCATATTCCCGGTGCGGTTAATATTCCCTTCACCACAAACTTAGATGCAGAAGGGTTTTTTCTACCGGCAGATAAATTAAGAGAGAAATACGAAAACGCATTCGGTAATACAGAACAGGAAAATATTATTGTGCATTGTGGCTCGGGAGTAACTGCTTGTCACACACTTTTGGCCATTGCTGCTGCCGGTTTTCAAATACCTGGATTGTATGTTGGGTCCTGGAGCGAATGGAGCAATAACAAGATGCCCGTTGCAAAAGATAGTTAAGGTTGGCCGATTGCAGCTTTGCTTCAAACTGTTACAGATGTCCATTAGTATGAATATCTTTACAGTGCTGTTATGATTTCAACTACCATCAATCTTTATAAAAATGCTTACAGCGGCCTAACACGCCGTATGTGGTTGCTTGCCGTGGTGATGCTCATCAACCGGTGTGGCACCATGGTGCTGCCATTCATGACCCTGTATTGCAATCATCGTGGCTATACAGAAACACAGGGTGGATTAGCAGTTGCCATTTATGGTATCGGTTCTTTATTTGGTGCATTTATCGGTGGCAGGTTGAGTGATACGATAGGATTTTATACCATGCAATTTGTGGCTTTATTTGGCGGCGGCATCATGTTCATCGTTTTAGGTCAAATGGATTCTTATCTTACCATTTGCATCTGTATTTTTTTTGCCAGTATGATCAATGAATCTTTTCGTCCTGCTAATTCCAGTGCTGTAGCACATTACAGTACCCCACAAAACCGTACACAATCTTTTTCATTGGTAAGATTAGCGATCAATTTAGGATGGGGTGTTGGTAGTGCACTAGCCGGATTACTGGCTTCAATAAGTTATCATCTTTTATTTTGGGTAGATGGTTTTACTAATATTGCTGCAGGCATTGCATTGCTGATCATTCTGCCAAAAGTTACCCTTACACAGCAACATAAAGCCACCCATGAGAGTACAGGCAAAAGCAAAGGCCCTTTCCAGGATAAAACATTTATGATCTTCACCGGTTTTATGTTGCTCTTTGCATTATGCTTTTTTCAATTGTTTACAACAGTTCCTTTATATTTTAAAGAAGGATTAAAATTAAACGAATCAAGCATCGGCATCATCATGTCTGTCAACGGTATTTTAATTGCATTGTTCGAAATGGTAATTGTATTTAAACTGGAAGGCACAAAGCCTTATTTAAAACTGATGATGTACGGTTGTTTGTTACTGGCTGTATCGTACTGGATGCTCAACATTCCTTTGGCGAATGGGTTTTTATTAGCCACTGCTGTTATCTTAATGGTAACCTTTGCTGAAATTATAGGCATGCCGTTTATGAACAGTTATTATATCGGCCGTACAACAACCGAAAACAGGGGAAGCTATGCAGCCATATACACCATGGCATGGAGTGCCGCACAAGTGATAGGAAGTTTAAGTGGAACACAAATTGCACATTCTTTAGGATATTCTTACTTATGGTGGATATTGGGATTGATATGTGTGGCTACCGCTTTTGGGTTTAATTATATTCAGAACAGGCGATAAAAAAGAAGGGCTGTACTTTTGGTACAGCCCTTAAAGGTTTTTAAAAGTGAGGAATTATCCTACAACTTCCACATTAACTGCGTTCATGCCTTTTTTGCCTTCTTGCAAATCAAACTCAACGCTGTCGCCTTCTTTAATATTTTGGCTTTTTAATCCACTTACGTGTACAAAAGTTTCTTTGTTAGAGTCGTTGTGTTTGATAAAACCGAATCCTTTTTCAGTATTGAAAAACTTTACGGTACCTTGTTGTTTGTCCATTTTAAATTGTATTGTATTATTTAATAAGGCGCAAAGATAGTTTTTTTATTAATAAACTCCCTAATATTATTTTTTACTCCGCCCGGAATCGTTTGATTTCTACTACTTCCACATCAAAAATTAAAGGGCTGTTGGGGGGAATAATACCCAGGTTTCTGATGCTATAGGCTAATGATGAAGGGATTATAAGTCTTATTTTTCCACCCTGCCTGCAAAAAGGCAAACCGATCTGCCATCCTTTGATCAGCCTTTTTAAGGAGAAAGTAGCAGGTTCTTCTTTCGTTTCATCAAATACAGATCCGTTCATCAGTTGCCCTTTATAACGTACCACCAAAGTATCATTGATAGTCACCAGCGGGCCTTCGCCTTCCCGTAAAAGTTTGTAGTAAACACCATTTTTGCTGCCCGTTGTATCTATCGTTTTTGCCTGTATCGCATTTAAGATGACCGCAGTTTCTTTAGCACTTTCTGCCGCACTGTCAACATTCTTATAAAAATCGATGGTTGGTTTTTTATTCAGTGTGTCTCTTTTGTACACATCACCAAAAGTTGTTTTGGTTGGTTTAAATCCACCATTCCACAAATAAAATTTATTGTCTTCAATTCCTCCCCCATAATCTATGCGGTCTCCGGCTTTGCCCGTAGCATCATAACTGAATTTACTTTCGGTAATTTCCTTCCAGTCACCATTTTCTCTTCTTATCCATTGATTACCGAAATAAGCTTTGCGGAACAATTGCCCATTGTTGCCCCAGAAATTCTCAACAAACGAATATAGTTTTCTTAACGATTTGCCATCTTTTGGCGCTTTAAAACAAGCGATCAGTTTCCATTTTTGTTCTTCCGGTATATAAAAATAGCCGGCATAACTTGTAGTATTGCTGGCGCTGTCCGTGGCTGCAGTTACTAAAAATTTATAGGTTTCACCAGCCTTCCAGTTGTATACTAAATGGCTATGGCCACCTGTGCCTTCATTGCCAAAATCATCGGCAAAAACATTTTCGCCTTTCGCCATCAGTTTTACTTTGTTCTCGTCGTTTACTTTATTTCTATCCACTGCTTCATTGCCAGCATCCCATACAGAAAATATCACCCTTCTTTCTGTAGGACTGTTTACCTGTATACCAAAATAACCTCTTGCAAAACCGCAAGCCATAAAATAACTGTGCAATTGATCGGCATCTTTGGGTATCGTTACTTCATTATAAAAAGAAACTACTTTCATAGTATCATCTAAGGGATACATCAAATGAACAGATGCCGCATTTCTTCTTGGCTTAGCATTAAAGTGAATATTCTTTACTGCTGTACCACTTAATTCCAGGGATTTAATATCAGCAATTGTTTTTTCTTTTTTTATAAGAGAAGATAATGTGAGCGTATAAAATCCTTGTTCTTTTATCAGGACATTACCAATAATTATTTTTTTAAAATCTGCAGATCCGGGAACGGTGATGCTGAATTTTTTTCCTGCGAATAAAGCCGTCAGTTTATTTCCTGCTGTATTATTTTTTATTAATAATGCAAGATTCAGTTGTCCGGTGGTACGCAGGTTGAAATAAAAGCGGATCTGTTGTTGCCCGTTAGTCCAATTGTGCAAACCATCTTTTTGGGAAAATAAATTACTTTCATCATCTTCACTGCTTTCCTCAGCGGGCACAGCGTATGCTGTAAATGCAGGAATGCTAACATTGGTTTGTGATTTTAAAGTATTTGTAAAGACAATGATGAACAGAATGATAAAAGAAAAGGAGATTTTTTTCATACATATAAAATGAATGACAAACTTAATGCAATTTTAATAAGCCTGATTGCCATAGTAAAAAACTATCAATAACAGCCTGATACCGGGCATTTGCCTGCATGATGAAAATTATTTTTTGCCCACGGTTATTTCGATAACTTTACCATCATCAAACGGTTGTTGTTTTTAATTTTAATTTTTGTTCAATGCATAGTCTTCAAACAGTAATTACAGGTACCGGCAGTTATATTCCTGCCAATGTAAAAACCAATAAAGAATTCACCATACTTAATTTTTACGGGGAAGACAATAAGAAAATTGAAACTGATCCGCAGGAGGTGGTGGAAAAATTTAAGCAGATAACAGGTATCGAAGAACGTCGTTATGTTGATAGTGGAATGGAATCATCTGATATGGCGGCAATTGCAGCACAACGTGCTATTGATGATGCCCAATGTGATCCCGAAACTTTAGACCAGATTATTGTGGCGCATAATTTTGGAAATGTACTGAAGCATACAATTCAAACAGATGTTTTGCCTGCACTAGCATCAAGGGTAAAGCATGCATTGAAAATAAAAAATCCTAACTGTGTAGCCTATGATATTTTATTTGGCTGCCCCGGCTGGGTACAAGGTGTGATTCAGGCGGATGCTTATTTTAAAGCCGGTATTGCAAAAAAATGTTTGGTGATCGGTACGGAAACTTTGTCGAGAGTTATTGATATTTACGATCGTGACAGCATGATATTTTCGGATGGGGCAGGAGCTTGTGTAATGGAAACTAAAGATGCAAGCACAACAAAAAGTGGCATTCTTGCGTGCAGCGTACAATCGCATTGCATGGATGAAGTGGAGTATCTTAATATGGGAAAATCCAATTTTCCTGATTCTGACCCCCGTATCCGGTACATAAAAATGAAAGGTAGAAAAGTGTATGAATATGCGATGAAGTATGTTCCGGCTGCTATGAAGGATTGTTTGGATAAAGCAGGTGTAGGTATCAGTGAATTGAAAAAAGTGTTCATTCACCAGGCCAATGAAAAAATGGATGAAGGCATTATTAAGGCGATGTACAAATTGTATGGTATTAAAACAGTACCAGAAAATATCATGCCCATGAGCATTCATTATCTGGGAAATAGTTCTGTAGCCACTATTCCTACTTTACTTGACCTGGTAAGAAAAGATACCATGAAAGAACACCAGTTAAACGATGGTGATATCATTCTTTTTGCATCGGTTGGTGCAGGTATGAATATTAATGCTGTTTGTTACAGAGTGTGATGGTGAATAGTCAATGGTGAATAGTGAATGCAGAATTGAATTTCGGGCTTTTTATTGACGATTCACCATTGACTATTCACGAGGGCAAGTTGCTGGTTATTAGTCTGGTACAGCGTTTGGGATAAATAAATGCCGCTGAAAGCCTTAATTAGCGTACATTTGCAAAAAATTACAATATGAATAATGATCTCATTATTAAATTTTTAGAGCCTGCACATCTTGCAAAAAATGCTGTAAAAATTGAATTCAAAAAACGCAACACCATTGTTGGCGTATTTGTTAAGACTAATGATTACGAAGATTTAAAAGCCAAGAATTTCTGGCGCATTGTTACAGAAGCAAGCATACCGGAATGGAAAAAAACCAATAATAATCAATTGTCTAAAATTTTCAGTGGTTCTGAGTTTACACGTTTAACCCAGGCTAAAGAAAAAGTAGCAGTTTAATTGAACGCATAAAAAAAGGCGTCAGACGGTTACAAACCGTCTGACGCCTTTTTTTATGCCTGTATATTTTTAAAAACCTCTTCCGCCGTTGGCACCTCTTGGTTTCGGCAATTCTTTTCTCGGTATTTTTTCTGTGCGCTGTGCAGTATTGTAAACAAATGAGGCAATGATAGTTGCCGCTTGTTTCAGATCTTCAGGCACTAAGTGATCATAAGTATCCATATTGGTATGATGTGTCCTGGTATCATATTCAATTGCATCCTGTATAAATTGAAAACCGGGAATACCAACGCCATCAAAAGACTGGTGGTCTGTTCCGCCGGTATTGCTGATTGTTACTGTGGTGGCGCCTAAATCATGAAATGGTTTTAGCCATTCTTCAAAAATACTTCTTGCCCCTTCATTGCCTTGTAAATAAATGCCTCTTATTTTTCCGGTACCATTGTCTAAATTATAATAGGCAGAAACTTTTGCATGTTCCGGTTTCAATACCATATCTGCCGGATCTGCAAAATGTGTTTTTACATACCCTCTCGATCCTAATAAACCTTCTTCTTCACCACTCCATAAGGCAATGCGGATGGTACGTTTTGGTTGTAAGCCTGTTGCTTTAATGATACGCATCACTTCCATCATCACTGCACTGCCTGCTGCATTATCCGTTGCGCCGGTAGCGCCATGCCAGCTATCTAAATGCCCACCCAGCATCACAATCTCATCTTTTAAAACCGGGTCAGTGCCTGGAATTTCAGCCACCACATTGTAGCCTTTAATATCATCAGGATAAAACTTTGTTTTTACATCTGCTTCCATTTCTACTTTTTGGCCAGACATTACCAAACGTTGCACCCTTAAATAATCATCGCTGGATAACATTACCCAGGCATAATTATTTTCTGCATCTTTTGCATAAGACCCTCCGTTTTGCACAAATAAAGTACCGTCGTTTCCTCTTGCATTAAGACTCAACACCAACGCAGGTTTTTCATTCTTGTAAAAATCTCCCATCTGCCTTGCTAATGTTTGTCTTTGCCTCATGGCTTCATTAGGTGTAAAATTTCTCTGGCCGCCTCCACCTCTTGGTGCATCGGGTTTTGCATTCGCCATTTTTTCTAAACTGCTATCTGCATAACGTTGCCCATCCGGGGTAAATGAAGGATGCAATGTATCAGCAGCATAAACCATTATAATTTTACCTTTTACTTTGCCTGCATATTTCTGGTATAATTCTGCAGAATCTTTTACATTGATCACTATCACTTCGCTGCTCATGATCTTTTTGCCGGGAGTGCTGCCTGTCCATGCTCTTGGTATTGCAACAATTGGAGTGTAGTATGGCGCTGTCATGGCAATATAACAACGGTTCTGTTCCCAGCCTACGCCAAAATCGCCCCATGGTTCAAGTGCCGCATTTACCATTCCCATTTTTGTCAATTCATCTTTAGCCCAGTTGGCCGCACGGAAATAACCGGGGGAGTTGGTTAATCTTGGTCCCGAAACATCGGTAAGATGAAAAGCAATATCCATTACTTTTGAATTGCTCAGCCCTTCGGTTTTTATTTTGCTTACTACAGCATCATCAGTTTGCGCAAATGCCACACTGCAGGCCATACACAGCGCTGCCAAGAGGATTGGTTGTTTTCTCATGTTGAATAAGTTTTAGTTAAGAGGGTTAAATTAATTTATTTTAAACGAAAATTTAAATTGGTTTGATGAATGGTGCATAAGATGTGTAATCCGTTGCACCAGCTTGCCAACAAAAAAAGCTCAACTTTTTACAGTTGAGCTTTGAGAACTAATAGATAGTAGAGATTTCTTATACTGCTTCTTCTTCAGCATATGCGCTAACAGGTTCACAGGTACAAATCAAATTCCTGTCGCCATAAGTATTATTTACCCTGCTGATGCTGGGCCAGAATTTATTTTGTTTTACAAACTCCAATGGAAAGGCTGCTGTTTCCCTGGAGTATTTATGATTCCAGTCGTTAGCACAAATTACAAACTGGGTATGCGGTGCATGTTTTAATGGATTATCTGCTTTATCAGCACTGCCATTTTCTATAGCACGTATTTCTTCACGTATGCTTAGTAACGCATCGCAAAAACGATCCAGCTCTGCTTTGTCTTCACTTTCTGTTGGTTCAATCATTATCGTGCCTGCAACCGGGAAACTTAATGTTGGCGCATGAAAATTATAATCCATTAAACGTTTAGCCACATCTTCTGCTTCAATACCGGCACTTTGTTTAAACGGACGTAGGTCAACAATAAATTCATGAGCACAAGTGCCATTCTTTCCGCTGTATAAAATTTTATATTCTTTTTCCAGGCGTGCCTTCATGTAGTTGGCATTTAAAATAGCATATGCTGTACTCTTTCTTAAACCTTCAGGGCCTAATAATTTTATGTAGGCATAACTGATCAGTAAAATACTGGCACTGCCATACGGCCCAGCACTTACTGCATGTATGGGGTCGTTGCCACCAGTAGCATGATTAACATGCGATGGCAGGTAAGGTGCTAATTTTTCATTCACACAGATCGGTCCCATACCTGGTCCGCCACCACCGTGAGGGATAGCAAATGTTTTATGCAGATTCAAATGGCAAACATCGGCACCAATATTACCCGGAGATGTTAAACCTACCTGTGCATTCATGTTGGCACCATCCATGTACACCAATCCGCCGTTCTCATGTATCAATGCACAAATTTCCTTGATGCTTTCCTCAAACACACCATGTGTACTTGGGTAAGTCACCATCAATCCTGCTAAGGTATCTTTGTATTTTTCAGCATTCATTCGCAGATCAGCCACATCAATATTTCCTGCTTCATCACATTTGGTTACTACAACTTTAAAGCCCGCCATTACCGCACTTGCAGGGTTGGTGCCGTGTGCAGAAATCGGAATAAGAATAACATTTCTGTTGGCTTCATTACGGTGGGCATGATAAGCACGGATGGTTAACAAACCAGCATACTCACCTTGTGCACCACTGTTAGGTTGTAATGAGGTGGCTGCAAAACCGGTGATATTACTCAGCCAGCTTTCTAATTCATTTACAATTTGCTGGTAGCCTTTCCATTGGTAAGAAGGGGCGAAAGGATGTATACCACCAAACTCCGGCCAGCTGACAGGGATCAGTTGTGTTGCTGCATTTAATTTCATGGTGCAACTACCTAAACTGATCATCGATGTATTTAAACTCAAATCTTTATTCTCTAATGATTTTATGTAACGCATCATTTCAGTTTCGCTGTGGTGCGTATTAAAAAGCGGATGCGTTAAAAATTCTGAAGTACGTGTTAACGACGCAGGAATATTTTCTAATAAACTGTCTGCATCAAAATGTGCTACAGCCGTATCATTGCCTTGAGAAGTGGCAAATACATGCAGTATGTTCAGGATATCATTTTGCGAAGTGGTTTCGTCTAACGAAATACCAATATGTTCATCATCAAAATAATTAAAATTGATCTCTTGCTGTTCTGCCAGTTTCCTGATCTGCGAAATATCTTTTACATGCACTTTCAATGTGTCGAAATAATATTCATTCACATTAGTAAAACCAAGCTCCGTTAATTCATCACTTAAAGTTTGTGCTAAAATGCTTACTCTCTTTCCTATATTGGTTAATCCATCCGGGCCATGATATACTGAATACATCGCCGCCATATTTGCCAGCAAAGCCTGGGCTGTACAGATATTGCTGGTAGCTTTTTCACGGCGTATATGTTGCTCTCTTGTTTGCAAAGCCATGCGTAAGCAACGGTTGCCTTGTGCGTCAATGCTTACGCCAATGATACGTCCGGGAATATTTCTTTTAAAATCATCTTTGGTAGCAAAGAAAGCTGCATGCGGACCGCCAAAACCCATTGGTACACCAAACCTTTGCGAATTGCCGATGGCTACATCTGCACCTAATTCGCCGGGAGGCGTCAATAAGGTGAGGGCCAATAAATCTGTAGCCATAATAACCTGCGCATTTACCGCATGTACTTTGTTAATAAAATTCCTGTAGTCCTCCACTGCACCATTGCTGTTGGGGTATTGAACTATTGCGCCAAAGAAAGAATCGTCTAGTGCAGTTGTTTTATAATCACCAAAAACTAATTCCACCTGTATGGGAGTAGCTCTTGTAACAAGGATATCTTTTGTCTGGCCAAAAATATTGTCGTCAACAAAAAACTTTGGCGCCGTAATATGATCGTGATCTTTGTTTTTATGGTTGAATAGCATGGCCATAGCTTCGGCTGCAGCAGTGCCTTCATCGAGTAAGCTGGCATTGGCAATAGGCAAACCGGTTAAGTCACTCACCATGGTTTGATAGTTTAATAAACTTTCCAAACGGCCTTGAGCAATTTCGGCCTGGTATGGGGTGTATTGGGTGTACCATCCCGGGTTTTCAAAAACAGTTCTTAAAATTACGCTTGGTACAATGGTATTGTAATAGCCCTGGCCAATGTAAGATTTAAAAACTTTGTTTAAAGAAGCCGTTTTTTTCAATTCAGTAAGGTATTGAAATTCACTTACGGGACCGGCAGTTTTTAAAGCGTT
This sequence comes from Ferruginibacter sp. SUN106, assembly GCF_050611765.1. Taxonomy (NCBI): domain Bacteria; kingdom Pseudomonadati; phylum Bacteroidota; class Chitinophagia; order Chitinophagales; family Chitinophagaceae; genus Ferruginibacter; species Ferruginibacter sp. SUN106. The sequence continues at coordinate 1,380,726 of NZ_JBODJC010000001.1, forward strand.
TTGTAAACGAATGGATGAGGGAACGGTTTGTTCAATTAACTCGTCTGTTGATTTTACACCGATCACTTTCAACATGGCCCTGGTTTCCTGCTCGTTGGGTCCGATATGCCTTGCTGTAAACTCCTGATTTTGTTGCTCGAAAAGATTCATATGCCTGTATAATTTATTGTGTATTGGATACTGTAGAAAAAGTTGCCGCAAAATTACGATAACATAACAAGAAACTGCGTCAATAAGTTCAGGGATTTGTTACTGTGGAAAACTGAGGGATAACATTGGGGAGGGGGAAGTGACAAGCTATAAGCCACAAGGGATTAGTATAATATTGGAAATAGCATGCTAATCCCTTGTCGCTATTCCCCTTATGGCTATTTCCCTTGTAGCTATTTTCTTTATTCATGTACAGCAAGAACCGGTACTTTGCTTTGATAGATCATCTTTTTGGTGTGTTGGGTTTTAAACAACCGTTCGTAAAAACTGTGCTGTTGGGGTGCAATGATGATGATGTCTATATCCTTATCGCCGGCAAATAAATTCACGGCTTCATGAAAATCGTATAACCTCATAAAATAGAATTCGGGATTGAACTCTTTCAGCAATTCTTCCATTTTATCCCTTTCCGTTTTAAAAGCTGTGGTAAGGGAAATATAATGGCTGTCATCTACATTTAAAATGTGGAGCGCAGGTTTAAAATCGTGCAATACTCTTTTTACTGCCAGCAATGTAGGTGTTTCTTCCACATATTTCATTTCGGAAGTGATGAGCACATTTTCAATTTTGGTATACTTTGCTTCTTCAGGAATAATTAAGACGGGGCAAATGTTTTTCTCTGCTATCTTTAAAGTGTTGGTGCCCGAAAAACGTTGTGCCAGTGCTGTTTTACCTGTTAGCCCCATTACTATCATATAAGCAGTTTTTACGTGGGCAAAAGCGGCAAGGCTGTCAATAAAATTGTCGCCTGATTCGGTATAGGTTTTAATATTTGCAATAATGGAAAGCAGTTCGGTTTTCAGTGTGCCCAGGTAATTTTCTGCAGTAGCTACATCTTCGCTGCCGGAATAAAAATGATATAGTATAATGTTTACATCAGGCCTGTTTTTGTACATATTGCAGGCATAGTGTGCTGCATTGAAAGATGTCTCGGAAAAATCCAAGGGAACTATTACCTGTAGCATTGTCTAAAAAATTTACTACAAATTAAATGAAATTATTTACATGGGGCATACTATTATTGAGAAAGCAGCTAAAGTAGTTTTCTGATTCACTATGTGAATTGTTTTGTCACGAATGACACTGATTTTCACTAATTGTGCATTTTTATTCGTGTTAATTGGTGCAATTAGTGGCTGCCATTAACTACGAAGTAGTTTCAAAAAAGCGATATTTGCAGTATGGAAGAAGACTTATTAGAAAACTGGGAAAAGAAATCGGCCGATCATCAAAAATTATACAAACAGTTTTTGAACCGGGCTGATAAAAATAAAGTGCTGAAAGCATTGCCCGACCTTCACGAAGAAGCTTTTGAAAAAATTGATTGCCTGCAATGTGGTAACTGTTGCAAAGGTTACTCACCTCGTTTTAAAACGCCGGATATTAAACGCATCAGTAAGCATTTAAAAATGAAAGAAGGAGATTTTATTAATACTTATTTATTTGTAGATAGTGAAGGCGATTATGTGTTGAGGAACAAACCCTGTAGTTTTTTAGGCGCTGATAATTACTGCAGCATTTACGAAGTGCGCCCAAGTGATTGCGCAAGATTTCCTTATACGGATGAAGATGTGTTGTTGAAAAGACAACCGCTTACATTGAAAAATTCCAGCTTTTGCCCTGCAGTGTATTATGTGTTGGAGAAGTTGATAGTGAATATGAAGTAAAAGTTGTTCAGTGAAGACACCGACCATGGAAGTATTTTTACCCCCGGCCGGTGTCTTCAGCGAACGAAATGAAAATAGCCGGAGAACACCGGCTATAGAAAATAATGTAAGAAAATTTTTATGTCATCTTTGAAGTGATCTCTGTATATGCAGCTTCTAAAGGACGAGTGATACCATCGCCTTTCCATTCTTCTGTACCGGGAATGATCTTTGTTTTTAATACTTCTTCTTTTGTTTTACCGGCTTTAATTTCTCCTTCTACAAATTTCAATACATTGCCCAGGTAATCGCTGAATGCGGTAAGGTCGGCTGGTGCTGTAACAATATCATAACCTTCGCCGCTGTGGCCGCAAACGAATTGAGTTTTTTTATCGAAAGTATTTAAAGCTTTGTCTAATACTTTTATCCAGCTGCCCATATCGGCCCCGGCACTTTTATCAACAAAAGGATGGCGGCGGTTGAACAACAGGTCTCCCATGTGTACAATATTAGCATGTTCAAAATGTACAAAGCTATCGCCATTGGTGTGGCCGGCACCAAAATAATGCAGGGTGATTTTTTCTTTACCAATTTTTTCACTCCAGGTATCGGTATAAGTCTGATCGGGATATAATTGTTTGTCTTCGTTTTTACTTTTTACCGCTGCATTTTTTTGATTGGTTAAAGAATTGGCATGCGCCAAAACATGCGGCACCAGGTCTTTAAATGCAATATTGCCTGCAGTATGATCGCCGTGGTGATGCGTATTGATCAACAGCCTGAAAGGGTTTGCTGTTTTCTTTTTTATTTCGTCAATTAAATGCTGTGCCGAATCCGGGAATTGTGCATCCACTACCACCACATCTTTTTTAGCGATATAAAAAAGTATGGTGCCACCTTTTTCGGTAAATACACCAATGTTATCGGTAAGCATTTTTATTTTAAATGCAGGTTGATTAAAAAAAGCGGCGGCTAATTGTTTATTGACTAATGCTAACCCTGCTACTGTAAGGCTGGCGTTGCGGATAAAGTTTCTGCGTTGCATGAGGAGATGATTTTTTTGATGTTGTAACTTACAAAATATCGAAACAACTTTTGTAAAGAATTGTTCACAGGGTATAAACGCAAAAGACCGCAAAACGGTTGCTTTTACATGTTTGGTGTCTTCACTAATCTGAGAGTTGGAAATGTTCTATCATTAGGCTACCTACCTCATTTACTTTTTATATATGTCTTACTATGAAGCTTTTGTCCTACACGTAAATTTTATGTAATTAAGAATAGAAATAACTTTGCATTGTCTTTATGTAATAAAGTCAGTATTTTAATAATTAAAAAACTATACACCCTATGAGCGAACTACTATTTACAATTACCGAACATTTTGGATTTTGGATTCTTTTTGAATTACTTTTCTTTGATGTGAGAAAACGGTAAAAAACTATGGAATTTCAAAAGGTTGTGAGAGCAACCTTTTTTATATTTCTCTTGCTTTAGCAATCAGTCCTATAATTATTAACAAAGAAAGAATGCCACAAATTATAACACCATAAATGGCATCCTTGTTGCCACTTAAATAAGTATCAAGATTAACAAAAGTTCCACCAAGTATGACAAGAGCAAAAATTATTGCAAAAATGTTACTTGAAAAATTAAAGCCTTGTCCCACAGTTTGAATAAGGTCATATTTGAAGTTTGAAAATTTTTCTTTGCTTTTTGTGATTGCATTATTTCTTGCTTCTTTCTGCCAATTATTATAATACTCCTTGTAAATTTGTTTTTCACGAAATATTTCAAACTCAGTCTTTACGTTCTTTTGATAATGTCGTTCGTATAAATAATCGTATTTTATTTTCTTTGTTAAATCACTTAGGATTTCATAGGCTTCCTGGATTTCTAGAAATTTATTAGTTGAATCAGTATCCCTGTTAGTATCTGGATGATACCTTAATGCTAATTTTCTATAAGCCTTTTTAATTTGATCTGAGGTGTGATTTTTGTCTACTGAAAGAATTTTATAATAATCAATGAACACATTTAATAGTTTAGTGAATTTGTCAGTAGTCGATGTGTAAATATATGTTATTAAACATGATAGGTGAATTTCTCTCCCCGGTCGGTGTCTTCACCGACCGGAATGCTGCATTTCAAATGTTGTAACGGTTCGGTGAACACACTGCCGCCTGAAGAGCTCAATACTCCATATTTTTTAATGCCGGTGCTTTAAACCAGGTAACCACCACCACCAGCAAAGTCATGCAGCCGCCGAAAACCACAGAAGGTACTGGTCCTAACAATTGCCTTGCAAAGCCACTTTCAAACTGGCCCAGTTCGTTACTGCTGTTGATGAACATAGAGTTTACAGAAGATACACGGCCACGCATTTCATCAGGCGTGGTGAGTTGTAAAATTGTACCACGAACCATTACGCTGATGCCATCGCAAACACCACTGCATAAAAGCGCCATAAAGGAAATGAAGTAAATATTGGAGAGGCCGAAAGCAATGATGCAAATACCAAAGCCTGCAACTGCCAGCAACATTCTTTTGCCTTGTTTTTTTCGCATGGGAAAAAAAGTAAGCAGAATGATGATACTCATAGAACCAATATCGGTGGCGGCAGTAAGCCATCCAAAGCCAATGGGGCTGATGTGTAAAATAGTAGCGCTGAATTCCGGTATAAGGGCAACTGCACCACCGAATAGAACTGCAAACAGATCTAATGAAATAGCACCCATCATAATTTTATTATTGAAAACAAAACGAAGGCCCTGCTTTACGCTATCCCATGCGGCAATATCTTTCGGGGCATACAAAATGGGTTTTCTTTTAATGAAAGAAAGTATAGTGGCGGCTGTTACCACATAAATCAGAATGACGATAAAAGTTTTATTTACACCAATGCCTGCAATTAAAAATCCTGCGCTGGCATGCCCTGTAATGGAGCCAATAAGCCAGGTTGAGGAGCTGATATTGGCGGCGTACTGTAAGATATTGCGGGGCACCAATTGAGAAACTATGGCATTGGAAACCGGGCCTGCAAATGCCCTGATGACCCCGGTTAAAAATATGATGGCATAAAAGCAATACTCAAGTCCGTGTGCGCTCAATTTATTTTGTGTGGCAGGGAAAGTGCAAATAACCAATAGCACCACACAAAACGAATATGCTATCATGCCTTTTAGTAGCAGTGTTCTTTTTTCAGATTTATCAATTACATGGCCTGCGTATAATGCCAGTGAAAAAACAGGTACGAATTCTGATAATCCTACAAGCCCAATAGCAAAGGAACTTTGTGTAAGGTGAAATAATTCATATGCCACCACTGTGCCCACCATACGTAGCGCCATAATGTAGATAAAGCGGCAGATGATGTATAATTTAAATTCTTTTTCTTTAAGGGGAGACAGCGCTGCTGTGTTCAATGATAATGCCATTACTGCGAAGTTGCAATTTTTTTTTGATTTGGTGAATGGTGAGTTGGGTGGGTCACCTCTTAAAAGGTGGCTCACCCAGTAGTATAGTTGCTGCCTTTAACGGAGTGGCCACCTCTTAAAAGGTGGCTCACCCAGTGGTATAGCTGCTGCCTTTAACGGAGTGAGTCACCTTTTAAGAGGTGACCCACTCTACGGCAAACTCAAATAATGTTGCCCGTCTTCATATTCTTTATCCAGTGCGTCGATGATAATTTTCATGTGGAGCTCGTTACCTAAAAAATCGGCATTGGAAGCATCAATAAAAAGTGTTTTAATATTATGCTGTTTGATGTATTGCGTATAAGTTTCCTGCAAAGAAAAAAGATAATCACTGGGGATACTTTGCTCGTAGCCACGATTGCGCTTTTTAATGTTCTCCTGCAATTTATTTACCGGGGCATGCAGGTAGATTAAAATATCCGGCTGTACAATTTGCGGATTGATGATATCGAATAATTTTTGGTAGAGCCTGAATTCTTCATCCGCTAAAGTTACCTTGGCAAACAACAGGCATTTGGTAAACAGGTAATCAGAAATGGTGATGTTCTGAAACATGTCTTTGGTTTGCAGGAGATCTTTTAATTGTTTATAGCGCTCTGCCATAAAAAATAATTCCAATGGAAAAGCATACTGCTGCTGGTTTTCGTAAAACTTTGGAAGAAAGGGATTGTCTGCAAATTCTTCTAAGATCAGCCGTGCATTAAAATGTTTGCTCAGTAAATGAGCGAGGGTGGTTTTTCCGGCGCCAATATTTCCTTCGATGGTGACAAAATTATACTTCATAAATAACTGTGGCGGATTTTGCAAAGGTTGCCAATTTTTGCTTCTTTCTCAACTTTGTAAATCTTAAATAAGGTTGGCAACCTTTAAAAAACTGCTGCAAAATAAACGTAATGAAATTCTTCTGCGATTAAATTTTATTAACAGTTAATGTATCAGGGGAAATTCTTAATAACTGGTGGATAGTTTTATTCAATACCGGGTGTTTAAGATTGGGTGAAAGTTCATTCAAGGGTATCAAAACAAAATTGCGGTTTTGCAGTTGCGGATGCGGCACAGATAAATTTTTTGTTTCAATAATTTCTTTATTAAAAAAAAGAATATCTATATCGATGATCCTCGGGGCATTTTTTTTAGTTCTTACCCGGCCCATTTTTTCTTCGATGGCAAGAATAGTTTGCATGGCTGCTTCGGCATTAAGAGGGGTGTCAACAATAATTACCTGGTTTAAAAAATCAGGTTGCTGGGTATTGCCCCAGGCAGCGGTTTGATAAATGCCCGAAACCCTTTTTATATTACCTATTTGTTTGGTAATACTGCTGCAGGCTTTTGCCAGTTGCCGGTGAGGATTATTTTGGTTGCTGCCAAGTAACAGGTAAATGATATTCATGTAAAAGAAAGTAAACGGTTGTCAAAATTAAATTCTTTGGTATCTATGATTTTTGCTTTAGTAAAATTTTTATGCAATGGATTAATAAGATAATTGTGCTCTTCTGTAATAATTGCCGAAGGAACTTTCAGGATCAGCGACTGGTTATTCTTTATAAATTCAGATCCGATAAATTGGGTATAACCTTCATCCGTTTGCCAGTTTTTTTTTAATTTGCTGTTTTGAATGTTGGTCATTTTTCCATCATCAGGTAGTTGTATTTTTAAAAGCCAGTATTCGGTGGGAATCTCAAACTCCTGCAGGTGTACCAGTGTTTCCAATACAGCCAGCGAAATGTTTTCTGCAGTATATAACATGGATATGCCAACAGTATTCCACCTGGAACCGTATAGTTTTGCTCCCATGCCGGAAATGTCGTTTTTGTATTTGGCTTTTGAAATGCGGTAGACTATCATGCAAATAAACCGTGTTCAATTCTTCCCAGCTGGGTTAATACTTTATTAATGCCGTCATTGGTAGTTAATGATTGCATGGACAAATTACCTTCAAGTGCATAAGGGCTTCTTTTTATCCAGTGATAAAACTTTGCGGTATCGCCAAATACTTCTTTCGCCCTTGTTAATACCTGTGCAATTTGCATGGCCCGTTCTGCATTAATAGGAGCAAACACACTATTGGCTTTTGCGTAACGTTGCAGCGTGCGTTCGCTAACATGTAATATGGTGGCCCATTCCGCCTGCGTAAAGGGTACTTTATCCGCAATTTTTTTAAATTCACTGTAAGTAAAATCTTTTACTGCAGCACTTACTTTAATACTGCGGTAATAAGAAGCATTGGGTTCTTCGGTTTTATTTACAGCTGGAGCAGGTTTGTAACCAGTAGCTTTCTTTTTGGGAGCATTTTTTTTCATGTGCCGACATTTGACACCCAAAAGTACGACATATGTCGGGGATCCCAAATTTTTTAAAATCCTTTTTTACCAATAGCTTTACGGCTTATTAAATAAACGGTATGCAAAAATACAGTCAGACTAAAGCATTTTTGGCCATTGTAAAAGCCAGTTTCCGGTCTATTCTCAGTAACCCAAGTGCTTTGTTTTTTAGTTTTTTATTTCCCATTATATTTATTTTCATCTTCGGGTCATTTGGCGGCGGCGGAGGGGTGCATTATACCATTGCCCTAGCCGATAATGCGGATACTACCAATGAAGTGTATGATAGCCTTAAAGCCAATGCAGCATTTACCATAAAATCATTTAGAAAAGAAGACGGCAGCATTGATACAGCGGCAAGAAGAAAGGCGCTGGAAAAAGATAATATTTCTGCTGTTGTAAATATTATTAAGGCAAAAGATAGCAGTGCAAAAAATGCGTATGAAATATTTTTTAATACTACCACCGCAAGTGCACGCTCCATTGATGACCTGCGCCAGAAATTTGCTGCGATATTAAATGTGATAGCATTAAAAAAATCCGGCGGGCAAACCGGCTCTGGTGTAACTTTTAAAGTTGAACAGGTTAGAGAATACCGTCCCATCGATTTTGTTTTACCCGGTATGCTGGGCTTTTCAATTTTGTTTTCTACTTTATTTGGTATTTCATTTACCTTTTTTCAATTCAGGCAGCAATTAATATTGAAACGTTTTTATGCCACCCCGGTGAGCCGTATGAATATTTTACTGGGTATTGGTATCAGTCGTTTGGTTTTTCAACTGATCAACGTAGTAATGCTTATAGCACTGGGTTACTTCTTTTTGCATTTTACTTTAGTGAATGACATTGATACTTTTTTAGAAATGACCTTACTTACAATTTATATGCTGTTGTTGTTATTGGGCGTTGGTTTAATATTCAGCAGTATTGTAAAATCTGATACCTCCATACCGCTATTCATAAATTTATTTGCTTTTCCTCAAATGCTCCTATCAGGAACTTTCTTTCCTATTGATGTTTTTCCAAACTGGCTGCAAACCATTTGCCGTTATGGATTACCATTGAGTCAATACAACGATGCGATACGTAAAATATCTTTTTCAGGGTTACACTTGTGGGATTGTGGCAAAGAATTAGGTATAATGGCTATTTGGATGGTGATCATTTACGCTGTTGCAATTAAAGTTTTTAAATGGGAATAAACTATGAAATATTTTAAGTTTTTAGTGATCAATATTATTGCTTTCTCTTTGTTATTTTTTCTGATCTCGTTGTTGTTTCCGTCTCAGTTGGTTACATCAAAAAGTATTTCAGTAGTGGCAGGTAAGGAAAAGATTACAGCCAAATTAGTTAATACAGAAGATTGGAAACAATGGAATGGGTTCATTAGTGGAAATGCTACAGTAACTAATACTGCAAGCGATAAAGACACATTAATCTTCTCTTTAGAAAATAATAGTAGTAATAAATTAGAATCGCATTTTAATATTTACCAGGAACAAACCAACTCTGTACTTTTAAGCTGGGCGTTGATTGAAAAACTGCCATGGTACAAACCCTGGAGAAAATTCAGTGCAATGGTATTAAGCAAACAGGTTGCAGCGGTTATGGATTCATCGCTTAATAATTTAAAAACACAAATAGAAGCAGGCAAATAATTATCCCGGAAAACTGATCTTCCCCATGGATACAGCAGGCATACCTGCAATATCTTTTTGCAGATCATCATTATCTCCGCAAATACATTCATTAGCTAATACTGCAAATAATACAGCTTCTTTTGCATCGGGGTTTATGTGTAGTGCAGCAGTGGTATCAAAATTAAAATGAGGTAATGCATTTTTTAAATGCTGCATCAATAGAGGATTATGCATGCCTCCGCCGCTTGAGAAAATAGCATAAGTTCTGTTTTGATCTGTTGTGCTTTGTAATGCATCGGTAATAGCATCGGCAGAAAATTTATTCAATGTTGCCATAGTGTCTTCAATACTTATATTTTGTGTTGCGGATCTTTCTTTTGCTTGCTGCAAATAATTCAGATTAAATAATTCGGGGCCTGTTGTTTTAGGAAAGGGCTTTTTAAAAAAAATATTTTCTTTTAATGCCGTTAATAAATTGGCATTTACTTTTCCTGCTAATGCAATAACAGCACCATCATCAAAATATTTTCCGGAAAATTGTTGTTGCATGTAAGCATCCATCATGGTATTGCCCGGGCCGGTATCGGTACTAAAAATTTTGCTGCTATCCATACTGCCGGGCAGGTAAGTAAAATTAGCAATGCCGCCGATGTTTAATAAAACTCTGTCCTCACCTTGTTTGCTAAAAATTAAATAATCACCGTACACTGCCAGTGGAGCACCTTCGCCGCCGGCAGCAATATGTTTTTGCCTGAAATCACTAATGGTGATAATGCCTGTTGCTACTGCCAGGTGATCTCCATCTCCAATTTGTAAAGTAGCATTGCCAAATTTATTTTGCTGGTGCAAACTTTGTGGCGCATGATAAATAGTTTGTCCGTGGCTGGCAATAATGTCTACTTCTTCATTTTTTATATTCCATTTTTGTAAGAGCGTATTAACGATGTTGGCATGTTGTAATGCGATAAATGGATTCAACAAAGTCAATTGCTCCAGGTTCACTTCTTTTTTACTGAAAACAGTTTTTATTTCTTTTTTAAAATCCTCATTGTAATTAACGGTTTCAAATTGCAGTACTTCAATTGCTGTTTGTAAACCGCTACCGGTAAAGCGGCATAATGCTACATCTAAACCATCTAAGGAAGTGCCGCTCATTAATCCGAGAATGTATCTTTCTGATCTTGATGCAATACTATAAAGCTTAGCTATATTCGGGTTCATGCCCCAAGATAATTTATTTTTATTTTGATTGGTGCAACGATAGTATAAAAGCGGTTGTCAAACGAGGGAATACCAGTAAATGGAGCAGGATTTAAAGCTGATAAAAGATTGTTTACAAAATAACAGGGCATCGCAGAAGCAACTGTACCAACAGTATGCCGAAACAATGCTGGGGGTTTGTTACAGGTATACCAAATCAATGGCAGATGCAGAAGATGTATTGCAGGAAGGGTTTATCAGGGTATTTAAAAATCTGCATCAATACCGGCAGGAAGGTGAATTAGGCGCATGGATAAGAAGGATAATGGTTACTACCGCACTTAATTTTTTAAAACGCAATGCAAAATACCAGCAGGACCTGGCTTTTGAAAAAGCAGACTTACATCCGGTGACGGATGAAAACCCGGAAATACTTTTAGATACTAAAGAACTGGCTTCTTTAATTCAGCAACTCCCCACCGGCTACCAAACCATTTTTAATTTACACGCAGTAGAAGGTTTTACGCATGTAGAAATAGGTGCGATGCTGGGCATTACTGATGGCACTTCAAGGTCGCAGTATGCAAGGGCCCGTGCATTGATGATCAGCTGGATAAAAAAATATTACTCAGATAATAAATTGCAGACGTATGCAAAACCGTGAATTTGAAAAGAAGGTGCAGGAACAAATGGAGAAACTGAAGTTTACTCCTGCTGATGCGGTGTGGGATAAAGTAGAAGCCAGCTTGCCTGAAGAAAAAAAACGCCGCCGCTGGATTGTTTTTATTGTAATGTTTGGGTTACTGATAAGCGGCTCTTTATTTTTATGGAAAAGCTCTTCAACAAATGATGCATCTGTCGGCACTGCAGATGATCATTCTGTTAATCAAACTGCTGTAACAACGAAAAAAAATGATTTGCAAAACCCAGCATTTAAGAATGAAAAAAGCAATACAACTATAAATATAATTGACAGTAATCCGGGTAACGGAAAAAATAAAATACTTCTTAAAACAGCTACTACTACTGTAAGTAGCGGTGCAATAAATAAAAAAGTCAGCGCAAGCTCTTTTTCAAAAATAAAAATAAGGAAAGGCAATGTAGCAACATCAAACGCAGTTTTGGAAGAGGGTATAGTTGCTAAAAACCAGGTATCGCTAAAAACAAAAGCGGCTGTAAAAATAAAAACTAAAACACCACAACCCATTGCAGAAAATGAAGAAATAGTTGTAGTGTCGGAAGAAAAAATAATAAATAACATAATTGATACTACTACTGTAAATGCTGAATTTTTGAAAACTGATAGTGTAACTGTCACAAATAAAAAAACTGCGACTGATACAATTGTTGTAGTAAAAAAAGATACTGCTTTAATTGTAAAAAAGGAGCCAACAAAGAAAAACGAAAAAAAATGGGAATATGGAATTGATGTGACAGCAGGATCATCTGCTGTAAAAAATAGCTTATTCAATAATACACTTGCTTATTCAAATACCTATTCCAGTTCGGTAAGCAGTTCTCCCGGTACAGGCATTAGTACAGGGCCAAACAAACCATCAACGGGTTTAGCTTTTAGTACCGGCTTTTATGCCGCAAGAATGATTGCTGACAGATGGCAATTCAAAACAGGATTAAGCTATTCGTATCAATCCAATACTCTAAAAGTGGGTAGCAAGGTAGATTCTACTGCTACTTTTAATTTTGACATGAATAAAAGTATTGCAGCCAGCAGTTACTTCAGGCCCGGGAATTCAGTAAGCTATATGAATAATTTTCATCTGCTGGAAATTCCTTTACTGTTTCAGTACCAGTGGTCAAAAAGATCACCTTTTAATTTTGAAATGGGACCTACAGTAAGTTATTTGATCAACTCTAATGCTTTGGTATACAGTAATAGTTCAGGAGTATACTTTACAGGCAAAGATATTTTTAATAAACTACTGGTGTCGGTGAATGCAGGAGCTGGATTTACTTTTGCAAAACAACCTAAATGGCCCATCACTTTTGGGTACAGGTTTAAGTATGGTATAAGTTCAGTGATAAAGAATTCGTTGAGCAAACAGCATTTTGTAAACTCTATGCTATACCTGAAAATTCCTTTTAAAAAATAATTTACCAGAGTGCAACGGTACTTCAGCAGCAATTGTCAATCTTGTAAATATTACATTATGAAAAAGTTTTTTACCACAGCAATTGCTTTGTTTTGTTTAGCGCTCATTACCATTTTACAACAGGGTTGTGTAAAAGATAAATGTAGCAAAACATATACTTACACTTATTTTCAACCACTATATAAAACCACAGCAGAGGTGAGGGCTAATATAAAAAGCAACGCACCTAAAACGGTAGTTAATCCTGGAAAAATTTATATCAAAGGCAATTATATCTTTTTAAATGAAGTGGACAAAGGCATTCATATAATTGATAACACCAATCCGGCTGCGCCCAAAAATATTGCCTTTATCGATCTGCCAGGCAATGTGGATATTGCAGTGAAGAATGATATTTTGTATGCCGATTTTTATACCGACCTGGTGGCGATGGATATCAGCAATCCTTTGAATGTATCGGTAGTGAAATTTGTAAACAGTGTTTTTCCTGAACGGTATTATTATGGTTACCATACAGATTCTACAAAAGTGATTTACGATTGGGTGAAAAAAACTGAAACGGTAGACTGCGATTGCGAAGGTGGTAATATGATTGCGTTTGGCGGAGGGGGCATGTTGTTCAATGCAATGGATGCCGGTTTATCCCAATCACCCAAAGCATCGCCTGTAGGTATCAGCGGATCTTTAGCCAGGTTTGCGGTGATCAATAATTATATGTACACTGTTTCCAATGATTCTTTACGGGTAATTAATGTAAGCACTGCACAAAATCCTGTTGTTGCCAATGCAATTAATTTAGGATGGGGTATTGAAACCATATTTCCTTTTAAAGACAAATTGTTCATTGGCTCCAATAGCGGTATGTTTATTTACAGTGTACAAAATCCCGTAAGTCCTGTTAAGCAGGGAACATTCACTCATGTACGTACCTGCGATCCTGTAATAGCAGATGATGATTTTGCTTACGTAACATTGCACGCTGGTACCAGGTGTGCAGGGTTCACTAATCAGTTGGATGTGCTGAATATTTCAAACATTCAATCGCCACAATTAATTAAATCTTATCAATTAACTAATCCAAGAGGGTTAAGTAAGGATGGCAATTTGTTATTTATTTGTGATGGCAATGACGGGTTGAAAGTTTTTAATGCGGCCAACCCTAATGCCGTTACGTTGATCACACAATTTGTTTTACCGGAAGCCAATGATGTAATTGCGTTCAATAATATAGCTTTGGTTATTGCAAAAGATGGATTGTATCAATATGATTATTCAAATACTGCGGCTATAAAATTGGTTTCAAAAATTGCCACACAAAATTAGCCGTTATGAAATACCTGGTTGTAATAGTTGCGTTGGTTTTATTTAGTGTAAATGTACTGGCACAAAAAAAGAATACAATAGTTTTTAACTCTTATAATGCTATCGGCTTTGTAGCAGGTAAATCGCCTGTTGCTTTAGTGGCCCAAACTGAAAATGGAATTAAAATTAAAAGCTGGTTTATTGGGGCAGGCATTGGTATAGATAATTATTATAAAAAAACAATACCCTTATTTGGCGCCGTAAAAAAAGAATTTGTTTTAAAAAGCAATAGCTTGTTCTTGTATGCAAATATTGGTGGAAATATTATTGCAGCAGATAAGGAAATCAAAAAGACATTCTCAACTATATCAACCACAGGAGGCTTTTATCTTGATGCAGGAGTGGGGTATAAAATAAAAATTACAAAGGGCAGCAGCATTTTTTTTACGCTCGGAAATTCATTGAAGAATATGAAAGAAACAGAAACATCTACTGATAGCGGGTTTCCTTATTATTATACCACCAAACGTAATCTTAGCCGTATTGCAGTAAAAGCAGGCTTTCAGTTTTAAGATTGTATAAACTTCAGGTTTCTCTTTATGCCTTCAAACTTACTTCTCTTAAGTGGCGAGTTTTTAAAAATTATTTTAAAAGATTCCTCTGTAAGTTCTTCCCAATTATTAACTGTAAAATTTAAGATTTCAGGAATAGGTGTAAAATTAATTTCGCTGCCGGGTTTGCTGAACCTGTTCCAGGGGCATACGTCCTGGCAGGTATCGCAACCAAACATCCAGTTGTCAAATTTACCTTTCATGGTTTCGGGAATTAAGGCATCTTTTAGTTCAATGGTAAAATAACTGATGCATTTACTGCCATCAATTACTTTTTCGGGCAGTATTGCTTCAGTAGGGCAGTGGTCGATACATTTGGTGCAGGTACCACAATAATCTTTTACAAAAACGTCATCGTATACCAGCTCCAGGTCGGTAATTAATGTGGCAATAAAAAAGAAAGAACCCGATTGTTTATTGATCAGGTTGCCATTCTTTCCTATCCAACCCAAACCACTTTTTTGCGCCCATGCTCTTTCTAAAACAGGAGCGCTGTCTACAAATCCTCGTCCCTGTATTTCGCCAATGTTTTCTTTAATGTACCGAAGTAATAACTTCAGCTTACTGCGTATCACCTCGTGATAATCTTCTCCATAAGCATACTTGGATATTTTTACTTCTTCAGTGTTTTGTGCGGCAGCAGGAAAATAATTGAGCAATAAAGTAATTACAGATTTTGCGCCGGGTACCAATTTAGCAGGGTCAATTCTCAGGTCGAAATGATTTTCCATGTATTGCATCGTGCCATTCATGCCTTTGTTTAACCATTGCTCTAATCTCCTGGCGTCATCATCCAGTTGTTGTGCTTTTGCAATGCCGCAAAAATCAAAACCTAATTGCGATGCAAAGTTTTTTATTTCTTGCGTATGTTTTGTTGTAGTCAAATAAAAGATATAATACTATAAAAATACAAAAGCCATCCCAACTTGTTGAGGATGGCTTTTAGAAATGTAAATACAATTTAAAATTTTATATCGTAACCCAGAGTTGCAATAGCTTCAACATAACCAAAACTATGTGTAGCCCGGTTGCCTTTTTGCGAAGGTGTGCAGGCTAAAGCATTAATATATCTTACAAAACCGGTCTTACCGGTACATTCAAAAAAGAATTTACGTAACATATATAGCCTCAATCCTGCTTCTGCACTGATATTATAACCAGCCACATGAAAATTATTATTCAACCTTTCTCCTCTCCAGGTAAAATCTGTTCTTGGAATATTAATACCTGCGCCAACTTTCCACACACCTGTAAGTAAAGGTCTTGATTTGGATGCTGTAGGCAACAATACATGTTGCTCCACATAATTAATGTGCAACCAGTTGGCGCCGTCAGTATGTTCAAAATGCAAAAAAGTATCAGGATTTAATACGCTATCACCATCAACATGTTTCCCGTCAATCGTTCCTGTTACCCTTACTGTTTGCCCATCGGTAACAACATATTTGGCATGGTCAAAATTTATTTCCAATGCTTTGGTATGAGCATAGTTCAGGTAAAATCCAAAGCGGTAATTATATTGCGGAATAGAAATCTGCGATGGTTCTTTATAAATGGCATCAAAATCGCCTTTGTCGTGCGCCACTGCATTGTGCAACACAAAATCGTTGCCGTTACTCATTTTAAAATGAATATTGCTCTTAGTGTAACTTTCAGTGTTGTATCCCCATTGGATATACATGCCTTTAAGTAACCTGTTTTTTACTTGCGAAGATGAGTACAGAAAACTGCCTGTAAACAAAATTAGTACGGATAGTTTTTTCATTGCGACTTTTGATAAAGCCGCAAAATTAAGGTTAAAAGCCTTTAGTGCTGTTATTTAGTTGCTAAAGCTTCGTCCACCAGGCGCTTTAATTCTTTATAACGCTCATTCCTGCCTTTATTTTTTATATTGAAGGTCATCAAAAAACCGGCGTATTGTTTGTTGTTATCCACCCAGGGAAAACTACCGAATAGCCCGGGGCTGGTAACAGCACCCGAACGCTGGTTGCCATCAACATCTTCCATCATCCATTCGCCCAAACCATAACCCCAGTTACCGGCTTCGGCAGGCGATGATGCAATTACTGCATCTTTTGCTACACGGTTCTTTTGCATTTCTATAATTGATGCTTTGCTTAAAATTTGTTTGCCATTAAATACACCCTCATGTAAAATCATTTGTAAAAAATTCAGGTAATCTTCAGCGGTACTCCAACCGCCACCTGCGGGTAAAGCCACTTTGCCTTTGCCAAAATCGGAGTTTTTCATATTACAGGGTTGGGCAATTCTTTGGGCGAATAAAGTTTCAAAACTTTTTCCGCTTATCTTTTCCATAATATCGCCGGCAATTTGTAAACCTATATTGCTGTAATGAAATGTTTTGCCCGGTTCGCCTTCCATTGGTAGTGTAGCAATCGATGCCATCGCTTCATCCATATTGTTCAACTCTTTCATTTCATTCAGCGATTCTTTTAATGTGCCGGCTTTAATGCCGGTTAAATGGCTAAGGCATTGCCAGATCTTTATATTGCCTTTTCCGTTAGCCGTCATCACCGGTAAAAATTTTCCGATGCTATCTTCCAAACTCAATTTGCCTTCATCTACAAATGTCATTACCATGGCAGCGCTCAGCCATTTGCTGCAGCTGGCAATTCTTTCTTTAGTGCTGATGGTAAAATCCTGCATCATCTCGTCTGCATCTTTGCCCTGCCTTTTAGCAATGAATTTGCCAATTCTTTTCTGCCTGCCGCTCAACTCATTTTCAGCTTTGCTGTATACTATTTTGCCATCTTTATAAATTACCAGAACGGCCCTGCCGCCAATCTCCTTAAGGTTATTGCTTAACCAATCATCTACCTTACTAAAATTGTATTGTGCATAGCCCGACTGTAACAATAGCAGTAAAACCGCCAACAGGCTGAATTTGCGGCAGATAGAATGATATTTATATGACATATTAGCTGAGATTTGGTCTTGGATTGTAATTTGACAACTAAGTTTAAAATTACGAACTATGAGTTTACAAAATCTAACCATAAAATCACAAGAAAGAATTCAACATGCCCAGCAACTGGCGTTCAATAATGGCAATGCCAATATTGAAACAGAACATTTGCTGCAATCACTATTAGATGATGCTGATTCTGCAATAGAATTTTTATTAAAGAAGAATAATGTTAACATCAATTTTGTAGAAACAAAGTTGGCAGACAGCATTAAAAAATTAGCCAAAGCTTCCGGAGCAGAGCCAGCACAAAATGTGAGCCGGGACCTGAATAATGTATTGCTGCGTTCATCAGCCGTATTAAAACAATTTGGCGATGAGTTTGTGGCACCGGAGCACTTATTAATTGCTTTACTGGAAGGAAAAGATAATACCGCTA
This sequence comes from Ferruginibacter sp. SUN106, assembly GCF_050611765.1. NCBI lineage: Bacteria > Pseudomonadati > Bacteroidota > Chitinophagia > Chitinophagales > Chitinophagaceae > Ferruginibacter > Ferruginibacter sp. SUN106. The sequence continues at coordinate 1,398,608 of NZ_JBODJC010000001.1, forward strand.
AAATTTTAAAAGATGCCGGCCTTACTGAAAAAGGCTTGATTGCTGCTACAAAAGAATTGAAGAAGGGCTCAACTGTTTCTTCTCAAACTTCCGAAACGCAGTTTAATGCGTTGAATAAATATGCCAAAAATTTAATTGAGATGGCAAGGCAGGGTAAGTTAGATCCTGTTATTGGTCGTGATGAAGAAATAAGAAGAACACTGCATATTTTATCCAGAAGAAGTAAGAACAACCCGATATTAGTGGGTGAACCTGGTGTGGGTAAAACTGCCATAGCAGAAGGTTTGGCCATGCGTATTGTAAATGGCGATGTACCCGAGAATCTAAAATCAAAAATAATTTATGCTTTAGATATGGGGCAGTTAATTGCCGGTGCAAAATATAAAGGTGAGTTTGAAGAACGTTTAAAATCTGTAGTGAAAGAAGTTACCGATAGTGATGGGGAAATTATTTTGTTCATTGATGAGATACATACATTAGTTGGTGCAGGTGGTGGCGATGGCGCTATGGATGCTGCCAATATTTTAAAACCTGCATTGGCAAGGGGAGAGTTGAGGGCAATAGGAGCTACAACATTAAGTGAATATCAGAAATTCTTTGAAAAAGATAAAGCTTTAGAACGTCGTTTTCAAAAAGTATTGATTGATGAGCCAAGTGTAGAAGATGCCGTGTCTATTTTACGTGGATTGAAAGATCGTTATGAAACTTATCATCACGTACGGATCAAAGACGAAGCGATCATTGCAGCAGTGGAATTATCTCACCGTTATATCACCGACCGTTTTTTACCTGATAAAGCTATCGACCTGATTGATGAAAGCGCAGCAAAACTGCGTTTGGAGATGAACAGCATGCCTGAAGAACTGGATAAACTGGAAAGACAGATCCGTCAACTGGAGATTGAAAGAGAAGCTATAAAAAGAGAGGATGATGCGGTGAAGCTGAAAGAATTGAATACTGAAATAGCCAATCTTTCCGTGGAAAGAGATACTTATAAAGCTAAATGGCAGACTGAAAAAGAAATTGTGGAAAAAGTGCAGAATGCCAAAGCTGCCATTGAGCAACTAAAGTTATCTGCTGAAAAAGCAGAAAGGGAAGGGGATTACGGAAGGGTTGCTGAAATACGTTATGGCAAAGTGCAGGAACAGGAAAAGATAATTGAGGAAATGACAAGGCAATTAGACGCCAGCAGTGAAAAAAGATTGTTAAAAGAAGAGGTAGATGCTGAAGATATTGCAGAGAATATCGCTAAAGCAACCGGCATTCCGGTGATGAAAATGCTGCAGAGTGAAAGAGAAAAATTATTACATCTTGAAGAAGAGTTGCATAAAAGAGTGGTAGGCCAGGATGAAGCTATTGAAGCGGTTTCAGATGCTATCCGTAGAAGCAGGGCTGGTTTACAGGATCCCAAAAAGCCCATCGGCTCTTTTATCTTCCTGGGTACCACGGGTGTAGGTAAAACAGAACTGGCAAAAGCCCTGGCTGATTACCTGTTTGATGATGACAGCATGATGACCCGTATAGACATGAGTGAATACCAGGAAAAACACTCTGTAAGTCGCCTTGTTGGGGCACCTCCGGGCTATGTTGGCTACGATGAAGGCGGTCAGTTAACTGAGGCGGTGAGGAGAAAACCCTATAGTGTAGTTCTTTTAGATGAAATAGAAAAAGCAAATCCTGACGTTTTTAACGTATTATTGCAGGTGTTAGATGATGGCAGACTGACCGACAATAAGGGTCGTATGGTGAATTTTAAGAATACTATCATCATTATGACCAGTAATATGGGCAGCCAGATCATCCAGGAGAACTTTGAAAAAGTAACGGAAAAGAATAAGGATGAGGTAGTTGAAAAGACAAAAGACGAGGTGATGGTGCTCTTAAGGCAAACCATTCGTCCGGAGTTTTTAAACCGTATCGATGAGGTGATCATGTTCCAGCCGCTGATGAAAAGAGAGATCAAGGGAATTATCAAAATACAATTGGATAACCTGAAGCAATTGGTTGCTCAAAGTGGAATAAATCTTCAATTCAGCGATTACGCTTTAGATTACCTTGCAGAAAACGGTTACGATCCTCAATTTGGCGCAAGGCCATTAAAAAGGCTTATTCAAAAAGAGATAGTGAACCAGTTGAGTAAAAGGATACTGGCCGGAGATGTAGATAAAACAAAACCTGTTTTAGTGGATGTGTTTGATGGACTGGTGGTTTTTAGAAATGAAATGCCTGAACCCGAAACTACCGGAACAAAGAAAAAATAATGCCTGTAAAGACGATGTTTTTCGGGCAGATCAATAGCTAAGGATTAATAACAAACTGCTGTAAAAAGCAGCAGAGAAAAGACAATACATAATATGGCAACAAAAACAAAAGACGTTGTTGAAATTATCCCCAGCAAGGAGATATTTGTAGGCAACCCCGAAGCATCGGTTACATTAACAGAGTTTGGTGAGTACGAAAATGAAGATTGTGCAAAAGCAAATGAAGTGGTAAAAAAATTACTGGAAGAGTTTGATGGCAAGATCAGGTTCAACTTCCGCCATTTTCCCCAAACAAAAATTCACCAACGCTCAATGAAGGCTGCAGAAGCTTCTTTAGCTGCTGCACAGTTGGGCAAGTTTTGGGAAATGCATAATATTTTATTTGAGAACCGTCGTCGTTTGGGTACCACCAGTTTAAAATTATATTCTAAGGAAGCTGGTGTTATCAACAAGCATTTCCTGGATGACCTGATCAACTCAACTTATGGATGGCAGATCCGCAACGATTTCCAGGATGGCGTTGATAAAGGTGTAAAGGATATTCCTGCATTTTTTATCAATGGCGAACAGGTAAGCGGTAAAGGCTCTTTCGAAAACCTGAGTAAAGAAATTGAAACGGCTTTAAAGAAAGTAAAGAAAAAAGCACCCGTAAAACAAAGGGCATAATATAAAAAAACCTCAACTGAAAAGTTGAGGTTTTTTGTTGAATAAATTTTTATTCAATATCTACCATATATTCAGCCAGCTCCTTGCCGTTTACTAAAACGGTAACGGGAAAACTGTCCTCTTCCTCAAATTTATAGGTGAAGCCGAGCATATTACCGCTGAATGAAAATGGTACATCCTTTATTTTTTTCTTCTTTCCTTCGCCAAAAACTAACGCAACTTTAGTTACAGTGGCATTACTGTTTAACTGGTAACTAAAAGCCAATGGTTTATTTACTTTTACTTTAACCACTCCATCATTGGGGTTCATTTTTTTTAATCCCAATTCGTAGGCCGCAGATTTTATAACAGGCATACCAAAGAAATCTTTTTTATTTTTTGGTCCGGGTCCTAATTGCCAGGCCATATTATCAGGATAATGTTGCCAGTTAAAAATAGTAAGGTCTGCAAAAAAATAATCGGGATTAAATGCCTTGGTAAAAGTTTTAAATTCAGCGTCAGTGTAACCGGCGCCCCAGCAAGGATCAGCGTAATACCAGGCTTCTGGGCTTTGTCCCAGCTGTACTACTGCCCAGCTATGATTGATCTCTGTTTTAGTATCATTGATCTGGTCGGCACCAAATTTTACAAAACCGTCAGCAGTGAGGCATCTTATGCCTGCGCTGCTGCACATATCCTGGAAAAGAGTAGCGTATCCTGCACCGGTAGCTTTGCGGCGCAATAGTACTTCGGTTGAAGTATTTTTGTCTCCGCTGCCACTGCCGGCATTTTTTAAATCGTAAGCAATATTGTAAGCAATCCAGTCGTAAATGGCACGTACCTTATCAGTTTTATCCGAATAATTTTTGGTGAGCAGGCTGCTGATAGTACCCATGTTCAAACTATCTAGAGTGCCTAACTTTTTTACATACTCATCTATAGCTTTAAAATCCTTACCTTCTTTTTGAGCAAAACAATTTAATGCAATACAAACCAGTAGCAGGGTGAATATTTTTTTTGAGATATGCTTCATGCAATAAAATTAAGTATCTAAAAGTTAACGATAGCTGAAAATATTCCGGGTGAGTCACCCTTACAGGTTATTTTTAATTTATAAGAATACTATTGGGTCACTCACCCTTATTAAAATCGAAAAGGGTGGCTGTAAACACTCCACGTTCCCGGGATTTAAAGATGGCTTTCCAGTTACCTGTATAACGAATTATTGAGGGTACTAAGTATGTATTGAATTTTGTCATCACCACTTCCATCTGTACTTTAAAATCATACACACCGGCATCGTAGCTGATGTTGTAATTTCTTGCCACTACATCATAAGTATGCTGGTCAAACCAGGTGGTCATTTCATCAACCACCACATTGCTTTTATAATCGGGCTTTACGGTTTGCTTAAAAATATAGCAGTTGGCCCCATTATACATATCCATGTCTATTTCCATATCGTATTTATCAGCCATATCGTCATCAAATATGGCCGTTTTGTTACTCATAAAGGGAAGGCCGTTAATTTTTTTTCCGGGGTTGAAGAAGAGCATTTTTAATTGCTCTTTATGTTTTTCCATACCGCTTTTACCGGCAGTACTGAATTCCTTACCTAATACAATATTGTCTTCGCCACAAACAGAATCTTTGGTGAAAAAAAGCGAGGCATACATTTGTGCCGTGTAATAATTGTAATTGTGGTTGTCATCATAAAAATCACCGGTCACCTGCTCTTCCAATGTTTCCATTGTACGGCAATTGCTACTGCGTAACTGTTTTGTTTTGCTGTGCAACGAGGCTTTAACTTCACCATCACTGTTATTCATGCGGATGTCATTAATAGCACTAAAACCCAGTACACGTAAATTGCGGAAGGCTTTATAAAAACTGGTATCGTTTTTTACCCGTTCAATAAATACCGGAACATTTAGTTTATTGTCGATAATAACTTCACTAAGGGTAATTGCTTGTTTGCCTACTGTAACAGTACTGTCTTTTTTAATTTGTGCTGAAGCGCTGATTTCAAATAACAGGCAGGTAAAAAATAAGCAAAGTATTTTCATGCTGCAAAGTAAATAATAAAGGCTGTCATTGATTGACAGCCTTTATTATTTTTATTTAAACAGGAGTTATTGTTTAGCAGGGATTTTCTGGTCGGGAACCGGGGGTAATTTAACTATGATAGAATCCACAGGCCTTATCACTTCCTTTCCCTGGTTTGCCACAGCAGCTATAGGATCGGGTATCATATTTTTTATAACATTTTTTGCAGCCTCATGGGTGCTGTCTTTTATTGTTGCCGATGTCGCTTTTGTAATTGTTTTTACAGCCGGGGTGGTTTGTGCTGTAGTTTTTGATACAATAAAAAATAAACCTATAATTAAAGCTGATGATCTTATTAATTTTTTCATTTTATTTTTTTTAAGGGATTATTGATTGTTTTGAGTAGCATTTTTGGTTGCAGTATGTATATTGCTTTCAGTATTAGCTGGTGCCGCAACAGGGCTACAACCGCATGCCAATCCTTCTTTTTTTAAGTAAGCCAGGTAAGTTTCCTGTATAGTCTGTCCTTCAATAGCATCAATGGCAACTTCTTTGCCAGTAGAAAAAGTTACAATTATTTGTTGCTTGCTATTGGTGCCTATAACAGCCCTGTGACTTACAATTTGTGGTTTTTGTTCGGCAGCAACTTGTTTACTTTGAGCTGCCTGTTGAGTAATAAAGTTGAGATATTTTGCCTTTAATGCCGCATCATTGCCGGCAGTGATAGTGGTTACCTTGCCAGATACATCTGTAATGTTTATCTGTTTAGTGCCGTTGGCATTATTTATAGCTTCTACCTGTTCTATAGTTTTTTGTGCATTTACGGTTTCGGTAAAAGAAAATAGTAGTATGAGCAAGTATATTATATTTTTCATCATAACATTATTTTAGTGTTTATAGTAAAGGAGTAACTCAATAGTTATGGTTCCAATCTCAATTTTACTTTTGTATAAGCACCACCGCTTAATTGACCACCTGCAGGAAAGATGCGGAAATATACATCATGATTTACAATAGCAGCTGGCGTGCTGAAAGAGAGATTATCAAAAATACTTACACCAGGATGAGAGCCAGGATTAAAAAATCCTGGAGTACAACCTGAATTTACTGTACCCAAATGCAGTTTATCAGTAGTTTGAACCGTACAGGTAATAGAATTAGCAGTAGCAAGGTATTGCATAACGCCTTGTTCTGTGGCAATTTGAGTGCCCCCGTCTGTAGCCCTTATTTCATATTGTATCCTTCCGCTGGAAGTATTTGTGCCTGTAAGATTGATAGAGAGCAAAGATGTAAAACCAGGTGTACTAAGTGTTAGCGTTTTATGTATCAGTTTAAGTTGTTCCACTTCTACCTGTTGCCATAGTGCAGGCGATGTTTCAGGTGTGTTGCCAATATTTCCTGACGACAGGGAAAAGAAATATACATCAGGAGTGGTAGAACTTACCAGGTCGTTAACGGCATAAGTAGTACCGGCATTAAAGGCGCCCAGCATATTTACTACTTCGGGTACCACAGCAGCTGCACCTCCGGGGCTTTGCCAGGTTGCTTTACCGGTTGCATCACTGGTAAGTACTTTTCCTGCTCCTTCATTAATGCCGGTAAGTTGTACCGCCCCGGTGGTTTGCAGGGCCAAAGGAATTGCATTAGTACTAGAAGCCTGCAAGGCAAATCCTGTGCCGTTAGTTGTTGCCGTTACTGTGTTATTAGCATTGGTAGCATTTGTATTCTGAAAATACCCGGAATTACCACTGGAGCTGCTGCCATACACGCCTACGCCTGTGCTGCTAAGTCCGTACACGCCAAAACCACTGGCACTGTTACCATGTACACCAATACCACTAGGCGTGGTGCCATAAACACCCCAGCCACTACCTGCTTGTGAGCCATATACGCCAATGCCCAAACCACCGGTACCGTTATTAATACCACGTATACCCGAAGAAAATCCTCCGGGTGCAGTAGGGGTAACAGTGCCTAAAATACCCACTGCACTGGCATCCTGGCTGGCAGTAGATCCGGTAATACCCGCAGTGGTGCCAGTTGTTGTTGTTCTGTTACCGGCTATAGCACTACCGCTGCCGTTTGTTGTTGCAGTTAATGTATTGTTTGTATTGGTATTGTTGGTAATGTCAAACACTGCCGGCTGTCCGCTGGTGCTATTGCCATACATACCTACACCTGTAGTGCTTAACCCGTATACCCCAAACCCACTCGAAGAGTTACCATAAACGCCAAGACCGGATGGAGTAGCACCGTAAACGCCCCAGCCACTACCAGCCTGCGATCCCCAGACCCCTATGCCTAGTCCACCGGTGCCGTTGTTAACACCCCGTAAAGCTGTGGAGAAACCACCGGGGCTGGTATTGCTTACAGTTCCTAATATCGCATTAGCACTACCTGCTGTTGATCTTGATGTGCCGCTTAGTGCAGCCGTAGTAGTGGCAGTGGATGTTTGTATGATATCAAAAATATTTGCAGTAGTTGAAGCTGCAGAATCTTTATAAGGTAATGCAATATTTGTAGCGGCAGCAGCAGTTGCCCATACTGCATTTCCGGTTGCATCTGCAGTTAAAACTTTTCCTGCAGCTTCTCCAATACCTGTTAGCTGAACACCGCCGGTAGTTTTTAATGCTTTGGCTGTTGGGTTAGTGCTGGTGATATTAGCCGCAAAGCCTGTACCGCTGTTGGTAACATTTAATGTGTTTGATGTATTAGCTGCATTGGTATTTGTAAATGAGCCTGCTATGCCGGTACTGCTTGTACCATTAACACCAATGCCTGATGTTGCAGAACCAAATACCCCAATTCCCGACCCTCCGGATCCGTTTACACCAATACCTGAGGGAGTGGTACCATATACACCCCAGCCACTTCCTGCCTGGCTGCCGTAAACTCCAATACCTAAACCACCGGTGCCATTATTCACCCCTCTTACAGCAGATGAAAAACCACCTGGTGTAGTTGAAGAAATTGTTCCCTGTAGTGCTACTGCATTGGCATCTGTGCTGGCACTGCTGCCTTGTACTGCTCCCAGGATACCAGTAGTGTTACTATTGGTCATGCCTATCAATGGACTTGCTGCCTGAGCCGATGTTTTTATTAAAGGAATATTTATTGTTGGATTAGGATAAGTGCCTGAAAGATCTCCACCCGCTGGTCCGGATGGCGGGAGGCTTGTGGGCAAATTTAATTGCCCTGCAGCAGTTAATCTTCCCTTTCCATCAACAGTAAAAGTAGGGTAGCTGGTAGCATTACCATAACTACCTGCAGTAACTGTAGTTGCTGCTAACACAGGATTTGGATAAGTGCCGGTTAAATCGCCACCTGCCGGGCCTGTAGGCAATGCCGCAGCAGCCATTAATGCATATGGTACAGAATTGAAAGGGTTTTTGCCAAGATTATTAAACGGCCCGCCGTCTACCGAAACTTCCACCTGCAGCCATTGACTTGCTGTTGTCCAGGGAATGGCAGTAAAAGTACCGGTAACGGGTACACCTTTTCCTATTACAAGATTAAACAAACCGTATGCATTGGTAACCGCATTCTGTGTTTCCTGGTACTGTACAATGGTTGTGTTACCCAGTGTAATTGTAAAACGAACCTGCACTACTTTGTTGCTTAAAACAGTACCGTTTAAATTACGGGCCACAGCCTGGTAATTAATTCCATTGAGGCCCTGCGAAAAGCCGGTAATACAAAAGATAACTGCAAGCAATAGCAGCGATAAACTTTTTTTCATATCTGAGTGTTTAGTTTTTTTATGTTGAAAAGAGAAAGACGAATAGATTAGTTGACTACCACATACCTGCCGGTATACACTTCAAAACCAACCGTAACTTTTACAGTGTAAGTGCCACCAGCCATTATTTGCGGATTAAGACTATGCCATGTTTGCCCGGCATAACTTTCTAATGTCTGGCTTTGGTATAATTTGCCTTGTGCATCATAAATGGTTATCATAAGAGAAGGTTTATCTGCTCTTAAATAAAAACTTAAGTTGCTGTTTGGCCGGCCAGGATTAGGGTATATGACCAGGTTATTTATTAAAGGAATAAAAGGCGTGATGGAATAACCGTCCGGCTGATGAAAGCCTTGAGTAAATGTAAGTGCACCACCCGTATAAGTTTCAATTACAGGTTCCCCGATTGTGGAGGCCCATATCGTGGTGCCTATAAGTGTGTCTTTACCGGCTGAAGCAACTACCTGGCGCACTGCAATTACCTGTGCATTTATGCTATTGATTACAGTAAGTAAAATAATTAAGGGTACAATTCTTCGGATAAGCATCATTTTAGTTGATTTGGTTTGATGCGGTAAAGGTAGACCTGAAGTATAGGCGAGACAATACCCTAAATAGGGGATTTTTTAAACTTTATTATGTTTAAAGCTACTGATTTGAGTTAGTAATTGGCGAGGGGAGTCGTTTTCAGTTTTATTTAGGAAAAACCATCCGGTAGTCAACTTTTATTTTCCCTTTAGAGATATCCGTTAGTTTACCTTGCAATAATTTGCGTTTTAACGCCTTTATATGATCGATGAATAATTTACCTTCAATATGGTCGTACTCATGTAAAATAACCCTTGCTGTTATACCGTTAAAAGTTTTGGTATGATGAACAAAATTTTCATCATCAAATTCCAGTGTTACCTCTTCTTCACGATATACATCTTCTCTTATTTTAGGAATACTCAGGCAGCCTTCATTATAACTCCATTCTTCGCCATTCAGCTCAGTAATATGTGCATTAATAAAAACACCTTTATAACCAGGTTCATCAGGAAATTCTCCTTTTTCATCTTCTTCCTGGTTGGCAAAAATCTGTTCACTGTCAATAACAAATACACGAATGTCTTTATTGATCTGCGGAGCAGCAAGGCCAACACCATTGCTATTGTACATCGTTTCCCACATATCGGCAAGTAATTTATCCAGTCCCGGATAGTCGGGACTAATATCACTACAGATCTTTCTTAAAATTGGCGAACCGTATGCTACTATCGGAAGAATCATTTCATTTTTGATTTGTGAATTTCGATTTCAGATTTAAGTACAAAGGTAAGGAGATCATTCGATTTTAGATTTGCGTTTTTCTGATTTCCTTGAGTAAACAGGCCATCACAATGCTCAAACAGCCTGTACTTTAAATCATAAATCAAAAATCAGCAATCTACAATCTGTCCATGTATTCCTGTAAAATTATTGTTGCTGCAATTACATCCACATTGCCTTTTATACGTCGGTCTTTCTTTTTCATCCCCATTTCCAGCATGGCATCTTTAGCCATTTTGGAGGTATAGCGTTCATCAACAGTTTTAAGAGGGATAGCAGGAAATTCTTTTTGTATTTTTTTAATAGCCGCTTCCACCAGTGGTGTACCATGTGTATCGCTTTCATCCCAGTTTTTAGGTAAACCTATAATTATCAGCTCAACTTTTTCTGTAGCGAAATATTTTTTTAAATAAGGAATTAATTCTCTTGATTCAATCGTTTCTAAACCCGTTGCGATGATCTGCAATGGATCTGTAACCGCAAGGCCGGTTCTTTTGCCGCCATAATCAATTGCTAATATCCGGGCCATACACGATTTTAGATTTATGATTTGTGATTTAAGATTTATGACTGAGAACTATCAACTAATAAACAGGTCTAACAAAACGAATACGGCAAAAACAACTGATGCAATTCCATTTGTGGTAAAGAATGCCATATTTACTTTACTCAGATCATTGGGCTTTACCAATACATGCTGGTAGATCAATAGGCCAATATAAAATACCACGCCTGCCCAATACCATATTCCAAAGTGGCCATAAAACCCGGCACCAATAACACAGGCTGCAGAAAGTACATGAAGCATTTCAGAAATACGCAATGCTTTTACTTTACCTACGGCAGAAGGAATGGAATGTAATTGGTTTTGCCTGTCAAAATCTTCGTCCTGCAATGCATAGATAATATCAAAACCACTTACCCAGAATAAAACAGTAAATGAAAAAAGAACGGGTAATAAATTGAATTGTCCGGTTACTGCAATATAAGCACCAATCGGCGCAAGACTTAAACCTACACCCAGCACCAGATGGCATAATGCAGTAAAGCGTTTGGTATAACTATAAAATAACACTACAAATAAGGCAACAGGGGAGAGGTAAAAACAAAGCCTGTTAATAAAGAATGTTGCAGTTATAAATAAAACGCAATTAACAATGGTGAAGATTAACGCATTGTTGGGTTTGATAACACCCGCAGGAATTTCTCTTACAGCAGTGCGAGGGTTCATCGCATCATATTTAGCATCCAGCCAGCGGTTGAATGCCATGGCAGCGGATCTGGCGAAGATCATGCAAAGGATAACAAGGCAGAATTTTAATAAATTATGTTTTGACGAGACGAAATTTGTAATATCATTTCCCCAACCTATATAACTATTAAGATTTTCAGAAAATGAAGATCGGGTCAACCCCAAAAAAAATCCAATCAATGCAAAAGGCATTGCAAAGATGGTATGCGAAAACTTTACTAATGATAAATACTTCTTAACAGCTAACATAGTGCAAAGATACGATGCCTGAAGAAAGTACTTATTCGATTTTGGATATTCTTGTTCTTACAATTTCCCAGAGTACCACACCGGCGGCAGTAGCAATGTTTAAGGAATGTTTCATGCCTAATTGAGGGATCTCTATACAGCCATCGCATTGTTCTATTGTGGATTGTTCTACGCCTGTAACTTCATTACCCAAAATAACGGCAATCTTTTCATCACTTTTAAAATCCACCAGTTGCAGGTGATGGCTGTTTAAAGCCTGCTCAACAGCGTATACTTTGTAACCATTTTGTTTTAGCACTTTAATTGCTTCCGTGGCATTGGTAAAATGTTTCCAGTCCACACTTTCTTCGGCACCAAGCGCTGTTTTTTTAATTTCTTTGTGTGGAGGGGTGCAGGTATAGCCGGTAATATAAATAGCTTCTAATAAAAATGCATCCGCAGTACGAAATACACTGCCCACATTATAAGCACTGCGGATATTTTCCAATACCGCAATCACGGGTGTTTTTTCAGAACGCTTGAACTCCTCCACCGATTTACGGTTGAGCTCGTCCATTGAAAGCTTGATGTTAGTTGTTGCCACAGATTACACAAATTTCACAGAAAGAAAACAATATTATATAGCACTGCCAAAATCGGCTTTTAAAAAATGTTCAATTTTCAACACTCAATATTCAATGTTCAATTAAAAATGCAGTCTGTATAAATTACAGGCTCTTGTATTTTATTGAACGTTGAATATTGAACATTGATTATTGAACATTTCCTTCTTTATAATCAATTCAATTATATCATTTCACTCTGCAATAAAGGATTCTTCACCGCATCTCTTTTTTCTGCAAATGCTTTTGCCGCTTTTACAAAATGAACAAATATCGGTTGTGGGTTTTCTACCGTACTTTTTAATTCAGGGTGATATTGCACGCCAATGAAAAACGGATGCTTAGGCAATTCCACAATTTCAACCAAGCCACTTGCGGGGTTTTTACCACTGGGTACCATGCCGGCTTTTTCAAAATCGGTGATGTATTTGTTATTAAACTCCCAGCGGTGCCTGTGGCGTTCGCTGATTTCGGTAGTGCCATAAATGGTATGTGCCAGCGTACCTTCTTTAATAGTACAAGGATAAGCACCCAAACGCATGGTGCCGCCTTTTGCAGTAATATCTTTTTGTTCATCCATCAGGTCAATAACAGGATGAGCAGTATCTTTTACCATTTCTGTAGAGTTGGCATCGGCCCAGCCCAATACATTTCTTCCGTATTCAATTACGGCCATTTGCATACCCAAACAAATACCAAAGAAGGGTAGATTATTTTCTCTTGCATATTTTACTGCAGTGATCTTTCCTTCCACACCACGGTTGCCAAAACCAGGTGCTACCAGTAAACCATCCAGCTTGCTTAATTTTTCTGCTACATTATCTTCAGTAATGGTTTCGCTATGTACATCTATCACTTTTACTTTACACTCGTTCATAGCACCTGCATGTACAAAACTTTCTAAAATAGATTTGTAGGCATCCTGCAATTCGATATATTTTCCAATTAAACCAATAGTAACTTTTGTTTTTGGGTATTTTAATTTGTCTAAGAAAGCTTTCCACTTGGTTAATTCAGGAGCGGCATAACCATTGATCTGTAATTTTTTCAACACAATAATATCCAGGCCTTCCTGCAACATCAGCAAAGGCACTTCGTAAATGCTTGATGCATCCATGGCCTCAATAACAGCATCAGGTTTTACATTACAGAATAAAGCAATTTTCTTTTTCAGGTCGCTGTTTAATGGTTGTTCTGTACGGCATACGATAACATCAGGATGTACACCTTCCTGGCTTAACAAACGAACGCTATGTTGTGTAGGTTTGGTCTTTAATTCCTTGGCTGCACTTAAATAAGGTATTAAAGTAAGATGCACCACCATGCAATCTTCTTCAGGCATTTCCCATTGCAGCTGGCGTACCGCTTCTACAAAAGGCAAACTTTCAATATCACCCACGGTACCACCTAATTCAGTAATAATAATGTCGAATTTGCCGCTTTTGCCCAATAAAAGCATACGGCGTTTAATTTCGTCGGTAATATGAGGAATAACCTGTACAGTTTTACCCAGGTAAGCGCCTTCACGTTCTTTATTAATTACGGTCTGGTAAATACGGCCTGTGGTAACATTACTGGCTTGTGAAGTAGGGGTATTTAAAAAACGTTCGTAGTGGCCAAGATCAAGATCAGTTTCTGCGCCGTCGTCGGTTACAAAACATTCGCCATGCTCGTACGGGTTAAGCGTTCCCGGATCCACGTTGATATAGGGATCAAATTTTTGAATGGTTACTTTTAAACCCCTTGCCTGTAGCAGTTTTGCTAACGAGGCAGCAATAATTCCTTTTCCTAATGATGATGTAACACCGCCGGTTACAAAAATATATTTTGCCATAATGATGATTTTCTGCTGTCAATAAAAAACTCCGGGAAAAACAAAAAAATAGAATCAACATCGTTGTGAGGTTCACTTCAACGTTCAATTCTTTTTATCCGTGAAAAACTTCGAATTTGTTAACCCAATCTACATTTGACCAATTGGGATTCATAAAGAAAAATCCTAGAGGTCATGCAAAGATAGGACGATTATTCGGGAGGAGGAAATTTGAGGGAAAATTTGTGGAAAAATGGTATAATTGCCTATAATTCAAATGATGAAAACTTTTGTTTTAATATTGATTTTATTGCCTTTTGTTGCCTTTGGCCAAAAAGTAAAACCTGAGATAACCAATCCGGATATACTTCCTGAAAAGGAATTTAAATTAACTGTAAAAAAAATAGCCCCTGGAGAAATAAAATTCCCTTTTTCTTCCATCAAAATTATTGATAACAGATTTGATACTTCAAAAATTGGCTTTGTTCCTGTATTTCAAATTATTGGCAACAAAAAAAGGGTTGGCAGAAAAGTTGTGTTTAGTGAAGGGGTTGCAAAAGCGATAGAAAATTATTATAACGAATTTTATCAAAATGCCTTTTCCAATACCGATACTAAATTATTAATTGTGATGAAGAAGTTTTGGTTTTCGGGTGTCGACGACGAGAAGAATAAAGAAATTGATATTTCAAGGAATGAAAAAACGCAAAGCTTTTTGTATTGCAAGTGGGAATACTATTTAAATAAAGGAGCAATATTTATTCCGTTGAAAAGAATAGATACGGTGGTTAACGGAGTGATGTTTGAATCTGAAATAAAAGAAGATCAAAAAAGAAATAAAGAGGTTTTGAAACTTATATTAAACGGGTTAATAGAAGTACCTGATTTTAATAAAGCAGTTGCAGGAATTGAAAAATTACCTAAAAAGACATGGGTAGAAATACAAAAATATAATGCCATCTATTACGATATCCCTGTTTTAAGAGACACATTTTTTAACAAGGGTATATATGTCAACTTTAACGAGTTTAAAAATAACAAACCTTCAATAATAAATTTTACAGAAAAAAAAATCAGGCTTGGCCTGAATGAGTTTGAAAATTACCTGGAAGATGAAAAGGGCAACAGGATCACAAAATACTGGGGCTACTTTGATGGGAATGATTTAAAAATAGGTAAGTACGGAAATGAAAAATTGTACAGAAAAAATTATGCGTTTGAATTCTTTCTTAAACATCAATATGCAACAAGTAATGAAGTGTGGATACCTTATCAAATTGATATGGAAACGGGAAATATTTACTAACCCTTCACAATTTTATTATAACTCGTAGCAATTCCTTTAATCAGCGAAGAACTAAATCCCTGGTGTTCCATTTCATTTAAGCCGGCAATGGTGCAACCTTTTGGAGTAGTTACTTTATCAATCTCCTGTTCAGGGTGTGTACCTTTTTGTAATAATAATTCTGCAGCACCTTTTACTGTTTGTGCAGCAATTAAACTGGCAGTAACAGCACTGAAACCAATTTCGATACCGCCTTGTATATTGGCACGGATATAACGCATAGCATATGCAGTACCACATGCTCCTAATACGGTTGCAGCATCCATTAATTTATCTTCAATCATGCAAACCTTGCCGAGGGTTTCAAATAGTTGTTGTACAAATTGAATTTGCGCAGGTGTTGCATTATCATGGCTGATGCAGGTCATACTTTCCTGTATAGCAATAGCAGTGTTGGGCATAGCACGGAAAACAGGGTTTTTCTTTTTTACCATTTCGGCAAGATCTGCCAATGATACACCCGTGATAACGGAAACCAATACATGTTTTGCAACCAGGTTTTTCTTTAAACCGGCAATTACTTCCGCTACCTGGAAAGGTTTAACAGCCAATAATACCAGGTCGCTTTTTTTTACCGCTTCATTATTATTGGCAGTAACAAAAACGCCTTTATCACTTAAAGCCTTAAGCGTAGTGATATTTCTTTTAGTAATGCTAATATCTGAAGCTTTACAGAACTTACTTTTTAGTAAACCTTCTGCTATAGCGGTACCTAAATTGCCACCACCTATGATTGCTATTTTCATTTTAGTAGAATAAATTTTTGTTTAAATAATTCCGCACATAATCATCCACACCTTTTTCTAAAGAATAAAATTCGTTGGGGTAACCGGCGTCTTTAAGCTTCTCCATTTTGGCTTCCGTAAAATACTGGTATTTGTCCCGGATGTCTTCGGGCATATCAATAAACTCAATAACAGGAGCTAAGTCCAGTCCGGCAAAAGTTGATTTTACAAGGTCATTAAAACTACGGGCATTGCCGGTGCCTAAGTTGTAGAGACCGTTCATGAGGCGTGAGGCCTGAGGTGTGAGTGAAGCATTCTGGCCAGAAGACTCTTTACTCACGACTGACGGCTCACGACTGACGTTCTGCATTAACCAGAAACACACTGCCACCACATCTTTTACATACACAAAGTCACGCAATTGTTCGCCATCTTCAAAACCATCCTTATGTGATTTAAATAATTTTACTTTTCCTTTTTCTTTTATCTGGTTAAAAGAATGGAAAATAACACTGGCCATTCTTGCTTTATGATATTCGTTAGGGCCATACACGTTAAAGAATTTTAAGCCTGCCCAGAACGGCGGTAATTCTTTTTGGTGCAATACCCATTTATCAAATTCATTTTTGCTGATACCGTATGGGTTTAAAGGTTGTAACTGTTCTACAATGTCGTGGTTGTCATCATAGCCATATTCCCCTTCGCCGTAGGTGGCAGCAGACGAAGCATATACCAGCGGAATTTTATTGATGGTGCAATAATGCCATATGCTCTGAGAGTATTCTACATTTAATTTTTGATGTACACTGTAATCAAATTCGGTAGTGTCGGTTCTGGCACCTAAATGAAAAACAAATTCAACAGGAGGTTTTTCTTTTAACAACCAGTCAAATAAATTTTCTCTTTCTACTCTTACTAAATATTTTTTGTGCAACAGGTTAAGTTCTTTTTCGTCATCATCAAACTCATCTACTAAAATTAAATTTTCAAACCCCTGCTGGTTTAAATAGCTTACCATGCAGCTGCCGATAAAACCGTAAGCGCCTGTAACAATTATGGTGGAATTGGTAGTCAAGATTATTATAGTTTATAAAGTAATTTTAAGTTTATTGTACGGGTAAGTAATTTACGGGTATTATCAGCATCAATTAAACTATTTAATCCATGTACATACTCCAGGCCTATACCCAGTTCTTTTGTAATTTCATAATCAGAACCGATACTCAATCCCACTTCGGTATTCTGATTATTTGTAAAAGGAGTTTCATTTATAGTGATCTCGCCACCGTAATTGTCTTTTAATTTCTTTTTAGAGGAATTGATTATAAAAGAAGGCGTAATACCTGTTTCAAACCGCCATTTTTCTTTTTTGTAAATGATGCTTATCGGCGTATTCAGGTTAGTGAATGAAAATTTTTCAGGTTGATTAGTAAAAGAAGAAAAATAATTAGCTGCAGTACCAATAAAAATTACAGATCCTGATCCGGTAGTGCCGTAGATTGAATCCCCGGGATTCAATCCGGTTCCTGCTAAAAAAGGATTGGATGAGTTGTTTTCTGTTATCCTGGATACTGTAAATATGGATAAAGTAGCACCGACAGAAATATCAAAATGTGTATTTAACGGATAGCTCAACCTTCCCCCAAATGTAATACCCGCTGTTAATTTCGATTTATATTTTATTGAATTAGCCGTTTGCCGGTAAGCAGTATACACACCCGTAGATAAAAAGACAGGGTTACCTGCAGAATCAAGCATTGGCCTGCTGCTGCCTGTTACAATATTGTTGTTTTGCGGACTGGAATTACTTAGACCAGATACAGCAACAATTAATTCCCAGGCAGGCTTGCTTTGTGCCGATCCTTTAAGAGAAAAAGCAAGTAAAATAATAAGGGTGACCTTTTTCATAATAAGGTTGCATTTGGTCTTATAAAGAAGATAAAGCCGCTTCGCTTTCGTGCCCTGCTAATAATTTACCAATAGCATTATCATATTTTTCTTTCCAGTCAGCTACATTGCCCCAATCTTCCCCATCAATATTTACAGCGCCACTGGTAACAGTGCCTAAATAAGTTACTGTAATTTCCATTTTCTCTAACAGCATATTAAAGTCATTCCTGTTTTCTTTAGCAACAGAAACCACCACACGGCTTTGCGCTTCACCAAACCAGTACGCATCTTTTCTTATTGTTGTATCTGTAGTAGATATTTTAAAACCTGTGTTTCTGTTAAACGCACTTTCAATTAGTGTAACAAACAAACCACCTTCACTAACATCGTGTGCAGACTTGATCATTTTTTTCTCGATCATCTTTTTTATTTCATGCTGCACTGCAAACTCTTCATCAATATCAAAGTAAGGAGCGGGGGAAAATTCCACACCATGCAGTTTATGCAGGTACTCAGATGAATTGATATCATTGCGTTGTACGCCCACTAAATAAATTTCATCATCTTCGTTTTTAAAATCCATGGTCATTTTATCATCGGGAGAATCCAGTAAGCCCACCATGCCGATTGTTGGAGTAGGGTATACGGCACCGTCAGGCCCCTGGTTGTAAAAGCTAACATTACCTCCGGTAACGGGCGTATCAAATTTTCTGCAGGCTTCACCCATGCCTTTAATAGCATGTACAAATTGATAGTATACTTCTGGATCGTAGGGATTGCCAAAGTTTAAACAGTTGGTAACACCCAATGGTTGCCCGCCACTGCACACAATATTTCTTGCAGCTTCTGCAACAGCAATCATAGCACCTTTATAAGGATCGGCAAAAACATAGCGGCTGTTACAATCTGTTGTAAGTGCCAATGCTTTGTTGGTTGGTTTTGCAATTACAATAGCAGCATCGCTTGGTGCGTTGGTGCTTGCATTGCCGGCACCTACCATGCTATCGTATTGCACATAGATCCATTTTTTGCTGGCAATATTCGGTATCTGTATAATTTGTTCGGCTGTAGCTTTTAAATCTGCAGGCACAGCAATTGTATCAGCGCTGAATGCTTTTATTTTTTCAAAATATTTTGGTTCTGTATAAGGCCTGTCGTTTTGCGGAGCACCGCCACCTAAAACTAATTCGTATGCAGGCAATGTGGCTTCTAAATTTCCATTCATATAAAAATTCAGCATACCATCGTCAGTTACTTCACCAATTTCACTGCAGGGCAGATCCCATTTTTCAAATACATCAATTACCAGTTGTTCTTTTCCTCTTTCAGCAACCAGCAACATTCTTTCCTGGCTTTCACTCAATAATAATTCCCAGGCTTTCATATCTTTCTGACGGGTAGGCACTTTTTCTAAATCAATTCTCATTCCGGCTTCGCCTTTCGCACTCATTTCGCTGGTGCTGCAAATAATTCCTGCTGCACCCATATCCTGCATACCAACTACAGCACCGGTATTCATTACTTCCAGGCAAGCTTCCAGTAATTTTTTTTCCTGGAAAGGATCACCCACTTGCACTGCAGGCAGATCTTCCGCACTGTCTGCTGTAATATCCGCACTGGCAAAACTTGCCCCGCCAATACCATCTTTACCGGTAGCACTACCCACAAAAAAAACAGGATTGCCTTTTACTTTGCCCGATGTTGCAGAAATGGTTTCGCCATTTTTTAAAATACCCACGCTCATAGCGTTTACTAACGGATTCGTATGGTAGCAGTCTTCAAAATATACTTCACCACCAACAGTTGGTACACCAAAGCAATTACCATAATGACCGATACCATGTACAACACCTGCTAATAAATGTTGTGTTTTTGCTTCTTTTAAATTACCAAAGCGTAAACTGTTTAAGGAGGCGATGGGCCTTGCACCCATGGTAAAAATATCCCTGTTAATACCACCCACACCTGTTGCTGCACCCTGAAAAGGTTCAATAGCAGAAGGGTGGTTATGACTTTCAATTTTAAAAACCACGCCATAACCATCACCAATGTCCATTAAGCCGGCGTTTTCTTCTCCTGCTTTAACCAACATTTTTTTTCCTTCACGTGGCAATGTTTTTAACCATTTAATAGAATTTTTATAACTGCAATGCTCACTCCACATGGCACTAAAAGAACAGAGCTCATTAAAGTTAGGGGTGCGCCCCAGCTTTTGTTTTATCAATTCAAATTCGTCGGCGGTAATTCTTAATTGTTCTGCGGTTTTTACTGTTATTTCCATAAATGTTGTAGAAGAAGATGGTTAGAAAGCGCAAAGGTAACGCCCTAAAAGTTTATTCGGGTACAAGGATGGCAAATATTTTAACTATCTTCCCACATTGAAAATTAATTGCATTGGAATACATTCTTTTTATTGTTTACCTGTTGATATTTTGCTGGCTGCTTACCAAGGTGAGGTTTGTGAAAAATTCTGGTCTTAGCAATAAATATATACTCTTGCTTTTTGGGGCAAAAATTTTTGCAGGGTTGGCTATAGGCTGGATATCGATTCATATCTACAGCACCGGAAATGATTATTGGGATGTAAACCGGGAAGGGTGGAGTGAATACCAGTTGTTATGGTCGGACCCCAAGGAATATTTCAGCAATTTATTTACCTCCAATTACCAACAGGGTTATGGCGGTTTGTTCGATTCCTTTCAATCGTTCTGGAATGACCTGAGGAATAATATTATTATCAAAATGCTTTCTGTTTGTGATATTTTCAGCCGGGGTAATTATTATATCAACAGTTTGTTTTTCAATTTTGTGGGCTTTTTAGGGCATGTAGCATTTTACAAAATATTTATTCAGATTTACCGGAAGCAACAGCTGGCAGTTATTGTTTGCTGTTTCCTACTGCCTTCAATGCTATATTTTACTTCAGGGGTACAAAAAGATAACATCGTTTTTACCACACTGGGATTTTTATTATATGCGGTGTATCAATCACTCAATAAAAATCGATGGACTGCAAAACGCCTGGCCATTATTTTCATTGCTTTTATTATGTTGTTTTTAATAAGAAGTTATGTGCTTATTAATTTACTGCCTGCACTTACTATTTGGATATTAGTATCAAAATATAAATGGCCCCCCTTAAAAAGTTTTATAATTGGTTATATCATTACTGGGGTTCTTTTCTTTAATGTGAATGCTATAGTAAATAGTATTGATCCGCTTAAAACAGTAACTAATAAACAAGCCGCTTTTTTTACACTTCCCATTGCTGCAACACAAATAAAACTGGATACGCTGTATCCCAATTTTAAAAGTTTTGCTTTTAATGCACCACAGGCATTCAACCATCTTTTATTGCGGCCTTATCCCACAGAACTTCCTGCCAAAAGCCTTTTGCCAATAAATATCGAGTTGATCATTTTTCAGTTATGCTTTATTCTTTTTCTTTTATTTAAACGGAAAGCAATTCCGGAAGAAAAAGATGCTTTTATAATTTTCGGAATCTTTTTTTCCATGACCATGTTTCTTTTTATTGGATATATAATGCCTAATTTAGGCTCTATTGTACGATACAGAAGCGTATACCTTCCCTTTTTAATGGCCCCGGTTATTTGCAGGATAAACTGGGAAAAAATAGCTCGCCTTATAAAAATTAAAAAATAATTGCATATTTGTGTTTTTTCCACAAAACGATAATTTTTATCACATTTCTGATAAAAAAATTGTTTTATAACGATTTTTGACGTTTTTTTGTTGCTCAAAACATATAAATATGCAATCTTTACGCTCCCATGCGCTGGAAAACCTAACCAGCAATCCAGTAGAAGTTAAGGTATCAGGTTCATCAAAAATTACTGCAATTTTTAATGAAAATGTGTTTACTCTTAAAGTAGCCCGTCAGTTTTTAAGTGACGACGCTTATAAAAGCTTAACAGCTTCGGTAAAAAGTGGTAAAAAAATTGAACGCTCTATGGGCGGGCAGGTAGCCAACGGATTAAAAGCCTGGGCCGAAAGTAAAGGTGTAACACACTATACACACTGGTTTCAACCTTTAACTGGTTTATCAGCAGAAAAACATGATTCATTTTTTACTTTAAAAGGTGATGGCACTCCAATTGAAGAATTTGATGGTGGTGCTTTAATTCAACAAGAGCCAGATGCATCTTCTTTTCCAAGTGGTGGTTTAAGAGCAACTTTTGAAGCTCGTGGATACACTGCATGGGATCCCTCTTCTCCTGCATTTATTATGGAGATCGGCCAGGGTAAAACTTTATGTATCCCTACCATTTTTGTTAGCTACACCGGCGAATCTTTAGATGCTAAAACTCCTTTGTTAAAAGCATTAGTGGCTTTGGATAAAGCTGCAGTTGATGTTTGCCAGTATTTTGATAAAAACGTAACTAAAGTAACACCAACCTTAGGTTGGGAACAGGAATATTTTATGATAGATGCTGGTCTTGCAAATGCTCGTCCGGATCTGTTATTAACCGGCCGTACTGTATTTGGCCATGCACCTGCAAAAGGGCAACAGCTGGAAGATCACTATTTCGGAACTATTCCTGAAAGAGTGTATGCCTTTATGAGAGACTTTGAAGAAGAAAGTTACAAATTAGGTATTCCTTTACGCACACGTCATAATGAGGTGGCACCTGCACAGTTTGAGTGTGCACCAATTTATGAAGAAGTAAATATTGCGGTTGATCACAACTTGTTGTTGATGGACATTATGACAAGGGTTGCAAAACGTCACAACTTAAAAGTATTGTTGCACGAAAAACCATTTGCTGGTATTAACGGTAGTGGTAAGCACAACAACTGGAGTTTGGCTACTGATACCGGTGTTAACTTATTAGCACCAGGTAAAACACCAAAAACTAATTTAATGTTCTTAACATTCTTTGTTAACACCATTAAAGCAGTACACGATTATTCTGAATTATTAAGAGCATCAATTGCCAGTGCAGGTAACGATCACCGCCTGGGCGCTAACGAAGCACCACCGGCAATCATCTCTGCATTTATCGGTAAATACTTAACTACAGTTTTAGAACAAGTAGAAACAAGGGTAGGTGGTAAATTTGACGAGCAGGATGAAGCTATGTTGAAACTGGATATTCATAAAAGCATTCCTGAACTGATGTTGGATAATACCGACAGAAACAGAACTTCTCCATTTGCATTTACAGGAAATAAATTTGAATTCCGTGCGGTGGGATCTGCAGCTAACTGTGCTACTAACATGACCGTGTTAAACACTATTGTTGCAGAAACCTTAAAGAATTTTAAAATTGAAGTAGATGCTTTAATTGAGAAAGGCGATAAGAAAGAAGTAGCGATCATGCACATTTTGCAGAAATATGTTGTGGATAGCAAGAAAGTATTGTTTGAAGGTGATGGCTATAGCGAAGCATGGGCAAACGAAGCTGAAAAGCGTGGTTTACCAAATGTAAAAACTACTCCATTAGCATTGGATGCTTATTTGTCTGAAAAATCTAAGAAATTATTTGAAAGCAACGATATCTACAATCATGCTGAGTTGGAAGCAAGACATGAGATCATGCTGGAAGATTATATCAAGAAAGTACAGATCGAAGCAAGGATCATGGGTGAATTAGCTACCACTTACGTATTGCCTTCTGCGGTTAAATACCAGAATATTCTGATTGAAAATATCAAAGGTTTAAAAGAAGCAGGTTTAAAAGAAGCAGCTTACTCCAACCAATTGCAGGTATTGGAAGCCATCAGCAATCACATTGCTGTAATCAGCGATAACGTTAAAAAAATGATCGAAGAAAGAAAATTAGCTAACGAATTGACCAGCTCAAGGGATAAAGCTATTGCTTACTGCGATAAAATTAAAGGTGAGTATTTTGACCTGATCCGTTATCATGTTGATAAACTGGAATTAATGGTAGATGATGCACACTGGGTGTTGCCAAAATACAGAGAAATTCTTTTCTTAAGATAAAAAATGCTGGCAAGCAAATCTGTCATGCCAAAAGCATGACGCAATCGTTGTTAACCCCGTCTTTTGGACGGGGTTTTCATTTATTTTTTATGCCGTTAAACTTTCAGGAACTTTTGGTATCTATAAAAAAATAAAAGAGAGCTTATGAAAAAAATTATAGGAGTATTGGTATGTAGTTTGATTTTTTCTATATCATTTGCGCAGGTGCAGCGGCAGAAAAAAACAGTGGATAAATCCGATTCTTCTCTTAATACCACAGCACAAAAACAGGATGCTGGTATGAACAAACGGGAAATGATGAAGGACCTGGACCTTACAAAAGAACAAAAAGGAAAATTGAAGGAAATACGCCAGGCCGGAAAAGCGCAAAAGGAAGCGATTGAAAATGACGAAAAATTAAGTGCTGATGAAAAACAGGCCAAACTAAAAGGTCTGAAAAAAGAACAGGCAAAAAGTACCATGAGTATTTTATCAAGAGAGCAGAAATTAAAATTGTTGAAAATGAGGCAGGAAAAGAAAGGCGGTATGATGGATGAAATGGATAATGAATAACAAAAGAGTTTTTACATATAAGGTAGGTTGAGCACAAAGAAGGCCGCTTCATTTTTATGGAGCGGCTTTTATTTTAAAGGTTGGCAACCCTTTTTCGCAAACTGAGATACTATTCGGCTTTACCTGGTTTCTACCGCAATAATATTTAAGCTATTTTTGTTTGATGGAAGAAATATACAATTACCAGCAGCTGTATAACTTTTGTACAGCTGTTTTTGTAAAGATAGGTTGTAGTAAAGCAGATGCTGATATTGCTGCAAAAGCCCTGATAGCAGCGGATCTGAGAGGTATTGACAGTCACGGTGTGGCAAGGCTTACAGGTTATGTACGCCTTTGGGAAGTAAAGCGTGTAAATGCAACACCGCAGATAAAAATTACGCATGAAACGCCTTCTACCGCCGTGGTTGATGGTGATGCAGGTTTGGGGTTAGTGGTGGCGCCTTATGCCATGCAGGTGGCTATTGATAAAGCAAAAAATGTGGGTACCGGTTGGGTTAGTGTAAAAAACAGTAATCATTTTGGTATTGCCGGCTATCATGCAATGATGGCTTTACCCAACGATATGATTGGCATTGCCATGACGAATGCCAGCGCATTGGTAGCGCCCACTTTTTCTGTAGAAAGAATGTTAGGTACCAATCCTATTGCAGTAGCGATACCAGCAGGCGTTGAACCTGCATTTGTTGCCGACTTTGCAACTACCACTGCTGCCAATGGCAAATTAGAGATCTTACAAAGAAAAAATGCGGATGCACCAACGGGTTGGATACAAACAAAAGATGGCCAGTCAAGTATCAATGCCAACGAATTAAAAAACGGCGGCTCACTATTACCGTTAGGTGGCGACAGAGAGCACAGCAGCCACAAAGGCTATGCTTTAGGCGCTATAGTAGATATCTTTTCTGCGGTGCTGAGTGGTGCTAATTACGGGCCCTGGGTGCCGCCTTTTCCTGCTTATGTACCCATGCCCGAAAATATGCCGGGCGAGGGAATCGGGCATTTTTTTGGCGCTATGCGTATTGATGCCTTTAGAACTGCGGATGAATTTAAACAGCATATGGATAACTGGATACAACGTTTCCGTACCGCAAAAACAGTGGAAGGGGAAGAAAAAGTGATCATACCCGGCGATCCGGAACGGGAAATGGAGGCCGAACGTAGTTTGTATGGTATTCCGCTGGTAAAAGCTGTGGTAGAAGACCTTAAAGGGCTTGCCGCAAAACTGGAAATTCCATTTTAATAATTGCATTTGGAATAGCCCTTTACATAAAATACTTTTGCAAAAAATTTAAAATCATTTATTAATTTAAAATCAGCCGTAATAACGGCATCGGGGGGGATTATGAAAATAATGAAATTTGGCGGCACCAGCGTTGGCAAGCCGGAAAGAATGAACCAGGTATCGCAATTGATAACTGCAGATGACGAAAGTAAGATTGTAGTACTGTCGGCTTTAAGCGGCACTACAAACAGTTTGGTAGACATCAGTAATGCTATGGCTGCCGGTAATAAATCGGATGCAAAGCAATTGATTGAAAAATTAGAAAATCACTATAAAGATTTTATTAAGCAACTTTTAAAAACAGAAACTGGTTTAGATGCTGCCGGTAAAGTATTGCAGGAACATTTTGAATTTCTGTATATCATATTAAGGATCTCCTTCAGTGAAGCATTGAATAAAGACATATTGGCACAGGGAGAATTGCTCAGTACTAAATTATTTTCTATCTATTTAACTGAAAATAATATTGACCACGCTTTATTACCTGCATTGGAGTTTATGACCATTGATGCGTATGATGAACCGCAGGTTGGCGCTATAAAAGTTAAGCTGGCACAATTACTTAAGCAAAGCGATAAAAAAATATTTATCACACAAGGATATATCTGCCGCAATGCAAAAGGAGAAGTAGATAATTTAAAACGTGGCGGTAGTGATTATAGTGCTTCTTTAATTGCAGCAGCTATCAATGCCAGTGTTTGCGAAATATGGACAGACATTGACGGTATGCACAATAATGATCCAAGAATTGTAAATAAAACTTTTGCTATAGAGCAATTGAGTTTTGAAGAAGCAGCAGAGTTGGCGTATTTCGGGGCGAAAATTTTGCATCCCGCCAGTATCTGGCCAGCACAGTATTACAATGTGCCGGTTAAATTACTGAACACAATGGAGCCTTCTGCAAAGGGAACATTGATTGCAGAAAAAGCAGGTAGTGTGGGCGTGAAAGCTGTTGCTGCAAAAGATGGTATCACCGCAATAAGGGTAAAGAGCAGCCGCATGTTGCTGGCTTATGGTTTTTTACGTAAAGTATTTGAAGTGTTTGAAAAATACCGCACCTCCATTGATATGATCACCACATCTGAGGTAGCAGTTTCTGTTACTATTGATAATGATGTTAACCTTCCGGATATTATCAAAGAACTGGAACCATTTGGTACAGTTGAAATTGATACCAATCATACTATTGTTTCAATTGTGGGTAACGAAATTGCCGAGACAAAAGATGTGATGAAAAAATTGTTTGATGCTATTGAACCTATACCGGTGCGTATGGTAAGCTATGGCGGCAGCAAGCACAATGTTTCTTTATTGATAGCCAGGAATTATAAAGAACAAACTTTGCAATTGCTGAATACCGGCTTATTTGGATTGTAAAAATTAAAAAGCAAATACATGTCTGAATTGTTTGGAAGAATTATCCTGGAAAGAAAAAGCGAATTTCTGAATCGCCTGAAAGGTTACGGCGTGGAAATTAATGGAGCAAAACAGGAGAAAAAAATCACCAACGGTTCAAGTGAGGAGTATGAAGTACCAGGCGGCGCTAATGTAATTGTTTGCAAAGTAAACTGGTGTAGTTCTACACCGTTAACTGTTGATGTAAAACCAGGTGAAACAGTGTATTTAAAAGTGACTTCCGGAATGAAATATTTTTGGGCTGTATATGGCGTTTTTCTTGTTGCCTTACTGGGTCGTTTATTCCTGAGAGAAAAAATGACACCGGAAATGAACATTGCCGCCTTATCTATATTTCTTATTGTGATTATATACTTTGGTTACTACTTAACCCTTGGCCGAAAACAATACCTTAAAGTGGAGCAGGATAATAATAATATTTTCGCAAAATAATTATAAATTAATTTCCCTAAAATGTAACTGCAGGCAGTCAACCTTTAAAAAGTTGGCTGCTTTTTATTTATAAACCTATTCCCAGTTTTTTATAAATAAAACTCATCAGCCAGGCTGGCCCTATCATTAAAAATTGCAGGTCTTTTAAAAAGGATGGTTTTTTACCTTCTACTTTGTGGCCATAAAATTGTCCTACCCAGGCCAGTACAAAAGCAATAACGCAAAAGAGCCACAGCGGCATAAAACCGGCTTTCTCAATAATATGACATAACCAGCCACATAAAATAGCAAAGCCTGCCATGCCTATCCAAAGCGTTCGGGATAAAGAAAAATAATAGGCAATAGTGAGTAGCAATACTATCATAGCAACGTTAAGTGTATGGCCTTCGATTACCCATGGCAGTTTTATGCTATACAGCAGGCCCAGAACGGAAAAGAAGATGACAGGAACGCAGATCCAATGTATAGATTTATTGGTTTCATTTTGATGACTCTCGCCATACTCAGCAAGCCATTGTTGAATAGATTTCATATCAAGCATTTTACGTTACTTAAAAATAAATAAAACTATTAACAATTCATTTACAACTTTTTGTGCACTTTGAACGTCTTATGTATGGTTTTTCATAGGATATTGGATTTAAAACGGGGCTGGATTTTTATCCTGGCCCTTTTTTATTTTTAATA